>NZ_JBITHL010000001.1:1151243-1216446 GCF_044457965.1 Streptomyces sp. NPDC050509 | reverse complement strand
GCGGTGTTTGGCGCGCCGGTTTCCCTCCAGACCGGCGCGGGGCCCCCCCCCCCCCGCACCCCCCCCCCCCCCCCCGGCCCCCCCCCCCCGGGCGGGGGGGGGCCCCCCCGACGTATGTGCGGAGGGCCGAACATCCCTCGGTGATTCATCCAAACTCTGCCCTGGTTCACGGCTCAATAACGCTGCTGTGAGGGGAGAACCGATCCCTTGACACCCGATACATCCGATGTTTTGATGCGCGGAGCGCCAGGAACCGGACCGGCACGAGCAAAGGCACCCGGCTCAACACCCCCCGGCTCAACATCACCCCGGTCAAGCAGCCATACACGACGAAGTGGATGTCGCAATGAAACAACGGCTTTGCGTGAGTGCCACGGCCGCGGGCGCCGCGATGGTGCTCGCGCTGACGGGATGCTCGTCCAGCACGGGCACGGCGAGTCAGTCGAAGGACAGCCTCGTCTGGTCGATGTGGATATCGGGTACGGCGGACAAGGCGGCCTGGCAGAAGGTCGCCGACGCGGCCGGCGGGAACGGCGGGGCGAAGGTCACGGTCCAGGGCTCGCCGTTCAACGACTACTGGACCAAGCTGCGTACCCAGCTCGGCACCGGCGGCGCGCCGTGCATCGTCACCGTGCAGAGCCTCCGGGCGGCCAACTACACGGACGTCCTGCGCCCGATCGACACGTACACCAAGAGCTCGGGCACCGATCTGACGGCCTTCGACGCGACGGCGCTGAACGGTATGAAGGTCGGCGGCAAGCTGTACGCCCTGCCGTACGACACCGGCCCGTTGATGATGTTCTACAACAAGGACCTCTTCCGGCAGGTCGGCGCGCAACCGCCGAAACCGGGGTGGACGGTCGCCGAATTCGAGGCCGCCGCCGCGAAGTTCGAGGCGGCAGGGAAGACGATGTTCGCCTCGACGGTCGAGGACCTCAACCTGGAGTCGATGGTCCTCGGCTACAACGGCGGCCGGGTCATCACCTCCGACGGCCAACTCGACCCGGAGAACGCCAAGTTCGCGCAGGGGCTCGACTGGCTCTCCTCCCTGGTGAAGAAGGGCGGGGCGACCCAGGCGAGCGCGGACGGCTCGGCCGACGACAACGCGTTCGTCGACCAGAAGGCCGGCCTCTACGTCGACGGCCCCTGGTCGCTGCTCCAGCAGAAGTCGAAGGTGACGTTCCCGCTCGGCGTGACCACCATCCCGTCCGGCACCTCAGGACCGTCGAGCTTCTCGGCGGGCTCCGGCTTCGGCATAGCGAAGCAGTGCAAGTACCCCGAGCAGGCGTACCGGGCCATCGAGACCATGACCAGCGAGAAGGTCCTGACCTCACTCGCCCAGCAGGGCAGGGCGTTCCCGGCGCGTACGGCGGCACAGAAGACCTGGTACGCCAACGCGGGCATCGACGGCGCCGAGTCCGTCTTCACCGTGGCGCAGAAGGCCGCCACCCCGCTGCCGGGCAACAAGCAGAGCGACCAGCTCAACCAGTTGTTCGTGCAGTACGCGATCCAGGCGGTCAACGGCCAGGCCACGGGCGCGGAGACCATGAAGTCCATCGCGGGGCAGCTCACCCAGTGACGAGCGCGATGGTGCCGTCACCGGTCTCCCCCGGTGACGAGGACGGAAGAAGTCGGTCGGTGAAGGACGCGGCGGACGCGCCGGACACCAAGGAGACGCAGGAGGCGGAGGGGGCGCGTCGCTCCTGGTGGGGAGCCGCCTTCGCAGCGCCCCACTCGATCGGACTGGCGATCTTCACGGTGGTCCCGATCCTCGCCTCCCTCGCCGTGAGTTTTATGAACTGGCCCCTGATCGGGGAGCGTTCGTGGTACGGACTCGGCAACTACACCCAGTTGTTCGCGGACCCGGTCTTCCGGACGGTCATCCTCAACACGGTCGGCTTCGTGGTGCTGTACGTGCCGCTGAACCTGGTGATCTCGCTCGGTCTCGCGGCCTGGCTGACCCCGCGGATCCGGCACCGGCAGATCTTCCGGGTGCTGTTCTTCATCCCGACGGTGACCCCGATCGTGGCGAACGTCGTCGTGTGGCGGATGCTGTACCAGCCCGACGGGCTGATCGACGCGACACTCCGTTCGACGGTCGGGGCGCAGGCGCCGAACTTCCTCGCGGACGAGAAGTGGGCGATGTTCGCCATCGTCGCGATGAGCGTCTGGCAGGGCTTCGGCTACAACATGCTCATCTTCTCGGCGGCGCTCGACGCGGTGCCGGAGAACCTGATCGAGGCCGCGCAACTCGACGGCGCGGGCCCGTGGCAGACGTTCTGGCGCATCAAGTTCCCGGCCATCTCACCGTCGGTCTTCTTCGCGACGATGATGACGCTCATCACCTCGTTCCAGGTGTTCGCGCAGCCGTTCCTGCTGACGAAGGGCGGCCCGGGCACCTCGACGGAGACGCTCGTCCAGTACATCTACACCACCGGTTTCCAGAACCAGCAGCTCGGACTCGCCTCGGCGGGCGCGTGGGTGCTGTTCGTCATCATCCTCGGGATCACGGCCGTCCAGTTCCTCGGCCAGAAGCGTTGGGTGCACTATGGCTAGCGGTACGCGGACGATCACAGCCGCAGGGGTGGGCACCGGCCTGGGCACACGGGCGCGCCGGGCGACCGGGTACGCGATCCTGTGCCTCATTGCCCTGCTCTTCATGGCGCCGCTCATCTACATGGTGGCGACCAGTCTCAAGCCCGGCTCCGAGACCTTCTCGAACCCGCCCACCCTGTGGGGTTCCTCGATCCAGTGGCAGAACTACGCGGACGTCTTCACCTATCTGCCCTTCGCCCGCTTCATCCTCAACGGCGTACTCGTCGCCACCCTCGGCACCGCCGTCAACCTCGCCGTCGCCGCGTTCAGCGGCTACGCCTTCTCGCGGCTGCGCTGGCGCGGCAGAAACCTCGTGTTCCTGCTCTTCCTGGTGACCCTGATGATCCCGCAGGACGTCCTCGTCATCCCGATGTACGTGATGATGCAGGGCGTCGGATGGGTCGACACCTTCCAGGCGCTGATCCTGCCGTGGGCGTTCACGGCCCTCGGCGCCTTCCTCATCCGACAGTTCTTCCTGACGGTCCCCCAGGAGCTGGACGACGCCGCGCGCGTCGACGGCGCGGGCACCGTCCGTACCTTCTTCAGTGTGATGCTGCCGCTCGCCCGCCCGACCCTCGCGGTCCTGGCCGTCTTCACCTTCATCAGCTACTGGAACTCCTTCCTCTGGCCGCTCGTCGTCATCAACGACGTCGACGCGCGCGCCACTATCCCGCTCGGCCTCCAGGCGTTCTTCGGCCAGCAGGGCAGCCAGTGGAACCTGGTCATGGCCGCGTCGGTGGTCTCCATGCTGCCCACCGTGATCATCCTCGTCCTCCTCCAGAAACACCTGGTCCGGGGCATCGTCACGAGCGGCCTCGGCGGACGCTGAACACCGGCCGGCCGCCCCCGCCCCGTACAACACGCCCGTACAACACACCCCCGTACGAAAACCCACTGACGACAGCACACACACTCCCGCACGGAAGGAACCCGTCCATGACCGTCCCCGCCTGGTTCACCGAGGACCGCTTCGGCATGTTCATCCACTGGGGCCTCTACTCCCTGCCCGCCCGCCACGAGTGGGTGATGAACCGCGAGCGGACGCCGGAGGCGGAGTACGAGAAGTACTTCCGCCACTTCGAACCGGACCTCTTCGACCCCACCGAGTGGGCGCGGGCCGCCAAGAAGGCCGGTATGCGGTACGTGGTCCTCACCACCAAGCACCACGAGGGCTTCTGCCTCTGGGACTCCAAGCTGACCGACTACACCTCGATGAACACCCCCATCGGCAAGGATCTCGTCCGCGAGTTCGTCGACGCCGTACGCGCCGAGGGGCTGCGCGTCGGCTTCTACCACTCGCTCATCGACTGGCACCACCCGGACTTCACGATCGACGGCCACCACCCGCGCCGCGACGACGCGCCCGAGGAGATCGAACGGCTCAACGAGGGCCGGGACATGGACCGGTACCGGACCTATCTGCACGGCCAGGTCGAGGAGTTGCTGACCGGGTACGGCACCATCGACTACCTCTTCTACGACTTCTCGTACCAGCAGGACGACCACCACCAGGTGTGGAACGGCAAGGGCGCCGAGGAGTGGGGCTCCGCGGAACTCCTCGCCCTCACCCGCCGGCTCCAGCCGGGGATCGTGGTCAACGACCGGCTCGACATTCCCGGGGACCTCGTCACCCCGGAGCAGTACCAGCCCGACCGGCCCATGGAGGTCGACGGCGTCCCCGTGGTGTGGGAGGCGTGCCAGACCCTCAACGGGAGCTGGGGGTACGACCGTGACAACGTCAATGTGAAGAGCGTCGGCCTGCTCGTCCGGATGCTCGTCGACGGTGTCTCGAACAACGGCAACATGCTGCTGAACATCGGCCCCACCGGGCGCGGCGAGTTCGACGCGACGGCGGTCACGGCCCTGGAGGGCATCGGGGAGTGGATGCGCCGCCACGAACGCTCCATCCGCGGCGCCGGCCCCGCCGCCTTCCGCGCCCCGGCCGACACCCGCTACACCCGGCGCGGCAACCGCCTCTACCTCCACCTGTTCGCCTGGCCCTTCGAGCATCTGCACCTGCCGGGCCTCGGCGGCAAGGTCGCGTACGCGCAGCTCCTCAACGACGCGTCGGAGATTCCGTTCCGCGAGATCGACCCCTCGGTCAAGGCCCTCACCACGGGCCTCGGCGGCCAGCCCCCCGGCACCCTGACCATCACCCTGCCGATCATCCGCCCCGACGTGGCCGTCCCCGTCGTCGAACTCTTCCTGAAGGAGGATGCCTGACCGGCCGATGACTGACCGGCCGGTGTGCGGGGGCGCGTCGGCCGGGACACCGGGTCCCTCGTCGGCGACGATGACGAGGTCAGGGGTGTCGGCCATGGTGTGATGCCCTTTCACCTTGATTGATGGACGGTCAGCGCGGGGCGCCGCCGATGCTGATGCCGCCGTCCACGTCGAGGACCACGCCCGTCACGTAGCCGGCCGCCTCCGAGCAGAGGTAGGCCGCGGCCTCGGCGATGTCGGTCGGGTCGCCGATGTGTCCCAGGGGCACCCGGGCGGCGAGCTTGGCCCGGCCCGCCGCGTTCATCGAGGCCAGCATCGGTGTGTCGATGAGGCCGGGCGCGATCGCGTTCGACGTCACGCCGTGCGGGGCGCCTTCGAGGGCGATCGTACGGGCCATGCCGACCACGCCCGCCTTGGCGGCGGCGTAGTTGGCCTGCCCGAAGTTGCCGCGCCAGGACATGGAGGAGAAGGACAGGATCCGCCCGTACCCCTGCTCCTTCAGGTGCGGGAAGACCGCGCGGCAGCAGTGGAACATGCCCCGCAGGCTGACATCGACCACGGCGTCCCACTCGTCGTCGGTCATCCGCTCCAGGCGGTTGTCCCGGATCACACCGGCGTTGTTCACCAGGACGTCCACCCGGCCGAAGGTCTCCAGCGTCCCGGCCACCCACGCGTCGACCTGCGGGGCGTCGGCCACGTCCACGACCGAGGTACGGACGTCGCCGTCCGGACGGATGCCGCCGTCGCCGCAGCGGGCGGCCGTCTCCTGCACCGAGACCTCGTTGACGTCGCACAACGCCAGCCGCGCGCCCTCCGCGGCGAACCGCAGGGCCATGGCACGGCCCAGTCCCTGTCCGGCTCCGGTGATCATCACGGTCCGGTCCGTATAACGTCGCACGGTGCTACCTCACGGCTCGCTGGTCGAAGAAACGGGTCAGCTCGGCGGCGATGTCCCGCTCGCGCCAGTGCTCGGCGAACACGTCGAGTTCCCGCAGCAGGGCGTCAGGGACGCCGGGGTCGGCGAGCAGGTGCTTCATCCGTCCGTGGCAGCCCGGCGGCAGCCCCGTGAAGGAGTCCGCCACGGCCGTCACCGTCGCCTCGAAGTCATCGGGTCCGGCCACCGCTTGGACGAAGCCGCTGGGCAGGAAGTGTTCGGCGGGCAGCAGTTCGCCGGTGAGCATCAGGCGCCGGGCCAGCGGATCACCGACCTTGCGGGCCAGCCGTACGCTCGAACCGGCGCCCGGCAGAAGCCCGTTGCGGATGTGCCCGTCACCGATGAGGGTGCCGCCCCGTGCCACCACCGCGTCGCAGGCGAGCGCCAACTCCAGCCCGCCGGCGACCACATGGCCGTGGACGGCGGCGATGACGGGTTTCGGCGCCGACTCCAGCCGGGTGAAGCACGCCGAGACCGAGCCGAGGAACGCCAGCGGGTCCCCGCCGGTACGGGCCAGCTCCAGCAGATGTCGCAGATCGGCTCCGGCGCAGAAGCTCGGCCCGTTCCCGGCGATCACCACCGCCTCGGTGTCCGGGTCGCGCATCGCGGCGGCCACGGCTTCGTCGAGCGCCCGGATCAGCTCCGGGTTGATCGAGTTCCGGCTGTCGGGCCGGTTGAGCCGGATCCGGCGCACGGCGCCGGTCTGCTCGATGAGTACCGCAGTGGTCACGGGCGGGGCTCCGGGTCGGTCTGGCGCTGTCGGCGCAGGACGAATCGCTGGATCTTTCCGCTGGGTGTCTTCGGCAGCCGGTCGGCGAAGTGCACCGTGCGGGGGTAGGCGTGGGCGGCGAAGCGCTTCTTCACCAACTGCTGCAGTTCGGCGGCGAGTTCGTCGGACGCCTCGGCTCCGTCCTGGAGGACGACGAAGGCCTCCAGGACCTCGCCGCGCACCTCGTCGGGTGCGGCGATCACCGCGCACTCGACCACCGCGGGGTGGGTGACCAGGACCGATTCGACCTCGAAAGGGCCGATGCGGTATCCGGCCATGATGATGACGTCGTCGTCCCGGGACGAGAAGTGGAAGTAACCCTCCTCGTCCACGCGTCCGACATCGCCGGTGTGGTACCAGCGGCCGTCGGTGCTGAACTTCCCCGCGCTCCGCGCCGGATCGCCCTCGTACCCGTGGAACCAGGCCAGCGGACTGTCGGTGAGGTCGGCGGCGATCCGGCCGACGGTGCCGGTGGGCGCGACCTCGTCGTGGTCCTCGTACAGCACCCGCAGGCTCCATCCGGGCATCGGATGACCCATCGACCCGGGCCGCACCTCCCGCCGCAGCGCGGGTAGTTGGTGGTTGTTGATCAGCATGCCCGCCTCGGTCTGCCCGTAGTGGTCGTGCACCTGGATGCCGAACGCCTCCTCGGCCCACGCGTTGACCTCGGGTGTCAGGGGTTCGCCCGCGCTGGATGCGCGGCGCAGTGCCAGACCGTCCGGCACCGGGACGCCGGAGGCGCGCAGCGACCGGTACACGGTGGGCGCGGCGGTGAAGTTGGTGACCCGGAGCTCGTCCATCACCCGCCAGGTGAGGTCGGCGGAGAACCCGGAGTGCAGCAGGACGCCGGGTACCCCGAGGCTGAGCGAGGCGATCACCCCGAAGTAGAGCCCGTAGGCCCAGCCGGGGTCGGCGGCGTTCCAGAAGACGTCGTCCCGCGTCACCCCGCAGCCGTACTCGGCGTAGACACGGAAACCGGCGATCGCGGCGGTGGGTACGACGACGCCCTTGGGCCGGCCCGTCGTGCCGGACGTGAAGATGTGCACGAGCGGCGCGTCCCCGCCGAGGGCCGCGGCGGGATACCCGGGTCCGTGCGCGGCCAGCAGGTCGGCGAAGCGGAGATCACCGGCCCGGCCGTCGCCCCCGCTGACGACGATCCGCCACGTCGCGTCGGCCGGGATGTCCTCACCCGGTTCGAGCTTCGGCCGCTGGGCGGCGTCGCAGATGACGATCCTGGTGTCACTGGCCAGCAGCCGCAGCGCGATCGCCGGGGGAGCGAAGGCGGTGAACAGCGGCACCGTCACGGCGCCGAGCCGCCAGGTCGCGAGCAGCGCGACCAGGTAGTCGGCGCTCTTGCCCATCAGCGTCGCCACCCGGTCGCCCGGCCCGATCCCCAGGTCGGCGAGGGCGGCGGCGAACCGTTCGGACTCCGTCCTCAGCCGTCCGTAGGTGAGCACGGTGGACGACAGGTCCGGCTCGACGACGGTGTAGGCGACGGCGTCGGCCGGATGCCCGTCGCAGAGCAGGTGGGCGACGCGGGCGCCCGGGTCGCTGTAGAGGGTGACCAGCTCGCGGACCCGGTCGAGCGGATCGGTGGCGGAGCCGGGGTCTGAGAGGGCCATCGTTTGCCTCATCTCGGAAGGACGAAGACGATCTTCAGGCTGAGTACTATTACGCGTACGTTAGTACCGCGTGACGTATTCATCAAGGGTGTGCGGCGGGCAGCCGAGGGCCGGAGCGGATCGTGCGCACCGCCCCCGGGGGCGCCGGTGGAGGGGTCAGCGGGAGGTCTTGGAGAGCGCCGCGAGAACGAGATTGCTCAGCTCGACAAAGGCGTCCCCGGAGGAGAGCCCGGTGGAACCGAGCAGTTCGCGGCTCTGAATACCGTCGATCAGCAGCCCGACGGCCTGGCTGACGAACTCGGCGTGCACCGAGCGGAAGTCGCCCGACTCCACACCCGCGTGAATCATCTCCCGGACCCTGCGCGTCGCGGCGAGCGAGTTGACGGTGTAGATCTCCCGGGTCGCGTCGTCGTCGAGCATGTCGTCGTAGCACGCCGCCGACATCCGCCGCATCTGCGCGCCCACCGCGGCGAGGTACGTCGCGATCTGCCGGGCCGGGTCCGCGACCTCGGCGACGTCTTTCTCCACCCGCTCCGCGGCGTCCCGGAAGAAGCTCTTGAGCGCGGTCGCCACGAGATGGTGACGGCTGGAGGAGATCGCGTACAGCGTGGACTTCGAGCACTGGAGACGCGCGGCGAGGGTGTCGACGGTCAGCCGGGCGAACCCTTCCGTCAGGACGATCCCCTGGAGCCGCCCGAGCAGCTCGTCCCGCCGGTCGTCGTCGAGGCGCTTGCGTCCGCCACCGGCCGCGCGCCGACCGGTCCGCGAGCCGGGCTGCACCGTTGCGTCACTCCCTACCGAGGCCGAGCTGTTCCGGGTACTGCGTCACGCCTCATCGTACTGCGGGTCCCGGGGAGCGTGGCACGTGGAAGGGGTCGTGGGGCGAGCGCGGCGGGGGCCGGCGGGGGCCGGCCGGTGCGGATCATGACTGCCCCGGTTCGGGTGGGACGGCGGACCGGCCGTCGTCCCGGGGCCGGCCGTCGTCCCCGGCCCGGACGGCGGACGTACTTCTTCGACCGCTACGAACGCGTGCGCCTCCACACGACCCAGGTCAAACTGGAACGCGCGGCGCAGGGGAGGTTGCGGGAAGGGCTGGATCCGGACGGCGCGGCAGCCCTTCTCCAGGCCGTACTGCACGGTCTGCAGTCGCAGTGGCTGCTCAACAAGGAACTCGACATCATCGAGCCCCTCAACCGCTTCTTCGACCTCATCCTCGTACCGGCCGACGAACAGCGCTCCACGGACGAGTCCTGGGGAATTGCCGCCGGTCACCCCGCCCGCGGGTCGACGTGGATCTTCGGTCCCGGTCCGGCGCCGGCCGGGCGCTCTCCGGCGAGGACGGCGCCGGCCTCCTCCAGGCCGACGGTCGCGGCGACGAGCGGTCTCGGGTCGACGGATCCGTCGGCGTACGCGCGGATGGTGTCGTCCAGACCGGGGGAGGCGGACAGGATGCCCACCGCGGTCACGTCCTTGAGCGCGAGCGCGCGGGTGTCGATCCTGCTGGGCTCACCGGACAGCCCCACGTACACGAGACGCCCGGCCGGCTCGACCAACTCCAGCGCCAGACCCGGCAGATGGGCCGCGTTCGACGCGTCGACGACCGCGTCGAACGGCAGGTCAGGGACCGAGTCCTCCGTCCACACGTCCGCGAAGCCCGACGCGTGGGCGAAGGCGAGGGAGTTGTCGGCGCGGCCCATCAGATGCACCTCCGCGCCGGCGGCCCGGAGGAACATCGCGACCAGCAGGCCGATGGTTCCCGGACCGAGCACCAGCGTCCGGTCGCCGGGGTGCGGCGCGGCGGCCCGTGCCGCGCGCAGGGCGTTGCCGCCCGGCTCGACCAGCGCGCCGAGCACGGCGTCGACGGAGTCGGGCAGGACGTGCAACGAGGAGACCGGCACGGCGAGTTGCTCCGCGAGAGCGCCGGCCCGCGCCCCGCGTATGCCGACCTCCTGCCGCTTCCCGCACACATGCTGGTGACCCCGGCGGCAGCGCCGGCAGCCACCGCAGCCCAGCATGGTGTCGCCCATCACCCGCCGGCCCACCCATCCGGGGTCGACCCCGGCACCGACCGCCGCGACACGCCCGGCCCACTCGTGGCCGAGCCGCATCGGGTAGGCGGAGTGCCCCTGGTGGAGGTAGGCCATCGCACCGGTGAAGAACTCCACGTCGGTGCCGCACACACCGCCCCGCTCGACATCGACGACGGCTTCGCCCGGGGCCGCCACCGGAGCCGGGACCTCCCGTACCGCGTACTCCCCGGGTGCCGTCAGCACGAACGCCCGCACGGAGCGGCAGGACGCCGCCGGTGAGATCAACGCGCCGGGCTCTGCCGATCGGCTGGGCCCTGCCGATCCGCAGGGCTCTGCCGGTCCGCCGTGGTCTGTCGATCCGTCGAACCCCTGCGTAAGCTTCCTCAGCTTCACCACGTTCCAGAAATTAGACCGCCGTGTCGATTATTGGAAGGGGCTCCATGGCAAGGCTCCGCAGCGCACAGTGGTACGCGGGTCAGCACCGTAACGCCTACATCCACCGGGCCTGGATGCGCCGCGGCGCGCCGGGGGACGCCTTCACCGGCCGTCCGCAGATCGCCATCGCCAACACCGCCTCGGACCTGACCCCCTGCAACGCACACCTCGGCGAGGTGGCGTGCTCGGTCCGTGACGGTGTGTACGAAGCGGGCGGCATCCCGCTGGATCTGCCCGTGGTGTCGCTCGGCGAGACACAGATGCGGCCCACGGCCATGCTCTGGCGCAACATGGCCGCGATGGCGACGGAGGAGATGCTCCGGGCCAACCCGGTCGACGGCGTCGTCCTGCTCGGCGGCTGCGACAAGACGATTCCCTCGCTCCTCATGGCCGCCGCCTCGGTGGACCTGCCCGCTGTCGTGGTGCCCGGCGGCCCGATGCTGACCGGGACCTTCCGCGGCACACCGCTGGGCTGCGGCACCGATGTGTGGCGGCTCTCCGAGGAGGTCCGGGCCGGCACGCTCTCGCCGGAGGAGTTCACCCGCTCCGAGTCGTCGATGATCCGCAGCCGGGGCCACTGCAACACGATGGGGACCGCCTCGACGATGGCACTGGTGGCCGAGGCCCTGGGCACGGTCGTCCCCGGTGTCGCCGGCACCCCCGCCCCCGACAGCCGCCTGCTGGAGGCCGCTCACGGCACTGGCCGGCTCGCGGTGGAGATGGTGTCCGCCGACCGGCGCCCCGGCACCTTCCTGACCGAGGCGTCCTTCCACAACGCGATCGTGGCGCTGGCCGCCGTCGGCGGTTCCACCAACGCCGTCGTCCATCTGCTGGCGATCGCCGGCCGGCTCGGGGTCGAGCTGTCCATCGACGACTTCGACCGGATCGGCTCACGTGTGCCGGTCCTCGTGGACCTCCAGCCGGCCGGTCGCTTCCTCATGGACGACTTCCATCGCGCGGGAGGCCTGCTCGCCGTCCTGCGCGAGGTCCGTGACCTGCTCGACCCCGACGCGCTGACCGTCACCGGCGAGCCGCTGGTGGACCATCTCGACGACGCCCCGATCCGGGACACCGAGGTCATCCGTACCCGCTCCGCGCCCCTGGTCGCCGAGGGCGGCATCGCCGTCCTGCGGGGCAACCTCGCACCCGACGGAGCGCTCATCAAGACCGCGGCGGCCTCGCCGCACCTGCTGCGCCACCGCGGCCGGGCGGTCGTGTTCGACAGCATCGAGGACTTCCACGCCCGCGTCGACGACCCGGACCTCGACGTCGACGCCGACTCCGTCCTCGTCCTGCGCGGCTGCGGCCCCAAGGGGTACCCCGGCATGCCGGAGGTGTCGAACATGCCGCTGCCCAAGAAGCTGCTCGAACAGGGTGTCCGCGACATGGTCCGGGTGTGCGACGGCCGGATGAGCGGGACGGCGTACGGCACGGTCGTCCTGCACGTGGCACCGGAGGCCGCGGCCGGCGGCCCTCTCGCCCTGGTGCGGACGGGGGATGTCATCAGCCTCGACGCGGAGGCCCGCCGTATCGACCTCGACGTCCCGGCCCACGAACTCGCCCGCAGAACCCCGAACGAGGCCACTGTCACCGGCTTCGCCAACCCCCGGCGCGGCTGGGAACGGCTCTACGTCGACCATGTCCTACAGGCCGACACCGGTGCCGACCTGGACTTCCTGATCGGGTCCAGCGGCTCGGAGGTGAGCCGCGAGTCGCACTGACCGTCCCGTCCGGCGCACCCGTCGGCCGGCGGCTCACGGGCGCGGGGCGCTGTCGCCGTCGCCATTCTTGGCCGTGGCTCCCATGATCTCTCCGTACATCTTGGTCGGGGCGGTGGAGCCGAGTGCGGAGTTGACCGAGACCAGGACGCCCTTGCCGGTGGTGGTGTCGAAGCCGGCCAGCCAGGGGCCGCCGCTGGCGCCGCCGCTCAGGCTACAGGGGATGACCTGCGTGCCGTGCTCCTTCTTCGCCGTACCGACGCAGCGCAGGAGCTCCTCGCCGCGCTGCGGGCTGGTGGCGGGGTAGCCGAGGGCGGATACGGTGCCGCCGACGGTGCGGTTGAAGGCGATGTCCTGGCCGCCGACGACATCGGTGAGCTTTGCGGCCCTTCTTGTCGGTGTCGACGGTCAGGGCGGCCAGGTCGTCGGTGGAGTCCGCCACCCAGGCGCGCGGGGTGGCGGCGCTGCGGACCGCGAACGTGCCGTACGGCATCCTCCCCTTGCTGTAGCCGGGCACGAACACCATGTCCGTGCTGGTGTTGTAGGGGGAGGAGCCCCGGCGCACGCAGTGGGCCGCGGTCATCACGGCCGACTTGTTGGCGCTCTTCACCGCGGTGGCCGTGCACCAGGTGTCGGCGCCGTTGGCGTTGACGAAGAAGAGCCTGCCCACCGTCTTCAGAGGGGTGCCCCGGTACGGCTTGGCCTTCGGCCCGGTCGGCCCGAGGTCCACCGACTTGCCGACGGCCTTGACCCGCGCCGGTGTCCAGTGGGCGAGGGCTCCCTTGCGCTCCTTGGCGGTGTACTTCAGGACGGAGACCGGGTCCGCCGCGGCGGCACGGGCCTGGCCGGTCACTGCCGTCGCCGGGAGCGGGGCGGTGAGGGCGAGGGCCTACCGGCCACGACGAGTCCCATGGCCCGGCCACGAAGGCGCCGGATCACGGAAGAGGATGTCTCGGACACAGCAGATGTCTCCTCGGCTGGTGCAGGCGGCGGACAGGGGCTGTCGGCCCGCTCTCGAAGAGCCGGACCCCGCCTGTTCGGTTGCGCTGTCGACGATCTGTGACACAAGTGCGCCGGACACCCCGACGGGGCACAGGGGCGAGCGTTGTCGTGGTTCAGCGCACGACGGCCTCCTCGTGCTGTGCCACCTGACCGGCGTCCAGCTCCAGGTGCGTACCGGTGAAGCGGGCGCGCATACGGCGGTCGTGGGTGACGACGACCACCGCGCCCCGATAGCCGGCCAGTGCTCCTTCCAACTCCTCGACCAGGCCGGGGGAGAGATGGTTGGTGGGCTCGTCCAGCAGCAGCAGGTCGACGGGGTCACTGACCAGACGGGCCAGTTCGATGCGCCGCCGCTGCCCGTAGGACAACTCGCCCACCCTCAGGCGCAGATCGGCGGGGCCGAACAGACCGAGGGACAGAAGGTGGTCGGTGTGCTCGTCCAGGTCGCCGCCGCGGCCACGGGCGAACGCCTGGGGAACCGTCAGGCCGGGCGGCCACGGTGTTTCCTCCTGCCGCAGATGCCCGACCCGGCCCCAGGTGCGCACCGTCCCCTCGTCGGGCCGCAGCTCCCCCGCCAGAACCCGCATCAGCGTCGTCTTGCCCGCCCCGTTGGGCCCGGTGACCAACAGCCGCTCCTCGCCGCCGATCCGCAGCGACGCCACGTCCAGCCGGCCGCCGACCCGGACGCCGGTGAGTTCCGCCGCCTGCGGCACCTTCCCTTCGGCGGTGGTCATGCGGGCGGCGAACACCAGCGGGTCGGGCGGCGGCGCGACGGGCCGGTCCGTCAGCCGCTCCACGCGCTCCTTGGCGTTACGGATACGGGACATCGCCCCGTGCCCACGGCCGCGGGTACGGAAGCCACCGTGGCCGAACACGGCGAACGGCAGCTTGCGCGGGATCGCCTCCAGCCGTACCACGTTCGTGGCGGCCAGCCTCCGGTTGCGGGCCAACTCCGCGCACCAGTCCGCGTACTGCCGCAGACGGCGCCGCCGTTCGGCGGCCTTGGCCGCGAGATAGCCGTCGTAGCCGTCGCCGTAACGCGTCACCCTGCCCTCACCGATCTCCAGGATCGTGGTGGTGACCCGTTCCAGGAACACCCGGTCATGAGTGATCGCGAGCACGGTGCCGCGATGCGCCCGCAGGTGCGCCTCCAGCCAGCCGACCGCCCGGTCGTCGAGATCGTTGGTGGGCTCGTCCAGCAGCAGCAGCTCCGGCTGGGACGCCAGCGTGGCCGCCAGCGCCAGCCGCGACCGCTCACCGCCGGACAGGGTCCCCAGGGCCCTGGCACGGTCCAGGTACGGCAGGCCGAGCCCGTGCAGAGCACCCTCCACCCGGACATCCGCCTCGTACCCGTCGCGCGCCTCGAACCGGGCGACCAGACGGGCGTAGGCGTCCAGCGCGGCGTTGAGTTCCGCCCCCACCAGGCCCTCCATCCCGGCCTCGGCGTGCCGCATCCGCGCTTCGAGGTCACGCAGATCGGCGAGGGCCAGGTCCACCGCGTCCTGGACACTGGCCTCGGGGGAGAGCGCCAGGGACTGGGCGAGATAGCCGACCCCGCCCGCCGCGACCACGGTCAACTCGCCGTTGTCAGGCCGGTCCTGACCGGCGATCAGACGCAACAGGGTCGATTTTCCGGCCCCGTTGTCACCGATGATGCCGGCCTTCTCGCCGGGCTTGACGGTGAAGGACACGTCGTCCAGCACGACATGGGCGTCGTAGCGGCGGGTGACGTTCTGAAGAGATAGTTGTGCAGCAAACATGGAGGAGTCCCCTGTTCTCGGCCAGGCCGATCGGAACGGGTCGGTGGACGCATCCGCGTACGCCGGAACACTCCGCGCGGCATGCCGGAGCAGCAGGCACCACGGGAGGAGGGGAAACGCGGATGAGAACGTGCGACGGCGGAGACGAGCTCAACGCGGGCGCACGGGGACTGTCACAGGGAACCCATGCACCACACGGTACGGCGGGAGTCCGCGCGCCTCAACCCCATTACCGGCCGGGGTCCGTGATCCGTGACCGTTGTCCGTTGTCCGTTGCCTGGGGGGCCGGGGGCCGGGGGCCGGGGGCCGGGGCGGTCACGACGCCCACGTCACGCCGGAGGCGGGGCGGATGGGACGACAGGTGATCGATAGTCTGCTCGCCGATCAGGCGAACGACAACCGTGGCCACCACTCCCCGGAGACTCCCCAGGGGGCGTCGTGAGCACTGATCGGTCCGATGGACTCCGACACAAGCGCAGGTGAGAAACGGTATGTTCACAACCCGGCCGACTCTCCAGGGCACCTTCGGCATGGTGTCCTCCACGCACTGGCTCGCCTCACAGTCCGCGATGGCCGTCCTGGAGGACGGCGGCAACGCCTACGACGCGGCCGTCGCCGCCGGCTTCGTCCTCCATGTCGTGGAGCCGCACCTCAACGGCCCCGCCGGCGAGGTGCCGATCATCCTCGCCCCGGCCGGCGGCGAGGTCCGCGTGCTCTGCGGGCAGGGACCCGCGCCCCGGGGCGCCACCATCGAGCACTACCGCTCCCTCGGGCTCGGCCTCGTCCCCGGCACCGGACCGCTCGCCGCCGCCGTGCCCGGCGCCTTCGACGCCTGGATGGTGCTGCTGCGCGACCACGGCACCAGGTCCCTCGCCGAGGTGCTGCGGTACGCCGTCGGATACGCCGAGGACGGCCACGCGCCCGTCGAACGGATCGGCCTGACCGTCGAGACCGTCCGCGAACTCTTCGAGACCGAGTGGACCTCCTCCGCCGACGTCTACCTCCCCGGCGGCAAGGCGCCCGCCCCCGGTGAGCTGTTCCGCAACCCCGCGCTCGCCGCCACCTGGAGCCGACTGATCGCGGAGGCCGAGGCCACCGGAGCCGGCGACCGTACCGCCGAGATCGAGGCCGCCCGGGAGATCTGGCGCACCGGCTTCATCGCCGAGGCGCTGCTCGCCCAGTCCGACCGCCCCACCATGGACACCAGCGGCGCCCGCCACACCGGCACCCTGACCGCCGCCGATCTGGCCGACTGGTCCGCCCCGTACGAAGCGCCCGTCACCTACGACTGGGACGGCTGGACCCTCTGCAAGGCGGGCGGCTGGAGCCAGGGACCCGCCTTCCTCCAGCAGCTCGCCCTGCTGCCCGCCCGCGCCGCCGACCTGCCCCGCTACGGCTCGGCCGACTACGTCCACCTCCTGGTGGAGGGGTGCAAGCTCGCCATGGCCGACCGGGAGGCCTGGTACGGCGACGCCGCCCCCGTACCGCTCGACACCCTGCTCTCCGAGCCGTACAACGCCGCCCGCCGCGCCCTGATCGGCGAGCGGGCCTCGTACGAACTGCGCCCCGGCAGCCCCGACGGACGCCGGCCCGTGCTCAGCGACCACGTGCGCGCCGTCGCCGCGGGCGAGCCCGGCTTCGGCGCGCCGGGCGTCCCGGCGGCGGGCGCGGGCGAGCCCACCGTCGCCAAGGACGGCGCCACCCGGGGCGACACCTGCCACCTCGACATCGTCGACCGCTGGGGCAACATGATCGCCGCCACCCCCAGCGGCGGCTGGCTCCAGTCCAACCCCGTCGTCCCCGGACTCGGCTTCCCCCTCGGGACCCGCCTCCAGATGGCCTGGCTCGACCCCGGCCTGCCGAACTCCCTGACCCCCGGCCGCCGCCCCCGCACCACCCTCACCCCGTCCCTCGCCCTGCGCGACGGCACCCCCGCGGTGGCCTTCGGCACCCCCGGCGGCGACCAGCAGGACCAGTGGCAGCTCCACTTCTTCCTCGCGCTCGCGCTGCGCGCCCCCGTCCGCGGCGGACTCGACCTCCAGGGCGCCATCGACGCCCCCAACTGGCACAACGACAGCTTCCCCGGCTCCTTCTACCCGCGCGGGATGCACCCGGGCAGCGTCACCGTGGAGGAGCGCATGGACCCCGGCGTCATTGCGGAACTGCGCCGCCGCGGCCATGACGTCACCGTGGGGGACGCCTGGTCGGAGGGGCGGCTCTGCGCCGTCGCCAGGGACCCGGCGACCGGCATCCTCTCCGCCGCCGCCAACCCGCGCGGCATGCAGGGATACGCCGTGGGCCGCTGACCGGCCGCCCGCTCCCGCCCCTCCCCGGCCGCCGGATGTCAGCGGTCCATGATTGGCTGGACACATGGTCGACGACTCGGTGTACGGAACGGTTCCCCTGCGCGGGACGGCTCAGGCCGTCCAGGTCTCCGCCGTGGAGGAGGCGGTACGCAAGGCGGCGGCGGCCGAGATCATGCCACGCCACC
Source organism: Streptomyces sp. NPDC050509 (assembly GCF_044457965.1). Classification (NCBI taxonomy): domain Bacteria; kingdom Bacillati; phylum Actinomycetota; class Actinomycetes; order Kitasatosporales; family Streptomycetaceae; genus Streptomyces; species Streptomyces sp. NPDC050509. Next base: position 1,198,867 of record NZ_JBITHL010000001.1, on the reverse strand, counting down.
GGCGGCTCGCCGCGCACGAGATCACCGAGAAGAGCGCCCCGCACGACCTCGTGACCATCGCGGACCGCCGCGCGGAGGAGCACCTCACCGCCGCCCTCACCGCGCTGCTCCCCGGCTCCGCCGTGGTCGGCGAGGAGGCCGTCCACGCCGACCCGGCGCGGTACGAGGCGCTGCGCGGCGAGGCGCCCGTATGGATCGTGGACCCGGTCGACGGCACCCGCCAGTTCATCCGCGGCGAGGACGGCTTCTGCACCCTGGTCGCCCTCGCGCAGGGCGGCGAGCTGGTGGCGTCGTGGACGTACGCGCCGGCGCTGGACGAGATGGCGATCGCGGTACGCGGCCGGGGCGCCGTCCTCGACGGCGTCCCGCTCCGCCCGGGACCGCCCGACGAGGCCGCGCCCCTGCGGGTCGCGACGTCCCACCCGGACTACACCACGCCCGAGCAGAAGCGCGCCCTGCTGGGACTGCGAACGGAGGGGATCGACGCCCGGCCCTGCGGCGCGGCGGGGTTGGAGTACCTGGCCGTGGCGCGGGGCGCGCTCGACGCGGTGGCCTTCAGCTGGGAGCTGGCGTGGGACCACGCGGCGGGCCTGCTGCTGGTGACGGAGGCGGGCGGCGCGCACGCGACGCTGACCGGGGAGCCGTACCGCATCACGGGCGGCAACGCGCTTCCGTTCACGGCCGCCAGGGACCGGGCCACGGCGGAGCGGGTACGGGAGCGGCTGCTGGCCGGCGTCTGAGCGGGGGAGCGGGGTCCGCGGGTGGGCGCGGGGCCCGTCAGGCGGGACAGGTACGTCAGGTGCGCGCAGGTCGCCGCCTCACGCGTCCCGTACGGTCTCCAGCACGGCCACCGTCTCGCGCACCAGCGCGGCGGCCTCCGCCACCGCCTCCGGGGCCGGCGCCGCCAGGGCCCGCGCGACCCGGTCCGCGAAGTCCCGCGGTGTGTCCGGCAGGGCGGCGGCCACCGCCACGGAGCCCTTCTCGTGGAGACACCACACCCGGTGGTGCGCGAGCAGACCCTGGACGAGGACGCCGAAGGCCCGGGACAGGCACAGCGACACGAACAGCGGGTCCCGCACCCCCGCCCGCGTCACCTTACGGGCGGCGGCGACCGAGAAGTCCGCCTCCCAGACGGCCCCGGTGAGCGCGGCACGCAGCGGCTCGGGATAGCTCCCCGCCGCCGTGCGCAGCGCGGTCAACTCGCCGTGCGGATCGGCCAGTACGCGGCAGAGCGCGACCTCCCCGGCATACGCGGGCGACCAGAACCCGAGTGGGTGCCCCGGCTGCGTGCCCACCTCGTAACGGCCCTGACGGCACTCCTCCCAGACCCGCTCCACCCGGTCCAGGTCGCGCAGGATCCAGTCCACCGCCGCCCCGTCCACCCTCAGCCAGGCGCCCCCGTCGACCCAGGGGCCCCAGCCGCCGGGGCCCGCGACCTCGACGGGGGAGCCGGTCACCTCGGCGGCCAGCGCCGCCAGCGCCGGTACGTCCAACGCGCCCCGGTAGTAGACCCCCAGGTCCCAGTCGGAGCCGGGGTGGTGCGTCCCCCGGGCGCGGCTGCCGCCGAGCGACACCGCGCGTACCCCGCGTACCGAGGCCAGCCGGGCGGCCATGGCCAGCACCTTCGCGTCCGTCGCCCCGTCCCCCGCCTCGTTCGTCGCGTCACTCGTCGCGTCATTCATCGTGTGCGGACCGTACCCGCCTTCGGGCTGTCGGTGCCCGGGAATATCCTGGGCTTCCTTGTCACCGGCTGATGAAGGAGTCCGAGGTGACGTCGATGCTCGATGCCGTCGTCGTGGGGGCGGGACCCAACGGGCTGACCGCCGCCGTCGAGCTGGCCAGGCGGGGGTTCTCCGTGGCCGTGTTCGAGGCCAAGGACACGGTGGGCGGCGGGGCCAGGACGGAAGAGCTGACCCTCCCCGGATTCCGCCACGACCCCTGTTCCGCCGTACACCCCCTGGGGATCGGCTCGCCCGTCTTCAAGACCATGCCGCTCGCCCGGTACGGCCTCGACTGGCTCCACCCCGACCTGCCCATGGCGCACCCCTTCGACGACGGGACGGCCGCCGTGCTGTCCCGCTCCGTCGCCGAGACGGCCGCCTCGTTCGGCCCGCGCGACGCCGGCGCGTACCGCCGGCTCGTCGCGCCCTACCTCGGCAAGTGGGACACCCTGGCGCGGGACTTCATGTCCCTGCCGCTGACCGCGCTGCCCCGCGACCCCGTCACGCTCGCCCGCTTCGGCCTCACCGGACTGCCCCCGTCGACCTGGCTGACGCGCCGCTTCCGCGACGAGCGGGCGAAGGCCCTGTTCGCCGGGCTCGTCGCCCATGTGATCGCCCCACTCGACGGCCTCGCCACCGGCGCCGTCGGCCTGATCTTCGCCCTCGCCGCGCACGCGGGCGGCTGGCCCGTGCCACGCGGCGGCTCCCAGTCGATCTCCGACGCGCTCGCCGCGTACCTCCGCGACCTGGGGGGCACGATCCACACCGGGTACGAGGTCAAGCGGCTGGACGACCTGCCGCCCGCCCGCGCGTACGTCTTCGACACCTCCCCGACCGCGCTCGCCAGGATCGCCGGCCTCGGCAGGGTCTACGACGGCTACCGCTACGGCGCGAGCACCTTCAAGATCGACTATGCCCTGGACGGGCCCGTCCCGTGGACCGCCGAGGAGCCCCGCCGCGCCGGTACGGTCCAGATCGGCCCCACCAGCGGGGAGATCGGGCTCGCCCTGCGCCAGGCGTCCGGCGGGCAGGCGCCCGGCACACCGTTCCTGATCACCGCCCAGCCCAGCCTGGTCGACCCCTCGCGCGCGCCCGAGGGCAAGCATGTCTTCTGGGCGTACGGCCACGTCCCCAACGGCTGGGACGGCGACCTCACGGACGCCGTCGAGCGGCAGATCGAACGCTTCGCGCCCGGCTTCCGCGACCGCGTCCTGGCCCGCGCCACGGCGGGCCCGCCCGAGCTGGCCGCCCGTAACGCCAACTACGTGGGCGGGGACATCGCGTGCGGCGCCGCCTCGGGGCTCCAGCTCATGCTGCGCCCCAAGATCTCCCTCTTCCCGTACGCCACCGCCCACCCCGCGGTCTTCCTCTGCTCCTCCGCGACGCCGCCCGGCCCCGGGGTGCACGGCATGTCCGGGCACAACGCGGCGAAGGCCGTATGGCGGCGGCTGCGGGCCCAGGGCTGAGCGGGACCGGGGGCGGGCGGGACCGGGGCGTCGTCCGCCGGGCGGGCTGCCTCGGCGGTGGCGGCGGCCGGGGGTGGCGGCCGGGGGTGGTGTCGGCCGACGGACGCGTCGGTCAGACCTGCGGGACCTTGAGGCGGTCCCAGCTCGCCTTGCCCGGGATGCCGTCGGCGTCGCCGCCCTCGTACCCCAGCTTGCGCTGCCACGCGGCGTACGAGGCGCGGTCGGCCTCCGACCAGTCGGGGCCAGGACCGACCTGATACCGCCCGCACCCCTCAGCCACCAGCCGCTTGCCCATCGCCGTGACGACCGCGCTGTGCCGCCCGGCCGCGAAGAACGCTGCCCCGGGGAACGGCTCGTACGTGGCCGGGGGCTTGGCCGGGGGCTTGGCCGGAGGCGTCGAGGGGCCGTCGGGCTTGCCGCCGAGCCGGTTGCCGATCCGGCTCCGCATCGAGTCCATCGTGAAGCCGCGCGGATCGATCTTCCCGGGCTGCCACTCCTTGTGGCCGATCACCGAACGCTGACTCCAGCCGTGCGCACGGCAGATCGCCGCCGCGGCCTTCTCGATCGCTTCGAGCTGGGCGGCCGGCCACGGGTCCGTACCGTTGCCGAGGTTGACGCACTCGAAGCCGTAGAAATAGCGGTTGCCGTCGGTGTTGGCCTCGTTGTCGGCGGGCAGCGCCGTCTCGTTGATCACCGCGCGCAGCACGTCGTCGTCGCCGAGACCGGCGTGGTTGGCCCGGCCGTTGCCGACGAGATGGACCGAGCCGTCCTTGGCGATCACCCCGTGGCAGAGCGGGCCCGGCAGCGAGGAGTGGCCGTTGTAGCAGAGTTCGACGGAGCTCTGGGTGCCGGAGGTGACGGTGTGATGGATCATCACCCCGTGCATCGGACCCCAGGCACCCTTGTGGTTGCGGTTGTGGGTACGCCAGCTCCGGTGTTCGACGACGGTCAGCCCCTCGTCACGGAGGGCTTTGAGCAGTCTGGCGGCGGTCAGAGGCGTGGCCATCGTGGTGCTCCTTCACGGATCTTCCGGTGTGCTGTGTGCCTTTTGCTGTGAGCTTGGTGCGTGCTGCCGTGTTCTGTCGTGCGGGCTGCTCCGCGCGCGCGGCGCGTCGTCAGTTCCCCGGCTGTTCCTCGCTCCCCGGCGCCTCGGTGGCGGCGTCGGTGCCGTCGTCGGCGGGCCGCGCCGCCGCGTCGGCCGCGGCGCGTTCCGCCGCCACGGTCTCCTCCTCGGCCGCGCGCTCCGCGGCCAGTTCCGCCTCGCTCGCCGCCGGGACCGGCACGGCCAGCGGTCCGAACGCCAGGCGCAGATCGGTCACCGCGCTCTCGCTGAGCACCCAGGCCAGCGGTGCGTAATGCGTCCCGATCCCGTGCGGGGAGCGCAGCAGCGGCCGGCGCGCCGCGTCCGTCGGCCACTCGACGTCGCCCGTGGCGGTACGGGCGGCAACGGTCCAGAAGTCACCGGAGCGGTAGGTCTTCCCCGGTTCGAAGTACACGTGGACGCCGTCCTCCAACGGCAGCCAGCCGCCCTCCTCGATACGCAGCGCGCCGCCGCGCGTCCTCCCCGCACCCTGCTTCGTGCGGCCGGACCCTCCCGTACCGCCGCTCCCGGTGTGGCGCGAGACCGGCCGGTGGTCCCAGCGCCGCAGGAACGGGTGGAGCTCGGGGCGCCGTCCGATGTGACGTTCCGGTTCACCGGAGAGCCGTACGCGCCGGCCCGGCAGGTCGACCTCCTCCACCCGCAGCAGCGGCAGCGTCTCGCCCCGGCCGATGGCACCGGTGTCGGTGAACTCGACCAGGTCACCCACGTTCAGGTCGAGCTTGTCGTCGCTGCCGAGGGAGGCCAACTCCACCCACGTACCGTCGAGTTCGTCGACGGCGAAGGTCACGGAGCCGTTCTCCCGCGACCACTTGAACGTCGCCTCCTTCGCCGTGCCGCCCTCGTGGATCTCCACGCGGTACATCTGGTTCTCCGGCCCCCGGTAGCGGGCGTCCGGCTTCACCAGGCACGGTTCGTCGTCCGCGTGCTCCGGCCGGCGGCTGCGCGCCGCCATCCGGGCCGTCGGCGCCTGCGCCGCCACCCACCGGGCGAACGCCGCGCGGACCTCGTCCTGGCTCTGGGGCGATCCGTCGGCCGTCTCCAGCTCCAACTCGGCGCCGGGCAGCGGCAGCACCTGCCAGACGACCTTGATCCTGGCCGCCGTGTCCGGCAGCGCGGAGCCCAGCGCCACCTCGCGGAGCAGCGGGTCCTCGGCCGCCGTGACCGAGCGCTCCCACACCTTCAGGTAGGCCAGATAGGGGAAGTGGGCGGGCAGCCGGTCGCCGGGACGCTCCGGGTCGCGGTACGCGTCCGGCTGGTCCCAGTACGTCCAGCCGGCCGGCGGCTCCGACGCGGCGGGCGCCGGGGCCCCGTCGCCGTCCTGGCCTTCGTCGTCCTCGGCGGCGGGCTTCCCGGGCTCGTCGTCCACGACCGGGACGCCGGGCTCGGGGCGGCTCGCGTCCAGCAGGATGCCGTCCACGTAGTAGCGACCGCCCCCGATCGTCAGGTCGTCCAGCTCCCGGCTGCCCGGCACGAAGCCCACCGCGAAGCCGGTGGCGTCGCGCGGTCCGCCGTGCTGCCCGATCAGGTCGGCGGCGACGGTACGGGCCTGGGCGAGCTGGATCGCGGCCTGTTCGTTGGCGTCCGCGTCGAGCTGGACGCGGCCCTGCTGCGCGATCACGGCCGAGTAGCGCCGCTCGGGCCTGAAGGTGTCACGGGAGATGTCTGCGTGCATGGGAAGGGGTCCCCCTCGGAAGTTCGGTATGACATGGGGCGGTGGGTGCGGAGGCGGGTGGGAAGGCGGATGGGGCGGAGCGGCGGTCGGTCGGTGGGTCCGTGAGTGGGTACGTTCGGGCGGCTTTCAGGTGACGCGGAAGATGCCGGCGTCCGCACCCGCCGGGGTGTACTCGGCGAGCCGGGACCGCAGGCTGTCCAGGCGCTGCGGCTGGTACAGGTCGTGGAAGGCGCCCATCTCGGAGCCGTCCTCCGCGCCCCGCCCGATCTCCTCGGCGCACCCGTCCGCGAGCTGCCCGTACGCGGGCGTCCCGTACCGCTCGCTCGTGAACAGCGGCCGTACGAGCTGCGCGTTCTCCCGGCCCACCAGATCGGGCTGGCAGCGGTGGCGCCGCGGGGTGCGCGAGCCGGGCGGCACGTACGAGAACCGCATACAGCCGATACCCCGCCGGGCCACCCGGACCACCCCCGTGAAGATGCTGTTCTCGGCGGTCTCCACCGCGTGTGTGTGGATCTCGCCGATCACCGTGGTGCGGTGCGCGTGCAGGACGGCGTGGGCGTGGCGGCAGTCCGGCGCGGACAGGGCGGCCCGGTCGTGGCCGGTGGCGTCGAGGACGCTGTCGCGGATGTGCAGGGCCAGCGGGTCGTGCCGTACCTCGTCGCCGATCACCTCGATGGTGCCCAGGACGCACCGCTCGATCGCCACGCACGCGGTGGTGCGGTCCAGCACCAGGCTCGGTTCCTCGGGGGAGTGCGGCGCGCAGTGCGGCTCCAGCGACCAGCCGGGCACGAGCGTGCAGTGCCGCAGGACGAGCGTGCCGACCGGCCCGGAGACATGGAGACCGCGTCCGGTGATCAGCAGACCGTCCAGCACGATCCGCGGCGCCGCGGGACGTCCCGGCCGTCCCGGGCCGCCGCCCGTGCGGTCCCCGCCGCCGTCGTCGCCCTCACTGTCCTCCCTGGCACGGATGTTGAGCGCGTCGGGCCGGTTGCTGTACCAGTCCAGCAGCCGGATCACCGGCCGCGCGCCCTCCGCCGCCCGTACCTCCAGGCGGTCGCCGGGATCCAGCTCGAAGTCCAACTGCTCCTGGTACGCGCCGCTGTGCGTGATCTCGATGACGCCGTCGGGGCCGCAGCGCCCGCCGCGCCGGTCGTCGCGCCACGCGCCGTACGCGTCCATGATCCGCTGGTACGTACGGCCGGGCCCGACCTGGTAGACCGTCGCCGTGACCGGCGTCTCTCGGTCGCGCGGGTACTCGCCGCCGCCCGTGTCGTCGGAGAACGCGGTGTGGTAGCTGACCCACACGCCCTGGCGGGGCGCGGAACGCGCCCCGAACGCGATCCGGCCGAGCACCGGGTCGACGGCCACCTGCCCGCGCGCGGGGCGGTAGCGCCAGTCGGTCAGGTCCGCCACGACGAGGTCCGACAGCGGCACCGGCTCCTTCCCGCCGTCGCGCCGGATCGTGAAGCTCTTCCCCGGCCCGTAGTAGTCCACGAGCCGGTCCGCGAGCTGCCTGCGGCGGATGTACGCGGGTACGTGGTCGACCGTCGCGACATGGGTGGGCGACGGCTCGGGCACCGGCTTGGTCACCAGCGGGGTGTCATTGCCGAGGATCGAGAACGTGTAGAGGTTGCGGGCCCGGTCGACGCAGTACGCGGGCGCCGCGGTCACCTGGTGCGGCTTCAGCCGCCACACGAACAGCCCTACCCCGGCAGGCGAGTTGCCGCCGGCGCGGCGCGCCGAGCCGGCCCGCCGTACCTCCGCCGTCCGCGCCACCGCGCCGAAGGGACCGCCCGCCAGATCCAGCGCGGCGCCGTCCCGTACGTCCGCGAGCCGGCCGCGCTCCAGGCGGCGGGCCCGGGTGGCGTCGGTCGCGGCTCCGTACAGCTTGACGGGCTGGTGGTGCGCGACGAGCCGGGAGAGCTCCACGGCCCGCGACGGCCAGCCGGCCACCCCCGTGGCCAGCTCCTCCAGCAGGGCGAGGGTCCCCTTGCGCCGCCTGTTGGCGACGGTCGCTGCGACATCGCGGCGCGGCGCCAGCGCCTCCGCGAGACGTTCGCGCGCGTCCACGTCGTCCCGGGCGCCGAGTCCTCGCGCCGGTACGCGCTCGTAGCCCGGCAGCGGGGTGTGGCCGACCAGATCGCCGAGATACGGCAGCACCCACGGCGCCGCGGTCTCCACGAACCAGTCCTCGTACCCCTGCTCGACCCCGTCCCGTACCCGGTCCACCTGTTCGGCGATCACCGCGAGCAGCGCGCGCAGCGGCTCACCGTCCTCGGCGTCGCGCAGCCGGTGCCACTGCGGAAGCAGCTCCGCGAGCCCGTCCGGTTCCCTGCTCATGCGGTGACCTCCGTCAGAATCAGTGTGTCCGCGACCTCCGGCGTCAGCACGGCGAGCTGCGCGGGCCTGATGCCCCGGAAGACCACCACCACCCGCCCCTTCGCCAGCCGCCGGGTATCGGTGATGTCCGGGTTCAGGCACAGCAGTTCGGCCAGCGCCATGCCGTACCGCGCGGCGACCAGGGTGAGGGTCTCGCCGTCCGCCGCGGTGACGTGGTGGGTGTCCACGTCGTACGTGGCGGACCGCGCCGGGACCGAGGCACGCGGGCGGCTCAACTCGCCCGCGAGTCCGGCCAGTCCGTCGGCGGTGACCGACGCGGGCACCCCGGTGAGGACATCGACGTCGACATGGTCCACACCGGGCACCCGGTGAGCGGTCGCCAGGACCTCGGAGAGCTGGACGGGACGTCCCAACTCCCGCCGCCCGCTGCCGAACGCGTACAGCAGGGTCTGCCGCAGCCGGGGCTCGACCACGCTCCAGGTGTGGTCGGGGGCCACCTTCACCCGTGCCGCGAGCAGCAACAGCACCAGCTCACGCACATCGACCCGGACCGGGAGGCGCGCGTCGCCGTACCGTACGAGCGAGGAGCGCAGCGCGCGCAGCACCTCGGAGTCCTCGGCGATCGCGATGTCGTCGGTCCCCGCGACCGTCAGATGCAGCACACGGCGCCGGCCGTCGAAGATCTCGCGGGCCGCCGCCCGGCCGATGCCCGCCCGTGAGCGCGCGAAGTCCTCGTAGTCCTTCAGGGAGACGAGACGGTCGAGCGCGGAGACCGCGAGAGGGATCGTACGGCGGGTCAGGCCGGGCCCGTCGCCGTCCGCGCCGCCCGTCGCTGCCAGCGGATTGGTCACGGCGGTGATGCCCAGCGGACGGGTGATCGCCTGGGTGATCCGGTGCGCGGGAACATTGGCGGCGCGGCCGGTGCCGAAGCGGTAGCGGGCCCGTACGTTCTCGTGCCCGGTGGGCAGCCGCGCCCCGAACACCCCGTCGCCGAAGGTCACCGTCGGGTGCCCGTCCGCGTCCGTCCCCGACACGTACACCCTGTCCCGCGGTCCATGTCCGGCCAGGCTGTCCACCTCGTGCCAGAGCAGCCCGTCGACGCGCACCTCCAGGGTCGGGACGGCGCCCAGCGGATTGTCGGCGGGCAGCCAGGTCAGCGGCGACTGCCAGAGCGTGAACGACTGGTGGATCCGCTCCGCGTCGCCGTTGCCCAGCGGCTCGTCACGGCTCTCGCCGCGCGTCGCCGGGACCACATTGCCCTGGACGCGCACCGTCTCACGCCGGTAGCGGTGGGCCAGATCGGCCGTGAGCGTCAGCGTCGTACGGACATGGTCGCCGGGCAGCAGCGGGTCGAGACGCTGCTCCACCGCGGCGATCACCGCCGTCTCGGTGCCCCGCACCCCGGCCGTACCGGGGATGTCGGTGCGCTCCCCGGACACGACAAGATGGCGGCCGGGGGTCAACCCGTCGTAGAGGGAGGCGAGTTCCAGCTCGTTTCCGTGCACGTCCGCGCCCAGCGGCTCGTCGGCGAGGCGCAGCGGCTCGCCGCCCGTGTGCACGACGGTGTCCCGGATCGTGGAGAGCAGCACGTCGTGCGCGTCGAGCCACGGATCCGCGAGGGTCAGCTCGGTGCCCCGCCCCGTGATGCCGTAGTCGGTGTACACGGCGGTGCGTACGGCGGTGACCCTGGTCGCGACGAACGAGAGCTTCGGGTCGCCGGGGATCCCGTCGGGGCCCGTGGCGCCCTTGCGGGGACGCTCGACGGCGACCCAGCTCCCGACCGTGACGCCGTCCTGCACGGAGTCGAGCGGCAGGAGGTGACGGCGGGGCTGCTCGGGGACGGTCGCGATGCCGATCTCGACATTCGCGGGCTCGCTGCCGCTCGCGTAGCGGACGGTCAACTCGTAACCCTCGTGGGCGATTTGATGGCGCTCGCCGGGCGCCAGTGACCACTCCTGCGGCTCGTCGCCCCGGACGGTGACCCGGACGCGCCCGTCGTCCCCGGGAAGGGAGACGAAGAGGGTTCGCTCGGGGAGACCGGGCAGCAACCGGGCGGTGAAGCCGGGCTGTTCGGGCTCGGCGCGGTCGCCACTGTCGCGGCTGTCGCCGTTGTCCGTTCCGTCGCCGGTGCTCGGCGCCGGGCGGCTGCTCAGGGCGACCTGGCCGGGACCGAGGTCGACGGTCTTCTCGGCGGGGAGGCTCTCCGAGGTCTGCACCGAGGAGCCGTGCTCCGTGTGCTGGAACTCGGCCCGCACCTGCACCTTGCCCGCCGTGTCGAACACCACCCGCACGGTGGTCAGCGCCGATCCGGTGAGCGGCCAGTCCGTCTGGCGGATGACCCGGCCGCGCTCGTCCTGCACGGGCTGGAGCGGCGCCGTGGCCCCGAAGGGGGCGGCCGTCACCCGCAGCGCCTGGAGTTCGCGCAGCAGCGGGACGGTGACCTCCATGGCGGTGGCCGCCGGGGAGGCGCTCCGCCATGCCGTGTACAGGCCGTCCGCCACCCGTGGATCGAGCGCGGCCAGCAGGCGCGCCCCGAGGTCGGAGCCGGGCGCGAGGAGGTGCCCGGGGTCGTGCGACGGTGCGCGGCGCCCGGCCGGCGGCTTCGCGGCGCGGGTGCGCAGCGCGGGGAGTACGGAGCCGAGCGCCCGCAGGGCGGCCCCGGTCGTGGCGCCGGGGGCGGCGGTCCGGCCGGGCTGGTTGGGCTGGGCGGACTGGTCGGGTTGCTGCGGCTGTTCCGGTAGGTCGGTCTGCTCCGGTGGGTCGGGCTGTTCGGGTTGGTCGGGCTGGGAGGTTTCCAACTCGGCGGCTCGTTCGGCCAGTTCCCCCACCACTGCGGCCAACTGCTCGAACCAGGCGGCGACCTCCTCGTAGGCGGCGGCCACGGCTGCCGCCTCGACCATGCGCTCGTGCGGATCCGTGAGCCGCCGTACGAGCCGCGCCGGAGTGGTGATCCCGGGCAGATCCGCGCGCAGCGGCGCCAGCACCTGGTCGTCGAAGTCCGAGATGATCCGGCTGACGGGGCGTGGATTGGGGTTGTCCGGGGCGGGGTCGCCGTCCTCGGTCTCCCGGTCGTCCTCGGTGATCCACTCGCGCAGCTCGGCCACGAGTTCGGTGAGCGAGGGCGGCGGGGACAGCGGCAGCGCGATCGCCGTCACGTCGTCCTCGCGGTCGATCCGGACCCGCGCGACCGGCAACAGCAGCCGCTGTCCGCCCTGCCCTTCGCCCTGCCCCTCGCCCGGGCCCGCCGCCGTACCGAAGACGAACAGCAGCTTGTCACCGGTCCGGAGCGAGGTGTCGGTCCCCGCGACCTGGATCTCGGACCGCTTCCGCAGATCGTCCGCGGTGAGCAGCGCCGGCCGGCGGCGGCGTACCGCCAGTTCGTTCCAGGCGGCGCGCGCCGTGAGGTCCGCACTGGTCTCGAACGCCTGCGACTCCTCGTCCGCGGTGGCGGGCACACTGTTGGCGCGCGCCCCACGGGGGATCAGCACCGGCAGGTCCTCGGCGCGCGGATCGCGGTCCAGTGTGTACGCGAGGTGCGTGTCGGCGGCGATGCCCGGCCGGGGCCGGTGCCCGACCAGCCGCCCGAGCAGCGCCAGGGAACGGTGTTCGTTCGCCGTGCGCAGATACCCCTCGTCGGCCGCGCGCTCGCTGTGGAACGTCAGCAGATCACCGACGACCGCCGAGGCGTCCAGCAGGCCGATCGCCGGGTCGTCCGGTGTACGGACGGTCAGCCCGCGCAGCGCCGGATAGGCCGGCGAGGCGAGCCGGTCGAGCATGGCCGCGAGGAACGAACCGTACGTTCCCACACGGTAGTTGAGCGCGGTGCGGCCCGGCGGGTTGTACAGCGGCTCGGGCGCGTACCGCTCGTCGTGGCCACCGCCACCGCCAGCGCCACCACCAGCGCAGCCGCAGCCGCAGTCGGTTCCGGGGATGCCGCTCATCGGGCACCTCCGCCGAGCTCGATCGACAGGCGGCCGTTCTCGGGCCGGTCGGGGTCGTTGTCGCAACGCGCGATCTCCAGCGGTCCGAGCCGCAACACGCCGTCCTCCAGTGCGGTGTCATCGAGAGGGTCTCCGTGGAACAGCCTGCGCAGCCGGGTAACCCGGACGCTCTCCACGCCCTGTACACCCGCCGCCACGGCCACCAGCCGGCTCAGCCGGACCGGATCGCCGAAGGACAGCGCGTCAGGATGGAAGAAGCCCAGTCCGCCGCCCGGCAGCCGCCGGCTGCCCAGCAGCCGGTACAGCTCGGCCAGGATCTGCCCGTGCTGATGGCCCGGTGCGGCACACACCGCGAGGCCGACATCCAGCGGTACGGTACGCGCGGGCCCCACCACCAGATCGTGGCCGATCCGGCGGAAGCTCTCCAGCGCGTACGACACGGAGGCGAGCAGCTCGGCGGAGGGCTCACCGGACCCGAGCGCGTCGACGGCGACATGCGCCTCCCGCACACTCCCGGTCCACCGGATCTCCGCAGCCGCGCGCTGCACCCCGGGCAGGGCCGCCGCCAGCGCCGCGTAGTCCTCGGCGGTGACCGCGCGCAGCCGCGCACGCTTCAGATCGAGCGGCGCCAACTGGCGTACCTGGTCGACGGGTTCGGGATCGGTGCCACCGACGGCGGGCAGCGGATTGCGTACCCCGCGCACCGACGTCGGATCCTGGTCGCCGGGGGAGTTCTCGGCGGTCTCCGGCGCGTCCGGATCACGGCACAGCACAAGATGGTTGATGGCCTCGGCCCCGACATTGCCCGCGGTCCCGCCGCCGAGCCGGTAGCGCGGCTCCAGCCGGGCGCCGGGCCGCGGCCGGGCACCGTACCGCCCGTCGCCGAAGCGCAGCGCGATCCGCCCGTCGTCCTCCAGCTCGCCCACGAAGTGCCGGTCCCGTGGCCCGCTGCCGAGCAGATCCCGGCGTGGCGCCCAGAACGCGTCGCCGTCCTTCACCCGTACCGCGGGCAGAGCGGCCCGCGGGTCCTGCACGAGGGCGGCGGCGGGGCCGTGCAGCACCGGATCGGCCGGGTGCAGCCCGACCGCGTACTGCGGGCCCCAACTGTGCTCGATCTCCCAGGAGATGGAACCGTCGAGCACGGCTCCCGCGCGGGCCCGCGCGCTCAGCACCTCGATCCGGCGCAGCTTCGCGGCCAGCAGCCGTTCACTGCGATGCAGCAATTCCCGCAGCGCGCGCACCGGATGGCGGCGCAGCTCGAAGCGTTCCAGCACCCGCAGCCCGAACAGCACGGTCAGTTCCCGGACTTCCGGCTCCGAGAGTCCGTCGTGGTCGCGGGCGCTGCGCCACAGCTCCACGAGCCGCTGCCGCGCGTGGCCCGGGATCGCCGCCAGCCGGTCGGCCTGTCCCGCCGAGACATGGCAGGGCTCCGGGAACGGTACGGACTGGACGACGGGGGAGCGGTGCAGCACCGGCCGGAAGCGCGGCGCGATACCCGGGTAGGTGACCTGGGCCAGCAGCGCCGCCAGCGCCTCGGCCTGGGCGTACGCGGTGCCCGGGACGACCTTCTCCCGCTTGCGGCCCGCCTGTTCCAGCCCGATGCCGACGCGTTCCGTGGCCGCGTCGCCGACGACGGTGAACAACTCCCTTACCTGGTGCGGCGTGAGGGCCTGTCCACCCCGCGTTCGGTCGAGAAGGGAGTTGAGGAGCATGGCGGGTGCGTTGCCCTGGTCGGGCTCCCAGCAGCCGAATCCGGCGGGCGTACAGGACCCGGGAACGGCGGGCGCGGGCGGCACGACGATCGTCTCGCCCGTACCGCCGTCGCCGCAGCCACCTTCTCCGTCTCCGCCTCCGTCACTGGCGCCGAAGGCCAGGGACCGGCCGTGGTCGACGAGCACGACATTGCCGCGCGCCACGCTCACGTCCTCGACCGGCTCGCAGCGCGGTCCGCCGCGCGTGGCGAGGCGTACGGGGAAAGCGAGCGCGTCCCGCGCCGCCCACGTCACCTCCAGTACGGGCTGATCGGCCAGCCGGTCCACGGCGGGGGTGACGGACAGGAGCCGTACGGCCTGCCGGTGCGCCGGGTCGGCGTCACCGGGCGTACCGGTGCGCGCTCCCCGTACCTCCTCGATCAGCAGCAGATCGCCGGGCGACAGATCCAGCGCACGCGCCGAGCACTCCTCGTCCGTCCACGCGTCCCGCAGGGTGGCGGAGACGGCGCCCCGGGGCAGCGAACACACCTCGCTGCCCCAGGTCCAGAAGCGGATGGTGTTGTGTTCCGGCCGCAGTACCAGCGGCGCCGTGTCCGTTGGTGCGTCCTCGGGGACGACCGGCTCGAAGATCTCCACCGACCCGCGCTCCTCCAGCACGGCCAGTTCCCGGTCGTCCAGGACGGTGCCGGTCTCCGGCCGGTCGCGCGGCCCCAGCCGCCGGAAGTCGACGGCCGCGAAGCGGAACGTCCCAGGAGCCAGCGCCAGTTCACGTACCGTCTCGACCGCCACGAACGCCCGTGCGTTGACACCGTCGTGCATCGGATAGTCGATGAGCCGTACATGCCGGCGCACCGAGACCCGGCGCCGGGCCGTGTCGAGATAGGCCTCCGTGGCCACCGCGTCCTGCTGGTAGCTGATCACATCGGCCGTGTGGGCGAGGAGTTCGACCAGGGTGGTCCCGAGATCGGCGGCGTTGCGCTCGACCCAGCCGGGCGTGGTCAGCGCCAGCCGGTCCAGGATCACCTTGCGGATCGAGTCGTAGTCCCGCGCCACGTAGTCGATGAGGGGCGCCGCGCCGACGCCGGGCCCGGGGTGACCGTCCGGCGCCTCGTCCACGTCCACGCAGTCGAAGGGCGTCGGGCAGCCCGCCCGGAAATCGAACCCGGCGGAGAAATACCGCTGGTCGAAGCCGGGGAACGGCTCGGTGCCCGGCCGCCCGTACGGGTCCGTGTCGACGAGGGAGAGCCGGTAGCGGGAGGTGTCCCCGGTCCGGTCGAGCGTGACGAAGAGCCGGTCGTCGAGCTCCGGATCCTCCTCGCGCTCGACGGAGACGTCCACGGCCTCGATGCCGGTGATCCGCCGGCCGCCGTCGATCCGTACGTTCTCCGGACACACGCCGTGCGGAGCCTTCCCGAGGAAGGTGACGGTGAGCGTCAGCCCGTCGTCACCGACCTCGACCGCGTCCACACCGCCGAGCCGCGCGGCCCGTACCCTCGCGCGCCGTCCGTCCGTCCGGCACTCCACCTGGCCTTCGGGCCCGCTCATGCCGGACCACTCCCCTCGAACACCTCGTCGCGCCGGCTCGCGGTGGAGCGCACCACGTACCGCAGATGCACCCGCACCACGTTCTCCTCGCTGATCACGTCCAGGGCCTCCACCTCGATCAGTTCACCCAGCCAGCGCTGGAGCGACGCCTGCACCGACAGCTCCACCGCGGAGGCGAGTTCGGGGCTGTTGGGCGTGAAGACCAGATCGAGCAGCCCGCAGCCGAAGTCGGGGCGCATCACACGCTCACCCGGGCTGGTGAAGAGCAACTGCTCGACGAGGTCGCGCACATGGTCGTCGTACGCGGCGTGGGCGGTACGCCCCCGGCGGTCGACCCGGAACGGAAAGGCGATGTCGCTCCGTACGGTGCCGTTCCTCATCGCGAGTTCACCCCCCGGCTCGTCGGCGCGGTCACGACCGGCGGCCCCTGCGGCACGAGCGCGGCGCTGAAGCAGAGCGCGGACGTGCTGTCCAGCAGCACGGGCGAACCGTCGATCCGTACGCTGTCGCCGCCGTGGCCCGGCGTCCAGCGGACCGTGACGCACGGGTACGGCACACGGTCCACGGTGTGCCGGCAGCCGGTGACGGTGAACGTGTCGGTCGCCGCGGGCACGGGCAGGCCGTCGAGCCGTACACCGGACGACGTGCCGGAGGCGGGCGTGACCCGGCCGCCGTGCGGACAACTGATGGCGGAACCGGTGGTGATGAGATTCCCGGACAACATGTCTCTCCCCGTCGCAGTGCACATCGTCGCTGTGCCCATCGCTGCTGTGCTCGTGGCTGCTGTGTTCGTCGCTGCTGTGCTCATCGCTTCTTCGGCACGGTCAGCCGACCTCCGTTGATGCTGACCTCGTCCCCGATCAACTCGACGGTCGCGCCACTGCCGTTGCCGACGGTCACGCCCCTCTCGTCGATCCGGATGTACGCGCCGCCCCTGGCCTCCAGCAGAATCCCGGTGCCCCCGGGCACGTCCGACATCACCAGCTTGTGATTCCCGGGGGTCTGGATCACCACGGGCTGCGAGGCGGGCAGTTCGGCACTGGCCAGCGGGGGCAGCTCCGAGACATCCCCGTACCAACACCCGGTCCAGATGGGGAAACTGGGATCCCCCTGCTCGAACTCCACCCACACGCCCGCCCCGATCTCCGGCACGACGTACTGGCCCGACTGACGCCCGGTGAACGGCAGACAGGGCATCGCCCAGGTGGACGCCTCGTCACCGAGCACGTCCGGCACCTGCGCCGTGACCCTGCCGATCCGCAGCGGATCCCTGTTGTCGATCACCCGGCCCCGGAACTTGCCGAGGAAGCGGTTGTTCGGTGCCGCCATACGCTGTAGCTCCTGGTCTGATCCCTGGCGTCCACTACGGACGGACGGTGGTGCTCCGGGCGATGAGTCCCTCGCGGGAGAGCGTGAAATTCTGCTGGTACGAGCCGGGCCTGAGGTTGTGGGTGACGGACTTGACGTAGTAGTCCCCGTCGTACGTCACCCCGGCGCCGCGCACCCCCACCAGCTCGCGCGGGCGCAGGATGTAACCGTGCCGGTTCACATCCAGCGACCCCGACCCGGAGATGGCATCGGCGGACATCGCGGCGCGCGCCAGGGCCTCCGCCTCGGCCTGCCCCGGGTCCTTCTTGGCGGTGCCGGAGAGCGTCCTGCGCTTGAGCGCGGGCGTGGCGCGGCGGCCCAGGGGTGGGCGGAGCGGACTGATGTCGGGCTGCGCGAGCAGGGTCACGTCCCGGGTGCGCGGATTCTGGACGCGCGCCTGAGGCTCCTCGCGGGCGGTCCCGTCGTACGCGAACGTGAGCTGGTCGACGGTGGAGTTGTTGTCCATATTGACGTTGAGCGCGTGCTGCCGCTGCCCCAGGCGCTGTTCGGGCCCCCAGAACGCGACGGACCGCCCGGGGCGCGGCCCGGGTTCGAGATAGAACGTGAACCCATTGGCTCTGGCCAGGTCGTTCACGTACTGGAGATCGGTCCCGGTCTGGTAGTCCACCCGCCACTGTTCGCGGGGCGGTTGCTGCACCTGCTCGCGGATGATGCGCGTGTCGATCCCGTAGTCGGCGTACTTGGCGAGGATCCGCTCGACACGCTGGGACGGCGCGAGATTGGGGTACCGGTCGGTCCGCTCCTCCAGATCCATCAGCAGGGTGAGGTCCTCGCCGGTGACGGTGAGGGTGGTCTGCCCCGGCTGATTGCTGGCCCCGACCTCCTGCCGCACGATCAGCCCGTCGAGCAGCACGGTGGAGACGCCCTTGACGGACGCAGTGACGATCACCCGGGTCCGCGGATCGAAGAACCCCTCGGGCAGCAGCCGCCGGTTGATCACCCCGGTCTTGGTCAGATCGAACGCGATCTGGAAGCCGCTCCGTTCCCCGGCGGTGGTGGTGATCTGCGCGGACAGCAACGCTTCGGTCACTTCGGCGGGCACGGGCCGGGTCAGCTTGGGCCCCATGTGCAGGGTGAGATGTACGGGCCCGTTCCCGACCGGCTCGTCAGCCACGGCCACCCCCGGGGTATCCGCCGCCAGGCAACGGCACGTCGATGCGCTTGCCCGGCTCGGCGGTCAACTCCCGCGGATCGAGCACCGGGTTGGCATCGGCGATCTGCCACCACTGCCCGGGATCACCGAAGTACCGCTGCCCGAGATGATCGGGCCGCTCACCACTGCTGACGGTGTGCGTCGCGACCGCGTCCTCCGCGTTGTCCAAGGCAGGCAGCAACCGCCGCTTGGCATACCGCACTTCGGTCCCGTCGGCCTGGACATGCACCCCGATCTCGACATCGTGGTACCGACTGTCGCGGGGGTACGGATGCGATCCGGGGATCGCGTCGAGGGCGCTCTCGTACGGCTCGATCATGACTGCCTACCTCCCGATCCCAGCGCTGAATCCCACGCCACCACTCAGCCCGAGACTCCCGAGCTGCCCACCCACCGCGGCGGCGGCGAGCCGCTCCTTCTGCGCGAGATGCGCGAGATACAACTCGGCACCGCGATGCCCGGCGGGCAGATCGCTGACGGTGAGCACCTTGAGCCCGATGCTGAGGCTCGCCCGAATGGGATTGAGGTTCACATCGAAAGCCGACTCGTTGACGGACAACTCGGTCAGCCGAACGGGCATCACCCGCTTGCTGCCCCAGGTGAAGAGGGTGAGCGGCGTCTCGATCGGACTGATCTCGATGGTCCCGTTCTGCGCCAGCCGCGAGGCGGCACGAAGCTGCGCGGTGGTGGGCTGCACGAGCATTTCGAGCACGGCGAGCTGAGGATGGATCCCGTCGGGCGCGGCGACCTCGAACTGATCGGTGGCGTCGATCTCGGCGGTGAACTTCCACGTCTCCTGCGCGGGCCCCTTGAGCCGCAGAGCCTCGTTTCTGTCCCCGCTTCCACTCCCACCGCCGCCGGAATCCCCGCTGCCGCCGGCGGCCTGGGGCGAGACGGAGCGTTCGAGGGTGTCGGGGTTGAACTGGAGCACGATGATGCGCTGGGGGGTGCCGCGCTCGGGGTCGACGATGACGATGCCGGAGCGGATGGGTTTGGGTATGTCGGCGTAGCGGGTCACAGGCGCTCCTGGAGGCGGGTCCGCAGGTCGGTGTAGTCGTGGTCGGGGAAGAGCCGGGGGAAGACGTCGAGCATTTCCTTGAGCCGTGCGGAGCAGGAGGCGAAGCCGAGGCCACTGAATGCCGGGTCGACGTAGAGGTACTGCCAGCCGATCGCTCCCTTGGTGACGAGGAGTGTGTCCAGATATCCCGGATAGTCCAGCTCCATCCTCATGGCGCCCTGACGTGTGTCGAAGAACCAGACCTCAGGGTCTGTCACCCCTGGGGTAGCGCGCAGCAAGGCCATACGGCCGGAGCCACTGCGGGGCGTGTCGTCGAAGAACCGCAGTTCGCTGTAGAGCTTGCGCTCCCAGTCGTCCTCTCCTTCCCAGATGTCGTCCATGTAGTTCTCGACGATGGCACGCATGATGTGGGTGAGGCTGAACTCGCCGACCAGTCGTGAATCGGCACGGCGAGACCGCCAGTGCGCTGCGATGTTGTCGTGCCGGAAGAAATGCCCCTGGACGAGGTCGCTCAAGGCGAGATCCTCGCTTGCGGCAAGGGTCTGGAAGACACCGGCCGGATCAGCGAGCAACTGGGAAATATCGCCGAACCGGGCCCGCTCCACGTCGAGTTCTGTGACTCCTCTGAACTCCCTCAGAGCCTTGTCGCAGCTCACCTCGAAGGGAAACTGGAGTGTGGTTTCATCATTGCCCGTCACGATGGATACTCAATTCCAGTTGACTTCGCCAAGGCGATTCAACTTCCGCAGATTGCTCTTCAGGACGTCGATGCCTTGTCGTTCGGTGTTCAGATGGTCATCCAGGAGCCGGAGGACTTCGGCCTGCCCGCTGAGGGTGCCTCCGTTCTTGTGAAGCTTGTCTCTGGCTTCGATGAAGTCCTTGGCGAGGCTCTCGTATTTCCCGCCCAGGAGCCTGGCCTTGATGGTCGGACGGCCTACGTCATTGATGGACAGGCGAGTTTTCTCGTTCGATGCGATAGGGCCGTGGGGCAGACCGAACGGAGTCGAGGTTCCCCTGGGTTGCCAGTCCTTTTGCTCCTTTCCGGTTCCGGAGACATGGTCGTACGCCCCGTACTCCGCGTAGATGTGACTGGGAATATGAGGGAATTCCTGGTGATTGAATTCCGCCCGAGACTTGTACCAGATGACCCTTGCCTCGTCGGGAATCGCGTCGTACGCCTTCTGTTCGATCCCGTGCAGGAACTTGTTGTTCATCTCCGGTCCGCGAGCCGGAACCAGGTTGTTCCCGGACGCCCTGCCGCCTAGCCGCTCCGGTAGGAGGTGCATACGCACCCAACGGCTTCCCGTACTCAGCCCCCGGTTCACGATGTCCTGCCAGCCAGGAGGCTGCCCCTTGTCTGCTTCACCGGCCTCCTCGCCAGGGCCGCCGAACACCGTCTTGGACGAGGTGCCGAGAAACTTCGATGTGTGGTTCTCCGTCGGGCGTCTGGCCTGCGGGCCGAGTGCAAGGTCGGTGAAAGACTGAAAATTCGGTTCGGGAAGGTCGAAATGGGTACGGTTGCGCGCCTCGTCGGCAAATTCTTTCATTTTCATCTTGAGTTCGTACTTGTTCTTCCGGATCTCGGAATTCCGCTTCTCCTCTTCTGTTTCCGTAGGAATGCGCGCCTGGATTTCCTTCGCTTCGTTGTACCTGGCCTCCGCAGCAGTCAGGTAGTTCTGCTGATTTTTCCGGTCCTGCGCGGCCTCCGGCCGGAGGAGATCGTTGCCCCAGGCCGTCAGGAACGGCGGCACTTCTTGCGGAGTGCTGTGGATGTACAGCGGTGCGCGGGGGCCCCGGCCGTGGAACATCAGCGTGTGGCGCTCGCCGTCGTCGGCATCGGCGAACCGTACCTTCGGCAGGTCGACTGGTTGCGATGAGTTGTCGTCGCGCCGGTCCCGGTCCGTGCGGCGGGAACGGTCGTCCCGCATCCGGTCCTCGCGCCGCCGCAGCAGGTCCCTCAGTCGCCGCAGTCGGTCGTTCAGGCGGCTGCCGAGCTTGCGGCGCGCCTTGCCGTACAGCCTGCGGGCTGCCCGACGCGCCCTGTTGACCGCCGACTTGATGGTCTGGCGGGCGCGCCGGAGCGGGCGGTGGCGGGGGCGGTCCCCGGGGCGGCGGTCCTTGTCGGTGTCGTGGCGCCGGTCGTCCCTGCGGTCGTCGTCCCGCCGGCGGTCGTCCGGGCGGCGACGGTCGTCGGGGCGCGTGTTCCTCGGGTCGCGGTCACGGTCGCGGTCGTTCGTACGGTCCGAGTCGGGCCGGCGCCGGTCGGGCCGGAGCGTGTCGCGGCCCGGGCCCCGGCGCGTGGGCCTGGTCGTCGGGGCGTCCCGGTCCTCGTCGCGTGTCCTGCGCTCCGCGTCCCGGGTCCGCCGCCTGGCGGCGTTCACCTCTCGGCCGTCCTCGCGCCGCTCGTTGTCGTCACGGCGCTTCTTCGGCCGTGTCGTGTGCGAGGGGCGCGGCTTCTTCTCCGGGGAGGAGCGTTTGCCGGGGCTGGGCTTCGGCCGGGGGCGGGACGTCTGGTCCGGTGTCGGCTTGCGGGGCGCCGGGTCGGCCGGACGCGCCGGGCGGTCGTTCGTCGAGGTCCGGTCGTCCGCGGCCGTGGAGGCATCGTCGTCCTTGGGCTTGCCCGGCGCGTCCGGCTGGCCCGGCCTGTCGGATCCGCCCGGCTTCTTCTTACGGAGGTTCTTCAGCAGGTCGCCGATCCGGTCGGCCACCTTGCCCATGAAGCGGCCGACACCCTCGATCAGGAACTGGTAGACCAGCTCCAGCAGCGCGACGACGCCCGCCGCGACCGCCTTCGCGAAGGGCAGCGCCCCGTTGCCGCTCTTGACCGACTTCAGGAAGTCCATGAAGAGCCCGAAAGCGGCCAGGATCTCGCTGAGGGCACCCCACGCCGTCTGCAGGGCGTCGATGACGGCCATGACCCAGCCCGCGCCGGGGATGAGCTTGGCGACGACCTTCTCGACGACCAGGACGCCGATGATGAGCGGCAGTTGCGGCAGGGCTTCGTCCCAGGCCATCTGGCCCATCTCCTCGGCGGTGACCCCACCGTCGAGCAGCGCCTGGAAGTCCTCCATCGGGATGCCGATGATCTCCTGGACCTTCTGGTTGAACCAGGCCTTGACGGCGGTCTTGATCTCCTCGAAGAGGTGATCCCTCGCCCCGGTCTCGGCGGCGGCTCCCGCCTTGCTGATCCAGTCGCCCGGGTCGGAGACGATGTCGTTGAAGATGGCCGCCCACTCGCCGAGCCCCTGCACGACGGCGGCGCCGAACTCCAGCGCGCCGACGGTCACCGTCTCCGCGAGGTCGACGGCCGCCAGCAGCCCCGTCTCCAGCAGGTCCAGCCCCGCGACCAGAGCGTCGCACAGGCCGTCGAGCAGCTTGCCGGCAACCTCCTTGAGGGCGTCGGCGAACTCGTTGACCTTCTCCACGGCCCAGTCGCGCGCGCCGTCGATCGTGTTGCGCCACTTGTCGCGCATCGCCGGGTAGTCGGCGAGGAGTTCGTCGCCGAGGGCGATCAGGGCGTCGGCGAAGACGTTGATCTGGTCGATGACCCAGTTGCGGGCGTCGTCGATGAGCTGGAAGACCGCCTGCTTGAACTGGTCGATCACGCCGGTGACGAACTGGCGTGCCTCCTCGAACACCGTCTTGATGGCGTTCTTGAGCTCCTCGAAGAACTCCTTCAGCTTCTCGATGGCCTCTTCGAGCCAGTTGTCGGCGTCGCCCTTGCCCTCCTCCTGCTTCTCCTCGGCCTCCCGCTCGGCGTCGGTCTGCGTGTCCGTGATCCTCTGGTTGTCGTCCTCGGTGCGCTTGTCGACGTCCTCGTCGGTCTCCTTCTCCTTGTCCGTGATGTCCTGGCGGACCTTCTCGTACTTCTTGCCCTTCTTGCCGTCGATCTCCGCGACCTTGTCGTCCTGCTCCTGGCGCCAGTCGGCGCGGGAGGCGGAGATGTCGGACCTGCCCTTGTCGCGGGTGTCGGACTGCTTCTTGCTGCTGGCGTCGACCTCGCGCTTGAGGTCCCGGTCGTACTTCGCCTTGTCCTGCTGCGACTTCTCGTCCTTCGACCCCCGCTCCTCGGCCATCTTGCCCCGGCCCTCGGTGAAGCCCGCCTGGATCTGCGGGCCGCGGTCGTGCTCGGCCACGGCGGAGGCGGACTCGATCGGGACGCTCCCGGACACCGACCGGGGGCCACTCGCCTTCGCGGTCTTCTTCCCGCCGGGCACCTTGCCGGTCAGGGTCTCCCCGGGCACGTCCGGATAGATCTGGTCCTCGCCCATCGGCAGGCCCGCGTCCGTACGGCCCGACAGGTGCAGCTCGTCCTTCCGCTCGTCCAGCTTCTGGCTCTGCTCGTCCGTGCGTTGCGGATCCGAGTCGTTCTCCAGCGGCAGCCCGGGCGCGTCACCCACCCGTGCGTTCCGCAGCCCTTCGTCCTTGGTGGGGAGCCCGAGGATCGAGTCGATCAGGTCGTCGAGCGGCAGAATCTCCTTCAGCAGTCTGCCGAAGAGCTGGGCGCCGATCGTCACGGCGATGTCCCACCAGCTCGGCTCCGGCACGTTCGAGCCCGGCAGCTCGCCTTCCGGCTTCTGCTCGCCGGTGATCCCGGGCGTACTGCCCGGGGCTGCCTGCGTACGGGCCACCTTGGCGTTGGTGTAGGCGCCGGGGGCGGACACCGTCGGGCCGCCCGGGACCGTCCTCGGGGAGCCCGACGGGCGCCGCGTCTTCGGCGGTGCCTTGCGCAGCGTCGTACGTTCCTTGTCGACGGAACGGCCGACCGCGCCGTCGACACCCTTCAGCGTCTCCAGGGCCTGGTGCGGCTTGAGTCCCGCCGCGGTGGCCAGCCCCGACTCGGGTGTGGCGTTCGAGACGTCGGGCGCCGGAGCTTCCTTCTTGGACTTCCCCGAGCCGGACCCACCGGACCGGCCGCCGCCCCGACCACCCCGTGCGGGGACCGGAGCCGGGGCCGAGCGACCGCTTCCCCCGCCGCCTGCGCCCCGGCGGACGGTCTTGGCCGCCTTCCGGGCGGTCTGCCGCTGGGCAGGCGTCTGCCTCGACCGTGGCGCCGCCCCCGCGGACCCGGAGCGCGGCGCCCCCGCCGCCTTGGGGGAGTTGGTCCTCGCGTCCGGGCCGGCCATGGGCGTGGGGCCGTTGCCCGGCGCCAGTTCCGGGGCGGAAACGGGCCCCGGCGTCGAGACCTTGTCCGGGCCGGTCGCCGGCCCGGCCGACGTGTCCGGACCCTTGCCCTCGGTGACGTCCTGTTCAGCGGGGCCGGGGGGCGGCGTGGGGGTGGGTGACGGAGCGTCCTGGTCCGGGCCGCTTCCCTGCCCACCCGCATCCTCGGCCTTGTCGGACGCCTTTTCCGCGTTCGTCCCCGCTCCGGTGGCCTGCTCCGGTTCACTCCGACCGGCCGTGTCACCGCTCCGGGCCGTTTCCGGCTTCCCGGAGCCTTCGGCCCGGCTCTCCGCCGCGGCTCCGGCGGCTGACGATGAAGCGGCTCCTTGGGTACGCGCGTCCTCGTCCGCCTTGGCCAGTTGTTCGGGGGCGGCCGACTCACCGCCGACAGGGGCCTGAGCCGTGCTGACGGCGGTACGAGCCTCCTCGTCGCGCCGCTGCGCCTCGGTGTCCTCGCGGCCTTCCTCCGTCTGCCTTGTCGCCCAGTCCCGATCACGGGTGTCCGTCATCGCGGCTCCTGAGCCCGCCGAGGCCGAAGCCCCTGGACCACTCTCCGGCCCGAGATCCCGCTCGCCGGACATGACGTCCGACAGCTCCTGGAGGGTCCGGTCCTCCGTGTCCTCCTCGCCGGTGCGCTCGGGCGCCCGGGACTCCTCGGTTTCCGCGACGTCCTGGGGCGTGTCCGGCTCGGCATCGCCCTCGGTCGATGAAATGCCGGGTTCGCGGGGTTCACCCCTCTTCCGCCTCCGGAACAGCCGAGGATCGTCCGCGGTGTCGGGCTCCGTCGGTTCGCCGCCGGAACCGCGGGGACCGGAATCCGCCGAGTCCTCTTCGGAGGTCGGTTCCTCCTCCGCGGATTCGGACTCCAGCCCCAACGGCTCGTCGTCCGTGTCTTCTTCGTTCTCCGGGTCGCCCGCGGTGCGGGCCGTGGCGGGGTCACCGCCTGTCCTGGCCTTCTCGCCAGGTTCGGCCCCGCTCTTGTCCACGGCTGCTGGTTCGGCGGTGGCATCCCCCTTGACGGTGGGACCCCCGGCCTGATCGTCGGCCTGCTGCGGCTCCTCCGCCGCGGCCTGTGGCTCCGGCTCCTGCGCTGCCTCCTCCGCCGGTTCCTGCGCCTCTTGTTCCTCCTGCGCGCCCGCGTCGTCCTTCGACGCGTCCTGCGCGCCGGAGGCGTCCCGGTCCTCCTGCTGCGCCTGGGACCGGTCCTGCTGCCGTGCGGCTGCCTCTTCCCGGTCCTGGCCGGCCGCCTGTTCCGGGGACGTCGTGGCCGTCCCGTCGGCGTCGGCCCCGCCCCGGCCACTCGGCGAGTCAGTCTTCTCGCCGCCGCCGGCGGGCTTCCCGTTCTCACCCCGCGGGCCGGGCTCGCGCCGGCCGTCACCGGTCTCCTCCGCCTGTTCTCCCCGCCCCTCCACCGCCGCGCGCTCCCGCTCCCGCGCGACCTCCTCCGCCTCGCCGGGAACGGCCGACGGGGCCCCGGCCGCCCTCAGCGGCAGTGGGCCCTGCTGCTCCGTCTCGTCGACCAGGTCCAGCAGCCGGTCGAGGGCGGGGGCGGTCAGCCGTACCTCCAGCCGGTCGAGCACGCTCTCCTGCACCGTCGGTGCCATACGCGCCAGTTGGAGCCGCGCCCGGCCCGACCGGTCCTCCGGGTCGCCGCGCAGGGAGCGCATGACGCCGTTGGCCAGGCGGTCGACCAGCGTCGCCGGATCCAGCTCCTCCATGCGACGCCGGTCGGCGTCCGCGGTGGCGTACCGCAGCCAGCCCGGTGTGGCCTGGCCCTTCTCGACCTGCGGGGCGGGCTGTCCGGCGTCGGCGGTCTCCGGGCGTACGAGCGCCTGGGCCGTCGACTCCGCCTCGCGTTCCATCGCCTCCTGCGGCAGGCTCACCGCGCCCAGGTCGCGGCCCGCGCGCAGTGCGCCCAGCCCGTCCGGGTTCTGGACCGTGTGCAGCAACTCGTGGGCGAGCAGGCGCTGTCCGTCGACCGTGCCCGGGCGGTAGGCGCCCTCGCGGAAGAAGATGTCCTGGCCCACGGCGACCGCGTCCGCGCCCAGCAGGTCCGTGAGGGCGCCCGCGTCGCGGTCGGTGTGGAGGCGTACGCGGCTGAAGTCGTGGCCGAGTCGCTCCTCCAGCTCGCGGCGTACGCTCGGGTCCAGCGGCTGGCCCGCGCCGCTGACGATGTCCTTGGGCTCGGGGGTACGGGACGCCGCCGCGCGCTCCTTGCGCTTGCGCCGTCTGGCCTCCTGCGCCGAACGGGCCTCCTGCGACGCGGCGGACGCCGACTGCGCACTCATCGCCCGCCCCCTTGTGACCCGTCCGGCGAGGTGTACGTCGCCTCGCCGCGTCCCGAGAGCCCCGCGTGCACCGCGCGCGCCAGCGCCTCGCCCAGGCGGCGCGGCGAGGTGGTCGCGGGGAGGGGCGGCAGTCCGGTCAGGGCGTCCAGCGCACGGCCGCCGGCCGATGCCAGGGGTACGCCACGGTCCCGTACGAGCCGGGCCAACTCGGCCTCGAAAGCGGCCGATACGCGGTCGGGGTCCACCCGGTCGAAGCCGTCCAGGATCAGTTCGCCGATGTCCACCCGTACGGTGCGCGGTGCCTCGTTCAGATCCATCCCTGAACCTCCGAAGGCGTCAACGAGCGGTCCAGCTTGAGGTATTCGGTGCGCGCCGCCTCCAGCATGTGGCGCATCTGGAGCCGGTCGCCCTCCTCCGCCGCGAGAAAGGCGCCCGACAGTGCGATGTTGCGGATCGAGCCGCCCGCCACGGTCAGCCGGGCCAGTTGCGCGGGGTCGATGCCCTTCATCGGGGCCCGCTCGGGCAGCACCCGCCGCCAGATCTCGGCCCGTTCGGACTCGCCGGGGAACGGGAAGTCGACGACGAAGCGGATACGGCGCATGAACGCCGTGTCCAGGGCCTGCTTCATGTTGGTGGTGAGGATCGCGAGCCCCCGGTACGCCTCCATCCGCATCAGCAGATAGCTCACCTCCAGGTTGGCGTAACGGTCGTGGCTGTCCTTCACCTCGCTCCGTTTGCCGAAGAGCGCGTCCGCCTCGTCGAACAGCAGCAGCGCGCCGCCGCGTTCGGCCGCGTCGAAGACCTTGCGCAGGTTCTTCTCCGTCTCACCGATGTACTTGCTGACCACCTGGGACAGGTCGATGATGAAGAGATCCAGCCCCAGTTCCTTCGCCATCACCTCGGCGGCCAGGGTCTTTCCGGTGCCCGAGCCGCCCGCGAAGAGGGCGGTGACACCGAGGCCACGGCGCAGTGTCGAGGCGAACCCCCACTCCTGGTAGACGGTGGCCCGCTGCCGTACATGCGCGACGGTCTCCCGCAGGATCCTCAACTGCCGCTCCGACAGCACCAGATCGCCCCAGGACGCCTGCGGCTCGATCCGCCGGCCCAGCTCGTCCATGCCCATCCGGGCCTCGCCGAGACCGGCCTGCCAGGCCAGCGCGGTGACGTTGGCGCCGTCCGCGTGCGGCAGATCCCGTACGACGGTCGCCCCGGCGGCCCTGATGAGATGCGGCGGCAGCGAGAACTGCTCCACCAGGCCGCGCAGGTCGTCCTCGGAGACGTCCGGTACGCCGTCGAAGGCGTCCGCCCACACACCGAGCTGTTCCTCGGAGTCGAGCGCCGGTACGGTGACCCGCTCCCCGCGCCGGCGCTCGCTCGGCCGGGGATCGGTGCTGGAGACGCAGAGCGGCACGGCCGTGCTCTCGATGAACGCGTCCGCCGCGGCGGCCTGTTCACGGTCCAGGCTGTCGCCGGCCTCCACCAGCAGCGCGGCCGGCAGCAGCACGGCCTCGCGCTGCCAGAGCCGGGCCAGCCGGTCGCGTTCGGCCGGGGCGGCGGGCAGATCCTCCGCTGTCAGCGCGTAGAGCCCGAGCCCCGAACGGTGGGCCGCCGCGGCGGCGATGTCGGCGCGCGAGCGCAGGTCCCCGCCGACCAGCTCGACCCGGAGCGGGGCCCGCTGCCCGGTGCCGCCCGCCCAGCCCGCGGCGACCCGGTCCGCCGCCAGGTCGTACGAGGCGGGCAGTGTGTCCGGTACGGCGGTACGGCGCAGCAGGCCGTGCAGCCGGGCGTCGAGGTACGGCGAGCCGGCCAGGAAATGGAGGATCCGTTCGTCGAGACGGAGCCGCGACGTGGTCAGCCGGGTCTCGTCGGCCGGCTCGATCAGCCGCCAGCGGCGCAGCGGAGCGACGGGCGTCAGCGCGCTCCAGTGCGGCTCGGTGAGCGCGGCCAGGGCGAGGGAGAAGGTGGGGAACGCCCTGTCCTGGTCACCGCAGGCCGCGGCGCAGCGGGCGCCTGTGGTGGGGTCCAGCTCCGCCGCCGCGGCGAGGAGCACGACCTCGCGTTCGAAGGCGCTGAGCCCGAAGCAGGAGGCGAGGATCTCCAGGGTGGAGGGATGGGCGGGGTTGGTGGAGGGGGCAGGGGAGTGGGATGGGCTTGTTTCGGGCGGGGTTGGGGCGCCCTCGGGGTGCGCGCGCCGTGCGTGGGCGTCGACGCGCGCGAGGACGGAGCGTACGGCCTCGGTCAGCGCCCGGCCGTCCGCCGCCGTACCGGTGTGCCCCGTCGGCGTGTCCGTACCCATGTGGTCACCTGCCCCCGTCCCGCCCACTCCCCTCAGCTCTCCTTGCCGTCGTCGCCCGCGTCCGTGTCCTCGGCGCGTGAGGGCGTCCGGCCACGCCCGCTCGTTCCGGTGGCCTTGCGGGTGCGGGATGTCGCCGTCGCGGCCCGCTTGGACGCCGGAGCCTTGCTCTGAGCGCGCTTCTTCGCGGGCGCGGGCGCGGCCTCGTCGGCAGAAGCGGGGGCCTTGTCCCCGGCGGGTTCGGAGGGTTCGGAGGGGCCGGCGGGTTCGGTGGGCTCCGCGGGGGCCTGATCCCCCGGTGCGCGGAACGGCACCGCCCGTACCGTCCGCCGCTGCACGGGCTTCGCCGGTACCGGCTTCTCCCGGCCCTCGATCAGCACCAGCGACGCCTGATAGGCCACCGACAGTGCGTACGGGGTCTGGTGGAGCATCCCCCAGAGCTTGGACGTCTCGTCGATGTCCATCACCGTCGGGGTGAAGCGCACCCGCTGCGGGGAGTCCGCGAGATCGCTCCCGGTCAGATACGGCCGCTCGGCGGCCAGTTCGATCAAGTCCTGCGGGAGTACGGGGATTTCGTGCAGCGTGCGGATCACGCAGCCGATCAGTCGCTGCCCGACCAGCGTGGCCTCGTCCCCGTACGCGCTGATCAGGAAGTGCAGATCCAGCGCCGCCGCTGGGCGGTTGACCAGGGTGCCGTCCGAGGCGCGGGTCGGCAGGTCGGTGTGGCGCATCGAGGGGTTCGGTGTGGCCTGGTAGAGGAAGACGTTGATCGTCGGCTCGGTCGGCGGTTCGGCGGGCGGCTTGCGTGTCTCCACCGTGACCGCGATGTCCATCTCAGGAGACAGGTTGTTCCCGATCAGCAGGGCCAGGGCCTGGGTGACCGTCGCGATGGCAAGTGCGTTGCTCATGAGGTCAGTTCCTCCTCTCGCCGCGGGCCAGATAGTCGTCCAGGTTCAGCACGGGCGCGCGCCGCCCGGCGGGCCCGGGGCGATCGGCCTCCGGGCGCCGTGTGCCGGGTGGCGGCGCCGCGCTCACCTCCAGCCGGCCGATCTGTACGTGGACGACACGTTCGGCCGGCCGGGGCGCCCGGCGGCCCACCCCGTTCTGCGCGGCGCCGCGCGCGGCGGTCGTGTCGGTGTCGCGGGGCCGGGGCGCCCCGGTGGCTCCCCGGGGGGCGAAGGGCGCGCCGGACGAAGGGGTGACGGGTCCACCACGTGGCACCGGAGAGGTATCGGCCTCCGCCGAAGTCGAACGGCGCGCGGAGCGCGAGCCGTCGGCCGCGCCCCGGCGCACTCCCGGAGCCGGGGACGGCCGGGCCGAGGGCTGTGCTGCCTCGTCCTCGCGGAAGGGGTCGGTGGCCCTCGTCGTCCGCTCCGTACGGTCGCCAGGCCGGGCCGCCTCGGTCCGTACGACCGTCTGCCGGTCCGTGCGGATCTCGCGTTCGTGCCGGATCGACTCGGGTGTTCCCCAGGCGGGGTGCGGGGCCGACGGGACCAGGGAGGCGGGCGCGTCGGGCTCCTGCGGCGCCGTACGCAACGCCTCGACGCGTTCGAACGGCCCGGGCAGCCGGGGGCGTACCCGGGTCACCCCGGTGTCCGGACCACCCGCGTCGCCGGGGTCCCCGCTGCCGCCAGCGGCGCCGTCGGCGGCCTGCACCGGGGTGTACCGGGCGAGCAGCCGGTCGAAGTAGTCAGACATCCGCGCACAGCTCCAGGTAGTAGCGGCGCCGCAGCGGGCTGAGCGCCAGGATCTCCGGCTCGCTCCACCCGTAGGCGGTGGCGAGCAGATGAACGTCGAGGAGCAAGTCCCTTGCCCAGGTGTCGAGTTCCGTCCACAGGTAGGAAGCGATGTCCAGTTCGGCGGGGGTGGCCCCGCCGCACTCGGGACAGCTCACGTTCAAGGTCACCTCGGCCGCCGGGTCGGCCTCCGCCGCCGCCTCGGCGAGCCGCCGCTGCACTTCGGCCGGCAGCAGCACGGCCAGCCGCTCCGGCGCAACGGCCTCCCCGCCCCGTACCGCCGAGACCGTGCAGCGCGCCACCAGCAGCCGGCGGGCGTCCGCCGGATCGTCGGTGGCGCCGGCCGCCGCGAGGTCGGCGACGCTGGGCAGCCGGAACTCGACGACCCACTCGCCCTCCGACACCCGCAGCGGCCCGTCCGGGATCCGCCCCCGGACGCCGAACACCGTCGCGTCGAGGTCGAACTCCATGTCGGCCCCGCAGGCGCCGCACTCGACACGTACCTGCATGCGCTCGCCGAACAGCGCCCGGCGCAGCGCGAACAGGTCCGCCTCCCGCTCGCCGACGGGCAGCGACAGCAGTGTGTCGGTGGCGGCCCCGGGGCGGGCCGCGTGGTGCAGCAGCAGCGACCTTCCCGAGTCGTGCTGTGCCAGCCCGGCCTCCCAGGTGGCGAGCAGCTCGGCGGGGCCCGTCGGCGTCATCCCTCGTTCCTCCGTGCGCGGGTGGTGCTGGGTCGTGCGGTGGGTGGTGCGGTGGGTGGTGCTGGGCCGTGCCCTGGTGGGTACGGGGCCGACGCCCGACGTGGATCAGGCCGGATGCGTGAAGGAAGGCTCCACCGGCTCCTCCACCTCGTAATCCCTCTCCCAGCCCTCGCATTCGAGCTTGACGCTCTGGATGGCGACGGCGTTCGCGTTCGCGTCCAGCTCGCCGAGTACCTGGTATTCGCTCACCCAGGCCCGGTAGAGCTTGTGCGAGACGGCGACCTGACCGGCCTCGTTGAGGACCTGGATGATGATGTCCTTGCGGAAATCGCGGAGTGACACCTCGGCGCCGAGGCCCGCCCCGACCTGCCAGACCTTGTTGGCCCAGCGGTCGAACTCCGGGTCGTGCGTGACGCCGCGCTCCAGGGTGACGCCCTCGAATTCGGAGCGGCCCGGGGATTTGCGCGGAGAGCTCGGGTCGCCGCCGTGGCGGTGCTTGACCACTTCGGTGGTGCGCTTCAGTGGACTGATCTTGCTGATGCCCGCGACCGTTCGACCGTCCCAGAGAACCAGGAACTTGAAATTCTTGTACGGGTCGAAGCGATGGGCGTTGATCTGGAACTCAGCCATCGGTTTCCTTCGGGTTCCTTTTTCCTCGGTCTGGTCAGGAAAGGTCGAACTGTCCGGCGACCTGCTGGATCTTCACGATCACGAACTCCGCGGGCTTGACCGGCGCGATGCCGATCACGACGTTCACCACCCCGTTGTCGATGTCGGCCTCGGTGGTGGTGTCCTTGTCACACTTGACGAAGTACGCCTCGCGCGGTGTGGCGCCCTGGAACGCGCCCTGCCGGAACAGGTCGTTGAGGTACGCCGACGCCTTCAGCCGGATCTGCTGCCACAACTGCTCGGTGTTGGGCTCGAAGACGACCCACTGGAGACCCCGGTACAGGGACTCCTCGACATGCAGCGCGAGCCGGCGCACCGGTACGTACTTCCACTCGCTGTCGAGCGCGTCGGAACCCGCCAGCGTCCTGGCGCCCCACACGAGCGGGCCGACCACCGGGAACGTACGCAGACAGTTCACCCCGAGGGGGCCCAGCAGGCCGTTCTCCCGGTCGGTGAGCTTGACCGTCAGCGACCGCACCCCGGCCAGCTTCGCCTCGGTCCCGGCCGGTGCCTTCCACACCCCGCGCTCGCTGTCGACCCGGGCGATGACACCGGCGACGGCGCCCGACGGCGGGAAGGCGCGGAGCCGTCCGGTGAGCGGATCGGTGAGCTGTACGTGCGGGAAGTACAGCGCCGCGTGATCGCCGCGTACGGCGTCGAAGGCACCGATCCCGGCCCGTGCGGCGTCCACGTTGCCCCAGGCGGAGGGGGAGTCCACGAGCAGGAAGATCCGCCGTTCCTGGCAGAGTTGGCCCGCCGCGGAGACCACCGTGACCATGTCCGCGGTGGACTCGTACGCCGAAAGCTCCGGCAGGACCAGCAGATTGACGTCGTCGACGTCGCGCAGGGCCTGCATACCGGTCTTGGCCGTCTCGCTGCCGATGAGGTCGCGGGGGCCCGGCGGGTCACCGTCCTCGCCGCCCTCCAGGGCGAAGGCGGGCGGGTTGACCGAGCCCTCCAGCCCCAGGTCGTTGGCGCACTCCCCGACGAAGCGCACGACGTCGGCGGGGTCGATGGACCCGGCGACGACCTGGATCCGGCGGCCGAACGGGGTGACCTGGACACCGGCGTACGTGTGCTTCCCCGGCGCGTCGGGCAGCGAGCGCAGCTTGCGCTCCAGCAGCAGCGCCAACTCCACCACGTTGGTGGGCGCTTCGCCGTCGTGGTGCGGGTCGTGGAGGGTGAACTCGCGCTCCACCTCCCCGATCTTGACCTTCAACTCGACGGCCAGGGAGGGGAGTTTCGCCGCGAAGGGCTTGGACACCGTGCCGGAGGGGTCGGGGCGGTCCCGGTCCAGGGCCTTGACCCGGACGAGGCCGGAGCCGCTGTTCACCACCGTCTCCACGAAACGCCCGTGGTCGGGGTCCATCGACAGGCCGGTGAAGGACTCGCGGGCTCCGCCGCGCGCGTCGAGGACCTGGAGGTTGAACGTACGGTCCGGGGTGGGGGTGTCGTGGTCGACCGCCACCCGCAGCCGCGATCCCCAGCCGCCGGGCTCCTTGGCGTGCACCTCCAGGACCGGGCAATCGCTCTTCCCCTCCGTGGAGTTGAG
The DNA here is from genome assembly GCF_044457965.1 of Streptomyces sp. NPDC050509. Classification (NCBI taxonomy): domain Bacteria; kingdom Bacillati; phylum Actinomycetota; class Actinomycetes; order Kitasatosporales; family Streptomycetaceae; genus Streptomyces; species Streptomyces sp. NPDC050509. The sequence continues at coordinate 1,165,406 of NZ_JBITHL010000001.1, read as the reverse complement.
GGTGACGCAGGCTTCCTTGCCGGTGCCGGCCTTGGCCACGCGCACGATCACTGCGACCGTCCCGCCGTTGCCGAAGAACTGGTGCACGGCGTAGCCGACGGCGCCGCGGGACGTGAGCCCACCGAAGCGGCGCTCGAAGTCCGCGAAGCTGGTGACCCGCACCGGCTGGTTGAGCGGACCCCGGCGGGTGTGGCCCACGAACGCGGTCACCGAGGTGGTGACCGACGCGATGGTACGGACGCTGCTGGGGAGTTCTTCGATGTAAACGCCGGGATAGCCCATATGCGTCGGCATTCCCCCTCCATTCCCTTCGCGCATCAAGATATGAGGAGGGAAGGTGAAGGTATGGCGTTCATGCGTGGAAGTTGAATACGCATGCGTACGCACCCCCTACGTTCCCCCGTTACATCCCATGCGATAGCGGTACCGGTCTCGCGTGGTCATTCGCACGGCCGTGCGCGGTGGTCGTCCGCGCCGCCCATCCGCATGATCATGCGTTGTGACTCTTGGTGTATGAGTGCCGCTTGCGAGTCTCGTTTCTTTTCCAAGGAATGGTCAAGAGGTCGATTCGGTCATTGGGTGATCCTTTCCCGAACGGGTCGCCCGGCGGGTATACGGCGTGGTCAGCGGCGTGCGACCGGAAAAGTATGGAGAGTAATTCACGGTGGCTTCACAGAAGGGTTTCCGGCCGTGGCGAAAACCAGCCGAAGAGAATTTCCTCCGGCGCGCCCCTTTGCCCGGGGGTGGCATCCGTGCGGGCCGCGGTGCGGTCCGGACGCTGATGTCGTTTTTCTGCCAGCCGGGACACCCCGCAGGCCCGATGCTTGACCCATGCACCCCGCCACGCACCTCGCGATGCACGCCGACACCGAGCGCTGCGTCCGGGCCGTCAGGTCCAAGGACGCACGCTTCGACGGCTGGTTCTTCACCGCGGTCCTGACCACCCGCATCTACTGCCGCCCGAGCTGCCCGGTGGTGCCGCCGAAGGCCGAGAACATGACCTTCTACCCCAGCGCCGCCGCCTGCCAGCAGGCCGGATTCCGCGCCTGCAAGCGGTGCAGGCCCGACACCAGCCCCGGCTCCCCGGAGTGGAACGCCCGCGCCGACACCGTCGCCCGCGCCATGCGGCTGATCCAGGACGGGGTCGTCGACCGCGAGGGCGTGCCCGGCCTCGCCACCCGCCTCGGCTACTCCGCCCGCCAGATCGAGCGCCAGCTCCTCGCCGAACTGGGCGCGGGGCCGCTCGCCCTCGCCCGTGCCCAGCGGGCACAGACCGCGCGGCTGCTCATCGAGACGACCGGACTGCCGATGGCCGAGGTCGCCTTCGCCGCCGGCTTCGCCTCGATCCGGGCGTTCAACGACACCGTACGAGAAGTCTTCGCGCTCTCACCGAGCGAACTGCGCGACCGGGCCGCCCGGAGCGCGCACGGCCCGCGCGCCCGGCGCGCCACGGAGCGGACCCGTACCCCCGGAGTGATCTGTCTGCGCCTGCCGTTCCGCGCGCCCCTCACGCCGGACAACCTCTTCGGGCACCTCGCAGCGACCGCTGTCCCTGGCGTCGAGGAGTGGCGGGACGGCGCGTACCGCCGCACCCTCTCCCTCCCGTACGGGCACGGCATCGTCTCCCTCACCCCGCGCCCCGACCACATCGCCTGCCGGCTCTCCCTCACCGACCCGCGCGATCTCACCCTCGCCATCAGCGGCTGCCGCCGGATGCTCGACCTCGACGCCGACCCCGTCGCCGTCGACGCACAACTGCGCGCCGATCCGCTGCTGACCCCGCTGGTCGACAAGGCACCGGGGCGGCGGGTGCCCCGTACCGTGGACGCCGCCGAGTTCGCCGTACGGGCCGTGCTCGGCCAGCAGGTCTCCACCGCCGCCGCCAGGACACACGCGGCGCGGCTGGTCACGGCGTACGGAGAGCCGGTCGACGACCCCGAGGGCGGGCTCACGCACCTCTTCCCGTCCCCGGCGGCGCTGGCCGGACTCGACCCGGAGGCCCTGGCCCTGCCGCGCAGCCGGCGTACGACGCTCACCACGCTGGTCGCGGCCCTCGCCGACGGCGCGCTGCGGCTCGGCCCCGACAGCGACTGGGAGGAGGCGCGGGCGCGGCTCACCGCGCTGCCCGGGTTCGGGCCGTGGACGGTCGAGGTGATCGTCATGCGCGCGCTCGGCGACCCCGACGCGTTCCTGCCGACCGACCTCGGGATCCGCCGGGCCGCGGCACACCTCGGACTGCCCTCGACGCCCGCCGCGCTGACGGCACGCGCCGCCGCCTGGCGGCCCTGGCGCGCGTACGCCGTGCAGTACCTGTGGGCCACCGAGGACCACGCCATCAACCACTTGCCCGCGTAAGGGAGTTGAACCCGACTTGAACGCCACGACCGGAGAGCACACCGTGACCGCCACCGGTGCTGTGCGTACCGCTCACACCGCTCACACCGCTCACACGGTGGTCGACAGCCCGTACGGACCGCTGACGCTCGTCGCCACCGACGGCGTCCTGAGCGGCCTCTACATGCACGAGCAGCGCCACCGCCCGCCCGAGGAGTCCTTCGGCGTCCAGGACCCCGGGCCGTTCACGGAGACCGTGCGCCAGCTCGCCGCGTACTTCGACGGTGAACTGACCGAGTTCGACGTGCCGTTCACTCTGCACGGCACGCCGTTCCAGCGTCAGGTGTGGGAGCAGCTTCTGCGGATCCCGTACGGCGAGACCCGTTCGTACGGCGAACTCGCCGAACGCCTCGGCAAGCCGGGCGCCTCGCGGGCCGTCGGCCTGGCCAACGGCAAGAACCCGATCAGCATCATCGTCCCCTGCCACCGGGTCATCGGCTCCACCGGCAGCCTCACCGGATACGGCGGCGGGCTGAGCCGTAAGCAGCGGCTCCTCACCTTCGAGGGCGCCCCCGCGGCCGGCGGGGGCGCGGTGGCCGACGGGCTGTGGTGAACCGCGGCGCCGGGTGCGGGCGCCGGGTGCGCGGCGGTGTGGTGCGCGGCGCTGCGGTGTGCTGCCGGCACCCGGCCCCGTGGTTCAGGAGGTACTCGCCGGTGTGAACGGGTTCGGTGTCAGCCCCGTCCAGCGGTGCAGGACCGCGCGTCCGGTCTGCCGGGTCACACCGCCGGACTGGACCGTGCCGGCCTCGGCGACGTAGTAGCGGCCGTCGTCCAGCGAGATCAGCCCGTACTGTCCGGCCGCCTCCCAGCCGTACACACCGGACGCCGTGTGGTGCAGCCCGCGCGGGAGCAGGGACAGCAACGAGCCGCGCTCGGCCCGCTGTTGGCCGCGTACGGTTCCCTTCGCCGGGCGCTTGGATCCGTCCACGACGAAGAGGGAGTAGTTGGGGAACGCGGTCTTCTTGCCCCGGTACACGGCCATCAGCCAGTTGCCGCTGCGCGCGTCGTACTCCAGGTTCTGCACGCCGTAGGTCGTGTTGCCGGTGTACGCGAAGAACTTGCCGTCCGGCGCTGCCGGACCCGAGGTGTGCGGCGCGTCCTCGGTCAGCGGGCGCTCGTACTTCTTCCACGCCCGGACGTCGTACTGGAGCAGGACCTGATGGTCGTTGTCCCGCCGGGCGGTGTTGGAGTAGATCCCGTACGCCACGGTGAGCTTGAGGCCGCCCCTGCCGTCGAACGACGAGCCGAAGGCGACCCCGTCGATGCCACTGCAACCGTAGCGGTGGTCCGGGGTATCGGCGACATCGCCGTCGAAGACGCCGTCGCCGTTCATGTCGGCCGTGTAGTCCTTCACGACCTCGTTGAGATGGACGGTGGAGACCACACCCGTGGACGCGGCGTCCATGTTCATCCGGTCGATACGGTCCCCGTCGAAGACGGCGATGTAGAACGCCTTCGCGGCCTTGTACTCCAGGGAGCCGTACACCCGGCCGTCCGCCGTGTTGAAGTCCAGGTCGCCGAGATGGCCGGTGAAGCCCGTGACGGAGCCGAGGGGTCTGCCGGTCAGATCCGTCTTCACCAGCAGGTTGGTGAAGGAGAAGTACATGACGCCCTTGACGCGGTCCACCGTCATGCCCTGGAGATGCCCGGACTCCCAGGCGCCGCCGTCGACCGCCGTGGGCAGCGTGGGCAGCGCGGCCGGGGCGGGCGGAGCGGCCGGCTTCCGTACGGTACGGGCCGCCGCCGCGTCGTCGGCGTGGGCCGCGCCCCCGCCGGCCACGACGGCGGAGCCGACGAGCACGGACGTGAAGAGGGCCGTTGTGAGCCGACCGCGTGTCTGCCTTCGCATGGTGCCTCCGGGGGGCGTGGGACTCCAGTGGGACACCAGGATGATGCCGCGAAGGCGTGCACGGGGGAACAACGCGGAATGAACGCGCGATACGGCTCGAACGGGCCGTCATATCGTCTGTACGGGCGGTGCCGTCAGGCCGATCGGGTCCTGATGGCGTCCGCACGGCCTGTCGACGTCATGTCAGTCCTCCGGGGTGGCGGCGGTGAGCGCGACGGGCATGACCAGGGTGGTGAAGCTGCCCTGGTCGGCCGAGCGCACCACCACCGGTTCGGTCACGGCGGAGATCTCCAGCAGGACGTCGGGGCCGACGCTCGCTTCGAGCGCCGGGGCGAGGACGGCCGGGTCGAAGCCGATCCGCAGGGGCGCTTCGCCTATGCGCAGCGCCCGCAGGGTGGTGGATCCGCCCGACCGGTCCGCGCCGTCCGCGCCGCCCGACCGGTCCGGTCGGGGCGGCTGGTCCGGTCGGTCGGCCGGGGAGATGTGTACGTCGTCCTCGCCGAGCCGCAGGGCGACCGCCGACGCGCCGTCGCCGTCCACCCCGCCGTCCGTCCCGGCGTACGCGGTGACGGCGTCGAGCAGCGCCGTCCGGTCGACGATCAGCCGGTGCCGGGCCTCGGGCAGTTCGGTGAGCAGGTCGCGGTAGGCGGGGAACTCGCCGTCCCACAGCTTCAGTTCGCGGGATCCCGCGCCGTCCACGTCGGATATCCGGGCCTCGTTCGCGTCGATCTCGACGGTCACCGCGGAGCACCGCGCCGCCCACGCGCCCACCTCGGCCAACGGGGCGGCGTCCAGCAGGACATGGCGGTCGGGGCCCTCCACCGCGACCACCGGCTTCAGGACCCGGGTCGAGAGGCGGTAGCGGTCGGTGGCCACCAGACGCACCTCGCTGTCGTCGATCTCGACGAGGACGCGGCCGAGGACCGGATGGTCCGGGTCGGCGCCGACGGCCGCACCCACCTGCCGTACGGCACCGGCCAGTTCGGCGCCGCCGAGCCGCACCCGTGTGACCGGCCGGGCTCCGTCCGCCGTGCCGTTCCCGTCCTCGGGCCTGTGGCTCGCGCTCTCCGCACCCGGCAGGGAGCGCAGCACGGCGGCGATCGTCTCATCGGCGGTGCGTGACCGTTCCCGTACGGTGCTGCGGTGGCGCTCCAGTACCGTACGGGCCGCGTCCGGATCGCCGTCGAGCACGACCATGACCTCCGCGAGGGGCAGCCCCGCCTCCCGCAGGCTCCGCAGGACCCGCGCCCGCATCTCCTGGTCGAGGCTGTAGGAGCGGTAGCCGGTGGTGGCGTCGACCTGGGCGGGGGCCAGGACGCCGCAGTCGTCGTAGAAGCGCAGGGCGCTCGGGGCGAGGCCGACACGCCGGGCGAAGGCGCTGATGCTCAGCAGCTCCGGCTTGAAGAGGCCGATCGAGATGTCCACGGGGGTGGAGCCTGTAGTGCTGTCCATGGCGGTGATTGTCGAGGTTCAGGCAACCTGAAAGTCAACTCCGGCCCCGTACGGCTGCCCGGCCCCTGGCCCCCGGCCCCCGGCCCTCATGGATAGCTCGCCGTCAGCATCGACGTCGCCAGCTCCACCCGGGAGCGCAGCCCGGTGCGGTGGAAGAGCCTGGTCAGCCGGCTCGCCACACTGCCCTCGCTCACCCCGAGGGCCGCCGCGAGCTGGCGGTTGGACAGCCCCTCGGCGACCAGGGTCGCCAGCAGCCGTTCGTTCTCCTCGGTCACGGTCCGCCGGTCCGGTACCGGCAGCCCCGCGTCGCGCAACGCCGTCCGGGTCCGGTAGCGCCACAGCAGCGCGTCCAACCCCCCGAACAGGTCGTACGCCTCACGGAGCCGCGCCTCGCTCCGCGGTCCCGTCGCGATCCCCGGCGACGCGACGGCCAGCAGCGTGCAGGCCGTCTCGAAGGGCCGGCCGGAGGCGCGGGCCAGGGCGAGGGCCTCACGTACGCTCCGGTCGGGGTCGGGCAGCAGCGAGCGCAGGTCGGGGCAGTGCCGCAGGACCAGGACGCGGGTCCGCAGGGAGAGCAGCCGCGCGCTGTCACCGCCCGAGGCGGCGGCCGTACGCTCCAGCCGGCTCAGACAGGTCGCCGCGCGGTCCGGGCGGCCCCGTTCGGCCTCCATGGCCGCGAGGGCAGCCCACAAGGGCTCGGTGCCGAAGGCGTAACCGTGTTCCGACGCCTCGGCCAGGCCCCGGCGCAGCGCCTTCTCCGCGCGGGAGTCCTCGCCCACGAGCCGGTGGACGGCGGCCTGTTCGGCATCCAGCAGATACGTCATGGAGTTGGTGACGGCCCGCGCGGTGTCCAGCACCGTCCGCGCGCGCGACGGCCAGCCGCGGGCGAGCAGCATGGTCGAGGTCCGGGCGTGCGCCAGCACACTGGCGGGCATCCGGGCGGTCGCCGGGCTGTTGGCCATCAGGGAGCGCGCGCTCGCCATCGCCTCGTCCCAGGATCCGGCCAGATAGTGCGCCAACATGACATTGCGGATGGGGAGGTGGCCGATGGTCAGCCCGCGTCGGGCGACGAGGGCGCGCGCCTCGCCCAGCTCGCCCATGCCGAGCAGGAAGTCGCATTGCAGAACGGTCAGTTCGAGCATCAGGTGCGGCGCCGGGATCCCGTCGACAGGGTGGCGCAGCGTGCGCCGGAACGGGGCCGCGTCCCCGGTCATCAGCCGTGCCGCCGTCTCGCACATCATGACGAAGAGCCGGGCGACCGGATGGGGATGGCGGTGGGCGTGCGACCGCGCGATCAGCTTCAGGGCCTCGGACCAGAGCCCCAGCAGACACAGCGCGACCACACCCAGGACCTCGGACTCGCTGTCGGCGCCCGCGCCCGTGGCCCGCGTGCGGTGGAGCGCGGCGGGCCCGCACAGCGCGGACGGGTCGCCGGAGGCCGCTCGCGCCGCCAGCTCGACCACCGCCAGCTCCAGCCGGGTGCCCGGGTCCATCGCGCGGGCGTGCCGCTCCAGCAGGGCCGCCGCCGCGTCCGCCGCGCCGGGCCCGTTCCCGGTGGAGTCGGCGGTGGCCGCGTACCGGGCCAGCGTCGACGCGAGCAGCGCGGGATCGTCGGTCAGCCCGGCGGCCGACTCCAGCCAGCGGGACGCCTCCGGCACCTCGGCGGCGTCCGACTCCCGTGCCGCGGCGAGCAGTTCGGCCGTGGCCCTGCCCCGGTCGACGAACGTGCCTGCATCGACGACGCGGTTCGCCAGATAGGTGCGGCGTACGCTCGCGGCGTCCCGGGGCACGACCACCGCGCCACGGTGCGTGGACGCCATTCCGTCCGCCGGGGCCACGGTGCCCTGCGCGGCGGACGGCCCGCGGTCGGCGGCCTCCCACAGGGCGTGCACGGCGGTGGCCGAGACGGCGCGGCGTTCGTAAGGACCGAGCCGGTCCGCAGCGGCGACGGCGACCAGCGGGATACGGAACGTCCAGCCCGCCCCGCGGCCCGGCTCCGCCCCCTTCGACGCCCCCGCCCCGTTCCGTGTCCCCGCCCCGTACGTCGGCCCGTACGCCGCCTCCGCGCCCCGGTCGCCCGGTCCCGCGACGAGACCGGGCTCCGCCAGCCGGTGCAGCGCCCGGAGCACGGTGTGTTCGGGCAGCCCGGTGGCCGCCGCGACGAGCCCGGCCGTCCGCTCGCCCAGCGGCTCCAGCACACTCAGCGCCTTCGCGACACGCCACGCGGTGTCGCCGAGCCCCCGCAGGGCGCGGACAAAACGGTCGTCGTCCGGCAGTACGGGAACGGGCGCGCCCGCCACGAGATGCGCGTGGCCGATCAGGGTCCGGATCGCCCGCGAGCCCGCGTGGAGCGCGGCCACCAGCGCCCCGGGGTTGCCGCCGGTCAGCCAGTGCGCCTCGTCGACCAGTGTCTGTTCCGGCACCGCGCGCAGCCGGTGGGTCAGGAGCCGCGCGACCTCCTCCACCGTCAGCGGCGGCAGATCCACCGCGCCGATCGACACCCTGTCGGCGAGCGCCAACAGGGCTTCCTCCCCGGCACGTTGGCTGCTGGACCGCACCGGGCCGAGGGGCGAAACGCCGAGGATCAGCCGTACGGGGGAGGAGACGAGCCGGGGTGCGAGCGCGTACAGCAGCTCGGTGGTCTCCGGGTCGGCGAACTGCGCGTCGTCGACCAGGACGACGGCCGGGGTGCGGGTGCGCAGGGTGCGGGCCAGCAGGACGGACACCGCCTCACCGGATCCGCGCGGCTCGGTGTGCGAGCGCAGCGCGTCGTCCAGCGGCCGGTCCTCCGGTACGGCGCCACCCGTACCACCGGCCCCCGCGCTACCGCCAACCGCTCCTGTCCCAACGGCACCGGCACCGGCACCGGCACCGGCCGCACCGCCCGGCCCGGAGAGCGCGGTGATCAGCCGATGGGCCAGAAGATGCGCGAGGAGATGGTCGCCCGGCCGGCACGCCACCGGGTGCACCGGGAGGCCCGCCGCCCGCAATCGCTCCGCGAGCGCCCCGAGCAGCGCGGTCCGGCCCGCCCCGATCCCGCCGCGTACCAGATGGATCGCCGGACCCGACGGTGCGGTGGCGGCTTCCAGCATCCGTTGGATCACACTGTCCCGGCCGAAGAGCTCGGGCTCCGTACGGGGCAGCGGTCTCTCGCCCCCGGTCCGAAGGTCCCCCGTGATGTGCCCCGTCACCATCACCCCTTTGCGCAACCGGGGCAGACTGGATCACCACCTGGCCCCCGTTGACCGATCGGCCAATAGTAGACGAACGTCTGGACGAGGAATGGGCCGTTCGATCAACTCGTGAAGGCACCGGAGGTTACGTTGAGGCCGGGCCCCTCGACGGGCCCGCAGCCGGGCTCTGCGTGGGGGAGTGGTGCCGACCGATGTCGACCAACCGGAAAACCCAGTTCGTCGGACGGAAGGAAGAAGTACGCGAGATCGGTGCGGCTTTGCGCCGCACCGAGGGGGACGCCCGGCTGCTGGTCGTGCACGGCGAACCCGGCATCGGGAAGACCGCCGTGCTGGACGCGGCACTCCAACCCGCCCTGCGGGAAGGGGCCCTGGTGGTCAGGGTCGACCTCGCCGACTGCCGGGAACCGGTGGTGGACACCGTGGCGGACCGGCTCTGCGACCTGCTGACGGAACAGGGCGACAGCGCCGCCCTGGCCCTCGTCACGGCCGTACGGCGCGCCCAGGCCGGGGCGGCCAGGGACCGGCGGCACTCCCTCCACCTGCTGCTGGAGGCGCGGGCCGCCGTCCGGCACATCGCGGGCCACCGCCCGCCGGCCGTCGTCCTCGACGACGCGCAGCTCGTCCCCGAGGACGAGACCGGCGCGCTCGGCGCGCTGCTGCGCGCGATCCGCTCCGACGGCGTGCCCGTCGTGGTGTGCGGGCGGATGGAACCGGGGGCTCCCGGCGCCGTCCACGCGCTGGCGGCGGCGGCCGACCGCGTCCTGGCGCTGCCGCCGCTCACCTGGGCCCAGACCAGCGCCCTGACCGGCCGCAGGCTGGGACTGCCGGCCGCGCCCGAACTGGTCTCCGCGCTGCGCCGGGCGCTCGGCCCGCTGGCCGGCAACCCCCGCGCCGTACTCGCCGCCGTCGGCACGCTGTGGGAGCGCGACCGCCTGCTGGTGGTGGACGGCTCCGCATGTCTCTCCGGCCCCGACACCCCCGTACAACTGCCCATCGGACGCACGGAAGTTCACCGGATCTGGCGGCTCGCCGGCGGCCCCGCCTTCGCCGACGAGACGTTCCTGGAGGAGACGCTGGCGCTGCTCGCCCGGCTGACCGAGGCGGCGCGGACGACGGTCGACGACTTCCTCGATCTGGCACCGGAGCTCGGCGGGTCAGTGGCACACATCGGCCGGGTTCTCGACACGCTGGTCGAGCACCGCATGGTCACCGTGGACGACAAGCAGAGCCTCAGGTGCGCGGTCCCCGGGCTGGGCGCCGATCTGCGCACCTCACGGACCCGGCGCCAACTCGCCAGGCTGCACGCCCGCGTCGTGACGAACGCGAGACGCCGGCTGGGCACGAGGAGCGACACCCTGGACCCGCGCCTCTGCGACCACGCGCTCGCCGCGGGCGCCGAACTGCCCGTCGCGCTGTCCAACGAGATCCTGCTGGCCGCGGTCCGCCGCGGCGGGGCCGGCACGGAGCGGCGGCGGGCCGCCCGCGCGGCCCTCGCGCTCTCCCGCCAACTGGCCTCCGACGACGAGAGTCTGCCCGGCGTGCTGCGGACCACGATCGCGCTCATGCTCGACCACGGCGACGCCGACGGGCTGCTGGAACTCGGCGGCCGGCTCCTGCCCGCCGGCACTCGATGCCCGCCCCGATCCTGGGAGTTCCTGCCCGATCTGGCCTCCGCCTGGGCCCTCGCCGCCCTTCACGAGCAGTGGCTCGGAACCCGGGTGGCCGACCACGCGGGCCCGGCGGCCCGTACGGCGGTACGGTTCCCGTCCGCCGCGGCGCTCATGGCGATGGCCGTGCGGATCCGGGGTGAGCCGCCGCGCGGGGGACCGGTGGACGGGGAGCCGGGGCGCGGGGGACCGGTGGGCGGGGGACCGGGGGGCGCGCCCGCTCATGCCCCGCTGTCCGGCTTCCACTTACCCGGTTGCCTCTTACCCGAGGCCCCGGACACCGATCTGCCCGTCGGACTCGTCCCGGCCGCCGCCGAGACCCGGCTGGCCACCGGCACCCTGGGGACCCGCGCCGAGTTCGACGCCGCCCTGTCCGCCGTCCAGAACCTCCGTTCGTCCAACGGTCTCGCCCCGCTCGATGTCACCGACCGGCTGCGGGAGGCGGCCTCGCTCGGCGACTGGGCCAGCGCCTTCGAAACGGTCCTCGGCGACCGCTGCGCGCAGTTCGAGGACAGCCCGCTGCGCACCTACCAGTCCCTGGTCCGTGAGTATCTGACCGGATCGTGGGAGGTCGCGCTCGCCCTGGCCCGCCGGATCGAGATGCACTCCGAGGGCACCGGGCGCGGACCGCTGTACGACCACAGCCGCAGCCTGGCCTCCGAGATCTGCCGCTGGCAGGGCGACACCGGTCGTGCCGCCGCCTGGCTCTCCGGCGTCGATCCCCCCACGGGCTGGGGGCCACTGCCGAGTTGGTCCCGTGCGGGGCTGCGGCATGTCACGGGCGACGCCGTCGGCGCGTGGCGGGACGGCTGGCGCGACTACCGGATCCTGCGGGCGGCCGGCCATCTCGCCGGACTGGAACGCCTGTTGCTGCGGCTGCTGGGGTACGCGGTGGTCCAGGGGCACGACCGTGCGGTACGGGAGTCGCTGGAGGCCCTGGAGGAACTGCACGCGTCCGTCGACTCGCACGCGACCCGGGCCACCATCCTGCTGGCCCGTGCGGTGGCCCGCGACGACGTGGACAGCGCCCTCGCCGCCTACGCGCTCCTCGCCCGCCACGGCGACCAGAGCCTGTCCTTCGTCACCAGCCTGTGGCTGGCCCGCGCCACCGGTACGGAGAAGTGGCTGGCCGAGGCGTGGGAGTGGTGCGAACGGCTCGGGGCGCGGCGCGCCCGGCAGTCACTGGCCGATGTCGCCCACGACCTCGGGCATCCGCTGCCGCGCCGCCGCGCGACCCGGTCCGTCTTCAGCCGGCTGGAGGTGGAGGTGGTCGGGATGGTCGCCGACGGCTGGACCAACCGGCAGATCGCGGCCGTGCTGGCCCGCAGCGAGAAGAGCGTCGAGACGTATCTCGCCCGGATCTTCGAACGCACCGGCTGCCGCTCGCGGTTGGAGCTGACCACCGCATGGCTGGACGGCGGGCTCGCGCGCTTCGTACCCGGCTGAGCGGCCCGGCCGTCCGGCCCCTGGGACAGGGAGGGGGGCGGGGCGGGGACTGGGGCGGGGAGGGGGGCGGACCGCCGCGTACCCCGGGACGGCCGCCACCCACGATGTTCGGGCAAGGGTGGAGGTACGAACAGGCACGGAACGCGGCCGTGGTTGCGTCGGCGCGCGCGGCGGTGTTTTTCTGGGACGCGTTCACGGTGAGGCCCGCGCGCACCCTCACCAGGTATTCCGGAGAGCCGGAGTGCCAATGAACTCCGCAAATGAGCTCCGCAATGAACTCCCGCTGAAAACACGGAAGTTGACATGGTGTGATCGGAGGCGCGCTGCGCGATGGACGACAGAGGACGGAATGACACCGCCCCGTACCCCGGCACCGCCCGTTACCCCGGCACCGGTACCGTCGCTCCGGTCCGCGCATGCCCGTCCTGACCGGCCCCGGAGTACTGGCCGGACCCGGCCCCGTCCGCGCCGTACCGGGCCCCGCCGCCCGTCACTGTAGGGTCCCGGCCGACCGCGGCCCGGACCCATCGACGGCGCGGGCGGAGGCGCTGGCCCGCTCGGGCCACGGAGGCGCGGCGCTCGGCCTGCTCGACGAGGTGAGCGCCGACCCGTCCGCGACCGACGCCACCGCCAGGGACGCACGGGCGCTCCGTACGCTCGTCAGGGGCGAGCACCCCGGTGAGCGCGGCGCGCCCCGGGCCCCGGCGCCCGGCGACTGGGGGTGCGCTCTGACGGAGGGGCCCGTGCGCGCAGCGGCCGACGCGTGGGCCGGGGTGCTGGCGGGACTGCCGGCGTACGAGATCGCCCCGCGCGCCACCCATGCGCTGACCGCCCTGTCCCCGCTGTCTCAGCCGTCTCAGCCGACCCCTCCGTCCTTCCGTGACCCGGGCGGCCCGTGGAGCGCGACGGTGGCCGCCGCCGCGATCCGGGCCCTCCTGCACACCGACCGGCTCGCCGCCGCCGCCGGATGGAGCGGGCGGCTGGCCGCCCACGCGGAAGGAGACGGCGCCCCCGAGCGGCAGGCCGAGTTCCTGGCCCTGCTCGCCGTGGCGGAGTACCGGCAGGGTGAGTTGACCGCGGCCCTCGGCCATCTCGCCACGGCCCTCGGCCTCGTACCCGGCGGCGATGCCCAACCCTGGCGGCTCACCGCCCTGTTGACGCGGGGCCGGGTCCTGGCCCTCACGGGGCGCCCGCCCGATCCGGGGCACACCGCCGTACCCGTACCCGTACACACCGCGCAGCACCGCCACGCCGACGCCGTCCCGCGCGCGCCGTCCCCCAACAGCCTTCAGTGGGTCGACCACCTGTACTTCCGCGGCGAGACACGGCTGGCGCGCGGCAGACCGGCGGAGGCGCTCATGGACTTCGTACGGTGCGGTCGCGCGCTGCGCGACTGGGGCGCCGACCGGCCGACCGTCACCCCCTGGCGCTCCGGCGCCGCCCGCGCCCACCTCGCGCTGGGCAACCGCGGCCCCGCGCTCGCCCTCGCCCTCGCGGAGGTCCGGCTCGCGCGGGAGTGCGCGGCCCCCCGGACGCTGGGAATCAGCCTCCGCGAGGCCGCCGTGGCGGCCGACCCGCTGTTCCGGATGGACCTCCTCCAGGAGTCGGCCCGGATGCACGAGACCGCGGGCGCCCGGCTCGAACTGGCCCGCACCCTCGCCCTCATCGGCAGGGAGCGGCACCGTACGGGCGACCGTAAGGCGGCCCGCGCCGTGCTCAGCACCGCGTGCGAGGCGGCTCACGCGTGCGGCGCCGCGGCGCTGGAGAAGCGCGTACGCCAGGAACTCGCGGCGGCGGGCGGCCGGGTGTGCGGCAAGGCCGTACGGGACTCCCGGACCCTGACGGCCCGGCAGCAGCGCGTCGCGGAGCTGGCCGTCCAGGGCCACGGCAACCGGGAGATCGCGGCCCGACTCTCCCTCACCGAAAGCACCGTGGAACAGCACATGACGCAGATCTACCGGAAACTCGACATCGGAAAGAGAAGCGAGATAAAGATCTCCGGGGAAACGCTCGGATAACGATCCGTAAGTCGCCCACGCGGCGCGCGAATACCATCCGGAGTGGTGGGGGGGGGGGGGGGGGGGGGGCGCGGGCGGCCCCCCCCCCCCCGGGGGGGGCCCCCCGGCCCCCCCCCCCAAAAGGAAAAACACCCTACACAAAA
>NZ_JBITHL010000001.1:0-1151233 GCF_044457965.1 Streptomyces sp. NPDC050509 | reverse complement strand
GTCCCCCGCGGGGGGCGGTAATAACCCGGGGGGGGGGGGGGGGCGCGCGCCCTCCCCCCCCCCCCCCCCCACCGCGCTGCCGTGGGCGGGAACCGGCGGGAAAATCCGATTCCGATACGACGCGAGACCATCTTCTGCATACCCCTCAAAACTGCCAGAATCGGGAGTTGACTTAACGGCGTACGCGGAGGCGGGGGGACCGGGTGGACCAGGGGGACCAGGAGAAGGAATTCGGTGCGGGCAAGCTGGCCGACCATATGGCGATCGCGCTGCTGACGACGGTGTTTCCCCGTACGGCGGTACGCGCCGCGGTCGAGGCGGCGGGCCGGCGCGAGCGACGCCACCGCGCGCTGCCCGCCTGGCTGACGGCCTATCTGGCGATGGCGATGTGGCTGGATCCCCGGGCCGGATACGTCGCGGTGCTGCGCACCGTCCTCGGCGGGCTGCGCTGGGGCGAGCGGGACGCGTACGCGTGCGGGGGCCCGGTGCCCACCGACGGGGCGATCTCCCGGGCGCGGACCCGGCTGGGCAGCGAGCCCCTGCGCCTCCTCTTCGAGGGCACGGCGCGGGCCGCCGCCCTGGCCGGTCCCGACGGCGGGCCAGGGGGCGGGCTGCGCGAGGTCGCCGTCGACAGCACGGTCGTCGACCTGCCGCCCAGCGAGCGCAACCGGGCGGAGTTCGGCACACCGGCCGGCGACGTACGCCCGCAGGCCCGCCTCGTCGTGCTCGCCGACTGCGGGAGCCTCGCCCTGCTCGGCGCGGCACTCGACCCCATCGACACCGGTGAACGCCCCCTGCTGGAGGCCCTGTTCGCCCGGCTCGGCCCCGGGACGCTGCTGCTCGCCGAGCGCGACGTCCCCACGTACGCACTGTGCGAGCGGGCCGTGGCCGGCGGCGCCCAGATGCTGTGGGGCGTGTCAGGAGCCTTCGCCCCGCCGGCCGGGGAACGCCTCCCGGACGGCACGTACCTGGCCGAACTGCGCGGCGCCCGCGCGGACGAACGCCTGCCGGTACGGGTGCTCGACCCCACGTTCCTCGCGCCCGGCCACCGCGATGGCCACGGCCACCGCGACCGCCACGGCCACCGCGACGGTGCGACCGGGCCCGCGGCCCTGATCACCACGCTCCTGGACCCCGTACGGGCTCCGGCGCCCTGGCTCGTACGCCGCTACGCCGCCCGGTGGCGGATCGAGGACCTGTGCCGGCCGCTCGGCGCCGACCTCCGCAGGCCCGGAGGCGTCCTGCGGTCGCGTACGCCCGACGGCGTACGCCAGGAACTGTGGGCGCTGCTCTGCGTCTACCAGGCCCTGCGCACCCTGATGCCCCACCCCGAGACCCTTAAGTCATGACCCCGGGGGTGTAGGGGCTGGCCAGGCCGGACGGCGCGTCGATAGCTTCTCACCGGAATTCCCGGGCCTCGGGAATGTTCCCGTCGATCTCCCCGATCCCGGTAATGCGGCGGGAGGGATCCCGGCAGTCCCGACTGTCTCGAAAGCCCCGACTGCCACAGCCTCGACTACCACGAAGAGAAGAAGAGGTGGCCATGAGTTCTTTGGCTGACGCCTTGATCGGCGGCGCGGCGCCCGACAAGATCGAGCGGCTGTCGCTGCCCCGGGAATATCTGGCCACCCATCTCCGCAAGGACGACGCGGACATGTTCCGCGGCGTGGCCGACAAGGACGTACGGAAGTCGCTGCGGCTGGGCCCCGTTGCGATGCCGGAACTGGCGCCGGACGAGGTGGTCGTCGCCGTCATGGCCAGCTCGATCAATTACAACACCGTGTGGTCGGCGATGTTCGAGCCCATTCCGACCTTCCGTTTTCTGGAGCAGTTCGCCCGGCAGGGCGGCTGGGCGGCCCGGCACGACCAGCCGTACCACGTGGTGGGCTCCGACGGTGCCGGCGTGATCGTACGGGTCGGATCCGGCGTACGGCGCTGGCGGATCGGCGACCATGTGGTGCTCAGCCCCGCCCATGTGGACGAGCAGGAGGCAGCCACGCACGCCGACGGGATGCTCGGCGCCGAGCAGCGGGCGTGGGGGTTCGAGACCAACTTCGGCGGCCTCGCCGAGTACTCCGTGGTACGGGCCAGCCAACTCGTCCCGAAACCAGCCCACTTGACCTGGGAGGAAGCGGCCTGCAACACCCTGTGCGCCGGTACTGCCTACCGGATGCTCGTCGGGGAGCACGGCGCCAGGATCAAGCAGGGGGACGCCGTGCTGATCTGGGGAGCGGCGGGCGGACTCGGCGCGTACGCCGTGCAGTTCGTCAAGAACGGCGGCGGCATCCCGATCGGCGTGGTCAGCTCGCCGGCCAAGGCGGACGCCGTACGCAGGCTCGGCTGCGACATCGTGATCGAGCGCTCCGAGATCGGTCTCGACGACGATCCTTCGGACGACCCCGCGCGGGTGATCGAGACGGGCAAGCGGCTCGGTTCGATCATCCGCGGACACATCGGGCGCGACCCCGATGTGGTCTTCGAGCATGTCGGGCGCGCCACCTTCGGGATCTCGGTCTTCGTCGTACGGCGCGGCGGCACCGTCGTGACCTGCGGATCGAGCACCGGCTACCACCACGTGTTCGACAACCGCTACCTCTGGATGAAGCTGAAGCGGGTCATCGGCAGCCATATCGCCAACCTCCAGGAGCAGTGGGAGTGCGGCCGGCTCATCGACGCGGGACGGATCGTCCCCACGATGTCCGCGCTCTACCCGCTGGCCGAGGTGGGTGAGGCGACCCGGCTCGTACAGACCAACGCGCACCGGGGCAAGGTCGCCGTCCTGTGCATGGCGCCGGAACCCGGCCTGGGCGTCACCAACCCCGAACTCCGCGCCCGGATCGGCGCGGAACGGCTCAACCCGCTGTGGAGGTCCGGCGGTTCCCAGGGGTCCGGCGGTTCCCAGGGGTCCGGCGCGTCCGAGGGGTCCGGCGGTTCCCAGGGGTCCGGCGGGTCCCAGCGGTCCGCGGGATCCGGGGCCGCCAACGGCGCGTCGGCAGAGGAGAGGTGAGGGCGATGACACCACGTGCCATCGGGTTCCTGGGCACCGGCTCGTACGTACCCGAGCGTGAGGTGACCAACGACGAGATCGTCGCGAAGGTCCCGGACATCACCGCCGAGTGGATCGAGCGGAAGACGGCGATCCTGTGCCGGCGGTACGCGGCCGAGGACGAGGCCACCTCCGACCTGGCGGCCAGGGCGGCGCTCGACGCGCTGGACCGGTCCGGACTGACCGCCGACGACATCGACTACATCATCCTGTCGACCTCGACCGGCGACTTCCCGCAGCCGCCCACGGCGAGCATCGTCCAGCACCTCATCGGCGCCCACGACGCCGCGTGCTTCGACATCAACGCGGTGTGCGCCGGGTTCGTGTACGGCGTCGAGCTGGCCCGCGGTCTGGTGACCGCCCGCCCCGGCAGCCGCGCCCTGGTGATCGGCGCCGACGTCTACTCCCGCATCCTGGACTTCGACGACCGGCGCACCGCCGTACTGCTGGGCGACGGGGCCGGCGCCGTCGTCGTCGGCGAGGTGGCCGAGGGGCACGGGGTGCTCGAACTCGACCTGAGCACCCACGGCGAGGCGCAGGACCTCATCAAGGTGCACGCGGGCGGCAGCAGGACGCCGACCTCCGGGCGGACCCTCGCGGAGGGCGGACACTTCTTCACCATGCAGGGCCGCGGGGTCCGCGACTTCGTGATGGACAACGTGCCGCCCATGCTGGAGCGGCTGCTGGGCCGCGCCGGGGTCGGCGTCGACGAGATCAACTGCTTCGTACCGCACCAGGCGAACGGCGTACTGCTCGGCGAACTCGTCAAGCGGTGCGGACTGACGGGCGCGCACACCCATCTCGTCGTCGAGAAGTACGGCAACGTGGGCAGCGCCTCCGTACCGGTGGCCCTGGACGACGCCGTCCGCTCCGGGGAGATCGTCGACGGCGACCTGGTGCTGCTGTCGGCCTTCGGAGGCGGCATGTCCGCGGGCGCCTGCCTGCTGCGCTGGTCGCCCGCCGGGGGGCCGTCATGAGCGGCTTCGAGAGGATCGGCGTCGTCGGATGCGGCCTGATGGGCTCGGGGTTCGCCGAGGTCTGCGCCCGCGCGGGGCTGGGGGTGACGGTCGTGGTCCGCGGCGAGGAAGCCGCCGACCGGGGCAGGGGACGGCTGCTGAACTCCCTCGAACGGGCCCGGCGGAAAGGGCGGATCACCGAGACCGAGCGGGACGACACCCTGGAACGGATCTCCTTCTCCACCGCCCTCAAGGACCTGCGGGACCACGACTTCGTCCTCGAATCGGTCAGTGAACGCCTCAAGGACAAGCTGGAGGTCTTCGCCGAGCTGGACGAGATCGTCGAGGACCGGGACGCGGTCCTCGCGTCGAACACGTCCTCGATCCCCATCATGAAACTCGGGCGCGTCACCCGGGACCCGGGCCGGGTGGCCGGGGTGCACTTCTTCAACCCCGTGCCGATGATGCCGCTGGTGGAGCTGATCGGCTCGCTGCGCACCCGGCCGGACACCCTCGACCGCGTGGCGGCCTTCGCCACCGGACCGCTCGGGAAGGAAGTGGTACGGGGCCAGGACCAGCCGGGCTTCGTCGTCAACGCGCTGCTCGTGCCGTACCTCCTGTCGGCCGTCCGGATGCTCGAATCGGGCGCGGCCACGGCCGAAGCGATCGACCGGAGCATGACACTCGGCTGCGGCCACCCCATGGGGCCGCTGGCGCTGATCGACCTGATCGGGCTCGACACGATCGCGTCCATCGGTGAGTCGATGCACGAGGAGCTCAAGGAGCCGCTGTACTCGCCCCCGCCGCTGCTGCTGCGGATGATCGAAGGCGGATTCCTGGGCAAGAAGACCGGCGAGGGCTTCCACTCCTACGCCTGAGGCAGGTCCGGCCCCTGCGTTGTGCCGCACCTCAGGCAGGGACGGATCGGCAAGGGCGCGCGTACGAACGGGCAGTCGTCGCCCGGCGTGGTTGCCCCGGCGCACACGGTGTGTTTCTCTGGCGGACGTTCCGGTCCGACGGGGGAGTGGGAGTTCACCGGTGACCGAGGTGCGGCGCGCGTTCGTCACGACGGACCGGCACGACCCCGGGGAACGCCTCGCCCGGCTGGGAGCGGCCCTCCGCCACGGACACGATCCTTGGACCGTGCTCCGCCTCGCCGAACGGCTGATCAGGGCGGGGCACGGGACACGGACGCTCGCCGTACTGGAGGAGTGGGAGACGGCCGGTCCCGGGACGCCGGGCGGGGCCCCGGCCGACGGTCCTGCGCGGGACGACCTGCACGCCGTACGCACCCTGATGCGCTGCGACCACCCGGGAATCGACGGCGCCCCGGCCGCGCCGGCCCCCGGGGCCTGGGAAGAAGTCCGGGCCGCCCGGCCCGCGGTGGCCGCCGCCGCCGCACTGGCCGGCGCACTGGCGGGACTGCCCGCGTACGAGATCGCCCCCCGCGCCGAACACGCCCTCTCCGTAATGGAGTTGGGCCGCCGATCGGCGCCCTCCGCCCTGCTGGCGATCCGGGCGCTGCTCCACGCGGACCGGCTCGCCCCCGCCGCGACCTGGAGTCTGCGGCTGGCCCGCGAGGCCGACCGGGGCAACGCCCCCGCCTGGCAAGCGGAGTTCCTTGTCCTGCTGGCCGTCGCCGAGTACCGGCAGGGCCAACTTCCCTCGGCCAGGGCCCACATCACCTCGGCGCTCGCCGCCGCACCGGCCGGGGAGCACCGGCCGTGGCGGCGGTCCGCACTGCTGATGAGAGGGGGGATCGACGCGCTGACCGCCGGAGCCGGAACGGCAACCGGCGATGGAGCCGGGTCCGGAGCCGATGACGGATCCGGAGCTGATGACGGGGCTGATGGCGGAGCCGGTGACGGAGACGTACATGAGGGCGCGCCACCGCCGACCAGTCTCCTGTGGGCCGACCAACTCGCACTCCGGGGGCAGTTGAGGCTGTCGCGCGGCAGGAACAGCGCCGCACTCGCCGACTTCCTGCGCTGCGGGCGCGCCCTGCGCGCGTGGGACATCGACCGGCCGACGGTGATCCGCTGGCGGTCGGGCGCCGCCCGCGCCCACGCGGCTCACGCGGCCCACGTCGCGCGTCACGGCAGCGACGGTCGTGACGGCCGCGAAGGCCGGGGCCCGGAGCGCGCGCTCGCCCTCGCACTGGAGGAGGTACGGCTCGCCCGCGCCTGCGCCGCGCCCCGGGCCCTGGGGATCAGCCTCCGCAGGGCCGCGTCCGTCGCCGACGCCCCGTTCCGGCTCGATCTGCTCCAGGAATCCGCCCGGTCGCACGAGAGCGCCGGTGCCCGGCTGGAGTGGGCGCGCACGTTGTTCGCCACCGGTACGGAGCTGCTGGCCGCACAGGACCGCGGCGCGGCGCGACAAGCGCTGGACGAGGCGTTCCTGGCGGCCCGGGAGTGCCGGGCGACGGCGCTGGCGGAGCGGATCCGCGCCGCGCTCGGAGCGGCCGGCGGCCGGGATCCGGGGGGCGGAGCGCCCGCCCAGAGTCCGCCACCACCCGGGCCGCCGCACCCGCTGACCGCGAGTCAGCGGAGGGTGGCACGGCTGGCGGCGGCGGGCCGCAGCAACCGGCTGATCGCCGAGGAACTGTCGCTCACGGTCGGTACGGTGGAACAGCACCTCACCCAGATCTACCGGAAGCTCGGAATCCGGAACCGGGCGGATCTGACCCGGCTGCCCGCAATGATCTCCTAGCCGGCAGGCAACGGAACAATGTATTCCGTCGCCCCCACGCAGGTGAATATCGTGGAGAGGGCGGGTGAGATCGCATTTGGTAACCTGTTTGGAAAATAACTGTCGCGACCGGTTCACATTTGAGAAGGCCGCTGGTCGGCGGCCTGTGCAGGGCACGGCAGCGCGCCCCGGGATTCGCGTGATTTTTCCCTACAACTAGCCCTCGGCCGGGGCGGAGTCGAAAATTCCTGCGGTGGGCGTGCAAGCATATCGATGCGTGTACCGGTGTGTGCTGTGGAAGGACCATTCGACCTGGGGGGAACGTTGGGGTTAATACGAGTGGCGGTCCATGCGGAAGATCCCATCACGTGCATGGGGCTGGTCGGTCCGATCGAGGCGAATCCGCAACTGGCTCTGAGCGAGTCGGAGCCGGGGGTGGAGGCCGACGTCATGGTGGTGGCGGTGGAGACCGTGAATGCCGCCACCATGGACCTGTTGAGAAAGCTGTACAGTACGTCGACCCGCTTTTGTCTTGTGGTGGACAACAGCTGGCACGCCGATTATTCGATGGCGGCCGAATACGGGGTGAGGGCTGTGCTCTGGCGCGCCGACTTCACTCCTGACAGGTTTGTTCATGTGATCCGTCTGGTCAATGAGGGATGGGCAGACTTTCCTTCGTCTTTACAGGGCGGTTTGGTCGATCACGTCCGTCGCGTTCAATGCGACGTGCTCACTCCGAGAGGGCTCACGGCCTCCGGCCTTTCCGCCAGGGAGATCGATGTGCTGCGACTGGCGGCCGAAGGGCACGCCATCGCCGAGATCTCCCAGGAACTGTCCTACTCGGAACGGACGATCAAGAACATTTTCTACGGCCTGATGAAGCAGCTCAATCTCAGGAATCGGACCCATGTGGTGTCCTATGCCATCAGGGCCGGTCTGATCTGACCTGATCACGTGACGCACGGCTGACGCGTGACGCACGGCTGAACGGACACACGGCTGAATCGCCCGCCCGTACCACTGCGGCGATTCAGCCGTTTCGCCATGCCCGGACACACGCGAAGCCGTAGGGCACGTAAAGGCCGTATGAACGGTCCGGAGCCCGGGCCGCGATACATGGGCAACGTTGAGGTACGAACAGGCAGTCACCCCCGGCCGAGGTTGCCGCGCCGTCACCGGTGGTGCTTGCCTGAGGGCCCGAACCGGGACCGCCCGTCATGGCGCGCACCGACCGGTCGGCTGCCGAGGGCATCGGCATTCGCACACTCACGATCGGCGTTCACCCAGAACTGTCTGGAGCTGCGATGTCTGAGACACACCTGCCGCACGACGAGGCGATAGCCGTCGTCGGGCTCTCCTGCCGACTGCCCAAGGCCGGCAGCCCCCAGGAGTTCTGGTCGCTGCTCCGCGGTGGAACGAGCGCCATCACGCAGGTTCCGTCCGGACGGTGGAGCACGGCCCGGTACACGGCCGGGGAGCGGAACGAAGGAGAGCGGCGGGACGAAGGAGAGCGGCGGGACGAAGGAGAGCGGCGGCGGGAAGGAGAGCGGCAGGAGGAAGGCGAGCGGCGGGAAGGAGGCGAGCGGCGAGCAGGTGGATTCGACCCGGACGCGCTCCCCGCTCCGCTGGCCGACGCGCGCTGGGGCGGATTCCTCGACGACGTCGCCGGCTTCGACGCACGCTTCTTCGGTGTCTCGCCCCGCGAGGCCGCCGCCATGGACCCGCAGCAGCGGCTGATGCTGGAGCTGGGCTGGGAGGCGCTGGAGGACGCGGGCCGGATACCCGCCGAGCTGCGCACCAGCAGGACAGGTGTCTTCATCGGGTCGATCTGGGACGACTACGCTCTCCTCAACGACCGCCACGGCAGGGAGACTTCGGACCACCGGACGCTCACCGGCCTGCACCGCAGCCTCCTCGCCAACCGGCTCTCGTACGTTCTCGGCGCGCAGGGCCCGAGCCTCACCGTCGACTCCGGCCAGTCCTCCTCCCTCGTCGCGGTGCATCTCGCCTGTGCCAGCCTGCGGACGGGGGAGTCCACGCTCGCGCTCGTCGGCGGTGTGAACCTCAACCTCGTGGCGGAGAGCGCGTTCACCGTCGCGCGGCTCGGCGCGCTCTCCCCGGACGGCCGGTGCTACACCTTCGACTCCCGCGCCAACGGGTACGTACGGGGCGAAGGCGGCGCCATGGCCGTCCTCAAGCCACTCTCCCGCGCCCTCGCGGACGGCGACCGCGTGTACTGCGTCATCCGCGGCAGCGCCATGAACAACGACGGCCCCAGCACCACCCTGACCACCCCCAGCGCCGAGGCCCAGAGCGCCGTGCTGCGGAGCGCGTACCGGCGCGCCGGAGTGGACCCCCGTGCGGTGCAGTACGTCGAACTGCACGGCACCGGGACCAAGGTCGGGGACCCCGTCGAGGCGTCCGCCGTCGCCGCCGTGCTCGGCGCGGCGCGGACGGAGAGCGACGTGCCGGTGCTGCTGGGATCCGCGAAGACCAACGTCGGCCACCTGGAGGGCGCCGCGGGCATCGTCGGATTCCTCAAGACGGCCCTGGCGCTCAGCGAGGGTGAGATACCGCCCACGCTCAACTTCGCCGAGCCCTCCCCGAGGATCCCCCTCGCGGAGTGGAAGCTGCGGATGGCCCAGGAGCTCACGCCCTGGCCGGTCGGGGCGGAGGACGGCCAACGGCTCGCGGGTGTCTCGTCGTTCGGCGTCGGCGGCACCAACTGCCATCTCGTACTCGCCTCGGCGCCGACGCCCCAGGAGCGGGAACTCCGGCCGGAGGAGTCCGACTCCGAGTGGGGCGTGCTCCCGTGGGTGGTGTCGGCGCGGTCCGCGGCCGGGGTGGCCGCGCAGGCCGCCCGCCTGGCGGAGTTCGTGAAGGACCCTGCCGCGTCGGCCGCCGGGCCTGATACGGGGCCAAGGATCGCGGACATCGGTCTCTCCCTCGCCACCACACGCTCCGCGTTCGAGCACCGCGCGGTGGTCCTCGGGGAGAACCGGCACGACCTGCTGACCGCGCTGGACGCGCTCGCCCGCGGCGAGACCGAGGGGCCGGCGGCCGGCCAGGTGGTGACCGGGCGGGCCGGCGGCGGACGCACGGTGTTCGTCTTCCCCGGCCAGGGCAGCCAGTGGCCCGGGATGGCCGATGAACTGGGGCGCTCCTCACCCGCGTTCCGCGCCCGGCTTGAGGCCTGCTCGGAGGCGCTCGCCCCGTACACCGGCTGGTCGGTGCTGGACGTACTGCGCGGCGCGGAGGGCGCGCCGCCGTACGACCGGATCGACGTGGTGCAGCCCGTGCTCTTCGCCATGATGGTGTCGCTGGCCGCCGCGTGGAGCGCGCTGGGCGTGGAGCCGGACGCGGTGGTCGGGCACTCGCAGGGCGAGATCGCCGCCGCGTACGTGTGCGGCGCGCTCTCGCTGGACGACGCCGCGCGCGTCGTGGCACACCGCGCCGGCGCGGTCGGCGCGCTGAGCGGTTCGGGACGGATGGCGACGGTCCCGCTCTCCGCCGAAGCGGTACGCGCCGACCTGGCCGGGTACGGCGACCGCCTCCGCATCGCCGGGATCAACAGCCCGGCCCGGACGACCGTGTCCGGGGAACCGGCGGCGGTCGAGGAGCTGGTGGCGGCCTACCAGGCCCGGCAGGTACGGGCGCGCGTCATCGAATCCGTCGACTACGCCTCGCACACCCCACGGGTCGAGCCGGTCCGCGAGGAACTGCTGACACGGCTCGCGCCGATCGCGCCCCGTACCTCGGACATCCCCTTCTACTCGACGCTGACCGGCGGACTCCTCGACACCGCGGGGCTCGACGCCGCCTACTGGTACGCCAACCTGTCCCACGCCGTACGGTTCGAGGACGCCACCCGCGCGCTGTCCGCCGACGGGTACACGGTGTTCGTCGAGAGCAGCCCCCACCCGCTGCTGACGTTCAGTGTCGAGGAGACCCTGGGCGACGCGGCCCTCGCGGTCGGCTCGCTCCACCGGGAGCAGTCCGGCCGGACCCGGATGCTGATGTCCCTGGCGCGGGCGTACGCGCACGGCACGCCGGTGGACTGGACGTCGTACTGGGCCGGCCGCGTCGCGCGCCGCGTCGCCCTGCCCACGTACGCCTTCCAGCGCGAACGCCACTGGCTGGACACCACCACCACGGCGGTGGACACCCCGGGCACCCCGTCCCCGGACACACCGGCGGCCACGGAGGCGCCGCGTCCCGCCGCCGACCGTACGCCCGCCGCCCTGCCCGGCCTGGTGCAGGGCGCGATCGCCGCAGTCCTCGGCCATCTGCGGCCCGGATCGGTCGAGTTGGACCGTACGTTCAAGGACCTGGGACTCGACTCCGTGAGCGGGGCCGAACTCGGCCGGCGGCTGTCCACCGCCACCGGGCTGAACCTGCCCGCCGGTCTCATCTTCGACTGCCCCACCCCGGAACACGTCATCGCCCACCTGCGCGCCGCACTCGACCCGGCCGCGGACCACCAGGACACACCCACGCCCGCCGGTGACACGGCCGTACCGGGCACCGCCGTACCGGGCACCGACGAGCCCATCGCCATCGTCGCCATGGGCTGCCGCTACCCGGGGGACGTCCGCACCCCGGAACAGCTCTGGGAGCTGATCGCCGCGGGCGGCGAGGGCCTGTCGGACTTCCCCGTCGACCGGGAGTGGGATCTCGACGGGCTCTACCACCCGGACCCCGGCCACGCGGGCACTTCGTACACCCGCAAGGGCGGCTTCCTGCACGACGCCACCCGGTTCGACGCCGGTTTCTTCGGTATCTCGCCGCGCGAGGCGGCCTCCCTCGACCCGCAGCAGCGCCTGCTGCTGGAGGTGGCGTGGGAGACCGTCGAACGCGGCGGGATGGACCCCCGTACCCTGCGCGGCGGACAGGTCGGTGTGTTCGTCGGCGCGATGGCCCAGGACTACGGGCCACGGATGCACGAGACGTCCGAGGGCACGGAGGGCGGCTTCATCCTGACCGGCACCACGTCCAGTGTGCTGTCCGGCCGGATCGCGTACGTCCTCGGCCTCGAAGGCCCGGCCGTGACCGTGGACACCGCGTGCTCGTCCTCGCTGGTGGCGCTGCATCTCGCGAGCCGCGCCCTGCGCTCGGGCGAGTGCGCGATGGCGCTGGCCGGCGGTGTCACGGTGATGTCGACCCCCGGGATCTTCGTCGAGTTCAGCCGCCAGCGCGGGCTCTCGGAGGACGGCCGGTGCAAGGCGTTCGCGGAGGGCGCGGACGGCACCGGATGGGCCGAGGGCGTGGGGCTGGTGCTGCTGGAACGGCTGTCGGACGCGCGGCGCCTGGGCCACCGGGTGCTGGGCGTGGTACGCGGCTCCGCCGTCAACCAGGACGGCGCGTCCAACGGGCTGACGGCGCCCAACGGCCCCTCGCAGCGCCGGGTGATCCGGCAGGCGCTGGCCGACGCCCGCGTACCGGCCTCCGGGGTGGACGTCGTCGAGGCGCACGGCACGGGAACCCGGCTGGGGGACCCGATCGAGGCGCAGGCGCTGCTGGCCACGTACGGGCAGGACCGGCCGGTGGACCGGCCGCTGCTGCTCGGCTCGGTGAAGTCGAACATCGGCCACACGCAGGCGGCGGCCGGGGTGGCGGGCGTGATCAAAATGGTGCTGGCGATGCGCCACGGCGTCGTCCCGCCCACCCTCCATGTCGACGCCCGGTCCTCCCGGGTCGACTGGGCGGCGGGCGCGGTGGCACTGGCGACGGAGGGGACGGCGTGGCCCACGACGGGCCGCCCGCGCCGCGCCGCCGTCTCCTCCTTCGGCATCAGCGGCACCAACGCGCATCTCGTGCTGGAGCAGGCGCCGGACGCGGACCCGCCGGTGCCGGGTCCCGTGGCGTCGGGCGCCGGTTCCGGCTCCGTGGTCGGCTCCGGCTCCGCCGACGGCGTCTGGTCGGAGGCCGCAGGACCGGTGACGGCCTGGGTGGTCTCCGGGCGCGCCCCGGAGGCGCTGGCCGCGCGGAGCGGTCAACTGGCCTCCTGGGTACGGTCCCGACCGGATGTGGGCCCGGACGCGGATACGGATACCGGTACGGGTACGGGTAGGGCCTGCGGCGAGGTGGCGCTCGCCCTGGCGACCGGACGCTCCCACTTCGAACACCGGGCGGTGGTCCTCGGCCAGGACACCGCGAGCCTGACGGACGGGCTGGACGCGCTCGCCACCGGGCGGAGCGCCCCCGGGGTGATCACCGGCGTCGCCGCGGGCACCGGCACCGCCAGGACGGTGTTCGTCTTTCCCGGCCAGGGCCCCCAGTGGACCGGCATGGCGGCCGGACTGCTGCGCGACTCACCGCTCTTCGCCGAGCGGATGGACGCCTGCGCGCGGGCCCTGGAGCCCTACACCGACTGGCAGTTGCTCGATGTGCTCCACCAGCGGCCCGGCGCGCCGGGACTGGACCGTGTCGATGTCGTCCAGCCCGCCCTGTTCGCGGTCATGGTCGGCCTGGCCGCCCTCTGGCGCGCCCACGGCGTCGAACCCGACGCGGTGATCGGCCACTCCCAGGGCGAGATCGCCGCCGCGTACGTCTGCGGCGCCCTCACGCTCGACGACGCCGCCCGGATCGTCGCCCTGCGCTCCAAGTCCCTTGTCCGGGTGGCCGGTACGGGCGGGATGGCCTCCCTGCCGGTCTCCGCCGACCGGGCGCGCGCCCTGATCGCCGACCGCGCCGGCCTGCACCTGGCGGCCGTGAACGGCCCGGCCACCACCGTCGTCGCCGGTGACACCGACGCCCTGGCCCGCCTCCTCGCCCACTGTGCGGCCGAGGACATCGACGCGAAGGCGATCCCCGTCGACTACGCCTCCCACACCCCCCATATGGCGGTGCTGCGGGACGAGTTGAGCTCCGCACTGGCCGAGGTGCGCCCCACCGCCGCCGAGGTGCCCTTCTACTCCACCGTCACCGGCGGCCTGCTCGACACCACCGCGCTGACCGGCGCGTACTGGTACGAGAACCTCACCAGCCCGGTGCTCTTCCACTCCACCCTGCGCCAACTGGTCGACGACGGGCACGGCTTGTACGTCGAGACCAGCCCGCACCCCGTACTGATCCCCAGCATCCAGCACATCCTGCACGCCGCCGGTGCCGACGGCGACGAAGGCGGCACCGAGCGGCCCGGGGCGGTCGCCGTCGCGAGCCTGCGCCGGGACGCGGGCCGGTGGCCGCAGTTCCTGACCGCCCTGGCCAGGGCGTACGCGCACGGCGCACCGGTGGCGTGGCACGGTGCGCTCGCCCGGCCGGGCGACGGCCCCGCGCACCCCTCCGTGACGCCTGACCTGCCCACGTACCCCTTCCAGCGGCAGCGCCACTGGCTCACCTCCGCGCCCGTCCTCACCGACGCGTCCGGTCTCGGGCTCCAGAGCGCCGGCCATCCGCTGCTGGCGAGCACCAGCCATCTGCCCGACGGGACCTGGCACGCCACCGGCGTCCTGAGCACCGGCGCCAAGCCCTGGCTGGCCGACCACGCGGTCACCCGCACCCCGCTGCTGCCCGCCACCGCCCACCTCGACCTCGCGCTCCACGCGGGCACCGCCACCGGCTGCCCCGCGCTGGAGGAACTCACCCTGCACGCCCCGCTGATGCTCGACGGCGACCGGCCCGTCCATCTGCACATCACCGTGACACCGCCGGATCAGGACACCGGTACCGAGGGCGGCGTACGGCGGCGTGTCGAGATCCACTCCCGGCCGGGGACCACCGACCCCGGACGGCCCTGGACCCACCACGCCACCGGCACGCTCACGTCCACACCCGCCGCGGCGCCCGACCAGGCCGGGACGGAAGCGGCATCCGGGGCGTGGCCGCCCGCCGGGGCCGAGCCCGTACCGGTCGACGGCCTCTACCCGCGGCTCGCGGAACGCGGCTACGACTACGGCCCCGCCTTCCGCAACCTGCGGACCGCGTGGCGGCAGGACACCACCCTGTACGCCGACATACGCCTCGGGTCCGACCTGCCCACCGGCGGTTTCGGGATCCATCCCGCGCTGCTGGACTCCGCCCTCCACACGCTCTTCCTCACCCCCGGGCACGCCGGGGACACGGGGGACGCCCCGAGCGGGATCGAGCTGCCGTTCTCCTGGAGCGGGGTCCACCTGCACGCCACCGACGCCGACACCCTCCGCGTCCACCTCACCCCGACCGGCGACCACACCGTCCGGCTCACGGCGACCGACCCGGCCGGCCGGCCCGTCATCACCGTCGACACCCTCACCCTCCGGCCCCTGGACGCGGGCGGGCTGACCCCCGAACACGACACCCTGCGCTCCCTGTTCCAGCTCGACTGGCATCCGCTGCCCCTGGACGGGCCGCCCCCGACCACGGGCGTACGGCGTCTCGCACTGCTCGGCGCTCCCGGCCCCGGCGCCGACTCCGGCCCGTACGCGTCCCTCGCCGGGACCGCCGGTGTCACCCTCACCCGCCACGAGGACCTGGCCGGTCTCACGGCCGCGCTCGACGCGGGAGACTCGGGAGGCGCGCTCGACGCAGACGGCCCGGGCGACTCGGGCGACGCGCTCG
Organism: Streptomyces sp. NPDC050509; assembly: GCF_044457965.1. Classification (NCBI taxonomy): domain Bacteria; kingdom Bacillati; phylum Actinomycetota; class Actinomycetes; order Kitasatosporales; family Streptomycetaceae; genus Streptomyces; species Streptomyces sp. NPDC050509. Next base: position 1,136,005 of record NZ_JBITHL010000001.1, on the reverse strand, counting down.
ACATGGGCGACGCGGGGGCGCCCGCCCCCGACGTCGTGATCGCCGTCCTGCCCGCGCCCGCCCCGGAGATGGACGAGGACCCGAACCGGGCGGACCAGAGGCTGCCCGCCCGTACCGCGGCCCGGACCGCCACCGTCCTGCGGCTGCTCCAGGACTGGCTCGCCACACCCCACTACGTGACCAGCACCCTGGTCCTCGTCACCACCCACGCCGTCTCCACCTCGGTCGCCGGGGCCCCGCCCGCCAACCTGGCCGACGCCGCCGTCTGGGGCCTGGTCCGGTGCGCACAGGCGGAGAACTCCGGCCAGTTCCTCCTGCTCGACACCGACCACCACGCCCTCTCCGCCGAGGCGCTGCCCACCGCGATCGCCGCCGCCCTCGCCGCCGGGGAGACCCAACTCGCCCTGCGCGAAGGGCAGATCACCGTAGCCCGGCTCACCCCCGCCACCGCGGGCGGCGCCCTCGTCCCGCCCGCCGGCACCGACCGCTGGCACCTGGAGGCATCGGGAAGCGGCGGCACGCTCGACCAGGTGGTGCTGGCCGCCTCCGAGGAACGCGAAGGGCCGCTGGGACCCGAGGAGATACGGATCGCCGTGCGCGCCGCCGGTCTCAACTTCCGTGACGTCATGGTGTCGTTGGGCCTCGTCCCGATCAAGGTGCCGATCGGCGGGGAAGAGGCGGGGATCGTCACCGAGGTCGGCGACCGGGTCACCGGACTGGCCCCGGGGGACCGGGTGATGGGCATGTCCACCGTCGGTGGCATCGGCCCGGTCCGCGTCACCGACCACCGCCTCGTCACCCGTATCCCCGACGACTGGACCTTCACGGAGGCCGCCACGGTCCCCGCGGCCTTCCTCACCGCCTACCACGCCCTGGTCGACCTCGCCCGGATCCGGCCCGGCGACAAGATCCTGATCCACACCGCCACCGGCGGCGTCGGCATGGCCGCCGTCCAGCTCGCCCGGCACTTCGGCGCCGAGATCTACGCCACCGCGTCCCCCACGAAGTGGGGCACCCTGCGCGCCCTGGGCCTGGACGACGACCACATCGCCTCCTCGCGCACCCTCGACTTCGAGCAGGACTTCCTCGCCCACGCCCCCGAAGGGCTGGACATCGTCCTCAACTCCCTGGCCCACGAAGCCGTCGACGCGTCGCTGCGGCTGCTCGCCCCCCACGGCCGGTTCATCGAAATGGGCAAGACCGACATCCGCGACGCGGAAGAGGTCACCGCCGCCCGTCCCGGCCTCTTCTACCGCGCCTTCGACCTGCTGGACCTCGGCCCCGACCGGATCGGCGCGCTCTTCGCCGACCTCGCCCGCCTCTTCGCCGACCGCACGCTCCAGCCCTTGCCGGTCACCACCTGGCCGCTCTCCCAAGCACGCCACGCCCTGCGCCACTTCAGCCTGGCCCGGCACATCGGGAAGATCACCCTCGCCCTGCCGCCCGCGCTCGACCCGGCCGGCACCGTACTGATCACCGGAGGCACCGGCACCCTCGGCGGACTCGTGGCCCGCCACCTCGTCACCCGCCACGGCGTCCGCCACCTCCTGCTGACCAGCCGCAGCGGCCCGGACGCCGCCGGCGCGGCCGGACTCCGTACCGAACTGACCGGCCTCGGCGCCCACGTCACCGTCGCCGCCTGCGACGCCGCCGACGCGGACGCCCTCGCGGCCCTGCTCGACGCGGTCCCCGCTGACCATCCCCTCACCGCGGTCGTCCACGCGGCGGGCACCCTGGACGACAGCACCCTGGAGAACCTCACACCCCGCCACGTCGAGACCGTCTTCCGGCCCAAGGTCGACGCCGCCTGGAACCTCCACCGCGCCACCGCGGGGCTCGACCTGGCCGCGTTCGTCCTGTTCTCCTCGGCCGCCGCCACCCTGGGCAGCTCAGGACAGGCCAACTACGCCGCCGCCAACGCCTTTCTCGACGCCCTCGCCACCCACCGCCGCGCCGCCGGGCTGCCCGCCACCTCACTCGGCTGGGGACTGTGGGAGGAGGCCAGCGGCATGACCGGCCACCTCGACACCGGTCAGCGGCGGCGCGTCATCAGCCACGCCGGGATCACCCCGCTGACCACCGCACACGCCCTCGCGCTCCTCGACACCGCACTCCGGCTCGACCAGCCCTTCCTGCTGCCGTCGCCCCTCACCCCGCCCGCCGACCCCGCCGCCCTCCCCGCCCTGCTGCGCGCCCTGCCGGGCGCCCCCACCCGGCGTACGGCGGCGACCACCGGCAACGTCACCTCCGCCAACGGGGACAGCAACGGCCACGGCAACGGCAACGGCAACGGACTGACCGACGAGCTGGTCAGGCTCTCGTCCGAGGAGCAACACCACTACCTGCTCGGCCTGGTACGCAGCCACGCCGCCACCGTCCTCGGCCATCCGACCCCCGACACCATCACCCCGGCCCACGCCTTCAAGGAGATCGGCTTCGACTCCCTCACCGCCGTCGAACTGCGCAACCGGCTCACCGCCGCGACCCGGCTGCGGCTCTCTCCCACCCTGGTCTTCGACCACCCCACACCCACCGCGCTCGCCACCCATCTGCACACCCGGCTCAGCCCGCGCGCCGCCGACGTCGCACAGAACGTACTCCGGGACATCGACCGCCTCGACAACGCGCTGTCCGCTCTTTCCACGGACACCGCCCGGAGCGGAGCGATCGGAAAACGCCTCGAAGGTCTGCTGTGGAAATGGCGCGAAACAACGGAGAGCGTCTCGCCGGACGGACCGGACGGATCCGACGACGATCTCAGCTCCGCGACGGACGACGAGATATTCGACGTCATCGAGAACGAGTTCGGAATCTCCTGACCTTCAACGTGAGGATGGTCGCTTCTGATGTCGGACGAAGAGAAGCTCCGGGATTATCTGCGCCGTGTGACCGCCGATCTGCGCCGGGCCCGTCAGCGGCTGCGCGAGGTCGAGTCCGACCGGTTCGAACCGGTCGCGATCGTCGGCATGGGCTGCCGCTACCCCGGGGGCGTGGAGTCGCCGGACGACCTGTGGCGGCTGGTCAGCGAGGAACAGGACGTGATCTCCGGCTACCCCACCGACCGTGGCTGGGACCTGGAGACGCTGTACGACCCGGACCCGGACGCCCCAGGGAAAAGCTACGGGCGTCAGGGCGGATTCCTCTACGACGCCGGTGATTTCGACGCCGCCTTCTTCCACATCAGTCCGCGCGAGGCCATCGCCACCGACCCGCAGCAACGCCTCGTACTGGAAACCGCCTGGGAAACCCTGGAACGGGCCGGAATCGATCCGACCAGCCTGCGCGCCACATCGACGGGCGTCTTCACGGGAAGTTACGAACACGATTACAGCACCCTGCTCACGGCGCATTCCTCCGCCGAGGTCGAGGGCTATATCCCGACCGGGGGATTCTCCTCGGTGATCTCGGGCCGGGTGGCCTATGCGCTGGGCCTGGAGGGGCCCGCGGTGACCGTGGACACGGCGTGCTCGTCCTCCCTGGTGGCGATGCATCTCGCGTGCCAGGCCCTGCGCGCGGGGGACTGCACCCTCGCCCTGGCGGGCGGCGTCACGATCATGGCGACCCCGACCCCCTTCGTCGCCTTCAGCCGGCAGCGCGGTCTGGCGCGCGACGGCCGGTGCAAGGCTTTCGCCGCGGCGGCCGACGGGACGAATTTCTCCGAGGGTGTGGGGCTGGTTCTGCTGGAGCGGCTGTCCGACGCGGAGCGCAACGGGCACGAGGTGCTGGCGCTGGTCCGGGGCAGTGCGGTGAATCAGGACGGTGCGTCGAACGGGCTGACCGCGCCCAACGGCCCTTCCCAGCAACGGGTGATCGAAAGCGCCCTGGCCCATGCCCGGCTCACCCCCGACCAGGTCGACGCCGTCGAGGCACACGGTACGGGCACCACCCTGGGCGACCCGATCGAGGCGCAGGCACTGCTCGCCACGTACGGCCAGGACCGCCCGGCGGACCGGCCGCTGTGGCTCGGCTCGCTCAAGTCGAACATGGGCCATACGCAGGCGGCGGCCGGGGTGGCGGGCGTCATCAAGATGGTGCTCGCGATGCGCCACGGTCTCCTGCCGAAAACACTGCATGTCGATGAGCCGAGCCCCCACGTCGACTGGTCGGCGGGCGCGGTCTCCCTGCTGACGGAGGAGCGGGAGTGGCCGGTGGTGGACCGGCCGCGGCGTGCGGCGGTGTCGTCGTTCGGTGTGAGCGGGACGAACGCGCATGTGGTGGTCGAGCAGGCACCGGCGAAGTCGCAACCGGAGGCCGCTGCCGGGGATGCGGGTCCGGTGCCGTGGGTGGTGTCGGGCGGTTCGGCGGCGGGGTTGCGGGCGCAGGCGGAGCGGCTGGAGCGGTCGGTGCGGGAGCGGCCGGAGGTGACGGCCGGCGAGGTGGGTCTGTCGCTGGCGGTGGGGCGTGCGCGGCTTGACCACCGTGCGGTGGTGGTGGGGGCCGACCGCGAGGAGCTGCTGACGGGCCTGGCCGCCGTGGGGCGCGGCGAGCCGGCCGCCGGTGTGGTGACCGCCGAGGGGTCACCGGTGGTGGCCGATGGCGGCCGGGTGGTGTTCGTCTTTCCCGGCCAGGGATCCCAATGGGAGGGCATGGCACTGGAGTTGGTCGAGTCCTCCGAGGTCTTCCGCGACCGGCTGCTGGAGTGCGAGGAAGCGCTCAGGCCCCTGGTGGGCTGGTCGGTGCTCGACGTGTTACGTGGTGTGCCGGGCGCCCCGGACCTCACTCGGGACGACGTGGTGCAGCCGGTGCTCTTTGCCGTGATGGTGTCCTTGGCGGCGCTGTGGCGCTCGGCCGGGGTGGAGCCCGAGGCGGTGATCGGGCACTCCCAGGGCGAGATCGCCGCCGCCTGTGTCGCGGGCGTGCTGTCGCTGGAGGACGCGGCGCGGGTCGTCGCCCTGCGGAGCCGGCTGCTGATGCGGCTGGCGGGCCGCGGCGGACTGGTGTCGGTCGCCCTGCCCGTGGCCGAGGCGGAGGAGAACCTCGCGCGCTGGGGCGGCCGGCTGACCGTGGCGGCCGTCAACGGCCCCTCCGCCGTGGTGATCGCGGGCGATACGGACGCCCTGGACGAACTGCTCGCCTGGTGCGCGGAGACCTCCGTACGGGCGCGCCAGATCCCCGTCTCCTTCGCCTCCCACTCCGCACATGTCGAGGAGATAGAGAAGGACCTGCTGGACGTTCTCACGTCGGTGTCACCGCGTTCGGGTGGGGTGCCGTTCTTTTCGACGGTGACGGGTGGGCTGGTCGATGGTGGTGAGCTGGACGCGGGGTACTGGTATCGGAATCTGCGGGAGCCGGTGCGGTTCGAGCCGGTGGTGCGGTCGTTGATGGAGCGGGGCTTCGACGCGTTCGTCGAGGTCAGTCCGCATCCGGTGATCACGGCGAGCGTGGAGGACATCGCGGCGTCGGTCGGTTCCGGTGCGGTGGCCGGTGGCACACTGCGCCGGGGTGAGGGCGGTCTGGACCGCTTCCTGCTGTCGGCGGGGCATCTGTCGGTGTGCGGGGTGCGGGTGGAGTGGGGCTCGGTGTTCGCCGGGCGCGGTCTGCGGCCGGTCGAGCTGCCGACGTACGCCTTCCAGCGCGAACGGTACTGGCTGGCCGGCGGTGGCGGCACGGGCGATGTGGCGGCGTACGGACTGACCGCGATGGAGGCCCATCCGCTGCTGGGCGCCGTGGTGGAGCTGCCCGAGTCGGGTGGGGTGGTGGTGAGCGGCCGGCTGTCGGTGCGGGACCAGCCCTGGCTGACCGGGCACCGGGTGCTGGGGCAGGTGGTGGTGCCGGGGGCGGCGCTGGTGGAGATGGCGATCCGGGCCGGTGACGAGGCCGGTTGCCCGGACCTGGCGGAGCTGATCATTCAGGTGCCGCTCGTCCTGCCGGAGTCCGGCGCGGTGTTCGTACGGATCACCGTGGGCGACGTCGAGGACGGCGGCAGCAGGCCCCTGACCCTGTACGCGCGGGCCCAGCGGGACGACGGCCCGTGGACCGCCCATGCCACCGGAGTACTCGCCCGGCCCGACACGGCTATGGACGAGGCGCTGAAGGAGCTGGACGTGTGGCCTCCGGCGGGCGCGGAGGCGGTCCCGGTGGGCGGTGTGTACGAGGACTTCGCGGCCCGTGGTCTGGAGTACGGCACGGTGTTCCGCGGCCTGGAGGCGGTGTGGCGGCGGGGCGACGAGACCTTCTCGGAGGTCGGGCTCCCCGAGGAGGGGCAGGGCGAAGTCGCCGCGTTCGGTGTGCACCCGGCGTTGCTCGACGCCGTACTGCACACGGTGGTGCTGAGCGACGCGCTGCCCGGTGTCGAAGCGGGTGTGCCCTGGCTGCCGTTCGTGTGGTCGGGGGTACGGCTGCACGCGGTGGGCGCGGCCCGCGTACGGGTCAGGATCACCGCCGCCGAGGCGGGAGTCCTCCGGGTGGAGGTCGCCGACCCGGCCGGCGGCCCGGTGCTCACGGTGGCCGGTCTGACGCTACGCCCCCTGCCCTCCGGCGAGTTGACCGCGCGGGCCCGTCCCCGGGACGACCTGTTCCGACTGGACTGGGTGCCGGTGCCGGTGCCGTTGGCGCCTGCCGCCGGTGTGCCCGGATCCGGTGCGACGGCCCCGGACGGAGGCTGGGTCCTGGTGGGGGAGGACCGCTGTGGTCTAGGACTCACGGCCTTCGCGTCACCGGCCGAATTGACGGGCGAGGAACCCGAGGTGGTGGTGTGGTGTGCCCCGGGCGGCGCCGACCCGGCGGGGGCGCGGGCGAGCGCGTGTGCGGCACTGGACACGGTGCAGCGCTGGCTGGCCGAGAAGGCGTGCGCCGACTCCCGGCTCGTGGTGGTGACCTCAGGTGGCGTCGGTGTGGCGCCCGGCGAGCCGGTGGACGCGGGCGCCGCCGCGGTCTGGGGGCTGGTGCGCTCCGCGCACTCCGAGAACCCCGGCCGGATCACCTTGCTGGACATCGCCCCGGGCGCTGAACCGACCGTACCCCTGCTGGCCGGGGCGCTGGCGACCGGAGAACCCCAACTCGCCCTGCGCGACGACGGCTTACGGGCACCACGCCTCGCCCGGATGACGGACGGGCCCACGGAGACCGTCACCCTCGACCCGGCCGGGACGGTACTGGTCATCGGCGGAACGGGCGACCTGGGTGCCCTGGTGGCCCGGCATCTCGTGGAGCGGTACGGCGTACGGCACCTGGTGCTGGCTAGTCGGCGCGGCGCGAGTGCCGAGGGAGCCGGGGAGCTACGGGGCGAACTGGCGGCCCTCGGCGCGGAGGCGGACATACGGGCCTGCGATGTGACGGACCGGCGGGCGGTGGCGGAGCTGCTGGCGGCCATGCCCGCCGACCGTCCGCTCACCGGTGTGGTGCACTGCGCGGGCGCCCTGGACGACGGTGTCATCCCGGCGCTCGACCCCGAGCGGGTAGGGCGGGTGTTCGCCCCGAAGGCGGACGCCCTGAGCCATCTCGACGCCCTCACCCGCGACGCCGACCTGGGAATGTTCGCGGTGTTCTCCTCGGCGGCCGGCGTGCTCGGCACCCCGGGGCAGGCCAACTACGCGGCGGCCAACGCCGCCGTCGACGCCCTGGTCACCTCGCGCAGGGCGGCCGGGCTGCCCGGGGTGTCGCTGGCCTGGGGCTGGTGGGGCAAGGGCAGCGGACTGACCGGCGATCTGACCGGGACGGACCGGGAACGGTTCGCGCGCGGTGGCGTGGCCGCCATGACGGCCGACGAGGGGCTGTCGCTGTTCGACGCGGCCCTGGCGTACAACCTGCCGGTGATGGTGCCGGTGAAACTGGACCTCGCCAGGCTGGCGGAAGCGGCCGGCGCCGGTCCTGGCACGGGCGCCCCGGCGTCGGGCGGGCTGCCACCGCTGCTCAGCGGCCTGGTCGCCGGAGGAGCGGCGGCCCGCAGGACCGCGCACAGCGGCGCGGCGCAGAGCGGCGCCGACGCCCTGCGCCGCCGGCTCGACGCGCTGCCCGAAGGGGAACAGACGCGGGAGCTGGTCGAGTTGGTGACCGGACAGGTCGCCACCGTGCTCGGCCACGCGCGCGCGGCCGGCCTGGAGGTGGGCAAGCCGTTCAGCGCACTCGGTTTCGACTCGCTCACCGCGGTGGAACTGCGCAACCGGCTCGCGCAGGTCACGGGGTTGCGCCTGCCCGCCACCCTGACCTTCGACCATCCCACCCCGCTCGCCCTCGCCCACCATCTGCGCGGCGAGCTCGTACAGACCGAAGCGGAAACGCTCGACAGGGTGTTGGGGGACCTCGACAAGGTGGCGGAGATCCTGTCACGGCTCGATCCGGACGACGCGGCACACGCGCGGGTCACGGAGCGGATCAGGGCCCTCCTCGTCCCCTCCGGAGAAGCCCCGGCGGAGACACGCGGGGACGAAGTGACGGAGCAACTCCAACTGTCCTCCACCGAAGAGCTGTTCCAGTTCGTCGACAAGCAATTGGGAGCCTGATCCGATGGATGAGAACGCCAAACTCCGCGACTATCTCGCACGGGTGAGCGGTGAGCTCCAGAACGCCCGGCTCCAACTGCGCGACCAGGACGAGAAGAACGCGGAGCCGATCGCGATCGTCGGAATGGCGTGCCGTTTCCCGGACGGGGTGGACTCGCCGGAGGATCTGTGGCGGCTGGTGGCCGAGGGGCGGGACGCGATCGCGCCGTTCCCCGAGAACCGCGGATGGGACGTCGAGGGGCTGTACGACCCCGACCCCGACGCGGCGGGCAAGACCTACTCGCTCAACGGCGGATTCCTCTACGACGCGGACGAGTTCGACGCCGGACTGTTCGGAATCAACCCCCGCGAGGCCCAGTCGATGGATCCCCAGCAGCGACTGCTGCTCGAATCCGCCTGGGAGACCTTCGAACGGGCGGGAATAGCACCGGAGTCGATCCGCGGAAGCCGCACCGGTGTGTTCGCCGGAGTCATCCAGCACGACTACAGCTCCTGGTCCAACGCGGCGCTGGAAGCCATGGACGGCTACCAGGGCACCGGAAGCGCCGGTGGCGTCGCCTCGGGCCGTATCTCCTACGTCTTCGGCCTTGAGGGCCCCGCCGTGACGATCGACACGGCGTGCTCGTCCTCCCTGGTGGCGATGCACCTCGCGTGCCAGTCGCTGCGCGCGGGGGAGTGCTCGATGGCGCTCGCCGGGGGCGCCTCCGTCATGGCCACCCCGAGCATGTTCGTGGACTTCAGCCGGCAGCGCGGTCTGGCGCGCGACGGCCGGTGCAAGTCGTTCGCCGACTCCGCCGACGGAACGAATTTCTCCGAGGGTGTGGGGCTGGTTCTGCTGGAGCGGCTGTCCGACGCGGAGCGCAACGGGCACGAGGTGCTGGCGCTGGTCCGGGGCAGTGCGGTGAATCAGGACGGCGCGTCCAACGGGCTGACCGCGCCCAACGGCCCCTCCCAGCAACGGGTGATCCGCCAGGCGCTGGCGAACGCGCGGCTGGCGTCGGCCGACATCGATGTGGTGGAGGCGCACGGTACGGGCACCACGCTGGGGGACCCGATCGAGGCGCAGGCCCTGCTCGCCACGTACGGCCTGGACCGGCCCGAGGACCGGCCGCTGTGGCTCGGCTCGGTGAAGTCGAACATCGGTCATACGCAGGCGGCGGCCGGGGTGGCGGGCGTCATCAAGATGGTGCTCGCGATGCGCCACGGCATCGTCCCGCGCACCCTCCACATCGACTCGCCGTCGACCCATGTGGACTGGTCGGCGGGTGCGGTGGCGCTCGCGACGGAGGAGCGGGAGTGGCCGGTGGTGGACCGGCCGCGGCGTGCGGCGGTGTCGTCGTTCGGTGTGAGCGGGACGAACGCACATGTGGTGGTCGAGCAGGCACCGGCGAAGGCTCAACCGGAGGCCGCTGCCGGGGATGCGGGCCCGGTGCCGTGGGTGGTGTCGGGCGGTTCGGCGGCGGGGTTGCGGGCGCAGGCGGAGCGGCTGGAGCGGTCGGTGCGGGAGCGGCCGGAGGTGACGGCCGGCGAGGTGGGTCTGTCGCTGGCGGTGGGGCGTGCGCGGCTTGACCACCGTGCGGTGGTGGTGGGGGCCGACCGCGAGGAGCTGCTGACGGGCCTGGCCGCCGTGGGGCGCGGCGAGCCGGCCGCCGGTGTGGTGACCGCCGAGGGGTCACCGGTGGTGGCCGATGGCGGCCGGGTGGTGTTCGTCTTCCCCGGCCAGGGCTCCCAGTGGGAGGGCATGGCACAGGAGCTGATGGAGTCCTCCGAGGTCTTCCGCGACCGGCTGCTGGAGTGCGAAGAGGTCCTGCGCCCCCTGGTGGGCTGGTCCGTACGGGACGCGCTGCGCGGCGGGGAGAACGCCCCCGACCTCACCGAACTCGACGTCGTGCAACCCGTGTTGTTCTCGGTGATGGTCTCGCTGGCGGCCCTGTGGCGCTCGATGGGTGTGGAGCCCGAGGCGGTGGTGGGCCACTCCCAGGGCGAGATCGTCGCGGCCTGCGTCGCGGGGGCGCTCTCCCTGGAGGACGCGGCGACCGTCGTCGCCCTGCGGAGCCGGCTGCTCCTGCGGCTCGTGGGCCGCGGCGCATTGGTGTCACTCGCGCTGCCTGCCGCGGAGGCGGAGAAACGGCTCGCGCGCTGGGGCGACCGGCTGACCGTGGCGGCCGTCAACGGCCCCTCCGCCGTGGTGATCGCGGGCGATACGGACGCCCTGGACGAACTGCTGGGCCTCTGCGCGGAGGAGTCGGTACGGGCCCGCAGGATCGCGTCGTCCGTGCCCTCCCACTCCGCCCATGTGGAGTTCCTGGAGGACGAGGTACGGGACGTTCTCGCGTCCGTCGCACCGCGTTCGGGTGGGGTGCCGTTCTTTTCGACGGTGACGGGTGGGCTGGTCGATGGTGGTGAGCTGGACGCGGGGTACTGGTATCGGAATCTGCGGGAGCCGGTGCGGTTCGAGCCGGTGGTGCGGTCGTTGATGGAGCGGGGCTTCGACGCGTTCGTCGAGGTCAGTCCGCATCCGGTGATCACGGCGAGCGTGGAGGACATCGCGGCGTCGGTCGGTTCCGGTGCGGTGGCCGGTGGCACACTGCGCCGGGGTGAGGGCGGTCTGGGCCGCTTCCTGCTGTCGGCGGGGCATCTGTCGGTGTGCGGTGTGCGGGTGGAGTGGGGCTCGGTGTTCGCGGGGCGTGGTCTGCGGCCGGTCGAGCTGCCGACGTACGCCTTCCAGCGCGAACGGTACTGGATGACCGGTGCGGACACCGCCGGTGATGTCGGGACGTACGGGCTGACCTCGATGGGCGGCCACTGCCTGCTGGGCGCCGTGGTGGAACTGCCGGACTCCGGTGGGGTGGTGGTGAGCGGCCGGCTGTCGGTGCGGGATCAGCCCTGGCTGACCGGGCACCGGGTGCTGGGGCAGGTGGTGGTGCCGGGGGCGGCGCTGGTGGAGATGGCGATCCGGGCCGGTGACGAGGCCGGTTGCCCGGACCTGGCGGAGTTGGTCATCCAGGTGCCGCTCGTACTGACCGGGACCGGCGCGGCCGTGGTGCGGATCGTGGTCGACGAGGCCGACGGCTCCGGCCGCCGTGCCGTCACGGTCCACGCGCGGGCCGAGGACGGCGACGGCGCCTGGGTCTGCCATGCCACCGGGCTGCTGGCGAACGCCGGGGACGGCCCCGGGCCCGCCCCGCGGGAGACGACGGCATGGCCGCCGCCGGGCGCGGAACCCGTACCGGTGGGCGAGGTGTACGAGGGTTTCGCGGCCCGTGGTCTGGAGTACGGCACGGTGTTCCGCGGCCTGGAGGCGGTGTGGCGGCGGGGCGACGAGACGTTCTCGGAGGTCGGGCTCCCCGAGGAGGGCCAGGCGGATGTCGGTGGGTTCGGTGTGCACCCGGCGCTGCTCGATGCCGTACTGCACGCCGTGGTGCTCAGCGGCGCCGTGCCGGGCATCGAGTCCGGGGTGCCGTGGATGCCGTTCGTGTGGTCGGGGGTACGGCTGCACGCGGAGGGCGCTTCCCGGGTACGGGTCAGGATCACCGCCGCCGAGCCGGGCGCGATGCGGCTGGATGTCACCGACGCGGCCGGCGGCGCGGTGCTCACGGTGGACTCGCTGACCCTGCGACCGCTGCCGGAGGGCGGACTGACGCCCCCGGTCCGCACGGACGACCTGTTCCGGCTGGACTGGGCCCCGCTGACCGCGGAACCGGCCGCCCCCGCCCCGGACGAGAACTGGACGGTGGCGGGCGAGGACACCTACGGCCTGGCCCTGCCGCCCTGCCGGTCACTGACCGAACCTGGCGCACCCACCGGATCCGTTGACGCGGCACCGCCGACCGTGGTGGTGTGGTCGGCCCCCCGCGCGACCCGGGACGACACCGGCTCCGTACCTGACATCGGCTCCGTACCTGAGATCGACTCCGTACGGGCCGTGACCTGCCAGGCCCTGGACACCCTTCAGCGGTGGCTGGCCGACGAGGCGTGCGCCGACTCCCGGCTCGTGGTGGTGACCTCAGGAGCCGTCGGTGTGTCATCCGGCGAGCCCGTCGACGCCGGGGCCGCCGCTGTGTGGGGCCTGGTGCGCTCCGCGCAGGCGGAGAACCCGGGCCGGATCGTCCTGCTGGACGTGACGCCGGGCGCCGGGCCGACCGTACCCCTGCTGGCCGGTGCACTGGCCACCGGCGAACCGCAACTCTCCCTGAGCCAGGACGGGTTACGGGCTCCCCGCCTCGTCCGGATGACGAGCGGCGGGGCCGGGGTTCCGCTGCCCCTCCCGCCCCAGCGGCTCGCCGTACCGGAACCGGCAGCCGGACACACCGGCGCCCCGGACGCGGTACGGATCGGGATGCGGGCGGCCGGCTCGGCCGAGAACATGGAGTGGCTGCCCGCCGACGACGTCCGGCAGGAGCTCGCGCCCGGCCGGATCCGGGTCGCGGTCCGCGCCGCCGGGCTCAACTTCCGTGACGTGGTCGCCGGACTGGGCATGATCGGCGGCGATGTGGGCCTGCTGGGCACCGAGGCCGCCGGTGTGGTGCTCGACGTCGGGGCGGAGGTCACGGATCTGGCGCCCGGCGACCGGGTCACGGGGCTCGCCCTCGGCTCCTTCGCCTCGGTGGTGGTGAGCGACCGGCGCGGCTGGGTGCGGATACCCGACGCCTGGTCCTTCGCGCAGGCCGCGACGGTCCCCGTGGTGTTCCTGACCGCCTACTACGGACTGAACCGGCTGGCGCGGCTGCGGGAGGGGGAGACCCTGCTCGTGCACGCCGCGTCCGGTGGTGTGGGCATGGCCGCGATCCAGCTCGCCCGCCACATCGGCGCTGAGGTGTTCGCCACCGCGAGCCCGCCCAAGTGGGCCGTCGTGGAAGGGCTGGGCATCTCCCCTGACCGTATCGCGAACTCCCGGACCCTGGAGTTCGAGGAGACCTTCCGTACCGCGACCGGCGGCCGGGGCGTGGACGTGGTGCTCAACTCCCTCGCCGCGGAGTACGTGGACGCCTCACTGCGGCTGCTCGCCCCGGGCGGACGGTTCCTGGAGATGGGCAAGACCGACATCCGCGACCCCGAGCAGGTCGCCGCGGTACGCACCGATGTCGGCTACCAGGCGTACGACGGTCTGGACGCCGGGCTCGACCGGGTCGCCGAGATGCTCGCCGAGGTGATGGAGCTGTTCGAGCGCGGGGCGCTGTCCCCGCTGCCGACCACGCTCTTCGACGTACGGCAGGCGCCCGAGGCGTTCCGGCTCATGGCGCAGGCCCGGCACACCGGGAAGATCGTCCTCACCGTGGATCGCGCGCCCGACCCGGCCGGTTCGGTCGTCGTGACCGGCGGCACCGGCGATCTGGGCGGGCTCGTGGCCCGCCACCTCGTGTCGCGCTACGGCGTACGGCGCGTGGTGCTCGTCAGCCGGAGCGGCCAACAGGCCGAAGGCGCGGCCGAGTTGCGAGCCGAACTGGAGAAGATCGGCGCCGAGGTCGACGTGGTGGCCTGCGATGTGACGGACCGTCAGGCGGTGGCGGAGCTGCTGGCGGGGATCCCGGCAGACCGTCCGCTGACCGGCGTCGTGCACTGCGCCGCCACCCTGGACGACGGGGTGATCCCGGCGCTCGACCCCGAGCGGATACGGCGGGCCTTCGCCCCGAAGGTGGACGCCGTACGCCACTTCGACGAGCTGACCCGCGGCGCGGACCTGAGCCTCTTCGTGGTGTTCTCCTCGGCGGCCGGCGTGCTCGGCAGCCCGGGGCAGGGCAACTACGCGGCGGCCAACGCGGCCGTCGACGCCCTGGTGGCCGCGCGCAGGGCCGCCGGGCTGCCCGGCGCCTCGCTGGCCTGGGGCTGGTGGGGCCAGGGCAAGGGGCAGACCAGCGGGCTCGGCCAGGCCGACCGGGAACGGTTCGCGCGCGGCGGTGTGGCGCCGATGAGCCCGGACGAGGGACTGGCGCTGTTCGACGCTGCGCTGGCGCACAACCTGCCGCTGAGTGTGCCGGTGAAACTCGACCTGACCCGCCTCGCCCGCTCCGGCCCGCTGCCCCCACTGCTCAGCGCCCTGGCGCCCGCCACGGCCACCGGCCGGCGTACCGCGCTCGGCGGCGCCGAGCGGGACGGCGACGACGGTGCCGAAGGGCTGCGCCGGAGCCTCGCCGCCCTGTCCGCCGCCGAACAGGACCGCCATCTGGTGGACCTGGTGGCGCGCCAGGTCTCCACGGTGCTCGGGCACGCGCCCTCCGCCGTGCTGGACGTGAGCAAGGAGTTCACGGCACTGGGCTTCGACTCCCTGACCGCCGTCGAGCTGCGTAACCGGCTCTCCCGGTCCACCGGGCTCCGGCTGCCCGCCACACTCACCTTCGACCACCCCACCCCGCTCGCCCTCGCCCACCACCTGCAGAACGAACTCGTCGACGGTCTGGCCGAGTTGACGGGACCGCCGGAGCCGACCACGCGGGGGGCGACCGGATCGGCCGGCGTCGTGGCACTGCCCGCCGGGGGCCGGGCGGCGCCCGCCGTCCCGGTCGCGTCCGACGCGCCGATCGCCATCGTCGGCATGGGGTGCCGCTTCCCCGGCGGCGCCGCCGACCCGGAGCTGTTCTGGCAGAACCTGCTCGACGGCGTGGACGCCGCCTCCGAAGTGCCCCCGGACCGCTGGGACATGGACGCCTACTACCACCCCCGCAAGGGCGTGCCGGGCAAGGCGTACACCAGGAAGGCGTCCTTCGTCCCCGATCTCGCCGACTGGGACGCCGAGTTCTTCGGCTGCACCCCGCAGGAGGCGTACCGGCTCGACCCCCAGCACCGGCTGCTCCTGGAGATGGTGTGGACCGCCATGGAGGACGCCGGGATCCCGGCGGAGCGGCTGCGCGGCAGCAGGACCGGGGTCTTCCTCGGGCTGAGCGACTCCAGCCAGTACTCGCGGCGGCAGGTGGAGACGGAGGGCCTGGCCTGCTTCGACGACCCGAGCTTCTTCCTCGGCCTGTCCTCCAGCGCCGCCGCGGGCCGGATCGCGTACCACCTGGACCTGCGCGGCCCGAGCATGACCGTGGACACCGCGTGCTCCTCGGCGCTCACCGCCACACATCTCGCCGTCCAGAGCCTGCGGCGCGGCGAGTGCGACCTGGCGATCATCGCCGCGGCCTCCGCGCTCATCGACCCGAGCGCCCTCGTCCAGGCGTGCAAGATGAGCATGCTCGCCGCGGACGGCCGCTGCAAAACCTTCGACGAGGCCGCCGACGGCTTCGTGGCGGGCGAGGGCAGCGCCGCCATCGTCCTGCAACGCGCCGAGGACGCCGAGGCGGAGCACCGCCCCGCCCACGCCGTGATCCGGGGATCCGCCATGACCCAGGACGGGCGGAGCAACGGGCTGACCGCCCCCAGCAGGCCCGCCCAGGCGGCCGTGGTGCGCGCCGCGCTCTCCGACGCGGGCCTGCGCCCCGACGACATCGGCTTCGTCGAGGCGCACGGCTCCGGTACGAGCCTGGGCGACGCCATCGAGTTCAGCGCCCTCCAGGAGGTCTTCGGCGACCGCAAGGTGGACCACCCGCTGCTGATCGGCGCGGTCAAGACCCATGTCGGGCATCTGCTGACGACCGCCGGAATGGCCGGCCTGATCAAGTCGGTGCTCGCGCTGCGCGGCGGCGAACTCCCCGCCAATCTGCACCTGGAGCGGCCCAACGCCGACGTGTCCCTGGACGGCCCCGTGCGCCCGGCGCAGTTCCGGCAGCCGTTCCCCGCCGCGCCCGGCGCCCCGCGCCGCGCCGGGGTCAGCTCCTTCGGCTGGTCCGGCACCAACATCCACCTGGTGGTCGAGGAGGCGCCACCGGTCCAGGAGCCGGCGCCCTTGACCCAGGAACCCACCGGAACCGCCACCGGGACCGAACCGCGCCACCTCGTCACCCTCTCCGCGACCAACGCCGCGAGTCTGCGCGAGGCCGCCACCGCCCTCGCCGCCCATCTGGAGCGGGAACCCGAACTGGCCCTGGCCGACGTGGCGTTCACCACCCAGACCGGACGCACGGCCTTCCCGGTCCGCAGGGCGCTGCTCTGCCGGGACCTCCCGGACGCGATCGAGCGGCTGCGCGACCCCGGCGGCGCCGACGGAACCGTATCGCCGGCCCGTAAGCACCGCATCGGCCTGCTGCTGCCGGGCGACGAGGCGCCGTCCGGCGCCACCGGCGGGCTCTACGGTACGGAGCCGGCGTTCCGGGCGGCGGTCGACGCGTGCGCCGAGCTGGCCGCCGAGCGGTTCGACACCGACCTGTCCGGTCTGCGCGACCCACACCGCCGGCCGGTACGGGACGGGGAGGCGACGGCCGTCTCCACCCTGTCCGCGTTCACCGTGCAGTACGCGCTCGTGCGGCTGCTGGAGGCGTACGGAGTACGGCCCGCCGTCATCCTGGGCCACGGCGTCGGCGCGTACGTGGCGGCCTGCGCGGCCGGGGTGTTCGATCTGCCGGACGCGATGAGCCTGGCCCTGGACCCGGCGCGCGCCGCGTCGGTGACCGTCCACGAGCCCCGCGTCAGCCTGTTCTCCGCCGAGACCGGCCGGCCGCTCACACCGCGGGAGTGCGCCGACCCCGCGTACTGGGCCGCCCGGCCGGGACGCCCGGTCGCGGACGCCGCCGGCCCGCACGGCCTCGCGCAGTACGCCAGTGTGCTGGTGGAGGCGGGCTGGGCCACCACCCTGGACGCGACAGCGTTCCCGGCGGAGCCCGCGCCCACCGACGGCGCGGCCGAGGCCCCCGCGCCCCCGGCGACCGTACGGCTGCTGCCCGCGCCCGGCGGCGACGCCGACCGTACGACGTGGCTGGCCGGGATCGGCCGGCTGTGGGAGCTGGGCGTCACCGTCGACTGGGCCGCAGGCCACCCCGTACGGCGCGAACTGCTGCGGCTGCCGGGGTACCGGTTCCAGCGGGCCCGCTACTGGCCGATGCCCGCCGCGCGGCCCGCCGCCACGGCCGGAACCGTACCGGCGAACGGCGGGGCGCCAGCGGCCGACGCCCGGGGCACCCGCTTCCTCGCCTCGGCCTGGCGCCGGCAGGACGCCCTGCCCCCCACGCCGGGGACGACGGCGCCCGCGACCGTACTGGTCCTCGCCGACCGGGCCGGACTCGGCCGCCAGGTGGCCGAACAGGCCGCCGCGGACGGGGACGAGGTCGTGTTCGTCGAGGCCGGTGACGGCTCCCCGCGGACCGGGGAGGGCACCACGATCGACCCCGGGAACCCCGAGGAGTACGAGCGGCTGCTGACGGAGCTGAACACCGGCGGTACCCCCGCCCCGACCGGCCCGCTGCGCATCGTGCACGCCTTCGGCCACGACTCCCACGACTCCCACCACTCCCACGACTCCGAGGGGACCGAAGGGCTCGAACGCGCCCTGGACCGCGGCTTCTACAGCGTGCTGTGGCTGATCCAGGCGATCGGCCGGGTCCTGCCGGGCCGGGACGTCGAACTCGTCGTCGCGCTCTCCGGAACCTTCGACGTCCTCGGCGGCGAGCGGGTGCACCCGCTGTCCGCCCCGGTCGTCGGCCTCGCCCGCTCCATCGGCGTGGAGTACCCGCGGATCCGCACCCGCTGCGTCGACCTGGATCCGGAGGCGGCCTTGGACCAGGCCGCCGGACAACTCCTGCGCGAGTTCAGCCTGTTCACCGGAGCCGGAGCCGGGAACGGAGCCGGAAACGGAAACGGAAACGGAGCCGGAAGCGGAAGCGGAAACGCAGCCGGATTCGGTACCACCTCCGACACCTCCCCGAGCGCCTGGCGGCGTGGGCGGCGCTGGCTCCCGGGCCTCGAAGAGGTGGGGCTGCCCGCCGTCTTGGACGACCAGGTCTGGCGGCCCGACGGTGTGTACGCGATCACCGGCGGCGTCGGCGGCCTCGGCATGGCGCTGGCCCGCAGGCTCGCCCCGATGGGCGCCAGGCTCGCCCTGATCGGCAGGACCGAACTGCCCGAACCCGCCCTGTGGGACTGGTGGATCAGCAGCCACCGCGCCGACGACCGGATCAGCGCCGTACTCCTCGCGATCCGACAGCTCCGCGCGGCCGGCGCCGAGGTGCTGCCCGTCTCGGCGGACATCAGCCGACCCGACGAGGCCGCCGAGGCGTTCCGTACCGTACGCGAGCACTTCGGCGAGGTGTACGGGGTGATCCACACCGCGGGCGTACCGGGCGAGGGACTGCTCCAGTACAAGACCAGGGAGCAGGCCGCCGCCGTGCTGGCCCCCAAGATCGCCGGGACGCTCGCCGTCGCCGACGCGTTGCGGGAGGCGCCGCCCGAGCTGCTCGTGCTGTACTCCTCCACCGTCACCGCGGTCGGCGGGCACGGTGAGGGCGACTACGGCGCGGCCAACGCCTTCCTCGACGCCTTCGCCGCGGCCGAGGACGGGGCGGGGACGGTGGCGAACCGTGTCGTCTCCGTCGGCTGGGGCGCCTGGCAGCACGACAGTTGGCAGACCAAGGCGTACGCGGCGGCCCCCGCGCTGCGGGACCGCGCGCGCCGGATCCGGGAGGAGTACGGCTTCACCGACGAGGAGGGGACCGCGGCGCTCGGCCGGATCATCGCGGCGGGGCCCTCCCATCTCTACGCGCTCAACCAGCCGCTGGACGACCTCGTCGACGCCATGCGGATGCTCTCCGACCCGGACGCGCTGTCGGGGAACGGCAAGGGATCCGCCACCGGCACGGGTTCGGGGGCGACCGCGCCCGAACGCCGCTATCCCCGGCCCGATCTGCGGGTCTCGTACATCGCCCCGCGCACCGGGACCGAACGCGGGGTCGCCGACACCTGGCGGGAACTGCTCGGCATGGAGCGCGTCGGGGTGCACGACCCCTTCTTCGAGCTGGGCGGCACCTCGCTCGTCGGGCTGGCCCTGGTGAACCGGCTGGCCGCCGAGTTCGGGGTCGAGCTGGCCGCGGCGAGCCTGTTCGAACATCCCACCGTCGCCCAGCTCGCGGAGCTGCTCGACACCCTCGGCGGCAGCAGTTCGGATACGGCCGGCTCCGGTACGGCCGGCCCCGGAGTGGGCAGCGGGGGCAGCTCAAGCGGTGACACCGACGGCGCCGGGCCCGCATCCCCCGCACCGGGCCGGGAGGACGGCAGTGCGGCACGTGGACAGCGGCGCAGGGCCCAGGCCGGTGCCTCGACCATCAAGCGCAGGAGGACAGGCAAGTGACGGTGGACTGGCAGACGAGCGAGGACGACCCGCAGAGCGGCGCCGAGGGCACGGACATCGCCCTGGTCGGCATGGCGGGACGGTTCCCCGGCGCCGACGGCGTCCGGCAACTGTGGCACAACATCCGGGCGGGCAAGGACACCATCACCCGCTTCACCGAGGAGGAGCTGCGGGCCGAGGGCGTGTCCGAGGAACTGCTCGCCGACCCGGCGTACGTACGGGCGGGATCGGTGCTCGACGGCATCGACCTGTTCGACGCGGGCTTCTTCGGCCACACCCCCAAGGAGGCCCAGCTCCTCGACCCGCAGCAGCGGCTGTTCCTGGAGACCGCCTGGCACACCCTGGAGGACGCGGGCACCGACCCCGCGCGCTTCGCCGGATCCATCGGCGTGGTCGCCGGGACCGGCATCAGCTGGTACATGATGAACAACCTGTCCACCCGGCCCGACCTCGCCGAGTCGGTCGGCGAGGTGCAGATCGGCCTCGGCAACGACAAGGACTCCCTGGCCACGCGGGCGGCGTACGCCTTCGACCTCACCGGGCCCTGCTACAGCGTCCAGAGCTACTGCTCCACCTCCCTGGTCGCCGTGTCGCTGGCCTGCTCCGCGCTGGTCAGCGGCGAGGCCGACATGATGCTGGCCGGCGGGGTCTCCGTCCTCGTGCCCCACCGGGTGGGCTACCTCTACCAGGAAGCCGGGATGTCCTCCCCGGACGGCCGGTGCCGGGCCTTCGACGCCGCCGCCCAGGGCACCCCGGTCGGCAGCGGTGTCGGGGTCGTCGCCCTGCGCAGGCTGGAGGACGCGCTCGCCGACGGGGACCGCGTCTACGCGGTGATCCGGGGCTGGGCGGTCACCAACGACGGCGCCAACCGGGCCGGGTTCACCGCCCCTGGTGTACGGGGCCAGTCCGGCGTGATGGCGGAGGCCCTGGCCAGCGCCGGGCTGACCGCGCCCGACATCGACTACGTGGAGGCCCACGGCACCGGCACCGGCCTCGGCGACGCCATCGAGATCGCCGCACTCCAGCGCGTCTACGACGTCGACGGCGTCACCCGCTGCGCGATCGGCTCGGTGAAGACCAACCTCGGCCATCTCGACCGGGCCGCCGGGGTCACCGGTCTGATGAAGACCGCCCTGGCCCTGCACCACGAGGAGATCCCGCCCACCCTCCACTTCGACCGGCCCAACCCCCAGCTCGAACGCTCCGCGGGCCGCCTGGAGGTCGTGACCGACCTGCGGGCCTGGCCCCGGGGCGAACGGCCCCGCCGCGCCGGGGTCAGCGCCTTCGGGATGGGCGGCACCAACGCCCATGTCGTCCTGGAGGAGACCGCCGCACCCGCGCGGGACCCCCGCCCCGCCCCGCGCGACCACCAGGTACTGGTGTGGTCCGCGCGTACGGCGGACGCGGCCGACGAGACGACGGGACACCTGCGCGACCTCCTCGCCGAGCAGGGCGAGGGCCGCGCCTGGGAGCCGGACGCCACCGGGGAGCGGGGCGTCGCCGATGCCGCCTACACCCTCCAGACCGGCCGGGCCGTCTTCGACCACCGCCGCGCGCTGGTCACGTCCTCCGGCGCCGCCGGTACGGACGGGGGAGCCGTCGCCGACGCGTTGCGCGCCCTCGGCGAGGACGCCGACCACCGCGTCCTCGCCCGCCACGACGCCGTCACCCGCAGGCCGGTCGGCTTCCTGCTCGCCGGGGTCGGTGAGCACTACCAGGGCATGGTCGGCGGCCTCTACCGCTCGGAACCCGTCTTCCGTACGGCGATCGACGCCTGCGCCGACCTCTTCCGTGAGCGGCTCGGCGTCAACCCGGTGGAGACCTTCCTCGCGGAGCGCCGCTCCGGCGCCCCCGACCTGGCGGGGCTCCTCGGCCGTACGGGAACACCGTCGGCCGATTCCGCCGAACCCGTCGCCACCGAGATCATCCAGCCCGCCATGTTCGCCGCCGACTACGCGCTCGGCACGCTCCTGATGTCCTGGGGCATCCGGCCCCGGCTGCTGCTCGGCTACAGCGTCGGGGAGTTCGCCGCCGCCTGCCTGGCCGGCGCCCTCACCCTGCCCGAGGCGACCGCGCTGACGGCCCACCGCGCCCAGCTCATCGCCGAGCTGCCCGCCGGGGCCATGACCGCCGTGCCGCTCTCCGTCGCCGAACTCGCCGACAAGATAGGCCCGTTGGCGGGGACCGGGGTGGATGTCGCGGCCGTCAACGGGCCCGGCTTCACCGTGCTCTCCGGGCCCGCCGACGCCGTGGCCGAGCTGTCCGAACGGCTCGCCGCCGCCGACGTACCCAGCCGTGGCCTCCGTACCACGCACGCGTTCCACTCCGCGATGCTCCGCCCCGCCGCGCCCGCCCTCACCGCGTGGGCCCGCGCCGAACTGAAGCCGCGGGCCCCGCGGATCCCGTACCTCTCCAATGTGACCGGCGCGCCCGTCACCGAGCAGCAGCTCAGCGACCCGGGCTACTGGGCCGAACACATGTGCCGCACCGTGCGGTTCTCGGACATGCTCACGCACACCTTCGCCCAGGGCGAGGACATCCTGCTGGAGCTGGGCCCGGGGCAGTCCCTCGGCGCGATGGCCCGCAACCACCCCGGCTGCACCCCCGACCGCTGGCCGCTGCTGCTGCCCACACTGCCCGCCCAGGCCGATCCGTCGAGCGACGAGGAGGTGCTGGCCGGGTCGCTCGCGCGGATGTGGCTGACGGGCGTCGAGGTCGACTGGCAGGCGTACCACGAGGGCAGGAGCCCCCGTAAGGTCTCCGTGCCCGACTACCCCTTCCAGCACGAGCGTTACTGGATCGACGCGGCCACACCCGCCCCCGTGACCGTCACCGCGGCCCCCGTGGCGGCGGCCCCCGTGACCGCGCCGTCGGACGCGTCGGACCCGCTCACCGCACAGGGGCTGTTCGTCCCGCGCTGGACCGCGCGTCCGCTGCCCGCCTCCCCGGCGGGCCCCGCCCCGTCCGGCGCCCCCGTCTGGATCTTCGCCGACGACCGAGGCGTCGCCGACGCGCTCGCCGCCCGGCTCACGGCCGACGGCCGGGAGACCGTGCTCGTACACCCGGACGGCGGACCGGCCCCGGCCGGGGGCCGTACGGTGCGCCCCGGCGAACAGGACGACTACCAGGCCCTGTTGGAGAGCGCCGGAGCGCCGAGCGCGGTCGTCCACCTCTGGGGGCTCGACAGCGGCGCCGCCCAGGACACCACCGGACTGCGCGCCCGCGAACGGGGCTTCGACAGCCTGCGCGCGCTCACCGCCACACTCGGCGACGCCGGTCCCGAAGGACCGCTCTGCCTGCTGGTCGCGACCGAGTCCGCGCGCGCCGTCCGCGACGACGACCCGCCGGTGGCCCCCGAACGCGCCACCGCGTTCGGCCCGTGCCTGGTCGCGCCGCAGGAGTACCCCGCGATCGACGTCCGCACCCTGGACGTGACCCTCTCCGCCGAAGCCGAGCCGGCCGACGCGGCCGACGCGGTCGACGTGAGCGACGCGGTCGACTCCCCGGCGGCCGTGGCGACCGCCCTGTACGCCGAGTTGGCGGGCGGCGGCGAGGGCCGGGTGGCCGCCCTGCGCGCCGGCACCCGGCTGGCGCTCGACTACGTACCCGCCCCGGAGCCCGCGCCCGTACCGGCCGGGGACGGAGCCGCCGAGCCCCGTGACACCTCGGTACTGCCCGGGCCCGGCGACGTCTGCCTGATCACCGGCGGACTCGGCCCCGTGGGCCTGCTCCTCGCCGAACACCTGGGACGTACCTACGGCGCGAAGCTCGTGCTCACCGGGCGGCGCGGCCTGCCGCCGCGCGCCGAGTGGGACCGTGTCGCCGCCGACGACACCGCGGAACCGGCCCTGCGCACCCGCGTCACCGCACTGCTGCGCCTCGCGGAACAGGGGATCTCCGTGGAGGCGGTCGCCGCCGACGCCACCGACGAGGGCGCCCTGCGCGAGGTCGTCTCCTCCGTCGTGGCCCGTCACGGCGCGCTGCACGGCGTGATCCATCTCGCCGCCGTCACCGACGCCGAGAGTCTGAGCCCGATCTCCGGGCTCGCCCCCGAGCAGCGCGACGCGCACTTCCACGCGAAGACCGACGGCGCGCTGGCGCTGGAGCGGGTGCTCCAGGACGTGCCCGCCGCCTTCTGCCTGCTGTTCTCCTCGATGTCCGCCGTCCTCGGCGGGATCGGCTTCGCCAGCTACACGGCGGCCAACTCCTTCCTGGACGCCGTCGTCGACCGCCACCGCGCTGACGCCACCCGCTGGCTCGCCGTCAACTGGGACACCTGGCCGTCCACCGCGGCCGGCCTCGGCGGACAGTCGTTCGGCGCCTCCCTCGTGCAGTACTCGCTGACCGAGCGCCAGGCGCTGGACGCCGTCGACCGGGTGCTGGCCGCGCCCCGGCCGCGCACCCTGGTCTGCGCCGGGGACCTGCCCGCGCGCCTCGTGCAGTGGGTGGAGCGGCCCGCCGCCCCCGCCGCGCCGGCCCCGGCCAGGTTCTCCAGCGAGCGCTTCCCCCGGCCCGAACTCGCCCAGCAGTACGTGCCCCCGAGCGGCGAGCGCCAGCGCAGGCTGGCCGAACTCTGGGCCGACCTGCTGGGCATCGACCGGGTCGGGGCCCGCGACAACTTCTCCGACCTCGGCGGCACCTCGCTGATGGCGCTCCAGCTCGTCAAGCGCATCCGGCAGGCGTTCGGCGTCGCGGTCTCCCCGATCACCCTGTTCGAGGCGCCCACCGTGCACGCCCTCATCCAGAAGATCGACAGCCTGGGCGGCGACGGGAGCCCCGCCGCCGTACCGAACGCGGCACCGAAGCCGCGGGCCGTGGCGGTACGGGAGCCCGCGCGCGGCGACGTACCGCAGGCGGCGCCGACCGGCACCGTCCCCATCGCGGTCATCGGTCTGACCGGCCGCTTCCCCGGGGCGTCCGACATCGGGGCCTTCTGGCACAACCTCAGCCACGGCCTGGAGTCCGTCACCCGGTTCTCCGAGGAGGAACTGCTCGCCGCCGGGCTCTCCCTGGACCAGATCCGTGACCCCGACTACGTCCCCGCGCGCCCGGTGCTCGACGACATCCGCACCTTCGACGCGGGGTTCTTCGGCTACAGCCCGCGCGACGCCGCGCTCGCCGACCCGCAGCACCGGCTCTTCCTCGAATGCTGCTGGGAGGCGCTGGAGCACGGCGGTTACGGGGCGGCCCGCGGCCGGGGCCGGGTCGGTGTGTTCGCCGGGTCCAACCTCAGTACGTATCTGATGCTCCAGGCCGCCAACCTGGCCACGGCGGGCGAGGCGGACCTCTACTCCACGGTCATCGGCAACGACAAGGACTCCCTCGCCACCGGTGTCTCCTACAAACTGGGGCTCACCGGACCCAGCCTCTCCGTACAGACCTTCTGCTCCACCGCCCTGGTCGCCACCCACCTCGCCTGCCAGAGCCTGCGCGCCGGGGAGTGCGAGATGGCCATGTCGGGCGGCGTCGGCATCCATGTGCCCGACCGGGTCGGCCATCTCTACACCCCCGGCGGCATGGAGTCGCCCGACGGCCGCGTCCGTACCTTCGACGCCCGCGCCAAGGGCACCCTCTTCGGCGACGGCGTCGGGGTGCTGCTGCTCAAGCGGCTCGACGCCGCGCTGGCCGACGGGGACACGGTGCACGCGGTCATCAGGGGCTCGGCCATCAACAACGACGGTTCCCTGAAGGTCGGTTACACCGCCCCCAGCGTCGTCGGACAGGCCACCGTGGTCTCCGACGCGATGGCGTCCGCCGGGGTCGGCCCCGAGGACGTCAGCTACGTGGAGGCGCACGGCACCGCCACCGAACTCGGCGACCCGATCGAAGTCACCGCGCTCACCCGGGCGTTCGGCGCCACCGACCGCAAGCAGTACTGCGCGATCGGCTCGGTGAAGACCAACATCGGGCACCTCGGCGCGGCGGCCGGGGCCAGCGGACTGATCAAGACCGTCCTCTCGCTGAAGAACCGCCAGATCCCGCCGAGCCTCAACTTCGAGGAACCCAACCCCGAGATCGACTTCCCGGACAGCCCCTTCTTCGTCAACACCGCGCTCACACCCTGGCACGTCGAGGACGGCCGCCGCCGTATCGCCGGCGTCAACTCCCTCGGCATGGGCGGCACCAACGTCCATGTCGTCGTGGAGGAGCCGCCCGAGCAGCCCGCCGCACGACAGGCCGCCGACGGGGAGGGGCCCGACCGGCGGTACGAGATCCTGCCCGTCTCCGCGCGGAGCGAGAAGGCCGCCGACGAGGCCGTCGCCCGGCTCCGCGCCCGGCTGCGCGAGGAGCCCGCCACACCTCCGCTGGACGTGGCGTACACCCTCCAGGCGGGACGCGAACGGTTCGAGCACCGCAGGATCCTCGTCGCGGACTCGCTGGACGCCCTGCGCGCAGCCCCGGACGACGAGGAGACCCCCGCAGCCGTGGCGGGGATGATGCGGCGCACCGACGCCGTGCTCGACCGGCCGGTGGACTTCCTGCTCGCCGGAGTGGGCGAGCAGTACCCCGGGATGATCGGCGAACTCTACCGGCGCGAACCGGAGTTCCGTACCGCCGTCGACGAGTGCGCCGCACTGCTGGGCGACACGCTCGGCGACGGCGTCGACCTCGTCCACCTGCTCACCACCGGCCGCGACCGGCCGGCCGGGGACGGCGACACCCTGTCGGCCATGCTCGGCCGGGGCCCCGCCCCCGACGCGGACGCGCAGGCCGCGGCGGCGGAGCTGGCCCGCACCGAGATCGCCCAGCCCGCCGCGTTCGTCACCGACTACGCCCTCGCCCGGCTGCTGATGAGCTGGGGCGTACGCCCCACGAGGATGCTCGGCTACAGCCTGGGGGAGTACGTCGCAGCCTGCCTGGCCGGAGTCCTCACCCTGGCCGACGCGCTGCGCCTGGTCACCTTCCGGGCCCGGCTCATCGCCCGGCTGCCCG
This sequence comes from Streptomyces sp. NPDC050509, assembly GCF_044457965.1. Lineage (NCBI taxonomy): Bacteria > Bacillati > Actinomycetota > Actinomycetes > Kitasatosporales > Streptomycetaceae > Streptomyces > Streptomyces sp. NPDC050509. Next base: position 1,109,479 of record NZ_JBITHL010000001.1, on the reverse strand, counting down.
CCGGGGCGATGCTGGCCCTGCCGCTCTCGCCGGAACAGCTCGGCGCCCGGTTCGGCGACCTCGCCGGCCAGGGCATCGACATCGCCGTGATCAACGGCCCCGAACTGACCGTCGTCGGCGGGCCCTGCGACGTCATCGACGCCTTCGCCGCCCGGCTCGCCGCGGCCGACGTCCCCGGGCGGAAGCTCGCGACCACCCACGCCTTCCACACCCGGATGCTCGAACCGGTACGCGACGAACTCACCGCCTGGGCCGCCGCCCACCTGCGGCCCCGGGCCCCCGAACTGCCCTACCTGTCCAATGTCACCGGCGCACCCGTCACGGCCGACCTGGTCGCCGACCCCGGCTACTGGGCCCGCCACATGTGCTCGACCGTACGGTTCTCCGCCGGCCTGGCCCTGCTCCTCGCCGACCCCGACCCGGTCCTCCTGGAGATCGGCCCCGGCCAGTCCCTGGGCGCCATGGCCCGGGTCCACCCCGACTGCTCGCGCGACCGGTGGCCGCTGATCGTGCCGACCCTGCCCGCCGCCGCCGACCCCCGCCCCGACGACCTGGTGGCCGCCGAGACCGTGGCCCGCCTCTGGCTCGCCGGCGCCGACATCGACTGGACCGCCTACCAGGGGGGCCGGGCGCCGCGCCGGATCCCGCTGCCCACCTACCCCTTCCAGCGCGCCGAGTACTGGCTGGCCCCGGCCGCGCCCAGGACGGCCGGCGGCCCCGCGCCCGTCCTCGAAGTGACCGACCTGGACGACGTACGGCGCTCCCCGCTGCCGCTGCTCCCCGAGGAGGAGTGGCTGCACGCCCTGGTCTGGCGGCAGACCGCGCCGCGCGGCGGACGGCTGCCGCTGGGCCGCTGGCTGATCCTCACCGACACCGGCGCCGCCGACGAGGTGAGCGGGCCGCTGGTCCGCCGCCTCACCGACGCGGGCGGCAGCGTCGTCCTGGTACGCCCCGCCACCGGGGCCGAGGGCTTCGAAGGCCCCGACGAGGACGGCGCGTACCGGGTACGGCCCGGCGACGGCCCGCGGATCCGCGAGCTGATGCGCCGGCTCAGGGACGACGGCGGACTGCCCGAACGGATCGTCCACCTGTGGACGCTCTCCCTGCCCGCCCCCGAAGGCACCACGCCGTCCGCCGAGGAGGTCGAGACCGCGATGGTGCGCGGCACCGACACCCTCGTCGCGCTCGCCACCGGGGCCGGGGACGTCGGCGCCGAGAAGTGGTCGCTGGACGTGGTCACCTGCGGCACCCGCTCGGTGACCGGCGCCGAACGGATCCGCCCCGAACTGACCACCGTCACCGGGCCCGTACGCGGCATCCCGCTGGAGTACCCGGAGGTCTCCTGCCGGCTCATCGACATCGACCCCGTGCACCCCGCCACCGCGGAGCGGCTGGCCTGGCAGATCGCCGCCGAACTCGGCGACGGCGACGGCGACCCCGTCGTGGCGCTGCGCAACGGCAGGCGCTGGCTGCCCGACTACGAGACCCTGCCCGACCACACCCCGCAGCCCGGCGACGCCGGGGCGGCCCGGCCGGTGCCGGGGCCCCTGCGCGAGGGCGGCGTCTACCTCGTCACCGGCGGGCTCGGCGGCATCGGCCTCGCCATGGCGGAGCGCCTGGCCCGCGACTGCCGCGCCAAACTGGTGCTGTTCGGCCGGACCGGGCTGCCGCCCCGCGACACCTGGGAGGCCGCGCTCGCCGACCCGGCGGTCAGCGACGAGGTGCGCCGCCGGCTCACCGGCGTCCGCCAACTGGAGGAGTACGGCGCCGAGGTGGCCGTCGTCACCGGTGACGTCGCCGACCCCGCCGACACCGGACGGGCCGTCACCACCGCCCTGGAGCGGTTCGGCGCCCTGCACGGCGTCCTGCACGCCGCGGGACTGCCCGGCATCGGACTCATGCAGTTCAAGACCACCGCCGAGATGCGCAAGGTGATGGCGCCCAAGATCGGCGGCACCCTCGCCCTGGAGCACGCGCTCGACGGCGTACCGCTGGACTTCCTCGTGCTGTTCTCCTCCATCACCTCCGCGACCGGCGGCGGCCCGGGACAGGTCGACTACAGCGCCGCCAACGCCTTCCTCGACGCGTACGGGGAGGCCGCCCACCCGGGCGACGGCGGCGGCGACGGCCGCAGGACCCTGACCATCGGCTGGGGCGAGTGGCAGTGGAACGCCTGGGAGGCCGGACTCGCCGGGTACGACGTGGAGATCCAGGAGTTCTTCCGTACCAACCGGCAGAAGTTCGGCATCGGCTTCGACGCCGGCTGGCGCGCCCTGCTCAGGGCGGTCTCCCAGGACCAGCCCTATGTCGTGGTGAACAGCCAGGAGTTCTCCCAGATGGAGCGGATGAGCCGGCACTTCACCATCGAACTCGTCGGCGGCGGCAAGAGCGCCCAGCGGCAGGAGGGCACCCGCCATCCGCGCCCCGACCTGGTCACCGAGTTCGTGCCGCCCTCCGGGGAGGTCGAGAGCGCGATCGCCGACGTCTGGTGCGATCTGCTCGGGCTGAACGAGATCGGCGCCGACGACAGCTTCTTCGACCTCGGCGGCTCCTCCCTGATCGGCATGGAGGTCATGGCGCGCATCCGGCGCCGCCTCGCCGTCGACGAACTCGCGCCGCACATCCTCTACGAGGCGCCGACCGTCGCCCGGCTGGCGCGGCTGCTCGCCGCGCGCACCGCCGAGACGCCCGGCGACGGCGCCACGGACACCGCGGCCGAGGACCAGGCCCGCAGCGACCGGCGCAGGCGCAGCCTGCGCCGTACCAAGAACCGGGAGGCGGAAGGCGCATGAGCGAGGAAAACGAGTCCGCGCTGGCCATCGTCGGGATGGCCGGACGCTTCCCCGGCGCGGCCAGCGCGGACGCGCTGTGGGCGAACCTCACCCGGGGCGCGGGCGGCATCCGCGAGATCACCCAGGAGGAGCTGACCGCCGCCCGGGTGCCGCCCGCCGCGCAGGCCGACCCCCGGTACGTACGGCGCGGCGCGCCCGTCGCGGACACCGAACTGTTCGACGCCGCGTTCTTCGGCTACAGCCCCCGCGAGGCGGAGGTCGCCGATCCGCAGCACCGGATGTTCCTGGAGTGCGCCTGGGAGGCGCTGGAGAGCGCCGGGTACCGGCCCAACGCCGTACCCGGCCAGGTCGGTGTCTTCGGCGGCGTCGCCCCGAGCCAGTACGGCATGCGCCATGTGCTGATCCGCCCCGAGGTGATGGCCACCATCACCCTGGAGCAGTACGGCATGGGCACCACCGCCGACTCGCTGTGCGCGCTGGTCGCCTACAAACTCGGCCTGACCGGGCCGGTCGTGGGCGTGCAGACCAACTGCTCCACCTCCCTGGTGGCGGTGCACCTGGCGGCGCAGTCCCTGCTCACCTACGACTGCGACGTCGCGCTGGCCGGCGGCGCCGCGATCCCCGACCCGCTGCCCACGGGCTACCAGTTCGAGGAGGGCTCGATCACCTCGCCCGACGGGGTGGTCCGCAGCCTCGACGCCGACGCGGGCGGCACCGTCATGGGCAACGGCGTCGGCGTCGTGGCGCTGAAACGGCTCGCGGACGCCCGCCGGGACGGCGACCACGTCTGGGCCGTCCTGCTGGGCAGCGCGATCAACAACGACGGCGCGGCACGCGCCGGTTACTCCGCGCCCGGGGTCGAAGGACAGAGCGCCGTGATCAGTTACGGACTGGCCGTGGCCGACATCGACCCCGGGACCATCGGCTACGTCGAGTGCCACGCCACGGGCACCCGGCTCGGCGACTCCATCGAACTCGCCGCCATGGACCGGGCGTTCCCCGACGTGCCCGCCGCGCCCCGGGTCCTGTCGACCCTCAAGCCGGACATCGGGCACCTGGACCGGGCCTCCGGGGTCGCCGGGCTGATGAAGGCGGCGCTGGCGCTGCACCACCGCGTCCTGCCGGCCACCCGGGGGTTCCGTACCCCCAACGCGGCCCTCGCCACGGCGGGGGACCGGTTCACCGTCCTGACCGAGGACCGGCCCTGGCCGCGTACGGCACACCCGCGCCGGGCCGGCGTGAACTCCTTCGGAGCGGGAGGCACCAATGTCCACGTCGTCCTCGAAGAAGCCCCCGAGCGAGCTGCCGGACCGGCCGAACAGGCCGCGCCGGGCCCGCAGTTGCTGGTGCTGTCCGCCCGTACCCCGGCCGCTCTGGACGCGGCCGTACGGCGCCTGCGCGACCATCTGCGCGACACCCTGGGGGAGGGGCGCCCCGGGGACGGCGACCGGGCCGTGGACGGCGGGGTCCTGGAGCACGACCGGGTCCTGGAGCGCGACCGCGTCCTGGAGCACGACCGGCTCCTGGCAGACGTGGCGTACACCCTCCAGGCCAGCCGCACCGGGTTCGCCCACCGGACGGCCGTCGTCTGCGACGGCGCCGAGGACGCCGTACGGGCCCTCGGCGACCCGGCACGGAGGGTCACCGCGGGACCCGTGACCGCCGCCGGGGTCACCCACAAGGCCGCCGACCCGCACGAGGCCGCCGAACGGTGGCTGACCGGCGCCGACATCGACTGGACGGCGCTGCACAACGGGCCGCGGCGGCGCGTGCCGCTGCCCACCTACCCCTTCGAGCGGCAGCGCTACTTCCTCGACCCGGCGGACCTCCCGGCCGGTTTCCCCGGCCTGGCCGCCGCTCCGGGCGGCACGGCCCCGGCCGCCGGGAGCGCCCCCGCACTGGTCGGGGGCCGGCTGGCCGACATGGCCGACTGGTTCTCCCACCCCGTGTGGCGCTCCGTACCCCTGCTGCGCGGCGCGGACGCCGGAAGGCTGCGGGAGAAGGGCCCGTGGTGGGTCGTGGCCGGGGACGGCCCCGGACTCGCCGCCGCCCACCGGCTCACCGACCTCGGGGCCGAGGTCGTCGTGCTGTGTCCGGCGGACCGGCCCGGCGGCAGGCCGACCGACATCGCGGGGCTGCGGGTACGCGACATCGACCCCGCCTCGCGGGAGGACTTCGCCGCCGCGCTCACCGCACTCGGCCGCCCGCGCGGGGTGCTGCACACCCTCAGCCTGGAGGCCGCCGGGACCGGGGCCGGACCCGGAGCCGCGGCAGGGGACGGGGACGGCGGCGACGCGGCGTTCGCCGAGGCCCAGCGGCTCGGCTTCTACTCCGTGCTCGCCCTCGTCGGCGCCCTCTCCCAGGACGCCCAGCCCGGCGAGGTCGACCTGCTGCTCTGCACCGACGGCGCCGTCGAGGCCACCGGCGGCGATCTGCGCCGGCCGCAGCAGGCCACCCTGGCCGGACTGCAACCCGTGATCAACCAGGAGTTCGGCGACCTCACCTGCCGGCTCGTCGACCTCGACACCGACGGCTGCGCCCGCGCGCGCGGCTCCGTCCACGCGCTCGCCGGTGAACTCCTCGCCGAGGCCGCCGCCGACACCACCACGGACCCGGTGGCGCTGCGCTCCACCGACCGCTGGGTCCGCTCCTTCGCCCCCGTACGGGTCGGCCCGGTCCCCGCGGACCGCCCGGTGATCCCGCGCGGCGCCACCGTCCTGATCACCGGCGGTCTGGGCACGGTCGGCTCCGCGCTCGCCGCGCACCTCGCCGCCGCGTACGGCTGCCGCCTGGTCCTCACCGCGCGGACACCGCTGCCGCCCGAGGACCGGTGGGACACCTGGCTCGCTGAGCACCCCGGCGCGGACCGGACCGCGGACCGGATCCGTACGGTACGAGAGCTGCGGGAGCGCGGCGCGGCCGTGCTGGTGGCCGGCGCCGACGTGGCCGACCGCGACCGGATGGCCGAGGTGCTGGACCTGGCCAGGGACCACTTCGGCCCGATCGACGTCGTCGTCCACGCCTCCGGCGCCCAGGGCCGGGAGTACTTCGGCTTCGCCCCCGGGCTGAGCCGGGCGGTCTGCGAGACGCACTTCCGCTCCAAGGTGACCGGGCTGCGCGTGCTGGACGCCCTGCTCGGCCGGGACGAGGCGCCGCTCAGAATGACGATGTCCTCACTGGCCGCGGTGCTCGGCGGCGTCGCGTACGGACCGTACGCCGCGGCCAACGCCGCGATGGACGCGTACGCCCGGACGCTCGGCAGCGGACCGGAAGGCCGGTGGCTCCCCGTCAACTGGGACACCTGGAACCTGGGGGAGGACCCGCACGGCGACTTCGGCGTCACGATGAAGGACTACTTCCTCGACGCCGCCGAAGGGTGCGAGGTCTTCGAACGGGCCCTCTCCGTCACCGGCCGGGTCCGCCAGCTCACCCTCTCCACGGGCCCCCTGGAGCGCCGCTTCGATCAGTGGACGCGGCTGGACCGTACGGCGCCGGAGCCGCCCCGCAGCCGCTACCCCCGGCCGGACCTCCCGGTCCCCTTCGAACCCCCGGCGTCCCACGAGGAGGCCGCGCTCGCCGAGATCTGGAGCGAGATCCTCGGCGTGGACGGCATCGGGGCCAACGACAGCTTCTTCGAGCTGGGCGGCCACTCGCTGGCCGCCGTCCGGATGATGGCGCAGGTCCGCGCCCAGTTCGGCGGATTCCCGGGCGACGTGCTGATCGAGAACCCGACGGTGCGCAGCTTCTGCAAGGTCCTCACCGCGCGGAACTGACCCGGACCGTACACACGCCACACACGCCACACACGCCACACACGCAAGCGACGCAACGAAGCGACAACGAGAGAAGGAGCACCCCTGTGACACACGTGGGAGTCGTCGGCGCCGGAGTGATGGGCGCCGGGGTGGCGCAGAACCTGGCCCACTCCGGCCACACCGTCGCGCTGGTGGACACCAGCCCCGACGCCGTCAAGCAGGCGCTGAGCACCGTCGAGACCAACTGCCGGATGAGCCGGCTGCTGGGCGGACCCGAGATCGACGCGGACGAGGTCCTGAAGCGGATCGAGGCCGGCACCGAACTCTCGCTGCTCACCGACGCGGAGATCGTGATCGAGAACATCACCGAGAACTGGGAGCTGAAGCGCTCCCTCTACCAGGAGATGGACCCGCTGGTCCGGCCCGACGCGGTGTTCGTCGCCAACACCTCGGCGATCCCGATCACCCGGCTGGCCTCGCTCACCGGGCGCCCCCGGCAGTTCGTCGGCGTGCACTTCATGAACCCCGTACCGATGAAGCCGGCCGTGGAGCTGATCCCCGGCCACCACACCTCTCCGGAGGCGCTGGAGGCCGTACGCGAACTCCTCACGTCCATGGGCAAGAAGGCGATCCCGGTCAACGACGCCTGCGGTTTCGTCTCCAACCGGGTGCTCATGCTCACCGTCAACGAGGCCGCCTGCCTGGTGTACGAGAACGTGGCCACCGCCGAGACCGTCGACGAGGTGTTCCGGAGCTGCTTCGGGCACCCGATGGGACCGCTGGAGACCGCCGACCTCATCGGGGTCGACACGATCCTCTACAGCATCGAGGTGCTGTACGAGCACTTCGCGGACAGCAAGTACCGGCCCTGCCCGCTGCTCAAGAAGATGACCGACGCGGGGCTGCACGGCCGGAAGTCCGGCGAGGGCTTCTACTCGTACGGCCCGACCGGCGCCACGGCGCCCGCCCGTTCATGACCGACCTCTCCGCTGCCACCGCCAACGCCACCGCCAACGCCACTGCCAACGCCACTGCCACTGCCACCGCGACGACCACCGTCATCACCCGTCACAGCACCGCAGACACGCCCGTTCCCACGGCCGACCGAGGAGTCCAGTGACCATGTCCGACGACGCGCGCACCCCGATCCGCGAGTTCATCTCCGCCAAGTTCCCGCAGATCTCCCTCAAGGACGACGAGGACATCTTCGCCCTCGGCTTCGTCAACTCGCTCTTCGCCATGGAGCTGGTCATGTTCGTGGAGAAGAGCTTCGGCGTCCGGGTGCCCAACCAGGAGCTGCGGATCGACAACTTCCGCACGCTCGACTCCATGGCCGAACTGGTGGGACGGGTCTCCGGTGACACCCGGATCTCGGCCGGCTGAACGGGGGAGACCATGACTGTCCCCCTCACCGCCGCCGGCGCGACCCTGGCGAGCCCCGCGGAGGTCCGCGCCTTCGTCGACACCGAGATCGTGCCGTACGCCGACACCTGGGACCAGGACGAGCGCCTGCCCGCCCCGCTGCTGGCCCGGATGGGCGAACTGGGCCTGTGGGCCCCGTTCCTGCCGCCCGACGCGGGCGGCAGCGGGGCGCCGTGGAGTGCCCTGGGCCGGCTCCACGAGGAGATCGGCCGGGGCTGCTCGTCCGTCCGCTCCTTCCTGACCGTGCACACCATGGTCACCTGGACGGTCCACCGCTGGGGCAGCGACGCCCAGCGCGACCGCTGGCTGCCCCGGCTGGCCACCGGGGAACTCCTCGGCGCCTTCTGCCTCACCGAGCCGGGCAGCGGCAGCGACGCCGCCGCGCCCGGCACGGTGGCCACCCCGGCGGGATCCGGCTGGGTGATCAACGGCGAGAAGAAGTGGATGACCGCCGGGCAGGCCGCGGGGCTGCTGCTGGTGTTCGCACAGACGGAGACCGGGATGAGCGCCTTCCTGGTGGACGCCGGGGCCCCCGGTGTGGAGATCACCCCCATCCGGGGGGTGATGGGCACGCGCGCCAGCATGCTCGCGACCATCGTGCTGCGGGACGTGCGCGTCGGTCCCGACGCGCTGATCGGCCCGCCCGGCTGGGCTGCGGGCACCGTGATGACCGGCGCCCTCGACCTCGGCCGCTACAGCGTGGCCTGCGGCTCCGTGGGCGTCGTCCAGGCCTGCCTGGACGCCTGCGTCGCCTACACCTCGGAACGCCGGGTCAGGGACGGGCTGCTCTCCGAACTCCAGCTCATCCGGCGGAAGATCAGCGACATGGTGGTCAACGGCCGGGCGGCGCGGCTGCTCTGCGCCGAGGCGGGCCGCCTCAAGGACGCCGACGACCCCGCCACGATCATGGCGACGTGGGTGGCCAAGTACCACGCCTCCACCGCGGCGACCGCCGCCGCGAGTGACGCCGTACAGATCCACGGGGCCAACGGCTTCACCGCCGACTACCCGGCCGCCCGGCTCTTCCGCGACTCCAAGGTCGCCGAAATCATCGAAGGATCAACCGAGTTGCAGCAGATCACCATAGCGGGCGAAGCCTACCGGGAGGTGGCACGGTGAACACCGGCCGGACCGTACGGAGCGATCCCGGCACCGAGCCGGGGCGCGGCAGGATCAAGTGCGTGGTGTGGGACCTGGACAACACCCTGTGGGACGGCGTCCTCCTGGAGGATGCCGGGGTCACCGTGAAACCCGAGGTCGTCGCGGAGATCCGCCGCCTCGACGAACTCGGCGTCCTGCACTCCATCGCCAGCCGCAACGACCACGACGCCGCGATGCGGCGCCTGGAGGAGGAGAACCTGGCCGAGTACTTCCTCTACCCCCAGATCAACTGGAACCCCAAGTCCGGCTCCGTCGAACAGATCGCCAAGGCCATCAACATCGGCCTGGACGCCATCGCGTTCGTCGACGACCAGCCCTTCGAGCGCGCCGAGGTGGAGCACAACCTGCCCGCCGTCCTCACCGTGGACGTCGAAGGGCTCGCCGAGACCCTGAAGGCCCCGGAGTTCCGGCCGAAGTTCGTCACCGACGAGTCGCGCAAGCGCCGCGAGATGTACCGCAGCGCCGTCGACCGCGACCGGGTGGAAGAGGAGTACACCGGCACGAGCGAGGAGTTCCTGGCCACGCTCGGCATGCGGTTCACCATCTCCGAGGCCCAGCGCGAGGACCTTCAGCGCGCGGAGGAGCTGACCGTACGCACCAACCAGCTCAACTCCACCGGCCGCACCTACTCGTACGACGAACTCGACCACCTGCGCCAGGACCCGGACCATCTCCTCCTGGTCGCCGAACTCACGGACCGCTACGGCAGCTACGGCAAGATCGGGCTCGCCCTCGTGGAGCGGGCCGACCCCGCCTGGCACCTCCACATGATGCTGATGTCCTGCCGGGTGATGGCCCGCGGCGTCGGGACGGTCCTCCTCAACCATGTGATGTCGCTGGCCAAGGAGGACGGCGCCGTCCTGCGGGCGGACTTCGTCGAGACCGGCCGCAACCGGGTCATGTACGTCACCTACGCGTTCGCCGGGTTCCACGAGGCCGGGCGGGACGGCAACCGGGTGCTCCTCCAGTCCGATCTGGAGCGCATCCAGCCGCCGCCGGAGTATCTGACCGTCACCGTCCGGTGAGCGCCATGACAGCGAGGAGCCGGAACCGGCCATGAACCACACCACCACGACGCAGCGGCCCGCCCGGGCCTGGCTGCCCTTCGGAGAGGCGCCGGCCTCCGGCCCACGGCTCTTCTGCTTCCCCAACGCCGGGGCGGGAGCGGCGAGTTTCGCCACCTGGCGCGGGCTGGCCCCCGCCGGGATGACCGTGTGCCCGGTGCAGCCGCCCGGCCGGGCGGAGCGGTTCAGGGAGACACCGTACGACCGGCTCGACACGCTCCTCGACGGGCTGACCGAGGCGCTGCGCCCCCAGTTCACCGGGGTGTACGCCCTGTACGGCCACAGCGTCGGCGCACTGGTCGCCTTCGAGCTGGCCCGGCGGCTGCGCCGGGCCGGTGCGCAGCCGCCGGTGCACCTGTTCGTCTCCGGCCGGGCCGCGCCCCAACTCCCGGACGGCCGAAAACAGTTGCGGGACCTGCCGACCGGTGAACTGCTCGACGAGGTCGCCGCCATGGGCGGCACACCGCCGGAGGTCCTGCGCGAGGAGTCACTGATGGCGGCGCTGCTGCCCCTGCTGCGCGCCGACTTCGCGGTCAACGAGACCTACACGTACCGCGAGGAACCGCCGCTCGACCTCCCGCTGACCGTCTTCGGAGGACGGGACGACCCGCGGGCGCGGGAGGCGGAGCTCCTCGCGTGGGAAAGCCTCACCACCGCCGGCTTCGACATTCGGCTATTTCCGGGGGGCCACTTCTTCATCAACGACACCGCGAATGTATTGCTCCAAAGAATGGCGAAATCACTACTCGCCTGACCAGGTGTCGTACGATGTGCCCCCGGCCGTCTGCCGGGGGCATGCCCATGTGGCCAGAAATGTACTCCAAGTCCGTACATCTCCGATGGCTTAGTCCAATAAAAGCGCCTATCGTGACCGGGGGTTATCCCCACCAACAATTCGGGGGCGGGCCGGATCGGTGAATCAGTCCACCCTCCGTAATTTGAGAAGTCCGGAACGGCACTTCTCGAAATGCGGAGGACCCCCCATGGCCGCTTCCCAGCAAACATGCGTGGCAGAGGACGGTGAAGCCGTCTGGCGCTCGGGACGGCGCGGCCGCGTGGGCTGGTACTGCTATGACGGCGCGAATTCGGTGTTCGCCACCACCGTGATCTCGATCTTCTTCGGCCCGTTCATCACCGATGTCTGCGAGCGCGCGGCCGATGCCCAGGGCTATCTGCATCCCCTGGGGATTCCGGTGCTGGCCAGCTCCTTCTTCCCCTTTCTGGTGGGCTTGTCCGTACTCCTCCAGATCTTCGTGCTGCCGACGGCCGCCGCCCTGACCGAGCGATTCGACAAGGGCGTCCTGCTCGGCGCCCTGGGCTTCTGCGGCGCGGGCGCCGGAATGGGCATGTACACCATCGGCGAGACGGACTATCTGCTCGGCGGAACGCTTTTCGCGGTGGCCACCATGGCGCTGGGCGCCGCGAACACGGTCGCCAACACCTATCTGCCGGCCCTCGCGCCGCCGGAACGCCGCGACCGTACCTCCACCCAGGCGTCCGCCACCGGATTCCTCTGCGGCGGCGTCGTCCTGATGGCCGCCCTGCTGGTGTACGCCCGCCACGAGACCTGGGGGATGACGGAGAGCGAGGCGGTACGCCTCATCATGCTGGGCGCCGGCGTGTGGTGGCTCGTCTTCGGCGCCGTCTCCGTACGGCTGCTGCGCGGTTACGGCGCGCCCCCGGCGGCGACGGCGGACACCGTGGGACCGTCGGGCCGGGCGGGCACCTACCGCGCCCTGTTCGCGGCGGTACGGCAGATGCGCTCCTACCCCGGGGCGATCTGGTTCCTGGTGGCGTTCCTGCTCTACAACAACGGCATGCAGAGCGTCACCTCACTGGTGGGCACCTTCGCCGTGGAGGAGCTGGGGCTGAAGCAGGACGACGTGGTCACCGCCGTGCTCGCGGTCCAGTTCGTGGCCTTCGTGGGCGCGATCGTGGGCGGCCGGCTCGCGGAGCGGTACGGCGGCCGGAACGTACTGCTGGGGTTCGTGGTGGTCTGGTTCGTGGCGGTGGTGGCGGGCGCCACCATCCCCGAGCGGTCGGCCGCGGCGTTCACCACGCTCTGCGTCGGCGCGGGGTTCGTGGTCGGCGGGACCTACGCGCTGTCGCGTTCGGTCTTCGTCAGCCTGGTGCCCAGGGAACGCGCGGCGGAGTACTTCGGGATCTTCGAGACGGTCAACCGGTGCCTGGCCTTCCTGGGCCCGGCCGCCTTCGGCCTCGTGCTCCAGTGGACGGGCAGCTACCGCGTCGCCTGGCTGTCCATCCTGGTGTTCTTCCTGGCGGGCGCGCTGGCCCTGGTGCTCGGTTCCGTGGCCGGCAAGGGACGGGAACGGCGACAGAAGGAGATGACTCATGGCTGACACCGGGGCGGACACCCGCCGCCACCGCGTACTGCTCACCGAGGTGTCCAGCGCCTCGGCCCGGGAGGTGCTCACCGTACTGGGCCGCCAGGGCCACGAGGTGGGCGTCATGGACAGCGGCGGGTTCTCCTTCACCGCGCTCTCGCGGTGGGTGAAGCGCCGTCACAAGAGCCCGCGGTTCGCGGACGACCCGCTGGTCTACCTCGACGCCCTGCGCGAGGTCCTGGCGCACCACGCGTACGACATCCTGTTACCCACCCACGAGCAGCTCGTGGCGCTCTCCCGGCACCGTGAGGAGTTCGGCCGGCTCGTCACCGGGCTCGCGGTGCCGGACTTCGCCGCCGTACGCAGGGTCCAGGACAAGGCCGCCTGCATCCGGCTCTTCGACGAGCTGGGGCTCCCGCAGCCCGACACCGCGCTGGTCGGCGACGAGAGCGCGCTGCTCGCGCGGAGCGACACCCTGCCCGCCTACGTCAAGCTGCCGGTGGCGACGTCGAGCCGGGGGGTGTGGCAGGCCGAGGACGCCGCCGCGCTCGCCAGGATCGCCGCCGAACCCGCTGTACGCGACACCTTCGCCACCGGCGGCGAGGTGCTGGTGCAGCGCTCCCTGCCGGGCCCCGTCGTCATGGTCCAGGCCATGTTCGACCAGGGCGCCCTGGTCGGGGTGCACACCGTCCTGCGCAGGCGCGAGGGCGTGCAGGGCAGTTCGTCGGCGAAGGAGTCGATCGTCCTGCCCGACGTCACCCTGCACCTCACCAAGCTCGGCGCGACGCTGGGCTGGCACGGCCCGATGTCCCTGGACGCGGTGCTGGACGAGGACTTCGGACTGGTCCACTACATCGACGTCAACCCGCGCCTGGTCGAACCGGTCAACGCCGAACTGGCCGGCGCCGACCTGGTCCGGCGCTGGCTGGCGGTCTCCCTGGGCGAGCGGACCGGAGCGCTGCCGCCACCCCGTGCGGGCGTACGCAGCCACATGCTCCTGATGGCCCTCGTACGCCATGTGGAGGTGGGCCGGGGCCGCCGGGCCGTCCTGCGGGAGCTGGCCGGCGCGGTGACCCGCAGAGGCTGGTACGCGGGCAGCAAGGAGGAGTTGCTGCCGGTCCGCTCCGATCCGGCCGTCGCCCTGCCGCTGGGCATCGTCAGCGCCCTCCTGCTGGTCGCACCACGCCTCTGGGAACGGGTGGCGGGCACCGGGGCCCCCGCGCACGCCCTGAGCGCGGAGGGATGGCGTCAACTGCTCAAGGAATAGCCGGGGAAGCGCGCGCGGACACCGGACGAGAACGCGGTACGAGCCCGGTCGGGGATGCCCCGGCCGGGCTCACGCGCGTTCCTCAGCTCGGACAACGGCCTTTTCACGCACGGTCGTTGCCGGTTTGACGCTCGTCGCTGCCCGAACGCACCGGGGGAGGCGGACCGTACGGCGGGATCGGGGGGTAGCCCCCCAAAATCTGGGGGGCGGACCGGATCGAAGGCCCATCGATTCCTCCGTAGCGTCATAAGTCCACCCGGTCGGTACGACCCCAGACTTCGGAGGCACCCCGTGGCCACGCTCAACCGCATCTCCCGCACCTCGATCCTGGCCGGCGGCGCGTTACTCGCCCTGGTGGCCGTCACCGGATGCAGTGAGTCGACGGGGGACGAGAACACCCCCGAGAAGCGCTCCTTCGGACCGGTCGGGGACCAGCTCACCATCTCCCGGAGCAACGGCGACCTCACGGTCAAGCCCGCCGACGTCGACGAGGTCGAGGTCACCCGCTGGTTCTCCGGCTGGTCCGCCGTCGGCGACAAGCCGAAGGCGTCGTGGAAGCTCAGCGGCGACAAGCTCAGCCTGACCACCGACTGCGGATCCGTCATCGGCAGTTGCACGGCACGGTACGAGGTGCTCGTACCGCGGAAGACCGCGCTCACCGTCGAGGGCGACAACGGCAAGACCACCGCGTCGGGGTTCACCACCGACCTGGACATCACCTCGGACAACGGGGCGGTCACCGTCAACGACGCCTCCGGCGCCCTCACCGTACGCAGCGGCAGCGGCGCGGTGTCGGCCACCGGCCTCAAGTCGCCGCGCGTCGAGGCCGGTTCGGACAACGGGAAGGTGCATCTCGCCTTCGCCGGCGTCCCCGACCAGGTGGGCGTGAAGACGAACAACGGCGGTGTGACGGTCGAGGTCCCGGACGGCACGTACAAGGTCACCACCAAGACCGACAACGGCAAGGTGGACGTCGACCTGCCGAGCGACGCGGGCAGCGCGCACGCCATCACGGCCACCACCGAGAACGGCGGAATCACCCTGCGCACCGCCGGCTGAGCCCCCCCCGTACCGGAACCACGGACCGCGCCTCCTCACACCCGGTCACCCCAGTCACCCCAGTCGCACCCAGGGAAAACCACCATGCGCTCCCCGTCCGGCGGAGGCTCACCGCGGCACGGTACTCCGGGTATCGAATACCCCGGGTATCCCGGCACACCGGAGCACTCCGCCCCCTCCCACCCCGCCTCTTCGTACCCCGCCGAGCACGAGGGGCCCGTCCCGCGCGTCCCGCGCGACGAGGTCCGCCGCCGGCTGCTGACGGCCGCCGCACGCTCCTTCGCCGAACTCGGTTACGCCGACAGCCGGCTGGAGGACATCGCCAACGCCGCCGGCTTCACCAAAGGCGCCGTCTACTCGAACTTCGCCGGCAAGCGGGAGCTCTTCGGCGCCATCCTCGGTGACGGCGCCGACAGCGAGTTCGCCGCCGTCATGAAGGAGCTGGGCGACACCGACCAGCCGGCCGAGGCGGTCGGCCTGGCCGCCCGTACGGTCGCGCGCCGCATCGTGGGCGACGCCGAACGGGGCCGGCTCGGACTGGAGTTCGCGGCCCGCGCCGCCCGGGACGAGCGGACCAGGGCCATCCTGACCCCGCTGCGCCGGGCGCAGCGCGCCACCGCGGCCCGTTCGATCGCGTCCGTCGCCGAACGCACCGGCGTCCGACCGGCCGTCCGGCCCGAACTGGCCGCGCTGATCCTGCACTGCCTGTGCAACGGCCTGTCGAACGAGTGCATCGCCGACCCGGAGGCGATCGGCGCCGACACGGTCGAGGAGGCGCTCGCCGCGGTCCTGACGGCACTGATCGACCCGCAGACCCCGCACGACCCGCAGACCCCGCACGACCCGCACAGCCCGCACAGCTCGCACGATCCGCAGAGCCCGCGCGCCCCGCACAGCGCGCCTTCTTCTCCTACCGACGATTCCGAACATTCCAACGGCTGAAGGAACAATTCGATGGCCACCCTGCTCTACTCGCTCGGCCGGACCGCGTTCCGTCACCGAGGCGGCTTCCTCATCGGCTGGCTGCTCCTGATCGCGCTGACGATCGGCGGCTTAGCCACCTTCGGCTCGCATCTCGACAGCGAGGCCACCATCCCCGGCTCCCAGTCGCAGAAGGGCATCGACGTACTGGAGAAGTCGCAGCCCGCCGCCACCGGTGTCACCGCGCAACTCGTCTTCGTCGCCCCCGAGGGCGCGACCGTCAACGACCCCGCCTTCCGCGCCGTCATCCAGAAGACCGTACGGGAGGCCGCGAAGGCACCCCAGGTCGAGACCGCAGTCGACCCCTTCGAGACGAAGTCCGTCTCCGCCGACCAGCGCACGGCGCTGGCCCAGGTCCTCTACCCGATCAAGCGCGACGCCTTGGAGGACTCCAGCGTCACCGCACTGGAGAAGATCGCCGGTTCGGCGCGCTCCAGCGGCCTCCAGGCCGAGGTCGGCGGCACGATCTACAGCACCGCCGGGCTCACCGTGGGCATCGGCGAGGTGATCGGCCTCGGTGTGGCGATCATCGTCCTCATCCTCACCTTCGGCTCCCTGCTGGCCGCCGGACTGCCGCTGCTCACCGCCCTGATCGGGCTGGCCATCGGGCTCGTCGGACTGCTGCTGGTGTCCAACATCGCCACCGTCTCCTCCACCGCGCCGAGCCTGGCGCTGATGGTCGGGCTCGCGGTGGGCATCGACTACGCGCTGCTCATCCTCTCCCGGCACCGTACCCAGTTGGCGAACGGCATGGACGCGGAGGAGTCGGCGGCGCGGGCCACCGGCACCGCGGGCAGCGCCGTGGTCTTCGCCGGACTCACCGTGATCATCGCGCTCTCCGGGCTCTCCGTCGTCGGCATCCCGTTCCTGAGCGTCATGGGGCTGGCCGCCGCCGGCACCGTACTGATGGCCGTGGCGGTCGCGATCACCCTGCTGCCCGCCCTGCTCGGCTTCGCCGGGACCCGGCTGCGGCCGAAGCCCGGTTCGCGGGCCGAGCGCCGCGAGCGCGCCACCGGCGGCAGCAGGCGGCCGTCCGGCGGCGAGCGCTGGGCCCGGCTGGTCACCCGCAGGCCGCTCGCCACCGTGCTCGCCGTCGTCATCGGGCTCGGCGCCGTCGCTGTCCCGGCCTCCCAGCTCGCCCTGGCCATGCCCGACAACGGCACCGCCGCGCCCGAGTCGACCCAGCGCAAGGCGTACGACCTGATCTCCGACGCCTTCGGCCCCGGACGCAACGGCCGGCTGCTCGTCCTCGTCCAGAGCGCGGACGGCGACCCCGCGCCCGCCGCCGCCGAGGTGGCGGCCGGTCTGGGGCGGCTCGACCTGCCCGAGGTCGTCTCCATCAGCGCGCCCCAGGTCAGCGAGGACGGCACCACGGCGGTCCTGACCGTGGTCCCGAAGGCCGGGCCGCGTGACGAGCGTACGGAGGGACTCGTCCGCGACATCCGCGCCGAGACACCCGAGCTGGCCGCGAAGGCGGACGCCGAGATCCTGGTCACCGGCTCGACCGCCGCGGCGATCGACGTCTCCGACAAGCTCAGCGCCTCCCTCGTGCCGTTCGCGTCGATCGTGGTCGGACTGGCGCTCGTCCTCCTGCTGCTGGTCTTCCGCTCGATCGTCGTCCCGCTCAAGGCGGCCTTCGGATTCCTGCTCTCGGTGGGCGCGGCGTTCGGCGCGGTCGTCGCGGTCTTCCAGTGGGGCTGGCTCGCCGATCTGATCGGTGTGCCGACCGCGGGACCGGTGTTCAGCTTCATGCCGATCATCCTGATCGCGGTGCTGTTCGGACTGGCGATGGACTACGAGGTCTTCCTCGTCTCCCGGATGCGGGAGGACTTCGTCCACACCGGCAGGCACTACGAGTCGGTGATCGCCGGTTCCCGGCACGCCTCGCGGGTCGTCACCGCCGCGGCGCTGATCATGTTCGCGGTGTTCGCGAGCTTCGTGACCGCCGAGGACCTCACGCTCAAGCCGATCGCCTTCGGTCTCGCCGTCGGCATCATGGTCGACGCGTTCCTCGTCCGGATGACGCTGGTGCCGGCCATCCTCGCGCTGGTCGGCAAGGGCGCCTGGTGGCTGCCCCGCTGGCTCGACCGGCTCCTGCCCGACCTGGACATCGAGGGCGCCAAGCTGGACAGGGCCGAGCCCGAGGAGGACCGGAGCCTGCTGACAGCGGTCCGCTGACCCCACCCGTCCGGCCTGCGTAGTTCCCGCCCAGCCATCCCCCCACAGGCCCGGCCGCGACCCCCGTCGCGGCCGGGCCTTCCGCTGTCCGTACCGGAGGGCACAGGCCCCAAGTACCCTAGGGCATTTCGGTTGTGAAGGTTTCGTTTGTGGAGATTTCCTGCCAACCCTTGTGGGTATCACAGGCAACCCTGTAAATCTGCCTAAGTCTGAATGAGGCTTGATATAGACCCTGAACGGGAGAGACCGTGGCATTAGAACCGCGCTCGGGTATTTACGAGATCCTGGACGAGAGGTTCCGCATCCCCGCCAACGGGGACCGGCGCCTGGAACTGCTCTTCGACGGCTCGCGCTGGTGCGAGGGCCCCGTGTACGTCCCCGCCTGGCGTCAGGTGATCTTCAGCGACATCCCCAACGACCGCATGCTGCGCTGGGACGAAGCGACCGGCACCGTCGGGGAGTTCAGGACCGGCGCGGGCAACAGCAACGGCAACGCCCTCGACCGCGAGGGCCGGTTGATCACCTGCGAGCAGGGCAACCGCCGTATCACCCGTACCGAGTACGACGGTTCGATCACCGTGATCGCCGACCGCTACCGGGGCAAGAGGTTCAACAGCCCGAACGACGTGGTCGTGCACTCCGACGGCTCGATCTGGTTCACCGACCCGATCTTCGGCATCATCAGCGACTACGAGGGACACCGCGGCGAGAGCGAGATCGGCGCCAGCAACGTCTACCGGGTGGACCCGGAGACCGGCAGGGTCCGCGTCATGGCCGACGGCTTCGGCGCCCCGAACGGCCTGAGCTTCTCCCCGGACGAGCGGCAGTTGCTCATCGCCGACACCCTCGCGGGCCAGGTGCGCGCCTACGACGTGTACGACGGCCAGAAGCTCTCCGACGGCACCGTCTTCGCCGAGGCGCCGCTCACCGACAGCCAGTTCGACAGCATCAGCTTCGACGACGAGGGCCGCGTCTGGGTGGCCGCCGGCGCCGGAGGGATGCACTGCTACGCCCCCGACGCCACCCTGATCGGCCGGATCGTCTTCCCGGTGGGCATCTCGAACATGTGCTTCGGCGGCCCCAGGAACAACCGGCTCTTCATCACTGCGTCGTCGACGCTCTACTCCCTCGTCGTCGCGGTGACCGGAGCCCCGGCCATCGGCAACCCGGGCGCCTGCCTCCGCGTCCGGTCCGAGCACGAGGTGGCTGCGGCGGCGACCAGATGGCGGATGAACGCGGGGACGGCGTCCTAGGACGGTGTCGCCGCGCTTGAGGGCGGTGGCGGGGGAACGGGTGAATCCCGGTCGCCCGCCACCGCCCTCTCCCGGTCCGCGCCCGCGCCACCGCTTCTGGGCAGGGAGCCACCCGTACGGATAAGGTCAGGACCGGCGCGACTGCCTGTTCGAACGTAAGGGATGCATAGTGACGGACGGAGCGGTGTCCACGACCGCGCGGGTACTGATCGCGGCGGACAAGTTCAAAGGATCGCTCACGGCGGCGCAGGTCGCCGAGCGGGTGACGGCCGGGCTCCGGCAGGTCGCCCCCGACGTGCCGGTGGAGACCCTGCCCGTCGCGGACGGCGGCGACGGTACGGTCGCGGCGGCCGTGGCGGCCGGTTTCGAGCGGCACGAGACCCGTGTGACGGGCCCCCTGGGCGACCCGGTCACCGCCGCCTACGCCCTGCGGGACGGTACGGCCGTCCTGGAGATGGCCGAGGCGTCGGGCCTCCAGCACCTCCCCGAGGGCGTCTTCGCCCCCCTCACCGCCACGACGTACGGCTCCGGCGAGCTGCTGCGCGCCGCGCTCGACGCGGGCGCGCGGACCATCGTCTTCGGCGTCGGCGGCAGCGCCACCACCGACGGCGGCGCCGGGATGCTCGCCGCGCTCGGCGCGCGCTTCCTGGACGCGGACGGCAAGCCCGTCGGCCCGGGCGGCGGCGGGCTGCGGGACCTCGCCACCGCCGATCTCTCCGGCCTCGACACCCGGCTCGCCGGTACGGAGATCGTCCTCGCCAGCGATGTCGACAACCCGCTGACCGGACCCCAGGGCGCCCCCGCCGTCTACGGGGCGCAGAAGGGCGCGAGCCCCGAGGACATCGCCGTCCTCGACGCGGCCCTCGCCCACTACGCCACGGTCCTGGCGACGGCCGTGGGCCCCCGGGCCGCCACCCTCGCGCTCTCGCCGGGCGCCGGCGCGGCGGGCGGCATCGGCTACGGCGCGCTCGTCGGGCTCGGCGCCGCCTTCCGCCCCGGCATCGAGGTGATGCTCGACGTACTGGGCTTCGCCCCCGCCCTGGCCCGGGCCACCCTGGTGATCACGGGGGAGGGCTCGCTCGACGAGCAGACGCTGCACGGCAAGGCGCCCGCGGGTGTCGCGGCGGCGGCCCGCGCGCGGGGCATCGAGGTGATCGCGGTCTGCGGCCGGCTGGTCCTGCCACCGGAGGCGCTGGGCAAGGCCGGTATCCGCCGCGCCTACGCCCTCACCCACCTCGAACCGGACCCGGCCCGCTGCATGGCCCAGGCGGGCCCCCTGCTGGAACGTGTGGCGGCGGACATCGCCCGCGACTTCCTGAGCTGAGCCGCCGGACATCAGGACATACGGATACGGAAGGGGCCCGGGCTGTCCGCCCGGGCCCCTTCCGTATGCCGTCCGCGCGCTGTTACGGGAGCTGCGCGGCCCGTGCCTCGCGGCGGTTGCCGCGGAAGGTGTTCACCCGCCGTGCCGTGGCGAAGAGCGGGATCACCGCACCCGTCACCACCTGGAGCGCACAGCCGGTCTGGAGCAGGAGCTGACCGCCGGGCGCGTCGAACGCCCACGCCGCCAGCAGCCCCATCGCGGCCACGATCCAGCCCAGCATGGCCACCGCGAGGACCCCCCGCGGCTTCGGGTACTCGACGCGGCTCACCATCAGCCACGCCACCCCGACGATCGCGAGCGTCGTCGGTACGAAGGGCAGCTCCAGCAGGACGATCGAGACGACCGTCAGCGCGCCGAAGGGGGACGGCATCCCCTGGAACATGCCGTCCTTCAGCGTCACGCAGGAGAATCTCGCGAGCCGTAGCACGACGGCCAGCAGCACCACGACCGCGGCGAGCGCCGAGACCCGTTGATGCGCGTCGTCCGCGACCATTCCGTACACCAGTACGAAATAGGCCGGGGCGAGACCGAAGCTGATCAGGTCGGAGAGGTTGTCCAGCTCCGCGCCCATCGGCGAGCTGCGCAGCTTGCGTGCCACGAGCCCGTCGAGCAGGTCGAAGATCGCCGCCGCGAGCATCAGGATCACGGCGGTCGCGGCGGAGTGCCGCGCCATGCCGGTCTCGTCACTGCCCGTGAGATGCGGGATCAGGATGCCGGTCGTGGTGAAGTACACGGCCATGAAGCCGCAGGTGGCGTTGCCCAGCGTGAGGGTGTCCGCTATCGACAGCCGCAGTGAGAGCGGCATGTCCTCCGCGTCGGCGTCCGCCTCGGCCTCGGCCTCCGCGGCCCACCCGGCTTGCGTGTCGGGATCAATCACGGTCAATTCGAGTCACCCCTGCGGTCGTGGTCTGGCCGACCTCGACGGCGACCTCGACACCTTCCGGAAGGTAGATGTCGACGCGCGAGCCGAAGCGGATCAGGCCGATGCGCTCGCCCTGCTCCACCTTGGTCCCCTGGGGCAGGTACGGGACGATGCGCCGGGCCACCGCGCCGGCGATCTGCACCATCTCGATGTCACCCAGCTCGGTGTCGAAGTGCCAGACGACGCGCTCGTTGTTCTCGCTCTCCTTGTTGAACGCCGGGACGAACCCTCCGGGGACGTGCTCCACGGACGTCACGGTTCCCGCGAGGGGAGCGCGGTTGACATGGACGTTCAGCGGGCTCATGAAGATGGCGACCCGCGTACGGCCGTCCTTCCACGGCATGATGCTCTGCACCACACCGTCGGCCGGGGAGATGACCCGGCCCTGCGTGATCTCGCGCTCCGGGTCTCTGAAGAACCACAGCATGCCCGCCGCGAGCGCGGTGGCGGGCACAGCGAGGACTGCCGCACGCTTGGAGCTGCGCGCGCGGGCCAGTCCGATCGCCGCGGTGGCGACGGTCGGGAGAAGCCACGGCGATGCTCCGCGAGCGATGCGGACCCGGCCGCGTGGTGCAGAGGTTTGGCTGTGGGGCATGGATGACCTTCGTAGCGGATGATGCCGCGCTGGCAACGGGGGACGGCGGCTTTCCAGCGATGGTACTGGTTACAAGCCGCAACTGAGCAAGCCAGCACCCGAGTCGGGCGGCTTGAAGCGTGCGGCAGAGCACGACAGGGTGTGATTTTCTTCGCCGACAAAGCGGTTCAAAGCCGATAATTAACCCTGGAATCGGTACTCCTCCAGCAGGCGGCGGCCGATGATCATTTTCTGGATCTCGGCGGTACCCTCGCCGATCAGCAGCATCGGCGCTTCGCGGTAGAGGCGCTCGATCTCGTACTCCTTGGAGAAGCCGTAACCGCCGTGGATCCGGAAGGCGTCCTCGACGACTTCCTTGCAGTATTCGGAGGCGAGGTACTTCGCCATCCCTGCCTCCAGGTCGTTTCGTTCCCCGGAGTCCTTTTTGCGTGCCGCGTTGACCATCATGGCATGGGCGGCCTCGACTTTGGTAGCCATCTCGGCCAGCTTGAACTGGATCGCCTGGTGCTCGGCGATCGGCTTGCCGAAAGTGTGACGCTGCTGGGCATACGAGACGCCCAGCTCGAAGGCGCGCTGAGCGACGCCGCAACCACGCGCCGCGACATTCACCCGGCCCACTTCCACCCCGTCCATCATTTGGTAAAACCCTCGGCCGGTGGCCCCACCGAGGACCCGATTGGCCGGAATGCGCACTCCGTCCATGATCAGCTCGGTGGTGTCGACGCCCTTGTACCCCATCTTGTCGATCTTCCCGGGGATGGTGAGCCCGGGAAGCACCTCACCGAAGCCCGGCTCCTTCTCGACCAGGAACGTGGTCATCGACCGGTGCGGAGCCGTGCCCTCCGGGTGGCCCTCGTCCGTCCGGCACAACACCGCGACCAGGTTCGACGTGCCGCCGTTGGTCAGCCACATCTTCTGGCCGTTCAGTACGTACGCGTCCCCGTCCCTGACCCCCTTCGAGGTGATCGCGGCGACATCGGAGCCGAGCCCGGGCTCCGACATCGAGAACGCGCCACGCACCTCGCCCTCGGCCATCCGCGGCAGGAACGTGTCCTTCTGTTCCTGCGTGCCGTGCTGCTTGAGCAGGTACGCCACGATGAAGTGGGTGTTGATGATGCCCGACACGGACATCCAGCCCCGGGCGATCTCCTCCACACAGAGCGCGTAGGTGAGCAGCGACTCGCCGAGACCGCCGTACTCCTCGGGGATCATCAGCCCGAAGAGCCCGAGTTCCCGCAGGCCCTCGACGATCCGGGTGGGGTATTCGTCGCGGTGCTCCAGTTCGGTGGCGACCGGAAGGATCTCCTTGTCGACGAAGTCCCTCACGGTGGCCAGGATCTCCCGCTGGACCTCGGTCAGGTCGGCGGTCCGGGCGAGTCGGCTCATGGCGTCACTTCTCCTGCGGCTGAGGGCGGCCCGGCTGCTCGCCGCCGCGTTCCTTCACATAGGTCGCGGTCGGCACCATCACCTTGCGCCGGAAGACGCAGACGACCGTGCCGTCCTGCTTGTAACCCCTGGTCTCCACGTACACGACGCCCCGGTCGCTCCGGGACCTCGACGGTGTCCTGTCCAGCACGAGCGTCTCGCCGTACAGCGTGTCGCCGTGGAAGGTGGGCGCCACGTGCTTGAGCGACTCCACCTCCAGATTGGCGATGGCCTTGCCCGACACGTCCGGCACCGACATGCCCAGCAGCAGCGAGTAGACGTAGTTCCCCACGACGACGTTCTTCCCGAAGTCCGTCGTGTTCTCCGCGTAGTTGCTGTCCAGGTGCAGCGGATGGTGGTTCATGGTGAGCAGACAGAACAGATGGTCGTCGTACTCCGTGACCGTCTTGCCCGGCCAGTGCTTGTAGACCGCGCCGATCTCGAACTCCTCGAAGGTGCGTCCGAACCGCATCGCTCAGCCCTCCGGCGCTTCGAAGCCGGCGGTACGCCGCATCCCCGCGGCCCGGCCCTTGCCCGAGATCACCAGCGCCATCTTCCGGCTGGCCTCGTCGATCATCTCGTCGCCGAGCATCGCCGAGCCCTTCGCCCCGCCCGCCGCCGAGGTGTGCCACTCGTACGCGTCCAGGATCAGCTCGGCGTGGTCGTAGTCCTCCTGCGACGGCGAGAAGATCTCGTTGGACGCCTCGATCTGCCCCGGGTGCAGCACCCACTTGCCGTCGTAACCGAGCGCCGCCGCCCGCCGCGCCACCTCGCGGTACCCGTCCACATCACGGATCTGAAGGTACGGGCCGTCGATGGCCTGGAGATCGTGGGTACGGGCCGCCATCAGGATGCGCATCAGAATGTAGTGATAGGCGTCCGCGCCATAGCCGGGCGGCTGCTCCCCGACCACCAGCGTCTTCATGTTGATCGAGGCCATGAAGTCGGCGGGACCGAAGACGATCGTCTCCAGACGCGGTGAGGCGGCGGCGATCTCGTCGACGTTCACCAGCCCCTTGGCGTTCTCGATCTGCGCCTCGATGCCGATCCTGCCGACCTCGAAGCCCATCGTCCGCTCGATCTGGGTGAGCAGCAGATCGAGGGCGATGATCTGCTGCGCGTCCTGGACCTTCGGCAGCATCAGGCAGTCCAGGTTCTGCCCCGCGCCCTCCACGACCGTGATGACGTCGCGGTACGTCCACTGCGTCGTCCAGTCGTTGACGCGTACGACGCGCGTCTTGCCCGTCCAGTCGCCCTTGTTGAGCGCGTCGACGATGGTGTGCCGGGCGCCCTCCTTGGCGAGCGGCGCGCACGCGTCCTCCAGATCGAGGAAGACCTGGTCGGCCGGGAGTCCCTGCGCCTTCTCCAGGAATCGCGGGTTGGAGCCCGGTACGGCGAGACAGGAGCGGCGCGGACGCAGCCGGTTCCCGGCGGGGCTCTCGGGGGTGGCGGGCGCGGTCATGAGGGGACCTCCAAGGGGTCGAGTTTGTTCGCTTTCCGGATCTCGTCGACGATACGGCCGATGATCTCCGTGATCCCGAAGTCCTTCGGGGTGAAGACGGCGGCCACTCCGGCCGCCCGCAGTGCCTCGGCGTCGGCGTTCGGGATGATCCCGCCGACGATCACCGGCAGCTCGCCCGCGCCTGCCTCGCGCAGCCGCCCGAGCACATCGGGCACGAGCGCGGCGTGCGAGCCCGACAGGATCGACAGACCCACACAGTGCACGTCCTCGGCGAGGGCGGCGCCGACGATCTGCTCGGGCGTCAGCCTGATGCCCTGGTAGACCACCTCGAAGCCGGCGTCCCTGGCGCGTACGGCGATCTGCTCGGCCCCGTTGGAGTGCCCGTCGAGCCCGGGCTTGCCGACCAGCAGCCGCAGCCGCCCGGAGCCCAGCTCCGCGGCGGTACGGGTCACCTTCTCCCGTACGGCGGCGAGCGGCGTGCCCGGCTCGGCGGTCACCGCGACCGGCGCCCCGCCCACCCCGGTGGGCGCGCGGAACTCGCCGAACACGTCGCGCAGCGCCCAGGACCACTCGCCGGTCGTCACCCCGGCGCGGGCGCACTCCACGGTCGCCTCCATCAGATTGGCGGTGGAGGCGGCGGCCTTCTTGAGGGCGGTCAGCGCGTCGGTGGCCCTGGTCTCGTCCCGCGCGTCCCGCCAGGCGCCCAGGGCCGCCACGACCCGGGCCTCGTTCGTCGGGTCGACCGTCATGATCGCCGTGTCGAGGTCGGCGGTGAGCGGGCTGGGCTCCGTGGACTCGTAACAGTTGACGCCGACGATCCGCTCCTCGCCCGACTCGATCCGCGCCCGGCGCTGCGCGTGCGCGGACACGAGCCGCGACTTGAGATACCCGGACTCGACGGCCGCCAGCGCGCCGCCCATCTCCTCGATCCGGCCGATCTCCGCCAGGGCCCCGTCGACCAGCTCCGCGACCTTGGCCTCGACGACGTGCGAGCCGTCGAAGAGGTCCGCGTACTCCAGCAGATCGCTCTCGTGCGCCAGCACCTGCTGGATACGGAGCGACCACTGCTGGTCCCAGGGCCGCGGCAGCCCCAGCGCCTCGTTCCAGGCGGGGAGCTGGACGGCGCGGGCGCGGGCGTCCTTGGAGAGCGTCACGGCCAGCATCTCCAGGACGATCCGCTGCACGTTGTTCTCCGGCTGGGCCTCGGTCAGCCCCAGGGAGTTGACCTGGACGCCGTAGCGGAAGCGGCGCTGCTTCGCGTTCTCGATGCCGTACCGCTCCCGGGTGATCCGGTCCCAGATACGGGAGAAGGCCCGCATCTTGCACATCTCCTCGACGAAGCGCACGCCCGCGTTGACGAAGAAGGAGATCCGTCCGACGACATCGCCCCGGCGCTCCTCGGGGATCCGGCCCGACGCGAAGACCGCGTCGAGCACGGCGATCGCGGTGGACATCGCGTACGCGATCTCCTGGACCGGGGTCGCCCCGGCCTCCTGGAGGTGGTAGCTGCAGATGTTGATCGGGTTCCACCGGGGCAGGTGGTTCACCGTGTACGTGATCATGTCCGTGGTCAGCCGCAGGCTCGGCACCGGCGGGAAGACATGCGTCCCGCGCGACAGGTACTCCTTGACGATGTCGTTCTGCGTCGTGCCCTGGAGCGCGGCCGGATCCGCGCCCTGCTCCTCCGCGACCACCTGGTAGAGCGCCAGCAGCCACATGGCCGTGGCGTTGATGGTCATCGAGGTGTTGGTGCGCTCCAGGGGGATGTCCTGGAAGAGCCGGCGCATGTCGCCGAGGTGCGAGACCGGCACCCCGACCCGGCCGACCTCGCCGCGGGCGAGGATGTGGTCCGGGTCGTAGCCGGTCTGTGTCGGGAGGTCGAAGGCGACGGACAGGCCGGTCTGGCCCTTGGCGAGATTGCGCCGGTACAGCTCGTTGGACGCCTCGGCGGTCGAGTGACCGGCGTACGTCCGCATGAGCCAGGGCCGGTCCTTCTGACGATCGGTCATGTGGGAACCCTCAGACATTCAGGCGTTCAGGCATTCAGTCGGTCGGGCGGTCGGGCGTTCGGGCGGGGCCGGGTCAGACGTCCCTGAAGCGGTTGATGGCGTCGAGATGGCGGGCCCGCAGCTCTTCGTCGCGCACGCCCAGGCCCTCGCGCGGTGCCAGCGCCAGCACGCCGACCTTGCCCTGGTGCCGGTTGCTGTGCACGTCGTACGCGGCCTGGCCGGTGTCCTCCAGCGCGTACACCTTCGACAGGGTCGGGTGGATCCTCCCCTTGGCGACGAGGCGGTTGGCCTCCCACGCCTCGCGGTAGTTGGCGAAGTGCGAGCCGACGATCCGCTTGAGCGACATCCACAGGTAGCGGTTGTCGTACTCGTGGGTGTAGCCGGAGGTCGAGGCGCAGGTGACGATCGTGCCGCCCTTGCGGGTGACGTACACACTGGCGCCGAACGTCTCGCGCCCCGGGTGCTCGAAGACGATGTCCACGTCCTCGCCGCCGGTCAGCTCGCGGATGTGCTTGCCGAATCGTTTCCACTCGCGCGGGTCCTGGTGGTGTTCGTCCTTCCAGAACCGGTAGTCCCCGGCGGTCCTGTCGATGATCGCCTCGGCGCCCATCCGCCGGCAGAGCTCGGCCTTGTGGTCGCTGGACACGACACAGACCGGGTTCGCCCCACCGGCGAGCGCGAACTGTGTGGCGTACGAGCCGAGCCCTCCGCTCGCGCCCCAGATCAGCACGTTGTCCCCCTGCTTCATCCCGGCACCGTTGCGGGAAACGAGCTGGCGGTACGCGGTCGAGTTGACGAGTCCGGGCGCCGCCGCCTCCTCCCAGCTCAGATGCTGGGGTTTGGGCATGAGCTGATTGGACTTCACCAGCGCCAGCTCCGCAAGACCGCCGAAGTTGGTCTCGAACCCCCAGATCCGCTGCTCGGGGTCGAGCATCGTGTCGTTGTGCCCGTCGGACGACTCCAGCTCGACGGAGAGGCAGTGCGCGACGACCTCGTCCCCGGGATGCCAGGCGTTGACGCCGGGTCCGGTACGCAGGACGACGCCCGCCAGGTCGGAGCCGATGACGTGGTACGGCAGGTCGTGCCGCTTGGTGAGGTCGCTGAGCCTGCCGTACCGCTCCAGGAATCCGAAGGTCGGCAGGGGCTCGAAGATCGAGGTCCAGACGGAGTTGTAATTCACCGAGCTGGCCATGACGGCCACGAGGGCCTCACCCGGGCCGAGTTCGGGCACCGGCACCTCGTCGAGATGGAGCGAGGCGCGCGGGTCCTTCTCCCGGGTGGCCAGACCCGCGAACATCTCCGTCTCGTCCTTGTGCACGGTCACCGCGCGGTACGAGCCGGGCAGGGGCAGTGCGGCGAAGTCGGCGGGCGTGGCGTCCGGCGACTGGATCGCGTCCAGGATGTCCTTCACGGTGGTGCCTCCGGCGAAGCTGGGATGCGAATGCGGGGGGTCGCGTACGTGACTGCGGTGGAGGTGTGCCGTCGGTTCGGCGGGTCTGACGGGTGCGGCGGCTGTCGATCTGCCGCTGGAACGGCGCCGGGTGGGCGCGGAGGTGCGGTGCCTGTGACGCAGGCGTCCAGGCGCACGGGCGGGATCGCTCGCGGGAACAGCCGGACAACATCAACGTATGGCACCCTGTGACACCTGGCAAGGCACTGGGTGCCATTTTTCTGTCTCAGTTGTCGGGCACGTGGCACGCATGAGCCATACCTACCGCCCGGAGGCCGGTACGTATCACTTCCCGGCGCGACGGCACCGGTCCGGGGTGGGGCGGGGTTGCGGGGGCTGGGTGTGGTGCTCAGGCGTCCTTGAGGGCCTGCTGGATCACGCGCATGACCTCGTCCAGCGGCGCGTCCGTACGCGCCACCGTCACCAGCACCTCCCCGCTGGTGCGGGCGGACGCCGCCGGCCGCCGCGGCGTCCGGCCCATGGCCCGGCCCGCGCCGATGCCCGTGCCGAAGGTGTCGCGGACGATCGCGAAGGCATGGTCGAGCTGCCCCTCGACATCGCCCTCGCCGCCGGCCCGCAGCCAGCGGCGCAGCACATGGTTGTGCGCGGTGACGACGGCGGACGCGGCCACCTCGGCGAGCAGCGGGTCGTCATTGCCGTCGGTGTGGTCGCGCTCGTCGAAGTGGCCCAGCAGATAGCGGGTGAACAGCCGCTCGTAGCGGGCCACGGAGGCGATCTCGCGCTCCCGGAGCGTGGGGACCTCGCGGGTCAGCCGGTAGCGCTCCACGGAGACCGCGGGGGAGGCCGCGTACATCCGCATGACCTCCTTGATGCCCCGGCAGACCGTGTCGAGCGGGTGCTCGTGGGAGGGCGCGGCGTTCAGCACCGCCTCCGCGCGGACGAGGGTGTCGTCGTGGTCCGGGAAGATCGCTTCTTCCTTGGAGCGGAAGTGCCGGAAGAAGGTACGGCGCGCGACCCCCGCGGCGGCGGCGATCTCGTCGACCGTCGTCGCCTCGTACCCCTTGGTGGCGAACAGCTCCATGGCCGCCGCGGCCAGCTCGCGGCGCATCTTCAGCCGCTGGGCGGCGGCACGGGTGCCCGCCGCACTCTCCGGGGCGTCGGACCGGGTGCTCGTACGGGAGGACTTGGCGGGCTGGGACATGAGGTGAACGTACTGCATCGGCGCAGGAGAGCGCGCCCGCGGGCCCGCACCGCCCGGCCTCGGACCGCCCGGCTCGGGAGCACCCGGCCGGGGGCCGCCCGGCTCGGGGCCGGGCGGTCCGCCGCATCCCGCGCCCGGGTCAGCGCCGCGCATACTCGCGGAAGCCGCGGCCCGTCTTGCGGCCCAGGCACCCCGCCGCCACGAGATGTTCCAGCAGCGGCGCCGGGGCCAGCCCCGGGTCGCGGAACTCACGGTGCAGGACGCGTTCGATGGCGAGGGAGACATCGAGGCCGACCACGTCGAGCAGTTCGAAGGGGCCCATCGGATAGCCGCCGCCCAGCTTCATCGCGGCGTCGATGTCGTCGGGCGTCGCGTAGTGCTGCTCGACCATCTTCACCGCGTTGTTCAGATACGGGAAGAGCAGCGCGTTCACGATGAAACCCGCGCGGTCGCCGCACTCCACCGGGTGTTTGCGGACGGTGGCGGCCACCTCGCGGACGGTGGCGTGGGCCTCGTCGCAGGTGAGGACCGTACGGACCACCTCGACCAGCTTCATCGCCGGGGCGGGGTTGAAGAAGTGCATGCCGACGACGTCCTCCGGGCGTGAGGTGGCGCGCGCGCAGGCCACCACGGGGAGCGAGGAGGTCGTGGTGGCCAGCACCGCGCCGGGCCGGCAGACCTTGTCGAGCGTGGCGAAGAGCCGCCGCTTGACCTCCAGGTCCTCGGCCACCGCCTCGACGGCGAGATCCACCTCGGCGAGCGCGTCGAGCGACCCGGCCGGCACGATCCGCGCGAGCGTGGCGTCCCCGGCCCCGGCGCTGATCCTGCCTCTCTCGACGGAACGGGCGAGGGATGTCGCGATCCGGTCCCTGGCCGCCGCCGCCTTCTCCGGGCTCCGGGCGGCGAGGACCACTCCGTACCCCGCCACGGCGAAGACCTCCGCGATCCCGCTCGCCATCGTGCCGGAGCCCACGACGCCCACCGAGGCGACCTGACGGCCGGGGACGGCGCCCGCCGCGGGGGAGGGGGTGAGCGCGTCCGGCACGGCGACGGCGCTGCCCGGCGCCTCGTACGTGTAGAAGCCGCGCCCCGCCTTCCGGCCGGTCAGCCCGGCGTCGCTGAGCTGCCGCAGGACCGGCGCGGGGGCGTGCAGCCGGTCGTGCGAGGCCGCGTGCATCGCGTCCAGCACCGTACGGGCGGTGTCGACGCCGATCAGGTCGAGCAGCGCGAGGGGCCCCATCGGCAGCCCGCAGCCCAGCCGCATCGCCGCGTCGATGTCCTCACGGGAGGCGTACTTGGCCTCGTACATCGCGGCGGCCTGGTTGAGATAGCCGAAGAGCAGCCCGTCCGCGACGAAGCCGGGCCGATCGCCCACCGCGACCGGCTCCTTGCCCAGCTCGCGGGCGAGCGCCGTGACGGCGGCGACGGACCGCGGCGCGGTGAGCACCGAGGAGACCACCTCGACCAGCTTCATCGCCGGGGCCGGATGGAAGAAGTGCAGCCCGAGCACCCGCTCGGGGTGGGCCGATTCGGCCGCGAGCCGGGTCACCGAGAGGGCGTTGGTGCCGGTCGCGAGGACGGCGGAGGGCGCGACGATCCCGTCCAGCGCGCGCAGGACCCCCAGCTTGGTCTCGTACGACTCGGGCACCACCTCGATCACCAGGCCGGCGTCGGCGGCGGCGTGCAGATCGGAGAAGGTACGGAACCGGGCGAGGGCGGTCCGCCGCTCCGCCGCGCTGATCCGGCCGCGCCCGACGGCCCGCGCGGTGGAAGCCTCCAGGGCTTCGACCGCGCGGCGGGCGGCGGCGGCGCTGACGTCGATGCCGATGACCTCGCGGCCCGCCCGGGCCAGGAGCTCGGCGATGCCGGTCCCCATCGTGCCGAGGCCGACGACGGCGATGGTGGAGAGAGGGATGTCCATCAGGGGACTCCAGGGGTGAGTGACGGCTTGCTGAGGGGCGCGCGGGCGCGGGGCGCGGCGGGCGCGTGGGCCGGCGTGCGGGCACGCGGCGGGGAGCACGGCACAGGGAAAAAGCGCGGTGGAGCGGCGGCGGACCCTGTTCCGGGGCCACGCCGTATCGCGGTGCTGAACCGACAGCACCGCCGGGGAGCACTCGCGGCGGCTGCGTCACCAGGCCTTCGCGAGCAGCGGAGGGTATCCGCTCATCTGAGGTTAACCGACCGGTAACGAGCGCGCCAGATCTGGGTCGCTGTGCGCCGCGTCACTCCGGGCGGCGACGGCTCCGTCCCTCCCAAGAGTGGCCGGTCGGGGCGTGGTTGACGCTGGTGGGCGCCGATATCCTGATCTCATGGACGAGGACTTCCGCTCGCTCGCCGACCGGACGAAGGACGAGTCCGGGGGTTCCGTCGTGTACCGGCGGCTGATCGGCACCGACGACACGGAAGCGCTGGCCGATGTCCTCGTCGGGCGCGGCCAGCCCCTGTGGGCGCTGGAGATCGCCGCCTTCCGGCTCGGCTGCGCCGGTGACGCGCGGGCCTTCGAGGCGCTGGTGCTGCTCCTCAACCACCGCGATCCGGAGCGCTGCGTCTCCGCCTCGTACGCCCTGGCCCGGCTCGGTGACCCGCGCACCTCCCGGGCCGCCGCCGCGCTCGCCACCAACGGGCTCCGTACGGCCTACGCGCTGCACCCCGTGCGCCTGCTCGCCGAGTTACGGGCGCCCGAGTCCGTACCGGCGCTGATCACCACACTGCAACGGCTGCTCTCCCCGGACGAGCCGCACTGGCGCGTCGCGCTCGCCTGCGTAGAGGGCCTGGGCCGCCTCGGCGACGCCCGCGCGCGCCCCGTCCTGACGGCGGCCAGGGACCACCCCCGCCTCGCGACGGCGGCCGGCGAGGCGCTCGGCCGCCTCCCGGGCACCTGACTCCCCGCGGCCCCGGCAGGGTTCACAACAGCGTGAGCTGGGTCGCGCCCGGTTCCTGGGGCGGGGCGGCGGCCGGGGGACGGATGTGGCGCGCGGCGCCCCGGCCCGCGGGGCCGATCCCGAACTCGTCGGCCAGTTCGTGCACTTGGCGGGTGATCCGCCGCTGGTACCACTTCGGGGCGTACGCCCCCTCCGCGTACAGCCGCTCGTACTGCGCCACCAGATGCGGATGGTGCTGTCCCAGCCAGGCCATGAACCACTCGCGCGCCCCCGGCCGCAGATGCAGTACGAGCGGGGTCACGGAGGCGGCCCCGGCCGTGGCGATCGCCCGTACCGTCTCCCTGAGCTGTTCGGGGCGGTCGCCGAGGAAGGGGATGACCGGGGCCATCAGCACCCCGCAGTCGATGCCCTGGCCGGTCAGGGCGCGTACGACGTCGAGGCGGCGTTCGGGGGAGGGCGTGCCGGGTTCGACCGTGCGCCACAGCTCCTGGTCGGTGAAGCCGACCGAGACCGAGATGCCGACGTCGGTGACGGCGGCGGCCTCCCGGAGCAGATCGAGATCGCGGAGGATCAGCGTCCCCTTGGTGAGGATGGAGAACGGGTTCGCGCGGTCGCGCAGCGCCCCGATGATGCCCGGCATCAGCCGGTAGCGGCCCTCCGCCCGCTGGTAGCAGTCGACGTTCGTGCCCATCGCGATGTGCGCCCCCTGCCACTGGCGGGAGGCGAGCTGGCGGCGTACCAGCTCCGGGGCGTTGATCTTGACGACGATCTGCGAGTCGAAGCCCAGACCGGTGTCCAGGTCCAGATAGCTGTGGGTCTTGCGGGCGAAGCAGTAGACGCAGGCGTGGGTGCAGCCGCGGTAAGGGTTCACCGTCCATTCGAACGGCATACGGGACGCTCCCGGCACCCGGTTCACGATCGAACGGGCCCGGATCTCGTGGAACGTGATTCCTCGGAACTCGGGGGTGTCGAACGTACGAGTGGTCACCGCGTCCGTACCGAAGAGCGCGATCTCCCCGGACGGCGACCCCGGTGTCCCGGGTACCCCGGTCGCTCCGGGCGTTCCGGTCCCCGCGGTGTCGGGTGGGCTTTCGGCCAGATTGTCCCAGCGCATGGGTGCCTCCTCGGTAGCACTGGCGACAGAATAGAACACTTGTTCCCTTGATCGCTTCCGGCCCGGATTTGGGCGGGCGTACCGGGGGGTGGTTGGCTGGCCGCACCCCGCTTAAGAACCGAGTGCTGGAGGAAGATCCATGGCGCAGGTCGAGGCCACGACGGAGCGAGTCATCGCGGCGGACCCGGAGACGGTGTTCGATGCTCTGGCCGACTACGAGAACACCCGCGCGAAGCTCCTTCCGGGGCAGTTCAGCGAGTACGAGGTCCGCGAGGGCGGCGACGGCGAGGGCACCCTCGTCCACTGGCGGCTCCAGGCCACCAGCAAGCGCGTACGCGACTGCCTGCTGGAGGTGACCGAGCCCAGCGACGGCCGCCTCGTGGAGAAGGACCGCAACTCCTCCATGGTCACCACCTGGACCGTCACCCCCGCAGGTGAGGGCCGTTCGAAGGCCGCCGTCTCCACCGTCTGGGACGGCGCCGGCGGTGTCGGCGGCTTCTTCGAGCGGACCTTCGCCCCGAAGGGGCTCGCCCGCATCTACGACGAGCTGCTGGCCAAGCTCGCCACGGAGACCGAGAAGGGCTGACCTCCCACCGGCCCGGCAGCGGGCCCGCTCGGGCTTTCCCGGGCTCACCGTTTCGAGTGGTCTTCCCCGCGGCGCGGTTGTGCGCCCCCGGCGTGCGGCGTCGCGGGAAAGCCCCTGATGAGCGCCCCGTTGCCACCTTTTCCCCTCAACTTCCCCCCGTCACACTCCTCTTCGGGGGAGAGCCTCCCGCTTGCTCCTGCTCGGCGGCCAATGCGAAGAATGACGCCGCGCAGGTGCGACGAGGGGAGCGGTACGTGGGTGGGACCACTCTGGTGACGGAGGGCGGACCGGTCGTCGAACGCGACGACGGGTCCGACGACGGCGCCGCCGACGACGGCAACGGCCACGGCGGGCGGCACGCCCTCCACGGCGCCGGTCCTGACACCCCCGCCCCGGGCGCCGCCGCCACCGCCCCGCTCAGCCCCCGCCGGATCCGCCTGGTCTTCCTCGGGCTGATGCTCGCGCTGCTGCTGGCCTCGCTGGAACAGATGATCGTGGCCACCGCCCTGCCGAAGATCGTCGGCGAACTCCAGGGCCTGGACCGGATGTCCTGGGCGATCACCGCGTATCTGCTCACCGCCACGATCGGCCTGCCCGTCTACGGAAAGCTCGGCGACCTCCTCGGCCGCAAGGGTGTCTTCCAGTTCGCGATCGTCGTCTTCGTCATCGGCTCCGCGCTGGCCGGCTGGTCCCGCACGATGGACCAGCTCATTGCCTTCCGCGCCCTCCAAGGGGTCGGCGCGGGCGGGCTCATGATCGGCGTCCAGGCGATCATCGCGGACATCGTCCCGCCCCGGCAGCGCGCCCGGTACATGGGGCTCATCGGCGCGGCCTTCGGGGTCGCCTCCGTCGCGGGACCGCTGCTCGGCGGCTTCTTCACCGACCATGTCTCCTGGCGCTGGTGCTTCTACTTCAACGTGCCCTTCGGCCTGGTCACCCTCGCCGTCGTCACCGTGGTCCTCAAGCTCCCCAAACCCGCCGCCCGCGCCCGTCTCGACGTCCTCGGGACGCTGCTCCTGGCCGCCGCCTCCACCTGCCTGGTGCTGCTGACCAGTTGGGGCGGTACGCAGTACGCGTGGGGCTCCCGCGTCATCCTCGGCCTGGCCGCGGGCGCCGCCGTGACGACGCTGCTCTTCCTGGTCGTCGAGCGCTTCGCCGTGGAACCGATCATCCCGCCGCGCCTCTTCCGCGACTCCGTCTTCAACGTCACCGGACTGCTGGGCGCGATCGCCGGCGTCGCGCTGTTCGGCGCCGCCGGCTATCTGCCGACCTTCCTCCAGATGGTCGACGGGGCGAGCGCCACCGAGTCCGGGCTGCTGATGCTGCCCATGATGGGCGGCATCGTCTGCTCCTCGATCGTCGCGGGCCAACTCGTCAGCCGTACGGGGCGCTACAAGGTCTACCCGGTGTTCGGCTCCGCGCTCGCGGTCGTCGGCATGTGGCTGCTGTCCCGGCTGGACGCCGACACGTCCCGGTTCGCCTGCGGGGTGGCGCAGGCGGTCCTCGGGCTCGGGGTGGGCCTGGTGATGCCGGTGCTGGTGCTGGCCGTGCAGAACTCCGTACGCCCCGCCGACCTCGGCACCGCCACCAGCGCCAACAACTACTTCCGGCAGATCGGCGGCAGCGTGGGCGCCGCCGTCTTCGGCACGCTCTTCGCGGGCCGCCTCGCCGACGCGCTGGCCGACCGCGTCCCCGCCGGGGCGGGGCTGCCGAGCCCCGACTCCATCACCCCGCAGATGGTCCACGCACTGCCGCCCGCACTGCGCGACGGCTACGTCCAGGCGTACGCGGACGCCATGCCGCGGATCTTCCTCTATCTCGTGCCGGTGCTCGCGCTCGGCCTGTTGACCGCCTTCTTCCTCAAGGAGAAACCGCTGGTGTCCCAGAACGCCTCCGCCGCCGAGCCCACCGCCGCAGAGCCGGTCGCCGTCCCCCTCCCACGCGCCGCCCGGCCCGCGCCCGGGGCGCCTTCGGCCCCGGCGGGCCCGGAGCGTCCGGCGGCGTATCTCCAGGGCGTGGCCGTCTGCGGCACCGTCCAGCACCCCGACGGGTCCACCGTGCCCCGCGCCGCGCTCACCCTCATCGACGTCCAGGGGCACCAGATCGGGCGCGGCGCGAGCGGCACGGACGGGCGGTACGCGCTGAGCGTGCCCGGGGCCGGTTCGTACGTGATGATCGCGGCGGCCGGCGGGCACCAGCCGCAGGCGGTCACGGTGACCGTCGGCGAACGCCCGGTCGAGCTGGACGTGGTGCTCGGCGGCGCGGGCCGTCTCGCCGGGGCCGTGGTCACCGCCGACGGCACCCCCGTACGGGACGCCGCCGTGACCCTCACGGATGTCCGCGGGGACGTCGTGGCGACCACCCGCAGCGGGCGCGAGGGCGGCTATGTGATCTCGGAGCTGGTGGCGGGCGAGTACACCCTGGCCGCGAGCGCCCCCGCCTTCCGGCCCGCCGCGCTCCCCGTCACCGTGCAGGCGTCGCGGGAGACCCGGCAGGACATCGAGCTGGCCGGCGGGGCGGTGCTGCGGGGGACCGTACGGGCCGGGGGCGGCCGTCCCGTCGAGGACGCCCGGGTCACCCTGCTCGACGCGGCGGGCAACGTGGTGGACACCCTCACCACCGGCGCCGACGGCACCTTCCGCTTCGTCGACCTCTCCTCCGGCGAATACACGGTCATCGCGGCGGGCTATCCTCCGGTCGCCACCGTGCTCCGGATGGCGGGCGGCGGGCGCACCGAACGCGATCTCCAATTGGGCCACGAGGACTGACTGAAATTCAGTCGGCAAAGGGTTGTGCGCGGGCGCACTACCTATTAGTTCATTGCCCGGCGCAACCTGTGCGGAAGTGCGTACCGTGGAGGGCGGAGCCGCGGATCCTGGCGGCAGGGAAGGAGCCTCCCACCCATGGACAGGGGTATTCCGCCGGGGCCGCCGGAGCGATTCGCGGCGGCCGGCCGGATTCCGCTCGCCGTGGTCGTCGTGGACGGCGACGGTCTGGTGTCGCACTGGTCGAGCGGGGCCCGACGGCTGTTCGGGCCCACCCGGGACGAGGCGGTCGGCCAGCCGGCGGCGGACCTGATGCCGGTGGCCGGAGCCCTCGCGCGGCAGGAGCGGAGCGTGGCCCACGGAGGCTACGACGACCGTGACGGCCAGGACGAGCTGGGCCCGGAGCTGCACACCCTCGGCTCCTACGCGACCGCCGGGTGCGCCAAGCTCTCCGAGCCGGGGCGCGGCAGACTCGACGTGCTCTGGTGGGCCTACCCGCTGGTCGGCCCCGGCCCCGGGCGCCATCTCGTCCTCGCCGCCGACGCGGCCCAGTTCCGCTCCGCGGACGGCGAGGCGACCGGTGATCCGGGCGGCGGCGCGCTGCGCATCACCCCGGCCTTCGCCCTGCACACGGAGTTCCCCGACGCCGACCGGCTCGCGAGACGGCTGCCGGACATCCTGCCGAACATGGGGCCCGCCGCGGCCGGCCGCATCGTCTCCCAGGTCCTCGAACTCGGCTACCCCGTACTGGAGTTCAGTCGTCACGAACGGGTCCCCGTCACCCCGGACTGGGGGGTGCCGAAACGGGCGCAGGACCACCCGGGGTACACCACGCCCGACGCGCAGGACACACCGCGGCGGCGTGCGGCACCCCGGCCCGAACTCGACCTGGAGTACGCGGAGGTGCGCGAGCGCCTCGAATTCCTGAACGAGGTCAGCGGACGGATCGGCAGCTCCCTCGATCTGTCCCGCACCATCCGTGAGGTCACCAGCGCGGCCGTGCCCCGCTTCACCGACTTCGCCGGCACCCATCTGCGCGCCGCCGTCCTGGCCGGTGAGGGGTTCCCCGACGGGCCGCCCGACGTCACGACCATCTGGCACCGCGTCTGGGTCGAACACAACGACGAGCCGGGCCGCTGGGACGACACGGTCCCGGTCGGCGAGGCCATCGCCTTCCCCGAACACACCCCGTTCTTCCAGTGCATGGTCACCGGCGAGCCCGTGCTCATCCCGCGGATCAGCGAGGAGCAGGGCAACCGGATCTCCGGCGAGTTCGAGAAGCGCGACCTGCGGCCCCTCATCAACCACCGCTCCATGCTGCTCGTCCCGCTCAAGGCGCGCGACGTGGTGCTCGGCTTCATGGTGCTGATGCGGCGGCCCGAGCGCGAGCCGTTCGACGCCATGGACCGTACGACCGGGGCCGAACTCGCCGCCCGCGCCGGGCTCGTCCTCGACAACGCCCGGATGTACACCTACCAGGAGAACGTCGCCGAGACGCTCCAGGACAGCATGCTGCCGCAGGTCGCGCCGCGCATGGCGGGATGCGACATCGCCACCCGCTACCTGCCCGGCACCCGGCTCGGCCGGATCGGCGGCGACTGGTTCGACGCCGTCAAACTGCCCGGATCGCGTACGGCGCTGGTCGTCGGGGACGTGATGGGCCACGGCCTCAACTCGGCCGCGATGATGGGCCAGTTACGCACCGCCGTCCAGACGATGGCCACCATGGAGATGCCGCCCGCCCAACTGCTCCGCAATCTGGACGACTTGGCGCAGCGGCTCGGCGAACAGTACCTGGCGACCTGCCTGTACGCGGTGTACGACCCGATCCGCTCCGAGGTCCAGATCGCCAACGCGGGTCATATCCCGCCGGTGCTCGTCCGCGCCGAGGACGGCAGCAGCGAGGTCCTCGACGTGCCCACCGGAGCGCCCATCGGCGTCGGCGGCGTGGCCTTCGAGACGGCGACCGTACGGATCCGTCCCGGCGACCGGCTCGTGCTCTGCACCGACGGCCTGGTCGAGGTACGCGGGGAGGACATCGGGGACGGTCTCGCGGCGCTCTGCGCCTCCGCCGCCCACCCCGCCGCCTCGATGAACGACGCCTGCGACACGATCATCCGCGCCCTGAACACCCGCGGCGGGCGCAAGGACGACGTGGCGCTGCTGATGGCCAGGCTCAACGGCATCCCCACCGACGACGTGGCGGAGTACGAACTCGCCCTGGACCCACGCGAGGTGCGGCGCGCCCGGCGTCTGGTACGCGACCGGCTCCTCGGCTGGGACCTGCCCGGCACGGTGGTGGACACGGCCGAACTGATGGTCAGCGAACTGGTCACCAACGCCGTGAACCATGCCCGCTCCCGCCGGGTCGGGCTGCGGCTGGTCCGTACGGACGCCCTGCTGTGCGAGGTCCTCGACGACGAGCCCGCGCCCGCCACGCTGCTCAGCGCGGGCCGCTCGGACGAGTTCGGCCGCGGACTGCGGGTGGTGAGCGCGCTCGCCCGCGAGTGGGGCAGCAGCAGTTCGGCACACGGGAAGACGGTCTGGTTCGAGCAGGCGCTCCCGCACACCACGCGCACCCGTGCGAAGGGCAGGTGAAGGAACCACCAGGCCCTCTTGCCTCCCACGCCCCACGGGCGGTACTCCATGATGCGACAGCTCGCGCCCGGTGAGCCCTGCACGGGGAGGACCGACATGGATGTGTCGTCGCGCTACCGCGAATCCTGGGAAGGCTACTGGCGGGAGACCTCCGGCGCGCCGGGTGAGGCGATCTGGGACTGCGACCCGTCGCTGGGCTCCGTCCCGCACAGCGAACTGCTCCTGCCGCACGCCGACGCCTCACTGCCCGTGGTCGACCTCGGCTGCGGCAACGGCACCCAGACGCGCTACCTCGCCACCCGCTTCGCCCGTGCGATCGGGGTGGATCTCTCGCACGCGGCGATCGCACACGCGCGCCGCGCCGACACCACGGGGACGGCCGAGTTCGAACAGATCGATCTGGTCGACCAGGACGCCGTGCGCGCGCTGCGCGAGCGCACCGGCGACACCAACGTCTACATGCGCGCCGTGATCCACCAGAGCGACCCGCAGGACCGGCCCGCGGTCGCGGCGGCCGTCGCGGAGCTGGTCGGCACGCGCGGCCGGGCCTTCGTCGCCGAGCTGACCCCCGCCTCCAAGGCGGTGCTCCAAGGAGCGGTGGAGGGCCCCGGCGGCCCGCCGGAGAAGCTGCGGCGGGTCTTCGAGCACGGGCTCAGGCCCGCGGGCGTGACCGACGAGGAGGTGCCCGAACTGCTGCGCGGAGCGGGCCTGGAGATCCTCGCCAGCGGTGACACCGCGCTCCCGCAGACCGAACACCTGCCCGACGGCACCCGGATCGACCTGCCCGCGCGGTGGTTCGTCCTCGCCGGACAGTAACGGGCGTCCGTACGGGGGCGGTTGCAAGGCCCCCGTACGGACGAGGTCACGCGTCGCCCGCTCCCACGCCCGCCCCCGCTCCCGCCTTCGCCCCGGCCGTCGGGCGGCGGCGCGGGTGGGGGATGGGCAGCGGGAACCCGCCGGCGCGCCGGGGTGTCAGCGTCTGGAGCCGGATGACGGCCTCCAGGCCGCCGCCCGGCGCCGGCAGCAGCAGCGCCTCGCCGCCGCTGGCCAGGGTGAGGCGCTGGACCAGGGCGAGCCCGAGACCGGTGCCGCCCTTGGGCGCGTCGGGCGCCCGCCAGAACCGGTCGAAGGCGCGCCGCCGCTGTTCCGCGGTCATCCCGGGCCCCTGGTCGGCGACATGGAGTTCGGCGCCGCTGCCGCGCAGCCGCCGGAACACCGTCACCGTGCTCCCCATCGGCGCCACCCGCAGGGAGTTGGAGAGCAGGTTGTCCAGGATCTGTTCCACGGCCCCGGGGACGGCCAGGGCCCGGCCGATCGGATCGCCGAGCAGCAGGAGCCGTACACCGTGCTGCTCGTAGAGACCGCCCCAGGCGTAGACGCGTTCCTTCGCCGCCTCGTCCAGGTCGACCGGCTCGGGGGTGAGCGCGGTCTCCTCCATCCGGGCCAGCGAGAGCAGCCCCTCGACCATCCTGGCCAGCCGCTCGGTCTCCGTCATCGCGGCGTTGAGGTTGGCGCGCAGATGCGGCGGCACATCGGGTTCCAGATTGTCCAGGCGCAGCCGCAGCGCCGCGAGCGGTGTCTTGAGCTGGTGGGACGCCTCGCCCGCGAACGCGCTCTGGGAGGCGAGCAGATGCTCCAGCAGGGCGGCCGTACGGTTGAACGTGGCTGCCAGTACCCGTACTTCGGGCGGGCCCGTGGTGACTGACGCCGGGGTGGTGAGGCTGCCGCCCGCCAACGTACGGGCGGCGCGCTCCAGTTCACGGATGGGTCCGCCGATCCAGCGGGCCAGCGCGAACGCCACCGTACCGACGGCGGTGAGCACCCCGACCCCGCCGAGCGCCAGCCCCAGCCACACCTGGTGGACGTCGCGCGCGACCGCGTCGGTCGGGACGATGAGCCGTACGGCGCCCTGGAGCGTGGCACCGTGCCGGACCGGGACGGCCACCGAGAGCCAGTTGACCCCGCCGATCGAGGAGGTCCGCACATCGGCGCCGTTGCCGCCGAGCAGCGCCGCGGAGATCTCGGCCCGCTTGGCGAGACCGGCCCGCTCGTCCGCGTCGATCGGGTGCGAGGTGGCGAGCGGGGTGCCCGAGGGGTCCACGACCAGTACCCGGCCGCCGATGCGCTTCGCGCAGGCGGCGACCTGCGCGGCGAGCTCCTCGGGGCGTCCGTAGGCGAGGGAGAGCGACGCGTAGTCCGCGATCGACTCGGCCTCCTCGTGGGCGGCGTTGGTGGCGCGTTCGCGCTCGGCGGCGCTGTAGACGTAGCCGAGCGGGATCTCCAGGCAGATCAGGACGAGGGCGGCGAGGGTCAGATAGCTGACCAGCAGTCTCTGTGTCATCAGAACCGTGACCCCGGGTGGTCGAAGGCGTGCCCGGCGCCGACCGGGCCCTGCTGCTCCTGATGCGGGTCGGTCCGCACGGCGAGCCGCAACCCTACCCCGCGCAGTGTCTGGATCCAGGCCGGATTCCCCAACTTCCGCCGCAGCGTGGCGACATGGACGTCGAGGGTCTTGGTCGGGCCGTGGAAGTTCGGGTCCCACACCCGGTCGAGTATCTGCTGGCGCGAGTAGACCGCGCCGGGATCCTCGGTCAGCAGGGCCAGCAGATCGAACTCCTTGGGGGTGAGGATCACCGACCGCTCACCGATCCAGACCTGACGGGTGCGCCGGTCGACGATCAGCGCGCCCGTGGCCGAGGGCGGCGGCAGTACGTCTCCTCCCCCCGGGGCCGCTTCACGGGCGGGCGCGGACTCGCGGGCCTGCGCCGGTTCACGGACCGACGCCCGTTCACGGGCCGGCGGGGGCGCGGGCGCGGCCTCCGGCGGGGACGGCGGCGCGGGCGGCGCGGCGGGAGCGGACGGAGCCTGCCGTGCCCGGTGGGGCGCGGGCGCCGGGGGAGCGGTCGGCATCGGGTACGGGAACGCCCCGCGCCCGTGCGTCACCTCCACCCCGATGGGCGCGGGGATCCCGCCGAAGGCCCCCGTGGCGCCGGTCGGGTCCATGGGCGTGGCGCCCGCCGGGGCCGCCCAGGCGGCGGTCCTGCGGGTCACGGCCCGGATCCGGGCGATCAACTCCCGTACGCTGAAAGGCTTCGCGAGATAGTCGTCGGCGCCCAGTTCCAGGCCCAGGACCCGGTCGGCCTCCGTGCCGCGCGCGGTGAGCATGATGATCGGCACGTCCGAGACCTGCCGGATGCCCCGGCAGACGTCGATACCGTCCATGTCCGGCAGTCCGAGATCGAGCAGGACGATGTCGCCGTACGGGCCGCGCAGTCCCTCCGCGCCCGTGGACACCCGGCCCACCGTCACGCCGTAGCGGCCCAGACCCTCGACAAGGGGCTCGGCGATCGTCTCGTCGTCCTCGATGAGCAGGGCCCTCAGGGTCATGTATTTCCGTTTCTCCGTGAATTCGACCGACACGAGTTCTTCCCGTATTCGCGCCGGGGCGAACACCGTACGATAAAAGGATCCGGCGAACACAGTTTTCGCGGGAGTGGGAGCCAGGTCACAGCGCTCGGCCGAATCATGGCATTGCCTTAGTGTTCCTCTAACCTTCGTCTTGGGTGGCGCTCTCTACGGTGTTGAACCAGGTCCTGGCTACAACCACCCGCTGGGGAGGCACTATGAAGGCTCTGCTCGAACGCGCCCGCTCGTTCCGACGCCGGGTAGATTTCGAAAGCGAGACATATCGGAAACTGGCCGAAGGGCAATTTCCACAGGCACTCTTCGTCGCCTGTTCCGATTCCCGCGTCATCCCCGCATTGATCACGGGTGCGCGACCCGGTGAGGTCTTCGAAATACGCAACGCCGGCAACATCGTCCCCCCGCATGTGCCGCATCTCGTCTCCGGGGAGGCCGCCACCGTCGAGTACGCGCTCGAAGTGCTCGACGTACGGGACATCGTCGTCTGCGGACACTCCCACTGCGGCGCGATGGGCGCCCTGGCCTCCGGCAAGGACCTCTCCGCCCTGCCCGGCGTGGGCGCCTGGCTGGAGAACGCCCGGCCGGGGCTGGCCTCCGTCCTGGACCGTCGGCCGGCGGACGGCACGGATCCGGCCGCCGCGCCCGCCCCGGGTGACGCGCGCGTCACGGAGCTGGCGCAGCTCAACGTACGGGTCCAACTGGCCGCGCTGCGCGAGTACCCGGCGGCCCGGCGGCGGCTGGCGGAGGGCAGGCTGACGCTGCACGGCTGGTACTACGAGGTCCACACCGGCGAGCTGTGGGAGCTCAACGAGGACGACGACACCTTCCGGGTGCACGCGTGCTGAGCCCGGGGCAGGGATACGGCGGCCCCGTCCAGCCCGGTCCGCCGGGCAACGGCCGCCACCGCGGCCGGCATGCGGGCCGCGGCCAGAACCGCGCACACGAACCCGAGCCCGAACCGGAGTACGGCACGGTGCGGCCGGATCCGTTCGACGCCTTCGGCGCCGACCCGTACGCGCCCACGGACCCGTACGCCGACCCGTACCCCGTCGCCGATCCGTACGGGCCGGACCCGTACGCGGATCCGTACGCGACCGCGGACGCCTACGCCCGGGACCCGTACGCGACGGATCCCCACGG
Source organism: Streptomyces sp. NPDC050509 (assembly GCF_044457965.1). Classification (NCBI taxonomy): domain Bacteria; kingdom Bacillati; phylum Actinomycetota; class Actinomycetes; order Kitasatosporales; family Streptomycetaceae; genus Streptomyces; species Streptomyces sp. NPDC050509. The sequence goes on along the minus strand of NZ_JBITHL010000001.1, from coordinate 1,065,285 downwards.
AACCGCCCCGGCGTCCTACGGGGCGCCGTCCGCCCCGCCGAGGCCGCCGGGTCCACCGCCGGCGCCCGGGAAGGCGCCGGGCAAGGCGGCCGGGAAGAAGAAGCCGGGGGCCGGTCAGAAGCCCGACCTCGCCACCGAGATCACCGCGTCCTTCGTCGTCTTCCTCGTCGCGCTGCCGCTCTGCATCGGCGTGGCCGTGGCCTCCGGCACCCCGCCCGAGCTGGGCATCATCTCCGGTGTCGTGGGCGGTCTGGTCGTCGGCATGGCGCGCGGCTCCACCCTCCAGGTGAGCGGTCCCGCCGCCGGTCTCGCCGCGCTGGTCGCCGAGGCGGTCCTGGAGCACGGACTCGCCACCCTCGGCGTGATCGTGCTGGCCTCCGGGCTGCTCCAGATCGGGCTCGGACTGATCCGTCTGGGCCGGATGTTCCAGGCGATCTCCATCGCCGTGGTGCAGGGCATGCTGGCCGGGATCGGGCTGCCGCTGATGTTCAGCCAGGCGTACCCGATGGCCGACGCCAAGGCCATCGGCGTACCGATCGAGAACATGCTCGGCATCCCCGGGCTGATCGCGGACACCCTGGCCGACCCGCAGAAGATGATCGCCGCCGCGCTCGGGATCGGCACCGTCGTCCTCAGCTTCCTCTGGAAGAAGATGCCGGCCCCGGTGAACAAGATGCCCGCCGCGCTGGTCGCGGTGGCCGGCGGCATGGGGGTGGCCGCCCTGCCCGGGGTGAACATCACCACCCTCCAGGTCGGCAACCTGCTGGCGTCCGTCCAGATCCCCGGGCCCTCGCAGTTCGCGCTGCTCGCCAACGGCGCGGTCCTCACCACCGTCCTCACCTTCACCATCATCGCCTCGGCGGAGAGCCTGTTCACGGCCGCCGCCGTGGACCGGATGCACACCGGCGAACGCACCCGCTACAACTCCGAACTCATCGCGCAGGGCGCGGGCAACACGATCTGCGGCTTCCTCGGCGCGCTGCCGATGACCGCCGTCGTCGCCCGCAGCTCCGCCAATGTGCAGGCGGGCGCCAAGACCCGGCTCTCCCGCACCCTGCACGGCCTGTGGCTGCTCGCCTTCGCCGTGCTGCTGCCCGGAGTGCTCGCCCTCATCCCGATCTCCGTCCTCGCGGGCGTCCTGGTGCACAGCGGCTGGAAGCTGTTCGCGCCGCACGAGTTCCCGAAGATGTGGCGCCAGGACCGGGGCGAGTTCGTCGTCATGACCCTCACCACGGTCGTGATCGTCGCCACCGCCCTGCTCGAAGGCGTCCTCGTGGGCCTCGCGGCGGGCATCATCCTGGCCGCGCTGCGGATGTCGCAGACCTCGGTACGCACCGAGGTGTCCGGCGACACGGCGAAGCTGGTCATGGCGGGCAACGCGACCTTCCTGCGGCTGCCGAAGCTGATCGACGCGCTGGAGGAGGTCGCCTCCGCCGGGATGCCGAGGATCCGCCTCGACCTGACCGCCGTCACCCACTGGGACCACGCCTGCCGCAGCCAGGTCGACGAGTTCGTGGCCCAGCAGCGGGGCACCGGCGAGGTACGGGTGGAACTGCTGCGGCCCAACACCCCCAACGCGCCCGTGCCGCCCGCCGCGCCGCCCTCCTCGGTCGCGGGGCAGGGAACCCAGGGGGATCTGGGGGCGACACCGGGACCGACGGCCGAGTGGTTCTACCTCGACCCGACGCCGGTCGAGGAGTTCAGGACCTCCGCCGACCCGATGGACCCCTTCGGCCCGACGGACGGGACGGGGCAGGGCCAGTACCGGCCCTCGGCGCGCATGCGCTGACGCCTCCACGCCCGACGCGCGGCCCCTCACACCCCACATCCGTACGGCGCCCCCTCCCGAGCGGGGGGCGTCGTGCGGATGTGGCGTATCGGCGAGGACATGCCCTTTTCTGCGGGACCCTTACGGGGCAGGCGTCCTGTCGGTCTACACTCACCCTGCCCTCAGGACCGGCGTGCGGCCGCGCGGCGCCGGGCGGAGAACGGAGCCACCTGTGAAGATCCTCATCAGCGCCGACATGGAGGGTGCCACGGGGGTGACCTGGCCCGCCGACGTCCTGCCGGGGACGCCGCAGTGGGATCGCTGCCGCGCCCTGTTCACCTCGGACGTCAACGCGGCGGTGCTCGGCTTTCTCGACGGCGGCGCCGACGAGGTCCTCATCAACGAGGCGCACTGGTCCATGCGCAATCTGCTGCTGGAGAAGCTGGACGAGCGCGCCGAGATGCTCACCGGGCGTCACAAGTCGCTCTCCATGGTCGAGGGCGTGCAGCACGGCGACGTCGACGGCATCGCCTTCGTCGGCTACCACACCGGCGCCGGCACGGAGGGCGTCCTCGCCCACACCTATCTCGCCAACTCCCTCACCGGGGTCTGGCTGAACGGTGTACGCGCCAGCGAGGGCCTGCTCAACGCACAGGTCGTCGCCGAGTACGGCGTCCCCGTCGTCCTGGTCACCGGAGACGACCTGACCTGCGAGGACGCGATCGGCTACGCGCCCGAGGCGCACAAGGTCGCCGTGAAGGACCATGTCTCGCGGTACGCGGCCGTCTGCCGCACCCCGGCCCGTACCGCCGCCGACATCCGCGCCGCCGCGAAGGACGCGACGGCCCTCGCCGTACGCCACGCCCCCGTCGACGGCGGCCCGTTCACCCTGGAGCTGGAGTTCGACGCGGCCCATCTCTCCGCCGCCGCCACGGTCGTACCCGGCGTCGCGCCGAGCGGCGAACGGCGCGTCTCGTACACCAGCGGGACGATGTATGAGGCCATTCGCACCTTCAAAGCGGTCACGACGATCGTTTCGGCCGCCGTGGAGGAGCAGTATGGCTGACATGACGCGCAGCGACACCAGTGATGCTCTCGATACGGCGGCGCTCGACGAGGTGGTCACCTTCACCTCCGACCTCATCCGTATCGACACCACCAACCGGGGAGGCGGGGACTGCCGGGAGCGGCCGGCGGCCGAGTACGTCGCGGAGCGTCTCGCCGCGGCCGGGCTCGAACCCACCCTCCTGGAGCGGACCCCGGGGCGCACCAACGTCGTGGCCAGGATCGAGGGCACCGACCCGTCCGCCGACGCGCTCCTCGTCCACGGCCATCTCGACGTCGTACCCGCCGAACCTGCCGACTGGACCGTCCACCCCTTCTCCGGCGAGATCAGGGACGGGGTGGTGTGGGGCCGGGGCGCGGTCGACATGAAGAACATGGACGCGATGGTCCTGTCCGTCGTCCGGGCCTGGGCCAGGAACGGGGTCCGGCCGCGCCGCGACATCGTCATCGCCTACACCGCCGACGAGGAGGCCAGCGCCGAGGACGGCTCCGGCTTCCTCGCCGACCACCACCCCGAGCTGTTCGAGGGGTGCACGGAAGGCATCAGCGAATCCGGCGCCTTCACCTTCCACGCGGGCCCCGGCATGGCGCTCTACCCGATCGCCGCCGGTGAACGCGGCACCGGCTGGCTCAAACTGACCGCCCACGGCACGGCGGGGCACGGCTCCAAGGTGAACCGCGCCAACGCCGTCAGCCGGCTCGCCGCCGCCATCGCCCGGATCGGCGACCACCCGTGGCCCGTCCGGCTCACCCCGACCGTACGGGCGGCGCTCGCCGAGATCGCCGTGCTGCACGGCATAGAGACCGACGTGTACGCCGATGACCTCGACGTGGACGGCCTGCTGGGCAAGCTGGGACCGGCCGCCGCGCTGGTCGAGCCGACGGTGCGCAACAGCGCCAACCCGACGGTCCTGGAGGCCGGTTACAAGGTCAATGTGATCCCGGGGCAGGCCACGGCGTACGTCGACGGGCGGATGGTGCCCGGCGGCGAGGAGGAGTTCCGTACCACCATCGACATGCTGACGGGCCCCGATGTGGAGTGGGAGTTCCACCACCGGGAGGTCGCCCTCCAGGCGCCCGTCGACTCACCGACCTTCGCCAAACTGCGCGCCGCCGTCGAACGCTTCGACCCGGCCGGGCACGTCGTGCCGTACTGCATGTCGGGCGGCACGGACGCCAAGCAGTTCTCCCGCCTCGGCATCACCGGCTACGGTTTCTCCCCGCTCCGGCTGCCCCCCGGCTTCGACTACCAGGCGCTCTTCCACGGCGTGGACGAACGCGTACCGGTCTCGGCGCTGCACTTCGGTGTCCGGGTGCTCGACCACTATCTGAAGTCCGCCTGAAACCATCTGAAATCGCCTGAACCTGACCGAACTCGTCTGAACCCGACCGAGTACGTCCGCGCACGCCGTGCCGAGGAGCGAGGAACGCTCGTGATACTGCCCATCGGGCCCTACGGGACCTGGCCGTCCCCCATCGACGCCACCCTGGCGGCCTCGCACGACGGGCGCCCCGAGTACGTGGGAACGGTCGGCGGCGAGGTGTGGTGGACCGAGCCGCGCCCGGAGGAGGGCGGCCGGCGCGCGCTCGTACGCCGCCGCGCCGACGGCCGGGAGGAACCGGTACTGCCCGAACCCTGGAACGTCCGCAGCCGGGTGATCGAGTACGGCGGCCTGCCCTGGGCGGGCGCCGACCGCCCCGCCGGCGGCCCGCTCGCCGTCTTCGTCCACCTGCCCGACCAGCGCCTGTACGCGTACGAGCCGGAGGGCACGGCGGAACCACGCCCGCTCACCCCGGTGTCGGCCGTCGGCGGCGGGCTGCGCTGGGCCGACCCGGTGATCCACCTGGACCGGGGCGAGGTCTGGTGCGTCATGGAGGAGTTCACCGGCGAACGGCCCACCGACGTACGCCGGGCGATCGTGGCCGTACCGCTGGACGGCTCGGCCGCCGAGGACCGTACGGCCGTCACCGAACTCTCCGACGACCGGCACCGCTTCGTCACCGGACCCCGGCTCTCGCCGGACGGGCGCTCCGTCGCCTGGATCGCCTGGGACCATCCCCGGATGCCGTGGGAGGGCACGGTGGTGATGCTCGGCGAGGTGTCCGCACCCGCCCCCGGGACGGCCACGGCCCCCTTCACCGGGGCCCGGCCGGTGGTCGGGGACACCGACGAGTCGGTCGCCCAGGCCGACTGGGCGCCGGACGGCTCCCTGCTCCTCGTCTCCGACCTGAGCGGCTGGTGGGAGTTGCAGCGCATCCGCCCCGAACGGCCCGGCGACGGGGCCGTGGCGAGCACGGCGCTCTGCCCCGGCCGCCAGGAGGAGTTCGGCGGACCGTTGTGGAAGATCGGCCTCCGGTGGTTCCGGCCGCTGGAGAACGGGCTGATCGCCGTCATCCACGGCCGGGGCTCCACCACGCTCGGCATCCTCGACCCCGGGACCGGCGAACTCGTCGACGCCGCGGGCCCCTGGACCGAATGGGCCCCCACCCTCGCCGTCCGGGGCGACCGCGTCATCGGCGTCGCCGCCAGCCCGCGCAGCGCGTACGAGGTCGTGGAGGTGGACACCCGTACCGGAGAGGCCCGCGTCATCGGCTCGGCCCACCACGACCCGGTGGACCCCGCGTACTACCCCGAACCCCAGATCCGTACCTTCACCGGGCCCGACGACCGCGAGATCCACGCCCACATCTACCCGCCGCACCACCCCGGCCTGCGCGCCCCCGCCGACGAACTGCCCCCGTACGTGGTGTGGGCCCACGGCGGACCCACCGGACACGCGCCCCTCGTCCTCGACCTGGAGATCGCCTACTTCACCTCGCGCGGCATCGGCGTCGCCGAGGTCAACTACGGCGGCTCCACCGGCTACGGGCGCGCCTACCGCGACCGGCTCCGCGAACAGTGGGGCGTGGTCGACGTCGAGGACTGCGCGGCCGTCGCCGAGGCGCTGGCCGCCGAGGGCACCGCCGACCGTGCCAGGATCGCCGTACGCGGCGGCAGCGCGGGCGGCTGGACCGCGGCGGCCTCCCTCACCGGCACGAGCGTCTACGCCTGCGGCACGATCATCTACCCGGTCCTCGACCTGGTCGGCTGGGCCACCGACGAGACCCACGACTTCGAGTCCCAGTACCTCCACTCGCTGATCGGCCCGTTCGCCGAGGTCCCCGGCCGCTACCGCGAGCGCTCGCCCCTCCAGCACGTCGACCGGATCACCGCGCCGTTCCTGCTGCTCCAGGGGCTCGACGACGTGATCTGCCCGCCCGCCCAGAGCGCGCGCTTCCTGGCGCGCACGGCCGGACGCGGCATCCCGCACGCGTACATCGCCTTCGAGGGCGAGGGGCACGGCTTCCGCAGGGCCGATACGATGGTCCGCGCGCTGGAGGCCGAACTCTCCCTGTACGCACAGACCTTCGGCCTCACCCGTACCGACGTCCCGCGTCTGGAGCTGACGACATGACACCCTTGTCCGCGTTCCGGCCGACGCCCCTGACCCGGCCCGCGCGGCTGCGTCCGGGGGCCCGCGTCGCCGTCGTGGCGCCCAGCGGCCCCGTCCCCGCCGACCGGCTCGACGCCGGGCTCGACATCCTGCGCGGCTGGGACCTCGACCCGGTCGTGGCCCCGCACGTCCTGGACGTCCACCCCCACGGCTACCTCGCCGGCAGCGACGCGGACCGCGCCCGCGACCTCCAGGAGGCGTGGTGCGACCCGTCCGTCTCCGCCGTGTTCTGCGCCCGGGGCGGGTACGGCGTCCAGCGCATGGTGGACCTGCTCGACTGGACCGCGATCCGGGCCGCGGGCCCCAAGGTCTTCGTCGGCTACAGCGACATCACCGCGCTGCACGAGGCGTTCGCCGTCCGGGCCGGGCTGGCCACCCTGCACGGCCCGATGACCGCCGCCCTCACCTTCCTCAAGGACCCCGCGACCCAGGAGTCGCTGCGCGCCACGCTGTTCGCACCCGAGTCGGTACGCACCCTCGGCCTGGACACGGCACGCGGGCTGGTCCCGGGGCGGGCCCGCGGCGTCACCCTCGGCGGCTGCGTCAGCCTGCTCGCCGCCGACCTCGGAACCCCGTACGCCAGAACCTCCGCCGCCGGGGGGCTGCTGATGATCGAGGACGTCGGCGAGGAGCCGTACCGCCTCGACCGCATCCTCACCCAACTCCTGCGCTCCGGCTGGCTGGACGGCGTCGCCGGGATCGGCCTCGGCTCCTGGGCGGGGTGCGGCCCGTACGAGGACGTCCACGCGCTGCTGCTCGACCGGCTCGGAGGTCTCGGCGTACCGGTGGTCGAGGAACTGGGCTTCGGACACGGCGACACGGCGCTGACGGTGCCGCTGGGCGTGCCCGGGGTACTGGACGCGGAGAGCGCCACACTCACCCTGGACGTGCCCGCACTGACCTGACGGGCCCCGGGGCGAGCGGCGAACAGGTCGTAGGCTGGCGCGATGCCCGGACCTCCCACCCCGCTCGCCGAGGGCCCCCGCACCTATCTGCGCCCGTTCCGCCCCGAGGACGCCGACGAGTTCACCGCCCTCGCCCGCGCGAGCGGGGAACTGCACCGCCCCTGGCTCTTCCCGCCGGACGAGCCCGCCGCGTACGCCGCATACGCGGGCCGGCTCATCGAGGACCCCGCGCGGGCGGGCCACCTCGTCTGCGCCCGCGACGACGACCGCATCGCGGGGTTCGTCAACATCAACAACATCGTCCGGGGCGCGTTCCGCTGCGGGGCGCTCGGGTACGGCGCCTTCGCGCACGCCGCCGGACGCGGGCTGATGAGCGAGGGGCTGGGACTGGTCATCGGCCGCGCCTTCGGCCGGCTCGGTCTGCACCGTCTGGAGGCCAACGTCCAGCCCGCCAACACCGCGTCCGTGGCGCTCGTACGGCGCGCCGGGTTCCGGCTGGAGGGCTACTCGCCGGACTTCCTCCTCGTCGACGGCGAGTGGCGCGGCCACGAGCGCTGGGCGATCACCGCGGGGCCGTCCTGGACCCCTTCCGGTTGATCTTCATCGTGTCCAGATCGGTCACCGTGGACCGCAGCGCCCCGTGGCCGCAGCCCAGCTCCCGCAGCGCCGACTCGGCACGCTCCTCGGCGAGCGCGCCCGCCATCTCCTCGCCGTCCGCCGCGTCCGAGACCACCTCGTACCGGTAGCTGAAGTGCTTGAGCGCCGCGTCGTACGTGAGCGAGCCCTCCGGTGTGAACCGCATCCGCGCCAGTCCGTGCAGATCCAGCTCCGCGAGGAGCCGGGCGCGGCTCTCCTCCGTCAGCCCCTCCCAGGTCCCGCGCACGATCACCCGGTACGTGTGCTGCATGCTCATCCCGCCGCTCACTTCCTCTTCCCTTGAGGCCGCAGCGTACGACGGAGGGGATGGCGCGCACGCGGAATTTCGTGGCCGTCGACGCACCCTCCGACCCGGCCCGGCGGACCCGGCGGCCGGTCAGGGCGCGGGGACCACCTTGCGGTCGGCGTACTCGAAGACCGAGCCGTCGGGGTGCACGGCGATCAGATTGCGCCCCGCCGGGGTCGGCACCGGGCCCGCGACGACCCGGGCGCCGCCACCGGTGAGCACCGTCAGCGTCTCGTCGACGTCCTTGACCGCGATGGTCGCCTGCACCTTGCGCAGGACGTCGATCTCCGAGGCGGGACCGCTCATCAGGAGGAAGCAGCCGACGGCGGCGACGGAGACCCCGCCACGCTCGAAGCGGAGCGCGGGACTTCCGGTGAGGCGTTCGTAGAACGCCACCGACGTCTCCAGGTCGTCGACGCAGATGCGCAGCGTGGTTCCCAGGATTTCCATGCCCACCAGGTTAGTTGGCCCGGCGCGAGGAAGGCGGTGAGGGGCGCGGGGGAGGCCCGGTGTTCAGGCGTGGCAGCGGATCTCGCCGTGCGGGACCATGAACCAGGCGTCCGGCGCCTCGCCCCACTCCCGCCACGCCGCGGCGATCTCCGCGAGCCGCTCGCGCGTCGTGTGTCCGCCGTCGACCGCCCGCGCCGCGTAGCCCGACGCGACCGTACGGTCCGCCCACAGCCCGCTCCACCACGCGCGCTCCTCGGGCGTGGCGAAACACCAGGCCGTGGCGGTCGTCTCGACCTCGGTGAACCCGGCGCGCCGCGCCCAGGACAGCAGTTGGCGCCCCGCGTCCGGCTCCCCGCCGTTGGCGCGCGCCACGCGGCGGTACAGCTCCTGCCAGTCGTCCAGCACCGGTACGGCGGGGAACCAGGTGAAGGCGGCGTAGTCCGAGTCGCGCGCCGCCACCGTCCCGCCGGGCCGGCACACCCGGCGCATCTCGCTCAGGGCCCGGACGGGGTCGCCGACATGCTGGAGGACCTGGTGGGCGTGGACGATGTCGAAGGAGTCGTCCGGGAAGTCCAGGGAGTGGACATCGGCGACCGCGAAGCGGACGTTGGTCACGCCCGCGGCCTCGGCCGTCGCCCGTGCCGTGCCGAGGACGTCCTCGGAGGCGTCGACGGCCGTCACCGTACCCGGCGCGACGAGCGCGGCCAGGTCGGCGGTGATGGTCCCGGGCCCGCACCCCACGTCCAGCACGTCCTGGCCGGACCGGAGTTCGGGCAGGAGGTAGGCGGCGGAGTTGGCGGCCGTGCGCCAGGTGTGCGAGCGCAGCACGGACTCGTGGTGCCCGTGGGTGTAGACGGCGGTCTCCTTAGGCATGGCCGGACTCCCTCGTCGTGAAGTGGTCAGGCCACGCTACGCCTCTGTGCCGCATGATGAGATGCGTGTCTTGCTATACGGACGGGCTGCTGAGGGAGGGGACGGAGCCGAGCGGCCGTACGGCGAGCCCGTCGATCACCGCGGTCGGCGGCGCGCCCTCCGAGAGCAGCAGCGCGGTGATCGCGTCGGCGTCCCCCTCGGTGAAGTGCACCGCCCCGAGCGGCAGCTCCACCACCGTGGCCGACCCCCCGGGCTCCAGGCTGAGCAGCCCGCCCAGCCAGGCCGCCGAGGCCACCGGGTCCGGGGTCTCGATCAGGATGCCGGCGAGATCGTGCGGCCCCCGGTTCACCCGGCCCGGCGCGGTGTACCGCGTCAGGATCGTCCGACGGTCCGGCGTGTACGTCACGAAGAACGGCGCCCACGGCGGCACGTCCCGGAGGATCGCCTCGCGGAACGAGACGGGGGAGCCCTCCGGCGCGAAGGTCAGCAGCTCTACCGTGCGCCCCTCGGCGCGCAGCCGCCGCGTGGTGGCGCCGACGTCGTCCACGTGGACGCAGAAGTTGAGCGCGCCGCCGCCCCGGGCGACGAGCGCGTCGTAACGCGGCTGCCAGCCCCGCATGGCCCTGCCGTACGGCGAGTCGAGGAAGGCGGCGCGGTCGACGACGCTCGACAGCTCGATGTAGCGGGTGTCGAGCCGCCAGGCGCCGTTGCGGTAGCCCAGGTACTCCGGGTTGGCGTGGGCCGGCAGTCCGGCCCGCGTGTAGGCGCGGGCGGCGGACTCCACGTCCGGTACGCAGTGCACGAGATGGTCGAACTCCGGCTGTTCGGGCAGGGGTGGTTCCAGGGTCACGGCGCCTCCTCGATCTGGTCAGGTGAGGCCAACCTTCCCCCATTCCTTCCGGGTCAGTTCGTACGCGACATCGCCCTGTTCCGAGCCCTCGATCGTTTCCGGCCACTCCTCGAAGAAGGTACGGACGTACCGCAGCCCCGCCTTCTCCAGCACCCGCCGCGACCCGGTGTTGACGGTCATGGTCTGCGCGGTCACCCGCTGCGCGCCGAGCGCGGTGAACGCCGTACGGACCAGGGCACGCGCCCCTTCGGTGGCGTACCCCCGGCCCCACGCGGCGCGGCGCAGCCGGTAGCCCAACTCCGGGGCGCGCCAGTCCGGTTCTCCGCCGGGGACCGGTCCGGGGCCCGGCTCCAGACAGAACCAGCCGAGCCATGCGCCCGTGGCCCGCTCCTCGGCCGCCCAGAACCCCGGGCCCAGCAGCCTCGGCAGGGTCGTACGCCGGACCGTGTCCGGGGAGACGGGCCGACCGCCGTCGATGAACCGCCGCACGCCCGGGTCGTTGTCGAGCGCGACGACCCGGGCCACCTCCGCCTCGTCGTCCATGAAGGGGCGCAGGCGCAGCCTGCCGGTCTCCAGGATGTGTTCCGTGTCCACCCCGGCGATCCTCGGCCGCGCGCCGGGGGCTGTCCAGCGGATATACCCCGGCGGGGGCCGCTACAGCAGCGCCTGCGGCCGGTAGACCGTCAGCGCCTCGATCGCCTTGTCCAGCGTCAACTCCCTCGGCGCCTCGGCCACTTCACCGTCGTACGCGAGCCGGGTGCCCGGCGCGATGTTCTTGATCCGGACCCGGCGCATCCGTACCGCCGCGTGGACGGGCGAGCGGCTCAGTGGGCCGGCCAGCGCGGCGGCGAGCAGCCGCGCGCCCGGCGCCCGGCCGCCGTGCACGATGCGCAGGTCCAGCAGGCCGTCGGCCAGGTTCTGCCGGTGGCCCGGGGTGGGGCCCATCTGCTGGTAGATCCCGTTGCCCGCGAACAGCAGCCACAGCGACCGCCGCCTGCCCTCGAACTCCGCGTCGATCTGGTGCTCGCCCCGCAGCACCCGCGCCGCCGCCAGCACCCCGGCGGGCCAGCCGCCGATCCGGGGCGCCCACTGCTCGCGCACCCGCACCAGCTCCGGGTAGACGCCCAGGCTGAAGGTGTTGACGAAGTGGCCGGGCTCGCCGCCCCCGGGGCCCGGGGTGAACCGCCCCAGGTCTATCCGTACGGCGTCCCCGGCCGTCAGCGCCCGGCAGGTGTCGTGGACGCTCTCGATGCCCAGGTCGTACGCGAAGTGGTTGAGCGTGCCGCCGGGGAAGACCGCCAGCGGCAGCGTGTGGCGTACGGCGACGGACGCGGCGCGGTTTATGGTTCCGTCGCCGCCGAGGACGCCCAGCGCACGGCAGTCGCCCGCCGCCTTCTCCAGCTCCGTGTCCACCTCCTCCGGCGCGCAGACCACGACCCGCGCGAACGGCAGCGCGTCGCGCACCAGCTCCGCCGAGTCCGAGGATCCCGAGGCCCGGTTGACGACGACGGTCAGCCCCTGGCCGCCGGGCAGCGCGGGCGCCTGGGTGTGCGGCCGTCCCGGGGCGGGCAGTTGGGAACGCGTCGGCACCATCCCCCGTACCGCGAAGGCCGCCCCCACGCCCAGCGCCGCGCCCACCAGAACATCGCTCGGATAGTGCACGCCGGTGTAGACCCGGGACAGCGCCACGGCGGCGGCCACGGGCGCGACCGCGGCGCCCCATCCCTTCGACTCCAGCGCGACCCCCGTCGCGAACGCCGCCGCCGAGGCCGCGTGGCCCGACGGGAAGGACGAGGTGAACGGCTGCCGCTTGAGCCGCCGTATCACCGGCACGACATCGAGCAGCGGACGCTGCCTGCGCACCGCGCGCTTGCCCACCGTGTTGATGGTGGCCGACGCGACAGCCAGCGATGCCACACCCCGCAGCGCCGCCCGGCGCGAGCGCGCGCTGCCGCCCAGCACGGCCATCCCCGCCGCCGCCCCGAACCAGAGCAGCCCGTGGTTCGCGCCGCGGCTCAGCCGGGGCAGTACGGGGTCCGCGCCCGGCCAGTGCCGGCCGGCGACCGCCCGGAAGGCCCGGTCGTCCCAGGATTCGAGCAGCGCGGCGATCCGGGCGCGGCTGAGGGCGGAGGCGGCGGGGGCAGCGGTGTTCGGCATGGCACGCGGGTACCCCCGTGAGGAGGGATCAAGCGGACCGGCCGGTACGGCGGACGCCCCCGGCGAGCGGGACGGGCCGGGCGGAGGCATGAAGGACGGGCCGGACAGCGGGTCGGAGGACGGGCCGGACGGCGGGGTGGCGGAACCCGAGAAGCGCACAGGGACAAACCTCCGTATAAAGGGCTCAAGATAACCGGCTCACGGGACGGACCGGCCCACGGGCGGCCACGGAGGTGGCGCATATGCGGCGGACGGCTCCCGAGGGCCGTGGTCCCGTACGCTACGGCCCGCCCGCCCCCGAGGCGGGACTGCCCGCCCTGCCCGAACTGGTCGAGGCGTGCGCGGCGGCGGCCGGGCGCACCGAACCGGAGCCGCCCGGCGGCGGCGCGGTCCTCCGCGAGGCCGCCTGCGGCTACTGGTCCCGCAGGGGGCTGCCCGGCGGCCTCGACGACGTGGCCGCCGCCCCCGGCGCGCAGCCGCTGCTCCTCGCGCTGCTCGCCGCGTACGGCGGCGACGTGCTGATGCCCCGGCCCTGCCCCGCCTGGTGGACACCGCAGGCCCGGCTGCTGGGCCGGCCCGCCTACCACGTACCGGCCCCGGCCGACGCGGGCGGCGTGCCCGATCCGTACGCCCTGCTGGAGACCGTCCGGCGGGTCCGGGCGGAAGGCGGCGATCCGCGCGTGCTGCTGCTCTCCCTCGCCGACGACCCCACCGCCACCGTCGCCCCGCCCGAACCGGTCCGCGCCGCGTGCGAGGCGGCGGTCGGCGAAGGGCTGCACATCATCAGCGACGAGACCTGGCGCGACACCCTGCACCGGCCCCACGAGACGGTGCTGCTCAGCCCGGCCGGGATGTGGCCCGACGAGGTCACCGTCGTCTGCGACGCGGTGGGCTCGCTCCTCCCGGCCGCCTGGCCCCTGGCCGTCGCCCGCTACCCCGCCACCCCGGCCGGGGCCGCCCTGCGCGCCAGGACCCTCGACATCCTCACCGCGCTCGGCGCCTTCGTGGCCGGTCCCGTCGCCGCTGCCGCCGCCCACGCGCTGGACGAGCCTGCGACGGTCACGGCGCGGGCGCGGGACGCCGCCACGCTGTACGGGCGGATCGCCGAGGCCGCCCACCACGCGGTGCTCGTCTCCGGCGCCCTCGCCCGCACACCACGGGCGGGCCGCCACCTCTACGCCGACCTCGGGCCGCTGCGCCCGCGGCTGGCCGCGCTCGGCGTCACCGACTCCCTGGAACTGGAGAACCATCTCGGCGCGCGCCTGGGGACCCACACCCCGGGCGGCCACCGGTTCGGGGAGGAACTGGGCGCCCTGCGCGTCCGGCTGCCGACCGGCCCGCTGCTCGGGGCGACCCCGGAGCAGGGGCTGGAGACCCTCGGCGCGGCGGCGCCCCTGGAACTGCCGCACGTGGCGCGCGCGCTCGCCGGCTTCGCGGCGGCCTTCGACGAACTGCGCTGACCCCACCGCTCCTACGGCCGCCCGCCCTCCGGTCCTGGGTGCGGCTCGGGTGCCGGCCGGACCTCGGTACCCGCGAGCCGGCCGGATTCCGGCCCGCCCGTCCCGCCCGTCCCGCCCGCCTCGTCCGTACGCCGCCGTCGCAGCCTGCGCCAGAGCGCCGGGACACCGCTGACCAGCACCGTCAACAGCACCGCCGCGAGCACGCCCTCCCACGGCTCGGCGAACAGCGAGCCGCCCGCCACCCCGATGAGCTGGTACGTCGCGGCCCACGCCAGACACGCCGGCCAGTCGCCCCGGGCGAACCGGCGCAGCGGCCACTCCCCGAGCAGGCAGGCCAGCATCACCGGAATCCGCCCGGCGGGCACCAGCCGGGACAGCACCAGCACCGTCACCCCGTGCTCCCGCAGCTTGCGCTGCGCCTGTTCGAGCCGGTCCGGCGGGGCGTTCCTGCGCAGCGCCGCCAGCCAGCGTGAACCGTTCTTCGAGCCGACCCCGCGCCGCCCGAGCCAGTACAGGGCGACATCGCCGAGGAAGGCCGCGCAGGACGCCACGAGGAAGAGGCAGCCCATCGAGAGCGCCGTGAGCGCCGGGCGAGGCGAACTCGTGTGGAGCGCCACCACCGCCGCCGTGCTCACCACCGCGCCCGTCGGCACCACCGGCACCAGCGCGCCGAGCGCCACCAGCAGGAAGACCGACGGATACCCCACGGCCTGCTGTGTCGACTCGGGGGGCAGCACCGCGAACTGGGCCAGGAGCCGGTCGATCACCGTACGACCTCCGGTCGCGCGCTCTCGCCGTGCCGCAGCAGATGGACGGCCACCTCCGGAGCGAGCCGCGCCGCCTTCCGTACGAACTCGCCGCCCGGCGCGTAGAACTCGTGCGGTCTGACCCCGTCGAACCCGATCGGCCAGTACGTGCCGTAGTGCACCGGCACCGCCGCGCTCGGCGCCAGCCGCGCCAGCGCCTGGGCCGCGCGCCCCGCGTCGAGGTGCTCGGGCCCGAGGTGCGGCCCCCAGCCGCCGACCGGCAGCAGCGCCACGTCCACCGGCCCCACGGTCTCGGCCATGGAGTCGAAGAGCCCCGTGTCGCCCGCGAAGTACGTCCGCGACTCGCCGGTGATCACATAGCCGAGCGCGGGGGAGCGGTGCGGTCCGACCGGCAGCCTGCGCCCGTCGTGGTGCGCGGGCACCGCCCGTACCCGTACCGGACCGATCTCCACCTCGTCGCCCGCGTCCACCTCCGTGATCCGCAGCCCCGCCGGATTGCGGCGCGCGTCGAGCCGCCGGAGCCCCGGCACCGCACGCACCGCGCCGCGCGGCACGATCAGCCGGGTGCCGGGCGCGAGCCTGGCCAGCGACCGCAGATGGAGATGGTCGGAGTGCAGATGCGAGACGAGCACCGCGTCGGCGACCCCCGCCTCGGGCGGCGGTACGGGCCCCAGGCGCCGGCGCAGATGCGCGAGCCGGCGCACGAACACCGGGTCCGTCAGGATCCGTACACCGGAATCCTCGACCGTGCAGGTGGCATGGCCCCACCAGGTGATGACAGTTCCCGACCCGACCGTTCCCAACCCGACCTCAGCTCCATCCGCCCGGCGCGCGCGGGGGCGCGGGGTCTCCCGCTCCCCACCCGGGGTTGCTCCTCGCCCTCAGCGTACGGCCGCCACCCGTCCGGGCGGACGGGGTGCGCCCGGACGCGCGCCTCCGACCGCCCCGTGCGCGCCTGCCTCACGAAGGCGTGCGCGGGTTAGGGTCTGCGGAACGAAGGCGGGCCCCGGGGGACGGGCCCGAGGGTGCGCGGGGGAGCGGGGGAGCGGCATGGGCGAGGTACGCGTGACGGCGATCGCCAGCCTGACGCCGCTGGAGGAACTGGACCACGACCCCTTCCTGGTGGACACCCACGGCCAGCACCTGATGTGCGCGCGCTGGGCCGCCGACAAGGGCTACACCGTCACCCGCCAGCTCTACTTCTACCGGCTGCGCCCCGACCACTGCAGCCTGTGGACCGATGTCGACGAGGGGCTGGTCGATCTCTTCGTCGCCGCCAACGACCGGGTCCTCGACCGGGCGTTCACCTCCGTACCCGCCTTCGCCGCCGAGTGCGAGCGCCGGGGCGTACGGCTGGAGACGGCCGGCCTGGACGAGCCGTGCTACGACGCCGAGCGGAAGGCGGAGGTCCACCGCAGGCTCTCGATACCGGCGAGGGCGCGCTCCACACCGCTGTGATCCCGCAGGGAGGACCGCGGGGTCCGCGCGGCGCTGTGCGAGGCTGGGGGCCGAGCCCGTGAGCCGTACGGGCCCGGACGCGAGGTGACGGCGGAGTGTTCAAGGGGCGATGGCGTACGACGGGCAGAGCCCTGCTGCGGGTGATCATCGTATGGGCGGTGTCCACGGTGACGATGCTGGCGCTCGCCGGCATCCTGCCCGACTTCGAGCTCCAGTCCCCGGACGGGGACAGCCCCACCAGGATCGCGGTCACCGCGGCCTGGGGAGCGGGCGCCTTCGGTCTGCTCGGCGCGCTGGTCTGGCCCGTGCTCGTCCGGGCGCTGCTGCTGGTCCCCGCCCTCGTCCTCGGCCTGCTGGTGTTCTTCCTCAACGGCTCGCTGCTGCTGATCGCGCTACGGCTCATCCCCGACGGGCGGGGCGCCGCCGACCCGCAGACCGCGGTGGTGGTCGCCGCCGTGATGTCCGCCGTCGCCTCCGCGACCGCCACCGCCCTCGCCGTCGGTGACGACGAGGCGTACCGGCACCGCCTCTCGCGCCTCGCCGACCGCCGACGGCGCAGACGAGGTCGCGACGGCGACGACGGCCGCCGGGGCGACGTGCCCGGCACGGTCTTCCTCCAGCTCGACGGGGTGGGCCACCAGGTGCTGCTGGACGCGGTCGCCGCGGGGGAGGTGCCGCACATCGCGAGCTGGCTGGCCCCAGGGGAGCGCCCCACCCACCGGCTGACGCCCTGGCGCACCGACTGGTCCAGCCAGACCGGGGCCAGCCAGCTCGGCATCCTGCACGGCTCCAACCACGACGTCCCCGCCTTCCGCTGGTACGAGAAGGACACCGGCCGGGTCATGGTCAGCAACCGGCCCGCGAGCGCCGCCGAACTCCAGCGCCGGGCCATCGAGCGCACCGGCGACGGCGGGCTGCTCACCCTCGACGGCGCCAGCCGCGGCAACCTCTTCAGCGGCGGCGCCGACCAGCTCGCCCTGGTGCTCTCCATCGCGGCCCGGCGGGCCCGCGCCAACCGCTCCCGGGCCGGCTACTTCGCGTACTTCTCCGACCCGGCCAACGCCGTCCGTACGGTCGTCTCGTTCGTGGCCGACGTCTGCCGCGAGATCGGCCAGTCCACCCGGGCGCGGCTGCGCGGCGACCGGCCGCGGGTGGGCCGCGGCGGGCTCTACCCGTTCATCCGGGCCTTCGCGACCGTCGTCGAGCGGGACGTCGTGGTCGCGGCGGTGCTCGGCGACATGCTGGCGGGCCGGACCGCCGTCTACGCGGACCTGGTCGCCTACGACGAGGTCGCGCACCACTCGGGGCCGCACAGCCGGGACGCCGTGCGGGTCCTCGCCCGGCTCGACCGGTCGGTGGGGCTGATCGCCAGGGTGGCCGAGCACGCCCCCCGTACGTACCGGATCGTGCTCCTCTCCGACCACGGCCAGAGCCCCGGCGAGACCTTCGAGGGGGCGTACGGGCTCACGCTCAAGGACCTCGTGCGGGCCGGGTGCGGGCTGCCCGTCTCCCGCAGGGCCGGGCGGTCCAGGAGCGGCGCGGAGGCGCGCGATGCCGCGCGCCACGCCGTCCTCGGCGCGCTGCACCGGCCGGAGCGCACCGACGACGACGGGGCGGAGCCCCCCGCGAGCTCCTCCGAGCCGGTCGTGCTCGCCTCGGGGAACCTCGGTCTGATCTCCTTCCCGGACGTACCGGGCCGGATGAGCCGCGAGGAGATCGACCGGCGCCACCCCGCGCTGCTGCGGACCCTCGCCAGCCATCCGGGCATCGGATTCCTGCTGGTACGGAGCGAGGAGCACGGCTCCGTGGTGCTGGGCCACGGCGGCGTGGAGGTCCCCATCGACGCGCTGGACGACGACGGGCCGCTGGCGGGCATGGGCCCCGGCGCGGCCGACGCGGTGCGCCGTACCGATGGTTTCCCGCATGTCGCGGACATCATGGTCAACTCGATGTACGACCCGGGGACGGGCCGGGTGCACGCCTTCGAGGAGCAGATCGGCTCGCACGGCGGGCTCGGCGGCGAACAGGCGCGGCCCTTCCTGCTGTCGCCGCTGGTGCTCAGCGCGCCGGTGCCCGACCGCGGTGAACTCGTCGGCGCGGAGCGGGTGCACGCCGTGCTCCGGCGGTGGCTGCGCGAGGGCGGCGGGCCGCAGGTGCCGCTCGGGGCGGCGACGGATGCGGCGGAGGCGGCGAAAGTGACGGAGGCGGCGGAGGTGACGGAGGCCGCGGAAGCGACGGACGCGGCGGAGGCGGCGGCGTCCCTCGCGGGTTCCGGGACCGGAGCCGGCGCCGGCCCCGAGGCGAATGCGCTGTCTGCCGGAGCACGCACGACCGAGAACGAGCGGGACCCGGCGTAGCGCGCGTACCCCGTGCGAGCGGTTTCCGCCGGTAGCAGGACCGGGCCGGGCCGCGCATGGGCAGGGGTGGCATGTCCCAGGAGGTCATGCCCATGCGCTGTGCCCCGCCTCTCGCCCCCCGCGCCGCGGCCGCGCACGCCGCAGCCGTGCGCCGGGCCGTGGTGGTGGCGCTGCTGGTGCTGATCGCCTTCCTGGGGAGCTCCGCCGCCTCCTGCTCCGCGACCGCGCGGGCCGCCGACCCCCTGCCGCCCGCCTCCGGCACACCGGAACCGGGCGGCGAAGGGCGGGGCGAAGGACAGCAGGACACCGCCGAGACCGATCAGCACACCGACCCCGCCAGGACGGAGCGTCCGGCGAGGGCCCGGATGGAGCCGCCGGACCTGCTGGTGCCGGACGCCATGAGGCCGTCCCCGGACCCGGGCCGCGGGATCCCCGCGGGAGCTCCGCGGGTGGCGGGCCCGACGCGCTGTGCGGTGCTGCGCTGCTGACAGGACGGGCACCCGCGCGTCCCCGGGAACTCTCCCGCCTGTCCAGCAGCACGTCACCCCCTTCACGTTAAGGACACAGCCATGCCCATCGACGCTTTCGCCGCGCTCAACGCCCTGATCCGCGCGGAGGCCGCGCGCGCCGAGACTCCGAAGCCCCGCCGCCGCTCCCCGAGCCCGAGTCCGTCCGACACCGCCCCCGAACTCGTCCCGGCCGCCGAACGGCCGTCCACGGACGGGGAACCCGGCGGGAGCGGTACGGCGGCGAGCTGATCGCCGCCGAACCTCCGGTCGTGCCCGCCCTGTACGCGGGTACGACCGGAGCGCGCCGCTCAGGCGCGGCCCCTGGACAGGCTCTCGCGCTCGATCAGCCGGGGGAGCGGGACCTGTACGGTCCGGGCCGCGCCGCCGTCGAGGAGCGCGGCCAGCTCGCGCGCCGCGATCCGGCCGAACGCGACCGAGTCGCGGGACAGTGCGGTCAGCCACGGCCGGACCAGCCGGCACAGCGCCGAGTCCTCCCAGGAGACGACCGAGACGTCGCCGGGCACCGCGAGCCCGAGCCCGGCCGTGACCGCCGCGCCGGCCGCCGCCATCACGTCGTTGTCGTAGATCAGGGCCGTCGGCGGGCGGTCCTCCTCCAGCACCCGGCGGGTCACCGCCGCGCCCTGCGTGTCGGAGTAGTCGGTGGTCAGCGAACGCACCTCGGGGAGGCCGTAGCGCTCCGCCTCGGCGCGCAGCGAGCGGATCCGCCGCTCGGTGTGGGCGAGCGAGGGCAGCCCCGCGATATGGACGATCCTGCGGTGCCCCAGTTCGTGCAGCCGGCCCACGACGGCGGTCATCGCGCCCGCGTCGTCCGCCCGTACCCGCGAGAGCGCCGGGTGGGTCCGCGTGTCGCCGTCCGGCAGTTCGCCGATGACGACGGCGGGCAGCCCCAGCTCGTCCAGGACTCCGGGACGGGGGTCGTCGGTCCTCGGGTCGACGACCAGGACACCGTCCACGCGGTGCTCGGCCCACCAGCGGCGGTAGACCGCGCACTCGGCGGACACGTCCTCCACCACCTGGAAGAGGAGGCCGAGTTGACGTTCTGACAGGATCTCCTGGATGCCGGAGATGAGTTGCAGGAAGAACGAGTCCACGCCGAGGGACGCCGCCGGGCGCGCCAGCACCAGGCCCACGGTGGCCGAGCCCTCGCCGGAGAGCGCGCGGGCGGCGGTGTTGGGGCGCCAGCCGAGCTGTTCCGCGACCCGGCGGACCCGGGCGCGGGTGACCTCCGAGACGCCGGGGCGGTCGTTGAGGGCGAAGGACACGGCGCTCTCCGAGACCCCGGCCCGCTGGGCGATGTCCTTCATCGTCGGGCGGCGCGCGGGGGTACGACGGACCGGCGGAGTCTCCACGTCCGGTGGCCGGGTGCCGGTGGCCGAGGGGGTGTCCGTGACCGGCCGGGGGTCCGCGGCAGCACGGGGATCCGCGGCGTCCCGGGGGTCCGCGGCGGCTCGGGCGTTACCGGCCGACGGCTGCTTCCCTGTCACCCCGGTGCCCCTTTTCCTGCCGTATCGGACGAGCCATCTGGACCCCGGACTAATGCGCTTGAGTCGCAGCATTCTAAAGCGCATTAGTCCTGCACTGCAACTAAGTCGTAATAACCGGTCTGAGCTGCGGCGAAACCAGCCGAAGCCGTGTTTGTGACGAGAATGTGTTGACTTTCACGCGCACGCATTGCAAGGTCTGCTGGGCATAAGGAGTCGGGGCGCCGAAGCTCCGGCTCGCCGACCGCACGTCCGGTCTGAGCAGAAGGAGCCGTTCACCGTGCGCATCTCCCGAAGAGCAGTCGCCCTCGCCGCTGTTCTCGCCACTGTCCTGCCTCTCAGTGCCTGTGGTGGAGGATCCGACGACGAGTCCTCCGACGCCTCGGGCGACATCAAGGGCAAGATCACCTTCCAGACCTGGAACCTCCAGGCCAATTTCAAGGACTACTTCAACGGAGTCATCAAGGACTTCGAGAAGGAGTACCCGGACACCGAGGTGAAGTGGATCGACCGGCCCGCCGAGGGCTACGCCGACAAGCTCAGCGCGGACGCCGCGGGCGGCACGCTCCCCGACGTCGTCAACATCTCCCCCGACCTGGTGACCCCGCTCGCCAAGGCCGGTCTCGCCCTTGACCTCGACAAGGACAAGACGGCCGCCGCCTTCGGCAAGGAGTACCTGCCGGACGCCTGGAAGAGCCACCAGATACCGGGCATGGAGGGTACGTACGGCTTCCCCTGGTACCTGAACACCGGCCCCACCTTCTACAACAAGCGCCTGTTCAGCGAGGCCGGGCTCGACCCCGAGAACCCCCCGACCACCTACGACCAGGTCTTCAAGGACGGGCTGAAGCTGGCCGAGCAGAGCAACGGCAAGATCGCCACGCTCGCCCAGGTGCCCACCATCGAGGACTTCGGCCGCTACGGCGTCCAGCTCATGAACAAGGAGGGCACCGGCTTCTCCTTCAACGACGCCAAGGGTGTCGAGCTGATCACCGAGTACAAGAAGCTCTTCGAGGCCAAGGCGCTCGACTCCCAGGCGCTGACCGCGACCCCCGAGTCCTCCGGCACCAAGTTCCTCACCGAGTCCGTGGCCATGAACCCGGGCAGCGCGCTGGACCTGGAGAACTTCAAGACGAAGGCCCCGAAGCTCTACAAGAACATCGGGATCACGGACCAGATCAGCAACACCGGCAAGGTCAACATGTACGTCATGGGCGTGATGGTCAACTCCAAGACCAAGCAGAAGCCCGCCGCCGTCGCCTTCGCGCACTTCGTGACCGACGCGACCCGCCAGATGTCCTTCGCCAAGCAGGTCGCCATCTTCCCGAGCACCAAGGGCTCCCTGGACGACCCGTACTTCACCAAGGAGGACGGCACCGACGAGACCCGCGTACGGATCGCCGCCGCCAAGTCCCTGAAGAAGGCCGAGAACTACACGCCCGTCCTGTTCAGCGAGCAGATGAAGACCGAGCTGCGCAACCAGGTCGCCAAGGCGCTCCAGGGCAAGCAGAGCCCTCAGGCCGCGCTCGACCAGGCCGTCGAGGCTTGTGACCGTCTGCTCAAGCAGAGCTGAGAGCTGAGCCCCGCACCATGAAAAGCTCCACCGCCCCCCGGGCACTTCCCCCGGACTCCGCCGCGGCGGGGCCCACGCTCCGGAGCCCCGGCTCCGGCGGCCGTGGGCCCCGCCGCGGGCCCGCGCGCGGGATCCGGCGCCAACTCTCCCTCAGTCCCTGGCTGTTCGCGGCCCCGGGACTGCTGGTCGTCGGCGCCTTCAGTCTCTATCCCTTCATCAGCACCCTCATCAACTCCTTCACCGACCGCCGGACCCTGATCTCCGGCAGCTTCGTGGGCCTGGACAACTTCCGGGAGCTGATCCACGACGAGATGTTCTGGATCGGGCTGCGCAACAGCACGCTGTACGTCGTCTGCGTCGTTCCGGCCCTGGTCCTGCTGCCGCTGCTGCTGGCGATGCTCGTCCAGCGGCAGATCCCCGGCATCACCTTCTTCCGCTCCGCCTTCTACACCCCGGTCGTCGCCTCGATCGTGGTGGTCGGCCTCATCTGGGTCTGGCTGCTCGACGACCGCGGACTGGTCAACTCGGTGCTGGAGGCCGTGGGTGTCGGCCGGGTCGGCTTCCTCAGCGACCAGTGGCTGCTGCTATTCAGCGCGATGGCCGTCACGGTCTGGAAGGGCCTCGGCTACTACATGATCATCTACCTGGCCGCACTGGCCAACGTGCCGCGCGAGCTGCACGAGGCCGCGGCCGTCGACGGCGCCGGGGCCGTACGCCGCTTCGTCACCGTCACCGTGCCCGCCGTACGCTCCACGATGGTCCTCGTCGCGGCGCTCTCCTCGGTCAGCGCCTTCAAGGTCTTCTCCGAGGTCTATCTGATGGCGGGCCCCAGCGGCGGCCCGGCGGGCGAGGACACCACCCTCGTCATGCTCGTCCAGCGCGTCGGCACCGGGCTGAGCGGCCGGGTCGGCTACGCCTCCGCGATCTCCGTGGTCGTCTTCGTCGTCACCGTCGGCCTGATGCTGCTGGTGCTCCGCGCCGACCGCAAGGAGGACGCGTGAGCATCCTGAAGACCACCGACGCCGAGGGCCGGCGCATCGCGCCCTGGCAGCTCGTGCTCCGCTACACCCTGCTGCTCGTCATGCTCGCCGTGATGATCGGGCCGTTCCTCTGGCAGCTCTCCACCTCGCTCAAGGGCCCGACGGAGGACATCTACAGCTACCCGCCGACCTTCCTCCCGGACGACGTGACCCTGCACAACTACACCCGGGTCGCCGAGATCATCCCGGTATGGGAGTACGCGTTCAACTCGCTCAAGGTCGCCCTCGCCAATGTGGTGACCAACTGCGTCGGCGCCGCCCTGGCCGGCTACGCGCTGGCCCGGCTGCGCTACCGGGGCCGTGCCGCCGCGACCCTGGCGTTCATCCTCGCCATGCTCGTCCCCGTCGAGGGCATCATCATCGCCCAGTTCACCACCATGCGGGACCTCGGCCTGAACAACACCCTCATCGGTGTGCTGCTGCCGGGATCCATCGGCGCGCTGAACGTCCTGCTGATGCGCAACGCGTTCCTCAACCTGCCGCCGGAGGTGGAGGAAGCCGCCTTCGTCGACGGCGCCAACGTCTGGCAGCGCTTCCTGCGCATCTCCCTGCCCGCCGTCAAGGGCACCCTCGCCGTCGTCGCGATCTTCGCGTTCATGGGCGCCTGGGACGACTTCCTCTGGCCGCTGATCGTCCTCAGCGACCCGGAGAACTTCACCCTGACCATCGGACTCAACTACCTCCACGGCACCTTCGCCCAGGACCCCCGGCTGGTCGCCGCGGGGACGATCATCGCCGTGGCCCCGCTCATCGTGCTCTTCGCCTGCCTCCAGCGCTACTTCTTCCGGGGCGTCGGCGAAGGCGCCGTCAAGGGCTGACCTCCCGTGCCGCACGCACCACCGCACGCACCGCACAGAAGCAGGACAACGTTGCCCCCCATGAGCACTCCCGCGCCGCGCTTCGGCGTCAACTACACGCCCAGCCAGGGCTGGTTCCACCACTGGCTGGACTTCGACCTGGACGACGTACGCGCGGACCTGGACTCGATCGCGGGGCTCGGCCTCGACCACATCCGGGTCTTCCCGCTCTGGCCGCTCTTCCAGCCCAACCGCACCCTGATCAGGCCCCGCGCCGTCGAGCAGCTCGTGCAGCTCGCCGACGCCGCCGCCGAACGCGGTCTGGACGTCAATGTCGACGGGCTCCAGGGCCATCTGTCGAGCTTCGACTTCCTGCCCGCCTGGACCCGGACCTGGCACCGGCGGAACCTGTTCACTGACAACGATGTCGTCTCCGGGCAGGCCGCGTACCTCCGTACGCTCGCCGCCGCTCTCGCGGACCGGCCGAACTTCATCGGCATGACCATCGGCAACGAGATCAACCAGTTCTCCGGGCCGCCGCACCCCGACCCGGACCCCGTCACCCCGGACCAGGCGGGGAGCTGGCTGCGCACGCTGCTCGCGGCGTGCGAGGAGGGCGCGCCCGGCAAGCTCCATCTGCACGCCGAGTACGACGCCGCCTGGTACCAGGACGGGCACGCCTTCACCCCCGCGCACGCCGCCACGATCGGCGCCGTCACCGCCGTGCACTCCTGGGTGTTCAACGGCACAGCACAGCGCCACGGCCGTACCGGCACCGCCACCGAGCACCACGCCGCGTACCTGATCGAGCTGTCCAAGGCGTGGGCGCTGGAGCCGCACCGGCCGGTCTGGCTCCAGGAGGTCGGCGCCCCCGCGCCGCTCATCCCCGCCGAGCACGCCGCCGCCTTCACCGACGCCACGGTGGCGGCGGCGCTGGACTGCGCCGACGTCTGGGGCATCACCTGGTGGTGCTCCCACGACGTCTCGCGCTCGCTGGCCGACTTCCCCGAACTGGAGTACGACCTCGGCCTGCTGACCAACGAACGGAAGGTCAAACCGGCCGGGGAATCCCTCGCCCGCACCGTCGCCGAGTGGCGCGAGCGCGCCTACGCGCCCGCGCCCCGTACGCTCGCGCTCGCCGTCGACACCGGGGACGACACGACCGCGCCCGACCGCGCCACCTGCGCCCCCGGCGGCGCGTTCTTCGAGGCGTTCGCCCGGCTGACCGAGGCGGGCGCCCGGCCCACCGCCGTCCTCGCGAGCCGGGCCGAGGACAGCGCCCATCTCGCGGCCCGCTCCATCACGGAGGTCGTCCACCCCGACGACATCCCCTGACCGGACCGGCGCCGGGCCGGTCAGGGCCGGGCCGATCAGGGCCGGTCCGATCAGGGCCGGTCCGATCAGGTCAGGCCCGGTCAGGTCCGGTCCCGGCCACGCGGCCACACTGGACACCCGCGTACGTACGGAACTCACGGCACTCACGGCACCCCACGCACCCACGCACCTCAGGAGTCCCCCTCATGCACGACGACCGCACCCTCGTCGAAGGCCGCCTCAAGCGCGTCCTCGACGAACGCGTCAGGCCCGCCGTCCACCCCGAGTCGATCCCGCTCGACATCGCCGTCTGGCACGCGCCGGGCGAGCCCGTCCCCGTCGAGGAGGGCATCGCCGGGCCCGTCGAGCCGGTCGCGGTCGGCGACCGCTGGGGCGCGCCCTGGGGCACGAGCTGGTTCCGGGTCTCCGGGACCGTCCCCGAGAAGTGGGCGGGCCGCACCGTCGAGGCCGTCCTCGACCTCGGCTTCGACGAGAACATGCCCGGATTCCAGTGCGAGGGCCTGGTCTACCGCCCCGACGGCACCCCCGTGAAGGGCCTCAACCCGCGCAACCAGTGGGTACGGATCGGCGCGCCCGTGGCCGGCGGCGAAGAGGTGCTGCTGCACGTCGAGGCCGCGTCCAACCCGGTGATCCTCGACTACCACCCCTTCCTGCCGACGCGGCTCGGCGACAAGGAGACCGCGGGCAGCGAACCGCAGTACACCCTCGCCCGGATGGACCTCGCCGTCTTCGACGAGACCGTCTGGCACCTCGTCCAGGACCTGGAGGTGCTCGGCGAGCTGATGGCCGAGCTGCCCGTGGAGGGCGCCCGCCGCTGGGACATCCTGCGCGCCATCAGCCGCGCGCTCGACGCCATCGACCTCCAGGACGTGAACGGCACGGCCGCCGCCGCCCGCGAACTCCTCGCCGGTGTGCTCACCACCCCGGCGCCGGCCACCTCCCACAGGATCAGCGCGGTCGGCCACGCCCACATCGACTCCGCCTGGCTGTGGCCGCTGCGCGAGACGGTCCGCAAGGTCGCCCGTACGACGGCCAACATGACCGCGCTGCTGGAGGACGAGCCCGAGTTCATCTTCGCGATGTCCCAGGCCCAGCAGTTCGCCTGGATCAAGGAACACCGCCCCGAGGTCTACGCCAAGGTCAAGAAGGCCGTCGCGGAGGGCCGGTTCGTGCCGGCCGGCGGCATGTGGGTCGAGTCCGACACCAACATGCCCGGCTCCGAGGCGATGGCCCGGCAGTTCGTGCACGGCAAGCGCTTCTTCCTCGACGAGTTCGGCATCGAGAACGACGAGGCGTGGCTCCCCGACACCTTCGGCTTCGCCGCCGGGCTGCCGCAGATCATCAAGGCCGCCGGGTCCAAGTGGCTGCTCACCCAGAAGATCTCCTGGTCCACGATCAACAAGTTCCCGCACCACACCTTCCGCTGGGAGGGCATCGACGGCACCCGGATCTTCACCCACTTCCCGCCCGTCGACACGTACAACTGCTCCATGACGGGCGAGCAGATCGCCCACGCCGCGAAGAACTTCAAGGAGAAGGGCGCCGCCCGCCACTCCCTCGCGCCCACCGGCTGGGGCGACGGAGGCGGCGGCACCACCCGCGAGATGATCGCCAAGGCGGCCAGGCTGCGCAGCCTCGAAGGCTCGGCGACGGTCGAGTGGGAGACCCCGGAGGCGTTCTTCACCAAGGCCGAGGCCGAGTACCCGAACCCGCCCGTCTGGGTCGGCGAGCTCTACCTGGAGCTGCACCGCGCCACGCTCACCAGCCAGGCCAAGACCAAGCAGGGCAACCGGCGCAGCGAGCACCTGCTGCGGGAGGCCGAGCTCTGGGCCGCCACCGCCGCGGTGAGGACCGGCGCCGCCTACCCGTACGAGCGGCTCGACCGGGTCTGGAAGACCGTGCTGCTCCACCAGTTCCACGACATCCTGCCCGGCTCGTCCATCGCCTGGGTCCACCGCGAGGCGGAGAAGACCTACGCGAAGGTCGCCGCGGAGCTGACCGAAGTCATCGACACCGCGCAGCGCGCCCTCGCCGGTGACCCGTCCGGCGGGACACCCCTGGTCTTCAACGCGGCGCCGCACACCCGCGGCGGGGTCGCCGCGGGCGCGGCGGGACCGGCCGGCGGCGGCGCGGGCGCGCAGCTCACGGCGCGCGACGGCGGCGGGTACGTGCTCAGCAACGGCCTGCTGGAGGTCGAGATCGACGGCCGCGGCCTGGTCGTCTCGGCGTACGACATCAGCGCCGAGCGGGAGACGATCGCCCCGGGCGAGGCCGCCAACCTCCTCCAGATCCACCCCGACTTCCCCAACCAGTGGGACGCGTGGGACGTCGACGAGTTCTACCGGAACACCGTCACCGATCTGACGGACGTCGACGAACTCACCGCGATCGACACGAACGGAGCGGCGGACGGTGCGACGGGCGGCGCCGGTGCCGGCGCCGTCGGTGTGCGCGTCGTGCGCTCCTTCGGCGCGTCGAAGGTCACCCAGCTCCTCACCCTCGCGCCCGGCACCAAGCGGCTCGACATCGACACCGAGGTCGACTGGCACGAGACCGAGAAGTTCCTCAAGGCCGCCTTCCCGCTGGACATCCACGCGGAGCGGTACGCCTCGGAGACCCAGTTCGGTCATGTGTACCGGGCCACCCACACCAACACGAGCTGGGAGGCCGCCAAGTTCGAGGCCTGCAACCACCGCTTCGTCCACCTGGAGGAGCCGGGCTGGGGCGTCGCGCTGGTCAACGACTCGACATACGGACACGACGTGACCCGTACGGTCCGCCCGTCCGACGCCGGGACGACCACCACCGTCCGGGTCTCCCTGCTGCGCGCACCGCGCTTCCCCGACCCGGAGACCGACCAGGGCATCCACCGCTTCCGGCACGCGCTGGCCCCGGGCGCGGCCATCGGTGACGCCGTACGGGAGGGCTACCGCGTCAACCTGCCGGAGCGCCGCCTCACCGGATCGGGAGAGGTCGCCCCGCTGGTCACCGTCGACAACGACGCGGTCGTCGTCAGCGCGGTCAAGCTGGCCGACGACGCGAGCGGCGACCTCGTCGTACGTCTCTACGAGGCGACCGGCGGCCGGGCCAGGGCACGCGTCGGCCTGGGCTTCGACGCCACCGGCCTCGCCGTCACCGACCTGCTGGAGCGCCCGCTGACCGACCCGGCCGGCGGCGCGGGCGGACCGGAGCTGACGGACGGCGCGGTCCTGCTGTCGCTGCGTCCCTTCGAACTGGTCACGCTGCGGCTGACCCGAGGCTGACCCGTGTGACGGCTGACCCGTGTGACGACGAGCGGCCCCGCGGACCCCTGCCCGGGGTCCGCGGGGCCGCTCGTACCGCCTCGGCGTTCATGGTTCATACGCGACGTTCCGGGCCCGCGCCGCCCAGTGCCTGGGCGGACACCAGGTCGAGGAAAGTCCGCTCGTTGCCCGCGAGCCCGGCCGCCGTGAGCGCCGCGTCCGCCTCCGCCATCGGGGCCGCGAGCAGCGGCGCGGCCTGGGACGCCCGCACGGGGTCGTCCAGGACCGCGCGTACGGCCGCCAGCAGCCGCAGATAGGCGCGGGCCGCGGAGCGCTCGTCCGAGGCGCCGGGGGTACGGGACGTGATGGTGGCCATCGTGGCTTCCTCCCCATGAATCCGTGGATCCGCGAATCCCCGAACTCCGGGAATCCGCCGGACCCTCAAGTCTGATCCATGGGTCTGACAACGGGGCTCGCCCGCTCCGCGCCTACTCCTCGACGAGCATCCCCGCGCGCAGCCGCGTGATGATCCGGTTGAGCAGTCGCGACACGTGCATCTGTGACACGCCCAGCTCGGTGCCGATCTGCGACTGCGTCATCTCCTGGCCGAACCGCATCGTCACGATGGAGCGTTCCCGCTCGTCGAGCTGCTCCAGCAGCGGTGCCAGCGCGTGCAGGTTCTCGACCTTCTCCATCGCCGGGTCTGCCTCGCCCAGCACATCGGCGAAGGTCC
Organism: Streptomyces sp. NPDC050509; assembly: GCF_044457965.1. NCBI lineage: Bacteria > Bacillati > Actinomycetota > Actinomycetes > Kitasatosporales > Streptomycetaceae > Streptomyces > Streptomyces sp. NPDC050509. The sequence continues at coordinate 1,036,007 of NZ_JBITHL010000001.1, read as the reverse complement.
GCCCGCCACCGGTCGTGCCGTCCTCGTTCGTGGGCATGTCCAGCGAACCGGCGGTGTAGCCGTTGGTCGCGACCAGACCCTCGATGACCTCTTCCTCCGTGAGGCCGAGCAGTTCGGAGAGCTCCTTGACGGTCGGGTCCCGGTCCAGGACCGTCGCCAGGTGCTCCTTGGCCTTGGCCAGCTCGACGCGCAGCTCCTGAAGGCGGCGCGGAACATGGACGGCCCAGCTCGTGTCGCGGAAGAAGCGCTTGATCTCACCCACGATGTAAGGCACCGCGAAGGAGGTGAACTCGACCTCGCGGGAGAGATCGAACCGGTCGATCGCCTTGATCAGACCGATCGTGCCGACCTGGAGGATGTCCTCCATGTCGCCCGCGCCCCGGTTACGGAAGCGCCCCGCGGCGAACCGCACCAGCGACTGGTTCATCTCGATCAGCGTGTTGCGGGCGTACTGGTATTCGGCCGTGCCCTCCTCCAGGACACCGAGCTGGTCGAAGAAGAGCTTCGACAGCGCCCGCGCGTCCCTCGGGGCGACCTGGGCAGGGTCCTCGATACGCGGCAGCTCACCGGCTCCCGCGGGTGCCACCGCTCCGGCCGCCAGGACGCCCGACATCTGCTCCGCCTCGACAGCACTCACAGTTCTGGTCGTCATGACACTCACCCTCCAACGCAGCGGACCGTACAAGTTCGGCTTGTGCCCCGGCTTCCTGCTCTCATTCCTCTTTCTGTCAAGAGTTTTTGAAACGCCTTCGGAAACAGGCCCGCCCGGTCACCGGGGCCCGCCGCTCCCGTCCCGTGCGGTGAGCGAGGCCAGGTACGCGACCGTCCCCGGGTCCGCCGGGACGAACGTCTCGATGGCCAGCTCGGCGACGGTCACGTCCATCGGTGTGTTGAACGTGGAGATGGACGAGACGAAGGACAGGATCCGCCCGTCGTGCTCGATCAGCATCGGCAGCGCGAAGAGCGGTACGGCCTTCACGGCCTCCGCCGCCACGGCCCCCGGCTCCTCGCGCGGCTCCGGCGGCGGATACGCCGCCACCTCCTCGTACAGCTCCCGCAGCGCCGGGGAGCGGTGCAGCGCGAGCTGACGGCCCATCTGGTCCAGGAGATGCCCGCGCCACTCGGGCAGATTACGGATCCGGGCGGCGAGCCCCTCCGGGTGGAGGGTGAGCCGCATGGCGTTCAGCGGCGGCGTGAGCAGCTTCTCCGGCACCGCCTCCAGCAGCATCGCGATGCCCCGGTTCGCGGCCACCACCGTGTACGTACCGTCCACGACCAGCGCCGGGTACGGCTCGTACCCCCGCAGCAGCCGCGTCAGCGCCTCGCGCAGCGTGTCCATGGCCGGGTCGTCCAGCGCTGTCTCCGTGAAGCGGGGCGCGTAGCCGGCCGCCAGCAGCAGGGCGTTGCGCTCCCGCACGGGGACGCGGAGGTGCTCGGCGAGCCGCAGCACCATCTCCTCGCTCGGACGGGCGCGGCCCGTCTCGACGAAGCTGATGTGGCGGGCGGAGGAGTCGGCGCGCAGCGCCAGTTCGAGCTGGCTGAGCCGCCGCCGGGTGCGCCAGCCGCGCAGCAGCGGGCCGACCGCGGGACCAGGAGAGGAAGAGGCCGTCGTACCGTCTGCTGTCATCGCGCGCGCCGCCATACGAGGACCGTAGTACACGCCGTATCCTCGGCCGCGTCGCCCGACCGTTCCCTCTCTCCCTTTCGCCCCCTTCCCCTCACCTTCCCCTTCGCCGAGGAGCCCCGGCCATGGCCACCGAGCCGCTGTCGCAGGACGAGACCGAGAACCGGCTGCGGGAGCTGCCCGGCTGGACCCTGGAGGACGGGCGCCTCACCCGCACGTACCGGCTGCCCTCGCACCGCGCCGCCGCCGCGCTGGTCGTCCATGTCGCGGCGGTCCAGGACGAGCTGAACCACCACTCCGACCTGACCCTGGGCTACAACACCGTCGCCCTCGCCGTGCACACGCACGACGCGGGCGGCGCCGTCACCGCCAAGGACTTCGCGCTCGCGCACCGCGTGGAGGAGCTGGCCCCGGCGCACGGCGCCCGCTGAGGGAGCGGGCACCTACGCCGTGGTCCGTCGGGATCGAGGGCCGCGCGGGTCAGTTGACCTCCGCCGGGTGGCCGCCGAGGCGCTTGCCCTCGTCCAGCGCCGCGAACGCCGCCAGGTCGTCGGCGTCCAGCTCGAAGCCGAACACGTCGATGTTCTCCTGGATCCGGGACGGGGTCACGGACTTGGGGATCACCACGTTCCCGAGCTGGAGGTGCCAGCGCAGCACGACCTGGGCCGGGGTCCGCTCGTGCTTGCGCGCGATCGCCAGCACCGTCGGGACGTCCAGCAGCCCCTTGCCCTGGCCCAGCGGCGACCACGCCTCGGTGGCGATGGACCGCTCGGCGTGGAAGGCGCGCGACTCGGCCTGCTGGAGCTGCGGGTGCAGCTCGATCTGGTTGACCGCCGGGACCACGGAGGTCTCGCCGATCAGCCGCTCCAGGTGCTCGGGAAGGAAGTTCGAGACACCGATGGCCCGGGCGCGCCCGTCGGCGAGGATCTTCTCGAACGCCTTGTAGGTGTCGACGTACTTGTCGACGGCCGGGGTCGGCCAGTGGATCAGATACAGGTCGACGTAGTCGAGGCCGAGCTTGCCGAGGGACACGTCGAACGCGCGCAGCGTCGTGTCGTAGCCCTGCTCGCCGTTCCACAGCTTCGTGGTGACGAAGAGGTCCTCACGGGCGGTGCCCGCGGCGGCGAGGGCCTTGCCCGTGCCCTCCTCGTTGCCGTAGATGGCGGCGGTGTCGATGCTGCGGTAGCCGGCCTCCAGAGCGGTCGTCACGGCCTGCGTCGCCTCGTCGTCCGGCACCTGCCAGACGCCGAAGCCGAGCTGAGGCATCTCGATGCCGTTGTTGAGAGTGAGGGTGGGGACCTTGCTCACGGGCGGTCGATCCTAACGTCGTCGATGTGCTGCTCGGTTTTCCAACGATCTCAGGGCCCGACGGATTCCCGCCCACCGGGAACGACCGTCCCCTGAGAACAGGGTTTCAACGGTAGAGCGCCGCGACCTCGGCCGCATAGGCGGCCTCGATCGCCTTCCGCTTGAGCTTCAGCGACGGCGTCAGCAGCCCCTGCGCCTCGCTGAAGGGATACGCCAGGATCCGGAACGTACGGATCGACTCGGCCTGCGAGACCGCCGTGTTCGCGGCCACCACCGCACGCCGGATCTCCGACTCCAGATCGGGGTCCCGCACCAGCTCGGCCGCCTTGAGCGGCGGCTTGCGCCGGATGGCGAGCCAGTGGTCGACGGCCTCCTGGTCCACGGTCACCAGCGCCGCGATGTACGGCCGGTCGTTGCCGACCACGACGCACTGCGCGACCAGCGGATGCTCCCGCACCCGCTCCTCCAGCAACACCGGCGAGACGCTCTTGCCGCCGGAGGTGACCAGGATCTCCTTCTTCCGTCCGGTGATGGTCAGATAACCGTCCTCGTCCAGCGCCCCCAGGTCGCCGGTGGCCAGCCACCCTTCGTTGAGGACGCAGTCGGTGGACTTCGGGTCGTTGAGGTAGCCCGCGAAGATGTGGCCGCCGCGCAGCCACACCTCGCCGTCGTCCGCGATGTGCACGGAGGTGCCGGGGATGGGCTGCCCGACCGTCCCGTACCGGGTGCGCTCGGGCGGGTTGGCGGTGGCCGCCGCGCACGACTCCGTCAGCCCGTACCCCTCGTAGATCCGGACGCCCGCGCCCGCGAAGAACAGCCCGAGCCGCCGGTCCATCGCGGAACCGCCCGACATGGCGTGCCGGACGCGCCCGCCCATCGCCTCGCGTATCCGCCCGTACACCGCCCGGTCGAAGAACTGGTGCTGCATCCGCAGCCCCGCGGAGGGCCCGGGACCGAGGTCGAAGGCCCGCTGCTCCAGCGCCTCCGCGTACCGCACCGCCACCTCGACGGCCTTGTCGAAGGCGCCGGCCCTGTCCTCCGTCTCCGCCTTGCGCCGCGCCGCGTGGTAGACCTTCTCGAAGATGTACGGCACGGCCAGGATGAACGTCGGCCGGAACGCGGCCAGATCGGGCAGCAGCGCGCTCGCCTGGAGGACCGGCTGATGGCCGAGCTTGACCCGGCCGCGGACCGCCGCGATCTCGATCATCCGGCCGAAGACGTGCGAGAGCGGCAGGAAGAGCAGCGTCGACGCCTCGTCGTCCGACCTGGAGCGGAAGACCGGCTCCCAGCGGGCCAGCACGGTGTCCGCCTCGAACATGAAGTTCGCGTGGGTGACCAGACACCCCTTGGGGCGTCCCGTGGTGCCCGACGTGTAGATCACCGTGGCCACGGAGTCCGGGGTGACGGCCGTACGGTGCCGGTGCACCACCTCGTCGTCGATCGCCGCGCCCGCCGCGTACAGCTCCTGGACCGCGCCCGCGTCGAGCTGCCAGAGCCGCCCGAGCCGGGGCAGCCGGCCGATGACCGAACCGACGGTCATCGCGTGGTCCTCGTCCTCGACCACGCACGCCGAGACCCCGGAGTCGTGCATCATCCAGTAGATCTGCTCGGCGGAGGACGTCGGGTACAGCGGTACGGGCTGGGCGCCGACGGACCAGAGGGCGAAGTCGAAGAGCGTCCACTCGTAGCGGGTACGGGACATGATCGCGACCCGGTCCCCGAACCGCACGCCCTGCGCCAGCAGCCCCCTCGCCAGCGCGAGCACCTCGTCACGGAAGGCCGCGGCGGTCACGTCGTACCAGCGGCCCTCCGCGTCCTTGCGGCCGAGCGCGACCCGGTCGGGGTCGTCCAGGGCATGGTCGAACACGGCGTCCGCGAGCCCACCGACGTGGGGCGCGGCCGTCAGAGGGGGGACGGTGAACTCGCGCAATGACCTGGCTCCTTGTGGCGCTCCGCACAGCGCGGTGACGGTACCCCACGGCCCGAGCCGGGACCGTGCCCCGCCCGCAACCGGTACCACTCGGCATCACCGCAGGTCAGAGCCGGACAGCAGGAACGATTCGGCGGCCGGCGGCCCTGTTCCGACCCTGGAGTAAGCAGACAACGCGGGAATCTCCACCGAATCCGTACGCCGCGCTCACCGGCGCTCTACGGGGGCGCGACGGGGATGGTGGCAAGCCGGTTGCCGGCTGGGAGGACTTGGAGGCACGCGGGCGAGCGCGAGGACGTCGAGGACCGGGAGGACCGGCGTCGGCGAGGGGCGACGAACCCTGCCCCCGTCGACGGGGGAACGTGGGCGAAGGAGCAGGCCGCGCTGAAGCTGCTGTACGGATAGCGGCCAAGCGCGGCCTCCTGCCGGTGAACCCCGTACAGCTGGCCTCTCCGTCGGCGGGGGCAGGGCAGGGCCGGACCCCATCACGGTCCCCGATAATTGACGGTTACCGCGTTGCGGTGGCCAGTGCCGCGCGGATGGCGTCCTCGCCGACCGGCCGGCCCTTCTCGTTCGAGTACGGCCCATAGGGTGTTCCCCAGACCGGCGTACCCGTCGCCTGCCGCCAACTGTCGGCCAGCGTTCCCGCATCCACCACGCTGTAGCCGATGGAGTCGATGAATTCGGTCACCGCCGCCCTCGCCGGTGCGGAGTCCCCGGCGATCGGCAGGTAGGAGCGGTCGGCCGCCCCTGCCGGGCGGGCGAGTGACAGCAGGTGCTTGAAGAAGATGTTGTTGAACGCCTTTACGAGCAGGGCGTCCGGGACGTACCGCAGAAGCAGTTCGCTCGAGGTGAGGGACTTGCTGTCGAGCTCGGGGATGTTCCCGTCACGCTCGGGGCCGTAGTTGCAGGTGTCGATGACCGTCTTCCCGGCCAGTGGCGCGGCGGGCACGTGGGGGAAGGCGCTGACCGGCACCGTGACCACGACGATGTCACCGGCCGCCGCGGCCTCTTCGCTCGTCGCCGCGGACGCCCGCGGCCCCAGTTCCTCGGCCGCGTCCACGAGCGTTGCGGGACCGCGCGAGTTGCTGAGCACCACCTGGTGCCCCGCCCCGACAGCGAGTCGCGCGAGGGTCCTGCCGATGCTTCCGCTTCCGATGAATCCCACTGTTGTCATAATCTCAACGTCCTTCAGAAGAGCCGAACTTGCCGGTTGCCGGGCCTCGTTACGATCCGGGTTCCCGCCGTCAGCCGGCGGGGAAATAATGGCCGTTGTCCAGATCGGCGAGCAGGCCGGGCCGGGCGGGTTCCCAGCCGAGGGTCCGGCGGGTGATGAGGTTGGACGCCGGGTAGCTCTGCGTGACGATATTCGTGAGGAACCCGAAGTACCCCGGCGTCATCAGGGCATCGTCGGGAACGCTCACGGCGGGCAGGCCCAGGCGGCTGGCGATGGCCTCGGCGATGTCGCGGAACATGATGCCCCCGTCCTCGACCGCGTGCCAGTATTGGCCGGCCGGCCCCTTCTCCAGCGCCAGGCGGAACAAGGTGGCGGCATCGCGGATGTGCACGGCGTTCCACAGGTTCGAGCCGTCGCCGTGGTAGCCGACGAACCCCTTTTCCTTCGCGAGCGCGATCAGCGTGGGGAGGAAGCCGGCACGATCGGTCGTGCTGTGGGCGATGTTGGCGATCCGCACGACCGAAGACCGCACGCCCTGCTCGGCGAGGTCGACAACGGCCCTTTCCACGACGTTGCGGACCCGCAGGGTGCCCTTGTGCTCCTCGCCGGCGGGGAGGGCCGGGTCCTCCTCGGTGGCCGGCCGCTCCAGGTTCCCGGGCGAGCCTATGCTTCCCGCCGTGACCAGCGGCTTTCCGGTTCCCGCGAGTGCCTCGCCGTACGCGAGCATGATCGGGAGCTCCGCAGCGGCCACCGCGTCCATCCCGCCGGAGGGCAGCAGATCCTGCCTGTGGGCGACGTGGATGACGCCGTCGGAGCCCGAGGCCGCCTCCTTGAGCCCGTCGAGATCCTGAAGGTCGCCGCGACGCACCTTCGCGCCGAGCGCGGACAGGGCCGCCGCGGAAGCGTCCGACCGGGCCAGGCCGGTGACCTCGTGCCCGGCGGCGATGAGTTCGGGGATGATGTACGAACCGGAATGGCCGGTCCCCCCAGTGACGAATACACGCATCTGAACTGTCCTTGTGAGGGTAGGTGCAGGGTCTTTCCGTGCCGTAAGCGAACTGGCGTAATGCGGCACGAGAGGTATTGGTAGAGGTGCGCTCAGCCGAGAAGGGTGAGGCCGAGGGAGAAATTGGTGTGCTTGACGGAGTGGTTCATGAGGCCCAGCTCCAGCAGGCCGACGTTCTCCAGTGCCCGCGCCATGAACAGTTCTCCGGTGTCCCAGGGGCGCAGCCCCAGGCTTTCGACGAACGCCGACACGCGTGCCTTCGCCTGCGCGTCGTCGCCGGCGATGAACACGTCCAGAGGGCGGTCCTCGGCCGGGCCGGCCGCCAGAACGTGGGAGAACACAGTGTTGAACGCCTTGACGACATGCGCGTCGTCGGGAGCCGCCTTGGCGATCTCCTGTGCGCCGGAACTGTCGTCGGGGACGACGAAGCCCTGCAGGTCGGAGGCTACGGGGTTGGTGACGTCGACGATGATCTTGCCGCGCAGCGCGTCCCCGTACTCCCTCACCACCGCCGCCGCGCCGGCGTACGGCGCGGCGAGGATCACGATGTCCCCGGTCGGGACGGCCCCGGCCGTCCCGACCGGGGCACCGCCGAGCGTGGCGGCCAATTCCTTGGCCTTGGCCTGGTCGCGGCCGATGATCTCGACGGCGTTACCGCCGGCGAGCGCCCGGCCGGCCAAAGCGCGGGCCATGTTTCCCAGTCCGATAGCGCTGATGCTGCTCATCGGTGTTCCTGCTTTCCGGGCTTCGGCCCTGCCGTCGAATTCCAGTGTCGAATTCCAGTGTCGAATTCCTGTGCCGAATTCACTTCGACGCCCGTAAGCGCCTGTTTTCATGCTGCCATCGGTTCTGAGTGGCGTCCAAGACCTATTGAAGCCGTAGTGATACCCTGGAGGTATCACCGGGCTGGGGGTTCAATGGATCTGGATCTGCGCAAACTGCGTTACTTCGTCACCGTGGCCGATCGGCTGCATTTCGGCCGCGCCGCCGAAGAGCTTCACATCGCACAGCCGGTGCTCAGCCGGCAGATCCGCGCGCTTGAGCAGGATCTCGGCACCTCGCTGTTCACCAGGGATCGCCACGGCGTAGAGCTGACAGATGCGGGCCGGCAACTGCTGGCCGACGCCGTTCCGCTGCTCGCCTCAACCCACGCGGTCCGCCGCCGGGTGTCCGCGGCAGCCAGCGGCAAGCGGCGGCTGATGGTCGGTTTCCGGGCCGGCGTCGCAGTCATCCCGGCGTCCCGTGCGTTCGAGGACCGGCACCCGGACGTGGTCGTGGACGTGCAGCGGATCGAAGGGGACGACCAGGCTGCGATGCTGCTCGACGGCCGCATCGACGTCGGCTATGTGCGGCTGCCCATCGACGAGGCCGGCCTGCGCGTCACCCCGCTGTACACCGAGCCGCGGGTAGCGGTACTGCCCGCCGGACACCGGTTTGCCGGCAAGGGGGAGGTCACCGAGGCCGACCTGGCCGGCGAACTGCTGGTCTGGCACGGTGGCCCGAGCACGCAGCCCACCAAGCGCCCGCTCCCCAATGCCGGGTACCCGGTGCGCGGGGTGGACGAGACGCTCGAGCATGTCGCGGCCGGACGGGGAATCTCCTTCCTGGCCCGTTCGGCGTCCGTGTTCTACTCGCATCCGGACGTCGTCTATGTGCCCATCCCGGATCTGGCGCCCGACCAGGTGTGCCTCGCGGTGGCGGCATCGCACACCTCGCCGGTAGTGGATGACTTCGTCTCTGCGGCTCGGTCGACGGCCGAGATCACGGCAGAATGTGGGAACTATGAGATGTGGCGGCTTGGAGGCGAAGTCGCCTCAAGGCACGCTTGAGTAGGTCGACTGCCCCCCGTTCATCATGCGCTGGAGAGTGAAATGGCCTGACGGGGCGGTGCTGTTGCCGCTGACCTCTGAGCCGGTTCCGTTCTTCGGGCAGCAGTTGTCCGAGGGGCCCCGAAGCACCTGAGACCTCCTGGAAGTACGTGCTGCGGACGCGGCTGAGGTCGGCTGATCGCCTGTTGGCCTTCGTTTCGGGCTGGCGTGGCCCGGATGGGCCGCTCACTGATGCTCAGCGTGAATGGTTCAGATGGCTCGGCCCGGAAGTCAGCGCCGTGCTGCCCCGCGAGGAGAGCGCCGCGGTGGAGTGGCTGACTTATGTGATCAGCCGTCTGTTCGAGCCGGCGACGCGTCAGCGCCCTGGGCCAGGATGACGGCCTCGAACTCCTGAAGCCTTCGGGTCGCCGGCCGCCCCGGCGGTCTCTGCTGCGGCCTTCAGCGGGCGGGCGGCCAGTTCCGTAAAAGCCAGCAAGTCCGGGCCAGGTGCCGGGCGACTGGTGTCGCGTACCAGCCGGTGCATCCGCCCGACCGGCAGCGCGTCCAGCCCGGTCGCGGAGTGGCAAGTCAACTCGACACTTCCTCCCGTCGCCGGTCATCGCCGGCTGTGGCGGGGATGGCGTTGTCGATGAGGACGGCGGCGATGGCGGCGGCGGTGGGGAAGGCGTCGGCGTTGAGGACCCGGGTGCGGGCCGCGGCGCCGTCGATGAGCAGCGCGAGCTGCTCGCCGAGCTGTTCAGGGTCGGCGGCGCCGGCTTCGCGGGCGGTCTCGGCGAGCCGCGCGGCGACGGCTTGCTTGTAGTCGCGCGCGTACTGGGACGCGGGGTGCCGGGGGTCGTGGAGTTCGACGGCGGCGGCGATGTAGGGGCACAGGGGGGTGGTGGGGGGGACGTCGAAGGCGGCGAGGAGCCGTTCGCGGGGCGTGAGGTCGGTGCGGTCGAACACGCCGGACAGAACGGAGGGGTCGAACCGGCGCAGGTACTCGGCGACGAGTTCCTCCTTGCCGGTGAAGTGCTGGTAGGCCGTGCGCTTGGACACCTCGGCCACCGCGCAGAGCTGGTCCATGCCGGTGCGGTTGATGCCCTGCTCGCGGAACAGTTGCTGGGACGCGCTGAGGATGCGCTCGCGGGCGCCCCGGCCGCGGCGGCGGCCCGTGGGGCCCTTCTCCAACTCCGTCATGGGCCCATCGTACCGCAGCTAGGTAACGACCGGTGTACATAGTTTGCGTCCCGGTCGCCCGCCCCGTACGGTAAGCACACAGAGCGGTGTACTTAACGCCGTCGCCCCAGGTGCACACGGCACCACCGACCCGAAGGAATGACTATGGGAAAGCTCGACGGCAAGGTCGCGGTCATCACCGGCGGCACCACCGGCATGGCGCTGGCCGGCGCGAAGCTGTTCGTCGACGAGGGAGCGCACGTCTTCATCACCGGCCGCCGCCAGGACGCCCTGGACGAGGCCGTGAAGCAGATCGGCCGCAACGTCACCGGCGTCCAGGGCGACGCCGCCGACCTGGACGACCTGGACCGCCTGTACGACACCGTCAAGCGGGAGAAGGGAAGCCTCGACGTGCTGTGGGCCAGCGCAGGCGGGGGCGAGCCCGCCCCGCTCGGCGAGATCACCGAGGCCCAGTTCGACACCTGGTTCGGGCTCAACGCCCGCGGCACCCTGTTCACCGTCCAGAAGGCCCTCCCGCTCTTCAACGACGGCGGCTCCATCCTCATGACCGGCTCCAACGCCTCCCTCGGCGGCTTCCCCGGCTGGAGCGTCTACGCCGGCAGCAAGGCCGTCCAGCAGGCCTGGGCCCGCGTCTGGCTCAATGAGCTCAAGGACCGCCGCATCCGCGTCAACGTCCTGACCCCCGGCCAGGTCGCCACCGCCAAGCAGGAAGAACTCTTCGACGAGGCCACCAAGCGCCAGTTCGAGTCCCTCATCCCCCGCGGCCAGATGGGCCGCCCCGACGAAATCGCCACCGCCGCCCTCTTCCTCGCCTCCGACGACTCCAGCTACGTCAACGGCATGGAGCTCGTCGCCGACGGCGGCACCACCGCCATCTGAACCCGAACAACACACAACCAGGGCAGGACATCTCATGAGCAACATCAGCATCATCGGCACCGGGAACATGGCCCGCACTCTCGGCGCGCGGGCGGTAGCGGGCGGCAACACCGTCGAGGTCATGGGCCGCGATCACTCCAAGGCCGCTGACCTGGCCAAGGCTCTCGGCGGCGGCGCCACGACGGGAGAATGGGGCACCGCCCCGGCCGGGGACATCGTCATCGTGGCCCTGTTGTACGACGGTGTCGTGCCGGTCGTCGCGCAGTACGGAGACGCTCTCGCGGGCAAGGTCATCGTCGACATCAGCAATCCCTTCAACTCCACGTTCGACGGGCTGGCCCACCGCGAGGAGACCTCCATCGCCCAGGAGGTCGCCAAGGCCGCCCCGGCCGGCGCCAGCGTGGTGAAGGCGTTCAACACCGTCTTCCGCCATGTCCTGGAGCAGGGTCGGCCCGACGTCTTCATCGCCGGCGACAATGCGCAGGCCAAGGCAGGCGTGGGGGCGTTCGTCGAGAGCCTCGGGCTGCGCCCGCTGGACGTCGGCGGCCTGAAAATGGCGCACTGGCTGGAAGGAGCGGGCGTGGTCACGGTGGGCCTCGCCAACCACGGGGTGGGGAACTTGGACTTCGCCCTCGGCATCACCGAACTTCCCGTCCGAGTAAACGGTTGACGGATCACTGAAGGGACTCGCCAAGTGAGCCCGTGGCGAGTCGGTGGGGTAGCGGTCCTGCACGTCCTTATCGAAGGCGAAGATCGCTTCTGTCAGGTCGATGACCGCTCCGTCCAGCCGTGCCTCGGCCGCCTCCAGCCCCCGGGCCGCCAGGCAGCCGTCGGTGAACCCGGCAAGCAGCCTGATCACGCGCGTGTAGGGCCTGGCTGTGCGCCAAGGCCGTAGCCCGGTGGTGGGCGATCCAGGCGGGCGCCGACTGGGCGACCAGCTGCGAGCATCGATAGTTCCCCGGGCGGATCATGCGCCGCATGGCCGTGCCCTTGGGTTTGGTGTGGATCAGCTCACGCGTCTCGATCCGGGACACCTGCCCGCCCCGCTCAAGCGGCTTCGCCGCCTGCCGGGACCTGCGTTCTCCTCGTCCGGGCATCGGACCGCCTGCCGTTCCGCCAGACGCCTCGCGTAGTCGGCGTAGGTCTTGTCCTGGTCGTTTCACTCCGCGATCGCCCTCGCAACCAGCAGGTTCGTCCGCCGGATGTGGCGCAGGGACCGCATCGTGGAGCTGGCGTGCAGGTGTCCGAGCAGCCGCTGAACGATCAGCGGGGCGTTGAGGTTGGCGTGTTCGGCCGGCAAAGCATCCTGTCCGCCCTCGGCGATCTTCCCGGCGAGGGCGGACAGGATCATCCTGGTCAGGATCTCCAGCATGAACACGGCGTTCGCCGCCTTCTCCGGCAGCATCTCGACCGTGCACCGCCGGGCATCGAACCCGCCCTCACTGACGTGGCGAAAGGAGCGCCGTCTGCGGAACCTGTGCGTACCCGGGTGTCAGTCGTCGGCGGGACGGTGCAGCCGGTCGCCGCCCGCCAGGATCGCCGCGGCCAGCGCGTCCGCCGCCTCCCGCGTCGCCGCGTTCCCCCGCCCGTGCCCGCCGCCCCGGCCGCCGTCGAGCAGGACGAACTCCACCTCGCCCAGCTCCGGCAGGCCGGCCCTGGCCGGGACCTGGGTCAGCCCCGGCGGGATCAGCCCGCGCGTGTGCGCCATCACGCCGAGCCCCGCGCGGGCCGCCGCTATGAGCCCGCTCAGGCTGGCGCTCGTACACGCGACGCGCCAGCGCCTGCCGTGCGCCTCCAGCACCTCCAGCGCCCGGGCCCGGGTGATCCCGGGCGGCGGGAAGACGATCAGCGGCACCGGACGGTCCGGGTCGAGCCGGAGGCGCGGCGCCCCGATCCACACCAGCGTGGACCGCCAGACCGGCCGTCCGTGCGTGTCGCCGGGGCGCCGCTTCGCCAGCACCAGATCGAGTCCGCCGGCCGCGAGCTGTTCGTGCAGGGTGCCCGACAGTCCGACGGTCAGCTCCAGGTCGACCTCGGGATGGTCGCGCCGGAAGGACTCCAGGATCTCCGGCAGCCGGGTCAGCACGAAGTCCTCCGACGCGCCGAACCGCAGCCGCCCGCGCAGCCGCGTCCCGGTGAAGAAGGCCGCCGCCCGGTCGTGCGCCGCGAGGATCGTCCCGGCGAAGCCGAGCATGGCCTCACCGTCCTCCGTCAGCTCCACGCTGTGGGTGTCCCGGGTGAACAGCGGCCGGCCCGTGGCGTCCTCCAGCCGCCGGACATGCTGGCTCACCGTGGACTGGCGCACCCCCAGCCGCCGGGCGGCCTGGGTGAAGCTGAGCGTCTGCGCGACGGCGAGGAAGGTGCGGAGCTGTCCGGGGTCGTACATCCCTCCACCGTACGGGCTCATCGCGCAACGTGATGACAGTCAGAGCGGTATGCGGGATTCCCGATCAGGGCCGGAGCGAGCACCATGGGGAGGCACGATCTGTACCGACCCGCGAGACCGCCAGTAGTGGAGCACATGAACCGCCGCACCGTCCCGAGCATGCTGTCCCGGCTGCCGGTCGACCCGTACGTCCTGGCCCTTCTCGCGACCGTCGGCCTCGCCGCGCTCCTCCCGGTCTCCGGTACCGCGGCGCGCTTCGCGGGCGGCGCCTCGACCGGCGCGGTGGGCCTGCTGTTCTTCCTCTACGGGGCGCGGCTCTCCACCCGCGAGGTGGCCGACGGGCTGCGGCACTGGCGGCTCCATGTGACCGTCCTCGCCTGTACGTTCGTCCTCTTCCCGCTGCTGGGACTCGCGGCGCGCGGGCTGGTGCCGTTCGTCCTCACCCCGCAGCTCTACAGCGGGCTGCTCTTCCTCTGCCTGGTGCCGTCGACGGTCCAGTCGTCCATCGCCTTCACCTCCATCGCCCGGGGCAATGTCCCGGCCGCGATCTGCGCGGGCTCCTTCTCCAGCCTCGTCGGCATCGTGATCACCCCGCTGCTGGCGGCGCTGCTGATCGGCGGAGGTATGACGGGCTTCTCCGCGGACTCCCTGTTCAAGATCGTCGCCCAGCTCCTGCTGCCGTTCCTGGCCGGACAGCTCCTGCGCCGCTGGGTGACCGGCTTCCTCACCCGCCACAAGAGGCTGCTGGGCCTGGTCGACCGGGGGTCGGTGCTGCTGGTCGTCTACACCGCGTTCAGCGAGGGCATGGTGACGGGCATCTGGCACCAGGTGACCCCGGGCAGGCTCGGGGCGCTGCTGGCCGTGGAGGCGGTGCTCCTCGCGGTGATGCTGGCGGTGAGCTGGTACGGGGCGAAGCGCCTCGGCTTCGTACGGGAGGACCGCGTCGCGATCCAGTTCGCCGGGTCGAAGAAGAGCCTGGCGGCGGGCCTGCCGATGGCGAGCGTGCTCTTCGGCGCGCACGCGAGCCTGGCGGTGCTGCCGCTGATGCTCTTCCACCAGATGCAGCTCATGGTCTGCGCGGTCCTGGCCAAGCGCCGCGCCAACGATCCGGAACCGGACCCGACCCCCCTGACCAACACCCCGGCCCCGGAAGAGGCCGTAACAGCAGCGACACGCTGACCCCCGGGGCTCGCGGTTCAGCCGGTGCCGAACGTCTTCACCCCGCCTCCCCACCAGGCCGGCGAGTGAGCCGAAGGGGCGCGTCGCCGTCGAAAGGGCGAGCGCGCGCAGGTTTGTGAGGAACGAGCAAACCGAGCACGGTCAACCGTCGACGGTGACATAAAGCGCCCCGGAGGCGAACCGAGCCCAAAAAAGAAAGGGGTTCCCGGCCGACGCAGGGGGCGCTCCCCGCCGGCCGGGTCCCTTCCCGTGCGGCGGGGGAGGGTCGCACCCCGGGGGTCATACGCCGGTGTGCAGTGCGATCCGCTCGTCTCCCGCGTACACGTTCATGGAGGGGCCGCGGAGGAAGCCGACGAGTGTCAGTCCTGTTTCGGCGGCCAGGTCGACGGCGAGCGACGACGGCGCGGAGACCGCCGCCAGTACGGGGATGCCCGCCATCACGGCTTTCTGCGCGAGTTCGAAGGAGGCGCGTCCGGAGACCAGGAGGATGGCCCGGGAGAGCGGCAGGAGGTCCTGGCGCAGGGCGCGGCCGACGAGTTTGTCGACGGCGTTGTGGCGGCCGACGTCCTCGCGGATGTCGAGGAGTTCGCCGTCCTCGGTGAAGAGGGCCGCGGCGTGGAGCCCCCCGGTCCGGTCGAAGACCGCCTGCGCCGCCCGCAGCCGGTCGGGGAGGCCGGCGAGCAGGGCGGGTTCGACCTGGACCGGGGGAGTGTCGTGGATCGGGAAGCGGGCTGTGGTCCGTACGGCGTCGAGGCTGGCTTTGCCGCAGAGTCCGCAGGACGACGTGGTGTAGACGTTGCGTTCGAGGGTGATGTCGGGGACGGGTACGCCGGGCGCGAGCTGTACGTCGACGACGTTGTAGGTGTTGGTGCCGTCGTCCTTGGCCCCGGCGCAGTAGACGATGGACCGGACGTCGGAGGCGGCGGCGAGTACGCCTTCGCTGACGAGGAAGCCGGCGGCGAGCGCGAAGTCGTCGCCGGGGGTGCGCATGGTGATGGCGAGGGCTTTGCCGTTGAGCCGGATTTCCAGGGGTTCTTCGGCGACCAGGGTGTCGGGGCGGGTGGTGACGACCCCGTCCCGGATCCGGATGGTGCGGCGGCGCTCGGTGACCCGTCCCATGGTGTTCAGTCCTACTCGTCGTGATGTCGGCCTGTTCAGCGCTGTTGTACGTGCTGGAAGCCGAAGCGGCCCTTGATGCAGAGGTTGCCGTGTGTCACGGGGTTGTCGTGCGGTGACGTGACTTTCACGATCTCATTCTCCTGTACGTGGAGCGTCAGGTTGCAGCCGACGCCGCAGTAGGCGCAGATGGTGGTGGTCTCGGTCTGGGCCGCCTCGTTCCATGTACCCACCGCGCGCATGTCGAACTCGGTTTTGAAGCTGAGTGCTCCGGTGGGGCAGACCTCGATGCAGTTGCCGCAGTAGACGCAGGCGGAGTCGGTGAGCGGCGCGTCGTGTTCGGTGGAGATACGGGCGTCGAAGCCGCGGCCCGCGACGGAGATCGCGAAGGTGTTCTGCCATTGTTCGCCGCACGCGTCGACGCACTTGTAGCACTGGATGCACTTGTCGTAGTCGCGGACGTACAGCTCGTTGTCGATCTTGGGTTCCTCGTTGAGCCGGGCCGCGTCCGGGCCGAAGCGGGCCGGTTTCGCGTCGTACTCCTTGATCCACTCGGCGGCCCGGGGGGTGGTCGAGAGGTCCGTCGACGAGGCGAGGAGTTCGAGGACGATCTTTCTGCTGTGCCGGGCGCGCTCGGTGTCGGTGCGGACGGTCATGCCCGGCTCGGCGCGGCGTGAGCAGGCGGGGGCGAGCGTACGGGCGCCCTCGACCTCCACCACGCAGACGCGGCACGCGTTCTTCGGGGTGAGCGTGTCGCCCTCGCAGAGGGTGGGGATGTCCTTGCCCGCGGCGCGGCAGGCGTCCAGGAGCGTGGCGCCCTCGGGCACCCGGGTCTCCTGGCCGTCGAGGGTGAACTCGACGAGCCGGCGCGGCGGTTGGAGCGGTATCGCGGTCACAGGGCCCCCTCGGTCTCGTGGCCGGTGTCGTAGACACCGAGTCGGTCGATGGCGGATTCGACGGCGTTCCAGGCGGTCTGCCCGAGTCCGCAGATCGAGGCGTCCTTCATGGCCTGTCCGACCTCGCGGAGCAGCGCGATGTCCCCGGCAGCCGCCGCGCCCGTACGGTCGGCGATCCGGTGCAGCGCCTCTTCCTGGCGGACGGTGCCGATCCGGCAGGGTACGCACTGTCCGCAGGACTCGTCGCGGAAGAACTCGGCGATACGGAGCAGCATCCGCGGCAGTTCGACGGTGTCGTCCAGGACGAGGACGACCCCGGAGCCGAGGGTGGTGCCGGCCGCACGGGTGCCTTCGAAGGTGAGCGGGATGTCCCGTTCGTCGGGGCGTACGAAGCCGCCGGCGGCGCCGCCGAGCAGGATGGCGCGTACGGTGCCGGGCGCCCGGGCGAGGTCGAGGAGTTCGCCGAGGGTGGTGTCGAAGGGTAGTTCGTAGACGCCGGGGCGGCCGACGTTCCCGGAGACGCAGAAGAGCTTCGGTCCGGTGGATCCGGCGGTGCCGGTCGCCGCGTACGCCTGGGCGCCGCCGGTCAGGATGGGGAGCACGTTGATCAGCGTCTCGACGTTGTTCTCGGCGGTCGGTCTGCCGAACAGGCCCTGTTCCACGGGGAACGGGGGCTTGGAGCGGGGTTCGCCGCGGTAGCCCTCGATGGAGTTGAACAGGGCGGTCTCCTCGCCGCAGATGTACGCCCCGGCGCCGCGCCTGATCTCGATGTCGAACGCGTACCCGTGTCCGAGGATGTCGTCGCCGAGCAGCCCGCGGGTGCGTGCCTGGCCGATCGCGTGCTGGAGCAGGCGCAGGGCGCGCGGGTACTCGCCGCGCAGGTAGAGGAAGCCGCGGTGCGCGCCGACCGCGTATCCGGCGATGGTCATCGCCTCGATCAGGGAGTACGGGTCGCCCTCCATGACCACGCGGTCCTTGAAGGTGCCCGGCTCCGACTCGTCGGCGTTGCAGACCAGGTAGTGCGGGTGGGCGGGCTGGGAGGCGGTGGCCTGCCACTTGCGCCCGGTGGGGAACGCGGCGCCGCCCCGGCCGAGCAGACCGGCGTCGGTCACCTCGCGGATGACCCCGGCGGGCCCGAGGTCGAAGGCCCGGCGCAGCGCCGAGTAGCCGCCGTGCGCGCGGTAGTCGTCCAGGCTGTACGGGTCGACGACCCCGACGCGGCGCAGCAGGGTGAGTCCGGGCTGTCCCGCCTGCGGTACGGCGCTCCGGGCGCCCGGTTCCGCGGGGGCTGTGACGGGGTCGGCGGCGGCGCGCGCGAGGGCGTCGGCGGTGGCGGGCGCGACGACGGCCGTGGCGTACGGGCGTTCCTCCGGGCCCGGCCCGGCGGCGGGCCGCCCGGCGGCGGGTCCGGCCGGGGCGTCCGCCTGGCCGCCCGCCGGGGCCCCCGCCTGGACGAGCAGCGCGGCGGGGGCGCGTTCGCACAGGCCGAGGCAGGGGCTGGGCTGCCAGACGAGGCCCCCGCCCGTACCACCGCCGGTCGGGGTGCCCGCCGGGCCGAGGCGCTCCTCCAGGGCGGCGCGGAGTCCGGTGGCGCCCCGGCTCGCGCAGGCCAGGTCGGTGCAGACGTGCAGCACCTTCGCGGGGCGTGGCCCGACGGCGAACATGGCGTAGAAGGTGGCCACGCCGTACGCCTCGGCCGGGGGTACGGTCAGCCGCCGGCAGAGGTAGTCCAGGGCGCCCTCGCTGATCCAGCCGACCCGGTCGTTGACCGCGTGCAGCCCCGGCAGCAGCAGATCGCGCCGCTCGCGCGCCTCCCGGCCGCCGCGCGCCCAGCGCAGGTCCGTGTCCGTACGGTCGTCCGCGCCCTGCCAGGCGGAGTCGGGCGGGCCGAGCAGGGCGTCGACCGCCGCGCGTTCCTCGTCGGTCGGTTTGCTGTCACCGAAGCGCAGATCCACCTGAGGTCAACTCCTGGTCGGTTGGGGCAGCTTCTCGATCCGGATCGCGGACGCCTTGAACTCGGCGGTGCCCGCGATCGGGCAGTTGGCCTCGATGGTGAGCTGGTTGGTGTCCACCTCGTCCGGGAAGTGCATGGTCATGAAGGCCAGTCCCGGGCGCAGCCCCGGGTCGATCCAGACCGGTGCCTGTACGGCGCCGCGCCGGGAGCTGATCCGTACCTCCTCGCCGGTCGTCACCCCGTACCGCTCGGCGTCCTCCGGGCTCAGCTCGACGTACTCGCCCCGGCGTAGCGGGGAGGCGAAACTCCCGCTCTGCACACCGGTGTTGTACGAGTCGAGTCGGCGTCCCGTGGTGAGCCTGACCGGGTAGAGGTCGTCGGTGAGGTCGACGGGCGGGTCGTGCCGGACGAGGCCGAAGGGGGCGCGCCTGCCGAGCCGTTGCGGATCGTCCTCCCACAACCGGCCGTGCAGGAAGGTCGGTTCGAGCCGGTCGGTGGCGGGGCACGGCCACTGGATGCCCTGGTGCTCGGCCAGCCGCTCGTAGGTCATGCCGTAGTGGTCGGGGGAGACCGAACGCAGTTCGTTCCAGACGGACTCGGCGTCCGCGTACTTCCAGGCGTGACCGAGGCGGCCCGCGAGGTCGCAGATGATGTCGATGTCCTCGCGTGCCTCGCCGGGTGGTTCGACGGCCTTGCGGACGCGCTGCACGCGGCGTTCGCTGTTGGTGGTGGTGCCGTCGGTCTCGGCCCAGGCGGCGGTGGCGGGCAGCACCACGTCGGCGAGTTCGGCGGTCCTGGTGAGGAAGATGTCCTGGACCACGAGGCAGTCGAGCTGCCGCATCCGCCGCACGGCCTGCTCGCTGTCGGCCTCCGACTGGGCGGGGTTCTCGCCGATGCAGTAGACGGCCCGGAGTGCGCCGGACTCCATCGCCTCGAACATGTCGGTCAGGTTGAGCCCGTAGCGCGGCTGGATGACGGTGTCCCACGCGGTCTCGAACTTCCGCCGTACGTCCGGCTCCAGGATGTCCTGGAAGCCGGGCAGCCGGTTCGGGATGGCGCCCATGTCGCCGCCGCCCTGCACGTTGTTCTGGCCGCGCAGCGGCTGCACGCCGGAGCCGTACCGCCCGACGTGTCCGGTGAGCAGGGCGAGGTTGATCAGGGCGCGTACGTTGTCGGTGCCGTTGTGGTGCTCGGTGATGCCCAGGGTCCAGCAGAGCTGGGCGCGTTCGGCGCGGGCGAAGGCGTGGGCGAGGTCCCTGATCGCCTCGGCGGGCACCCCGGTCACCCGCTCGGCCGCCGTGAGCGTCCAGGGCTCGACCTCGGCCGCGTACGCCTCGAAGCCGGAGGTCGCGCGCGCGATGAACGACGTGTTGTGCAGCCCCGCGTGGATGATCTCGCGGCCGACCGCGTGGGCCATCGGGATGTCCGTGCCGACGTTCAGCCCGAGCCAGCTCTCGGCCCACTCGGCGGTGGAGGTGCGGCGCGGGTCGACGGCGTACATCCGCGCGCCGTTCCTGATGCCGCGCAGGACGTGCTGGAAGAAGATCGGGTGTGCGAAGCGGGCGTTGGAGCCCCACATCACGATCAGGTCCGTGTGGTCGACCTCCCCGTACGAGGAGGTGCCGCCGCCGGATCCGAAGACGGCGGAGAGCCCGGCGACGCTCGGCGCGTGGCAGGTGCGGTTGCAGGAGTCGACGTTGTTGGTGCCCATGACCACGCGGGCGAACTTCTGCGCCACGTAGTTCATCTCGTTGGTGGCGCGGGCGCAGGAGAACATCCCGAACGCGCCGCGCGCGGCGCCCAGTCCCTCGGCCGCCCGGTCCAGCGCCTCGTCCCAGGTCGCCCGGCGCAGGGGGCCGTCCTTGGTGTCCCGCACCATCGGGTGGGTGATGCGGGCGTAGGTCTTCGGCGTGCGGTCTCGTTTCTTCACGCTGCGCTCTCCTCGGAGTGCGGGCCGGCGGCCGTACCAACGGATGTGCATACAGTATTCTGTAGGCGGGTGCGGGACGGAACCCCATGGACCGGGATTCGGCCACGCACCCGCCCCGTCAGGCCGCGGCGCCCCGTCGGAACGACTCGTCCAGCAGATCGGAGATCGCGCCCACCGTGCGGAGCGTCGGCACGTCCACCCCGGTGATCTCCGCGAGCTCCACGACGGCCGCGAGCAGGACGTCCAGCTCCAGCGGTTTGCCCTTCTCCAGGTCCTGGAGCGTGGACGTCCGGTGGTCGCCGACCCGCTCCGCGCCCGCGAGCCGCCGTTCCACGGAGATGTCGGGGCGGCAGCCCAGCGCCGCCGCGACCCGCAGGGACTCCGCCATCATCAGTTCGATGACCTCACGGGTGGAGCGGTGCAGACACATCTCCCGCATGGTGGCGCGGGTCAGCGCGCTGATCGGGTTGAAGGAGATGTTGCCGAGGAGCTTGATCCAGATGTCCTCGCGCACCTCCGGCTCGACCGGGCACTTGAGACCACCCGCCCGCATGGCGTCGCTGAACTCCCGGCAGCGCGCGGAGACCGAGCGATCCGGCTCCCCGACGGAGAACCGGGTCCCTTCGAGATGCCGGACCACACCGGGCCCCGCCAGCTCCGTCGCCGCGTACACCACACACCCGATCGCACGCTCGGGCGGCAGGACGGCGCTGACGGAGCCGGCGGGGTCGGCGCTCTCGACCCGCCGGCCGTCGTACGGACCCCCGTGGCCGTGGAAGTACCACCAGGGGATGCCGTTCTGGGCGGCGACGACCGCCGTCCGTTCCTGGAGCAGTGGCGTCACCAGCGGCCCGCACGCCGCGTAGGAGTTCGCCTTGAGACCCAGGAACACGTAGTCGACCGGACCTATCGCGTCCGGCCGGTCGGTGGCGTGCACCCGCGCGGTGAAATCGCCGCGCGGACTGCGCACCCGGACTCCGTACTGCCTCATGGCCGCCAGATGCGGTCCACGGGCGATGAGATGGACATCGGCGCCGGCCCGGTGCAGGGCGGCTCCGACGTAGGCGCCGATGGCTCCGGCGCCGACGACTGCGACTTTCACGGTGATGCTCTCCGTTCGGTTGAGGGGACCGAGGGAAGGCTCTGTCTCGCCGACGACTCTTTTCTGTCGACGAAATATTGTCTACAGTATGGAGTTCTGGCCGACAAGGCTCCTGGCCGACCGGGCTTCCGTCCGTACGGGCCGGTGACCGCCGTGAAAGATCTTTCCAACCGGGCAGTTGAAGATCTTCCCAACAGGGCACACGGGTTCCTAGAGTCCGTGACCATGACCCCACCACTCGCACCCGCCGGCTGGAGCCGCTGGCTGGTGCCCCCCGCCGCGCTGTCGGTGCACCTCTCGATCGGCCAGGCGTACGCCTGGAGCGTGTTCAAGCCACCGCTCGAATCCGCGCTCGGTCTCTCCGGTACCCAGAGCGCCCTCCCGTTCCAACTGGGCATCGTGATGCTCGGTCTGTCCGCCGCCTTCGGTGGCACCCTCGTCGAACGCAACGGGCCGCGCTGGGCGATGACCGTCGCCCTGTGCTGCTTCTCGTCCGGCTTCCTCATCGCCGCGCTCGGCGCCGCCACCGAGCAGTTCTGGCTGATCGTCCTCGGCTACGGATTCGTCGGCGGGATCGGCCTCGGCATCGGCTACATATCCCCGGTCTCCACCCTGATCAAGTGGTTCCCCGACCGCCCCGGCATGGCCACCGGCATCGCCATCATGGGGTTCGGCGGCGGCGCGCTCATCGCCTCCCCGTGGTCCGCGCAGATGCTGAAGTCGTACGGCAGCGGCCCGGACGGGATCGCGTACGCCTTCCTGACCCACGGACTGGTGTACGCGGTGTTCATGTCGCTCGGCGTGCTGCTGGTCCGGGTCCCCCCGCCCGGCTACCGGCAGAAGGCGCCCGGGGAGGCGACGGCGGCGGGCGCCCCGGCCCCCACCGCGCAGGTCTCCGCCAGGTCCGCCGTACGCACCCCGCAGTTCTGGTGCCTGTGGCTCGTCCTGTGCATGAACGTGACCGCCGGTATCGGGATCCTGGAGAAGGCCGCCCCGATGATCACGGACTTCTTCGCGGAGACGTCCACGCCCGTCTCCGTGTCGGCCGCCGCCGGGTTCGTCGCCCTGCTCTCCGCCGCCAACATGGCGGGCCGGATCGGCTGGTCCTCCACCTCCGACCTCATCGGCCGGAAGAACATCTACCGCGTCTATCTCGGCGCCGGCGCCGTCATGTATCTGCTCATCGCGCTGTTCGGCGACTCCTCCAAGCCGCTGTTCGTCGTCTGCGCGCTGGTGATCCTCTCCTTCTACGGAGGCGGCTTCGCCACCATCCCCGCCTATCTCAAGGACCTCTTCGGCACCTACCAGGTGGGCGCCATCCACGGCCGGCTGCTCACCGCGTGGTCCACCGCCGGGGTCCTCGGCCCGCTCATCGTCAACCGTGTCGCCGACAGCCAGGAAGAGGCGGGCAGGAGTGGCGCGGGGCTCTACGGGCTCTCGTTCACGATCATGATCGGTCTGCTGGTCGTCGGTTTCGTCGCCAATGAGCTCGTCAGGCCCGTCCACCCCCGTCACCACGTTCCCGCACCGAGGGAGGCAGCCGATGACCAGCTCGCCGGCGACCAGCGCCACCACGCCTGAACCCCGCCGTACCGGTCTGATCGTCTTCGCCTGGCTTTGGGTGGGGATCCCCCTCGCGTACGGTGTGTACGAGCTGGTCCTGAAGGCCGCCCAGCTTTTCACCGGATAAGGCGGAGTCTCCAACCGACGCGGAAGAATCCTGTTGATTCCCCTGCACCCTTACCGGTGAGTCGCTGACGAGACTGGAGCATTCCTGTACGTCGACGAAGAGGGGGTCCGGAGCATGACCGGAACTCGTATCGCCGCGCTGGGGCACTATCAGCCCGCCAAAGTGCTCACCAACCACGACCTGGCGGCGATGGTCGACACCAGTGACGAATGGATCACCAGCCGGGTCGGGATCAAGACCCGGCACGTGGCGGGTCCCGACGAACCGGTGGACGAACTGGCCGCGCACGCGGGTGCCAAGGCACTCGCCGCGGCCGGTCTCACCCCGGCCGACATCGACATGGTGCTGGTCGCCACCTCCACGGCGATCGACCGGTCGCCGAACACCGCCGCGCGGGTCGCCGCCCGGCTCTCCATGGGGTCACCGGCCGTCATGGACCTGAATGTGGTGTGCGCGGGCTTCACCCACGCCCTCGCCACCGCCGACCACGCCGTACGGGCGGGCTCCGCCTCCCGTGTGCTGGTCATCGGCGCGGACAAGATGGCCGCCGTCGCCGACTGGACGGACCGTACGACGTGCGTCCTGCTCGGGGACGGCGCGGGCGCGGCCGTGGTCGTGGCGACCGAGCCCGGCGAGGAGCCGGGGATCGGCCCGGTGCTCTGGGGCTCGGTGCCCGAGATGGGGCACGCGGTACGGATCGAGGGCACCCCGCCCGTCTTCGCGCAGGAGGGCCAGTCCGTCTACCGCTGGGCGACCACCCAGCTCCCGCCGATCGCCCGCAAGGTCTGCGAGCGCGCCGGCGTGGCGCCGGAGGAGCTGGGCGCCGTCGTGCTGCACCAGGCGAATCTGCGGATCATCGAGCCCGTCGCGCAGAAGATCGGCGCGGTCAACGCGGTCATCGCCCGGGATGTCGTGGAATCGGGCAATACGTCCGCCGCCTCGATCCCGATGGCTCTCTCCAAGCTCGTGGCGCGCGGGGAGGTTCCGTCCGGGGCTCCCGCGCTGCTCTTCGGCTTCGGAGGCAATCTCTCCTACGCGGGTCAGGTCATCCGCTGCCCATGAACCCGGCGGATCTCGGTAGACTGTAGACGATAGCCAATGTGGTGACGCCCTCACATTCCAGGTGCGGGCGCTTCGCCACGGGCTGTCTCCACCGTCATCGACACTGCCGGCCAGGAGGGGGACCGCGATGCTGTCCGCGAAGTTGGCGCAGGGATCCGTGCCCAAGCTCGAACGACCGGGTCCACTGCGGGAGCGCGTCTACGAGGCCCTGCTCGAACTGATAACGACCCGGGCGCTCCAGCCGGGCCAGCATCTCGTCGAGAGCGAACTCGCGGGCCACCTCGGAGTGTCGAGGCAGCCGGTGCGTGAGGCGCTCCAGCGCCTCAACACCGAGGGCTGGGTCGATCTCCGCCCGGCGCAGGGCGCGTTCGTCCATGAACCGACCGAGGAGGAGGCCGACCAGCTCCTCTCGGTCCGTACGCTGCTGGAGGCGGACGCCGCCCGGCTCGCCGCCGCCAACTCCGGTACGGCGGGGATCGCCGCGCTGGAGGAGCTGTGCGCCCGGGGGGAGCGCGCCGTGGCGGACGACGACGTGGACCTGGCGGTCGCCACCAACGCCGCCTTCCACGCCAAGGTGATGGAGCTGGCGGGCAACCTCGTCCTGGCCGAGCTGGCCGCGCAGGTCCACCGCCGGGTCCGCTGGTACTACACACCGGTCGCCCGGCAGCGCGGCAAGCAGTCCTGGATCGAGCACCGCGAGCTGATCGCCGCGATCTCCGCACGGGACGAAGGCCGCGCCACCGAGATCATGAAGGCGCACACGGAGCACACCCGCACCACGTACCACCAGCGCGAACGCACCTGACCCCGGCCGCTGTCACCGCGGCTCCGCCGTACCTCCCCATACCTCCCCGGCCGTCACGCGAAAACCGTGTGACGGCCGTCGTGCTGTCCGGATCCGGGCGGTGTCCGCCCCGGCTTTGTCCTCGGTGTGGAGAAAGTTGGTACGGATTCCTGCGCAACTTCTTCCCCCTGCGGGCAAGCGCTGCTACGTTCCCTCGAAAGCGCGGCACACCGGCTCACGGACGGCCCGGCCGCACACACCGACGCATTACGGCCGAGAAGGCGGGGAGGGGCGCGTGAGACGGATGACCGCACGACCCGCAAACGCTCACCAGGCGCGGCTGCTCCGGCTGCTGCGCGACGGCGGACCCAACTCCCGTGCCCAGCTCGGGGATCAGGTCGACCTCTCGCGCTCCAAGCTCGCCGTCGAGGTGGACCGGCTGCTGGAGACCGGCCTCGTGGTGGCCGACGGACTCGCCGCCTCGCGCGGCGGCCGGCGCTCCCACAACATCCGGCTGGCGCCCGCCATGCGCTTCCTCGGTGTCGACATCGGCGCCACCTCCATCGATGTGGCCGTCACCAACGCCGAGTTGGAGGTCCTGGGCCATCTCAACCACCCGATGGACGTCCGCGAGGGCCCCGTCGCCGTCTTCGAGCAGGTCCTCGTCATGGCCGCCAAGCTCAAAGTCAGCGGCCTGGCCGACGAGTTCGACGGCGCGGGCATAGGGGTGCCGGGCCCGGTCCGCTTCCCCGAGGGCGTTCCCGTCGCACCGCCGATCATGCCCGGCTGGGACGGCTTCCCCGTACGGGAGGCGCTCAGCCAGGAGCTGGGCTGCCCGGTCATGGTCGACAACGACGTGAACCTGATGGCGATGGGGGAGCAGCACGCGGGCGTCGCACGCTCCGTGGGTGACTTCCTCTGCGTCAAGATCGGTACGGGCATCGGCTGCGGCATCGTGGTCGGCGGCGACGTCTACCGGGGAACGACCGGCAGCGCCGGCGACATCGGCCACATCCAGGTCGAGGCGGAAGGCCGCCCCTGCGCCTGCGGCAACAAGGGCTGCCTGGAGGCGTACTTCAGCGGCGCCGCGCTCGCCCGGGACGCGGAGGACGCGGCCCGAACCGGCCACTCGCCCGAACTGGCCGCCCGTCTGGAGGAGTCGGGGGGACCGCTCACCGCCGTGGACGTCGCCGCCGCGGCGGCGGCGGGAGACCCGGCCGCGCTCCAGCTCATCCGCGAGGGCGGCAACCGCGTCGGCCAGGTCATCGCCGGGCTCGTCAGCTTCTTCAACCCCGGTCTCGTGGTGATAGGCGGCGGGGTGACCGGTCTCGGCCACACCCTGCTGGCCAGCGTAAGGACCCAGGTCTACCGGCAGTCCCTGCCGCTGGCCACCGGCAACCTCCCCATCGTCCTGGGCGAGTTGGGACCGACCGCCGGAGTCACCGGCGCGGCCCGGCTCATCAGCGACCACCTGTTCTCACCGGCCTGACGCCGGTGCAGCACCACTGATCCGCCCGCCCCACCCCGTACCACCTCCGTACCGCCAGGGACCCACCCCGGTCCCACCGCAAGAGCCGCGCCACCCGTACGCCGGCACCATCGCGCCATCCGTACCACCCGTACCACCGGCAGCATCCCGCCATCCGTACCACCGGCACCATCGCGCGTCACCCGTACCACCGCACGAGCCACACCGAGCCGTACCACCGCACGAGCCACACCGCGTACCGAGCCGCACGAGCCGTCAGAGCCGCACCACTCGCACGAGCCGCGCCACACCGCATCCGTACGACACGACGTCCGTACACCACAGCCGTCAGCTCCGCCGCACCCTGCCCGTGGGCCGTCGCGCCCCGTGGATCGGGCCGCCATCCGCCGAGGGGATTTCGCCATGGCACCAGCTCCACCACCGCCCCCGCTGCTCACCATGTCCGGCATCACGAAGACGTTCCCCGGTGTCCGCGCCCTCGACGGGGTGGACCTGGAGGTCGAGGCGGGTGAGGTGCACTGTCTGCTCGGCCAGAACGGCGCCGGCAAGTCCACCCTCATCAAGACGCTCGCCGGGGCCCACCAGCCCGACGGCGGTGTGATCACCTGGCAGGGCGAGACGGTCACCCTCAAGTCGCCCATCGCCGCCATGCGGCTCGGCATCGCGACCATCTACCAGGAACTCGACCTGGTGGAAGGGCTGTCGGTCGCCGAGAACATCTTCCTCGGGCACGAGCCCACCACCGCCGGATTCGTGGTCAGGGGCCGCGAGGCGCGGACCAGGGCGACCGCGCTGCTGGCCCGCCTCGGCCACCCCGAGATCCAGGCCACCCGCGCCGTCGGCTCGCTCTCCGCCGCCCAGCAGCAGATCGTCTCCATGGCCCGCGCCCTCTCCCACGAGGTACGGCTCATCGTGATGGACGAGCCGTCCGCGGCCCTCGACCCCGACGAGGTCGACAACCTCTTCCGTATCGTCGGCACCCTCACCGCCGACGGGGTCGCGGTCATCTACATCTCCCACCGGCTGGAGGAGATCCGCCGCATCGGCGACCGGGTCACCGTCATCAAGGACGGCCGCACCGTCGCCGTCGCGCTGCCCGCCAAGGAGACCCCGACCCGCGAGGTCGTCGCGCTGATGACCGGCCGGAACGTCGAGTACGTCTTCCCCGAGCGGCCCGCCGCCTCCGGCACGACGGACGGCGTCCCGCGCCCCGAGCCCGTGCTGCGCGTCGAAGGGCTCGCCAGGGAAGGGGAGTTCGCCCCCGTCGACCTCGAACTGCGGCCCGGGGAGATCGTCGGGCTCGCCGGGCTCGTCGGCTCCGGGCGCTCCGAGATCCTGGAGACGATCTACGGGGCGCGCCGGCCGAGCGCGGGCCGGGTCCTGGTCGACGGCGTACCGCTGCGCCCCGGCAGTGTGCGCGCCGCCGTCCGCGCGGGGCTCGGGCTCGCACCCGAGGAGCGCAAGGCGCAGGGCCTGCTGATGCTCGAATCGGTCACCCGCAACGTGTCGGTGTCTTCGCTGGGCCGTTTCTCCCGGGGCGGCTGGCTCGACCACACCGCCGAGCGCACCGCCGCGCAGAGCGCCACCAGGGAACTCTCCCTGCGCCCCGACAACCCGGACGCCCGTATCCGTACCCTCTCCGGCGGCAACCAGCAGAAGGCGGTCCTCGCCCGCTGGCTGCTGCGCGGCTGCCGGGTGCTGCTGCTCGACGAGCCGACGCGCGGGGTCGACGTGGGCGCCCGCGCCGAGCTGTACGCCGTGATCCGCCGGCTGGCCGACGAAGGCCTGGCCGTACTGCTCGTCTCCAGCGAGGTCCCCGAGGTACTGGGCCTCGCCGACCGGGTGCTGGTGCTCCGGGAGGGCCGGGTCGTCCACCGGGCGCCGGCCCAGGAGCTCGACGAGCACCGTGTACTCGATCTTGTGATGGAAGGGAGTCCGACGCCATGACACAGCCCGCCTCCGAGGAACGGCGGGGCGGGCCCGAAGACGCCCCCGCGTCCGGGCCACCCGCCGCGCACACCTCGACCGCCAAGCACACCGCGACCGCCTCGCACACCTCGCTCGCCGAACCGGCCGGGCCGTCCGACGGCACGGCCGCCACGGCCCCCGCGACCAAGGCCGCTCGGGCCGCCAAGTCGCCTCAGGACAACGGGGGTTGGCGCGCCCTCGGGATGCGTCTCGATGTCCGTAACCTCTCGCTGCTCGGGGTGCTCGCCGCGCTGATCGTGGTCGGCGGCATCACCAAGCCCGACCAGTTCCTCGACACCAACAACCTCCAACTGGTGCTGACCCAGGCGTCGGTCATCGGTGTGGTCACCGTCGGCATGACCTTCGTGATCACCAGCGGCGGTATCGACCTGTCGGTCGGCGCGATCGTCGCCCTCGCCTCGGTCTGGGCGACGACCCTGGCCACCCAGGAGTACGGGTTCGCCGGGATCCTCTTCACCGCGGTGATCGTCGGGCTCGGCTGCGGCCTGGTGAACGGGGTGCTGATCGCGTACGGCGGGATGGTGCCGTTCATCGCGACCCTCGCGATGCTCGCCTCCGCCCGGGGCCTCGCGCTCCAGATCACCGACGGCAAGACCCAGATCGTCACCGTGAACCCGGTCCTCGACCTCGGAGTCCCCGACGCGTACATCCTGGGGATCCCGCCGCTCGTCCTGGTCTTCGCCCTCGTCACCGTCATCGGCTGGCTGATTCTGAACCGTACGACCTTCGGCCGGCGTACCGTCGCCGTCGGCGGCAACGCGGAGGCCGCCCGGCTCGCCGGGATCGACGTGCGCAGGCAGCGGCTCTACCTCTACCTGCTCTCCGGGCTGTGCTGCGGCATCGCGGCCTTCCTGCTGATCATCCTGGCGGGCTCGGGGCAGAACACCAACGGAAACCTGTACGAGCTGGACGCCATCGCCGCGGCGATCATCGGCGGCACGCTCCTCAGTGGGGGCCGCGGCACCATCGTCGGCTCCGTCCTCGGGGTCCTCGTCTTCACCACGATCACCAACATCTTCGCTCTGAACAACCTCCAGAGCGACGTCCAGCAGATCGCCAAGGGCGCCATCATCGTCGCCGCCGTACTGGTCCAGCGCCGCACCGCGCGCAACGGCGAGGCCTGAGCTCCCGCCTCGTACCCGCTCACCGTCGTACCGCCCTATCCGAAGGGTTGAACCGCCATGCCAGAAACCAGCCGCAGAGGACTCCTGTTCGGCACCGCAGCCGTCTCCGCGGGTGCCCTCCTCACCGCCTGTACCAGCAACGAGCCCGCCGCGAGCAAGGAGACGGCGGCCGAGAACGCGCCCGCCGCCGACGACAAGCCCGGCAAGGCCCTCACCATCGGCTTCGCGGGCCCCCAGGCCGACCACGGCTGGCTCAACGCGATCAACGAGCAGGCCAAGGCGCGGGCGAAGAAGTACGCGGAGATCACCCTCGACATCACCGAGGGCTCCAACGACATCGCCGCGCAGATCGGCCAGGTCGAGACGCTCATCAACAAGAAGGTCGACGTCCTGGTGATCCTGCCGGCCGACGGCAAGGCCCTCACCCAGGTCGGCCTGAAGGCCATGCGCGCCGGGATCCCGGTCATCAACCTCGACCGGATCTTCTCCAACCCGCAGGCGTACCGCGCCTACATCGGCGGCGACAACTACGGCATGGGCGTCAGCGCCGGCAACTACATCGGCCAGCGGCTCAAGGACAAGCCGAACGCCAAGGTCATCGAGCTGGCCGGGGTCGACAGCCTGGAGCTGACCCAGCAGCGCAGCAAGGGGTTCGACGACGCGCTGAAGAACTACCCGAACATCAAGAAGGTCGCCCGCCAGGCCGCCGACTTCACCGTCGAGTCCGGCCAGGCGAAGATGGCCCAGCTCCTTCAGGCGCAGTCCTCCTTCGACGCGCTGTGGAACCACGACGACGACCAGGGCGTGGGCGCCCTGCGCGCCATCCAGCAGGCGGGCCGCAAGGACTTCCTGATGGTCGGCGGCGCCGGGGCCAAGTCGGCGATGGACGCGATCAAGGCCGACAACAGTGTGCTCAAGGCCACCGTTCTCTACCCGCCGACGATGGCCGCCTCCGCCATCGACCTGGCCCGCGCGCTGGGCAACGCCAAGGGCATCAGCGGAATGGCGGAGCTGGAGATCCCGGCCTCCGTCACCCTCTACTCGGCCGTGGTCGACAAGGACAACGTCGACCAGTACCTGCCCACGGGCTTCAACTAGTGCCCCTCTCGGCATTAGGCCAGGGCCCGGACCGGACCCGCCCGTGCCGGAGAAAGGTACGGGCGGCACCGGGCCACCCCCCACCGAGCGAGAGACGAGGAGTACTCCGATGACCCCCAGGGAAGCGGCGGAGCAAGCAGCCGGTGCACCGCCGACACTCGGCATCGGCATGATCGGATACGCGTTCATGGGCGCCGCCCACTCGCAGGGGTGGCGCACCGCGGGACACGTCTTCGACCTGCCGATGCGGCCGGTGCTCGCCGCGATCTGCGGCCGGGACCGGACCGCCGTGCAGGCCGCCGCGCGGAAACACGGCTGGGCGGCCGCCGAAACGGAGTGGCGGGAGCTGATCGCGCGCGACGATGTGCGGGTGGTCGACATCTGCACACCGGGGGACAGCCATGCGGAGATCGCGATCGCCGCGCTGGAGGCGGGCAAACACGTCCTGTGCGAGAAGCCGCTCGCCAACTCGGTGGCCGAGGCCGAGGCGATGGTCAGGGCGGCGCGGGCCGCGCGCTCCCGTGGCCAGCTCGCCATGGTCGGCTTCAACTACCGCCGGGTGCCGGCCGTCTCGTACGCCAGGAAGCTCATCGAGGAGGGCCGGCTCGGCACGCTGCGCCATGTACGGGTCACCTACCTCCAGGACTGGCTGGCCGATCCGGCGGCCCCGCTGACCTGGCGGCTCAAGCGCGAGCACGCCGGGTCGGGGGCGCTGGGCGACCTGGGCGCGCACATCGTCGATCTGGCGCAGTTCCTGACGGGGGAGGCGTTGGTGGGGGTCTCGGCGCTCGCCGAGACCTTCGTCAAGGAGCGGCCCGTCCTCAGCGGTGCGACCGCCGGTCTGTCCGGGACCGGCGGGGCCGGGACCGGCGCGGTGACCGTCGACGACGCGGTGGTGTTCACCGGGCGGCTGGCCTCGGGCGCGCTGGCCTCCTTCGAGGCGACCCGGATGGCCTCGGGCCGCAAGAACGCGCTCCGGCTGGAGATCAACGGCGAGCGCGGCTCGCTCGCCTTCGACCTGGAGCGGCTGAACGAGCTGTCGTTCCACGACCACACCGAGCCCGCGGTCTCGTCGGGGTTCCGCCGGATCCTGGTCACGGAGCCGGAGCATCCTTATCTGGAGGCGTGGTGGCCGCCGGGCCACGCGCTGGGGTACGAGCACACGTTCGTGCACCAGGTGCGCGACCTGGTCGAGGCGGTCGCCGCCGGACGCGACCCGGTGCCGTCGTTCGAGGACGGGCTCCAGGTGCAGCGGGTGCTCGCCGCGGTGGAGGACAGCGCGGCGAAGAACGCCGTGTACACGCCCGT
Organism: Streptomyces sp. NPDC050509; assembly: GCF_044457965.1. Lineage (NCBI taxonomy): Bacteria > Bacillati > Actinomycetota > Actinomycetes > Kitasatosporales > Streptomycetaceae > Streptomyces > Streptomyces sp. NPDC050509. Next base: position 1,003,968 of record NZ_JBITHL010000001.1, on the reverse strand, counting down.
ACCGCCGGCGGCGGCGTCGTCGGACGAGTCACCGGCACCGGCGTAACAGCGTTCCCGGAGGGTCCGGGAATTCCCAGAAGGAGGTCCGAATGCCACGTCCGTTCACACTCTTCACCGGCCAGTGGGCCGATCTGCCCCTGGAGGAGGTGTGCCGGCTCGCCCGTGACTTCGGCTACGACGGCCTGGAACTCGCCTGCTGGGGCGATCACTTCGAGGTCGACAAGGCCCTCGCCGACCCCGCGTACCTGGCAGGCCGCCACCAACTGCTCGACAAGTACGGGCTGAAGTGCTGGGCGATCTCCAACCATCTCGTCGGCCAGGCCGTCTGCGACCACCCCATCGACGAGCGCCACCAGGGCATCCTGCCGTCCCGGATCTGGGGCGACGGCGAGCCCGAGGGCGTCAGGCGGCGCGCCGCCGCGGAGATCCAGGACACCGCCAGGGCCGCGGCGGCCTTCGGGGTCGACACGGTCGTCGGCTTCACCGGCTCCTCGATCTGGCATCTCGTCGCGATGTTCCCGCCCGTGCCGCCCGGCATGATCGAGCGGGGGTACGAGGACTTCGCGGAGCGGTGGAACCCGATCCTGGACGTCTTCGACGCCGAGGGCGTCCGCTTCGCGCACGAGGTCCACCCGAGCGAGATCGCGTACGACTACTGGACCACGCACGAGGCGCTGAAGGCGGTGGACCACCGTCCCGCGTTCGGGCTGAACTTCGACCCGAGCCACTTCGTCTGGCAGGACCTGGACCCGGTCAACTTCCTCTACGACTTCCGCGACCGGATCTACCACGTCGACTGCAAGGAGGCCCGCAAGCGCCTCGACGGCCGCAACGGACGCCTCGGTTCCCATCTGCCGTGGGGCGATCCGCGGCGCGGCTGGGACTTCGTCTCGGCCGGGCACGGCGATGTGCCGTGGGAGGACGTCTTCCGGATGCTGCGGTCGATCGAGTACGAGGGGCCCGTCTCCGTCGAGTGGGAGGACGCGGGCATGGACCGGCTGGCCGGGGCGCCCGAGGCCCTCGCCGGTCTGAAGCGCTTCGACTTCGACCCGCCGAGCGCGTCGTTCGACGCGGCCTTCGGGGGCGGCGAGTAGCTCCGGCAGGGGTACGGGGTCCGTCCCGTACCGCACATTCCGGGGCGCCCGGTGGCGCGAGCCGCCGCCGGGCGGTCCGGCCTGCCCGGCGGGCGCTTTGTCCAGAAACTGGAAGAAGTTCAACTTCACCCGTGCGCAAGGTCTTTCCGTACGGGACGAACCCGGCTACCGTCCATGACGATTGAGTTGTACAGAACAACGTAGCGCGTGCGACATGACATGACATGACACAGCAAAACGGTGGTCCCCGATGTGACGGCGCACGTCGGTGACACAGCCACCTCCACGGGGACCCGGTGCCGGACGAGCACCCCCCCCGAGGAGGCGAGAGCGCGAGGGACCGCGCTCTCCCGGCACCTCGCAGGTACGAACAGCCCACCGTGGAGGACTTTCGTGCACAGAAAACGCCCCCGAGCCGGCCAGCACCCCCGAGCCAGAAACCTCCTCGCACTCCTGACGGGCGTCCTGCTCGCCGGGTCGAGCCTGAGCGCCGTACCCGCGTCCGCCGCGGGGGCAGGACCGTCGGCGGCGGAGGAAAGCTTCCAGCAGGTGACCCTCGCCAAGGGCGCCGACGAGGTGGGTGAGCCGATGTCGCTCGCCGTACTCCCGGACCGCCGCGTCCTGCACACCTCGCGCGACGGCACCCTGCGCCTCACCGACGCCGGCGGCGACACCATGGTCTCCGGCACCCTCGACGTGTACAACCACGACGAGGAAGGTCTCCAGGGCGTCGGGGTGGACCCCGGATTCGCCGAGAACCGGGCGATCTACCTCTACTACGCGCCCGAGCTGGACACCCCGGCCGGTGACGCCCCCGAGAACGGCACAGCAGCCGACTTCGCGCCCTTCGACGGCATCAACCGGCTCTCGCGCTTCACGCTGAACGAGGACGGCACGCTGGACAAGGCGAGCGAGAAGAAGGTCCTCGACGTCGCCGCCACCCGCGGCACCTGCTGCCACGTCGGCGGCGACATCGCCTTCGACGCCGACGGCAACCTGTACCTGTCGACCGGCGACGACACCAACCCGTTCGCCTCCGACGGCTACACCCCGATCGACGAACGGGCCGACCGCAACCCGGCGTTCGACGCCCAGCGCAGTGCGGGCAACACCAACGACCTGCGCGGCAAGCTCCTGCGCATCAAGGTCGCCGAGGACGGCTCGTACACCGTCCCCGAGGGCAACCTCTTCGCCCCGGGCACCGAGAAGACCCGCCCCGAGATCTACGCCATGGGGTTCCGCAACCCGTTCCGGATATCCGTCGACCAGCAGACCGGCGTCGTGTACGTGGGCGACTACGGCCCCGACGCGGGCGCCGCCTCCCCGGCCAGGGGCCCGGCCGGCATGGTGGAGTTCGCGCGGGTCACCAAGCCCGGCAACTACGGCTGGCCGTACTGCGTCGGCAAGAACGAGCCGTTCGTCGACTACGACTTCGGCACCAAGGAATCCGGCGCCGCCTTCGACTGCGCCGCGCCGAAGAACACCTCGCGGAACAACACCGGGATCACCGATCTGCCGCCCGCCCAGCCCGCCTGGATCGACTACGACGGCAGCAGTGTGCCCGAGTTCGGCACCGGCTCCGAGTCCCCGATGGCCGGCCCCGTCTACCGCTACGACGCGGACCTCGACTCCCCGGTGAAGTTCCCCGAGGAGTACGACGGCGACTTCTTCGCCACCGAGTTCGGCCGCCAGTGGATCAAGCGGATCGAGCAGGGTGACGACGGCACGGTCGAGAAGATCAACCCGTTCCCGTGGACCGGCACCCAGGTCATGGACTCGGCCTTCGGCCCGGACGGCGCGCTCTACGTGCTCGACTACGGCCTCTCCTGGTTCGGCGGCGACGAGCACTCCGCGCTCTACCGCATCGAGAACTCCACCGGCGGCAAGTCACCGATCGCCGTGGCCGCCGCGAGCAAGACCTCCGGCACCACCCCGCTGAAGGTCACGTTCTCCTCGGCCGGCACCCAGGACCCCGACGGCGACGCGCTCAGCTACGCCTGGGACTTCGGCGACGGCGCCACCTCCACCGAGGCCAACCCGGCCCACACGTACCGGAAGAACGGCACGTACACCGCGCGGCTCACCGTCACCGACCCGACGGAGCGCACCGGCAGCGCGTCCGTGCGCGTGGTCGTCGGCAACACCGCACCCAAGGTGACCCTCGAACTCCCCGCGGACGGACACCTCTTCAACTTCGGGGACAAGATCCCCTTCAAGGTGAAGGTCACCGACCCGGAGGACGGCACGATCGACTGCTCCAAGGTCGTCGTCCGCTACATCCTGGGCCATGACAGCCACGGCCACCCGATCACCTCCGCGAACGGCTGCGAAGGCACCATCACCGCACCCGCCGACACCGAGCACGACCCCAACGCCAACATCTTCGGTGTGATCGACGCCGAGTACACCGACGGCGGAGGCGGCGGCCAGGCCGCGCTCACCACCCACGACCAGGCGCAGCTCCAGCCGCGCCACCGGCAGGCCGAGCACTTCAACAACTCCTCCGGCGTCACGGTCTCCGAGAAGGCCCCGGCCAACGGCGGCAAGACCGTCGGCGACATCGACAACGGCGACTGGATCTCCTTCAAGCCGTACAACCTGACCGGGTCGAAGACACTCACCGCCCGGATCTCCTCCGGCGGCGCCGGCGGCTTCCTGGAGGTACGGACCGGCTCCGCCACCGGCAACCTGCTCGGCTCCGCGCCGATCCCGGTCACCGGAGGCTGGGAGACCTTCCAGGACATCGACGTACCGCTGCGTTCCGTACCGAAGAAGACCACCGAACTCTTCCTGGTCTTCAAGGGCGGCTCGGGCGCGCTCTTCGACGTGGACGACTTCCAGCTCTCCAACGCCGTGCCCGGCAAGACCGAGAAGCGGGTCCTGGTCTTCTCCAAGACCGCCGGATTCCGTCATGACTCGATCGCCGAGGGCGTCACCGCCCTCAAGGAGCTGGGGAAGACCACCGGGATCACCGTGGACGCCACGGAGGAGGCCGGCCAGTTCACCACCAACAACCTGGCCCGGTACGACGCGGTCGTCTTCCTCTCCACCACCGGTGATGTGCTGGGCGCCGACCAGCAGAAGGCGTTCGAGAACTACGTCGCCACCGGCGGCGGCTACATGGGCGTGCACGCCGCGGCGGACACCGAGTACGAGTGGGAGTTCTACGGCGGCCTCGTCGGCGCCTACTTCGCATCGCACCCGGCGATCCAGCCCGCCACCGTACGGGTGGAGGACCACGACCACCCGGCCACCGCGCACCTGGACGACGAGTGGCAGCGCACCGACGAGTGGTACAACTACCGCACCAACCCGCGCGATCAGGCCCGCGTCCTGGCCACCCTGGACGAGACCACCTACCAGGGCGGCACCATGAAGGGCGACCACCCGATCGCCTGGTGCCAGACCTACGAGGGCGGCCGGTCCTTCTACACCGGCGGCGGCCACACCAAGGAGTCGTACGCCGAGGCGCCCTTCCGGGAGCACCTGCTCGGCGGACTGCGGTACGCGGCCGGGCAGGTCAAGGCCGACTGCAAGCCGAGGACCGGCTACCGCTCCCTCTTCAACGGCAAGACCCTCGAAGGGTGGAAGCAGGCGGGCCCCGGCACGTTCGACGTCGTGGACGGCGAACTGCGCTCGAAGGGCGGCATGGGGCTGCTCTGGCACCAGGCCAAGGAGCTCGGCTCGTACTCCCTGAAGCTGGACTGGAAGATGGCCGGGGACGACAACTCCGGTGTCTTCGTGGGCTTCCCGGCCTCCGACGACCCCTGGTCCGCGGTGAACAACGGGTACGAGGTGCAGATCGACGCCACCGACACCCCCGACCGCACCACCGGATCGGTCTACGGCTTCAAGTCCGCCGACCTCAAGGCCAGGGACCGGGTGCTGCGCCCACCGGGCCAGTGGAACAACTACGAGATCAAGGTCCAGGGTGAGCGGCTCCAGATCTTCCTCAACGGGGTGAAGATCAACGACTTCACCAACAAGGATCCGGCCCGCAGTCTGAAGAACGGTTACATAGGGCTCCAGAACCACGGGGCCGACGACCAGGTGTCGTTCCGCGACATCCAGCTCAAGGAACTGCCCTCGTCCTGACGGGCGGGACCGCCGACCGGCGGCGGGCGGGGAGGCGCCGTACCCCCCGCCCGCCGTCCACCACCGCCACAGCACCACCACCGCCACAGCACCACCACCGCCACAGCACCACCGCCGCACAGCACCACCACCCCATCGCACCACCGCAGGGAGGCAGCCCGTGACCACGACCGGTACGGAATCGACAGCAGCGGGGACGGCCGGGGCCGCCGTACGCACCGGAGTCTGGTTCGTCGGGGCCCGCGGCTCCGTCGCCACCACAGCCGTCGCGGGGTGCGCGGCCGTCACCGCGGGGCTCCATCCCCCGACGGGCATGGTCACCGAGACCGCGCCCTTCGCCGGGGCCGGGCTGCCCGCCCTGTCCTCGCTCGTCTTCGGCGGACACGACACGGCGAGCTGCCCGCTCCCCAAACGCGCGGAGGCGCTGACCGCGGCCGGCGTCCTGCCGCACGGGCTGACCGCCGCGATCCACACCGAACTCTCCGCCGCCGACCGGGAGATACGGGCCGGCGGCCCCCAGCCCGGCGACACCAGGAGCGACGACGAGATCATCGCAGGCTTCGCCGACGACCTCACCGACTTCGCGCGGCGCACCGGCGTCAGTCGCACCGTCGTCGTCAACGTCTCCTCCACCGAGGCCGAACCGGACCCGGACGACCCGCGCCTGCCCCCGAGTTCGCTCTACGCGGCGGCGGCGGTACGGGCCGGCTGCCCGTACGTCAACTTCACCCCCTCGACCGGGCTGCGCACCACGGCCCTCCGCGCCGCCGCGGCGGCCCGCGGACTTCCCCACGCGGGCCGTGACGGCAAGACAGGCCAGACGCTGCTCCGTTCCGTACTCGCCCCCATGTTCGTCCAGCGGGCCCTGACCGTACGGGCGTGGTCCGGTACGAACCTGCTGGGCGGCGGGGACGGAGCGGCGCTGGCCGACCCGGCCGCGGCTGCGGCCAAGAACGCGGGCAAGGAGCGCGTCCTCACCGACACCCTGGGCGCCTCGCCCGAGGGCGAGGTCCACATCGACGACGTTCCGGCGCTCGGCGACTGGAAGACCGCCTGGGACCACATCGCCTTCGACGGCTTCCTCGGCTCGCGGATGATCCTCCAGACCATCTGGCAGGGGTGCGACTCGGCGCTCGCCGCGCCGCTCGTCCTCGACCTGGCCCGCCTCGTGGCCCGCGCCCACGAGACCGGGCTGAGCGGCCCGCTGCCCGAACTCGGCTTCTACTTCAAGGACCCGGACGGCGGCCCCGCCGCGCTCGCCGAACAGTTCGAGGCGCTGCTCTCCTTCGCCGGCCGGCTGGGGCCCGCGGCACAGGCCCTGGGGGAGGCCGGATGAGCGCTCGTACCGGGAGCCCGGACACCGGCCGGCTCGGGGCCTGGGCCGAACTGCTGCGGGTCTCCGCCCTGTTCACCGTGGTCGGCGACGGACTCGCGGGCGCCGCGGCGCTCGGCGTACGGCCAGGACGCGCCACCGCGCTCGCCGTGGGCGCCTCGCTCTGCCTGTACGAGGCGGGCATGGCGCTCAACGACTGGGCCGACCGCGAGGAGGACGCGATCGACCGCCCGCACCGCCCGATCCCCTCGGGCCGGATCTCCCCGCCCGCGGCCCTCGCCGCGGCCGGGACCCTGACCGCCGCGGGCCTGGCGCTCGCCGCCCGCGCCGGCCGGCCCTCACTGGCGGTGGGCACGGCGCTGGCGGCCACGGTCTGGGCGTACGACCTGCACCTCAAGCACACCCCGGCGGGCCCGGCGGCGATGGGCGCGGCCCGCTCCCTGGACCTGCTGCTCGGGGCCACGGCGAGTGCCCCGGCGGCGGGCGCCGGGCAGGCGACCCGGAGCGGTGTGCGCGCCGCGCTGCCGGCCGCCGCCGTCCTCGGCGCGCACACCGCCGCCGTCACCACCGTCTCGCGCCGCGAGACGCAGGGCGGCTCGACCGCACTGCCGCTCGCCGCGCTCGCGGTGACCGGGACGGTGGGGGCGCTGCTCGGCCGCTGCCCGCCACCGGCCGGCCCCGGCGCCCCGGCTCCCGGCGCCCCCGGCCGGACGGCCCGCCACGCGCTCGCCGCCACCCTCGCCGCCGTCTACGCCGGGACCGCCGGGCGGCCCCTGCTGCACGCCGCCCTCAACCCGTCCCCCGCCCTCACCCAGCGCGCCGTCGGCGGCGGGATCCGGGCCATGATCCCGCTCCAGGGCGCGCTGGCCGCGCGCGGCGGGGCGGTCGGGGTGGCGCTGGGAGTCATGGGGCTGGTACCGCTGGCCCGCACCGTCGCACGGAAAGTGAGCCCCACATGAGTCTGCGTCTCGGATACGGCACCAACGGGCTCACCGATCTGCGGCTGGACGACGCCCTCGGCCTCCTCGCCGACCTCGGCTACGACGGCGTCGGGCTCACCCTCGACCACATGCATCTCGACCCGATGGCGCCCGAACTGGCCGCCCGCACCCGCCGGGTCGCCGGCCGGCTCGCGGAGCTCGGGCTCGACGTCACCGTCGAGACCGGCGCCCGCTACGTCCTCGACCCGCGCCGCAAACACGGCCCCACCCTGCTCGACCCCGACCCCGAGGGACGCGCCGCCAGGACCGGGCTGCTCGTCACCGCCGTCCAGGTCGCCGCCGACCTCGGCGCCCACGCCGTGCACTGCTTCAGCGGCGTCACCCCGGACGGTACCGACCCCGACACCGCCTGGAAGCGGCTCGAAGAGGCGATGGGCCCCGTGCTCGACGCCGCCGAAGCCGCCGACATCCCGCTGGCGATCGAGCCCGAACCCGGCCACCTCGTCGGGGACCTCGCCGGTTTCCACCAGCTCAGACACCGGCTCGGAGACCCCGACCAGCTCGGACTCACCCTCGACATCGGCCACTGCCAGTGTCTGGAGGCCGCGTCGCCCGCCGACTGCGTACGGGACGCCGCGCCCTGGCTGCGCCATGTCCAGATCGAGGACATGCGACGCGGTGTCCACGAGCATCTGCCGTTCGGTGACGGTGAGATCGACTTCCCGCCCGTGCTCGACGCGCTCGCCGCCACCGGCTACCAGGGCCTGACCGTCGTGGAGTTGCCCCGCCACTCCCACGCCGGGCCCGAACTCGCCCGTACGTCCATCGAGTTCCTCCGTGGGCCGGGGGTACGCGCATGACGCACCGCCACCCGGAACTGGCGGGCCTGATCGCCCCCGGCGCCGTCTCCTGGCTCGACTCGGCGCTCGCCGAGGCGACCGCCGCGGCCGGACGCGACGACGACAACGTTGCCGTCCCCTGGGAGCTGCGCTTCGCCGCCGCCGGGCGCCACTGCGGCCAGGACCACGCCGACGCCGTCCGCACCCTGCTGCTCCAGCGGGCCGGAGCCGGAGCGGCCACCCTCACCCGGCTCTACCACCGGGGCACCGCGGCCGAGCGCCGCGCCGTCCTGCTCGCCCTGCCCGAACGCGTCACCGGACCCGGCGCCCTGCCCCTGGTCGAGGACGCGCTGCGGACCAACGATACCCGGCTCGTCGCAGCGGCCGTCGGCCCGTACGCCGCCGCCCATCTCGACGCCCACGGCTGGCGGCACGCCGTCCTCAAGTGCCTCTTCACCGGGGTGGCGCTCGACACCGTCGCCGACCTGGCCGTACGCGCCCACGGGGACGCCGAACTGGCCCGTATGCTCCGCGACTTCGCCGCCGAGCGCACCGCCGCCGGCCGCCCCGTACCCGCCGACCTGCACCGTGCGCTCGAACTGACCGGCGAGGAGTCCTGATGCGTATCTTCGACCCCCACATCCATATGACGTCCCGCACCACGGACGACTACCGGGCGATGTACGCCGCCGGGGTACGCGCCCTGGTGGAGCCGTCCTTCTGGCTCGGCCAGCCCCGTACCTCGCCCGCCAGCTTCTACGACTACTTCGACGCCCTGCTCGGCTGGGAGCCGTTCCGCGCCGCCCAGTACGGCATCGCCCACCACTGCACCCTCGCCCTCAACCCCAAGGAGGCGGGCGATCCGCGCTGCACCCCGGTCCTGGACGAACTGCCCCGCTATCTCGTCAAGGACGGCGTCGTCGCCGTCGGCGAGATCGGCTACGACTCCATGACCCCGGCCGAGGACACCGCCCTCGCCACGCAGCTCCAGCTCGCCGCCGACCACGGCCTTCCCGCCCTTGTCCACACCCCGCACCGCGACAAGCTCGCCGGGCTGCGCCGCACCATCGACGTCGTACGGGAATCAGCCCTGGACCCGGACCGGGTCCTGCTCGACCATCTCAACGAGACGACCGTCAAGGAGGCCGCCGAGAGCGGCAGTTGGCTCGGTTTCTCCATCTACCCGGACACCAAGATGGACGAGGACCGGATGGTCGCCGTACTCAAGGAGCACGGCACGGAGAAGGTCCTCGTCAACTCGGCCGCCGACTGGGGCAACAGCGACCCCCTCAAGACCCGCAAGGTCGCGGACGCCATGCTCGCGGCCGGATTCGACGCCGACGACGTCGACCTCGTCCTGTGGCGCAACCCCGTCGCCTTCTACGGACTCAGCGGCCGGCTCCAGCTCGACGTCCCCGCACCGGAAGCCCTCCACGAGGGCAACTCCGTGCTGCGCGGCGGGGAGTGAGCCGATGCGCTTCCGCCACCCCGACGGCTCCACCGTCCACCTCGCATACTGCACCAACGTCCACCCCGCCGAGACCCTCGACGGCGTCCTCGCCCAACTGCGCGACCACTGCGAACCGGTACGCAAACGCCTCGGCCGCGACCGGCTCGGTATCGGCCTCTGGCTCGCCAAGGACGCCGCCCAGGCCCTGATCAACGACCCGGTCGTGCTGCGCGGACTGCGCGCCGAACTCGACCGGCGCGGCCTGGAGGTCGTCACCCTCAACGGCTTCCCGTACGAGGGCTTCGGCGCCGAGGAGGTCAAGTACCGGGTGTACCAGCCCGACTGGGCCGACCCCGAGCGGCTCTCCTACACCGCCGACCTGGCCAGGCTGCTGGCCGCGCTGCTGCCCGACGATGTCACCGAGGGCTCCGTCTCCACCCTGCCGCTCGGCTGGCGCACCGCCTGGGACGACACCGCGGACCGCACCGCCCACGTCGCGCTCACCACCCTGGCCGGACGCCTCGACGCCCTGGAGGAGCTGACCGGCAAGTCCATCAGGATCGCCCTGGAGCCGGAGCCCGGCTGCATCGTCGAGACCACCGCCGACGCGATCGGCCCGCTCTCCGCGCTCACCGGCGACCGCATCGGCATCTGCGTCGACACCTGCCATCTCGCCACCTCCTTCGAGGACCCGGCCGCCGCCTTCGACGCGCTCGACGCCGCCCGCATCCCCATCCCCAAGGCGCAGCTCTCCGCCGCCCTGCACGCCGAGCACCCGCACCTGCCCGAGGTACGGGAGGCCCTGCGGGCCTTCGACGAGCCACGCTTCCTCCACCAGACCCGCACCAGCACCGCCGCGGGGCTGCGTGGCACCGACGACCTGGACGAGGCGCTGGCCGGCGGATCGCTGCCCGAAGGGGCGCCCTGGCGCGCCCACTTCCACGTACCGCTGCACGCCCCGCCAGCCCCACCGCTCACCTCCACCCTCCCCGTGCTCCAGGAGGCGCTGGGCCGGCTCGTCGGCGGGGCCGAGCCGCGCACCCGCCATCTGGAGGTCGAGACGTACACCTGGCAGGCGCTCCCGCCGGAGCTGCGGCCCCGTACACGCGGCCGGCTCGCCGAGGGCATCGCCGCCGAACTCACCCTGGCCAGGGACCTGCTGGTCGACCTCGGCCTGAAGGAGCTGCCATGAGCGACACCCCGGCCGCGACCACCACCTCCGCCGGGTCCACGCCCGGCACCCCGGCAGCGCGCCCGACCCCGCTGCTGGTCCTGGACGTCGTCGGCCTCACCCCGCAACTGCTGCGGCACATGCCGCACTTGACCGAGCTCGCGGGGACCGGTTCGCGGGCCCCGCTGACCACCGTGCTGCCGGCCGTCACCTGCAGCGCGCAGTCCACCTTCCTCACCGGCACCCTCCCCGCCGAGCACGGCATCGTCGGCAACGGCTGGTACTTCCGCGAGCTGGGCGACGTCCTGCTCTGGCGCCAGCACAACGGCCTCGTCTCCGGCGACAAGCTCTGGGACGCGGCCCGCCGCGCCCACCCCGGCTACACCGTCGCCAACATCTGCTGGTGGTACGCGATGGGCGCGGACACCGACTACACCGTCACCCCGCGCCCCGTCTACTACGCCGACGGCCGCAAGGAACCCGACTGCTACACCCGGCCGCCCGCGCTCCACGACGAACTCACAGAGAAACTCGGCACGTTCCCCCTCTTCCACTTCTGGGGACCCGGCGCCGACCTCGTCTCCTCCCAGTGGATCGTGGACGCGACCCGCCACATCGTCGCGACCCGCCACCCCGACCTCGCGCTCTGCTACCTCCCGCACCTCGACTACGACCTCCAGCGCTACGGCCCCGACGACCCCCGCTCCCACCGGGCCGCCGCCGAACTCGACGCCGCGCTCGCCCCGTTGCTGGCGGACGCGAAGGCCGAGGGCCGTACCGTCGTGGCGCTCTCCGAGTACGGCATCACCCGGGTCTCCCGGCCCGTCGACATCAACCGCGCGCTGCGCAGGGCCGGGCTGCTGGAGGTCCACACCCAGGACGGCATGGAGTACCTGGACACCATGGCCTCCCGCGCCTTCGCCGTCTCGGACCACCAGCTCGCGCATGTCTACGTACGCCGCCCCGAGGACCTGGAGGCGACCCGCGAGGCGCTGAAGGACCTCGAAGGCATCGACGAACTCCTCGACGACGAGGGCAAGAAGGCGCACGGTCTGGACCACCCCCGCTCCGGCGAACTGGTGGCCGTCGCGGAACCCGACGCCTGGTTCACGTACTACTACTGGCTGGACGACGACCGGGCGCCCGACTTCGCGCAGCTCGTGGAGATCCACCGCAAACCCGGCTACGACCCCGTCGAGCTGTTCATGGACCCGCTCGATCCGTACGTACGCCTCAAGGCGGCCAAGGCGATCGCCCGCAAGAAGCTCGGGATGCGCTACCGGCTCGCCGTCGTCCCCCTCGACCCTTCCCCCATCCGCGGCAGCCACGGCCGCCTCCCCGCGAGCGACGACGAAGGTCCGCTCATCCTCTGCTCCACCCCCGACGCCGTCGGTGACCGCGTCGCGGCCACCGAGGTGAAGAGCCTGCTCCTGCACCTTGCCGGACTGCACTGACCGAAGGAGTTCCGTTAAATGAGCCGCAAGACGTCAGCAGACCCTGAACTCGCGCACCAGCTCAGCCGGCGCGGCATGCTCGGTGTCGCCGCCGGAGCCACCGCGGCGGCGGTGGTCGGCGCCTCGGCCGCCGCCACCCCGGCCGCCGCCCACGGCACGGGCCACCACCCCGGGCACGGCCACGGCAAGGGGCAGCCCGTCCTGCCGCCGGGACGGCTCGGCATCCAGCTCTACTCCCTGCGCGACAAGGTGTCCACGATCGGCTTCGCCAAGGTCTTCGACGAGCTGGAGCGCTTCGGCTACGACGAGATCGAGTTCGCTGGCTACACCCAGGGCAGCGCCGGCGCCATCACCCTGCCGCAGCTGAAGAGACTGGCCAGGGACCACGGCCTCAAGCCCATCGGCAGCCACGTCAACTACGCCGACGACAACAACCCCAACGCCTACAGCTTCGCCCAGAACCTCACCAAGGTCCTGGACGACGCCCAGGAACTCGGCCTGGACCACATAGGAACCGCCTCAGGACCCTTCCGGCACGGATCGACCGTCGACGCCTGGAAGCGGGCCGCCGCGGACTTCAACGCCTACGGCGCGGCGGCCAAGCGGCGTGGCATGAAGTTCTACCAGCACAACCACGCGGAGGAGTTCTCCTTCGCCACCGACCAGCCGAACGTGCGGCTCTACGACGTCCTGCTCGCCGAGACCGACCCGAGCCTGGTCTATCTGGAGATGGACATCTACTGGGCGTACGCCGGGCAGTTCCGGTTCAGCAGGACCCCCGAGGGCAGGCCCGCGCCCTTCGACCCGCTGCGGTACGTCCTCAAGCAGCCCCACCGCTACCCGCTCTTCCACGTGAAGGACGGCATCGAGGACATCGCGGCCAGGGACGGCTACCGGATGGTGGACGTCGGCGACGGTGACATCGACTACCAGCGCTTCATCTCGGCGGTCAACAGGACCCACGGCGGCCGGCGCGGCCACCACTGGCAGGTGGAGCACGACCAGCCGGTGGACTCCCTCGCGTTCGCCCGCAAGTCCTCGGCGCATCTCCACTCGCTGCGCGAGAAGCGGTAACTGCCCTACGGCATAAGGGAATGACGGCGGCCCTCCGCGCGGCTCATCGCAGCGCCGCGGGGAGGGCCGTCGGTCCGTCCGTGGTCAGGCGGTCGCCTGTCCCGGCTGCCGCGCCCACGGCAGCCGTACCGTGCGTCGCCCGCCGTGCGGGCCGCCCGGCTGACGCAGGGCCAGCGAGAGCCCCGCGGCGATCAGCGAGACCACACCGGACGCCAGGTAGGCGCCGACGTACCCCCACGAGGCGACCACGACCGCCCCCATCCCGCCGCCGAACAATCCGCTGACCAGTTTCGCGCTGTACACCATGCCGTAGTTCGACGCGTTGTAGTTCTCCCCGAAGTAGTCCGGGACCAGCGCCGCGAACAGCGGATAGAACGCCCCGCCGCCGAAGCCGGACAGGAAGGCGAAGACGAGGAAGAGCGTCTGGCTGCGGATCTCACCCGCCCACAGCACACCGAACTGTGCCACGGCCAGCACCAGACACACGTACGTCAGCGTCGGCCGCCGGCCCAGCTTGTCCGAGAGCCAGCCGACCACACCCCGCCCCGTACCGTTGATCACCGACATCAGCCCCATGGACGACGCCGCGATCAGCGGGCCGAACCCCATCTCCTTGGCGAACGGCACCTGGAACGAGATCCCGAAGATCGAGACACCCGCGCAGCACAGCATGCACAGCCACATCAGGGGCACGACCCCGGTCCGTAACGCCTCCGGCGGTGTGTACTGCTTCACCGCCGGCGGGTTCTTGGCCAGGGCCAGCGACGACTTGGTGTCCCCGGAGCGGTGCAGCGGATCCACTTCCTGGGGCCACCAGTTCTTCGGCGGATCCTTGAAGAACAGCCCCGACACCAGCGTCAGCACCAGTACGTACACACCGACGAGGTCCAGCACGGTGTGGAAGTTCGAGGTGTCGAAGCCGTACGTGAAGAGGAAGACGAACGGCACGGCGCCGTAGGCGAACGCGCCGTTGACCAGGCCCGTCTTGCCGCCCCGTCGCTCGGGGTACCACTTGCCGACCATGTTCACGCAGGTCGAGTAGATCAGTCCGGAGCCGAGCCCGCCCAGCAGTCCGAAACCGGCCAGCGCGAACCAGAAGTTCGGCGCGTGGCTGAGACTGACGAATCCGAGCAGCGAGCAGAACGAGCCGATCAGCATGGCCGCTCTGCTGCTGAGGATGCCCTTCTCCCGTAACCGTCCGGCGGGGAAGGACACCGCCGCCTGGAAGAAGATCCAGACGCTCAGCACCCAGAAGGTGTTCGTCGAGGTCCAGTGATGTGCCCTGGACAGGGTCTCCTCGGCCGCCCCGAAGGCGTACTCGAAGACACTGATGGCGAGCATGGCGAGCCAGGGCAGGGCCACCATCGTCCAGCGGGGGAGGCCGAGGATCTGCCGGTCGGACTCGCCGATCCGGTAGACACGGCCATGGGCGTCGGTGATCTCGTGGTAGTCCACGCCGGCGGTGGCCGGCGAGGACGTCCCGGAGAGTGGTTCCGTGGTCATTTCAGGTGATCTCCCGGCCGATCGGGTTCGGGTTGGGCTGGATCTTCTTGAGGTCGGGCCTGCCGGGCGCCTTCAGGAACACCGCCAGTACGGCGGAGGCGAGCCCGATGCTGCCGGCGATGACGAACGCGCCCTGGTAGTCCCAGGCGGCCACCACGACAGCCCCCACACCGGAGCCGACGAGGCCCGATATGAGCTTGGAGCTGTAGACCATGCCGTAGTTCGAGGCATTGTTGTTCTCACCGAAGTAGTCCGCGGTCATCGCCGCGAACAGCGGGAAGATCGCGCCGCCGCCGAACCCGGAGACCATCGAGCAGAACAGGAAGAACGGCATACTGCCGAGCGTCCCGGATATCAGCACACCGAACTGCGCGCTGCCGAGCACCAGACAGACGAAGATCAGGGTGTGGCGGCGTCCGTACCGGTCGGAGATCCAGCCGATGACACCGCGCCCCGTACCGTTCACGATCGCCTTGAGCGACATCGCGGTGGCCACGATCCCGCCCGCGAACCCCATGTCCTTGCCGAAGGGCACCTGGAACGCGATGCCGAAGATGTTGATCCCCGCCGTGCAGAGCAGGCAGAACCACATCAGCCACAGCACCGGTGTGCGGGCCGCCTCCCGCGGTGTGTACTGCTTCACCGCCGGCGGGTTCTTCTCCAGCGCGCGCCGGACCCTCGGGTCGTCGGAGACCTTCAGCGGATCGGCGCCCCGCGGCCACCAGTACTTCGGCGGGTCCTTGAAGAACCAGCCGGCGACCGCGACGACGAGGCAGCACACCACCCCGACGAAGACCAGCACACCCCGGTAGTTGCTCAGATCCATGTACGAGGTGAAGAGGAAGACGAACGGCACCGAGCCGTAGGCGAAACCGCCGTTGACGAGGCCGGTCTTGCCTCCCTTGCGCTCGGGATACCACTTGCCGACCATGTTGACGCAGGTCGCGTACACCAGACCGGCGCCGATTCCGCTGAACATGCCGAAGCCGATGTACGCCACGATCACGTGCGGGGCGTACGCCAGGGAGACATATCCGAGTAACGTCCCCAGCGCGCCCAGCATCATCGCGTAGCGCGCGGGCAGCCTGCCGCTCTCCCTGAGCTGCCCGGCGGGGAAGGCGACGGCCGCCTGGAAGAAGACCCAGACGCCCATCAGCCAGAAGATGTGTCCGCTGCTCCAGAGATGGGCCTCGTGCAGCGTGTCCTCCGCGGAGGTGAACGCGTACTCCGAGGAACTGATGCCCAGCATGCCCATCCAGGGGAAGAGCACCATCGTCCAGCGGGGCCTGCCCATGATGTCCCGGTCGCTCTCACCGATCCGGTACACGCGTCCGTTGCGGTCCGTCACCTCCTGGTAAGGGACGGAACTGTCGAGTTGAGTCGTTGTCGTTTTCATGGTGGTCTCTCGCACCCCTTGCATCGAAAGAACTGGCCAGCGCCCCCTGTCCAAAACCTTCGTGCCGTGCCCGGGTGGGGTCAGGTCATGAACCGCCTCCCAACAGCCCGGCAGCCCGGGCCCATTGGTACTTGGCGCCGAGCACCGCGACCGGCTGCTCCGTGGTGTACGGGTAGGCCACCACCCCGTGCTCGAAGAGGTACTGGCACGCCTCCTCGACCTCGACATCGCCCGCGAGGGAGGCCACCACCGGTTTGTGGATGCCCCGCTCCCGGAACTCCGCCACGACCCGCGCCGTCAGTTCGGCGAAGACCATGGGCGGGGTGACGATCGTGTGCCAGTACCCGAGGACCAGCGCGTGGATCCGCGGATCCTCCATACCCAGCCGGATCGTCGCCTCGTACGTGGACGGCGGTTCGCCCCCGGTGATGTCCACCGGGTTGCCGGCCGCCCCGAACGGCGGGATGAACGCGCGGAACGCCTCGTCCAGATCCGGCGGAATCTCCATCAGGGAGAGCCCGTTGTCGACGATGGCGTCCGAGAGGAGCACCCCCGAGCCGCCGGCGCCCGTGATGATGACGACGTTGTCACCCTTCGGGGTGGGAAGCACGGGCAGCGCCCGCGCGTACTCCAGCATCTCCTTCAGCCCCGGCGCCCTGATGACCCCGGCCTGGCGCAGGATGTCGCCGTACACCGCGTCGTCCCCGGCGAGCGCGCCGGTGTGCGACCCCGCCGCCCTCGCGCCCGCCGCCGTACGCCCGGCCTTGAGGACGACCACCGGCTTCTTCGGTACGGTGGCACGCGCCGCCGCCACGAACGCACGGCCGTCCTTGAGGTCTTCGAGGTGCATCGCGATGCACTCGGTGTGCGGGTCCTCGCCGAACCAGGTCAGCAGGTCGTCCTCGTCCAGGTCGGACTTGTTGCCGAGGCCGACGATCGCCGAGACCCCCGTCTTCGTGGACCGCGCGAAGCCGAGGATCGCCATCCCGATGCCACCGGACTGCGAGGTCAGCGCCACGCCGCCCTTGACGTCGTACGGGGTGCAGAACGTGGCGCAGAGGTCCTGCCAGGTCGAGTAGTAGCCGTAGATGTTCGGCCCCAGCAGCCGTACGCCGTACTGCTCGGCGATCGCCACGATCCGTGCCTGGAGCTCGTGTTCGCCGGTCTCGGCGAAGCCGGACGGGATCAGCACGGCGTTCGGGACGCCCTTGCGGCCGACCTCCTCCAGCGCGGCGGGCACGAACTTCGCGGGGATCGCGAAGACCGCCACATCGGGCTCACCCGGAACATCCATCACGCTCTTGTACGCCTTACGGCCGAGAATGTCATCGGCCTTGGGGTTCACCGGGTGGATGTCGCCCGGAAAACCCCCGTCGATGAGGTTCCGCATGACCGAATTGCCGATCTTCCCCTGCTCGTTGGAGGCCCCGATCACCGCCACGGAGCTGGGCTTCATCAGCCGCCGCATCGAGACGAGGATCTCCTCGCGGCTGTACGTGCGCCGCTCGGCCGGCCGCTCCGGGTCGAGCAGGATCCGTACGTCGGCGGCCATCACCCCGTGCGCCGAGGCGAACACCGGGTTGAGGTCGACCTCGGCGATCTCGGGGAAGTCGGACGCGAGCCGCGACACCTTGACGATCAGCCCGGCCAGCGCCTCCCGGTCGACGGGCTCGGCGCCGCGCACCCCGCGCAGGATCTCCGCCGCGCGGATCCCGTCGAGCATCGACAGCGCGTCGTCCGTGGAGGCGGGCGCCAGCCGGAAGGTGACGTCCTTCAGGACCTCCACCAGCACACCGCCGAGACCGAACGCCACGATCTTGCCGAAGGTCGGGTCGGTGACGGTGCCGATCAGCACCTCGGTGCCCTCGGGCACCATCTGCTGGATCTGCACGCCGAGGATCCGCGCGTCCGGGTCGTACGTACGGGCGTTGGCGACGATCTCGGTGAACGCGCCGCGCACCTCGGCGGCCGAGGCCAGCCCGATCCGTACCCCGCCCGCGTCCGTCTTGTGCAGGATCTCCGGCGAGACGATCTTCATCGCCACCGGGAAGCCGAGCCGGTCGGCCAGCGCCACCGCCTCGTCGGCGCTCTCGGCCAGCGCCTCGGCCGGGGTGGGGATCCCGTAAGCGTCCGTGACGGCCTTGCCCTCGGGCGCGGTGAGCGCGGTGCGGCCCTCGGCGAGCGCCGCGTCCAGCAGCGCCCGTACGGTCTTCCTGCTCGCGTCGTTGCTGTCCACCGTCAGATGACTCCGTCCGTCTTGAGAAGCCGCAATTCCTCGTCGCCCAGGCCCAGTTCTCCCACGTACACCTCCGCGTTGTGCTCACCGAGCAGCGGCGAGGTGAACACGTCCACGGGGGAGTCGGAGAGCTTCAGCGGGCTGCCGACCGTGGTGAACGAGCCGCGCTGGGGGTGGGGGACCTCGACGACCATCTCGTTGGCCGCGAGGGAGGCGTCCTCGATGATCTCCTTGGTGGAGAGGATCGGGCCGCAGGGGATGTTGTGGGCGTTGAGCCGCTCCAGCACCTCCCACTTGGGCAGGGTGGCCGTCCACTCCTCGATGAGCTGGAACATCTTGCCGAGCTTCGGCAGCCGCGCCTCGGGCGTCGCCCACTCGGGGTCGTCCGCCAGCTCGGGCCGGCCCATCAGCTCGGTGACCGGCCGCCAGCCGACCGGCTGCACGATCACGTACACGTAGTCGTTGGGACCGCCGGGCGCGCATTTGACGGCCCAGCCGGGCTGCCCGCCGCCGCTCGCGTTGCCGCTGCGCGGCACCTCGTCGCCGAAGTCGTCGTTCGGGTACTCGGCGAGCGGGCCGTGGGCGAGCCGCTGCTGGTCGCGGAGCTTGACCCGGCAGAGGTTGAGCACGGCGTGCTGCATCGCCACGTTGACGCGCTGGCCGCGCCCGGTGTGCTCGCGCTGGAAGAGTGCGGCGAGTATCCCGGCGACGGCGTGGATGCCGGTGCCGGAGTCGCCGATCTGCGCGCCCGTGGCGAGCGGCGGCCCGTCCTCGAAGCCGGTCGTCGACATCGAGCCGCCCATGGCCTGCGCGACGACCTCGTACGCCTTGAAGTTGGTGTACGGGCCCTCCCCGAACCCCTTGATGGAGGCGTAGACGATCCGCGGGTTGATCTCCTGGATGCGCTCCCAGGTGAAGCCCATCCGGTCCACGGCCCCCGGGCCGAAGTTCTCCACCATCACGTCGGAGCGGCGGATCAGTTCGGTGAGGATCTCCTTGCCGCGCTCCGACTTGGTGTTGAGGGTGATGGACCGCTTGTTGCAGTTGAGCATCGTGAAGTACAGGGAGTCGACATCGGGCAGGTCGCGGAGCTGCTTGCGGGTGATGTCCCCGCTCGGCGCCTCCAGCTTCACCACGTCCGCGCCGAGCCAGCCGAGCAACTGCGTGGCCGAGGGCCCCGATTGGACGTGCGTCATGTCCAGGACGCGTACGCCCGAGAGCGCCTTGGGGGTGGTTCCGGTGGGCGAGGTCTCAAGAGCCTGGGTCATGGGAGGGCTCCTTCACTTGTACATGGTCTGGTTCATGGTTCCGGGGGCGTACGCGTCGGGGTCGACCCAGACGTTGATCAGCGACGGCAGTCCGGACTCGCGGGCGCGCCGCAGCGCGGGCGCGATGTCGGCCGGGTCGCGGACCTCTTCGCCGTAACCGCCCAGCATCTGGGCGAACTTGTCGTAGTGGACGTCCCCGAGGGTGTTGCCCACGCGCTCGCGCGCGTCGCCGTACTTGGCCTTCTGGCCGTAACGGATCTGGTTCATCGAGGAGTTGTTGCCGACGATGCCGACGAAGGGCAGGTTGTAGCGCACCAGCGTCTCGAAGTCCCAGCCGGTCAGCGAGAAGGCGCCGTCCCCGAAGAGCGCCACGACCTCCTTGTCGGGCCGGGCCTGCTTGGCGGCGAGCACGAAGGGCACCCCGACGCCGAGAGTGCCGAGCGGCCCCGGATCCATCCAGTGCCCCGGCGACTTGGGCTGGACGACCTGGCCGGAGAAGGTGACGATGTCGCCGCCGTCCCCGATGTAGATCGAGTCCTCGGTCAGAAACTGGTTGATCTCGCTGACCAGCCGGTACGGGTGGATGGGCGAGGCGTCCGAGCGCAACTGCGGCAGCCGCTTCTCGATGGCCGTCTGCTCGGCGGCGCGCAGCTCGTCCAGCCACGCCTTCCGCTTCACCGAACCGCCGTTGATCCGTCCGCTCGCGGCCTGGGTGACGGAGGAGAGCACGAGCCCGGCGTCCCCGACGATGCCGAGGTCGATGTCGCGGTTCTTGCCGACCGTACGGTAGTCGAGGTCGATCTGGACGACGGTCGCGTCCGGCGAGAGCCGCTTGCCGTACCCCATACGGAAGTCGAAGGGCGTTCCGACGATGACGATGAGGTCGGCGTTGGAGAAGGCGTAGCGCCGCGAGAGCTGGAAGTGGTGCGGGTCGCCGGGGGCCAGTGTGCCGCGGCCGGCCCCGTTCATGTACGCGGGGACGTTGAGGGTCCGTACCAGCTCGATCGCCGCGTCGGTCCCCCGGGTCGTCCAGACCTGGCTGCCGAGCAGGATCGCCGGCTTCTCGGCGTGCACGAGCAAGTCGGCGAGCTTCTCGACCGCCTCGGGGTCGCCGGCCGAGCGGGTCGAGGCCCGGTACCGCCCGGCGGCGGGGACCCGGGCCTTGTCCACGGGCACCTTGGCGTCCAGCACATCGCGCGGGATCTCCAGGAAGGACGGTCCCGGGGCGCCGTGGTAGCACTCGCGGAACGCCATCGAGACCATGTCCGCTGCGCGCGCCGTGTCCGGCACGGTGGCGGCGAACTTGGTGATCGGGGTCATCATGTCGACGTGGGGGAGGTCCTGGAGCGACCCCATCTTGTGCTGGGTGTGCGCCCCTTGGCCGCCGATCAGCAGCATGGGCGACTCGGCGCGGAAGGCGTTGGCGACCCCGGTGACGGCGTCGGTGGTCCCGGGCCCCGCGGTGACGACCGCGCACCCGGGCTTTCCGGTGATACGGGCGTAGCCGTCGGCGGCGTGGGCGGCCACCTGCTCATGACGTACGTCGACGACGTCGATGCCCTCGTCGACGCAGCCGTCGTAGATGTCGATGATGTGGCCGCCGCAGAGGGTGTAGATGACCTCGACACCCTCCGCTTTGAGTGCCTTGGCGACGAGATGACCACCGGAGATGAGTTCCTGGCTGTCGTCGGGCATGAGGAGGTCCCTGTCCCTTCGTAGTCCTTCACCGGGGAGGGAGAAGCGCCCGTCCCGGTACATTGCATACAGTCGACGAATACTGTATGAAGCTTGTTATCCCGCATCCGGGCGGGTGGTGTCCAGGGGGCGTACGCCACTTTCGGCAAAAGGGAGCCGGCATGGATCTGTACGAACACCAGGCAAGGGAACTCTTCGCGGAACACGGCATCGCGGTGCCGGAAGCCGAGGTCGTGGCCACCGCCAAGGACGCCGGGGACGCCGCGCGGCGGCTCGGCGGGCGCGTGGTCGTCAAGGCCCAGGTGAAGACCGGAGGGCGCGGCAAGGCGGGCGGTGTGAAGCTCGCGGCCGACCCGGCGGCGGCCGAACTGACCGCACGCCAGATACTCGGCATGGACATCAAGGGCCATCCGGTCTCCACGGTGATGCTCGCCCAACCCGTCGCCATCGAGAGCGAGTTCTATGTGAGCTACGTGCTCGACCGGGCGGCCGGGACCTTCCTCGCCATCGCCTCGGCCGAGGGCGGCATGGAGATCGAGCAGGTCGCGGCCGTACGGCCGGAGGCGGTGGCCCGTATCCCCGTCGATCCGGCGGAAGGCGTCACCGAGGCGGTGGCCGCCCGGATCGCCGCGGCGGCCGGACTCCCGTTCGAGGCCGTCCCCGTACTCCGGGCGCTGTGGCGGGTACTGGTCCGCGAGGACGCCCTGCTGGTCGAGGTGAACCCGTTGGTACGCACCACGGAAGGGCTGATTATCGCCCTCGACGGCAAGGTCACCCTTGACGACAACGCCCTCTTCCGCCAGGCGCGTTGGGGGGAGGCCCCGGCCGGCCCCGGCACCGACCCGCTGGAGGCGCGGGCGGCGGCCAAGGGGCTCAACTACGTGAAGCTCGACGGCGAGGTCGGCATCATCGGCAACGGCGCGGGCCTCGTCATGTCCACCCTCGACGTGGTGGCCGGCTGCGGCGCCCGCCCCGCCAACTTCCTCGACATCGGGGGAGGGGCGTCCGCCCAGGTGATGGCGGACGGGCTGTCCGTCATCCTCTCCGACCCGGCCGTGAAATCCGTCTTCGTCAATGTCTTCGGCGGCATCACGGCCTGCGACGCGGTCGCCGACGGCATCGTACGGGCCCTGGAATCAGTGACGTTGACCCGGCCGCTCGTGGTCCGCCTCGACGGCAACAGCGCCGCTCGCGGCCGGGCGATCCTCGCGGAGCGCGCGCACCCGCTCGTACAGCAGGCCACCACCATGGACGGCGCGGCCCGGCAGGCCGCCGCGCTCGCGAACGCTGGATGAGGAGAGGAACACCATGGCCATCTTCCTGACCAAGGAGAGCAAGGTACTCGTCCAGGGCATGACCGGCGCCGAGGGTATGCGGCACACCCGGCGGATGCTCGCCGCGGGCACCGCGGTCGTCGGCGGCGTCAACCCGCGCAAGGCGGGCAGCCAGGTCGACCTCGACGGCGCCACCGTGCCCGTCTTCGGCTCCGTACGCGAGGGCATCGGGGCGACCGGCGCGGACGTCACCGTCGTCTTCGTCCCCCCGCAGTTCGCCAGGGCGGCCGTGACCGAGGCGGTGGACGCCGGGATCGGGCTCGCCGTCGTCATCACCGAGGGCATCCCCGTCCACGACGCGGTCGCCTTCACCGCGTACGCCAAGGAGCGCGCCACCCGGATCATCGGCCCCAACTGCCCCGGTCTGATCAGCCCAGGACAGTCCAACGCCGGGATCATCCCCGCGGACATCGCCACCAAGCCGGGCCGGATCGGACTCGTGTCGAAGTCCGGCACCCTCACCTACCAACTCATGTACGAACTGCGGGAGATCGGCTTCTCCTCGGCGGTCGGCATCGGTGGCGACCCCGTCGTGGGCACCAGTCACATCGACTGCCTCGCCGCCTTCGAGGACGACCCCGACACCGAACTCGTCGTCCTCATCGGCGAGATCGGCGGCGACGCGGAGGAACGCGCCGCCGCCTACGCCGCCGAGCGGGTGACCAAGCCGGTCATCGGCTACATCGCCGGCTTCACCGCGCCCGAGGGCAAGACCATGGGACACGCGGGCGCGATCGTCTCCGGCTCCTCCGGCACCGCGGAGGGCAAGCGCAAGGCCCTGGAGGCGGCCGGCATACGGGTCGGCTCGACCCCCTCCGAGACCGCGCGACTGGTCCTGGAACAGCTCGCGCCGTCAGGTGGCGTCACTCATACTTGACGGCGAGTGCGTGCCACCGCACCACCGGCTCACTACCGTCGAGTAACCGCGAGACGTCGCCCGACGGCCGGCCGGCGGTCCTGAACCGAGCCATGCACCTCCCGCCTCATCCGAGCGGAGACCCTCAATGGCACCCTCACTGATCCTCAAACCGGGCACAGCCTGGTCGGACGCCTGGGAGCGCGGCCTCGCCGCCGCGCCCGAGGCCTTCCACGACGACCGGGTACGCAACCTCTGGGCCGGGGCGTGGCGCTCCGACGGCCGCGCCCTGCCCGCCACCAGCCCCGTCGACGGCAGTCCGATCGCCGGCCCGCCCCGGCTGGACGGCGCGACCGCCCGGGAGGCGGTGCGCGCCGCGCTGGACGCCCACCGGGCCTGGCGCCACATCCCGCTGCCGGAGCGCGCCGCCCGCGTGAGCGCGACGCTCGACGCGCTCACCGAACACCGCGAACTGCTCGCCCTTCTCCTCGTCTGGGAGATCGGCAAACCCTGGCGCCTCGCCCAGGCCGACGTCGACCGTGCGATCGACGGCGTGCGCTGGTACGTGGACGGCGCCGGGCCGATCCTGGAAGGCCGTACCCCGCTGCCGGGGCCGGTCTCCAACATCGCGAGCTGGAACTACCCGATGTCCGTCCTCGTCCACGCCCTGCTGGTGCAGGCGCTGGCCGGGAACGCGGTCATCGCCAAGGCCCCCACCGACGGCGGTGTGGCCTGTCTGACCCTGGCCTGCGCGCTCGCCGCCCGCGAGGGCATCCCCGTCACCCTCGTCAGCGGCAGCGGCGGCGAACTCTCCGAGGCGCTGGTGCGCGCGCCCGAGATCGGCTGCGTCTCCTTCGTCGGCGGCCGGGACACCGGCGCCAGGATCGCCACCGCCGTCGCCGACCTCGGCAAACGCCATGTCCTCGAACAGGAGGGGCTCAACACCTGGGGCGTCTGGAACTGCACCGACTTCGCCGCCCTGACCGCCGTGATCCCCAAGCTCTTCGACTACGGGAAGCAGCGCTGCACGGCGTACCCGCGCTTCGTCGTCCAGCGCTCCCTCTTCGCGGACTTCCTCGCCGCGTACCTCCCCGCCGTACGCTCGATCCGGCTGGGCCACCCCCTCGCGGTCGAATCCCCGGACGACCCGCCGCCGGAGCTGGACTTCGGGCCGCTCATCAACGCCGCCAAGGCCAAGGAGCTGGCCGACCAGGTCACCGAGGCGATCGGCCGCGGCGCCGTACCGCTCCACCGGGGCGCCCTGGCGGACGCCCGCTTCCTCCCCGACCAGGACACCAGCGCGTATCTGGCCCCCGTCACCCTGCTCAACCCGCCCCCGTCCTCCCCGCTGCACCACGCGGAACCCTTCGGCCCGGTCGACACGATCGTCCTGGTCGACACGGAGGCGGAGCTGCTGGCCGCGATGAACGCCTCGAACGGCGCCCTGGTCGCGACCCTGTCCACCGACGACCCGGCGACGTACGCACGGCTGGCACCCCAGATCCGCGCCTTCAAGACCGGCCACGGGAAACCCCGCTCCCGGGGCGACCGCGACGAGCTGTTCGGCGGCTTCGGCCACTCCTGGCGCGGCGCCTTCGTCGGCGGCGAGCTCCTGGTCCGCGCCGTGACCGACGGCCCCCCGGACGAACGCCCGCCGGGCAACTTCCCCGACTACCACCTGATGCCATGACCACCCGGCGGTACGGCCCGTACGTATGCCGCGACAGTCCGTGCGCAGCCCCTCTGGGCAGCCCGATCGCGCACCGCTGACCACCGGATATACGGGTGAAGGGCACCTCGAACCCCTGGTATCGTTGTCTCTGTCGCCGCGGGGAGATCGCTGAGATCACCGCGGGTCGACCACTCGTCCGGGTGGCGGAATGGCAGACGCGCTAGCTTGAGGTGCTAGTGCCCTTTATCGGGCGTGGGGGTTCAAGTCCCCCCTCGGACACCACGGGTATTTCACGCAAGTGCCCAGGTTGGTTTTACGGAACTCCCAGCACGGACTCGTCCGGGCTGGGAGTTCTGCTGTGTCGGGGGCGACCCGTCAAGGAGACGCGTGCTCGTCCCCGGCCAGGTCCCCTCCGGGCGGGGTGACCGGCATGCCCTGGGCGATCAGCATTCCCCCGCCCTCAGGGAACTGATGTTGTCGTTCCGGTGGTACTTGGCGGTATTGCCCTGCCAGCTCCCCACCGCCCACGTGGCGCCCTTGTAGTTGTTGTCCAGGTACGTACAGAAGATCTGGCCGCTTCGGTTCCATACCGAGGAGATCTTGTCGTTCATCCCGAAGTCGCTGAGTTTCTTGACGCCGTTCTGGAAGCGCACCATCTTGCCCTTTCCGCCTTCGTGCTCCCAGGCGCAGAACCAGCCGGCCGGGCAGTCCGCGTACGTTCTGGCGGTGGTCGGAGACGCCTGGGCGGTGGGCATGGCTGCCATGGCGACCGCGGCGAGTCCCAGGGCCGCGCAGAGTGCTGCCTTCTTCATCTGTACTCGTTTCCTCGTGCTCCCGAAGGAGCGGTCCGGCCCTATGGGGCCCGGGTCTCAGGTGCGGGCGGTTGCCGGCGCCGGGTGGTGCGGGGTGCGGTGCGTGGAGTCGGTGTCCTCGCCGGTGGTACCGGTATTCGTGTTCCGCGTGATGCGCGCATGGGCGTCCTCTCCGTGGTACGCGGGGTCGCAACTGCCGCGTCGGGAACGGGCTTGCCGCCTCATGATGGGTCAACGGGGCAGGCGTATACGACATTTCGCGATGGTCCTACCAGAATCCGCCCAAAGTTTTCGAGTCGCGATCGCCCTTCTGGCGAACAGGAGGGCCTGCCGGTCCGCCGTCCCGTCGCCGGTAGGGCCGCAGAGCGGCCGACGGCTCCATCCCTGCGAGGGAAAGTCCTGTCCACTCTCTTGACGTGAGCCCGCCCGGGGTCGAAGGTGCTCGTTAATGCGCATTACTAATGCGCATTAACGAGCGATGGCGCCCCTCGGGCGGTCGTCCCGCGCGTCCCGAGAAGGAGTGCCGGTGGAGGAACCACGCAAGCGAGCCAGGCCGGGACGCGCCCCCGCGCCCCCGGGCCACCGCACCTCACGGCCGCGTCAGGCCGAGGTCGCGCGGCTGGCCGGAGTCTCGCAGGCCACGGTCTCGCTGGTGCTCGGCGGCAGGAAGCAGGGCGTGGCGATCTCGGCGGAGACCCGGCAGAAGGTCCTCGACGCGGCCCGGAGCCTCGGCTACGTGCCCGATCCGGTGGCCCGCAGGCTCGCCGCCGCGCGCAACGACCTGCTCGGCGTCTTCAGCTTCACCGCGACCTTTCCCACCGACGTGCAGCACTCGTACTACCCCTTCCTGGTCGGTGTGGAGCGGGAGGCCGCCGCCCGCGGCTACGACCTCGTGCTCTTCACCGGCTCCAGCTCCGGCGGCGCCGGGGCCGGCGGACCGGACGCGCTCAGCCGGGTCCGGCTCGCCGACGGCTGTCTCTTTCTTGGGCGGCACGTGCCCACCGAGGAGCTGCGGCGCCTGGTCGCGGACGGCTTTCCCGTCGTCCACCTGGGCCGCAGGGACGAACTGGAGGGCCTGGCCTGGGTCGGCGCCGACTATGTGAGCGCGAGCCACGAGGTCGTCACCCGGCTCGCCGCGCTGGGCCACCGGCGCCTCGTGCTGATCCGCGAGGACGACGACGCGCCCGCCTCCACCGACCGTGAACACGGCTTCCTCAAGGGACTGGAGAGCGCCGGACTGCCCGGGGGCCCCGACGCGGTCTTCCGTACCGCCGATCCCGCGCGCACCCTCACCCCCGAGCGGCTGCGGCGCTGGCTCGACGAGGGCGTGACCGCCTTCGTCGCCGAGGAGACCGACACCGGCAGCCCGTGGCGGGCCCTGCGCGCCGCCGTCCACGCGGCCGGTCTCGACTGCCCCGGCGAGCTGAGCCTCGCCCTGCTCGGCAGCCCGCCCGCCGACCTCGCGGCCCAGGAGGTCCCCACCGGCTTCGACATCCCCCGGCCCCAGCTCGGCGCCGCCGCCGTACGGCTGCTCGCCGCCCTGGTCGCGGGGGAGGAGGCCGAAGAACCCCTCGTCGTCTGCCCGTTCCGGGCCGGCGCCACGGCCGGAGCACCGCCCCACCGCGCCTGACCCGTACGACCGCCTTACCACGCACCACAAGGAGAACCGTGATCAGCCAACCCGACATCCTCGTCGTCGGCGGTGGACTCGGCGGCGTCGCCGCCGCCCTCGCCGCCTGCCGTGCCGGCCGTACGGTCGTCCTCACCGAGGAGACCGACTGGATCGGGGGCCAGCTCACCTCCCAGGCGGTCCCGCCGGACGAGCACCCATGGGTCGAGCAGTTCGGTGTCACCGCCTCCTACCGCGCGCTGCGCGCGGCGATCCGCGGCTACTACCGCGACTGGTACCCGCTGCGCGCCGAGGCCGCCGCCCTGCCCGCCCTCAACCCCGGTGCCGGCCGCGTCAGCAAGCTGTGCGCCGAGCCCCGCGTCGCGCTCGCCGCGCTGGAGGCACTGCTCGCCCCGCACCGCTCCGCCGGCCGGCTGACCCTGCTCACCGAACACCGGCCGGTGGCCGCCGAGACCGACGGCGACACCGTACGGTCCGTCACCCTGGAGGATCTGCGCGGCGGTGGCCGACGTACCTTCACCGCCTCCTACGTCCTCGACGCCACCGAGACGGGCGAGCTGCTGGAGCTGGCCGGGGTCGAGTACGCGCTGGGCGCCGAGTCCCGCGCCGAGTTCGGCGAACCGCACGCCCCCGAGCAGGCCGACCCGCTCAACCAGCAGGGCATCACCTTCTGCTTCGCCCTCTCCCACCACGAGGGGGAGGACCACACCATCGAGAGGCCCGCCGACTACGACTTCTGGCGTGCCTACACACCGGACTTCTGGCCCGGCCCGCTGCTCGGCTTCCTCGCCCCCGACCCGCGCTCGCTGGAGGCGGTGGCGCGCACCTTCGTACCGAACCCGGACATCGACCCGCTCGCCGTCAGCGCGGACCAGTCCGCCGACGCGGGCGACAAGGAACTCTTCGGCTTCCGCCGCATCCTGGCCAGGAAGCTCCACCGGGACGGGGCCTTCGACTCCGACATCACCCTCGTCAACTGGCCCCTCAACGACTACTGGCTCAAGCCGCTGATCGGCGCCGGCGAACAGACGGCGGCCGAAGCGGTCCGCGAGGCCCGGGAGTTGTCGCTGTCCGTCCTGTACTGGCTCCAGACCGAGGCCCCGCGCCCCGACGGCGGCACCGGCTTCCCCGGGCTGCGGCCCCGCCCCGACGTCATGGGCACCGAGGACGGCCTCGCCAAGGCCCCGTACGTACGTGAGTCCCGCCGGATCAAGGCCGTCACGACCGTCACCGAACACGACGTGGCGATCGACCTCGTCGGCCCCACCGGCGGCACCCGCCACCGGGATTCGGTCGGCGTCGGCAGCTACCGCATCGACCTGCACCCCTCCACCGGCGGCGACAACTACATCGACATTGGCTCCGTACCGTTCGAGATCCCGCTCGGCGCACTGATCCCGCGCCGTACGCGCAACCTGCTGCCCGCCGCGAAGAACATCGGCACCACCCACATCACCAACGGCTGCTACCGGCTGCACCCCGTGGAGTGGAACATCGGCGAGGTCGCCGGCGCGCTCGCCGCCCACTGCCTCGACGAGGGCGTCGAACCGTACGAGGTGCAGGCCGAGGAGAAGCGCTTCGACACCTTCGCCGCCCTGCTGGAGCGGGCCGGAGTCGAACGCCACTGGCCGCGGGTGCGCGGCTACTGAACCCCACCGGAGACCGGGAAGCAGCACGGCGCGCCCGGTCTCCCGAGGGCGGGACGGCCGGACGGGAGCAGCTCCACCTGCCCCGCCCGGCCCACCGCCCGCGTCAGCGCCGACCCAGCACAAGGAGGTGCCCGGACATGAACACCCACCGCATACGCGTCGGCATCGACGTGGGCGGGACCTTCACCGACGCCGTGGCCGTGGACGCCACGACCCTCGACCTGCTCGGGCAGGTGAAGGTTCCCACCAGCCACCATCATCAGGACGGGGTCGCCCACGGCATCGTGGAAGCACTCGACCGCCTGCTGGACCAGACCGGACACGCCCCTGAGGACGTCGCCTTTCTGGCCCACGGCACCACCCAGGCTACCAACGCCCTGCTGGAGGGCGACGTGGCCACCGTCGGACTGCTCGGCATCGGCACCGGAGCCGGGGCGGCCTTCACCCGCCGCCTCGCCTCCCTCGCCAAGCTCGAACTCTCGCCCGGCAAGCGGCTCCCGCTGACCTACGCGCACATCGCCGACCCCGGGGACCGGGCCGCCGTCGAGTCCGCAGTCGACGCGGCGGCCCGCGACGGCGCCCAGGTCCTGGTAGCCACGCAGCCGTTCAGTGTGGACCGCCCCGAAGGGGAGGACGCGGTGCGCGAGGTGGCCGCCGAGCGCGGTCTGCCGATGACCGCCGCCCACGACATCACCTCGCTGTACGGCCTCCAGAAGCGCAGCCGCACCGCCGTCGTCAACGCCGCGATCCTGCCGAAGATGTTCGCCACCGCCGACCTCGTGGACGCCTCCATCACCAAGGCCGGTGTCACCGCCCCGCTCATGGTGATGCGGTGCGACGGCGGCGTCATGTCCCTCGACGAGATGCGCCGCCGGCCCCTGCTGACCGTGCTGTCGGGCCCCGCGGCCGGCGTCGCCGGGGCGCTGATGCAAGAGCGCGTCAGCGAGGGCGTCTTCCTGGAGACCGGCGGCACCTCCACCGACATCAGCGTCGTACGCCGGGGCAGGGTCGCCGTGCGCCACGCGACCCTCCTCGGTAGATCCTCCTACCTCTCCGCCCTCGACGTACGCACCGTCGGCGTCGGCGGCGGCTCGATGATCCGGGTCGGCGGCGGGAAGGTCACCACCGTCGGCCCGCGCAGCGCGCACATCGCCGCACTGCCCTACGCCTGCTTCGCCTCCGCCGACGACCTCGCCGGCGCACGGCTCGCCACCGTCAGCCCGCTGCCCGAGGACGCCGCGGACCATGTCGTGCTCGACGCCGCGGGCGGCCGTTACGCGCTCACCCTGACCTGCGCCGCCAACGCCCTGGGCCGGGTCCCCGAGGGCGACTTCGCGCGCGCGGACCGCGAGGTGGCCCGCGTCGCGCTCGCCCCGCTGGCCGCCGCGCTCGGCACCGACGTCGACACCGCCGCCACCCAGGTGCTGGACGCCGCGATCGCCCAGGTCGCAACCGTCGTCGACACCATGATCGACGACTACCGCCTCGACAAGGACACCGTCCAGCTCGTCGGCGGAGGGGGCGGCGCCGCCGCCGTCACCCCGCACCTGGCCGCCACCACCGGCCGCGAGGGCCGTATCGCCGCGCACAGCGAGGTCATCAGCCCCATCGGGGTCGCCCTCGCCCTCGTCCGCGAACAGGTCGAGCGGATCATCCCCGGCGCCGGCCAGGAGGACATCCTCGCGGTGCGCTCCGAGGCCGAACGGGCCGTCGTCGCCCAGGGCGCCGTCGCCGACGCCGTCGAGGTGGAGGTCACCGTCGACCCGCAGACCAACACCGTGCGCGCCGTCGCCACGGGCGCCACCGAACTGCGCACCCAGGACCGCGCCCACCGCGCCGACGACGCCGAACGGCTGCGGCTGGCCGCCGCGAGCCTCAAGGTCCCCGAGGGCCGGGTCGACATCCTCGCGGGCACCCCCGCCTACACCGTCTACGGCACCGAACTGCGCCGCAGACTGCGCCGCGTACGCCGGCCCGTGCGCGTGGTCGACGCCGACGGCGTGGTCCGGCTGCACGCCCCCGACGCACGGGTGAGCACCACCACCGTCGCCTCCGCGCAGGGGACCCTCGCCGCGCTCGTCGGCGAGGCCACCGCCTACGGCGACGGCGGGGTACGCGCCCCCGCGCTGCGGCTGCTCATAGGCTCCCGCATCGCCGACCTCTCCGGGGTGCTCGACCCGGGGCCCCTGCTGGCGCTGGCCCGCACCGAGATGGAGGGCCGTCCCGGCGACGAGCCCGTCGTCGCCATCGTGGAGGAGCGGTCATGACCCGTCCCACCGCCACCGCGCGCCCCACGGCCACTGCCCGCCCCACCGCCACCACCGCGCGGGCCGCCGGCCTCGCCGCCGTCGACGACATCGAGTACGGCGCGCGCTTCCTCGGCTCCCTCTCGCTGCACGAGGGCCGCGACCCCGCACTGCTGCGCCACTGGGCCGCCACCGCCGCCGCGTTCGGCGCCGCCCTCACCCCCGCGGGGACGCCCGCACCACCGCGGATCGTGGAGCGCGACGGCGGCCTGGAGCGCGGGCTCCTCGCCCGCTACACCTCCCGGCCCCCCACCGTCGAGCTGTACACGGACTCCGTCGCCGCGGCGGAGCGCCTGGTGACCACCCACGGCTGGCGGGAGTGGTTCCCGGCCGGCTCGGTCCGCGCCGCCGCCCTCGCCCACGAGAGCGTCCACGAACGGCTGCACCACGGTCCCGGGCGCACCGCGCTCAAGGAAGCCCTCGGCCACACCGCGCTGCGCCTCGGGCGCCTGCGGGTCCTCGCCCATGTCGCGGGCGCCGACGAACTCGCCGCGCACGCCTACGCGCAATCCGTCTGCGGCCTGGGCCGCAGTCCGCTCCTGCTGTCCGCCGCCCTGGCCGCGTCCGCCGCCCCGGCAAGAGAGAAGTAAGTCATGGGCATCGTCATCCTGATCATCATGGCGGCCGGTGTCGCCGCGATGCTCACCAAGAAACTCCCCACCGCCTTCGCGCTCGTCCTGCTCGGCGTGGTCATCGCCTTTGTCTCGGGCGCCCCGGTCACCGGCGAGAACAGCGTCTTCGACACGGTCCTCCAAGAGGGCGCCCCCATGCTCGCCGCGACGATGATCGCGATCCTGCTGGGCTCCTGGCTGGGGAAGCTGCTCGACGAGACCGGCATCGCCGGCACCCTCGTCCGCAAGATCGTCGAGTTCGGCGGCGACCGGCCCACGGTCGTCGCGCTCGGCGTGCTGATGGTCTCGACCCTCATCGGCACCGTGACCGGCTCCGCGCCCGCCGCGATGCTCGCCGGCATCATCGGCATCCCCGCCATGATCGCCGTCGGCATCCCCAAGGTGACCGCCGCCGGGACGATCCTCATGGGCATCGCCGCCGGAATACCCTTCGAGCTGCCGGTGTGGCAGTTCTTCTCCAGCGCCCTCGACCTGCCGGTCCCCGAGGTGCGCGACTTCATGATCAAGCTCTTCCCGTTCGCGCTGACCGGCGCCGTCCTGTTCGTGCTCGTCGAGTCCCGCAGGCGCGGGGTCGAACACGCCTGGGCCTTCCGTACGGAGGAGCCGCGCACCCGGGCCGGAAAGCGGCGCGCCCTCCTCGGCGACGCCCCGTGGTACGCGCTGCTCACCCCGGCCGTCCCCCTCGTCCTGGCCCTCGGGTTCGAGATCGCGATCATCCCCTCGCTGCTCGCCGGGGTCCTCTACGCGCTCGTGACGACCACCCGCCCACGCGACATGAACCGCCGGCTGCTGCGCACCCTGTACAACGGCTTCGAGGTGGCCGCGGCGCCCATCACTCTGTTCGTGGCCATCGGCATCCTGCTCGCGGCGGTCAAGCTCCCCGGTGCCGTGAACGCACTCGAACCCCTGGTCAAGGCGGTCAGCCCGCAGAACCCGGTGCTGTTCGTCGTGGTCTTCACGGCGCTGGTGCCGCTGTGCCTGTACCGCGGACCGCTCAACGTGTACGGCCTCGGCGCCGGCATCGCGGGCGTCCTCATCGCCGCAGGGATCTACCCGGCCGTCGCCGTCCTCGGGCTCACCGCCTCCTACAACCAGGTGTTCGGCGTCGCCGACCCCACCAGCACCCAGACCGTGTGGAGCGCGCAGTACGCGGGGGTCGGCCCCCAGCAGGTGATGGCGCGCACCCTGCCCTACGTCTGGTTCGTCGCCCTCGGCGGTTTCTGCGTCACCGCGGCCACCGCCCTCTGACCGCTCATCCCCGGCACGGACAACGTCACCCCCATCGGGACGGAGTACTTCATGCACGAGACACCCCACCCCAGCCGCCGCATCCTCCTCACATCGGTCGGCGCGACCGCGGCGGCGCTCGCCGTCGGCTCCACGGCTTCCTCGGCGCCGGCCGCCGCCTCCACGGCCGCACCGGCCGCGGCGCCCGGCGGTTTCCCCGACTACCGCTACGTCAAGACCCTGCTGAAGCCCTCACAGCTCAGGTACAACCCCACCGGCGAGATCATCTTCCCGTGCATCCGCGGCACCGCGGGACGGCTCTCCGCACCGCTGGGCCGCTACTACCTCTACTACGCGCCGCACGACGCGCCCGGCGGGATCTGCCTCGCCTACGGGGACCACATAGAAGGGCCGTTCACCGAGTACCCGCGCAACCCGCTCGTCGCCAACGTCTGGCAGCCGCACTACTCCGTGAGCCATGTGTCCTCCCCGCACGTGATGTGGAACGAGAGCGCCAAGGAGATGTGGCTCTACTTCCACGGCGAGAACACCACGACGCGACTGGCCCGGTCCAAGGACGGCATCAACTTCACCTACGACAAGACGGTCCTCACCACGTCGATGCTGCCCGCGGGCACCACGGAGACCTCGTACGCCCGGGTCTTCCCGCACGAACTGCCCGCGAAGAACGCCCACTACGTGATGCTCTTCATGCTGAACAACCGGACCAACCACCGGGACATCCACTGGGGCTGGTCGGCCGACGGCCGTACCTGGACCTTCGACCAGAAGGCGCTCGTCAGCCACACCGACGTGTCGGCCGTCAACATCGGCGGCCCGCACCTGCTGACCCGTAACGGCAGCGCCTACGTCGTCTACAACAAGGACAAGTCGAGCGGCGGCGACCTCATGATCACCGAGGTCGGGAAGGACTTCACGCTCCGCCGCCACCTCGGCCGCTTCTACGACTCCGGGAACGGCGCCCCCGACAACGGCCGCAGCGCCGCCCCCAGTTTCGGCACCGAAGGGGGCGTGCCCTACATGGTGTACGAGGCGGGGGAACGCCTCCAGGGCAGCATCGCGGTCGCCAGGGGCTGACCGCCGCGCGGCCCCTTCCCGCACCGGAGCGACCCGATGCCGTGCGTACGGGCTGCTCCGGTGCGGGCCGCTGCCGGCTCCGGCCGGACCGGGCGGCCGGGTCAGGCGGCGGGGACGGGCAGCAGCCGGCAGGCGTCCCCGTGCCTGATCACGCGGCCCGCGGTGGGCGGCGTGAGGGTGCAGCCACTCCTGACCGGTCACCACCTCGGGGGTGGCGTCGGGCAGCAGCCACTGTCCGGTCACGGGCGGCAGGGGGGCCTCGTCGACGCGGTGGACGGTGACGTCGCCCACGGTCCAGGAGGGGAGAGGGGATGCCCGTGACCGCGGGCCTCAAGTCCCCCGGGTACGGCGACGCCTGAGGCGGCGCCGCCACGCGTACGGGGCCGGCTCAGCTCTCCGGGCGCGGCAGACCGCGCTCGTACGCCTCGGCCGGCCGCCGCGTCCTCGCGGGGGCCGCGGTCGTGCCGCGGACCATCAGGCGCGGCGTCAGGACGATCTCGCGCGGGACCGAGCGCCCGCCGTCCAGCCGCTCCACCGCCGCCGCCACGGCGTGGCGTGCCTGTTCCTCCGGGCTCTGGCTGACGGTGGTGAGGTCGAAACTGGCGAGCCGGGACAGGACGCTGTCGTCGTAGCCGACGACCGAGAGGGTGTCCGGTACGGAGACGCCCGCCTGACCGAGGGTGCTCAGCACGCCCACCGCGCACCGGTCGTTGCACGCGATGACCGCGCTCGGCAGCGCGTC
Source organism: Streptomyces sp. NPDC050509 (assembly GCF_044457965.1). Lineage (NCBI taxonomy): Bacteria > Bacillati > Actinomycetota > Actinomycetes > Kitasatosporales > Streptomycetaceae > Streptomyces > Streptomyces sp. NPDC050509. Next base: position 968,461 of record NZ_JBITHL010000001.1, on the reverse strand, counting down.
CTCCGCGAGCAGCCGCTCCGCCGCCCGCGCCCCGGCCTCCTCGGTGTGGTGGCCCGGGAGCACCCTGATCCGGTCGGTGAGCCGGTGGGCGCGCATGGCGGTGCGGTAGCCGCGGCGCCGGTCCGCCGCGATGCTGCCCTTGCCCCCGTCGATGAAGGCGATGTCGCGGTGGCCCAGCTCCACCAGATGGGCCACCGCCCGGCCCAGCCCCTCGTCGTCCGAGGCGCGTACGACGTCCAGGTCGGCCGCCGGGATCCGCCGCCCGACGGAGATCACCGGCAGCCGGCGGTCGAGCGAGGTCAGCCGCGCGGCGGGTATCTCGGTGCCGAGCAGGACCAGCGCCTCGGCGCGGAAGTCGAGCAGGGTCTCCACGGCCTGACCCTCGTCGCGGATGCGCGTCAGCGTGGAGAGCGCCAGGTCGTACCCGACCTCCTCGGCCGCGACGTACAGGTTCTCGACCAGTTCGGCGTGGAAGCTGTTGCGGATGTCGAAGGTGACGCCGAGCACGCGGCTGCGCCGGCGCGCGAGGAGGCTGGCCGTGCGGTCGGGGCGGTAGCCGATCCGGGCGGCGGCTTCGAGGACCCGCTCGCGGGTCCCCGCACTGGGGCCCGGGGCGTTCCTGAGGACCAGTGAGACCGACGCCGGTGAGAGTCCGACCAGCGCGGCGACGTCCTCCAGCCGCGGGCGGCGGTTCCGCGCGCCGCCGTCGGTCTCTGCGCTGTCCCGGCCGTCGGAGCCCGGTCTCTTCACTGGCTGACCCTCCAAGGCCGTCCGGTCGTTCTGTGCGACACCCCTTGACACCCCGTGGTGACCCGGCCGATAGTACCAGCGACTTAAAGCGCTTTAAAAACACTCGGTGAACGAGTGACGAAGGAGGATTCCATGTCCACATCGTCGATCGGGGTGGCAGTCATCGGAGCCGGGATGGCCGGCCGGGCGCACCTCAACGGGTACCGCACGGCGTCGACCCTCTTCGACCCCGACCTGCCCGAGGTACGGCTCGTCGCCGTCGCCGACGCCCATGAGCCGTTCGCCCTCGACGCCGCCCGCCGGTACGGCTACCAGCGCGCCGAGACCGACTGGCGGGCGATCGCCGCCGCGCCGGACATCGACGCCGTGAGCGTCGTGGTCGCCAACCCGCTGCACCGCGAGATCGTCGAGGGACTGCTCGCGGCCGGAAAGCATGTGCTGTGCGAGAAGCCGCTGGCGCCGAGCACGGCCGACGCGCAGGCCATGGTCGACGCCGCGGCGCGGACGGACCGTGTGGCCGCCGTCGGCTTCACCTTCCGCCGCTCGCCCGCGATCAACGCGATCCGGGAGCAGATCACCGAGGGCGGCCTCGGCCAGGTGCGCCACTTCAACGGCCACTACTGGTGCGACTACGGGCACAACCCCGACGCCCCCATGAGCTGGCGCTACCGGGGCGGACCCGGCTCCGGCGCGCTCGCCGACATCGGCAGCCACCTCGTCGACCTCGGCGAATTCCTGTGCGGACCTGTCGAGAGCGTGCGCGGTACGGTTCTGACCACCGTGGTCCCCGACCGGCCGACCCCGCTGGGCACCGCCGTGGGCCACTCCGCCGACGTCCAGGTCAGCGACGAGCGGGTGCCGGTCGAGAACGAGGACATCGCGACCTTCACCCTGAATTTCCGCAGCGGCACCGTCGGCACCATCTCCGTCTCCCGGGTCGCCTACGGCCTCGCCAACTCCCTCGGGTTCGAGGTCTTCTGTGACGGCGGGGCCGCCGCGTTCGACCTGGTGCGTCCCGGTGAGTTCACCATCGCCGACGCCTCCCCGGCCGGGCCCGTCAACGGATACCGGCAGGTCCTGATCGGCCCCGACCACCCGTACATCGCGCGGGGGCTGCCCATGGACTTCCCGAGCGTGGGCCACGGGCAGAACGAGTTCTTCGCCTTCCAGGCGCGGGCGTTCCTCGATCAGATCGCCGGTCTCGACCGGCTGCCGCACTGCCCTCCGCTCGCCCACGGGCTGCACAATCTCCGGGTCCTCGACGCGGCCGTGGCCGCCGCGAACGCGGACGGCAAGAGCGTCACGGTCGGGTAGCCCCTTTCTCCTGGCCCCTTCCCCGTGCGGCGACGGTGATGATCTCCGGGCCGGTCCCGGTCAGCGGCTGCCGGAGCCAGTCACCGTACTGGGCCTCCACGGTGAGCCCCGCGCCCGCCAGGAACGACGTCACCTCGTCCGCGCCGAGGAAGCGCAGGGTGGAGCGGCTCAGCCTGGGGCCGTCCCAGCCGGGGCTGGTGTAGCGGGTGGTGAAGCTGACCCTGTCCCCGCCGTCGTACGGATCGGCCTCGTTGGCGACCCGTACGACGGCACCCGTGGCGTCGACGACCTCGACGGCGCGGTCCGGGGTCCATTCGCCCCAGGCGCGCGCCGCCGGGTCGCGGGTCTCGAAGACGAAGCGGCCCTCGTCGGTGAGGGCGGCCCTGACCGCCGCGAACGTGCCCCGTACCTCCTCGTCCTCCAGGAGGACCTGGAAGGCGTGCCCGGTCATCACGACCAGGTCGAACGCGCGGTCCCAGTGGGTGGTGGAGAGATCGCCGAGGATCCACTCGACGTCCGTCCGGCGACGGGCCTGCTCCAGCATGCCGTCCGCCGGGTCGAGACCGCACAGCCGCCCCGGGTGCCCCGCCGCGCGGGCCTGGTGCAGCAAGTCGCCCGTACCGCAGCCGACATCGAGTACGGAGCGCGCCGACATCACCAGCGGCAGATAGAACGCGAAGTCGGGGCGGCCCGCGCAGACCGCGTCGTACAGCGCGGCCAGATCCCGGTCGGAGAAGAGTCGGTCGACCATGGAGCCTGTATACCCTGGGTACCCGGCCGGTAATGTGGGATTTTCCCAGGGGCATCACGTGGAGGTGACGGCCCTGGCGGCCCTGACGGCATGGGAACGGCCCCGTGGCAGGGACTTCCGGGCAGATGCGCTGTACGCGGTACGCGCGGGAAATGAGGCAAGGCCGGTGAGCGCGCCGCTGTACCAACTGAAGGCCGAGTTCTTCAAGACGCTGGGGCACCCCGTCCGTATCCGGGTCCTCGAACTGCTCAGCGAGCGGGAGTACGCGGTCTCCGAGATGCTTCCGGAGGTCGGTGTCGAACCCGCCCAGCTCTCCCAGCAGTTGGCCGTGCTGCGCCGTGCCAATCTCGTCGTGACGCGCAGGGAGGGCTCGGCCGTCCACTACGCGCTCGCCCACCCCTATCTCGCGGAGCTGCTGAGCGTCGCACGGGCGATCCTCTCCGGGGTGCTGGCAGGGCAGGCCGAACTCCTCGCCGATCTGCGCGCCGCGGACTCCGGCGCCACACCTCCGCAGGACGGTCCGTACGAGGGGACCTGAGCGGGCCGGGACGAGAGGTCCCGGGCCGGCCGGGACGAGAGCCCGACCAGCGCCGCCGTCCTTCGCGGAAGGCTTCCCGCATCTGCTCGCCGCTCCGCCGCCTACACGTCCACCTCGTTCTCGATCCGCTTCAACTGGTGGCGCGCCATGGCCAGATTGGCGCGCGCCCGGTCCAGTACGAGATACAGGAACAGCCCCTGGCCGGCCGAGCCGGACAGCGGCCGGATCACGTGGTACTGGGAGCCCAGCGTGATCAGGATGTCCTCGATGGCGTCCTGGATGCCGAGCGTTTCCAGGGTCCGCATCTTGGCCCGTACGACATCGGTGTTCCCCGCCGCGGCGACGGCGAGGTCCAGATCCTTGCTCCCGCCCAGCGTGCCCAGCGCCATGCCGCTGGTGTAGTCGACCAGAGCGGCGCCCTGGGCGCCCTCGATCATCATCGCGTCCTTCAGTGCCACGTCCGCGCTTGCCATGAACCCCGGTCCTCTCGGCCTGTGAACCCTCAGGATGACGAGTTTATCGAGTAACGACTTACCTGGGATGGCGAATTGAAGATATCTTCAACTAGAGGATGTGATTCCGCTTCTGCCGTCCGTCCGGACGGTCCACAGGGGTGCGTGGGGCAGCCGGGCTCCCTAGGGAACTTCCTCCCGCTCCAGGGAACGCCCGTTCTCGCGCAACTGCGAGAGCAGATCCTCCTGCCCGGCCAGCAGTTCGACCAGAATCCGCCGCGCCGCCCGCAACAGCTCCGCCACGTCCCCGCCGGCCAGCTCGTACACGACGGTCGAACTGCTCCGTGTCGCCGTCACGATTCCCGCGCGGCGCAACACCGCGAGCTGCTGGGAGAGGCTGGACGGCTCGATCTCGATCGCGGTGAGCAGGTCCCGTACCGGCATCGGCCCGTCCTGGAGCAGTTCCAGCACACGGATGCGCACCGGATGCCCCAGCATGCGGAAGAACTCCGCCTTCGCCTGGTACAGCGGAATCTGTGCCCCCGTCACGGAACGTCCCTCACTCTCCGAAGGCGCCACCCCGGCGCCCCCACCACGGCAGAAGTCCTCCACCCTAATGCCCCCTCACGGCGGCCGTTTCAGGGGTGCCGCGGCTGCTCCGGCCACTCCCAGGAGACACCGTGGATGCCCGCCGGGCAGCGGCCCGGCGCCGAGTGGACCGTGTGCGAGGCGTCCAGGGCGACCCGGTGGTTGTAGCTCATGTCCGCCCCGGAGTGCTCGCGGTAATAGCGGTGACTGACCACCGGCAGCGCCGCCGGATGGAAATAGACATGGAGCAGATAATCGCGCAGCCGGACACGGGTGCGGCGCTCGTAATGGTCGTCGACACCGTCCCCGGGATCGACGGAAAGGGTGTAGTCGATGACCACCGTCTCGTTCTTCGCGAGTTTCCGGCCGAACCGTATGTCGATGACGACCGTACTCACTTCGGGAAGAAAGCGGACAGGCCCGGGAATTCCGCAGCGAACCGTGGTGCGGACCGCCCGCGCCCCGCTGTCGACGGTGTGGACGGCGGTGAGCCGGTCGGCGCCCTCGCGGGCCGCGCGCAGTACCTGCTGGATCGCGATGGAGCACAGGCGCCGGTTCTCGTCGATGGTGACGGTCTCCCGGATGCTCAGCGTGCTGATGGCCTCGTTGAGCCGCGCGAAGTCGGGGCCGAGGATCTGTTCCGCCAGGGAGTTCTCGCCGAAGACACGGTGGGAGGAGCTGAGGTCGTGGGCGGGCGGTGCGACCCGGCCGCGCGGGCGGTACGGGCCGATCAGCGAACGCAGTGTCCCTGGCGGCAGTTCGAGGATGGTCTCCAGCGCGTCCACGGCCCGCAGCGAATCGGCCCGTTCGGGCTCGCTGCGCCCCCGCTGCCAGTAGCTGAGGGTGGTCAGGCTGATCTGGATGGACTGCTCGGCGAGCCGGCTGCGGACGCGCTCCAGGGACAGGCCGCGTCTCTTGATGGCCTGCTGGAAGACCTCGGCGAAGACCGGCGAGGAGGAATCCGGATCCTGGTGCACTGGATTCCCCTCCGGGTCGAGCGGTGCCGTGCCCGCACGGGCAGGACCGCCCACCGTATCCGATGGGCGGTCCTGGGGGCCGGTGGGGGCGGCCCGGTGATGCGGCAGGTGGGGCTTACCGCCGGGGGGTGATCAGTTGGTGTTGAGGGTCAGGCCGTAGTGCGAGAGGGCGTCGTCCAGGGGCTGGAAGTAGGAGGAGCCCGGCGAGTTGACGCTGCCGGTGCAGCGCTGCGCGGACGGGCCGCCCGAGGTCATCCCCTGGGCCTGGTTGCCGGAGATGTAGGCGCCGCCGCTGTCGCCGCCCTGGGTGCAGACCGAGGAACTGCCCAGGCCGGTGACGACGGTGTCGGGACCGCCGTTGGCGTCGCTGTAGGTGACCGTCACGTTGTACGAGTTGACCTTGCCGCAGGTCCAGAAGGTCGTACGGCCCGACTTGCACAGGGCGGCGCCGGACGCGGCCCGCGCGCTGCCCTGGACGGCGACGGTGCCCGCGCTGCCGTACGTACCGACCTGCGTGGCTATCGAACTGCCCGAGTCGACGGCCGCGATGCCCATGTCGACACTGCGACTGCCCACCGCGAACCGGCTGTTGGTGCCCTGGGCGAAGCGCGTGCCCTTGTACGACAGGACGGGCAGGTCCTCGATGCAGTGGCCGGCGGTGACGAGGTACTGGCGGCCGGATCCGTCACGGGCGCCGTAACCGACGGAGCAGACATAGCCGTTGAAGGACATCTCGTCGCCCGGGGAGACGACCGCCTGCGTGGACAGCTCCTCCTTGCCCTCGACGACGCGGACGGCGTCGCCGTGGGCCCGCGCGGCCTTGATGAAGGACTTCGCCGCCGCGCTCTTCGCGCTGTTGACCTCGACGGTGACCGTGTCCGTGGCGAGATCCACCGACCAGGCGGTGACGCCGGCCGGCGTCTGCTTGAGCGCCTTGGCGTCCAGCTCCGCCTTGATGCGGTCGAGCGCGGCCTGGCCGTGCTCGGCCACCCGCGGGGTCAGACCGGCGTCCTCGATGCGCTGTTCGGCGCGGGTGTCGGCGGCGTTGACGACCAGGCTGCCGGCTCTGTCGAAGAAGGCGCCGTCCGTGGCGACCCCCTGCCGGTCGAGCTTCGAGAGCTCGGCCTGCTGGTCCGCCTGATCGTCCAGCCGCTCGACGGCCGCCGTCTCGCTGACGCCGAGTGAGGTGGCCAGGGCCTTGACCATCGCGGGGTCGTAGCGCTCGGCGGTCTGTTCGCCCGCCTGGGCGCCGGTCACGACGCTGACGGAGAGCAGGGCGCCCGCGGCCGCGGCCACGAGAATGTTCCGGGAGACTCGCACAGTCATTCCTTCCGGTTCACGGAGCACACGGCCGTGCATGGGGGGAGGAAATCGGCGTGGGGAAGCCGATTTCACAGAGGGGGGAGCCGTGTGTCCGGCGGCAACCAGGGTGCTTGGTGGCCGTGACCGGAACTCTGGCCTATTTTCTCGGGCCGGTTCAAGAGAGTTCCTACGGCCGAAATTCAACAGAGTTGAGCCGCACTGTTGAAACGGCTTGAGAGGAAAGGGAAAAAGAGGAATATGCCGGGCGCCGGGTGCGGTGAATGTGCCCGAACGGTGTACTCGTGGCGGTCGTTCGGTGGAGGGGCGTTTCGTCCGGTGCGTCGGACCGGCAGCCGAAAGGGGGCGTCGAGCGGCGCACGGAGGCCGTCGGCCGGGTCGTTGACGCCTCGATCCGACCGACCTGCGTTTTGCTTACGTCGCCGAGGAGTTGCCGTATGTACGACCGGAGGGATGTTGTGGACACCGGGTCGGAGACCGGATCGGGCATCGCTTCGGGTACGGACACGCCGACTCACCCCCGGGAAGACGATGGAGATGCGCGAGAGGGCCTGGGGCTTCGGGGGCGAACTGGGTCGAGGTCCCCGTACGGATCCGCGACGCGCTCCTCGCGCTCCGGGAGGCTGTCGCGCGCGGCGCGGACCGGTGGGAGAGGCCCGGCAGCGAACCCGCGTGGTAGTTTTTGTATACTCGTTGTATGCAACCCTGGGGGAAGTCGTGACGTCGGGCCGGGAGAAGGCGTACGCGTTCCTCAAGGAGGAAGTCCTCACCGACCCCGAACTCCAGGGCGGGTTCCTCTCCGAGCAGGAGATCGCGGACCGTATCGGAGTCTCCCGCACCCCCATCCGCGAGGCGCTGCTGCTGCTCGCCGCCGAGGACCTGGTCAGGCTGGTCCCCAAGCGCGGCGCGCAGATCGTGCCCCTCTCCGGGCGGGAGATCACCGAACTGATGGAGCTGCGCGGCATCGTCGAGCGGTACGCCGCCGAGCGTGTCGTCCCCGACGGCCGGGCTCCCGTGGCCGAGCTGACCGCGCTGCTGGAGCGGCAGCGCGCTCTCAGCGGATCCGAGCACGCCAAGGAATTCATCGCGGTGGACCACCAGTTCCACGCGACGATGATCGCCGCCGTGGGCAACGCGCTGCTCACCCGCCACTACGACGGGCTGCGCAGCCGGCAGATCCGGGCCGGAGTGGTGGCGCTCTACAACCAGCACGGCCGGCAGGAGGCCGTGCTGCGGGAACACCAGGCGATCCTGGCCGCGATCGCCGCCGGTGACGCGGGGGCCGCGTGCACGGCGATCGACAGCCACCTGGCGACGACCCTCAAGGTCCTCCTCGCAGGCTAGGGCCCCTCGTTTGGATCTTGCTGGGCTCAGCCAGACCCAAACGAAAGACCTGGAACCGAAGGGTCAGGTCAACTCAATCCGGAAAGACGCCGGTTGGCGAGTACGGGGATGGCCCGGCGTACGGTCGTCACCTCATCCGGGTCGAGGTCGGCCAGCAGCATCCCCGGGGCCCCGTCGAGCGACTGCCGTACGGTTCCGTCGGGGCCGATGACCGCGCTGTGGCCGATCCCGGTGGGCGCGTTCGAGGTCGTGGGTGTACCGGACGCCGCCGGGTCCGCCTGACCCACCGCGGCGAGCCACAGCGTCGCGTCGAGCGCGCGGGCGCGCGTCAGCAGCTCCCACTGCTCCCGCTTCCCGGGGCCCGCGCCCCAGGAGGCCGGCAGCAGCGAGACCACCGCGCCCGCGTCGGCGTGGGCCCGGAACAACTCGGGGAAGCGGACGTCGTAGCAGGTCGCGAGGCCGATACGGATACCGTCCACCTCGATGGTGACCACCTCGGAGCCGGGCGCCACGGTGTCGGACTCGGCGAAGCCGAAGGCGTCGTACAGGTGGATCTTGTCGTAGGAGGCCTCCACCCCGGGACCGGTGGCCAGCAGTGTGTTGGCCACCTTGCCGTCCGGCGCGGGGGTGAACATCCCTGCCACCACCACGAGCCCGGTGTCCTTGGCGATCCGGCGGACCTCCCCGGCCCAGGGGCCGTCGAGCGGTTCGGCCACCGGGGCGAGCGGGGTGCCGAAGCAGGCCATCGAGGCCTCGGGGAAGACGACGGCGCGGGCGCCCCCGTCCGCCGCGCGGTGGGCCTGTTCGCGCAGGAGGCCGAGGTTCGACCCGGGGTCGGGGCCGGTGGTGAGCTGGCTCAGCGCGATGCGCATGGGCGGTTCCTTCCGTGTGTACGGGACGGGGCGTGCGGGTGCCGTGGGCAAGGGGGTCGAAGCGGTGCGGTCAGCGGGCGGGTGCTCCGTCCGGCCGTACGGATGTCACGGCCGCGTCCCCGGTCGGCGGGCTCGGCGGCTCCTCCTCGTCGGCGTCCTTCGCGTCGCGGCCCAGCCACACGCCGCCGATCGTGACGACCGCGGTGATCGCGACGTAGAGGGCCAGCGGCACCCAGGAGTTGTACGCGTCGAGCAGCGCCGTGAACAGCAGCGGAGCCACCGCCCCGCCCACGACCCCGGCCAGTGTGTAGGCGAGCGAGGAGCCCGTGTAGCGCAGCCGCGGCGAGAACTGCTCCGAGATGAAGGCCGCCTGCGGGCCGTACATCAGCGAGTGGATGGCGAGCGCCACCACCACACCCCCGGCGAGCAGCGGCCAGCTCCCGCCGGCGGTCAGCGGGAAGAACACGAACGGCCACACCCCGGCCGCCAGCGCCGAAACCCCGTACAGCAGACGCCGGTTGATCCGGTCGGAGAGGGCGCCCGCCAGCGGGATGAGGAAGATCTGGAACGTCGAGCCGATGAGGACGGCGCCCAGCGCCGAGCCGCGTGACATGCCGAGCTCGCCGGTCGCGTACGTCAGGACGAAGACGGTGAACAGCGCGTACAGCACGTCAGGGGCGATCCGGCTGAGGATCGCGGCGGCCAGTGCGCGCGGATGAGTGGTGAAGACTTCCTTGATCGGGGCCTCGGGGCGCTTCTCCTCCGCCTCCATGGCCTGGAAGACCGGGGTCTCCTCCAGCTTCGTACGGATCCACAGCCCGAAGACGACCAGGACCCCGGAGAGCAGGAACGCCACGCGCCAGCCCCAACTGACGAACTGCTCGTCCGTGAGCATGATTCCGAGGGCGGCGAGGACGCCGTTGGCCAGCAGATTGCCGGCGGGCGGGCCGACCTGCGCGGCCGAGGCGTAGAAGCCGCGCCGCTTCGGATCGCCGAACTCGCTGGACAGCAGTACGGCGCCGCCCCACTCGCCGCCGACCCCGACACCCTGCGCGAAGCGGAGGATCACCAGCACGATCGGGGCGGTCACACCGATCGTCGCGTACGACGGGAGCAGACCGATGAACAGGGTCGCGACGCCGATCAGCACGAGCGTCGCGATGAGGACCTTCTTGCGGCCGATCTTGTCGCCGAGACGGCCGAAGACGAAACCGCCCAGTGGGCGGGACACGTAACCGACGGCGTACGTGGAGAACGCCAGCAGGGTGCCGGTGGCCGGGTCCTCCGAGGGGAAGAACACCTCGCCGAAGACCAGGGCGGCGGCCACGGAGTAGATGGCGAAGTCGTACCACTCCAGGGCGGTTCCGGTGAGGCTGGCGAAGAAGGCGCGGCGGACCGCGGAGCCGCTGGGCGGGGGTTGATCCGTGCTCGTGCTGGTGTGGTTCACGACATCCGTCCTTGGGTGGGGCGCGCCGCCATCGGGGGAGGGCGCACTGTCGACCTTCCGGCATACTTCTTGTATACAGGTGGTATGCGCAAGCCTTCCGCGCAAAGTTAACCTCGCCGATACCGTGAACGATGTGGAGAACTCCCATGGCGCTGCTCACCTTCGAACTGCCCGACGGCACCACCCGGCAGGCCGATGTCGTCCAGGTGCTCAACGCCGGCTACGCGGGCCGCAGCCAGGACGACGTGGCCGCGCACGTGGCCGAACTCGCCGAACTCGGTGTGCCCGCTCCGTCCGTCACCCCCGCCCTCTACCCGGTTTCCCCCTACCTCGCCCAGCACACCGAACAGGTCAGCGTCCAGCACGGCCGCACCTCCGGTGAGGCGGAATGGGCGCTGGTCGTGGACGGGGAGGGTGAGCTGCTGCTGACCGCCGCCTGCGACCACACCGACCGTGAGCTGGAGGTGCACGGGGTGGCCTGGAGCAAGAACGCCGGCCCGGACGTGCTCGCCCGCCGCGCCTGGCGGCTGGCCGATGTGCAGGACCGGCTCGACAGCATCACCCTGCGGGCCTGGGTGGGCCGCGAGGGCGCGGAATCCCTCATCCAGGACGGCACGCTCGCCGAACTGCTCACCCCCGCGTACTGGGCGGAGGTGCTGCGGGAGCGCGGCGACCTCGTGCCCGGCACGGTGCTGATCTCCGGCACGATCCCCATGGTCGAGGGCGTGGACCAGTTCGCCGACCGCTGGCGGGTGGAGCTGGGCGACCCGGCCACCGGCGACACGATCGGGCTCGCGTACGACGTGGTGCGCCTGCCGGCGCCCATCGGCTGAGCCGCGCCGCCGGGGCCACGCCGACGGAGCCCGGCTCGCGCTCGCGACGCGTAGACACTGTCTACCCAGGGTGGTGGACAGTGTCTATGAGTGCATACGACGCGGGCCTGCGGGCCCGTCTGGTGGCGGTCGGTGTCGATCTCGTGGCCCGGGAGGGGGTGCAGGCGCTCTCCCTGCGCGAGATCGCCCGGCAGGCCGGGGTCTCGCACGGCGCGCCGCGCCGCTACTTCCCGACACACGCCGCCCTGCTGTCCGCCATCGCGCACCAGGGCTTCGCCGGACTCGCGGCCGAGGCCGCCGCGGCGGTCGCGGACGGCGGTGGGCCGGCGGACGGTGAGGCGGTGGCGGACAGCAGGACAGCGGCGGACGGTGAGGCGGTGGTCGATGGGAGGGCGGTGGGCCCGCGCGCCCGGATCCTGGCGCTCGGACGCGTCTATCTCGGCTTCGCCGCCGCCAACCGCGGCATGTTCGAGCTGATGTTCCGCCACGACCTGCTGGAGAACGGCGGGCCCGGACAGGCTCCCGGGCTACGGGAGACCAGCCTGCCGCTCTTCGGTGTGCTCGTGGATCTGGTCGCCCGGGTGAGGCCCCGCTCCGAGGGGTCGCCGACGCCGGAGGTGGTGGCGGGCGCGCTGTGGGCCAATCTGCACGGCATCGCGCAGTTGTGGGCCTGGGGCAGTCTCCAGCTCGCCTCCGGTGTCGACGACGCCGAGCCGCTGCTCCGCGCCGCGCTCGACGCGCACCTCGGGCCGGAGCGCCCGTGAACGTCCAAGAGGCGACGAAGCACGGAGCGCCCGGGAGAGCCGGACTCCCGCAGCGCCTGGTCCTCGCCGGGAGCGTCACCGGCGCCGCGATCGTCGCCCTCGACGGCACCGTACTGACCATCGCGCAGCCCAGCATGCGGCGCGATCTGCACGCCACCTTCCCCCAGGTCCAGTGGACCAGCACCGGCTACCTCATCGCCGTGGCCGGCCTGCTCGTCCTCGCCGGACGGCTCGGGGACCGGTACGGCCACCGCCGGATCTTCGCCGTCGGGATGCTCGGCTTCGGCGCCGCCTCGGCGGGCATCGGCCTGGCGCCCGGCGCCGGCTGGGTGATCGGGCTGCGCGTCGTCCAGGGGGTCTTCGGCGCCCTGCTGCAACCGGCCACCCTCGGGATGCTGCGTGCCGCGTACCCGCCCGACCGGCTCGCTGCGGCCATCGCCCTGCGTACCGGCGCCATCGGGGTGGCCGCCGCCGCGGGCCCGGTCGTCGGCGGCGCGCTCACCGCCCACTTCGGCTGGCGCGCCGTCTTCCTCCTCAACGTCGTCCCCGCACTCGTGATCGGCGTCCTGACCCTCACCGTCCGGGTCCCGGACCGGCCGGGGGACGCCACCGCCCGGCTCGACCTGCCCGGCGCCGGGCTGCTCGCGGTGGCCCTGGCCGGTCTGGTCCACACCCTCGTCGGGCTGCCGGGGACCGGCTGGACACCGGCGACGGCGCTGGGGTGTCTGGCGGTCGCGGTCGCCGCCACCGCGTTCGTACGCCACGAACGGCGGACCGCGAACCCGCTGGTGCCGCCCGGCCTCCTCGGCCGCTCGGCGCTCGGCCCGGCGCTCGCCGTCCTTCTGTGCGCCTCGGCCGCGCTGTTCGGCACCCTCTTCGTCGCCACGTACTTCCTTCAGGACGTACTCGCGATGGACCCGCTCGAAAGCGGGGTGCGGGTGCTGCCCCTGGCCGTGCTGATGGTGCTGAGCGCACCCGCCGCCGCGGTGCTGTCCCGCCGGTGGGGGCCGCGCGGGACGGCCGGGCCGGCGATGCTCCTGATCACCCTCGGCATCCTGGTGCTGGCCCCGCTCGACCGCGCTTCGCCACTCCTGTGGGTCAGCGGCGGCTTCCTCGTGCTGGGGGCCGGTTTCGGTACGGTCATGGTCACCGCGACGGCCGTCGTCGTGCGCCACGCGCCGGTCGCCCGGGCCGGAGTGGCCGGCGGGCTCCAGCAGACGGCGATGAACATCGGCCCGGTGCTGGGCGTCGCCACGGCCGCCACGCTGCTCACCCTCTCCGGAAGCGGGCCGGACGGGCCGAGTGGGCCCGGTGCTGGGGAAGTCTTCCTCGAAGCGATGGGCTCCACGCTGCCGGTCCTCGCGGCCGTCGCCGTGCTCGGCGCACTGTTCGCGACGAGGCTGCCCGGGCCCGGGGCGGTCCCGGGCAGCGGGTCCGGCGGAAACCTTCGGATCTTGGCCGGGCGTTCCCAATAGTCCGACTCGTGTGTAGCGTCGAGGCGCCGGGCTCCTGGTGAACCGGCCCTCACGCCCCGCCCGACCCCACAGGAGAGTTCGTTGAAACGACCGCCCTACCTCGCCGCCGCCGACCGCTACGAGGGCATGCGGTTCCAGCGCAGCGGTCTGAGTGGCGTACGGCTGCCCCAGGTCTCCCTGGGCCTGTGGCACAACTTCGGTGACACCGCCCCGCTGGAGAACCAGCGCGCCGTGCTGCGCCGCGCGTTCGACCGGGGCGTCACCCACTTCGACCTCGCGAACAACTACGGCCCGCCGTACGGCAGCGCCGAGGCGAACTTCGGGACGGTCTACGCGCAGGACTTCCGGCCCTACCGCGACGAGCTGTTCCTCTCCACCAAGGCGGGCTACGACATGTGGCCGGGTCCGTACGGCGAGTTCGGTTCGCGCAAGCACCTGCTGTCGAGCCTCGACCAGTCGCTGAGCCGGATGCGCGTCGAGTACGTCGACCTCTTCTACTCGCACCGCTTCGACCCGGACACCCCCCTGGAGGAGACGGTGGGGGCGCTGGCCTCGGCCGTACGGCAGGGCAAGGCCCTGTACGCCGGGCTGTCCAACTATCCACCCGAGCAGATGCGGCGCGCGGCCGAACTCCTCAAGGAGCTGGGCACCCCGCTGCTGATCAACCAGCACGCGTACAACATGCTCGACCGCGTCATCGAGCACAACGGGCTGATCGCCGCCTCCGACGAGGTCGGCGCCGGGGTCATCGCCTTCTCGCCGCTCGCGCAGGGGCAGCTCACCGACCGCTATCTGAACGGGGTGCCCGCCGACTCGCGGATGGCCGTCGGCCACTTCCTCAAGCGGGACGCGCTCAGCGACGAGAAGCTGACCCTGCTGCACGCGCTCAACAAGGTCGCGGGCGAGCGTGGCCAGACCCTGGCCCAGCTCGCGCTGGCCTGGGTGCTGCGCGACCCGCGCGTCACCTCGGTGCTGATCGGCGCCAGCAGCGTCGGCCAACTCGACCAGAACCTCGCCGTCCTGGACGCCGCGCCCCTGACGGAGCGGGAACTGGCGGCGATCGACGCTCTGCTGGCGGACAGCGCAGTGGCGTAGCCACCGGCACGGGGTGACGTGGCAGGGCCCGGGTACGAGGGGCCGACCGGAGGAGAAGCCGGTCGGCCCCTCGGTGTGTCCGGCCCGCGGTGGTTTCCGGCCCGCGGTGGTTTCCGGCGTGCGGAGTGACGGGCTCAGGGTTACGAGTTCAGGGTTACGGGTTCAGAGTTCCCGGCGGAAAGCGGCCAGAAGCTGCTTCGTATGGTTCGCGGGCTCCGCGTGGGTGACCATCCGGTCCATCGCCTGCATGTGCGCGGACACCTCGTGGGCGTCGTCCAGATAGAGCGCCCCGGTCAGATACTCGATGTAGACCATGTCGGGCACTTCGGGGATGTCGAAGCGGAACAGGACGAACGGGCTGTACGTGCCGGGGTGCGGCCCCGCGCCGTACTCGGCTATCTGGAGCGTCACGTTCGGCATCTCGACCGCCTCGATCAGCCGGTCGATCTGGGCGCGCATCACGGCCTTCGAGCCGACGGGCCGGCGCAGCACCGTCTCGTCCAGGACGGCCCAGAAGGCCGGGGCGTCGGAGCGGGTGAGCAGCGCCTGTCTCTCCATCCGTAAGGCGACATGGCGCTCGATCCGGTGCGGGTCGGTGGTCCGGCCGACCGCCCCCGTGGCCAGGACGGCGTGTGCGTACTCCTCGGTCTGGAGCAGCCCCGGCACGAAGTGCGGCTCGTACGAGCGGATGGTTTTCGCGGCCTCTTCGAGGCTGACGTATCCGCTGAACCAGTCGGGGAGTATGTCGTGGAACCGCTGCCACCAGCCGGGCTTGTTGGCCTCCTCGGCCAGCCGGAGGAAGACCTCGGTGTCCTGGGGGCCCACCCCGTACTCGGGCAGCAGGAACTGGAGGTAGGGGATCTTGAGGGAGACCTCGGCGGTTTCCATCCGGCGGACCGTGGCGGCGGTGACCCGGAGCAGCCTCGCCGACTGCTCCCGGCTGAACCCGGCCCTCTCGCGGAGGTTCCGGAGCTGCCTGCCGAGAACGAGCTGCCCGATGGTGGGGGCAGACCGAGGCTCACTCACACTCCACCCCCGACGACCGGTGCCATACCGGGGAGTCTGTCACAGCGGTACGGGGGTGAGGAGGCCCTGTTGACGGCTCGTGATGTCTGTGCGGCGGGCCGCACACGAAGAGGAGCAACGGCGGAGGAGGGGGAGGCAAGGCGAAGGCGGTGAGATCCGGCCGTCGTAAGGCGGACCCTGGGCCGCGTCCCACAGCCGGGGCGCGGCCCCATCGGCGTTCACGGGGCTCCGGCCGGGCTTTCGTCGGTCTCTTCGGCTTCTTCCCGGGGCTGTTGTGGGTCTCGTGGGTCTGTCGTGGGTCTTGACACCACACGGAGCTGCCCTGGATATACGCGATCTCCGCCATGTTCACCCTCGCCCGAATCGGCGACCGCACGGGGCGGCGCAAACCACTGCTGATCGGCGCTCTGGTGGTCGCGGCGAGGTGATGGTGGAGATCCACCTCCACCTCGCCGCGGCACCCGAGCGTCACCTGGGTCGAACACTTCGAGTGGCTGGAACCGATGTTCAACGAGCGCCTGGAACTCCGCGACGGCCGCATGACCGTCCCCAGCCGCCCGGGCCTCGGCCTCTCCCTCAGCGACCGGGCGGCGGCCTGGACCACGGAGGACGTCACGATCACCGGCTGAGCCCGGTCGGGGCCTGCGGAGAGGGTGGGTCCGGCGTCGGCCGACGGCTCCCTCGCGGCGCCAGTAGTCTCGTCCGTGGTGGCGCGGCGCCGCGGAGGGCCGCCGATCACATGGGGGAACTCCGGCGGCGACGGGACCTGCGCCCGCTCCTCGTGAATCGCGGAACTGCGTGAGTCATGTGTTCTGGCTTCCTGTGCGGTAAACACCAAAAACGATCATTCTTCACGGAATATCTTCAAAGATGTTCCTGGTGGGGCAGGTTGAGCGTAGCCTCCTGAGATCACAGAGCGTGAGGCAGTCGGCGGCCCGCGTGATGGTTGGTGGAGTCCTCAGGAAGGCGGGAGCATATGGCCACGGTCTCGGAGACACGGAACAGGGTGTGGCGCCCGTACGAGGACGAGCCCCTGCTGACGCGTGCCATGGCCGACGGGTACGACGCCGTGCCGACTGCGGAACTGGACCGGTTACGGACGTATCTGGAGGCCCTCGTCTCCGCCCGGCGCGCGCCGGTCCATGTATCCGTGGCCTTCAACGCCGTCTACTTCGGCTATGACCTGGGAGGCGACGGATACGGCGGCAGCCCGCTCGACCTCGACGCCTTTCCCGTGGTCGCTTTCGGAGAGAGCGCCCCAGCCCTGCCTGTCGGCGCGATGGTGCACATCGCCACCGGATCGCAGCCGCTGTACGCGGAGATCGTCTACAAGGAAGGCAGACATCCGGAGAGCGGAGAACTCGGCGATGTACCTGACTGGGTGTCCGGAGCCCCCGTCGGTGCGGAGGGGCCGGGGAGGCCGTGCTCCGAGAACATACCCGAGCGCCGTGAGCTGCTCGTTCCCGACCTGCACGTCTTCGGCGACGCGCTGAGTCCGAGCAGCGCCCAGTTGGGTCGTTTCCGCGCGCAGCGGCGCTGGATCGATCAGAACGGGCACGTCCTGGTCAACGCCGTGTATCCGTCAGGGGAGTCGGCCGAGCGTGGCGATGTACACGCCTACGCCGCCCACCTTCTGGCGACGGGGCGGGCGCAGTTGCTCAGCCCCACCGTGCCGATGTCCCTCGCCCAACTGGCCGGAGGACGGGACGAGGAGCGGCTGTCCCACACACTGAGCCGCCTCCTCGATGTGGTGGGGCGCGTGCTCGCCTCCAGCGATGCGGTGCGCATGTGGGGCCTTTACGCGATGTCGTGCGCGTCCCTCGCCGCCTGCTGGCGCGATGAAGGGCCGCTGGGCGGGGACGACATGGGTACTCTGGCGGCCACCCTGCGGAACGCGGCCAGACCGGCGGTCCGGCGGCGCTACGGCCTACCCGCCCCGATCACCGTCCATACCGCGATCGGGCCACGGCTGCGCCACTTTCCTGGGGCCGAACCGCTGCTCAAAGGCGTCGGGTACGCCGCGGCAGTGTGCCGGTCGAACCTCGCGCTCGCCGATGTGCTCCGGGGCGAGAGCGAGAACGGCCTGTTCGACAACGGCGTCAGGGTCAGCCTTGACGACCCCTTCGAGGGCGGCGGGGTATGGCGGTCCCGTCACCCCGGCACGGACGAGGGCGACGACCCGCTCCAGGCGGCGGGACGTGGCTGGCGCGGAACCCTCCGGTCCTTCGAACCGAGTCAGGACGACCAACCGCCTGAGCCTGTGGACCTGCCGCTCCCGGACACAGCCGAGCTGGGGCCCGGGCAACTGCTGAGGATCGATGACACCGGGATCGTCTGGCGGCTGCCGCTGCGGCTCGCCCACCTTGCCGGGGGATACCTGCCGCTGCGGTCGGTGGTCGTCGACGCGCTGCGGGGTGCCGGTTCCGGGCAGCTCGCCGTACGACTGGAGCTCGCCCACCCAGGGCAGGGGCTGACGGAGGCGGAGGCGACGCAGCACACCCGAGCCGAACTGGATGACGACACAGGGCGGCTGCTGCCTGTCCTCTGGCCGCCCGACTTCTTCCCCGGTCTCGAACTGCGGCTGCGCCTACCGCGTGGCGGACGCGTCATTCACGCCACCACGATGCCGCTGGACACGCCCGTATCGGTGGAGGGGCGGGTCATCGGGCATGTCTACGATCCGTCCGTCCTCACCCGCGAGGACGCCCCGGGAAGTTCTCGTACCCGTGACTCCGCCGCCGGACTCGACACCGACGGACTGGTGATGCGGGCCGTGCGCCGCTGCGGGTTCCTGGCCCCGGACGGCCACGCGCTGCTGGATCGTGCGGTGCTCCCCTCCACCGTGTACGGGGCGGAGTACCGCCGGGGCCGCCCCGCGACGTGTCCCCGCGACACCCTGGAAGCTGCCGTGGAGCGGCATTTCGCGTCCGGCAGCCTCTACCCGGCCCTCGGCAGCCGTGACCGTGACGGTCACCCGCACCATCCAGGGCGCCCCGGCGAGCGGGTGATTCCCCTCGTCGGTTACACCCCGGATCCGATCGCCCTCCCGCGCCCGGCCGGCGAACCCGAAGGGCCGGGCAGGAGCCGGCCGATGGAGTCCGTGGCGCTGCACCACGTCCCCGGGCACGTACGGCGTCTGCTGCCGGGAAGTTCGCCCAGTGAGGGGCAGCGCGTGGCCTTCCGGGAGTACTGCCGACAGCTCGGCAAGGCCGACGGCTGGGAACTGCCGGTCGGCTACACATTCGTCACACCCCACACCAGGGGCCGCTGACCACTGTCCGTCCGTCGGAGCCGGTGGCCCGCCAAGCCCTCGCGCCTCTCTCGCTTCACTCGGCAACGTCACACAGGAATGGAGTACGCATGCACGATCGGTACTACGTGAGCGCGGAGCCGCCGTTGTCTCCGCCGGGCACCCCACCGGCGCTGCTCGGATCGCTCGCGGCGGCACTCAACGCGCTGGGCACCCCGGTCGCCGACGCGCTGGACGAGCTCACGTCCGACATGGTCGAGCTGGCCTTCAACTCCGTCACGTACAAGGAACGCCAGGCACTGCTGCGGGGGCTGGGTATCAATCTGGCCGCCCCCCGCAGGGCGAGCAAGTCGCTCTGCCGCGATGTAGGCGACCGCATGCGTCGCGCGGCGAAACAGAACGGCTGCTCCTGCTCCGCCCGGCGGCTGACGGCACGTGTGTCCGTGGATGTGCAGCGCGCCGCCGTCGCCCAGGGCAGCGACCCGAAGTCCGATACCGGAACGCTCGCGGACCCGGTGGCACGGTGGGGTGACACGCTGGTCCGGCTGACCGTCTTCGCCTGGTGCCAGGCATCCGCGTTCGACGCCCGGGTGCTGATGTGGGCCGCCGACCGGGACTGGCTCGGTCTCGACGCGGGCGTCAAGGGCCTGGAGGCCGTACGCGAGGCGGCCGCCGGCGTCGTCGAGGCGACCCCCGGCTTCACCAGGGGTGGGGAGCCGGCTAGCGCCGAGGGGGACGACGTCCGACCCGCTCGTGCGGGAGAGTCCGTCACCGCTGATGCCCTCTCCAGGGTCGAGCCGCCTCAAGGGGACGGCTCCCGTACGGACGCCGGTGAACCCCTGCCCGCTCCGACACCACGGGGTTCGGCCGAGGACGCCGAGCGGGCCGAGGAGCCGGCGGAGGAAAGGGAGAGCGACGCGGTGCTTTCCGCCTACACGGCGCTCACCGCTTCCTTCCGGGCTGCCCAGGGAGACGCACGGCGTATCGTCGAGACGCTCGACGACGGTCGCCCTCCCGCCCCGGGCGACCTGCGGCAGCTCTCCTCCCTGGCGGAGAAGTTCGCCCGCGCCGAGGAAGTCCTGGCCGCCGCCGGGCACAGCGCCCCGTTACGTCGGCTGGACGAGTTGACCCGCGTGGTGGGCGCCTATCGCGTCGAACGGGACCGGGACGCGGCTGAGCGGCAGGCCCTCCACACCCTGCTGGCCATCGAATGCCGCGACGACGGGTTCGCGGCTTCGGCACTGAACGCGGCCCACCAGCGGGCCCGGCAGCTTCTCGGAGCCCGTAGTTGGGGCGAACCTGAGCGGGCACAACTGGAGTCGCTCACCGCCTTGGTGCACCTGGTGGAACTGAGGGACGGACCTGATGCCGACTCCCGGGTCAACGCCCTGACCCAGCGGGTGGGCAAGCATCTCCCGGAGTGTGTGATGGCCGCGGTGATGCATCAGGAACTGTCACTGCCCTCGCACCCCGGGACGAGGGACCTGCCCGGACAGCGGGCGGGGCAGGAGACGGCACAGGCCACAGCAGGTCCGCCCGGAGAACCGGCCACGGAACCCAGCGCCATCGTGACCGCCCGGACCGAGAAGGCCGACGAGAGCGCGGCTGTCCCGGTCGGGAGCCCGGCGGATCTTCCGGCGGCGCCCGACCCGACCGTGGAGTTACCGCGCGATGGCGCACGGTCGGGCGAGGAGACGCCCGCGGACTCCGGGCAGGCCCAGGCCCTTATGGCCGTAGCCACCCGGACCGTACCGGTGGACGTTCCCGGGATTTCGACGACCGTGCCCGCCCAGCCCGAGCAGCCCTCTCCTGAACCGCCGTCGTCCGACGGCGCCGTGGCGGCAGAAGCCCGCCCGCTGACAGCCTCCGCCGAGAGCGCCCTCCTCAGGCTCGTCTCCCAGGGACGCTTCGGACTCGCGGCCGGCGTCTCGCGCGCCGCGGGGCGCCCCGAGGACGAGTCGGCCGCGCTGAGCGTAGCGGCTGCCGCGGCCGTTCTCCGTCCTGGATCCGGCAGCGGTGCCAGGGTCGTCGGCGAGGCGATCCAGCGATGGGACGATCTCGCCACGCACCCCAGTGACGGAACCGAACTGCTGCTCCTCCCCGCACTCGTACGTGCCGCACTGGTCACCGGAGAGGCGGTGACAGGCGCCCAACTGAAGACGCTGGCCCCACGGCTCCCCGAAGGACTGTCGGGCATCGCGATGGCGGTGGCCGACAGAGCGCTGAACACCGCCCTGCTGACCGCGCCTCCGATGGCGGTCATCGCCGATGCGTCCGAGTCCGAGGCCGGGCTGCGGGAGATCGCCGAACGCTGCCGTGATCTGCTGAAACCGCAGCGCCTGCGGTACAACAGGGCGACGACCATCGCCAAGGGATGGCTGGCCGCGGACGGAATGCTGGGCGCGATGCTGCTGGGCATCGCGAACGACGAACCCGGAGCGGACACGACGGCACGCGCGACCATTGAGCGGTTGTCGCGGCTGTCCGAGGTCCACACCGAGATCGACCGCCGGGACCGGGAACTCCGCGGCTCCAGTGGTCGCCCTCTCCAGGGCTCCGGGCGACAGGATCTGGTGCATGTCGTCGAACGCGCCGTGGACTGGGCCCAAGCCTGGCTGAACAGCAACGAGGCGCTGCGCCGCAACCAGGTTGTCGACAACGACTGGGCGGTGAGAGAGATCTCCGACATGCGCAGAAGCGTCCTCGCGCAACAGGGAGCCGTCCTGAGCGAACTGGCGGCGGCGAGTGGCAGTCCCAGCGCCTTGCGCACCGCCACGGCCCGGGCGGCCCATGACAGCCTCACCCGCCTCTTCCAGGAACTTGAACACGGAGCGGCGGTCCAGCGCTCCGAACCGGAGGACGACGCGCAGCGGGTGATCGACGCGGAGCTGCTGAAGATCCCGCTGGGGCCGGGCGAGCAGCCGTCGCTGGAGGATCTGCTCGCGGCCGTGGACAGGACCTGGGACCAGGCGCTGGAACTTCAGCTCGAACAGGACGAGTTCGCGATGGCGCGGCGCATCCTCGACCTGCACCACCGGGGAACCCTGCCCGGAACGACCTCGCTGAGCCGGCCCGAGGCGTGGCGCACCCGCCTCGACGAGTCGGCGGTGCGCCGCCGCGCGGAGCTGACCGAGAGCCATCAGGAACGTGCCGCCGAGCTCCGGCGGGCACAGGCGGACGGCGCGCTCTCCGACGACCAGGATGTGACACTCCAGGAACTCCTGGCCGACGCCCTCCCCGTGGCGGAGGACGGGACACCGCGCGAGCTGGCTCCGGTACGGCGCACCCTCGCCCGGGTCGCTGAGCTGCTGCCCCGGTACCGCAAGGAGGCCGCCGACCGGCTGCGGGCCCGGTTGGACGCCCTGCCCGATGTCAGCCCCGACGAGCGCGGGCAGGTACTGCGCCACCTGGAGACCGACGGCCTCGCCACCGCGGCGGACCTCGTCTACTTCCTCGAACTGGGGGAGCCCGTACCGGAGATCCTGGCCGGGGAGTCGCACCTCGCGGGATTCTTCCCGGGTGTGCCCGCGGGGCTGCCCGGCGGGATCACCACGGAGCTCATCGCGACGGTCCGGGGGCGTCGATGCCATCCGGACCTGCCCGTCCTCGACTACACGCATCTCTCGGAGGACGAGGCCGCGCAGGCGGCGACCGCTCTGGACGGATGGCGGGAACTCGCCGCCACCGAACCCAAGGAGCGGCTCAACGTCCGACGTGACCTGCTGCTTCCCGCGCTGCGGCTCATCGGCTACGAGGCCACGAAGGCGCCCGTGCGCAACGATCTGCCGCGCAGCAACGAGTACCGCTTCGTCGATGTCATGGACATCGACATCAACGGCCGTGCCTGGGCCCCCGCGTTCGGTACGAAGATCCTCGAACAGGGCAGCAGGCTGCGCGTTCTGCTGCTCTGGGGACGCCCGCCGGCCCAGTTGGTACTGAGCCGGGCGGCGAAGGAGCCCAGCGGTGAAAGCCTGCTCGTCGTCTACTTCGGCACGCTCGGACCTGATGCCAGGGCGGAGCTGGCCCGGGAGTCCTCCGGCGGCGCGCCGCTCATGGTGGTGGACGACGCGGCCCTCGCGTACCTGGCGGCCCGTGGGAACCGGCAGGTCAGTGTGGCGACGGAAACACTGCTGCCGTTCTCCGGGGTCAACCCGTACATCAAGGAGAAACGTGGCCGCATCGGACGTGAGATGTTCTACGGGCGCGATGCGGAGCGCAAGAAGATCCTCGATCCCGACGGTACGCAGATCATCTTCGGTGGGCGCGGACTCGGCAAATCGGCCCTGCTCAATGACGCGGGCGACCGTTTCACCGAGCAGCAGCCCGGCTATCACTGCACGGTCTACCTCAACCTCGACCACCACAACATCGGCAAGGGCAAGGCGCTGGGGTCGGAGACGATCTGGAACGTTCTGGACCACGAGCTGACAAGTCTCCAGGTACTGCCGCCTCAACCGCGGCGCAAGTCCCGTGCCACCCATCCCTGGAGCAGGGTCCGGTCAGGCATCAAGGAATGGCTGGACGCGGATCCCCGTCGGCGGCTGCTCATCCTGATGGACGAGTGCGATCTGTTCTTCGAGGCCGATGCCCCGCACTGCACCGAGACCCGGCGACTCAAAGGCCTCTGCGTGGAGACCCCGGGACGCATGAAGGTCGTCTTCGCCGGACTGCACTCCGTGCAACGGTTCACCCGGCTGGCCCGCAACGGGCCGTTCAGCCACCTGGCACAGACCCCGACCGTGGTGGGACCGCTGAGGCCGCAGTACGCGGCCGATCTGCTGGCACTTCCCATGCGGGCGCTGGGTTTCGAGTTCGCCGACGTGGACCTGGTGAACCGGGTGCTCGGCTACTGCTCGTACCAGCCCTTCCTGCTCCAGATGTTCGGCAGCCGGCTGGTGGAGGTCATGCAGCGACGGCGAACCCGTGGGGACACGGCAGGGCCTCCGTACGCCATCGAGGCCTCCGAGGTGGAGGCCGTCGAGTCGGACCCCTCACTGCGGGACGGTATTACCGCGGCGTTCAAGGAGACCCTCACGCTCGACGACCGCTACAACGTCATCGCCAATGTGCTGGCGCGGCGTGCCCGGGACAACGGGCTGGAAGCCAGACTGAGCGATATGGAGCTGCGCGACGAGTGCGCCAGTTGGTGGCCCGTGGGATTCAGCGGGCTCGACAGCGAGGGATTCCGTGCCTACCTCCAGGAGATGGTGGGGCTCGGGGTGCTCGCTCCGAATCATGACGGCCGCGGCTGGCATCTGCGCGGACCCAACGCGCTGCGGATGATCGGCACGGCCCAGGAGATCGAGAGCCAACTGCTCAGTGCCGAGAGCGAGTGCCTTCTGGAGGAGACCGTTGTGCTGGCGGGACGGCCCGAGCTCTCCGGAGGCAGGCCGGCCCCGCTCACCGTCACCCAGGTCAACGATCTTCTGGGTGAACGCACCAACCAGACCCGGATCGTGCTCGGTACCGCCGCTACGAACGTCGGTGATGTCGAGGACACACTGCGGGACGTCACCCGCGGTGTGGACGAGTGGGTGCTGCCGCCCATCGGGCGTATCGGTGTGTTCCGCCAGGAACTCGGCGCGGGACGGCCGGGGGAGCGAAGGGTCGTCATCAGCGATCTCGCGCGCCACGGGGTGAGCGACGACTCCTGCCGTGAGTCCCTGGCACTGGCACGCCAGACCGTTCCCGAACGGGCCGGTGTCACCAGGGCCGTTGTCCTCGTCGCGGGGACCGGCCAACTCGCCCTGTGGCGGGAGCTGCTGTCCGCCCCCGCCGGGGTGGCGTCCTTGGCGGTCGTGCTGCGACGCCACGACTGGCGTGGTCTGAAGTCATGGGCTCAAGGCGGCGTCTTCGACACCGAGGAGAGAGTGACCCGCCTGCTGGAGGCAACGGGAGGCTGGCCGGTACTTCTCGACCGGGCCGCCGAACTGCACGGCACATGCGGGGACCAGGATCGGGCTCTCCGCCTGCTCATCGACGAGCTCCAGGAAAAGGCGCCTGCGGCTGAACTGGTCCACGCCTCGGGACTCACCGCGGATCCGCTCGTCGCTGCCGGATACCGTGCGGTGGTCGAGGAGTTCGGTGGTGCGTGGGCTGAGGACGGCGACATCCACGCCGCGATCGATCTGGCCGGAGCGGGGGAACAGGACGCCGACTGGGTCTCCGCGTGCCTGGAAGCGTTTCAGGTGTTCGAACGTGACGGTTCACGGCTGAGGCTGGAACCCGTGCTGCTGGGCTGCTGGTCGTGCGGCGGGTGACGACCGGGTGATGTACCGGGGCGGCCTCTCCGTGAGGAGCGGCCGCCCCGGTACGAGACCGATGGCGCCGGCGGTGGCTCTGTTCGGCCGCGAGCATGTCCGGGACGCCTTGCTCGACCGTACTCCGTACCCACGGACTCCCTTACTCCTTTCCGCGTCGATGCGCAGTCGAACTGCCGAATTCGTGCATATTCGGGTCCACTCGGTGCGCTCCGGGTCTAGGCTCGTCACGTGACCTGGGCGCTGTCCGAGAGGGAGGGGGAGGGATGCCGGTGCATCCGCCGGAGCAGATGGTCGCTCTCCCGCTGCTGGAGCGTGAACCCGAACTGGCCGCCGCGGCACGCGCGGTGGACGCCTTGTGCGGAGCGACGCCCTCCGGTGGGGTCCTCGTGTACCGGGGCGCCGCCGGGCTCGGCAAGACCGCGCTGCTCTCCGAGGTGCGCCGGCTCGCCGCCGGGCGCTGCGCCGTGTGGGCCGCGCGGGGCGGCGAGAGCCTGACCTCCGTGCCGTTCCATGTCGTACGGCAACTCCTCCAGCCCGCACTCGTGGTCGCCGAATCCCCGGACGGGCCGGGCGAGCACGCGGAGGACGGCGGGCGCGACGCGTACGGGGCCGCGGCCGGCCTGCTCGGCGAGCGGTACGAGATCGTCGGTCCCGCGCTCGGGATACTGCCGCCCGGTGACCACCCCGCCGATCCGCAGGGCGTCAGGGACGGCCTGGACGCGTTCGTCGAACGGCTCGCGGGGGTGCACGGCCCGCTCCTGCTCACCGTGGACGACGCGCAGTGGGCCGACCTGGAGACCCTCGCCTGGCTCGCCTCCTTCGCGCGGCGCCCGGGGCGCGCCCTGCCCGTCCTCGTGGTGGTCGGCTACCGCACCGAGGAGGCCGTCGGCGAGGCCGAGGAGCATTTGAGGACGCTGGGCGCGGCGGCCCGGCTGCTGGTCACCCTCCGTGAACTCACCCCCGACGCCACGGCCGGGCTCGCGCGCGCCGCGCTCGGGGAGCACGCGGACGATCCGTTCTGCCGCGAGGTGTGGGAGGTGACCGGCGGCAACGCGTACGAGAGCGTCGAACTCCTCGCGAAGGTACGGGACAGCGCGATCGACCCCGTCGGCACCAACGCCGGCGAACTGCGCGCCCTGGGCGCCTCCGCGCGCGGCACCGGGCTCATCGCACGGCTGGAGGAACTGGGCACGGCCACCACCCGGTTCGCCTGGGCCGCCGCGATCCTCGGCACGGACATCTCTCTCGACCTGACCATCTCGCTCGCGGGCATGAGCGACGAGGAGGCCGCCGAGTGCGCGCAGCGGCTGCGCGCCGCCCGGATCCTCGTCGGCTCCGACCCGCTGGAGTTCGTCCATCCGCTGATCGCCGGGGCCGTCTACCGCGCGATCCCGCCGGCCGTACGCGCCGCGATGCACGGCCTCGCCGCCTGGGCGGTCTCCCGGAGCGGCCGGGGAGCCGCCGCCGCGGCGCCGCACCTCCTCGAAGTGCACCCCGACGGCGACCCCGAACTCGTCGAGCAGTTACGGGAGGCCGCCGCGGAACACCTCGCGGTCGGAGCCCCGGACGCCGCGCGCCGCTGCCTCGAACGGGCCCTGGCGGAACCGCCGTTGTCCACCGTACGGGGACCCCTCCTGTACGAGCTGGGCTGCTCCACCCTGCTGACCTCGCCCGCCACCACGGTCGGTCATCTGCGCGCCGCGCTCGACACCCCGCACCTCGACGACGCCCTGCGCGTGGACGTGGTGTTCCGGCTCGCGCAGGCCCTGACGCACAACAACCAGACCGGCGACGCCGCCCACGTGGTGGCCACCGAGGCCGCCCGTACCGAGGACGGCCCCTCCCGGATGCGGCTCCATGCCGCGCACTTCCTCTGGGAGGGCGTCCAGGCCATAGAGGAGGACGGCCCGGACCGCTCGCGCCGTCTCGCCCGGACGGTGGCGCCACTCAGCGGGCGGGACAACACCGAACGCGTCCTGCTGATGCTGCGCGCCTTCGACGGCACGGCCCGCGGCGAGAGCGCCGAGGAAGTCGTCCAGATCGGTGAACGCGCCCTGAAGGACGGCGCGTTGCCGCCCGGTGTCGGCTGGGCCGATCCAGGATGGGGCTTCGAACCCCCGGCCCTCCTCGGGCTCTCGTACGCCTTCGCCGACCGGCTCGACCGCGCCGAGAGCCTGTTCACCGAGGCGCTGCGCGCCTTCGAGATCTCCGGCTGGAGCGGCGGACATCTCGCCTTCGCCCACGCGCTGGTCGGCTACGTCCACCGCAGGCGCGGCCGGCTCGCCGACGCCGAGATGTATCTGCGCGAGAGCCTGCGCCTGGCCGACCGGGTCGGCAACGGCCTGCCGATGAACTGGGACGCCGTCTGCATGTTCATCGACACGCTGCTCGCCCGCGGCCATGTCGAAGAGGCCGGGGAGGCCGCCGAGCGGTACGCGTTCGCGCCGCCGTACTCCTCGACGATCGTCATCCCCGACGCCCCCTCGGTCCGCGGCCGGCTGCTGCTCGCCCTCGGCCGCAAGGGCGAGGCGGTCGCCGAACTGGAGGCGGCCGGACAGGCGTTGCTGGCCCGGGGACGGCACAGCGTGGTCATGGCGCCCTGGGCGCTCGACCTCGCGCGGGCGCTCGCCGACGAGGACCCGCGCCGCGCGGCCCAGCTCGCCTCGTACGCCAGGGACCGCGCCGAACGCTTCGGCACGCACACCGCCATCGGGGTGGCGCTCTGCTGCACGGCGTCCTTGAAGGAGGGCCCGGAACGGGTCGAGCTGCTGGCGCAGGCCGTCGCCCACCTCGAAGCGTCGCCCTGCGCGTACGAACGCGCCGTCGCACGGGTCGAGTACGGCATCGCCGCCGGGTTCCACGCCGAACTGTCCTGCGGGCTCGAACTCGCCGAGAGCTGCGGCGCCGACGGGCTGGCGGCCCGCGCACGCCTGGCGATGGAGTCCCACCACGCGCAGCGCTGAGACGCCCGGGGGACGGGCGGGATCCGAACGAGAGGCCTGGGGGAGGGCGGGCGTGCACAGGGCGGACAGTAGGCTCTGACCACACGCCCATTCCGTGACAGGAGACCGGACCCCTTGTCCCACCAGCCCGACCCCACCGGCCACGGCGCCGGCCACGCCGCACTCGACGACCCGGGGCTGCGGGCCGACTGCGCGAACTGCTTCGGGCTGTGCTGCGTCGCCCTGACCTTCTCCGTCTCGGCCGACTTCCCCGTGCACAAGGCCGCCGGGAAACCCTGCTCCCATCTGCGTACGGACTTCCGCTGCTCCGTCCACCGCGAGCTGCGGCAGCGCGGCTTCCAGGGCTGCACCGTCTACGACTGCTTCGGCGCCGGGCAGAAGATCTCCCGGATCACCTACGGCGGACAGGACTGGCGGCAGGCTCCCGGCACCGCCGACGAGATGTTCGCGCTGCTCCCCGTGGTACGCCAGCTCCAGGAACTCCTGCGCTATCTGACCGAGGCCCTCACCCTGGAGCCGGCCCGCGCGCTCCACGGCGAACTCCGCGCCGCGCTGGAGGAGATCGAACGCCTCACCCTCGCCGACCCCGCCACCCTGCTGGCCCTGGACGTCGCGGCCCGCCGCGCCGCCGTCAACCCCCTGCTGCTGCGGACCAGCGAACTCGTCCGGGCCCAGGTCAGGGGCAAGAAGAAGAACCGCAGGGGCGCCGACCTGTTCGGGGCCCGGCTCAAGGGCGCCGATCTGCGCGGCGCGGACCTGCGCGGGGCGTATCTGATCGCCGCGGACCTGCGCGGCGCCGACCTGCGGCTGGCCGACCTGATCGGGGCCGACCTCCGGGACGCCGATCTGCGCGGTGCCGATCTGACCGGCAGCATCTTCCTCGTCCAGCCCCAGGTCAACGCGGCGCGGGGCGACGCGGACACCAGGCTGCCACCGCCTCTCGTGCGCCCCGCCCACTGGTAGCCGCCGCGCTCACCGGTAGGCGCCGTCTCCACCGGTAGCCGCAGCGCCCCGTCTCACCCGTCGGCCGGGTCGCTCCTGGCACCGGCGCGCCGTACGAGGAAGAGCGCGAGCCCCGAGAGAGCGGCGGCGCTGATGAACGCCACCGGCAGGACGCCCCCGATCCCGGACCCGGCCGCCTGCGCGTGCGCGGCGGGCGTCGCCGACGGCACGGGGTGGGCCCGTACGGCCTTCTCGACCGCACCCGGCTCGGGACCCGCGGCCTCCACCGTCGGGCGCGGCGGCAGGGGCGCCGCGGGCGGCCGGAGCGACCCCACCGGGGTCACCCGGCCATGGGCGCCGAACCCCCAGTCCAGCAGTTCCCTGGCCTCCTCGTACACGGCGTGGGCCCCGCCCCACTGCGGGTTCATCACCGTCACGATCAGGGTGCGGTCGCCGTGCCGGGCCGCGGCGACCAGGGTGTAGCCGGCGTCCGTGGTGTAACCGTTCTTGACACCGATCAGCCCCGGGTACGCCGCGACCCCGTCGGCGCCGGTCAGCAGCCGGTTGGTGTTCATGATGCCGAAGGTGCCGCCGTAGCCGGGGAACTCGGCGTCGACGGTCGAGCTGTAGCGGACGAAGTCCGGCGAGGCCAGCCCGGTACGGCCGAAGACCGCCAGGTCGTACGCCGAGGAGACCTGGCCGGGGGCGTCGTAGCCGTCGGGGGAGACCACATGGGTGTCGAGCGCGCCGAGCAGTTTCGCCTTGTCCCGCATCTGCTTGACCGTCGCGTCCAGGCCGCCGTTCATCTCGGAGAGGGCGCGTACGGCGTCGTTGCCGGAGCTGAGGAAGACGCCCCGCCACAGGTCGGCAGCCTCGTACCGTACGCCGGGGACGACCCCCACCAGGCTGCTGCCCGGACCGATGTCGTCCAGTTCCTCCTCCGTGACCAGGTGCTCGGCGTGCTCGGACAGCCGCGGCAGCGTGGTGACGGCGAAGAGCGTCTTGAGGGTGGAGGCGGGCGGCAGTTGGCGGTGGGCGTCGCGCGCGGCGAGCACCTCGCCCGTCCGGGCGTCGGCGACCAGCCAGGACAGGGCGGAGAGCTCCGGCGGCGCGGGCGTGCCATGCGCGGGCAGGACCTGGACACCGTCGCGGCGCAGCAGCGAACCGTCCACCGGTACCTCGGGGCCCGCGCCGAGGTGCGCCGGCGCGGCCGGGGCCACCGAGCGGTGCGGGGTGGCCGAACCGCTCGGGGCTGGGGTGCCGGGGGCGCCCGCGACCGCGATCGCGGCGCCCTCGGGCAGGCCCGGCGCCCGTACGACCGGATCGGTACGGGAATCCGCGGCGGCCGGGTGGGACGCCGGCAGAAGGACCAGCAGGCCGGCGGCGAGAGCCGCTGTGCCGGAGAGAGCGGAGCGCATCACGGATCTGGTGATCATTCGGCCACGGTAGGAACGGACCGCGCGGCGCGCCCCTCGCGTGGGCCGACCGGATGTATCACCACCCCGGTCGGCCCCTCCCGGCCGGGCACCCGATCGGGTGAGGCGGCCGAGGCCGCGGGGAACTCAGCGCTCGGCGGGCGCGGCGGCGGGATCCGTGCCGATGACGTCCGTAACGATCACGTCCGTACCGATCACGTCCGTACCGATCACGTCCGTACTGATCACATCGAGCAGGGCGAGCCTCTCGGCGGCGTCGGTGCCGGGCGCCGCGGAGTAGGCGGCGATCCGCAGATCGCACCCCGGCACGGTGAGCGTGTCGCAGTCGACCGTCACCGGTCCGACATCCGGGTGATGGACGGTCCAGGTCCCGCTGCCGTGCGCACCGGCGATCCGGGAGTTCCAGAGCACCGCGAACCGGCTGCTGGCGCGCCGCAGCTCACCGATGAGGAAGCGCAGCCGCACATCGGTCGGGTAGCGCACGGTGGCCGCCCGCAGATCGGCGACGAGCGCCGCCTCGAACCCGGCCTCCTGCTCCACGGTGTGGACGATCCGGCTGGGCTGGCCCGTGAAGTGCTGCCAGGCGGCGTTGCGCCCGCGGGGCGGGGCCTGCGCGGGGTCACCGACCAGGGCGGCCCACAGCGGATTCCAGGTGATCAGGTTCCAGGACGCGTCATGAACCCCGATCGGGGTCCCCGCGAGCCGCCCGAGCAGCCGCCGCACACTGGCGGGAACGTGGTCGGGGACCCGGCCGACGGCGGGCGGGGACTGCCCGGCGAGCAGGAAGAGATGGCGGCGCTCGTCGTCGGAGAGCCGCAGGGCGCACGCCAGCGAGGTGAGCACCTGCACGGAAGGGGAGGTGGCCCGTCCCTCCTCCAGCCGGACGAGATAGTCCACGGACAGACCGGTCAGCCGGGCCAGCTCCTCGTGCCGCAGCCCGCCCGTCCTGCCGGGCTCGTCCGCGGGCAGCCCGGCCTCGGCCGGGGCGATCCGGTCACGCCAGCGGTGCAGGGCCGTGCCCAGCTCTCCGTGTCGGGTCATGGGGTCAGTATCAGCGCGTACGGCTGCCCCCGCCTGATACCGGCGGGTACCCGGACGGGTGCCCTGGTCGGCGGCGGTGCGGGAGGGCTGGGGAGGGCCGGGGAGGCGGCCCGGGGAGGCGGCCCGGCCGGGGGAGAGACCGGGGCCGGGGCAGAGGCCGGGGCCGCGCGGTCCTGGCCCGTTCCCGCGCACCTCTTCCCCGCCACCGCGGCGCGCATTCCTGAATGCCACGTTCCGGGGAGAGTCTTGCGAGTAGACGCCAACCTTGCCCGAAGGGCCCTGATCAGGACTACCGTTGATCCCGAACCGTGGTGCGAGGCGTGCTCCGACGCCGGGCCACAGATCAGGGGAGCGGGGGAGCGGGACATGCTGGATCCCATGTCGGCGGCGATCGCCGCGGCGCTGGCCGCCGTGGGCGCGGGGATGGCCAACGAGGCGGGGAAGTGGGCCTGGGAATCGGCCGGCGGCCTGGTGCGGCGCATCGTCGGGCGGGAGGTGGCCGCGCCCTCGGGACCGGCCGAGCTGTCCGCCGTGGCCCGGCTCGTCCACGACGGCATACGCGACGATCCCGCGCTCGCCCGCGCCTGGGCGGCGTTCGTCCGTACGGCTCCTCTCCCCGCCACGGTGGACGGCATACCCGCACTGCCGCCCTCCGTACGGTTCTTCACGGACCGTCAGGAACCGATGAGGCTGCTGGAGCGGGAGGCCTCGCGCAAGGCCGACGGACGTCCCAGGCTCGCGCTGGTCCATGGCCCCGAGGGCATCGGCACCAGCGCCCTCGCCGTCCACTGGGGATGCAGGGAAGCCGCCCGGTTCCCCGGCGGACAGCTCTACGCCGATCTGCGCGGCGCCTCCGCGGGGACCGCTCTCGACAGCGCCGTGGTGCTGCGCAGTCTCCTGGTCCAGTTGGGCATGGACCAGGACGACATCCCGCCGAGCGCGGCGGACCGGCGCGCCGCCTTCCGGCGCTGTGCGGCCGACCGGCGGTTGCTCGTCGTGCTCGACCACGCGCACTCCTCCGCGCAGGTCCGGCCGTTGGTGACCTCCGCGCCCGGGGTGTTCACGGTGGTGGTCGCGCGCCGGCCGCTGCCCGGACTGGACGCGGTGCCCGTTCCGGTCGGACCGCTCTCCGACAAGGACGCGCGCCGGCTGCTCACGGAACTCGCGGGCAGACAGACCGTGGCCGCCGCCCGCGCCGCGCTGCCGCGTGTACTGGAGCGGTGCGGCGGTTCGCCGTACGCGCTGCGGGCAGCCGCGCCCCTTCTTCTGGAGCCGGAGCCGGATCTTGTTCCGGTGGCGGAGGCGGCTGCGCTGTCCGACCCGGCCCTGACCCGGCACCGTACGGAGGAGGATCCTTCCGTGTCCGCCCACGACCCCGTCCGTACCGCGGCCGAGCGGACGTACCGGGGGCTGGAGCCCGGTACGGCCCGGATCTACCGGCTGATGTCGCTGCGGGAGTGGCCCGCGCTCGGACCGGCCGTCGTCGCCCAGGTCGCGGGGATCCCCGAGGCCGAGGCGGCCCGGTCCCTCGGAGCGCTGGCCGACGGGCAGTTGCTGGAGCTGACGGACACCGGCCACTTCCGCTACCGTCCCGCGATCCGGGGCCACGCGGAGGAGACCGCCTTCCGCACGGACGGCATCGCGGCCTGCTCGGCGGCCATGACCGGCACGGTGCGGTGGTATCTGCGCCTCGCGGTACGGGCGCGGCTCGCCGCCCTGCCGCAGGCCTGGGCGATCGGCCCGCTCTACGACGAACTGGCGGCGAGCGCCGGCCCGTACGGCGACGAGGGCGAGGCGCTCACCGCCCTCCGCGCCGAGCTGGGCAACCTCGTCCAGGCGGTGCTGGCCGCCGAGGAGTTCGGCGACCCCGACTCCGTCTACCAACTCTGCCAGGCCCTCTGGCCGCTCCAGCTCAAGGCGGGCCACCACGACGAGATCCTTCCGGCGCTCCGCGCGGGGGCACGGGTGGTGGACACCCACCACCCCGGATCCCGGATGGCCGGGCGCATGCATGTGCTGCTGGCCCTGAATCTGATGGAGCTGTGGCAGTACGAGGAGGCCGAGACGCATCTGACCGCCGCCGTACGGGCCGAGGAGGAGGCCGGGCACCGGCGCGGGCAGGCGTCCGCCGTCGAGTCGCTCGGGTTGCTGCGGCTGCGGCAGTGGCGCTTCGAGGAGGCGTACGCGTGCTTCGACGAGGCGTCCGCCGTCCTGGACGGGGCAGGACCCGACGACGAGGGCGCCCGCGATCTGCCGCGCGCCCGCGCCCTGTTGGAGCGGCACCGGGGCCGCGCCCTGCGGGGACTCGGCCGCTTCCCCGAGGCCACGGAGCGCCTGGAGACGGCGCTCGGCTTCTTCCGGGCCGGCGCCGATCCGTACAACGCGGCGAGGACGCTCACCGATCTGGCCGAGACCCGTCTCGCCGAGGGGCGTCCGGAGAGCGCGCTGCCACTGATCGACGAGGCGACGGCCACACTCGACAAGGAGAGGGCCGCCCACCACCTCGCCCATCTGCGGGCCCTGCGCGAGCGCTGCGTCAGCGCTCAGGAATGACCGGTGCGGCGGGGCCGACCGATGCGTCCGGTGTGACCGGCACGATCGGTGTGACCGACACCTGACGGACGCCCGCGCCGGTCCGCACGGTCAGCACGCCCGCCGGCAGCTCCTCCAGTGTCCTTCCCCCGGCCAGCCAGGCATGGAGGGCGGAGGCATGGGCGGCGGGGTCGGTCCCGGACAGGGGGCCGTCGGGGGAACGGTCGACGAGCCGCAGCAGGGATCCGGCGCGGGTACGGACCGTACACACCCCGCCCTCGGCGACGAACGCCGCCAGGGCACCGTGCGGATGGCGGGCCAGCACCTCCTCGGTCCACCGCTCGGGGCCGCCGAACCGGGGGTCGTCCGCCGCGCCGTACCGGAAGATCACATCCGCCAGGGCGAGCCGCCCGGGGTCCAGGGTGTCCTCGTGCACGGCGGTGTGCGCGTCCCCGTCTCCCGGGGGCTCCGACCGGCGATCCGCGTACCGGGCCACCTCGACCTCGCCCGCGCCCAGCAGCCGGGTCACCACCCTGAGCGGGGCCGTTCGGGTGACCCGCTCGTAGGGCGGCAGCGGCAGCGGGTCCAGCAGCGCGGGCTCCGAGGGCTCGGGGATGCCGATGAGCCCGTAGAAGTGGCGCCGGAGCAAGGCCGCCGCCGCACCGGGGACCGACGAGACCAGCTCGGCCGGTCCTGGCTCCGGCTCCGTGGCCGGCGGGGGGCCCGGAGTCGGCGGCGGACCAGGCCGTCCGTCCAGCAGCGCCTCCAGCTGGGGACGGAGCGGCGCGTGGGACGAGAGCCGGGGCGCCCGCCGTACGAACGCGGCGACCGGCGACCCCGCGTCGAGGCCGTCCGTCGATGCCGCGCCCAGCAGTACGGGGGTGCCGAGCGCGGCCCCGTAGTAGGTCACGGAACCGCCGTCCCCGATGATCACATCGGCCGCGATCAGCGCCTGACGCCATCCGTCGAGGGGGTCCACCAGCGCCAGACCACCCCGCCGGGCCCGGTCCAGCCAGGCGCGGACCTGCCCGGGGCCGTGACCGTGCCAGATGTTGGGGTGCAGCACGGCCGCCGGACGGTAGGTGTCGGCGGGCAGCTCGGAGGTGAGGCGCGGCAGCACGGACGGCAGCACATCGTCGGCCCCGCTGTCGCCGAAGAGGGAGTCCGGGTTCCAGGTCGAGTTGAGCAGGACGAGCCGCTGCCCCTGATGGACACCGAGGGCCCGGCGGAAGCGCTCGCGGTACGGCAGGGCGGCCAGCATGCGGTCGAAGCAGGGGTCACCGGCGATGACGGCGGTGGGAACGGCTTCCGGGCAGGCGGCGCGCAGCCGCTCCACCTGTTCGGGGTGGGAGAGGACCAGCGAGTCCGCCAGCGGTGTGCCGTCGGTGAGCAGCCACTCGGGAGAGAGCCCGAAGACGGGCGCCGCCGCACCGGCATCCTCATCGGCGTCCGCATCCCCATCGGCCGAAGGGCGTCCG
Source organism: Streptomyces sp. NPDC050509 (assembly GCF_044457965.1). Taxonomy (NCBI): domain Bacteria; kingdom Bacillati; phylum Actinomycetota; class Actinomycetes; order Kitasatosporales; family Streptomycetaceae; genus Streptomyces; species Streptomyces sp. NPDC050509. The sequence goes on along the minus strand of NZ_JBITHL010000001.1, from coordinate 933,010 downwards.
GTGTCCGGTGTCCGGTGTCCGGTGTCCGGTGTCCGGTGTTGCCAGCCTCTTATTGTAGCCAACGCCGTGGGAGAGGACGGTCAACTTCCCTTTTATTTCGTGGAGTTGGCCGCCGAAACTCGCCGAGATCGCCAGATCCACCGGGAGGGCCACCGCCTGCTCCCACGGAAGCACCGGCACGCCGGTCTCCGCCAGGAGGCCGGCCACCCCGGACTGGAACGGTGACGAACCGGTGCACGTGGCGAGCATCTGAATCCGCAGGTCGTCCCTGAAGAGCGGGATTACGTCCAGCAGTCGGGTCGCCGATGTCACGTTGTGCACGACGAACAGCACCAGCCGGCACCGCCCGCGCGTCGTCCACCGCGCGGAACCGGCGCCCACCGGCACCCGTATCCAGCCGTCCCGCCCCTCGTCCATCCATCCGCCCCGCGTCGACGCCCCGCCGCGACCTCAGATCGAGAGTTCGTTCTCGATCCGCTTGAGGTTGTGGCGGGCCAGCGCGAGGTTGGCGCGCGTGCGGTCGAGCGCGAGGTAGAGGAAGAGCGATCCCTGGGTGGACAGCAGCGGGCGGATCAGGTGGTACTGCTTGCCGAGGGTGATCAGGATGTCGATCACGGTGTCGTCGATGTCCAGCGTCGCGAGGGTGCGGATCTTGGCGCGCACGACCTCGGTGTTCCCCGCCGCCGCGACCTCCAGGTCAAGTCCCTGGTCCCCGCCCAGCGTTCCGAGCGACAGCCCGCTCTCGTAGTCGACCACGGCCACCCCGAGCGCACCGTCGATCGCCATGGCCTCTTTGAGCGCGGTCTCAAGGTTCATCGTGTGGTCCTGTTCTGAAAGAGCCGAAACTTTGCGGACGAAATAATGCCAAACCTGGTCACCAAGGGACTAGTTGAAGACTAGAGTACTGTGAAATCAGCCGTAACTCGAAGGGATGACCGTGTCAGCGATCGAATCGTCCCTCTCCCGGCTCATGGAGATGCCGGGGATGACAGGGGCCGCTCTGGTGGATGCGGTCACCGGTCTCACGTACTGCGTGGTCGGAGACGCTTTCGAGGTCGGGGACGGCAGGGAGGCGGCCGAAGTCACGGCCGTGATCGCGGGCCAGATGGACCGCGTGGGGGACGAAAGCGAGCTGGAGAGCGTGATCGTGACGAGCGTGCGCCGCTACCACGTGGTACAGGCGGTGCGGCGCGCGGGCGACCCCGTACTGCTGGTCGCGGCGCTGGACCGCGACCGGACGAACCTCGCCCTGGCGATTCGCCGGCTCGCGGAGCACGCGGAAGGCGTACTCGCATGAACGACGGGTCCGACCCTCAACGGCATTCGCAGCCTGTCCCGTTGTGGACGGGTCCCTCGCAGACCTTGGCGGCTCCCCGCGCGCAAGCCCCGGGGGAGTTGCCCCCACAGGCTCCGGTCCCGGCCGGTTCCGCGCCGCGCAATGTCACGGCGTTGCTGGTACGGCTGCACCAGGAGGGCTACAGCGGTACGGTGTCGGTCTCCGGGGCACCTGGCGGAACGATTCACCTCAGGAACGGCCTGATCAGCGCGATCGAAACCCCCGGGACACCCTCGGTCGAGTCCGCTCTGCTGAAGTCGGGCCGGATCGGGGACGAGGGGTGGGCGTCCGCTCTCGCGGCGACCCAGGACGTGGCAGGTCTCGGGGCGGCCCTCGTCGGCCAGGGACTGGTGGGCGAGACCGAGTTGGAGGTCCTCTGCACCGCGACGATCTACGAGGGCGCCTTCGCGATGGCGCTCGCCCGGCCGGACGGCTGGGAGGTGGGCGCCCCCGCCCAGACCGTACTCGCGGGGCATCCCGCGCAGCCGCAGAGCGTCGCCGAGGAGACCGCGCGGCGGCTGGCGTTCGTCACCGCTCACTGGGGGTCGCCCGGCGAACTGGCCAGGACCCGGCTGCGGCCCTCGGTCGTCGCGGAACGGGCGGCCGGCAGGCTGGCCCCGCGTCATACCGCGCTCCTCGCCCTCGCCAACGGCCGCCGTACACCACGCGACCTCGCCTTCTTCCTCGGCCGGGGGCTGTTCGCGGTGATGGTGGATCTGATCAGGATGGACGAACTCAAGCTCGTCCAGTGGGAAGGCGACCGGCGCCCGGCGGGCAGACCGAGCACCGCGCCCCGCGTCCCGGGCGCGAGCGCCCCCACCGGCGGGTCCGGGGCGGCGCCACCACCGGCCGGGTCCCTGCCGCGCCGGGTCCCCGGCCCCAGCCCCCAGTGGGCACCGGGCGTCAAGCCGGGAGCGGCGCCGACGTCACCCGGCGGAGCGACGGGGCCGGAACACCCGGGGCACCGGTAACCCTCAGCACATCAGGACCCCTCAGCACACCGGAAGCCTTCAGCACATCAGAAACCCTCAGGACAGACGGACGGCTTGTGGCCCGGCCCCGATACGCGGCCGGAGCCTTGTAGAACGCCCCACGGCAGGCCCCACGGCAGGACCGCTGCCGGATCATCACCAAGGAGCGATAACCATGCACGCAGACTCGTCCGTCACGTCACTCGTCGAAGTTCTGGCCTCGCTGCGGGAACGGGTGATGGGGGCGTCGGAGAGCGTTCTGTCCACCGCCGACGGCCTGATGGTCGCCGCCGACACCGACACACTCCAGCCGGAGTCCGTGGCGGCCCTCGCCGCCGCCACCCTGGGGCTCGGCCAGCGCATGGCGCAGCAGGCCGACGCGGGCGCCCTCCGCGATGTGGTGATCCGCTGCGCGGCCGGGCAGATCATCGTCCTCGCGGTGGGCGACCGGGCGCTGCTCTCCATCCTGGGCGACGAGGGGATGGACATCGCCGCGCTGAAGCGGGAGGCTCCCGCCCTCGTGGACGAGCTGGTCAAGCTCCTCGAAGGGGATGTGCCCGCCTGAACCGGCGGGTCCCGGGGCGGACGCGGGCGTACGGGGTGGCGGCGGCGCGGCCCCGTACACCCGGGACCATCCGCCCCGGTTCCCCTCCGCTCATCTCCGTGGCGCCACCACGCGCAGGTCGGCCTCGATCCGGGCGACCGTCGCGAGCAGCGGGGGCAGCAGATCACGCCGTACCGACTCGATCGAGTGACGGCTCGCGTGGACCGGGACGTTGACCGCCGCGACCACGGTGCCCGTCCGGTCCCGTACGGGCGCGGCGACCGAGCGCAGGCCCTCCTCCAGCTCCTGGTCGACCAGGGCGTACCCCTGACGCCGTACGCGCTCCAGCTCCGCGCGCAGCAGGTCGACGGAGACGGTGGTGTACGGGGTGAGAGCGGCCGGCTCGGTGCCCTTGAGGCGGGTGTCGCGCTCCTCGTCGGGGAGAAAGGCGATCAGTACGCGCCCGACCGAGGTCGCATGGGCGGGAAACCGGGTGCCGACGGTGATCGACGCCGTCATGATCCGGGTCACCGCGACCCGCGCCACATAGACGACGGCGTCGCCGTCCAGCACGCAGAGCGAGGACGACTCGCGTACCTCGGCGACCAGCCGTTCCAGGTGCGGCTCGGCGATCTCGGGCAGCGAGAAGCTGGAGAGATACGCGTACCCCAGTTCGAGGACGCGAGGGCTGAGCCGGAACAGCCGCCCGTCCGTGTGGACATAGCCGAGATCGGCGAGCGTCAGCAGGAACCGGCGCGCGGCGGCCCGGGTGAGGCCGCAGAGCCGGGCCACCTCACTGAGCGTCAGCTCCGGATGGTGCGCGTCGAAGGCGCGGATCACCGACAGTCCCCGTTCGAAGGACTGGACGAAGTGGGGTTCGCGTGCCGGGGCTGCACTCATCAGTTGCCTCCGTCGACCCTGATGTGTGTGACGGGTGATCCGCTGGTCCGCGTACGACTGCTGGCCCGCGTACGACTGCTGTTCCGTGTACGAGTGCTCATCCATGTACGACTGTGATCCGTGTACGACTGTGTACGTCTGTGCGTGACGCGCACGCTAGGAGCCGGGTCCGAGGGCTGTCAACAACGCCTCGTGCGCCGCGCCGTTCTTTCACCCAATTCCCAACTCCCTTGCGCCAAAGGGTTGATGAGAGCGCCATGCCCCGTTGACCGGTGACTGCGGCTGCCCCTATGTTCCCGCTGGGAAACGCTGTGCGGGCTGCGCACGGTCCGTGGCACGTTCCGTCCGGCAAAGGGGGGTTCATGCGTCGACTGTCCATCGCGGCCATCGCCGCGGCGTTCCTGGTCACCGCCACCGCGTGCGGCGGATCCGGTTCGGGAGGCCCGGCGGGCCCTGGTGGTACGGGCGAAGGGGCGTCGGGCGGCACGGCCCGCGTCACGGTCGGGATCATCCCCATCGTGGATGTCGCGCCCCTCTATCTGGGCGAGAAGAAGGGCTTCTACGCCTCGCGGGGCCTCGACCTCACCATGGTGACCGCCCAGGGCGGCGCGGCGATCGTGCCCGCCGTGGTCGGCGGACAGTTCCAGTTCGGCTTCTCCAACATGACCACCCTGATGATCGCCCAGAGCAACCGCGTCCCCGTGAAGGCCGTGGCCAACGGCATCGCGACCACCGGCGAGCAGGGCGCCGACTTCGCCGGCCTCACCGTGGGGAAGGGTAGCCCGATCACGTCGGCGAAGGAGCTGGAGGGCAAGAAGGTCGCGATCAACACGCTGAAGAACATCGGCGACACCTCCGTACGGGAATCGGTCCGCAAGGCGGGCGGCGACCCGGCCGAGGTCGACTTCGTCGAGCTGCCCTTCGACCAGATGCCCGCCGCCCTGGCCGGCGGCCGGGTCGACGCCGCCCTGGTGGTCGAACCCGCGCTGGCCACGGTCAAGAGCCAGGGTGGCACCGTCATCGCCTCCAGCTACGTCGACGTCTCGCCCGATCTCACCGTCGCGATGTACTTCACCTCCACCCAGTACGCCCAGCGGAACCCGGAGACGGTGAAGAAGTTCCAGGAGGCCACCGCCGAGTCGCTGGAGTACGCCAACCGCCACCCCGACGAGGTCCGCCGGATCCTCACCACCTACACGAAGATCCCCGAGTCGATGCTGCCGAACCTGATCCTGCCCCGCTGGCCCGCGCGGCCCGACCGGGCGTCGATCGAGACCCTGGCGAAGCTCGGCGAGCAGGACGGCACCCTCGGCTCCACGCCCGATCTGGACACGCTCCTCCCATGACCCGCGCAGGCGGAAACGGCCTGGTCAACGCCGCGTTGGGGGCCGGAGGCGTGGCCGTTCTCCTCGCCCTGTGGGAGCTGGTCCCGCGTACCGGACTGGTCTCCGCCGACTATCTCCCGCCCGTCGTCCGGGTGGCGGGCGCTCTCGGTACGGAGCTGTCCGACGCCACGTTCTGGACCGCGCTCGGCGACACGCTCACCGGCTGGGCGCTCGGCCTGCTGATCGCCGTCGTCGCGGGCGTCGCCGCCGGTGTCGTCCTGACCGTCGTGCCGTATCTGCGCGAGGCGACCGCCTCCACCGTCGAATTCCTGCGGCCCATCCCCTCGGTGGCGCTCATCCCGCTCGCCGTCCTCCTCTACGGCACGGATCTGCGCTCCACCCTGCTGCTCGTCGTCTACGCCTCGTTCTGGCAGGTCCTCGTCCAGGTGCTGTACGGCGTCACGGACGTCGACCCGATCGCGGATGAGACCGCGCGCTCGTACGGGCTCGGTACCTGGGCCCGTATTCGCTACGTACTCTGGCCGACCGCCCTGCCGTACATCATGACCGGCGTACGACTGGCCGCCGCCGTCGCGCTCGTCCTCGCGATCACCGCCGAACTCGTCATCGGGACACCGGGGATCGGCGCACGGATCGCGGTCGCCCAGAGCTCGCAGGCGGTGCCGGAGATGTACGCGCTGGTGGTGGTCACCGGGGGTCTCGGCCTGCTCATCAACGTCGGCGCCCGGGCCGTCGAGCGGCGTGCGCTCGCCTGGCACCAGTCCGTACGGGGCGAGGCGGCCCTGTGAAGGACACCGCCGCCTCCGCCACTCCCGCCTCCGCCCCCGCAGCTCGCGCCGTCTCTCCCTCCGCCACGACCGCGCCCCGGCGCGCCGTGCGCCAGGTGCTCCTCGCCCTCGGGCTGCCCGCCCTGCTCGTGGCGGGCTGGTGGATCGTCTCGGACTCCAGCACCAGTCTCTACGCGCCGCCGCTGCGTACCGTGGCCGCCGCCTTCGGCACGGTGTGGACGGGCGCGCGGATCGCCGACGACGTGGTGCCCAGCCTGCTGCGCCTCACGGCCGGGTACGCGCTGGCCGCCGTCGCCGGAGTGGCGCTCGGAGTCGTCATCGGCTCGTATCGCAGGGTGCGCGCCGCGACCGAACCCGTCCTGGAGTTCCTGCGGGCCGTGCCGCCGCCCGTGCTCGTGCCCGTCGTCATGCTCTTCGCGGGCATCGGGGACACGATGAAGATCGTGGTCATCGCCACCGGCTGCGTCTGGCCCGTCCTCCTCAACACCGTCGAGGGCGTACGGGCGGTGGACTCCGTACTGGCCGAGACCGCGCGGTCGTACGGCATCGGCGGTGCCGCCAGCATGCGCCATCTCGTGCTGCGCTCGGCGAGCCCGCAGATCTTCGCGGGGCTGCGCCAGGCCCTGTCCATCGGGATCATCCTGATGGTCATCAGCGAGATGTTCGCGGCCAGCAACGGCCTCGGCTTCGCCATCGTCCAGTTCCAGCGCGGCTTCGCCATCCCCGAGATGTGGAGCGGCATCCTGCTGCTCGGCGTCCTGGGCTTCCTGCTCTCCCTGCTGTTCCGCGCGGTCGAGCGCCGGGCTCTCGGCTGGTACCACGGTCTGCGCAGGTCAAGGCGGTCGTCATGACCATCAAGGAGGGGGACAGGATGCTCGACGTACGGGGGCTGCGCAAGGTCTACGAGGGGCAGGGCCGCCGGGTCGAGGCCGTCCGCGACCTCACCTTCTCCCTCGGCGCCGGCGAACTGGCCTGCCTGGTGGGCCCCTCGGGGTGCGGCAAGACCACCCTCCTCAAGTGTGTCGCCGGGCTGCTCGCGCCGACCGACGGCGAAGTCCGCCTGGCGGGACGGCGGATCACCGCGCCGCCGCCCGGCATGGCCGTTGTCTTCCAGGAGTACGGACGCAGCCTCTTCCCCTGGATGCGGGTGCGCGAGAACGTCGAACTGCCCCTGCGCGGGCGGAAGTCGCTCGACCGGAAGCGGCGCGGCGAACTGGTCGAGGACGCCCTCGCCGCCGTCGGCCTGGCGGACGCGGGCGGCGCCTATCCGTGGCAGCTCTCCGGTGGCATGCAGCAGCGTGTGGCCATCGCCCGGGCCGTGGCGTACGGACCCGAAGTGCTGCTGATGGACGAGCCGTTCGCCGCCGTCGACGCCCAGACCCGCGCCGAGCTGGAGGACCTGGTGCGCGGGCTCTGGCGTGAGCGGGGCATGACGATCCTGTTCGTCACGCACGACATCGACGAGGCCGTCTACCTGGGGGAGCGGGTGCTGATCCTCTCCGCCTCGCCCACCGTCGTACAGGAACAGGTGAAGGTCGACCTGCCGGAGGAGCGGGACCAGCTCCACACCCGGGTCGCCCCGCGCTTCGCGGAGCTGCGCACGCGGGTGTACGAGCAGATCCAGCTCGCCAAGCGCGGCGACGGGGCGCCCTGACGGGACGTTGGGCGAGGTTGCCCTGAGGGGTCGCCTGAGGGGTCGCCTGAGGGGTTGCTCTGGCGGGTCGCTCAGCCGGGTCTCTCGAAGAGGCGCGCCCGCACCGGCGTTCCGGGCGGGTGTTCGTAGGCCGCACTGATGTCGTCACCCTTGGTGCTGTCACATCACCACAGCGTGCAAATCGGCGAAGTCTATGCCCCATGGGGCGCCTGTGCGTGAGGTTGCGTGAATATGCCGAAGTGCCGATCAGGCCGGGCTAGGCTCTCGCGTTACGCGCCGAGTTGATACGTAATCAGGCACTTGTTCCCAGGTTCCTTGATTGTTCGAAAACCGACCTGAATCGACCGCCAGAGGGCTTACATGGTTCGTCTTGAAGCACCACCCAAGGAACAGGCACCACCCAAGGAACAGGCGTCACCGGGAATCCGCGTGCTGCTCCTCCCCGTCCTCCTCGTCACCGCGGTGACCGCCCTCGTGGTGGTCCTCGCCGAGGACACCGCACGGATACCGCTCGCGCTGTACGGAGCGGGAGCCCTGGTCGTCATCGCCTGGTGCGCCCTGGAGTTGGCGCGCCGCCGCCGGGCCGTCGGTGTGCTCCACGAGCGCTACGCGCACCGGATCTCCCTGCTGGAGGGCCGCCTCGCGCAGCACGACGAGGAGAGCGTGCGGCTCGGCAAGGAGCTGATGCCCGCCGCGGTGTACCGGCTCCGCCAGGGCGAATCACCCGACGAGGTGATCCGCGCCGTGGTCGACGGCGACGAGCGCTACCGCGAACTGCCCGTCGCGCAGCGTGCCTTGCTCAAGTCCGTACTCCAGATCGTCGACGACGAGGAGGCCATGCGCGAGTCCGCGCAGCGCGCCTTCGTGAACATCGCCCGCCGCGTCCAGTCCCTCGTGCACCAACAGGCCAGTGAGCTGCGGGAGATGGAGAACGCCCACGGCCGCAACCCCGAGGTCTTCGACGACCTGCTGCGCATCGACCACGGCACCGCGCTGATCGGCCGGCTCGCCGACTCCATCGCCGTACTCGGCAAGGCCCGACCCGGCCGTCAATGGCCCAGGCCCGTACCGCTGTTCAGCGTGTTACGCGGGGCGATGTCACGGATCCTGGAGTACCAGCGCGTCGACCTGCACTCGATCGCCAAGATCGCGATCATCGGCACCGCCGTCGAACCGCTCATCCACGCCTGCGCCGAACTCCTCGACAACGCCACCCGCTACTCGCCTCCGCAGACCCGCGTCCATGTCACCGCCGTCGAGGTGCAGACGGGGATCGCCATCGAGATCGAGGACGGCGGCGTCAGCCTCAGCGAGGAGGCGCGGGCCCGTGCCGAGAGCATGCTCGCGCGCGCCCAGGCCGGTATCGACCTCAACGACCTCGGCGACACCCCCCGGCTCGGCATGGCCGTGGTCGGGCGGCTCTGCCAGATGTACCACCTCCAGGTCTCGCTGCGGCAGTCGGCGTACGGCGGCGTCCGCGCCGTGCTGATCGTGCCGCGCTCCATCGTGACCACCGGGCCCGCGCCCGGTATCGCCCATGGCATCGGCGCCTCGGCGCTGCCCCGGGGCACCACGTCGGACCTGCCCACGACCGATGTACTGCGCCCCGCCAACCGTGTGCCGCGGCCGGTCACAGGACCCCGGCGCCCGGCCCCGGTCGCGGCGGCGGGGGAGGACGACGCGCCGGTGGTGACGGAGTGGACGGAGAACGGACTGCCGCAGCGGCGCAGCCGGGGCCGCGCCCCGCTGGGCTCGCACAACCTCGGCCTCCACTCCACCGGGCCCCGGGACGGCGGCCGGGCGTACGGCCCGTCGAACGGGGGCACGAACGGCACCCCCAACGGCCAGGTCGACGGCGCGCCGTACGGCCACGGTGGGGCCGGCGCACCGGCCGAGGCCGGTGACCCCGGGGCCGGTGACCGTACCCCGGAGGGGAAGCCCGGACCCGGCATCTGGCTCGAAGCGTTCACGAAAGCGGTCAACGGCACCCCCGGGGAGCCGTCGGCCGGGGCAGACGAGCCGCCGGGCCGGACCGGCGATCACGGCGAATCCGACGATGTACGGGGCAAGGGAGATCTGAAGTGATCCAGCAGCGGGCGAACATGGACTGGATGCTCAAGGAGCTCGCCGACGGGGTGCCGCAGATCCAGCAGATCGTGGTGCTCTCCGCCGACGGACTCAGGATCGCCCGGCACGGCGGCGACCCGGATGTGGCCGACCGGCTCGCGGCGGCCTGCGCCGGGCTCCAGAGCCTGGCCGCCGCGGTGGCCGCCGAGATCCCGCTGAGCGACGGCCGGATGCGGCTCGTCGTCATCGAGGTCGGGGGCGGCTTCTTCTACCTGATGGAGGCGGGCACGGGCGCCTACCTCGCCGTCCTCGCCGACGACACCGTGGACGCGGGGCTGGTCGGCGCGCGGATGCGGGACATGGTGGTCCGGATCGGAGCCCATCTCACCAGTCCGCCACGCCATGACGGGCAGTCCGGATGACCCCGCCTCCCCGACGCGAACGCCGTATGCCCGAAGCGGACGTGGGAGACCCGGAACGGCTCTACGTGATCACCGGCGGCCCGGACGGTGCCGAACGGGCCCCGCTCGACCTGGTCACCATGATCGTGGCCCAGGACGACCCGTCCCCGACGGTCCAGCCGGAACAGGCCGCCATCCTGCGCCTCTGCCACCGACCGCTCTCCGTGGCCGAGATCTCCGCGTATCTCAGCCTCCCCTTCAGCGTGGTGACCGCGCTGCTGACCGAACTCCTCGCGACCGAGCTGGTCGAATCGCGCGCGCCCATCGTCCGCGCCGCGCTTCCCGACCGGTCCCTTCTCGAAGCGGTGATGCATGGACTCCAGAAACTCTGACACGATCACCGGCCCCAGGACCGAGGACATCCTGCCCACCACGGCCACCTCCGCGGTGAAGATCGTGATCGTGGGCGGGTTCGGGGTGGGCAAGACGACCATGGTCGGCTCCGTCAGCGAGATCAGGCCCCTCACCACCGAGGAGACCATGACCCAGGCCGGGGTGGGGGTGGACGACAACCGGGGTGTGGAGAGCAAGACCGCCACCACCGTCGCCATGGACTTCGGCCGGATCAGCATCACCGAGCACCTGGTGCTCTATCTCTTCGGCACCCCCGGCCAGGAACGCTTCTGGTTCCTGTGGAACGGCCTCTTCGAAGGCGCCCTGGGCGCGGTGGTCCTCGTCGACACCCGCCGTCTCGAAGTCAGCTTCGACGTCATCGGACGGCTGGAGGAGCGCGGCGTGCCCTTCGTCGTCGCCGTCAACACCTTCCCGGACGCGCCGCACCACCCCGTCGAGGCCCTGCGCGCCGCGCTCGACCTGCCCGACGAGGTGCCGATGGTCGACTGCGACGCGCGGCTGCGGGCGTCGAGCCGCGATGTGCTGCTGAGGCTGATGAGCTATCTGCACGAACTCTCCGCGCCGCCCGGCTGAGCCGCCCCGCCCCTGCCCCTGCCCGCCCGAGCCGCCCGGCGCCCCTCGCGCACCGACCCGTCCTGGCGTACGCCCCCTTCGCGTACGCCCCTTTTCCGGCTCGTACGCCCCCTTTCCGGCCCGACCCCTGGAGCGACCGTGACCACCCCGTTTCCCCATCGACCCGGGCCGGACGGCCATGCCGCGCCGCCCCCCGGCTGTCCGGCCCACGGCATGAGCACCGGCGCCCTGCCCGGCACCGGCCTGCCCATCGGCCGCGTGAACGGCACGGGCCCCGGCGAGGACGGCCCCGCCCCGGACGGCGCGACCCCGGAAATCCCGCTCCGGGCCGGGCCGCGCCGGCTGTACGGGCCCGAGGCCGAGAGCGACCCGATGGGCCTGTACGAGAAACTGCGCGCCGAACACGGATCCGTGGCGCCCGTGCTCCTGCACGGCGACGTCCCCGCCTGGCTCGTCCTCGGCCACAGCGAGAACCTGCACATGACGCGCACGCCGTCGCAGTTCTCCCGCGACTCCCGGCGCTGGCGTGCGCTGCACGACGGCAGCGCGCCGCCCGACCACCCCCTGGCGCCGATCTTCACCTGGCAGCCCATCTGCGTCTTCGCCGACGGCGCGGACCACGAGCGGCTGCGGGGCGCGGTCACCGACTCGATCGCCCGCATCGACCACCGGGGCGTACGCCGCTACATCAACCGCTACAGCAACCGGCTGGTCAACGAGTTCTGCCAGGCCGGGCACGCCGATCTCGTCAGCAGCTTCGCCGAGCACCTGCCCATGATGGTGATGGCGCAGATCATCGGGATGCCGGAGGAGTACAACGAGCGACTGGTGCAGGCCGCCCGCGACATGATCAAGGGCACCGCCACCGCCAACGAGAGCAACGCGTATGTGATGGCCGCCCTGACCCGGCTGGTCAAGCGGCGCCGTATCGCACCGGAGGAGGACTTCGCGACCTGGCTCACCCGGCATCCGGCCGGGCTGACGGACGACGAGGTGAGCCAGCATCTGCGGCTGGTGCTCATCGCTGCGTACGAGACCACCGCCAACCTGATCGCCAATGTGCTGCGGATGGTGCTCACCGACCCCCGGTTCCGCGCCCAGTTGAGCGGCGGCCACATGACACTGCCGGAGGCGGTCGAGCAGACCCTGTGGGACGAGCCGCCGTTCACCACGATCTTCGGCCGCTGGGCGGTCGGTGACACCGAACTCGGCGGGCAGCAGATCAAGGCGGGCGACGCGCTGGTCGTCGGGATCGCGGCGGCCAATGTGGACCCGGTGGTACGGCCCGACGTCCACGCGTCCATGCGGGGCAACCGCGCGCATCTCGCGTTCAGCGGCGGCCCGCACGAGTGCCCGGGACAGGACATCGGACGCGCCATCGCGGACACCGGGATCGACGCGCTGCTGCTGCGCCTGCCGGACCTGCAACTCGCGGTGGAGGAGCACGAACTGCGCTGGTCGGCCGCGCTGATGTCCCGCCAGTTGCGTGAGTTGCCGGTGACGTTCGCGCCCCGGCCGCCGCAGGACGTCACCGGACCGCCGAACGCGACGTCCCCCGTACCGCGTCCGCGGTGGCAGGTCGACTCGCCCTCGCCCGGCACGGTACCGAGCAGGCCGTACGTCCCCGAGGCGGCGGCGTCGCCGGCCCCCGAGCCACCGCCCGCGGACGACGGCGGGCCGGTGCCGGTGGCAGGGGTTCCGGAGCAGCGTACGGGCAGCAGCGCGCCCCGGCGGGCGTGGCGGGCCGTGGCCCGCTGGTGGCGCGGGTACTGACGGAAGGAAATGAAGGGGGAGGGAGGTGGGTCAGCGCGCCGGGGCGAGCTGGTCCCACCACCAGGCGATCGTCGGGATGGGCAGCGGCTCCAGGCTGTTGTCGGCCGGCTGCTGCTTCCACCACCCGCCGGGCGGGGTACGCGGACCCGAGGACACGGTGTAACGGGGGCAGTGCGACGCCCAGTCGAGATGACCGCGGACGAACTGGCCGAGCCCCCGCACATAACGGCGCAGACCGTCGTCCGCCTCCGCCTCGACCTGCGCGGCCAGCCGGTCGAAGAGCACCATCACCCGGTCCCGCATCGCCACGACCCGGACGAGGGCGCGCTGCGGATCACACCCCTGTTCCTGGCACACCACATCGATCAGGTTGAGGTCGTCGCCCGCCCGCTCCAGTTCCTTGTTGCGGGAGTAGAGATCGTTGTCCCAGCTCACCAGCGTCCAGGTGATCTCCGTGAGGGCCTGTACGCGCGGGTCCTGGAGGTCCTCGTCGGACACGGAGAAGCCGCCGACGATCTCGATCATGGCGGTGGACGGCGCCATGCCGATGGCCCGCATCCACAGCGTGACGTAGTCGTCGATCGACGGCAGCCGGGCGTCGCTCCGCCAGGACGCCTCCCACACCAGCCCCGAGGTGTAGACGCGCATCGCCTCGGTCAACCGCCGGAGCTGGCGGGCCGAGGCGTACCGCTCCAGCTCCCGCCGGATCCCGCGCAGCGCGGCGGTGTGCGGGGAGTCGGCGGCCGAACGCGCGTCCGGTGCCTCCAGGGCGCGCATGATGCGTGAGGTCTCCTGCACCATCAGATCCGCCGTCGCCGCCGACTCGTCGCACACCCCGTCGTCCAGGGAGAAGAGGACGGCGTGCAACTTGGCCATCAGCGTGAGGGGTTCGAGCCGTCCGTACGGCATCGTCGACGCGGCCAGTCCGCCGAAGTCGCAGACGGCGAGACGTTTGAGCTGCCGCTCGTCCTGGTCGAGCCGTTGCCGGCGCATCCACCGTACGGTGCGTTCGTTGAGGGCCTCGCCCGAGCGGTGCCGGGCGGGCGGAACCGGACAGTAGAACGGCACGGCCGGAAGCTGCTGAGCCAGGCGCTGTTCCGAGACGCAGGTCACAATCGGCCTCCAGATGCGGGGACGGGCGTAGTGCGGTGCGCTGACGAGGCGCGATGTCATGGGGACAAGGCGTAGTGGAGCGTATCTGGCCATGTCGGATCGTCAACACCGGTGCATGTGCCCGCCGCCTGGCTGGAATTGACTGATTGTGAGCTGTCCTGATCAAGCTGGTGCGCGTTCCGGTAATCCTCACGGGAGGTCGCTTCGCGCCCCCCTGGTGCGGACTTCCTCGCGCCGCCGAGCGCCGTCATCCGCCTCCTCACCACGCCCCGGCCGGCGCCCGCGACGGGGCTCCCGGCGGCGTTTTCGTCACGGCCCGTGTCCGGGCCGTGCAGATTCGACCATTCTCCGGATCGCTGACACTACGTCAATGATCGGTCCCCTGAGGAGACGAACGCACTCGATCCATCTCAGCACGGCCCTCATCCTCCGGCCGTGCTCAGCGCCCCTCGCGGAAGCGGCGGAAGAAGGCCCGGACATCACCGACGAAGAGGCCGGGTTGCTCCAGGGCGGCGAAGTGGCCGCCCCGGTCGAACTCCGTCCAGTGGACGACGGGGTGGTCCCGCTCGGCGAGCCGCCGCACCGGACGCGCGAGGTCCCCGCCGAAGACCGCGACACCGGTCGGTGTGGGATACGGCTCGCGCACCGGACCGGAAGGGGTACGGGTGTGCGGGGAGTGGGCGTGCTCCCAGTACAGCCGCGCCGACGAACTCGCCGTACGGGTCAGCCAGTAGAGCATCACGTTGGTCAGCAGCCGGTCACGCGGCACCGCGTCCTCCGGTACCCCCGCCGAGTCCGTCCACTCCCCGAACTTCTCGACGATCCAGGCGAGTTGGCCTACCGGCGAGTCGGTGAGCGCGTACCCGAGCGTCTGCGGCCGGGTGCTCTGGAGCAGTGCGTACCCCGACATCTCGGCGTACGCGTCGGCCGTACGGCGCAGCCGCTCCCGGTCCTCGTCGCCCAGTGCGGCGGCCACGGCCGGATCGTCGGGCGGCGGTGTCAGCAGGGTGTTGACATGGACGCCGACGACATGGGAGGCGTCCGCGCGGCCCAGTTCGAGGGTGATCGCGTGGCCCCAGTCGCCGCCCTGCGCGCCGTAGCGGTCGTACCCGAGCCGCCGCATCAGCTCGGCCCACGCCCGCGCGACGCGGCACACGTCCCAGCCGGGGCCGGGGGTCGGCCCCGAGAGCCCGTAGCCGGGGAGGGAGGGGATCACGAGATCGAACGCGTCGCCGCCGGCCCCCGCCGGAGGATCCGTCAGCGGGCCGATCACATCGAGGAACTCGACCACGGATCCGGGCCAGCCATGGGTGAGCAGCAGGGGCAGCGCGCCGGGCCGGGGCGAACGGATGTGCAGGAAGTGCACGGTGGCGCCGTCGATCGTGGTGGTGAACTGCGGAAAGCCGTTGAGCTCGGCCTCCTGGGCGCGCCAGTCGTAGCCGTCGGCCCAGTACCCGGCCAGCTCCTGGAGATAGGGGAGCGGGACGCCCTGCGACCATCCGGCACCGGTGGCCGCGACGGGCCAGCGGGTCGCCGCCAGCCGGGCGGAGAGCTCGTCCAGCTCCCGCTGCGGTACGGCGAGGGTGAAGGGGGCGAGCGCGGCGGAGGCGGGAGGGACGAGGGAGGCGGGAGAGATGGGGGAGGCGGTCATGCGCGGTCCCTGTCGTCGTCCGGGCCGCCGGCCAGAGCCCGCGCGGCCGCCACTTCCGTGGCGTCCCAGCCGATCGAGCCGCTCCGCGGCTGTCGGCCGTCCTGCTCGTCGATCCAGCGGTTGTGGGCCTCCCAGGCGGCCTGCTTGCTGGTGCCCAGGGCCGCTCCGATCCGGGACCAGGACGCCCCGGCGCGGCGCGCCGACCGTACGGAGAGCTGACGCCCGTACGCCGCCTTGCGGGCGATCAGCTCGCCCAGCGCCAGCAGCTCCAGCGTCTCGTCACGGCTCAGCGCGGCGACGTCGGAGAACGCGCCGTCCGGGCCGTCGGCGCCGTCCTCGTCGGGGGCGGAAAGCGACTCGCGGGTGCGCAGCTCGTCGTAGCGCGCGACGGCGGTGCGCAGGGTGAAGCGGGTTTCCAGCTCATCGGGGGTGGGCATGGGCCGAGCCTTCCGTCAGGGCGGCTTGACGTCAAGGTTTCTTGACGAACGCGCGGGGCGACCCGTCCGGCCCCGTACGTGAACCCGCCCGGCCCCGGACATGACGGTGGGCCCCTTCCGGAGAAGGAGCCCACCGTCATGTGGTGCGCCGCTCCCGTCCCCACGGTGCGGCGCGGACGGACCGTCGTCATCCGCTCGGAACGACGGTCCGCCGGTCAGGGGTGCGCGCCGGTCCGCAGACCGAGCGCGGGAAAGACCGCGGCCTCCAGGAACCGCGTGAGATACGCCTCATCCGCGTACCGTCCCTCCGTCGTCGGCCGCGCGCGCATCACGCCGATGAGCTGGGCGGCCACGAACTCGATGGCGGGATTGTCCGCGGCCAGCTCGCCCCGGGTCACGGCGCGCTCCAGCATGGCCTCGATGGCCGTGATCTCCGGTTCGATGAGCGTTTCCCGCAGCGCCAGCAGCAGTTCCGGGTTCTGGAGCGCGGCATGACTGAGTGCGTGCAGCAGCGCCGTGTCGCGTCCCGCGCCGAGCGCCGCCACACGGACCGCCGCCCTCAAGTCCCCTTCCAGCCCGCCGGTGTCGACATCCGCGAGCATGGCGCAGCGGGTGCCGCGCAGCGCGGCGGCGACGAGCTGCGGCTTCGTACGCCACTGCCGGTAGAGCGTGGACTTGCCGCAGCGGGAGCGGGCGGCGACGCCCTCCATGGTCAGCGCGTCGTAGCCGCTCTCCCTGAGCAGGTCGAGAGCCGCCTCGTACAACTCCCGTTCCCGTTCCGGGGTGATCTTGGAGCGGCGCTGCGACGTCATCGTCTCTCCTTGGCTCTCGCACTCACACATCGATACGTCAGTGTACCGATACGCCAGTGTACCGATACGAATCCGTATCGGTACACTGGCGTATCGATAGGGCCGGGTGCAGACCCCGCCGCCGTACCACCACGTCGTCGCAGGACGCCGTGTCGTCCATGCAAGGGGGTCGGGTGGTGCACCACCACACCCGCACAGGGCCCGCCGAACGGAAGCAGCGCTCTTCCGCCCGACCGCCCCTCGTACGAGAGCCGATGCTCGTCACCGGAGTGTTCCCGGTCTGCGAACCGGGCAGGCGCCTCGCCGTCACACCGGCGTTCCTCAGAGCGCCGCGCCATGAGGACGCGCCGCACGGATCCCTGGTCGTACGGTCGGCCGTGCCGGCGCGGCCACAGGATTCGCAGCCGGAGCCTGTGCCCGGGGCTCCGGTCGCGGTCCGGGGCACCGCCGCGGGAGCGGTCCGATGAGCGCCGGGATGGCCGTCGCGGTGGCGCTCTCCCTCGTCTCCGCCGTCGCCTACGCCTGCGCGGCCGTCGCACAGGAACGCCTCGCCGCCCGTACGCGGCAGGGCACCCCGCTCCTCACCCTGCTGCGCCGGGGAGCCTGGTGGTCGGCCGTCGGGCTGAACGCGACCGGCGCGCTGCTCCATGTCGTGGCGCTGACGTACGGCCCGCTCACGGTCGTCCAGCCGCTGGGCGCGCTCACGCTCGTCGCCGCCGTACCGCTGGGCGCCCGCCGCGCCGGGCGCCAGGTCAGCCGGGGCGAGTGGCACGGCACGGCGCTCACCCTGGCCGGTCTCGCGATCATCCTGCTGACGGCCGCCGGGGCCTCTCCCGAGCGGACGCTCACCCTGCCGCAGGCACTCGGCGTCGCGGGCGTCGCCATGGCCCTGGTCGCCCTGCTGACCAGGCCCGGAGCCCGGCCGGGACTGCGTCACGCGGCGGCCTCCGGGATCATCTCCGGCGTCGCCTCCGCCCTCACGCAGACGGTCACGGTCGCCGCCACGGAGCGCGACGGGGCCACCGGCACGCTGCCCCTCTGGCAGGTCGGGGCCGTGGCCCTGGTCGTCGCGGCCTTCGCCTCGGGCGGTCTGCTGCTCTCGCAGACGGCCTACCGGGGCGGCCTGGGAGCCCCGCTCGCTGTGCTGACCCTGGCCAACCCGGTCGCCGCGTCCGTCATAGGCCTGGCGCTGCTGGGCGAACGGCTCCAGGGCGGTGAACTGGGCGTCGCCGCCGCGCTCGTGGGCGCCGTGGTCGCGGCGCGGGGCGTGGTGCTGCTGACGCGGACGGCCGCGGTGACGGCACGGACGGCGGGCGCGTCGTTGACGCCGGAGCCCGTCCCGGCCGTCTCCGCCCCCACGTACCGCGCCGCCACCCTCCGCGTCGAACGCCGCCGCCGGCGGAGGTCCGGCGCCACCCGGTCGGCCGTGTCCCGGCGCGCGATCTGCTCCGTACCGGCCGACCCGGAAGAGGCCGAGGTCACCGGCCCCCTGGGGCGCGTACCACGCCAACGGCGGCTGCTGCGGCGCTCCCGGGCCGCCGCGTGAAGCCGGTGTGAAGCTGCGCTGTGGGGCCGCTTAAGAAATCCTCGATGGACCGGAACGGTCGGGGTCGGCACATTGGAGTCGATCACCGCACAGCGATCACTTCACTGCGATCACTTCACTGCGATCACCGCACGGTGATCACAGCACAGTGATCACCGTTCAGCACCATCACCCCGGGAGCCGCGCCCCATGAAGGCACTTGTGAAACAGAAGGCCGAGCCGGGGCTGTGGCTCATGGACGTCCCCGAGCCGGAGACCGGCGACGGCGACGTGCTGATCAAGGTGGCCCGTACCGGCATCTGCGGCACCGATCTGCACATCCGCTCCTGGGACGGCTGGGCCCGGCAGGCCGTCACAGCACCCCGGATCCTCGGCCACGAGTTCGTCGGTGAGGTCGTCGCCGTCGGCGCCGCCGTACGGGAGATCGCCGTCGGCGATCTCGTCAGCGGCGAGGGCCACCTCGTCTGCGGCACCTGCCGCAACTGTCTCGCGGGCCGGCGCCATCTCTGCCGCAGTACGGTCGGCCTCGGCGTCGGCCGGGACGGCGCGTTCGCGGAGTACGTCGCCCTGCCGGCCTCGAACGTCTGGGTCCACCGCTCCGACGTGAACCTCGACATCGCCGCGATCTTCGACCCCTTCGGCAACGCCGTGCACACCGCGCTCTCCTTCCCGCTCGTCGGCGAGGACGTGCTGATCACCGGCGCGGGCCCCATCGGGATCATGGCCGCCGCCGTCGCCCGGCACGCCGGGGCGCGCCATGTCGCGATCACCGACGTCAGCCCGTACCGCCTGGAACTGGCCCGCAAGGTGGGCGCCACCCTCGCCCTCGACGTCTCCGCCCCCGGCAGCGGCATCGCGGAGGCCCAGCGCCGGCTCGGCCTCAAGGAGGGCTTCGACATCGGTCTGGAGATGTCGGGCCGGCCCGAGGCGCTGCGCGACATGGTCGACAACATGACGCACGGCGGCCGGATCGCCATGCTCGGCCTGCCCGCGGAGGAGTTCGCGATCGACTGGTCGAAGATCGTCACCTCGATGATCACGATCAAGGGCATCTACGGCCGCGAGATGTTCGAGACCTGGTACGCGATGACCGTGCTCCTCGAAGGCGGGCTCGACCTCACCCCCGTCATCACCGGCAGCTACGGGTTCGAGGAGTTCGAGGCCGCGTTCGACGAGGCGGCCACCGCCCGCAGCGGCAAGATCATCCTCGACTGGACCGGCTGAGCCCGGCCCCCTCCCCATCACCTCCGGGGCGGCCGACGCCGCGCCCGCCCCGCTGAAGCCCACAGAACGCACAGGGAGCCCCCATGTACGGGTCCGTCCGGGACGAACTGTCCGCCACCCTCGACGAGATCCGCGCCGCCGGTCTCTTCAAGCCCGAGCGCGTGATCTCCACCCCGCAGAGCGCCTCCGTCGCCGTCGCCGCGGGCGGCCCTCCCGGCGACGTACTCAACTTCTGCGCCAACAACTACCTCGGCCTCGCCGACCACCCCGAGGTCGTCGCCGCCGCCAAGGACGCGCTCGACCGCTGGGGCTACGGCATGGCCTCCGTACGGTTCATCTGCGGCACCCAGGAGATCCACAAGGAGCTGGAGCGGCGCCTGTCCGCGTTCCTCGGCCAGGAGGACACGATCCTCTACTCCTCCTGCTTCGACGCCAACGGCGGTGTCTTCGAGACCCTGCTCGGCCCGGAGGACGCCGTCATCTCCGACGCCCTCAACCACGCCAGCATCATCGACGGCATCCGGCTCTCCAAGGCCCGCCGCCTGCGCTACGCCAACCGCGACCTCGCCGATCTTGAGACCCGGCTCAAGGAGGCGCAGGACGCCCGGCGCCGGCTGATCGTCACGGACGGCGTGTTCTCCATGGACGGGTACGTCGCCCCGCTCGACGAGATCTGCGACCTCGCCGACCGCTACGACGCGCTGGTCATGGTCGACGACTCGCACGCCGTGGGCTTCGTCGGCCCCGGTGGCCGCGGCACGCCCGAACTGCACGGCGTGCTGGACCGCGTCGACATCCTCACCGGCACGCTCGGCAAGGCGCTCGGCGGCGCGTCGGGCGGCTATGTCGCCGCGCGCGCCGAGATCGTCGCACTGCTGCGCCAGCGCTCCCGCCCCTACCTCTTCTCGAACTCCCTCGCACCGGTCATCGCCGCCGCCTCCCTCAAGGTGCTCGACCTGCTGGAGGGCGCGGACGGACTGCGGGAGCGGCTGAACGCCAACACCCGGCTCTTCCGTACGCGGATGACCGAGGCCGGGTTCGAGATCCTGCCCGGCGACCACGCCATCGCCCCGGTCATGATCGGTGACGCCGCGGCGGCGGGCCGGATGGCGGAACTGCTGCTGGAGCGCGGCGTGTACGTGATCGGCTTCTCCTACCCCGTGGTGCCGATGGACCGGGCCAGGATCCGGGTGCAGCTCTCCGCCGCGCACTCCACCGCGGACGTGGAGCGGGCGGTCGGGGCGTTCATCGACGCGCGGGACGTCATGAAGAACGAGAGCTGACCGGGGCGGGGCCGGGAACAGGCGCGGGCGGGGCGGTCCGGTGACACGCGGGCGACCTGGCAGGATGGCGCGGGTGATCGACCCCCGCCGGCTGCGCGTCCTGCGGGCCGTCGCGGAACACCGTACGGTGACCGCCGCGGCCGCCGCGCTCTACCTGACCCCCTCGGCCGTCTCCCAGCAGCTCGCCGCGCTGGAGCAGGAGACGGGCCACGCCCTGCTGACCCGCAGTGGCCGGGGGGTCAGGCTGACCGCCGCCGGGGACATCCTGCTCGCCCACACGCACCAGGTCCTCGCCCAGCTCGAACGCGCGGAGGCGGAGCTGGCCGCGTACGCGGGCGGCACGGCCGGCGAGGTCACGGTCGCCGCGTTCGCCACCGGCATCGCGGAGGTACTGGCCCCCGCCCTGCGGCAGCTCGCCGGGGAACACCCCGACATCCGGGTACGGGTACGGGACGCCGAGGGCGACGAGAGCCTGCCGCTGGTGCTCGACGGGGAGGCGGACGTGGCCGTCGCGGTCGAGTACCGGGGCGCCCCGCGCGAGGACGACCTGCGGCTCTCCCGGGTGGCGCTGTACGCGGAGCCCTTCGACGCGGTGCTGCCCGCGGCCCATCCGCTGGGCCTCGCCGCGGAGGTCACGCTCGACGGTCTCGCCGACAGCGACTGGATCGGCCCCTACCCGGGCAACCCCTGTCACGACGTCATACAGCTCGCCTGCGAACTGGCCGGCTTCCAGCCCCGCCTGGCGCACTCCTCGGACGACTTCCGCGCGGTCGTCGCCCTCGCGGGCGCGGGCGCCGGGGTCGCCCTGGTGCCCCGCTCGGCGCTGCGCGGCATGGAGCTGAAGGGCACGGTCGTACGCCCCGTGGTGGGCCCGGCCGCGACCCGCCGCGTCTTCGCCGCCGTACGCAGGGGCGCGGAGGACCATCCGCTGATCCGGCCGGTCCTGGCGGCCCTGTCGCTGGCGGCGGCCGGGGTGACGACGGGCTGAGGGGCCCGCGGATCTCAGCCGAGCAGCGTCAGCAGGAGGATCAGCAGGGTCAGCGCGCCCGCCGCGATCCCCGACGCGTGCAGCAGCAACCGCCGGGACGGTACGCGGGTGACGACGAGCCCGCGCTCACCGGGGAGCACGTAGAAGACCCAGTTCGGCTGGTTCACCAGTTTCAGCCGGGTCAGCCGCAGACTCCGGACGCTCACCTCCCGCGCGATCTCCCTGGGCTCACGGGCGAGATGGCCTTCGAGGGAGCGGCGGTGGGCCCGGTCGACGCCGTCCGGCACCGCGAACGGGTCGCTCCCCGCACCGGTCAGCTCGGTCCAGCGGGTCGTGGTGCGCTCCAGCCGCGTGCGGACCGGGCGGGGCCAGCTCCGCTCGGGCAGTTCCAGCGTACGGACGGACGTCCTGCGCCGGATGATCCCCTCGACCCAGCGGACGACGCTGCCCTTGCCGCCGCACTGGGCGTGCTCGATACGGCGGGAGCCGTCGCACTCCTCGCACCGTACGACGTCCTTGCCGCCGCAGGTGGCGCAGGTGACGACGCCCCGGCCCCTGCAGGTCGCGCATGCCGTCTCCTTGCGGTGGCGGCGGGCACAGGTGGTTCTGGGCGGCGCGTCGGTCTCGCGGGCCCGCGCCGTACCGTCCGCCGTCTGCTTCCCGCTCTCCTCGCGGCGCCGCGGGTCCGGGCAGTGGGTGCACGAGTCGACCCCCAGGCAGTCCGGGCAGGGAGCCGTCTGCGGGTCGGGGCACGGGCGCTTGCCCCGGCCCTGACAACCGGGGCAGGAGATGCGGCCGTTGTCGCAGCTACAGATGATCTCCCGGTCGGAGCCCTCGCGCACCAGCTCCAGCTTCAGCGTCTCGTGGGCGTCCTTCGGGGGAGCGAGGACATGACTCCCCACGTCGTCCTGGTAGCGGGGACGGCCGGACAGATCGACCGGCCCGTGGTGCTCGGCCTTGTCCTCGGTGCGGGTCTCGACACAGCGCACGGTTCTGGCGCGGAGTAGCTGATGGCGTTCGATCTTCCGTACCCGCTCGGCCAGTTCGCGGTGCGGATGGCGGGTACGGCTGGTGCCGCCACCGCAGGCGAGGACGGCTTCGAGGAGCGCTTCCTCGGACGGCTCCCCGTCGGAGCCGGAGGGCTCCGAGCCGAACACCGCCTTCTCGTACGGCTCTTCCCCGGACGGTGCGTCGGACATGGCCGGTTCCCCTCCCCGACGCGGGCCGCGCCCGCTCAGGACCGCAGCGTAGAGGGGCGGCCGACGCCCCCTCAAGTGGCGCGCGGGGGCGCTCGTCGGCGCGGAACCGGCGCGCGTCCGGCCGCCGTGCAGCGGACGTCCGGCCCCCGTACAGCAGCCGTCCGGCCGCCGTGCGGCGGGACGCGGGCCCGTCCGGGGTCAGGCCAGTAGGCTCGGCGCCGCCTTGTCCAGCACCGTGCCCACCCGCTCCCAGGTCTCCATGTCCCGCTCCACCGCCTCCAGTTCGGCCCCGCCGCCGGCGTCCCACGATGTCGCGACCGCCACCGGGTCCTCGCCCGTCGCCGCGCCCGCCGCGAGCGCCGCCGCGCCGAGGGCGACCAGTTCGCCGCCCGCCGGCACGATCAGCGGCCGGCCCGAGAGGCGTCGTACGGTCTCCACCCACATCCGGCCCTGGGCGCCGCCGCCCACCAGCCGCATCGGGCGGGTGGCCACCGCCGGATCCGCCGGATCGAGCCCGCACGCGCGCAACACCTCGTCCAGCGCCCGCAGTACGGTGACGGCCGCGCCCTCGTACGCGGCGCCCAGGAGCTGCTGCGGCGTGGTGTCGTGGCGCACCCCGGTCAGCAGCCCGGACGCGGCGGGCAGATCGGGGGTGCGCTCCCCGTCGAGATACGGCAGCACGACGGCCTCACCGCCCGGCACCGCGTCCTCCCGGTCGAGCCGGAGCAGCGCGGCCACCTTGTCCACGGCCAGCGTGCAGTTGAGGGTGCAGGCCAGCGGAAGGTACGTACCGTCGGCGGCGGCGAACCCCGCGAGCGCGGTGGACGCGGGGCGGGTACGGGTGGCGGCGAAGACCGTGCCCGAGGTGCCCAGGGAGAGCACCGGGTGGTCGAGCAGCCCGGCGCCGCCGAACCCCAGACCGATCGCCGCGCTCATGTTGTCGCCGGTCCCCGCGGCGACCGCGACACCGGCGGGCAGGCCGAGTTCGGCCGCCGCCCCGGCCGTCAGCGAGCCGACCCGGGTGGCCCCCGTCGCCGCGACGGCGGGCAGCAGCGCGGGGTCGAGGCCCAGGAGCGTCAGCAACTCCTCGTCGTACCCGCCGGTCGCCGTCGAGTACCAGCAGGTGCCCGAGGCGTCGCCCGGGTCCGTCGCCGCGACCCCCGACAGCCGTTCGGTGAGAAAGTCGTGGGGGAGCCTGACGGCCGCCGTGGCCCGCGCGACGGCCGCGTCGTTCTCCCGCAGCCACTGCCACTTCGAGGCCGTCATCGATGCCACCGGCACCGAGCCCGTACGCGCCGTCCAGGCGCCGGGGCCGCCGAGCGCGTCGGTGAGCGCGGCGGCCTGCGGGGCCGAGCGGGTGTCGTTCCACAGCAGCGCCGGGCGCAGCGGCTTGCCGCCGCGGTCCAGCACCACCAGTCCGTGCTGCTGTCCCGCGACCGCGATCCCGGTCACGGCCGAGGGGTCCGTACCGGACTCCTTCAGTCCGGCGGCGACCGCCTCGCGCAGGGCGTCCCACCAGTTCTCCGGGTCGCTCTCCCGGGCCCCGCCCTCGCCGGACACCCGGTGCGGGGCACGGCCCACGGCGAGCAGCCGACCGGTGGCGGCGTCGGTGAAGGCCGCCTTCGTGGACTGGGTGGAGCTGTCCACGCCGATCACGACCGGGCTCTGCGACATGGGCGTACCTCTTCCGAGCAGCGGTTTTGGACGTCGGAAGAACAAATTACGCGATGGCGCGGCGCACGGGAACCGTACCGCCGATCATCGCCCCCCGGCGGGGAGTCGGCCGGGATGCGGCGCGGGGGTTTTCCGTGCGGCGACCGGCATGCATTATTAGTCATGTCAGAAAACAAAAAGGTTACGGCACCCCCGGACCCGAGGTATCGAAGGCGGCCAGAGCATGACGGAACGCTTCACCCCCACCCCTGAGGACAAGTTCAGCTTCGGCCTCTGGACGGTGGGCTGGCAGGGCAGGGACCCGTTCGGGGACGCGACCCGCCCCGCCCTCGACCCCGTCGAGTCCGTGCGGCGCCTCGCCGATCTCGGCGCGTACGGCGTGACGTTCCACGACGACGACCTGATCCCCTTCGGCTCCTCCGACACCGAGCGCGAGTCGCACATCAAGCGCTTCCGGCAGGCCCTGGACGCGACCGGCATCGTCACCTCCATGGTCACCACCAACCTCTTCACCCACCCCGTCTTCAAGGACGGCGCCTTCACCGCCAACGACCGCGACGTCCGCCGCTACGCGCTGCGCAAGACCCTGCGCAACATCGACCTCGCCGCCGAGCTGGGCGCCAAGACCTTCGTGGCCTGGGGCGGCCGTGAGGGCGCGGAGTCGGGCGGCGCCAAGGACGTACGATCCGCGCTCGACCGGATGAAGGAGGCCTTCGACCTGTTCGGCGACTACGTCACCGAGCAGGGGTACGACCTGCGCTTCGCCATCGAGCCCAAGCCGAACGAGCCGCGTGGCGACATCCTGCTGCCCACCGTCGGCCACGCCCTGGCCTTCATCGAACAACTGGAGCGCCCCGAGCTGTTCGGGGTGAACCCGGAGGTCGGCCACGAGCAGATGGCGGGGCTGAACTTCCCGCACTCCATCGCCCAGGCCCTGTGGGCGGACAAGCTCTACCACATCGACCTCAACGGCCAGAACGGCATCAAGTACGACCAGGACCTGCGCTTCGGCGCCGGTGATCTGCGGGCCGCCTTCTGGCTCGTGGACCTGCTGGAGAACGCGGGCTGGGACGGCAGCAGGCACTTCGACTTCAAGCCGCCGCGCACCGAGGACTTCGACGGGGTGTGGGCCTCCGCCGCGGGCTGCATGCGCAACTACCTGATCCTGAAGGAGCGGGCCGCCGCCTTCCGCGCCGACCCGCTGGTCCAGGAGGCGCTGAGCGCCTCGCGCGTCGGGGAGCTGGCACAGCCCTCCGCCGCCGACGGGGTGGCCGGACTGCTGGCGGACCGCGCCGCGTACGAGGAGTTCGACGTCGAGGCGGCCGGGGCGCGCGGGATGGCGTTCGAGCACCTGGACCAGCTCGCGATGGACCACCTGCTCGGGGCCCGCTGACCCGACGGCCTCCGGGACACGGCCACGCGCCCACGCGGCACGCGCGCACGCCGGACGGATCCTTCCCGGACCCGTCCGGCGTCATCCGTTGTCGGCGCCGCGGTCAGCCGTTCCCGGCGCCGCGGTCGGCCGGATTGGTCCCGCCGTCGACGGGGCCGCCCCGCCCCACGTACGCCACCGGGTCGGCCAGCACCGCCCGCACCACCAGCGCCGCCCCGCCGCGTGCCGCGTCCCCCGCCGAGGAGGACGCGCGCAGCCGTCCGCTGCCGCGCGGCCACAGGCCCGACACCACACGGGCCGTCAGCTCCCGGTCCGCCGCGGGCGACAGCCAGGGCATCAGCTCCCGGTAGATCCCGCCGAGCACGACCGCGTCCGGGTCGAGGAGGTTCACCGCTCCCGACAGCACCCGGCCCAGCATGGTCCCGGCCCGCTCGACCGCCGCCAGCGCCGCCGCGTCGCCCTGGAGCGCCCGGCGCTCCAGTTCCGCCACGCCCGGTACTCCGGCGTCCTCGTCGATGCCCGCCGCCCGCAGCAGCGCCGACTGGCCCGCGTACTGCTCCAGGCACCCCCGGGCGCCGCACCGGCACAGCGGTCCGTCCGCGTCGGCGACCACATGGCCGATCTCCCCGGCGAACCCATGGGCCCCGCGCAGGAGTTCGCCGTCCAGCACCAGCGCCCCGCCGACACCGATCTCGCCGGTCAGGTAGAGGAAGGTGCGGAGCGGTCCCGGGCCGCCGAACCACAGCTCGGCCAGCGCCGCCAGATTGGCCTCGTTCTCCGAACTCACCGGCAGTTCGGGCGCCGCGGGGCGCTGCCCCGCCAGGGCGCGCGCGAACAGCGCCTGCGCGGGTACCCGGTTCCAGCCGAGGTTCGGCGCCTGGCGCACCGTGCCCCCCGACACCAGCCCCGGCAGGGCGAGTTGGACCCCGACCGGGTGCAGCCCCTGCTCGGCCGCCGACTCCAGGGTGCGCGCGGCGATCCGGGCGCCGCGGGCCAGCACCTCGGCGGGCTCCGTACCGCGGTTGTCGAGGTGCTCGGTCAGCCGTACCCGGTCAGTGCCGGACAGATCGACCACGCACACCGACACGTAGTCGATATTGATCTCCACGCCGATCCCGGCGGGTCCCGAACGCGTCACCTTCAGTACGGTGCCTGGGCGCCCGGCCTGCCCGCTGAAGGTTTTGCCGGATTCGGAGAGGAATCCGCTCTCCATCAACTGTTCGGCCAGCGAGGAGACCGCGGCCCGGGTCAGCCCCACCCGCGCCGCCACCCCGGCCCGGGTCGTCTCGCCCTCGTCCCGCACCGCCCGCAGCACAAGGCTCAGATTGTGCCGGCGCACCGATTCCTTGTCGGCCTTGGGGCCGAGGGGGGTCTGGTTGGTGTTCATCTCGCGGACGAGCCTATGTGATCGGAATCGGCCGGAACGGGTCACTCGGCAAGCAGGATGTCTCATTCCGCCCGATGGTGCGATTAATTAGTAATTAATCTTGACGGGGTCGCGGCGCCCCGTCAGGCTGGGGCCGCCGAACGAGGAGCAGCCACGTGACCACGCACGCGCCCGACCAGCCCCCGGCCGACCACAACCCCGGCGACCGGGCCCCGGCCGACCGGTGGATCCTGCGCACGGAGAACACCACCTATGCCGTCGCGCTCGCCCCGGAAGGCCAGTGGGCCGAACTGACCGCCTGGGGACCGCACGGCGTGGAGAGCGGCCCCTCGCCGCTCGACTGGTCACGCCGTACGCACTTCGTCACCCCGGCCGACCTGGCCCCCGCCGAGTACATCCCGTACGGGCTGCGGCCGTTCACCGGCGCCGACCTGCTCGCCCAGCGCCCCGGCGAGGACCGCGGCGTGTGGTGGGCCTTCGCCGGAGCCGAGACGGACGGGGACCGGGCGCTGCGGCTCGTCTTCACCGACGAGACCCTGGGACTCGACGCGACGCTCCACTACGAGAGCGTCCCCGGCACGGACGTGATCCTGCGCTGGACCGAGCTGGTCTGCACCGGTGACAGCGAACTGCGCCTGGAACGCTTCGACTCGGCCGCCGTGAACATCCCCGTGACGGCCGGCGCCCGGCTCACGTACCTCACCGGCCAGTGGGCCCAGGAGTTCCAGCGCACCCAGCTCGAACTGACCCGTGGCCGCTTCGAGATGGCCTCCACCCAGGCCGTGCCCGGCCACGCGTACGCCCCCTGGCTCGCCGTCCAGGACGCCGCGCACCCCGACGGGGCCACCGGCGTCCCCACCTACGGCGTCGCCCTCCAGTGGCCCGGGAACTGGCACATCACCACCGACGCCGAGCCCGGTGGCGCGGTCCGCGTCCGCGCGGGACGGCTGCCCCACGAGGGCGCGGTACGGCTCGCCCCCGGCGCCTCCCTCACCACCCCGAAGCTCGCCTGCGCCTTCAGCCCGGACGGCCTCGACGGCCTCGCCCGGGTCTGGCACCGCTACGAGCGCGGGCTCACCGGCGAGCGGATGCACCGTACCCGCAAGGTCCTCTACAACTCGTGGGAGGCCACCGGCTTCGACGTGGACGCCGACAGCCAGCTCGAACTGGCCCGGATCGCCGCCGACATGGGCGCCGAACTGTTCGTCGTCGACGACGGCTGGTTCCCCGGCCGGGCCGACGACACGGGCGGTCTCGGCGACTGGCGGCCCGACCCGGCGTCCTTCCCGGCCGGGTTCGACAACTTCGTCGGCGAAGTCCGCGCCCTCGGCATGGACTTCGGCCTCTGGGTGGAGCCCGAGTGCGTCAGCCCCCGCTCCGAGCTGTACGCCGCACATCCCGAGTGGGTCTACCGGGTGGCGGGCCGCCCCGCCCGCCTGGTCCGCAACCAGCTCCTGCTCGACCTCGGCCGTGAGGACGTCCAGGACTTCGTGCTCGCCACCTTCGACCGGCTCCTCGGCGACCACGAGATCAGCTACCTCAAGTGGGACATGAACCGCCCGCCGACCGAACGCGGCCGTCCCGGCGGCGGCCCCGCCGAGGAACTCGACCTCGACGCCGCGCACGTCGCCGGCTATCTGCGCGTCCTCGACCACCTCCGCGCCCGCCACCCGCACGTCACCGTCGAGGGCTGCTCGGCGGGCGGCGGCCGGATCGAGCACGCCACGCTCGCCCGTACCGACGTGGTGTGGCCCAGCGACAACACGGCGCCGCTCGACCGGCTCGCCATCCAGTACGGCTATCTGCACGCGCACGCCCCGCACACCATGAGCTCCTGGGTCACCGACTCACCCGGCATCTTCGACCCGCGCCCCCGCTCCCTCGGCTTCCGCTTCGTCAACGCGAGCGCCGGTGTCCTCGGGATCGGCGCCGACATCCGTACCTGGAGCGCGGAGCGGCGCGCCGAGGCCGCGCGCTGGGTCGCCCGCTACAAGGAGGTCCGTGAGATCGTCCACCACGGCGAGGCGCGGCTGCTGAACACCCCCGCCGACGCCACCTGCGGGGTCCAGTACGAGGAGCCCGGCGGCGGCCGGATCGTCGTCACCGCCCTCAGCACCGGCCGGCTCGACGGGGCGCCCCTGGTCCCGGGCCGCCCGGCCAGGCTGCGGCTGCGCGGCGTGGACCCGGCGGCCCGCTACACCGACGCCGCGTCGGGCGAGACATACGGCGGGGCCCATCTGACGCACTACGGGCTGCCGTTCGCGTGGACGGACCAGTACGACGCCGAACTCGTCGTCCTGGTACGGCAGTAGGCGGCCGGAGCCTTCGGACACCAGGCCGTAACCTCGGGACACAGTCCATGTCCCCGAAGGCCGAGGAGTCGTACCGTCCCATGCGCCCCATGAACGGAATCGCCCGCTTCACCGACCGGATCGCCGTGGTCACCGGCGCCGCCTCGGGCATCGGCGCCGCCACGGCGGGCCGCCTCGCCGCCGAGGGCGCCTCGGTCGTCCTCGCCGACACCGACGCGGAGCGCGGTGTGCCCGCCGCCGCGCGGATCCGCGAGGAGGGCGGGCGGGCCGCGTTCGTGCTGGCCGACGTGGCGCAGGAGGACGGCTGGGACCGTATCGTCACCGCCGCCCACACCTTCGGTCCCGTGGACGTCCTGGTCAGCAACGCGTACACCGTGGACGTCACGGCGGCGCACGAGATGACCCTCGCCTCCTGGGAACGGCAGCTCGCCGTCAACCTCACCGGCGGATTCCTCGGCTTCCGGGCGGTCCTGCCCGACCTGCGCGCCCGGCGCGGCGCCGTGGTGCTGACCTCGTCCGTCCACGCCCACCACGGCATACCCGGCCGCCCCGCCTACGCCGCCTCCAAGGGCGCCCTGCTCTCGCTCTGCGCTCAACTCGCCGTGGAGTACGGGCCGGAGGTACGGGTCAACGCGGTCCTGCCGGGTCCGATCCTCACCGCGGCCTGGGACGGGATCCCCGAGGAGGAGCGGGCGCGGAGCGCCGCCGGGACCGCGGCGCGCCGCTTCGGCACCCCCGAGGAGGTCGCCGCGGCGATCGCCTTCCTCGCGGCCGAGGAGGCCTCGTACATCACCGGATCGAGCCTGCTCGTGGACGGCGGGTGGAGTGTCGTGAAGGCATCCGCCTGAACGGGCGGGCCGCCGGCCCCGAACGCAGGAGAGAGGCGGACCCGTATGGCGCCGTACACACACCGGGGCGTGCACGGCCGGACGGTGGAGACGCTGGCGCGCCGGGTGCTCGGCGGGCAGATCCCCGAGGGTGCCACGCTCGATCTCGGCGCGCTGCGGCGGGAGTTGGACGTCAGCCTGACCGTCCTGCGGGAATCGCTGAAGGTGCTCGCGGCCAAGGGCATGGTCGACGCCCGGCAGAAGCGCGGCACCTTCGTGCGGCCCCGCTCCGACTGGAACCTGCTCGACGCCGACGTGCTGCGCTGGCAGTTCGCGGACGGTCCCGGCACACCGGCCGGACCCGCCCTGCTGCGCGATTTGGACGAGGTCCGTGCCGTCGTCGGGCCGGCCGCGGCCCGGCTGGCCGCCGAGCGCCGTACGGACGCGGACCTCACCGCCCTGGAGACAGCCCTCCGGGTGCTGGCGGAGAGCGCCGACAGCCCCACCCGCGCCGCCGAGGCCGGTCTGGCCTTCCACCGGGGGCTCCTCGCGGCCACCGGCAACGAGCTGCTGGCGCGGATGGAGATGGTCGTCGGGCCGGGCCCCGCCCACCACGGCTCCCCGCGGCCGGCGGACCCGGTGCCCGGCCACCGGGCCGTCCTCGACGCGGTACGGGCCCGGGACCGGGACGCGGCCGAACGGGCGATGCGGGCGCTGCTCGGCGTACGGGACCTGGGCGGCGTACGGGACCAGAGCGGTCCCCGGCAGGATCCGAACGAAGGACCCTAGCCGTGCTGGCGCGCCGGACGCTGCGCGGGCACCGTCCCCGTCCCTGGCCCCGCGCCCGCTCCCGTACCGCCGTCCGCCCAGGCGGGGGCCGTTCCGCTGAGCTGGCAGACCATCAGGTAGAAGGGGATCGGCGGGGTGTACGGGGTGGGCGCCTGAGGCCAGTGGATCAGCTTGGGGTGGACCGCGGGGACCTTCGTACCGCTGATGTAGCGCGCGGGGGACGGCCAGGTCAGATCGAGGTCGGAGCCCGCCGGGACGATCCACCACCACCAGTCGGTGTCCGCGAAGACACAGCCCGTCCTCGGCAGCCGGGCCATCAGCCGGAAGCCGTGCTCCGCGGGCACGCCCACCGCGTCACACCCCAGGGAGGCCGGCAGCGTGGCCGGCAGGGGCAGTTCGATCCCGCGCGGCGTGGTGGTGTCCCGCAGGCCGCGGGCCAGCCGCTGGAGCGCGGTCCTCAGCACGGCGGCTCCGTTCCGCGCGG
Organism: Streptomyces sp. NPDC050509; assembly: GCF_044457965.1. Classification (NCBI taxonomy): domain Bacteria; kingdom Bacillati; phylum Actinomycetota; class Actinomycetes; order Kitasatosporales; family Streptomycetaceae; genus Streptomyces; species Streptomyces sp. NPDC050509. Next base: position 901,124 of record NZ_JBITHL010000001.1, on the reverse strand, counting down.
TGCCTGTGTCGCGCGGGCCGGCCCGGCGCCGTGCTTCAGCGTGCGGCCGGCGCCGTGCGGCGCCCCGCCCGCGTGCGGCAGTTCGGCCCAGACGACGCGCCCGGGGCCGTAACCCGATGTGTCGTGGGCTCCCCAGCCGCTGCACATCGAGTCGACGAGGAACAGCCCGCGCCCGCCTTCGCCCTCCGCCTCACCCTCGGCCGTGTGATGGAGCTGGGGCCCGGTGGGCCCGTAGCCCTGGTCCTCCACCGCTATCCGCAGGCGTCCCTCGCCGTCGCGTATCTCGCAGATGACGCGGTCGCCCGCGGCGTGCACGATCGCGTTCGTCACCAGCTCGGACACGACGAGGACCGCGGTGTCGCGGGTCTCCTCGTCCAGGTCCCAGAGGACGAGGCGGGCCTGTATGAGCTGTCTGGCGCGTGCGACGGACTCCGCGTGAGCCGGCAGGCGGAACCCGTAGCGGCGGACTGCGTTGCCAGGGCACAGGGCTATGAGCTGGGGGGTGAGCGCGTTACCAGGTGCCACGACCGATTCCTAACGGTGGGGGAGCAGCGGATGCGTGCAAGACCTCTCCCATGGCAGAGCGCGACAACCGCGTGAACTGGTTCACCGGTCCACTGTCCACCCGCCGAGGACACTTGGCAAGTAGCACTCTGAAAAATTCAGAGTGCCATGTTCTTCGTCGGGGCGGCATGGCAGACTGCTGGTAACCGTGCGTGGGAAGGACCCAAAAGTGAGTGAACCGCGGTCCGCCCCGACCGTGGGCCAGGTCGTACTCGGCAGACGTCTGCAGGACCTGCGCGAGCGCCGCGGCCTGAGACGCGAGGAGGCCGCCAGACTCCTGCGGGTGGCTCCGGCCACGATCCGCCGCATGGAGACGGCCGAGGTCGCGCTCAAGATCCCTTACGTACAGTTACTGCTCAGGGCGTACGGCGTACCCGAGGAGGAGGCGGACGCCTTCGTCGAGCTGACGGAGGAGGCGAACAAGCCCGGCTGGTGGCAGCGGTTCCACGACATCCTGCCGGACTGGTTCAGCATGTACGTCTCCCTGGAGGGCGCGGCGTCCCTCCTTCGGGCGTACGAGCCCCATTTCGTTCCCGGACTGCTCCAGACCGAGGAGTACGCCCGGGCCGTCATGCACGCGGGGGCCGTGGGGCAGGCCCAGCCGGAGGAGATCGAACGGCATGTGGCGCTCCGCATGGAACGCCAGTCGCTCCTGACACGTGCCGACGCGCCCAGATTCTGGGTGATCATGGACGAGACCGTGCTGCGCCGCCCCGTCGGGGAGGACCCGCAGGTCATGCGGGCACAGATCGACAGGCTTCTGGAAGCCTCCGAGCTGACCAACGTGACCCTGCAGATCGCGGAGTTCTCCAGCGGACACCACCCGGGTACCTACGGGCCGTTCGTTCTTTTCCGTTTCGCCGTGCCCGAGCTGCCTGACATGGTCTACAGCGAGTACCTGACCGGTGCCGTCTACCTTGACGCACGTCCCGAAGTGGCCACCCACCTTGAGGTCATGGACCGGATGGCGGCCCAGGCCGCAACTGCACAACGCACGAAGGAGATCCTCAAGGATGTCCGCAAGGAGCTGTGAATGGACCCCATATACAACGGCATGCCCGCCGCCGACCTCGGCACCGAAGGCTGGTACAAGCCGTGGAGCGGCGGCAACGGCGGCAACTGCGTCGAGGCCATGAAGCTGGCCGACGGCCGGGTCGCCGTGCGTCAGTCCGCCGATCCCGGCGGTCCGGCGCTGATCTACACCACGAGTGAGATCGCCGCTTTCATCCAGGGCGCCAAGTCGGGGCAGGCGGACTTCCTGCTCACGTGATCCGCCGCCGTACCGGGACGTACGGCGGCGGCACCCGAGCTGTCACTGAATCACGGGGAGCGCGGCGTCGCAGCACTTTCAGGTGCGCTGCGGCGCCGCGCTGGTGTCACCGGGGCGGGGTCACCGGGTCAGGCGGGGTCAGGTCGGGTCAGGCACCCACCCTGCGCTTGTTCCAGACGTCGAAGCCCACCGCGGCCAGCAGCACCAGGCCCTTGATGACCTGCTGGTAGTCGGTGCCGATACCGACCAGCGACATCCCGTTGTTCAGGACGCCCAGCACCAGACCGCCGATGATCGCGCCGAACACCGTGCCGACGCCGCCGGTCATCGACGCGCCGCCGATGAACGCGGCGGCGATGGCCTCCAGTTCGAAGTTGATGCCGGCCTGCGGCACCCCCGCGTTGAGCCGCGCCGCGTAGACGACGCCCGCGAGCGCCGCCAGCACACCCATGTTGACGAAGACCAGGAAGGTGACCCGCTTGTCCTTGACGCCGGACAGCTTCGCCGCCGCCTGGTTGCCGCCCAGCGCGTACACGTGGCGGCCGACGACGGCGTTGCGCATGACGTAGCCGAAGCCGATCAGCAGCGCCGCCAGCAGCAGCAGGACGACCGGCACACCCCGGTAGCTGGCCAGGGTCATGGTGAAGGCCAGCACCGCGGCGGCCAGCGCCACCAGCTTGACGACGAACAGGTTGAAGGGCAGGACGTCCAGGTCGTACGCCTGCTGCCGGCGCCGGTCCCGGAACTCCTGGAAGAACGCGAACGCCAGCAGTGCCAGCCCCAACAGGAGTGTCAGGTTGTGGTAGTTGGTGGACGGACCGACCTCGGGGAGATAGCCGGTCGAGATCTTCTGGAAGCCCTCGGGGAACGGGCCGAGCGAGCGCGACCCCAGGAAGATCTGCGTACCGCCGCGGAAGATCAGCATCCCGGCGAGGGTGACGATGAACGACGGGATGCCGACGTACGCGATCCAGAACCCCTGCCAGGCCCCGGCGATCGCGCCGATCAGCAGCCCCAGGATCAGGGCGGGCACCCAGGGCATGTCGTGTTCGACCATCATCACCGCGCAGGCCGCGGAGACGAACGCGGCCAGCGAGCCGACCGACAGGTCGATATGGCCCGCGACGATCACGATCATCATGCCGATGGCCAGGACCAGGATGTAGCTGTTCTGGAGAACCAGGTTGGTGACGTTGTTCGGCTTGAGGAGGACCCCGTCCGTCCATATCTGGAACAGGACGACGATCAGGCCGAGCGCGACGAGCATGCCGTACTGCCGCATGTTGCGGCGTGCGGCATCCATGAGCAGCGCCCCCGTCGCGGAGCGCCCGGACGGAGGCGTCGGTGGGGCGTCCTTCGGTGTGTCGCCCTTCGGCGTGTCGGTGGTGACCGGACCCATGTCGACTACCTCGTGTTCTTGGTCATGTGGCGCATCAGTACTTCCTGGGTCGCTTCCGCCCGCGGGATCTCACCGGTGAGCCGGCCGGCCGCCATCGTGTAGATGCGGTCGCACATGCCGAGCAGTTCGGGGAGTTCCGAGGAGATGAAGACGACGGCCTTGCCCTCCGCGGCGAGCTGGTCGATGACGGTGTAGATCTCGTACTTCGCACCGACGTCGATCCCGCGGGTGGGCTCGTCGAGAATCAGCACATCGGGACCCGCGAAGATCCATTTGCTGAGGACGACCTTCTGCTGGTTGCCGCCGGAGAGCCGGCCGACCTGCTCGAACACCGTGGGCGTCTTGATGTTCATGCTCTTGCGGTACGACTCGGCGACCCGGCCCTCCTCGTGCTCGTCGACGATCCCGCGCCGGGACACCTTGGAGAGCGCTCCCAGGGTGATGTTGCGGCCGATGGTGTCGATGAGGTTGAGCCCGTACTGCTTGCGGTCCTCGGTGACGTAGGCGATGCCGTGCGCCACGGCCTCCGGCACCGTCCTCGTCCGGATCTCCGTGCCGTCCTTGAGGACCGTCCCGCTGATGTTGCGGCCGTAACTGCGGCCGAACACGCTCATCGCCAACTCGGTGCGGCCGGCGCCCATCAGCCCCGCGATACCGACGATCTCGCCCCTGCGGACCTCGACGGAGACCCCGTCCACGACCTTGCGCTGCTGGTCGATGGGGTGGTGCACGGTCCAGTCCCGCACCTCCAGGGCGGGCCGCGCCTCCGGATCGCCCTCGTACGGGGTGCGTTCGGGGAAGCGGTGGTCGAGATCGCGGCCGACCATGCCCCGGATGATCCGGTCCTCGGTGGTCGACTCCGCGCTCACGTCCAGCGTCTCGATGGTCCTGCCGTCCCGCAGGATGGTGACGGAGTCCGCCACCTCGGCGATCTCGTTCAGCTTGTGCGAGATGATGATCGAGGTGATGCCCTGCTCCTTCAACTCCTTGATGAGGCGCAGGAGCTGGGCACTGTCGCTGTCGTTGAGCGCGGCCGTCGGCTCGTCCAGGATCAGCAGCTTGACCCGCTTGGCGAGCGCCTTGGCGATCTCCACGAGCTGTTGCTTGCCGACCCCGATGTCGGCGACCCGGGTCTGCGGATGCTCGTTGAGACCCACCCGCTTGAGCAGCTCGGCGGCGTGCCGGAGCGTGTCGTTCCAACTGATGAAGCCCCGGGTCGCGTGCTCGTTGCCCAGGAAGATGTTCTCGGCGATCGACAGATACGGGATCAGGGCGAGTTCCTGATGGATGATCACGATGCCCTGGGACTCGCTGGCCTTGATGTCCTTGAAGGCGCACCCGGAGCCCTCGAACAGGATCTCGCCCTCGTAACTCCCGTGCGGGTGAACCCCGCTGAGGACCTTCATGAGGGTCGACTTGCCCGCACCGTTCTCACCGCAGATGGCGTGCACCTCGCCCGGGGCCACGGTCAGGGTGACATCGGAGAGCGCCTTGACCCCGGGGAAGGTCTTGACGATGGAACGCATCTCCAGGACGGGGGCCGCCGCACCGGCCGCCCCCGCCGTGCCTACTGGAAGGGTCACTTCAGGTCCTCGGCCTTGATGTAGCCGGAGTCCACCAGTTCCTTCTGGTAGTTGGACTTGTCGACGCCGACCGGCGTCAGCAGGAACGCCGGGACGACCTTGACCTTGTTGTCGTACGACTTCTCGTCGTTGACCTCGACCTTCTTGTCGTTCAGCATCGCGTCCGTCATCTGGGCGGCCGTCTTGGCCAGCAGGCGGATGTCCTTGAGGACGGTCATGGTCTGCTGGCCGGCGATGATCGACTTCACCGAGGCGACCTCGGCGTCCTGCCCGGTGACCACCGGATACGGCTTCGCCTTCGTCCCATAGCCGTCGGACCTGAGCGATGACAGGATGCCGATGGAGATGCCGTCGTACGGCGAGAGCACCGCGTCCACGTTGTCCGAGCCGTACGCCCTGGTGAGCAGGTCGTCCATCCGCCGCTGGGCCGTGCCGCCGTCCCAGCGCAGGGTGGTGACCTGGTTCAGCTTGGTCTGTCCGCTGCGGACGACGAGCTGCTTGTCGTCGATGTACGGCTTGAGGGTCTTCATCGCGCCGTTGAAGAAGTACTGGGTGTTGTTGTCGTCCGGTGAACCGGCGAACAGCTCGATGTTGAACGGGCCCTCCTTGCCGCCCTCCTTCAGACCCAGTTTCTCGATCAGGTAGGTGGCCTGGAGGACACCGACCTTCTCGTTGTCGAACGACGCGTAGTAGTCGACGTTCTTCGTGCCGAGGATGAGCCGGTCGTACGAGACGACCTTGATCTTCTTGTCGGCCGCCTGCTGGAGCACATCGCTCAGGGCGCTGCCGTCGATGGCCGCGACGATCAGGACGTCCACGCCCTTGGTGATCATGTTCTCGATCTGCGCGACCTGCTGGGCAACGTTGTCCTCGCCGTACTGGAGGTCGGTCTTGTAGCCGAGTTTCTTCAGTTCGGTGACAACGTTGTTGCCGTCCGCGATCCAGCGCTCGGACGACTTGGTCGGCATCGCGATGCCGACGGTGGAGCCCTTGCCGCCCTTGGTGTCGTCCTTGCTGCCACCCTCGCCGCTCTGCCCGCAGGCAGCGAGTGAGAGCACCAGGGAGAGCGCGGTGACGGCGAGTGCGGCTCGGCGAGTTCGCATGGGTACATCAGTCCTTGTCGTCGGTCAGTGAAAAACGATTGAGTGGACCCGGAAGCCGGGAGCCTAGCGGGGACATGCCGCCGTCGGCGCCGTGGCGGCCGAGCAGATCGAGAACGAGCCGGCCCCGGCGTACCCGTTCCCGGGCGCTGCTGAGGGCGGTCTCGCGGAGTTGGGCTCCGAACGGGTAGATACCCGGGGACTTCGACAGGCCGAACTTGAGGTAGATCGGGGCGCCGCGCCGGATCAGCTCCGCCGCCTCGTACATCCGGATGTAGCCGCCGAGGTCGTCGGGGGCCTCGATGTAGAGGTCCATGGGGGCGCGGCTGACCCGGCGGATCTCGGTGAAGTGCGCGAGCGCGAGGTCCGAGGGGATGTTGACCGAGTCGGCCCCGAGGTGCTCGAAGACCGCGTACGAGGCCGGGTTGACGGGCCCGATCAGCGCCGACACCTTGAGCGTGGTGTCGGCGGGCAGTACGCCCCGCGCGCGCAGTTGGTGCAGGGTCCACAGCACGCCCTCGTCGGCGACGAGCAGGCACTTCACCCCGAGCCCGGTGGCGCGCAGCGCGTCCTCGACACAGCCGGCCAGCGCGTCGTGGCCACGGGCGCGCAGCCCCGCGCCGCCGGAGTCCGTACGGGTCGAGCCGCCGATGTCCCAGGTGCCGCGCGGCCCGGTGAACAGGCACAGCTCGATGTCGCGGGACGCGCAGGCGTCGACCATCTCGGTGATGTCGGCGTCGGAGAGCATCCACACGCCGCTGCCCTGGCTGATGCGGTGGATGGGCACATCGAGCCGGGCGGACTCCTTGAGGACCTCGGCCAGGCTCTCAGGGCCCTCGACGGAGGGGATCTCGGTCCGCCACAGCCCCCCGTCGGGGAAGGCGTGCGCGGAGGCGTCCGCGGGGCTGAGGGCGGGCGCGGCCAGGCCGAGCGTGGCGAGCGCCTGCTCGCCTGGACGGCGGGGGGCGGGGGCTGATGCGTCGGTCACGGACGAGTCCTTCGGTTCGGTCCTACGCGTCGGTCGTACGCGTCGGTCGTGTGCGGTGTGCTCTGTGTGCTCTGTGTGCTCTGTGGTACGAGGAGTGCGGGACGGCGGTGTCCCGCGCGGGGTGCCGAACGCCGGGTCATGGCCGCAGCAGCACCTTTCCGGTACCCGGATCGCCCCCGCCGACCAGCGCCACGGCCTCGCCGAACCGCTCCAGCGGGAACTCGTGGGTGATCAGCGGCCCCGGGTCGAGAACCCCGGAGGTGAAGGCCCGTACGGCGAAGGCCCAGGCGGCGGACGGCGCCCCGAAGACGCCGTGCACGGTGAGTTGACCGAGCGTCAGCAGCGCCGGGTCGATCCCGGTCGCGCCGGGTGCGAACATCCCGGTGAGCACCACCCGGCCGCCGCGCCGCGCCAGCAGGCAGGCCGCGGCGGCGGTGGTCGGCGCCCCGGCGGTCTCCACGACGAGGTCGTAGCGCCCGTGCGCCTCCTTGGCCTCCTCCGGGGTGCCGGAGTCCGTCGCCCCGAACAGCCGTGCGGTGGCGCCGCGTTCGGCCCGGGGATCGACGACCGTCAGCTCGGCGGGGGAGGTGGCGGCCAGCAACTGGACGGCGAGCAGCCCCAGGGTCCCCGCGCCGACCACGGCGATCCGCTCACCGGGCTCGGGGCGGCAGGTCCGCACGGCAGCGGCCACCACCGCGGCCGGCTCCAGCAGGGCGGCGGCCCGCAGGTCGGCATCGTTGTCAAGCAGGTGCAACAGGCGCCCGGGAACGACGACATGGTCGGCGAACGCGCCCGGCACGGTGAAGCCCGTCTCCTCGTACCCGCCCGTGCACAGCGAGGTCTCGCCCGTGCGGCAGCGCGTACAGGTCCCGCAGGCGCGGAACCCCTCGGCGACGGCCTTGCGCCCGACCAGCTCCGGCGCCACGCCGGGGCCGACCGCCTCGACGGTCCCCGACCACTCGTGGCCCGGCGTCACCGGGTAGCGCACATAGGCCGGGTCGCGGTGGCCGTCGTACACCTCCCGGTCGCTCATGCAGATACCGGCCGCCGCCACCCGTACCCGTACCTCGCCGGGGCCGGGTACGGGCACCGGGCCGGTCACCAGGCGGTGGACGCCGGGCCGGTCGACGACGACCGATCTGCCGGTCGCCGCCGGCCCGGCGGGCGTGTCCCCGCCCGCCGCTGGCCGGTCGCTCATCGCGGCTCCTTCGGGTCGCGCTTCTCCCAGCCCTCGGCCCACAGGTCGAACCGCGCCTGCTGCTGCGGGAATTCGGCCGCCGCGTCCACGTCGAACTCGACGCCCAGCCCCGGCGCGTGCGAGATCTCGAAGCAGCCGGTCTCCGGGTCGACCTGGGGGGCGCCCTTGACGACCTTCTTGATCTCCGCGTCGGCGAAGTCGTTGAAGTGCTCAAGGATCTTGAAGTTCGGTGTGCAGGCGGCCACTTGAAGGCTCGCCGCAGTCAGCACCGAGCCGCCGACATTGTGCGGCGCGATCAGCGTGTAGTGCGTCTCCGCGGTCGCCGCCAGCTTCCGGGTCTCCAGGATGCCGCCGATGTGGCCGACGTCGGGCTGGATGATGTCGGCGGCCTGCGACTCGAAGAGCTCCCGGAACTCGATCCGGTCGTGGATGCGTTCACCGGTCGCGATCGGCAGGTCGACCTTGTCGGCGACCTTGCTCAGCGCCTTCAGGTTCTCCGGCGGCACCGGCTCCTCCAGCCAGGCCGGGGCGAACGGCGCCAGCTCGCGGGCCAGCCGTACGGCCGTCGACGGGCTGAACCGGCCGTGCATCTCCAGCATCAGCTCGGACTCGGGCCCGATCGCGTCCCGTACGGCCTCGATCAGGGCCACGGCCTCGTTGCTCGCCGCCCGGTCCAGCTCGAAGTGGCCGGTGCCGAACGGGTCGATCTTCAGGGCCCGGTAGCCGCGCGCCATCACGGCCTGGGCCGCCTTGTGGTACGCGTCGGGGGTGCGCTCGGTGGTGTACCAGCCGTTCGCGTACGCCTTGACCCGGTCGGTGACCTTCCCGCCGAGGAGCTGCCACACCGGTACGCCCAGCGCCTTGCCCTTGATGTCCCAGCAGGCCATCTCGACGACCGCGATGCCCGACATCACGATCTCACCGGCGCGTCCGTAGTCGCCGTACTTCATCCGGCGTACGAGATCCTCTACCGCGAAGGGGTCCGATCCGCGAAGATGATTGGCCTCGGCCTCACGCAGATAACCGATGAGCGCGTCGGTCCTGCCGAGCATCCTCGTCTCACCGACGCCGGTGAGACCTTCGTCGGTATGGACGAGGACGTAGGTGAGGTTACGCCAGGGCGTACCGACGACGTGTGTGCTGATTCCCGTGATGCGCAAGACAGGTCCCCAGGGTGTGTTCGGTATTTCGTCACACGTTCGAAATCGTGGCGTGACGGTATTCAGACGCTCCGAGGGGTGTCAATGGGTAGCGCGGCGGTTAGCCTGTGTTCGTCATTCCGGCCGATGGCCGAAGTACCGAACGAGACGGGTGGGTGGTCGGCCATGGGACGGCTCGTCCCCGCGGTGACGCGGGCCCTGGACATTCTGGAACTGTTCCTGGAGGGCGACGGGACGCTCTCCGCGCCCGATGTCATCCGCAAACTGCAACTGCCGCGCACCACCGTGCACGAGCTGATCACCACGCTCGCGGCCCGCTCCTACCTGGCGCCCGTTCCCGGACAGCCCGGCCGCTACCGGCTCGGCGTGCGCTCCTACCAGCTCGGAAGCCGGTACGCGGAACAGCTCGACCTCGCGGCCGAGGGCCGGCAGGTCGCCCGCGAGGTCGCCGAGACCTGCGACGAGACCGTCCACGTCGCGATCCTGGAGGAAACCGACGTCATATACATCGCGAAGGTGGACTCCACGCACGCGGTCCGGATGGTCTCCGCCGCCGGGCGCAGACTGCCCGCCCACTGCACCTCGGTCGGCAAGATGCTGCTCGCCTCGCTCTCCGAGAGCGAGCTGGCGGCCCGTATCGACGGCCACGAGTTCCTCGCGATGACGCCCGACAGCATCACCGACCCCGAGGTGCTGCACGCGGAGCTGGCGGGGATCAGGGAGCGCGGGGTCGCCGTCGAGCACCGCGAGTCGAACCCCGACGTGAGCTGCGTGGCCGCGCCGGTACGGGACCGGGCGGGCCGGGTCGTCGCCGCGCTGTCCATCTCCGTACCGATGATCCGCTGGAGCGACGAGCGCGAGGAGGAGCTGTCCCAGCTCGCGGTGAAGGGCGCGGGCGCGCTCTCCGTACGCCTCGGGCACCGGGTCAGGCCCTGAGGGTCAGGCCCTGAGGGGCAGGCGCTGACGGGCAGGCCCGCGACGACGGGGCGGGGCGGGGCGCGCCGGGGCAGGGCGGGGCAGGACGGGCGCGGTGCGCGGGAAGTCCCCTATTGTCACAACAATCTGACGTCGGAGGTGCCTGTCACCCTTACGGCGGATATTCTCGCCCCGTGAACACCCCTGATCCCACGGCACTCAAACTCTCGGTGAACCGGTCGAGTCCGGTGCCGCTCTACTACCAGCTCGCCCAGCAGTTGGAGAGCGCCATCGAGCACGGCAGGCTCTCCCCGGGCAGCCTGCTCGGCAACGAGATCGAGCTGGCCGGACGGCTCGGGCTCTCCCGCCCCACCGTCCGGCACGCCATCCAGTCGCTGGTCGACAAGGGGCTGCTGGTCCGCCGCCGGGGCATCGGGACGCAGGTCGTGCACAGCCAGGTCAAGCGACCGCTGGAACTGAGCAGCCTCTACGACGACCTGAGGGCGGCCGGACAGAGCCCCACCACCCGCGTCCTGCTCAACGGGACGGCGCCGGCCTCCGCCGAGGTCGCCGCCGCGCTCGGGGTCGCCGAGGGCAGCGAGGTCGTCGTCCTGGAGCGGCTGCGGCTGAGCCACGCCGAACCGATGGCGTACCTGCGCAACTTCCTGCCGCCGGGGCTGGTGCGCCTGGACACCGAGGAGTTGGAGGAGACCGGCCTCTACCGTCTGATGCGGGCCGTCGGGATCACCCTGCACAGCGCCCGCCAGACGGTCGGCGCGCGCAACGCCACCGCGCCGGAGGGCGAGAGCCTGGGCGAGGCCGAGGGCGCCGCACTGCTGACGATGCAGCGCACGACGTACGACGACACGGGCCGCGCCGTCGAGTACGGCACCCATATCTACCGGGCGTCGCGGTACGCCTTCGAGTTCCAGCTCCTCGTCCAGCCCTGACCGCCCGGTGGGCCGTACCCGGGGCGGGTGCGGCCCCGGCGAGGGCGTGGACGGCGGTCAGTCGGCCGGCAGCGCCGCCACGGCCGCGAGCAGCGTGTCGGCGGCGGCCTGGAGCCCTTCGAGCTGGCCCAGTTCCAGATCCTCGTGCTCGATGTTGACGGCCATGTCCGGGTCGATCCGGCGCAGGGCGGCGAGGAACTCCGTCCAGTACGCGGTGGAGTGCCCCCGGCCGACCGCGACGAACTGCCACGGGGCGTCCGCCGGGAACTCGTTGAGCAGATAGCGCCCGCCGAGACCGATGAGGCCCACCACGCCGGGCTGCTCCGGCGTCGGCGTACGGAACCGGTCGTCGAGGACGCCGTGCAGCTTGACGTGGTCCTCGTTGATCCGTACGTCCTTGGCCGCCGCGTGGAAGACGCGGTCCCCCAGGTACTCGATGGCGACCAGTGGCTCCATGCCCTGCCAGAAGAGGTGGCTCGGGTCCATCTCGGCGCCGATGTGGGTGGATCCCACCCGCTCGATCAGCCGCATCAGGGTGACGGGGTTGTAGACCAGGTTGTGCGGGTGCATCTCGATGGCCACCCGCACGTCCGCGCGCCGGGCCAGCTCCTCGATGCCCTTCCAGAACGGGACCGCCACCTCGTTCCACTGGTAGTCGAGGACCTCCGTGGCCCCGCTGTGCCACGGCTCCACCGTCCACGCCGGGGTGAGCCCGCCCGGGTGCGCCTCCGGCTGGCCGGACATGGTGATCACGTGGCGTACGCCCAGCAGCCCGGCCAGCTCGATCGCGGTGCGCAGATCGCGGGCGTGCTTGGTGCCGACCTCGGGGTCGGGGTGCAGGGGGTTGCCGTTGACGTTCAGCGCGGTCAGCTCCACACCGGCCGCGTCGAGCCGGGCCAGGAACTCCGTACGCGCCCGCTCGCCGGCGAGCAGGGCGTCGACGGGGATGTGCGGGGCGGGCAGGAAGCCGCCCGCGTTCAACTCGACGGCGGTCAGCCCCAGTTTGCGGACCACCTCAAGGACCTCGTCGAGCGTCTTGTCGTGCAGGCAGGCGGTGTAGGCACCGAGTTTCATGGGGTGTTCTCCATATCGGTCGGAGGTGACTCGGGGGAATCAGGGAGATCAGGGTGGAGGCGCGGGGAGGGACTCGCTCGACACTGGATCGATCCAGTAGCGACTATGTGGCGGCCCGCCGCCCGCTGTCAAGAAGTCGTGGCGCGCGGTTCCTGTTCGCGTGGTTCCTTTTCCGGGGTGTCCCGCTCCCGGCTCAGCCGGCCGTACGCGGGCGCGCGGTGCTCGCCCGTACCACCAGGTGCGGACTGATCACCACGTCCCGGGGCTTGCTCCGCCCGCCGTCCAGCCGCTCCACCGCCGCCTGGACGGCGAGTTCGGCCATCCGCTCGGCGTCCTGGGAGAGCGTGGTGAGGCTGATGTGGGCCAGCCGCGCCAGCGAACTGTCGTCGCAGCCGACGACGGAGACATCGGCGGGCACCCGTACCCCCGCCCGCAGGAAGGCGTCGAGAAGGCCGGTGGCGCAGCGGTCGTTGTAAGCGATCACGGCGGTGGGCAGGGCGCGCCCGGCCAGCAGCGTACGGGCGGCGTCGGCGCCGGAGGTCTCGTTGTGGTCGCCCGGGATCACCCGGATCTCGTCGGCCAGCCCGCGCCGCCGCATGGCCTGGCGGTAGCCCCTGCGCCGCTCGCCCGCCATCGACGCCCGGCCGCCGTCGATATGGACGATGGCGCGGTGTCCGAGGCCGATGAGATGGTCGACGGACTGGCGCGCGCCGTCCATCTCCGCGATGTGTACGGAGTCGACGGTCTCCGCCGTGGCGCCGCGGCCGATCGTGACCACCGGGATCCGCCGGCCGAGCTCCGACAGCTCCTCGGCGGTGGTCTCGGGGCCGAGGAGGATCAGGGCCTCGCTGCGGTAGGCGATCAGCCGCTCGACGGCCTTGCGTTCGTCACGGGTGGGGGCCAGGGCGCTCAGCGAGACCTCGTAACCGGTCTCCTCGGCCGAGGCGTAGATCCCGTCCACGAGATCGGCGTGGAAGGCGTTACGGGTGTCGAGCACGACGCCGAGCAGCCTGCTGCGGCTGCTGCGGAGCAGGCGTGCGGTGGGGTCGACGCGGTAGCCGATCTCGTCCGCGGCCCGCAGCACCTTGTCCCGGGTCCCGGGGCTGGCGCCCGGCTCGCCGCGGAAGACCAGGGACACCAGCGACCGTGACACTCCCGCCCGCGCCGCCACGTCCTGCATCGTGGCGCGCCTGGTCCGGCCGCCCCCGGTCCGTTCCACACGGCCTCCCGACCCTGTCGTCGCATGACTATTGACACTGATGGTGACACAACCTCATAGTCTGGGTCTGGATCGATCCAGACGTCAAGGAACTGACTCTGGAGATCGACGCCCCTCCCGCACGGTGCCGACAGGGCCCGTCGAGGGGCGGAACCGGCGCGGCCTTCCGCGGCTGCGACGTTATCGTGCCGTTACGTCCGGATGAAGTGTTGTCCTGACAAACCATTGACACCGGGCCGCCGCTGGAGTTTGCTCCAGTCCAGTAACGGCGACGTTTCCGGCTCATGGCCGAAAACTCCGAACTGGCCCCTGTGCCGTATCCCTCCGTTGCGGTCCGGTGGGCTCATGCCCCCTCTCCGCCCACTCACTCCGTGAGGTGCAGGACGATGAATCGCACTATCCGCTCCCGAGGCTCCCGCAGAACCGTCGCAGCCGCGGCCGTCGGTATGGCGGCGGTCCTCCTGGCCGCAGGCTGCTCCAGCGGGTCCGGTGGCAAGAAGGCCCAGGAGGACCAGAACGCCGCGACGACCGGCAAGGCGACCACCGCCCGCATGAAGATCGCCATGGTCACCCACGCACCTCCCGGTGACACGTTCTGGGACATCGTCCGCAAGGGCGCCCAGGCCGCGGCGGCCAAGGACAACGTCGAACTCGTCTACTCCAGTGACGAGAAGGCCGCCGACCAGGCCAACCTGATCCAGAACGCCATCGACCAGAAGGTCGACGGGATCGCGGTCACCGCCGCCAAGCCCGAGGCCATGAAGACCGTGCTCGCCAAGGCGGAGCGGGCCGGCATCCCCGTCGTCGGCTTCAACGCCGGTCTCGACGACTGGAAGGACCTCGGGCTCCAGTCCTACTACGGGCAGGACGAGAAGGTCGCGGGCGAGGCGTTCGGCAACCGCCTCAACGAGGTGGGCGCCAAGCACACCATCTGTGTCATCCAGGACCAGGGGCATGTCGCCCTGGAGGCCCGGTGCGCGGGCGTGAAGAAGACGTTCAAGGGCAAGGCCGAGATCCTCTACGTCAACGGCAAGGACATGCCGTCGGTGAAGTCGACCATCGAGGCCAAGCTCCAGCAGGACACGTCGATCGACTACGTCGCCACCCTCGGCGCCCCGATCGCGCTCACCGCGGTCCAGTCGGCGAAGGACGCCGGCAGCAAGGCGAAGGTCGCCACGTTCGACCTCAACAAGGAACTGGTCGACGCCCTCAAGGACGGCGACGTGAAGTTCGCCGTCGACCAACAGCCCTACCTCCAGGGCTATCTGGCGGTCGACGGCCTCTGGCTGTACAAGAACAACGGCAACTTCAGCGGCGGCGGCGCCGAACCGGTCCTGACCGGACCCGCGTTCGTGGACGAGTCGAACATCGACAAGATCGCGGCGTTCGCCGAGAAGGGAACCCGGTGATGAGTGTGGAGTCCGCAGTGAGCCCGGCGCCGGATCCGGCCCCGGCGGCGACGCCGGGACCCCCGCCGCCGGCCGGTGGAAAGGACGGCCGCACCGCCCGGCGCTCGCCGGTGCACCGGCTGCTGGGCCGGCCCGAGATCGGCGCGCTGATCGGCGCCGTCGTCGTCTACGTCTTCTTCTTCTCCGTCGCGCCGACCTTCCGGCAGCTCGACTCGCTGAACACCGTGCTCTACCAGGCGTCGACCATCGGGATCATGGCGCTGGCCGTGGCGCTGCTGATGATCGGCGGTGAGTTCGACCTGTCGGCCGGTGTCGCCGTGGTCACCTCCGCGCTCACCGCCTCCATGTTCGCCTTCCAGCTCTCCATGAACGTCTGGGTGGGCGTGGTCTTCGCGCTGGTGGTCTCCCTCGCCGTCGGGGCCTTCAACGGATTCCTGCTGGTCAAGACCGGTCTGCCCAGCTTCCTGGTCACCCTCGGCACGTTCCTGATGCTCCAGGGCGCCAACCTCGCGGTCACCAAGCTGATCACCAGCAACGTCGCCACCGACTCCATCCGCGACATGGACGGCTTCGACCAGGCCCGCAGGATCTTCTCCTCCGAGATAGCCGTCGGCGGGACCAGCGTCCGGATCACCGTGGTGTGGTGGGTGGTCTTCGGCATCCTGGCCACCTGGGTGCTGCTGCGCACCAAGTACGGCAACTGGATCTTCGCGGTCGGCGGCAACCAGGACAGCGCGCGCGCCGTCGGTGTCCCGGTGACCTTCACCAAGATCTCCCTCTTCATGATCGTCGGTTTCGCGGCCTGGTTCGTCGGCATGCACCAGCTCTTCGCCTTCAACACCGTCCAGTCGGGCGAGGGCATCGGCAACGAACTGCTCTACATCGCCGCCGCGGTGATCGGAGGCTGCGTACTGACCGGCGGTTACGGCTCGGCCTTCGGCCCGATGGTCGGCGCGTTCATGTTCGGCATGGTCACCCAGGGCATCGTCTACGCCAACTGGAACCCCGACTGGTTCAAATTCTTCCTCGGCGCGATGCTGCTCGTCGCCGTCCTCCTCAATCTGTGGGTACGCAAGCAGGCGACCCGGAGGTGAACCCCATGGCAACCACCACGACAGCCCAGGGCGGGAAGGCCGGCCACGACGCCGAGGCGCCGATCGTCGAACTGCGCGGCGTCGGCAAGAGTTACGGCAACATCCGCGCCCTGCACGGCGTCGACCTGGCCGTCAGGCCGGGCCGGGTGACCTGTGTGCTCGGCGACAACGGCGCCGGCAAGTCCACCCTGATCAAGGTCATATCGGGACTGCACCAGCACACCGAGGGCGAGTTCCTCATCGAGGGCGAGCCGGTCCGGCTGACCACCCCGCGTGAGGCCCTGGGCCACGGCATCGCCACGGTCTACCAGGACCTCGCCACCGTACCGATGATGCCGGTGTGGCGGAACTTCTTCCTCGGCTCCGAGCTGACCCGGGGCCCCTGGCCGGCCAGGATGCTCGACATCCCGCGGATGAAGAGCATCACCGACCAGGAACTGCGCAACATGGGCATCGTCCTCGACGACCTCGACCAGCCCGTCGGCTCGCTCTCCGGCGGCCAGCGGCAGTCCGTGGCCATCGCCCGCGCCGTCTACTTCGGCGCCCGGGTGCTGATCCTGGACGAGCCGACCGCCGCGCTCGGTGTCAAGCAGTCCGGGGTGGTGCTCAAGTACATCGCCGCCGCCCGGGAACGCGGCCTCGGCGTCATCTTCATCACCCACAACCCGCACCACGCCTACATGGTCGGCGACCACTTCACGGTGCTGCGGCTCGGCACCCTGGAACTCAGCTCCGCGCGCAGCGAGGTCAGCCTGGAAGCACTCACCAACCACATGGCGGGCGGCGCCGAACTCGCCGCGCTCAAGCACGAGTTGGCTCAGGTCTCCGGGGTGGACGTGGAGGAGCTGCCGGAGCCGGCCGGCGCGGAGAACGGCACAGGCTGACCCGGCGGACGACGGACAGGGCGCGTATGCCGGACCGGGCACGCCGACCCGGCGGACCGCGCGGGGACGCCCGGGGACGCCTAGGCTGTGCACCTACGGGAGGCGGGCCGGGCGGCCCGGCCGCCCAGCCGCCCGGCACACCGAACGAGCCCCGTCCCGTCCTGGAGCACAGCACCACATGGCCCGACGCCCCGCACGCACCCGTCGCCCCGGCCGATCCGACCAGCCCGCAGGAGCAGGGCGGCGCGTCACCGACGCGTCGCCCTGCCCCTGCGGAGCGGGCGCCCCGTACGGCGCGTGCTGCGGGCGGTTCCATACCGGATCCGGGACGGGGACCGCCGCCACCGCGCCCACCGCCGCGCTGCTGATGCGCTCCCGCTACAGCGCCTTCGCCGTGCTCGACGCGGCGTACCTGCTCAGGACCTGGGCCCCCGCCACCCGCCCGGCGCGCCTGGATCTGGACCCCGCCACGCGCTGGCAGGGGCTGGAGATCCTGGCGACCACCGACGGCAGTGCCTTCCACACCACCGGTACGGTCACCTTCCGCGCCCGTTTCACCGACGGGGGCGGGCCGGGCGAACTGCGCGAGCGCAGCCGGTTCGCGCGGCACGACGGCGCTTGGGTCTATGTGGAGGGCACCTTCCCCGACCAGGACCTCTGACCCTCAGCGCCGCGCGGTCGCGGGCGTCGAGCCGGCCGGGACACGGGTCCTGCCGGACAGGTCCTGCGCCAGATCCTCGGCCAGCAGCCGCTTCGCGATCGCGTCCACCGCGCGGCGCAGTTCGGTGCCGCTGGGCCGGCCCCGGTCGGCGTCGAGCTGTCCGTTGAGCCAGTGCGCCCACGCCGTGTTGATCACGGCCGCCTCCCGGGCGCCCGCCTCCGTGTGCGCGAGCATGTTCCCGGTCCGGCTCAGATAGCCCTCTTCGACCATCCGGTCGAAGACCGGGAACACCACCTCGGGCGGCAGCCGGTGGCGCTCCGCGATCAGCCCGAGGCCGGCATGGCCGACCATGCGGGTGAACAGCTCGACCTGCATCACGGCCCACGCCCCCGCGATGTCCAGCCGGGTGTCCGCGGAGAGCATGATCCGCCGCGCGGTGTCCGGCCGGGTGGAGCGCAGGATCTTGGCGAGGGACAGCTCCAGCAGTTGCTCCGAGTCACCGGAGCTGACCGGCGAACCGAACCCCTCGCCCATGTCCGTGGAGCTCGCCCGCGCCGAGTCCCGCAGCTTCACCTGCTTGAGGAAGAGCGCCACCACGAACCCGAGCAGCGCCACCGGCACCGTCCACAGGAACACCGTCTGCAACGACTCCGTGTACGCCTGCACGATCGGCGCGGACTGCGCGGGCGGCAGCGCGTGCAGCCCCTCCGGGCTCCCCGCCGCCTTCGCGATGGCCGCCGGGTCCGCCCCGGCCCCCGCCGCCCGTACCGCCCCGGCGATGCCCGTCCGCAGGTTCGGCCCGAGGGAGTTGGCGTAGATCGTGCCGAAGACCGCCGCGCCGAAGGCGCTGCCGAGCGTACGGAAGAAGGTCACCCCGGACGTGGCGGTGCCGAGGTCCGCGTACTCGACGGTGTTCTGCACCGCGATCGTCAGCACCTGCATGACCAGCCCGATCCCCAGACCCAGCACCAGCATCGACCCCGACTCCCGCCACACGCCGGAGTCGGGGCCCATCCGGGACAGCAGGTAGAGCCCCGCGGCCATCACCACCGAGCCGACGATCGGGAAGATCCGGTAGGCGCCCGTCCTGCTGACCACGGTGCCGCTGAAGATCGAGGCGAGCAGCAGGCCGAAGACCATCGGCAGCGTACGGACGCCCGAGACGATCGCCGAGTCGCCGTCCACGTACTGGAGATACGTGGGCAGGAAGGTCATCGCCCCGAGCATCGCGAAGCCCACGATGAAGCTCAGGACGGAGCAGACCGTGAAGACCGGGTTGCGGAACAGCCGCATCGGCAGCATCGGTTCGGCGGCGCGCGTCTCCACCAGGCAGAACAGCGCGAGCGCGACGACACCGCCGACGAACAGGCCGAGGATCACGGGGGAGCCCCAGCCGTACTGGTTGCCGCCCCAACTCGTCGCCAGGATCAGGGCGCTGGCCCCGATCGCCACCAGCGCGATGCCCAGGTAGTCGATGACCGGGCGGGAGACCGCCTTGACGGACGGGATGGTCCGGGCCGCCGCGATGACCACGGCGATCGCGATGGGCACATTGATGTAGAACGCCCAGCGCCAGCTCAGATTGTCCGTGAACACCCCGCCGAGCAGCGGGCCGACGACCGTCGAGACCCCGAAGACGGCGCCGATCGCCCCCTGGTACTTGCCGCGTTCGCGCAGCGGGATGACATCCGCGATCAGGGCCATCGCGGTGACCATCAGCCCGCCGGCGCCGATGCCCTGGAGCGCGCGCCAGGAGATCAGCAGCGTCATGTCGGTGGCGAGACCGCAGAGGAACGAACCGGTGATGAAGACGACCGCGGAGACCTGGAAGACCAGCTTCCGGCCGAAGAGATCACCGAACTTGCCGACCAGGACCGTGGAGACCGTCTCGGCGAGCAGGTACGAGGTGACCACCCAGGACATGTGGGCGGCGCCGCCCAGGTCCGAGACGATCGTCGGCAGGGCCGTGCCGACGATCGTCTGGTCGAGCGCCGCGAGCAGCACACCGAGCATGATCGTGGCGAAGACGATGTTCCGCTGCCGTCCGTCGAGCACGGGCGGTGCGGGGGCGGACTCCGGCGCCCGCGTCGTCGCCGGGGGGCCGGTCTCGCTGGCTGAGGTCACCCCTGCACGGTCACACCGCGGCCGTCCGGACGCATGCGGGGTCGGCCAGACCGGTGAGATCCCCGGCCGTTCACCGTGCCGTCAGCACCTCCGACAGGTCGTACCGCACCGGCTCCTCCAACTGCGCGTACGTACAGCTCGCAGGGGTACGGTCGGGGCGCCACCTGCGGAACTGCGTGGTGTGCCGGAACCGGTCGCCCTCCATGTGGTCGTACGCCACCTCGCACACCCGCTCGGGCCGCAGGGGAAGCCACGACAGGTCCTTCGTCCCGGACCAGCGGCTCGGCCCGCCGGGCAGCCGGGCGCTCTCGTGCGCGGACTCCTCCGTCCACGCCGCCCACGGATGGCCCTCGGCGCCCTCCATGCGCAGCGGGGCCAGCTCCGCCGCCAGCTCGGCGCGGCGCCGCATGGGGAACGCGGCGCAGACCCCGACGTGCTGGAGCACGCCCGCGGTGTCGTACAGACCGAGGAGCAGCGAACCGACCACCGGGCCGCTCTTGTGCTCCCGGTAGCCGGCCACGACGGCGTCCGCCGTCCGCTCATGCTTGATCTTGTACATGGACCGGGTGTCGGGGCGGTACGGCAGATCCAGCGGCTTGGCCACCACCCCGTCCAGACCGGCCCCCTCGTACCGCTCGAACCACTGCCGCGCCACGTCGATGTCGCCGGTCGCGGGCGCGAGATGGACGGGGGGACGCGCGGGGGAGAGCGCGGCCTCCAGCGCCTCCCTGCGGCGCGCCTGGTCCACGCCGAGCAGCGAGGCGTCCCCGAGCGCCAGCAGATCGAAGGCGACGAAGCTCGCCGGGGTGCGCTCGGCGAGCAGGTCCACCCGGGACTTCGCCGGGTGGATCCGCTCCGTGAGCCGTTCGAAGTCGAGCCGGTCGCCGTGCACGATCACGATCTCGCCGTCGACGACACAGCGCTCGGGCAACTCCGCGAGCAGGGCCGCGACCAGCTCGGGGAAGTAGCGGGTGAGCGACTTCCCGGTCCTGCTGCCGATCACCAGCTCGGCGCCGTCGCGGTGCACGATCGCCCGGAAGCCGTCCCATTTGGCCTCGTACTGCATGCCGGGCGGGATACGGGCCACGGACTTGGCGAGCATCGGCTTCACGGGCGGCATCACCGGCAGGTCCATGGACCGATTGTCGGCCAGAACCTCCCGGGGTGCCCGACATGTCCCGCGCGGCGCCGTCCCGTGATGCGCTCCGCGCGCCCCCGGCCTACCGTGGCGCACATGGGCGCAGGCGTGGCGGTGGAGCTGGAGGCGGGCGGCAGGACCGTACGGCTGTCCAGCCCCGAAAAGGTCTATTTCCCCGAGCGCGGCTACACCAAGCTGGACGTCGCGCGCTACTACCTGGCCGTGGCGCCGGGGATCACCCGCGCGCTGCGCGACCGCCCCACCACCCTGCAACGCTTCCCCGAGGGCGTCGACGGCGAGTCCTTCTTCCAGAAACGGGCCCCGAAGAACCTTCCCGACTGGATCCCCACCGCCCGGATCGAGTTCCCCAGCGGGCGCTCGGCCGACGAGATCTGCCCGACGGAACCGGCCGCCGTCCTCTGGGCGGCGAACCTCGGCTGTCTCACCTTCCACCCCTGGCCGGTACGGCGGGACGCCACCGACCACCCCGACGAGCTGCGCATCGACCTCGATCCGCAGCCGGGCACCGACTTCGCCGACGCGGTCAGGGCCGCCCACGAACTCCACGCGTTCCTGGAGGAGCAGGGGCTGCACGGCTGGCCCAAGACCTCCGGCGGCCGGGGGCTGCACGTCTTCGTGCCGATCGAGCCGCGCTGGACGTTCGCCGAGGTGCGGCGGTGCGCGATCGCCGTCGGTCATGAGCTGGAGCGGCGGATGCCGGGCCGGGTGACCACCGCGTGGTGGAAGGAGGAGCGCGGCGAGCGGATCTTCGTCGACTACAACCAGACCGCGCGCGACCGCACCATCGCCTCCGCCTACTCCGTACGCCCCCGCCCGCACGCCCCGGTCTCCGCGCCGCTGCGCTGGGCGGAGCTGGACGACGTGGCGCCGGACGACTTCGATCTGGTGACGATGCCGGTGCGCTACGCCGAGGTGGGCGATGTGCACGCGGAGATGGCGGACCGGCCGCACCGTCTCGACGGGCTGCTGGAGCTGGCCGACCGGTACGAACGGGACCACGGACTGGGGGACATGCCGTACCCGCCGGACTACCCGAAGATGCCGGGGGAGCCGAAGCGGGTCCAGCCGAGCCGCGCCAAGCGCGAGGAGAAATAAGGGAGTTGGCGAACACGAAGGTGTGTCCCCGCTCCGCCGAGAGGGGACACACCGTCAGTGGGCCGCGTTCGCGACCCACTGACGGGCCGCGAACGCGGTCACAGCTCCTTGAGGGTCACAGCTCCTTGATACGGATGTCGCGGTACGAGATGACGTCCGTCGTGCCGTGGACCTGGAGCCCGACATGGCCGGTGGCGTAGCGCCGGCCGTCCGTGCCCGGGTCGCCCGCGCGTGCGGGGTAGAACGTCTGCCCGCCCACGTTGTCGAACTCGTTGATCAGCACACCGTTGCGCAGGATGGTGTAGTGCTGACCCTCCACCCGGATCTCGTAGTCGTTCCAGGTGCCCTTCGGGGTGACGCCCGCGCCGCCGAGACCCACCCGGTCGAAGCCGTAGACCGAGCCGGTCTTGTACAGGTCGCCGTCCGGGCGGTCCAGGATCTGGATCTCATGCCCGTAGTTGATGGCGACCCACTCGGGGCGGGACTCCTCCGGGTGGTTGTGGACGTTCGGGAAGCGTACGAACACACCGCCGTTGGCGTTGCCGCTGCCCGGGGCGTCGTCGCGGAACTGCAGCTTCAGCGAGAAGTCGCCGTAGGTGCGCTGCGGGAACCACAGCATGCCCATGCCCTCGACGGTGGTGCTGCTGGTGATGGCACCGTCGCCGCTCAGCGCGAACTTGCCGCCGCCGACCTGCTCCCACTTGGCCAGGGATTCGGCCGTACCGTCGAAGAGCGGTCGGTAGCCCTCGGTCTGCCCGGGGGTTCCGATCTTCGACTGCTTGGCGGCCTTGGTGATCTGCTTGAACTCGCGGTCGTCGATGACGTTGTCGGACAGCAGCTTGTCGAGCACGCTGTCGACGTGCTTGAGGAAGAGGGCCTGCGAGGTCCACTCCTTCTCGTCCTCGATCAACTCGTTGATCGTGCACCGGTTACGGGTCAGCCGGTTCGGCACCCCCGAGTCGACCGTCCCCACGATGACCGTCAACCGATCGTCGAACTCCGGGCAGTTGGGCGCCGGTACGCCGCCGCTCTGCGCGACGGTGAACGAGAGCTGCTTGGCCTGCGCGGTGTTGCCCGCCTTGTCGGTCGCCCGGTAGGAGAGCGCGTGGTAGCCCACGCGGTCGACGACGACGGGGGTGGTGTACGCGAGGTAGGGACCGCTGTCGAGCGAGTACTCGATCCGGTCCACCCCCGACTCGCTGTCGGTCGCCGTGAGGGTCACCTTCGCGCTGGTGATGTAGGCGCCGTTGGAGTTCTTGTCGCCGGTCACCACCGCTCCGGTCACCGGCGGGGTGGTGTCCTCGACCGGCGGCGCCACCACCGTGAACGACACGGACTTGGCCGCAGCCGCGTTGCCCGCCTTGTCGGTGGCGCGGTAGCGGACCGTGTGCGTACCGACCTCGTGCACCATCACCGGGGCGGTGTACGGCTGCCAGCCACCGTCGGCGCCGAGCGCGTACTCGATGGTGTTGACGCCGGAACCGGTGTCGGAGGCGGTGACGGTGACCGTGGCCATCGACAGGTAGTCGCCCGCCTCGTCCTGGTCACCGCTCACCGTCGCCGAGGTCTCCGGCGCGGTGGTGTCGTCGGTCGGCGGGGCGACGACGGTGAACGCGACGGACTTCTCCGCCGCCGCGTTGCCCGCCTTGTCGGTGGCGCGGTAGCGGATCGTGTGCTCGCCGACCTGGTCGACCACCACCGGGGTGGTGTACGGCTGCCACTCCCCGTCCGCGCCGACCGCGTACTCGGTGGTCGCCACACCGGATCCGTCGTCGGTCGCCTTCACGGCCACCGTCGCGGAACCGACGTACGCGCCGTCGGCGTTCTGCTGGCCCTCGACCGTGGCCGAGGTGGTGGGGGCGGTGGTGTCGTCGCCGCCGCCCGCCTCGGTCACCGTGAGGATGCCGGTCATGGTGCCGTGGCCCGGGATGACGCAGTGGTAGCGGTACGTGCCCGGGGTCAGGTTGACCTCGGTGGTGTACTTGCCGCCGTTGGCGTCACCCGGGTTGGCCAGGATGTTCAGCGGGACATCGTTGTTGTACTCGGGATCCGACACGTCGAAGGTCAGCGTGTGCGGCATCCCGGTGGTGTTGCCGGTGGCCGTGCTGTTCTCGAAGACGATCGTGGTCGGCCCGGCCACCGCGGTGGTGGGGAAGCTGAGGTACTTGTCGATGGGGTCGCCCGCGGCCCAGGTCAGAACCTGGGCCGCTGCCGCCTTCGTACCGGCGCCCCCCTCGTCGCCGGCGCCGGCGGGCCGCCCGTACGCGGCCGTGGAGGTCAGTCCCAGCACCATCAGGAACGCGCCCACCAGGGCCGTCCACAGGCGCGGCGACCGGTGTGCCCAGGGACGGCGCCCCGGCCGGTGTCTCAACTCGCGTCTCACTGGGCCGCCTTCCGTGCGAGGTCACCGGCGGCCGGGGTCGGCTCGCCGCCCTTGTAGGTCACGCGCCACAGCGCGGACTGGGAGTCCGAGGTGAAGAAGCCGCGCCCGTAGTCCAGGACGTAGAGCGAGCCGTCCGGGGCGAACTTCCAGTCCATCAGGTTGCGGATGCCGCCCTGACCGACCGGGATGATCTTCTTCAGGGACTCGGCGTGCACCGGCAGCCCGCCCTTGCCCCCGGTCTTCGGATCGGTCACCACCGCGTGGCGCGGGCTGTCCGCCGCGTCGTAGAAGTCACCGACGAACCACTTGCCGTCCCAGTACTCCGGCCACTTCGCGGCGTTCGTGTTCTCCGCGTCGTACCGGTAGACGGGTCCGTTCATGGTCGCCTGGCCGCCGCCCTTGAGCCACGGGAGCAGGTACGTGGACTCGCTCTGCTTGTAGCTGGGCACACCGTTCGCGTCCCGCGGGAAGTCGGGGGCGCCGCCCTGCGGCGAGTACCAGATGGTGTTGCCGGTGACGGGCGGCAGATTCACCAGACCGTCGTTGTTGGGGGACTCGTTCTTCGGGGCGGCGCAGTTGTACCACCCCAGCGGCTTGGACGGATCGGGCAGGTTGCGGTCCCGGTAGGGCTGGTTGTTGCCCATGCAGAACGGCCAGCCGTGGTTGCCCGCCTTGGTGATCATGGAGAAGGTGTCGTACTTCGCCGGACCCCAGGTGGTGCTCGGCGCACCGGCGTCAGGACCGACCCAGCCCGCGTACAGCGCGTCGGTCTTCCGGTCGACGGAGATCCGGGACGGGTTGCGCACGCCCATCACATAGATCTCGCCGCGGGTCTTGCCACCACCCTCGGCCTGCTCCTTGCCGGTGAAGAGGTTCCCCTCGGGCAGGGTGTACGTGCCGTCCGGCTCCGGGTGGATGCGCAGGATCTTGCCGTTGAGGTTGTTGGTGTTGCCGGCGGTGCGGCGCGCGTCCGCGAAGGAGACGCCTTTGTACGCGGGCTGCGGGTTGTTGCCGGAGTAACCGTCACTGAAACCGGAGGAGTTGTTGTCGCCGGTCGCGATGTACAGGTTCCCCTTGGAGTCCCAGGCCAGCCCGCCGCCGGCGTGGCAGCAACTGTGCACCTGTACCGGCCACTTCAGCAGGGCCTTCTCGGAGGCGAGGTCCAGCTTGTTCGTCGTACGGTCCAGGGTGAAGCGAGAGACGCGCCGTTCGGCGATCTGGGTGTCGCGGTTGAGCTGGGAGTGCGGTGTGTAGTGCAGGTACACCCAGCCGTTGGTCGCGAAGGCCGGGTCCAGCTCGATCCCGAGCAGCCCCTCCTCGACCTTGATCAGCTCGTCGCCGCCGCCCTTGTTGCCGAAGACGGTGAGGGAGCCCGCGAGCGTCACCTTCTTCGTCTTCGGGTCGTAGACGTGGATCTGCCCTTGGCCCTTGCCGATCTCCGGATTGTTCCAGTCGGTCACCACCGGGGCCGCGTTGTCACCACCGCCGCGGCCGATGTAGAGCACCCGCCCGTCGGGCGCGGTGACCATGCCGTGCGGCTCGCCGATCTGGTCCTGCTGACCGGCCTGGTTGGGCTGGGTGACGCGCTCGGCCGCGTAGTTGGAGTCGATCGTCGCCTTGCAGTCGGCGCGGGAGATCCGCGTCGTCCAGTTGAGGGCGCCGCGCAGATGGTCGCGGAAGTCCGTCTCGGCGTACGAGTCGGCCGTACCGCCCATGCCGGTGTAGAAGGACCGGCCGCCGGAGTAGTCACGGCACCAGGAGACCGGGTGGTCGGCTCCGTTGGCGCCGGTCGCCGGCTTGAAGCTGGCCTCCCTGACGCGGGCGACCGTGTGCACCTTGCCGCTGGGGTTCGTCGACCAGTTGAACCACTTGTCGGGCCGCTTCCACTCCAGCGGAAGGTTCCTGGTGGCGGGATTCAGCCGGTCACCGATCTCGACCGTCGCACGCTGCACGGTGCTCGGGGCGCCTGTCGGCCGGGCCCCGATCAGCCCCGTGAACCAGTCGGAGTACGGCTCGGTGCGGGCCGCCTCATGGATCCCGAGGAAGCCGCCGCCCGCGTTCATGAACGCTTCGAGGCCCGACTCCTGTGCGGGGTCGAGCACATCGCCGCCGCCGGTGAGGAAGACGACCGCGTTGTACTTGCCGAGCTTGGTGGCGTTGGTGAAGACGGAGGGGTCGTCCGTGGCCACGGTCTTGAACCGTTCGGCGGCGGGACCCGACAGGCCGATCGACTCGATGGCCTCGATACCGGCGTTGACGACCGGCGACTCCTCGGTGGCCGAGGCGTGGAAGACGAGCACCCTCACGTTCTCGCCGCCGGGCGGCGACGGAAGGGACAACGTTGTCGACTCCGGCTCGGGATACGGCCTGGCCGTAGCGGCGTTGGAGCCGAGCAGCGACGCCGCCAGGGCGCCTGCTGCCAGAGCCGCGGCCACGCCGCGTCTCGATCTCCTCGACCTCTTCGAACTCGTGGCTCTCGGGAATCTCGACCGGTGATGCGGTGCAGGCTGCATGTGTTCACCCACCCCTCTCTGGTCACAGTCTTCGGACACGGTCTTGCGGGCACAGCAACAGCGCCTGAAACTAGACCTCTTTCGTCGGCGCGCCAATAGGTACGACCGCAATCCCACCAACTTTGTCCTGAGTGTGGATAAACAAAGTTCCCTGGACTACCGTGTGGCCGTCTCCGGGGTCTCATGCGCCCCGCAAACGTCCTTACGGCACAGGGGAGTTCACGATGGCCATGGACCGAAGGAGCTTCAACCGACGCCTGCTGGCGGGGAGCGCGGTCGCCGCGACCGGGGCGACCTCCCTGTCGGTCGCCGCCGCGTCGGCCCCCTCCGCCACGGCGGCGGACACCCCGCCCAGGACCGCTCCGGCGGGCGGCCAGGTGCGCCGTATCAGCATGTACGCCGAGAAGCTGCCCAACGGGCAGATGGGGTACGGCTTCGAGAAGGGCAAGGCCACCATCCCGGGGCCGCTGATCGAGCTGAACGAGGGCGACACCCTCCACATCGACTTCGAGAACAACTGCGACGTCGACGTCAGCCTCCACCCGCACGGCGTGGACTACGACATCGCCAACGACGGCACGCGGATGAGCAAGAGCCACGTCGAGCCCGGCGGCACCCGTACGTACACCTGGCGCACCCACGCCCCGGGTACGCGCAAGGACGGCACCTGGCAGCCGGGCAGCGCGGGCTACTGGCACTACCACGACCATGTCGTGGGCACGGACCACGGCACGGGCGGGATCCGCAAGGGGCTGTACGGTCCCGTTGTGGTCCGCAGGAAGGGCGACATCCTGCCGGACAAGCAGTTCACGATCGTCTTCAACGACATGTCGATCAACAACAAGCCCGGCGCGGAGAGCCCCAACTTCGAGGCCACCGTGGGCGATCGCGTCGAGATCATCATGATCACGCACGGCGAGTTCTACCACACGTTCCATGTCCACGGGCATCGCTGGGCGGACAACAGAACGGGCCTGCTCACCGGCCCCGACGACCCCAGCCGGGTGATCGACAACAAGATCACGGGACCGGCGGACTCCTTCGGCTTCCAGATCATCGCGGGCGAACGAGGGGGCGCGGGCGCCTGGATGTACCACTGCCATGTCCAGAGCCACTCCGACATGGGCATGGCCGGCCTGCTGCTGGTCGCCAAGCCGGACGGCACGATCCCCGGGTACGAGCCGCACCACCCGGCGGCCTCGGGCGGTACGAAGGCGGGCGGCGGTACGAAGGCGGACGGCGACGCGAAGGCGGACCACACGGGCCACTGACCCCCGCCCGCGGGCGGGGGACGCGCGCCCTCCGCCCGCGCCCCCGTCCAGGAGGCGGGGAGGCCGCCGTGGAGGGAGACTCGGAAGGAGAGCACGGGACCTCACGAAGGAGCGCGCGCCATGCTCACCTCCCCCTATGTCAACGGCTCCCCGGTCTGGGTCGACCTCGGCACCCCGGACATCGACGGCGCCGCCGCCTTCTACCGAGGGCTCTTCGGCTGGGAATTCAGGCCCGCGGGACCCGACACGGGCGGCTACGGCATGTTCCAGCTCGGTGACAGGACCGCGGCGGGCGGTATGCCCCTGGCCGCCGAGCAGGGCCCGCCGTCCTGGTCGCTGTACTTCCGTACGTCCGACGCCGACGCCACCGCCAAGTCCGTGCAGGGCAACGGCGGTTCCGTCGTGGTCGGCCCCATGGACGTCATGGACATCGGCAGGATGGCCGTCCTCACGGACCCGGGCGGCGCCGCCTTCTCGATCTGGCAGCCCGGCACCAACCACGGCCTGGACGTCGTCAACGAGCCGGGCAGTCTCTGCTGGGCCGAGCTGTACACCGCCGACGAGCCCGCCGCGTACGCCTTCTACCAGGCCGTCTTCGGCTGGGAGTCCTCCGCCATGCCGCTGCCCGACGGGAGCGGCACGTACCGCATGGTCCATCCGGGCGGGCAGGGCCCGGACGGCATGTTCGGCGGGTTCGTGACGCTCGGCTCGGATCCGAGCGAGTCGGGCGGCGCGCCGCACTGGCAACTGTACTTCGCGGTCACCGAATGCGACGCTACGGTGACGGCGGGCCGAGGGCTCGGCGCCACGGTGCGCGTGGCACCGACCGACATCGAGGGTGTCGGACGGTTCGCCAAGCTGGCCGACCCCTCCGGGGCACGGTTCGCGATCCTCCAGGGCGTGGCCCGGGACGCCTGACAACAGGCCCTGTCCATCAGGCCGTTGATGGTTCGTCCATCATTCGTTTATCGCGGACGGGCAACCTGTGCGGCATGCCGATCAACATCATCACCAGCACCACCACGACCGACGAACTCTCCTGGCAGGAGAGCGCGTTGTGCGCCCAGACGGGGCCCGAGTTCTTCTTCCCCGCCCCCGGTTCCTCCACCCGCGAGGCCAAGCGGCTGTGCGGTGCCTGCGAGGGGCGGGTGGCCTGCCTCCAGTACGCCCTCAACCACGACGAGCGGTTCGGGGTCTGGGGCGGGCTCTCCGAGAAGGAGCGGCAGAACCTCCGGCGCCAGAGCCGCTGAGCGCATCCCGTGCACCCCTGCGGACTCCGGCGCCTCACCCCGCGCCGGCCGCCGTCCCGGCGCCCGTCGCTCACACCGCGTCGATGTGGAATGCCTCTCCGTACACCTGCCAGCGCAGCGGCAGCCGCAGATCCATGTTGCCGTCGCGCAGAAAGACCCGCTGCGCGGTGTCGATACGGGAGGAGTCGCGCTGCGCCGTGAGGGGCTTCGTCTTGATCACGGCCTTGCTCGCGTCGAGGAAGGTGCCGAGGTACACCTTCTCGTCGCCGCCCTCGGCCGCCGTTTTCGCCTTCTTCATGGCCGCCTGCCGGATGCCGTAGAAGCCCTGTGTGTCGAGACCCGGCCCGTGCAGGACCATCGCGTCGTAGTAGACGAACTGGCCGAGCGTGCCGAGGCCGTCCATCTTGGCCAGCCGGACGGCCGGGTCGAAGTACAGCGTGTCCCGGGTCCTGTCCTGCGCGAGGCGGAAGTCCCGGGACTCCGCGGCCTCGGCCCAGGCGTCCCGGAAGCCGGGGTCCAGGCCCTTGTGCGAGTCGGTGCCGTCCACCGCGCGCAGCGCCGGGAGATAGGGCGCGAGCGGGTTGTCCGGGTGGGACTTCGTGTACGACTCCACGAGCTGCAGCATGTCGTTGGTGCCGGAGCAGAAGCCGATGATCCCGGCCGTGTAGCCGTTGCCGTCCCCGAGGTCCTCGATGGCGCCGTACTGGCCACGCCAGTCGAGCGTCGAGTTCTCCGCGCTGGCCACGAGCCGCGCGGCGATCTCCTTCTGCGCGGGAGCGGCGAGGCCGGGCGGCAGCTTCTCGATCCGCTCCGCCAGCTCCTTGCGCTCGTCCGGGTCGCCGGACAGGAGGGGATCGGGGGTGCCGCTCTGCCCGGGATACTCCGGCGGATGGTCGGCGAGCACCCCCGAGTCGCCGTCGCCGCCGCCGAAGAGGACGACGGCGGCGACCAGAACGGGAGCGCCTATGAGGAAGAGGCGCGTAACAGGCTTCATCCGGCACAGCGTACGGCGCACCGGCGCGCGGCCCACACCGTACGCCCCCTTGCGCGCCGCGCGCTCCCTCGTCGTACCTGCGCGCCCTGGTGCCTACCGGGCGCTGTCCTGCCGGGCTGCCGGGCGGTCAGCCTGCCGCGCGCGCCGCCATCCGGGCCTTGCGGGCGGCGAGCTTCACGTCGAACTTGCTCGCCTCGCTGTCCAGACCGCCCATGTACAGGCCCAGTTCCTCCTGAGCCTTCAGACCCTCGGGGCCGAGACCGCCTATGTCCATGACCTTCAGGAAGCGCAGCACCGGCTGGAGCACGTCGTCGTGGTGGATGCGCATGTTGTAGATCTCGCCGATGGCCATCTGCGCGGCGGCGCGCTCGAAGCCGGGCATGCCGTGTCCGGGCATCCGGAACTGCACGACCACGTCGCGGACGGCCTGCATCGTCAGGTCAGGGGCGATCTCGAAGGCGGCGCCCAGCAGGTTCCGGTAGAAGACCATGTGCAGGTTCTCGTCGGTGGCGATGCGCGCCAGCATCCGGTCGCAGACCGGATCGCCCGACTGGTGGCCGGTGTTGCGGTGCGAGACGCGGGTCGCCAGCTCCTGGAAGGCGACGTACGCGACGGAGTGCAGCATCGAGTGGCGGTTGTCGGACTCGAAGCCCTCCGCCATGTGCGCCATCCGGAACTGCTCCAGCTTGTCCGGGTCGACGGCGCGCGAGGCGAGCAGGTAGTCGCGCATCACGATGCCGTGCCGGCCCTCCTCCGCGGTCCAGCGGTGCACCCAGGTGCCCCAGGCGCCGTCGCGGCCGAAGAGGCTGGCGATCTCGTGGTGGTAGCTGGGGAGGTTGTCCTCGGTCAGCAGATTGACCACGAGCGCGATCTTGCCGATGTCGGTGACCTTCGACTGCGCCGGGTCCCACGCCTCGCCGTCCTCGAAGAATCCGGGGAAGTTGCGGGCGTCGGAAAAAGGCACGTACTCGTGCGGCATCCAGTCCTTGGCGACCTTGAGATGGCGGTTGAGTTCCTTCTCCACCACCTCCTCCAGCGCGTACAGCAGTCGGGCGTCGGTCCACGCGTCCGAACTGCCGAGGTGGGGAGAGGTGATCGACACGGGTGCTCCAGGGGGACGGGAGTTGTTTACCTACGGGTTCGTAGGTTACGACACCGTAGGTTAAGGCCCGAGTAAGTGAGAGGCCAAGCCTGGACCCCGGATCACCGCACGATCACCTCAGGTCGCACACGTGGCACGCTGTCGCCATCGGGGGTTAAGGCGCAGGTCAGCCACGGTTGTCCGGTCCCGTGCGGGGGGTGCGCCGAGCCCCGCACGGGATCGCGAAGACTCGTACACGAGTTCGTGCGCGCCCCGGCTCGTGTCCGTCAGACGTACAGCTCCCGCAGCCGCACCGAGAGGCAGGTCACACACCCTTCGAGCTTCTCGAACTCGCTGATGTCGACCGGCACCGGCTCATGGCCGAGATCCGACAGCAGTTCGGCGGTCCGCGGCGCGCTCGCCGCGATGAGCAGTTTCCCGCCGCCGAGCAGTACGACATGCGCGCCCGGCTCCTCCGGTACGGAGAGCCGGCGCGGGAAGAGCGACCAGGCGTCCAGCAGCGGCTCGAAGCCGATGGCGGTGGAGTCGGGCAGCGCCGTCACCGCGGACTTGAGATGCAGCACCTTGGTGACGGGTACGGCCACCACCCGCGCCCCGAGCGGTTCGAAGACCGCGCGGAGCTGCCGCACCCCCGCCGCGTTCGTCCGGCCGCCCAGCCCCACGTAGATCGTGTCGCCGGTCCTCAGGACATCGCCGCCCTCAAGGGTGCCGGGCTCCCGGATCCAGTTGACCGAGCAGCCGAGCCGGACCAGCTCCTCCTCCACCGCGGCGGTCTCGGCGCGGCGCGAGAGGGCGCCGGGGCGGCAGATCAGCGCGACATTGCGGAACATCACGACGGTGTCCTCGACGAACACGCCGTCCGGGCAGTCGTCGGCCGGGTCCACCTCGACGGTCTCCCAGCCGTGCGCGCGCAGCGTCGCGCCGTACCGCTCCCACTGCTCGACCGCGAGCGCGGTGTCGACCGGGGTCCGTTCGAGGTGGGTGACCAGCCCCTCGGCGAGGCGTGGGCTCGGGCGTCGGATCAGGGCTTTCCTGCTGGGCACGATCGTCACTCCATTTCGTCCTGGTCGGGTGACCGGCCGAGGTGGTACGGGACCGGTCGCCCGGCCATCATCACCCGTGCCGGTCCGCCCGTGCCGGTCCGCCCGCGCCCGGTCCGCCCGTGCCCGGTCACCCGTGCCCGAAGGCCCGTACCTCCTCCGCGTCGGTGTCCCGCAACTCACCGTCGAGCCGCAGCCAGCGAGTGATCCCGATCGACTCCAGGAACGGCACGTCGTGGCTCGCCACGATCAGCGCGCCCTCGTACGACTCCAGCGCGGCGGTGAGCCGGCGGACGGACGCCATGTCCAGGTTGTTCGTCGGCTCGTCGAGCAGCAGCAGCCGCGGCGCCGGTTCCGCGAGCAGCAGTGCGGCGAGCGAGGCCCGGAACCGTTCGCCACCGGAGAGGGTCCCGGCCGGCTGGTCGGCCCGCGCGCCCCGGAAGAGGAAGCGCGCCAGCCGGGACCTGATCTGGTTGTTGGTCGCCGCGGGAGCGAAGCGGGCGACGTTCTCCGCCACGGTGAGCGCGTCGTCCAGCACATCGAGCCGCTGCGGCAGGAAGCGCAGCGGCACATGGGCCACCGCCTCGCCGGACTCCGGCGCCAACTCCCCGGCGACGGTGCGCAGAAGCGTCGTCTTGCCCGCTCCGTTCCGGCCGACCAGCGCGATCCGCTCGGGGCCGTGGATCGCGTACTCGCCGCTGACCTCGGCCCCGTACCGCAGCCGCAGATCGCGCAGGGTCAGCACGCCGCGCCCGGGATGGACGACGGTGTGCGGCAGTTCGATACGGACCTCGTCGTCGTCCCGTACCGCCTCCACCGCCTCGTCCAGCCGCTCCTTCGCCTCGGCGAGCCGCTCGGTGTGCAGGATGCGGTGCTTGCCCGCGGACTCCTGGGCCGCCTGCTTGCGCCCGTTCATGACGATCTTCGGCTCGCGCTTGGTGTCCGACATCTTCTGCCCGAACCGCTTGCGCCGGGCCAACTTCATCTGTGCTTCCGACAGTTCACGCTTCTGACGCTGTACATCGGCCTCCGCGGCCCGCACCATGCGGGCCGCCGCCTGCTGTTCCTGGGCGAGCGCCTCCTCGTACGCGGAGAAGGCGCCGCCGTACCAGCGGACCTCGCCGTCCCGCAGATCGGCGATCTGGTCGACGCGCTCCAGGAGTTCGCGGTCGTGGCTGACCACGACCAGGACACCGGACCAGGAGCCGACGGCGTCGTACAGCCGCCGCCGGGCGTGCAGATCGAGGTTGTTGGTCGGCTCGTCCAGCAGCAGGACCGCGGGGCGGGCGAGCAGCAGGGCCGCCAGGCCGAGCAGCACGCACTCGCCGCCCGACATCTCGCCGACCGTCCGGTCGAGACCGAGCCGGCCGAGGCCGAGTTGATCGAGGGTGGCGTGGGCCCGTTCCTCCACGTCCCAGTCGTCGCCGACGGCGGTGAAGTGCTCCTCGCTCGCGTCGCCCGCCTCGATGGCGTGCAGCGCGGCGCGGGTCGCGGCGATACCGAGGGCCTCGTCCACCCGCAGTGCGGTGGCGAGGGTCACGGTCTGGGGGAGGTGTCCGACCTCGCCGGCGATCCTGATCCGGCCCGCGGTCGGGGCGAGTTCGCCCGCGATCAGCTTCAACAGGGTTGATTTTCCCGACCCGTTGAGGCCGATGAGCCCGGTCCTGCCGGGGCCGATCGCGAGCTGGAAGTCGTCGAACACCTCCGTCCCGTCCGGCCAGGCGAACGAGAGGGCGGTACAGGTGAGGTGGGCGGGGGCGGCGGACATACACGTCTCCGGTTGCTGCGAAGGTTCAAGGGGGCAGGGCAACAGATGGAGACACCGCGAGAAGGACGGAAGTCCAGGTCGAGGGGACGGCTCGGCAGCCGAGGTCACACACGAGGCGGACAGCCGGAAGGAACCACGGCTGTGCGGCACGGTGTCTCAGGACCTCAGATGCGCAACGGTCCACTCCGATCGACGACAACAGGACCACGGCACACGGTACGGAGCCGCCCGGCGGCGGTCAAAGGAATTAAAGCCGGTGCGGGCGGGGCGGGGGCGGACCCCGTCAGCGTGCGTCGCGCAGCAGTTCGGTCAGGTCGTGGTCCAGGTCGAGATAGAGGTGCTCGCGGCCGGCCGGGACCAGGCCCTGCGAGCGCTCCAGGAAACGGCGCAGCTCCGAGGTGCGCAGATGCACCATCGCGGTGCCCTCCGGCGCGTGGAACTCCAGGACCGTACGGCCGTAGCCGAAGGGCCGTACCCGTACGTCGCCGACGCCCACGGGCTCGGTCATCCCCGTCGCCAGCAGCTCACGGGAGAACTCCCAGGTGACCTCGGTGCCTTCGAGCGTCGCCGGGGGCGGGAACTCCATCCGTACGGCGAACGGATCGGCCCGGTCGTAACAGAGCGTCGCGGGGACGGTCTCCATCCGGGGCGTGGGCGAGACCAGCCGGGCCTGCACGGCCTGTTCGATGACGGGCGACATGGCCTGCTCCCCTTCGTCGGATCCGGACTGCGCCGGGCTCAGCCGTACGGGTTCGGTACGGACGTCGCACCGCTTCGTACGGGAGGGGGACCGGGTGCGGCCCCCTCCTACAGGGAAAGACGGTGGAGCGGCTCAATACGTGCTCCGAATCAGGAGTGAGCTGTGTCACCGTGCGGTGATCTGTATCACACGCTCGCGCTGGAGGGCGGCCGGGCGCCCTCTGGACGGGCCCCGGCCCGTGGGTTAGCTTCCACCGCCATGAGATCCATGGGGAAGACGCGACGCGCGTTGAGGACGGCGCTCGCCTGCGGGGTGAGCGGAGCGGCGCTGGTCACGGCCCTGGCCGCACCGGCGCGGGCCGGCACGGAGCCGTACGGCACGGAGCGGGGGCGGGGCCCGGCAGGGTACGGCACGCCCGGCTGGCGCCTCACCGACACCGGCACCGACGCGCGTTTCCGCGGCCTGGCGGCCGTCGGGCGCGACGCCGCATGGGTCGCGGGCTCCGGCGGTACGGTGCTGCGCACGGCGGACGCGGGACGCACCTGGCGCGACGTCTCCCCGGCGGGGGCGGCCGGGCTGGAGTTCCGGGACATCGAGGCGTTCGACGCGCGGCGGGCCGTGGCGCTGGCCATCGGCGAGGGCGAGGCGTCCCGGATCTTCCGCACGGAGGACGGCGGCGCGCACTGGACGGAGACCTTCCGCAACCCCGAACCCCGGGCCTTCTACGACTGCATGACCTTCTTCGACCGGCGCCACGGACTCGCGGTGAGCGACCCGGTCGACGGCAGGTTCCGCATCCTGTCGACGGGCGACGGCGGCGCGACCTGGCGGGTGCTGCCCGACACCGGGATGCCCGCCGCGCTGCCGGGCGAGGCGGCCTTCGCGGCGAGCGGCCAGTGCCTGGTCAGCTCGGGGCCGAAGGACGTCTGGCTGGCCACGGGAGGCGCCGCCGAGGCCCGCGTCCTGCACTCCGCGGACCGCGGGCTCACCTGGACCGTCGCGGGGTCGACGCTCCCGGCGGGCGACCCGGCGCGCGGCGTCTTCGCGCTCGCCTTCCGCGACCGGCACCACGGTCTGGCGGTCGGCGGCGACTACCGCGCCGGTCAGCCGTCCGGGCGGGCCGCCGCCGTGACCGGCGACGGCGGCCGGAACTGGCGCCGGGCCGCCACCCCGCCGCCCGCCTACCGCTCGGGCGTCGCCTGGCCGGCGCCCGGCGGCGGCGCCGCGCTCGCGGTCGGCCCGACCGGAACGGATCTGACCACCGACGGGGGCCGCACCTGGCGGACGGTCGACACGGGTTCGTACGACACGGTCGACTGCGCCCCCGACCGGGGCTGCTGGGCGGCGGGCGAACAGGGCCGCGTGGCACGCCTGTCGCCCTGACCGACGCGGGCCCCGCCGCTCACCAGGGCCCCGCCGCCCGCTCGGACCGCGCCGCCCAGGGGCGCCGTACCGCGAACCGCGGGCCCTACGCCTGCTCCTCGCGGTACGGGGCCAGCTCCGGCGCGGTCTTCGTCACCGTGAACTCGGTGATCCGGTACGTACAGACGTCACCGGTCACGAAGGGGTCGGTCGCCACCAGCCGCTCGATCGCGGCCCGGTCGTCCCCGACCGCCAGGATCACCCCGCCGTCGCGCGGGACCTTGCGGCCGGAGGCGATGAAGACGCCCGTCGCGTACGCGGCGTCCAGCCAGGCGACATGGGCGCCGAGGAGCGGCTCGACGCGTTCGATGGGGGCGGCGTAGGTCAATTCCAGTACGAACATGATCGCCAGGGTAGCCACCGTGACCGGCGCATAGGCTGTGGCCATCATGGAGACGATCAGGACACCCGCCGACGAGGCCGAGGCCCGCGCCGTCCAGGACGAACTGCGCGGGCGTGTCGTGCTCGGCGAAGCCGGTCCGCCGCCCGGAACGGGGCTGGTGACCGGCGTGGACGTGGCCTACGACGACGAGCGGGACATCGTCGCCGCCGCGGCCGTCGTCCTCGACGCCGCCACCCTCGCCGTGGTCGACGAGGCCACCGCCGTCGGCCGTGTCGCCTTCCCGTACGTTCCCGGCCTGCTCGCCTTCCGGGAGATCCCGACCGTGCTCGCCGCCCTCGGCGCGCTCACCGCCGGACCGGGACTGATCGTCTGCGACGGTTACGGCCGGGCCCACCCCCGCCGCTTCGGGCTCGCCTCCCACCTCGGCGTGGTCACCGGGCACCCGGTGATCGGCGTGGCGAAGAACCCGTTCACGTTCTCGTACGCGCCGCCCGGCGCCCGGCGCGGCGACTCCTCGCCGCTCCTCGCCGACGACGGCGAGGAGGTCGGCCGCGCGCTGCGCACCCGGGAGGGCGTGAAGCCGGTCTTCGTCTCGGTGGGCCACCGCGTCGACCTCGCCACCGCCTGTGCGCACACCCTGCGGCTGGCCCCCGACTACCGGCTGCCGGAGACCACCCGGCGGGCCGACGCGCTCTGCCGCGAGGCCCTGCGTGAGGCGGTCGCGCGGGAGGCCGGTGGGGGCACGGCGGACGCGGGAAACTGGGTACGCGGGAACTGAGTACGCGTACGGATACCGTCACCCGCTCGCGGTCGACAGGATCTGATCATGACAAACAGCCGAGCCG
Source organism: Streptomyces sp. NPDC050509 (assembly GCF_044457965.1). Classification (NCBI taxonomy): domain Bacteria; kingdom Bacillati; phylum Actinomycetota; class Actinomycetes; order Kitasatosporales; family Streptomycetaceae; genus Streptomyces; species Streptomyces sp. NPDC050509. The sequence continues at coordinate 863,647 of NZ_JBITHL010000001.1, read as the reverse complement.
CGCTCAGGACGCCCCACGCTCCCGCCCGTACCTCCGCCGCCCCTTCCCCCGTGCGCGGGCGCGGCATGCCGGCCGTGCTGCTGGTGGCCACGGTCGTCGGGGTGATCTGGCTCGGCTCGATGATCTACACCATCGCCGACTGGGCAGCCGGTCTCTAGCGCCGCGACGGGCAGAGCTTGCCGGGAGGGGCGCCAGGTCCTGTCCGCCACGCGGTCCGTCCGCTGCCCCGTGGCCGGGAGCGGTGCCTCGCGCCGCACCGGCTTGGCCGAACACCCGGTGTACGGCATAGGCTCGGCACAGGGCTAAGCGCTTGCTCTGCCCCCTCCGCGCAGGGTCCTGCGCGGAGCGGACGTGTTCTCGGCGTCACCGGGTGTCTCCCCGGGTGATGCCCCACCGCTGGGGGTCGGATGACAGGGACGACGAACGGTCCGCTGACCGGCGTACGCGTGGTCGAGCTGGCCGGGATCGGGCCGGGCCCCTTCGCCGCGATGACACTGGCCGACCTCGGCGCGGATGTCGTACGGATCGACCGGCCGGGTGGCGCGGGGCTCGGTATCGACCCGGCGTACGACCTCACCAACCGCAACAAGCGGTCCGTACTGATCGACCTCAAGGCCGAGGACGGCGCCGCCCGCGTCCTCGATCTGGTCGAGCGCGCCGACATCCTCGTCGAGGGGTACCGCCCCGGCGTCGCCGAGCGCCTGGGCATCGGCCCGAAGGAGTGCCTCGACCGCAACCCCCGGCTGGTGTACGGCCGGATGACCGGCTGGGGCCAGGAAGGGCCGCTCGCCGACCGGGCGGGGCACGACATCGGCTACATCGCCGTCACCGGCGCCCTGTCCATGATCGGCAAGGCCGAGGAGGCGCCCGCGCTCCCCGCGAACCTGCTCGGGGACTACGCGGGCGGCGCGCTCTACCTGGTCATCGGCGTCCTCGCGGCGCTCCAGCACGCCCGTACCCCGGACGGCGCGGGACAGGTCGTGGACGCGGCGATCGTGGACGGCACCGCCCATCTGACCACCATGATCCACGCCATGATGGGCGCGGGCGGCTGGCAGGACCGGCGCGGCGCCAACCTGCTGGACGGCGGCAGCCCCTTCTACGGCTCGTACGAGACCTCCGACGGCGCGTACATGGCGGTGGGCGCGCTGGAGAAGCGCTTCTACAACGAGTTCATCGACCTGCTCGGGCTCTCCGGGGAGGTACCCGACCGCCGGGACTTCGCGCGCTGGGACGAGCTGCGGGCCGCCGTGGCCGACCGGTTCAGGACGCGGACGCGCGAGGAGTGGACCGCCGTCTTCGCGGGCTCCGACGCCTGTGTGGCCCCCGTACTCTCGCTGCGCGAGGCGCCCGACCACCCCCACCTCGCGGCCCGTGGCACCTTCACCGACCACGCGGGGCTCCGCCAGCCCGCCCCGGCGCCCCGCTTCTCCGCCACCCCGGGGTCGGTACGCCGCCCGCCCGCGCGGCCGGGGGCGGACGCCGCCGAGGTCGCCCGCGACTGGGACCTGCCCGACCGGCCGGAAGGGCATGACGACCCGGCCTGATCCGACCTCACGCGACACGACCCGGCCCGGGCCGCCGGACGGGCCCCGCCCCTCGCACTCTCCGCAACGGAAGGCAGCCGCCGTGAGTACCGAAGCGTTCGTCTACGAAGCGATCCGCACCCCGCGCGGTCGCGGCAAGGCCGACGGGGCCCTGCACGGCACCAAGCCCATCGACCTCGTCGTCGGCCTCATCCACGAGCTGCGCCGCCGACTGCCCGGACTCGACCCGGCCGCCGTCGACGACATCGTCCTCGGCGTGGTGAGCCCGCTCGGCGACCAGGGCTCGGACATCGCCCGTATCGCGGCCCTCGCCGCCGGACTGCCCGACACGGTCGCCGGGGTCCAGGAGAACCGCTTCTGCGCCTCCGGCCTCGAAGCCGTCAACCTGGCCGCCGCCAAGGTCCGCTCCGGCTGGGAGGACCTGGTCCTGGCGGGCGGCGTGGAGTCGATGTCCCGCGTGCCGATGGGCTCCGACGGTGGCGCCTGGGCGATGGACCCGATGACCAGCTTCGCCACCGGCTTCGTGCCCCAGGGCGTCAGCGCCGACCTGATCGCCACCCTCGGCGGCTACAGCAGGCGCGACGTGGACGAGTTCGCCGCGCTCTCCCAGGAACGGGCCGCCGCCGCCTGGAAGGAGGGCCGCTTCGCCCGCTCCGTCGTCCCCGTACGCGACCGCAACGGGCTCACCGTCCTCGACCGTGACGAGCACCCGCGCCCCGGCACCACCGCCGACTCGCTCGCCGCGCTGAAGCCGTCCTTCGCGGGCATCGGCGAGCAGGGCGGCTTCGACGCCGTCGTCCTGCAGAAGTACCACCGGGTCGAGCGGATCGACCACGTCCATCACGCGGGCAACTCGTCCGGCATCGTGGACGGCGCGGCCCTCGTCGCCATCGGCTCACCGGAGACGGGGGAGCGGTACGGGCTCACGCCGCGCGCCCGGATCGTCTCCGCGGCGGTCTCCGGGTCCGAGCCGACCATCATGCTGACCGGACCGGCCCCGGCCACCCGCAAGGCCCTCGCCAAGGCCGGACTGACCATCGACGACATCGACCTGGTCGAGATCAACGAGGCCTTCGCCGCCGTCGTCCTGCGCTTCGTCGACGAGATGGGGCTCTCCCTCGACCAGGTCAACGTCAACGGCGGCGCCATCGCGCTCGGCCATCCCCTCGGCGCCACCGGCGCGATGATCCTCGGCACCCTCGTCGACGAACTGGAGCGCAGGGACCAGCGGTACGGCCTCGCCACGCTGTGCGTCGGCGGGGGCATGGGGGTCGCCACCGTCGTCGAGCGTCTCTGACCGGCCGTCCCTTCTCTTCCGCCAGGGATCCCTCCCGCCAGGGATCTCTTCCGCTACGGATCCCTTCCACCAGGGATCTCTCCCGCTACGGATCTCTCCCGCTACGGAGCAACGGAGCAGCAGCATGAGTGAGCCCACCACCGCCCCTCCGCACCCCACACCCGCCTCGAACCCCGCACCGGCGGCCATCCGCTGGGAGCGGGACGCGAGCGGCGTCGTCACCCTCGTCCTGGACGACCCCGACCAGTCCGCGAACACCATGAACCAGGCGTTCAGGGACTCCGTCACGGCCGTCGCCGACCGCGCCGAGGCGGAGCGCGACACCATCCGCGGCATCATCGTGACCTCCGCCAAGAAGACGTTCTTCGCTGGCGGCGACCTCAAGGACATGATGGAGCTGGGCCCCGGCGACGCCCGGCGGGTCTTCGAGAGCGGCATGGCCGTCAAGCACGCCCTGCGCCGGATCGAGACCCTCGGGAAACCGGTTGTCGCCGCCATCAACGGCGCGGCGCTGGGCGGCGGTTACGAGATCGCCCTCGCCTGCCACCACCGCATCGCCCTCGACGCCCCCGGATCCCGGATCGGGCTGCCCGAGGTCACCCTCGGACTGCTGCCCGGGAGCGGCGGGGTCACCCGTACCGTACGGCTGATGGGCCTCGCCGACGCCCTGCTCAAGGTGCTCCTCCAGGGCACCCGGTACTCCCCGCGCCGCGCGCTGGAAAGCGGCCTGATCCATGAGGTCGCCACCACCACCGAGGAGATGCTGGCCCGGGCGCACGCCTTCATCGACGCACACCCCGAGTCCCACCAGCCCTGGGACGTCAAGGGGTACCGGATCCCCGGCGGCACGCCGTCCAGCCCGGGTCTCGCCGCCCATCTCCCCGCGTTCCCCGCGAACCTGAAGAAGCAGCTCGCCGGCGCCCCCTACCCGGCGCCGCGCAACATCCTCGCGGCGGCCGTCGAGGGCGCGCAGGTCGACTTCGGGACCGCGCAGACGATCGAGGCGCGCTACTTCACCGAACTGGTCACCGGACAGACCGCCAAGAACATGATCCAGGCGTTCTTCTTCGACCTCCAGGCCGTCAACTCCGGGGCGAGCAGGCCCCGGGGCATCGCACCGCGCGAGGTCCGCAGGGTCGCCGTGGTCGGCGCCGGGATGATGGGCGCGGGCATCGCCTACGCGTGTGCGCGTGCGGGGCTCGACGTCGTCCTCAAGGACGTCTCCGCCGAAGCCGCCGCCCGGGGCAAGGCGTACGCGGAGAAGCTGCTCGCCAAGGCGCTCGCCCGGGGCCGTACCACCGAGGCGGACCGCGACGCGCTGCTCGCCCGGATCACCCCCACCGCCGACCCGGCGCGACTGGCCGGCTGCGACGCCGTGATCGAGGCGGTGTTCGAGGACACGGCGCTCAAGCACCGGGTGTTCCAGGAGATCCAGGGGATCGTCGAACCCGACGCGCTGCTCTGCTCCAACACCTCCACCCTGCCCATTACCGGGCTCGCCGAGGGCGTGTCGCGCCCGGCCGACTTCGTCGGACTGCACTTCTTCTCGCCGGCCGACAGGATGCCGCTGGTCGAGATCGTCAGAGGGGAGCGGACCGGCGACGAGGCCCTCGCCCGCGCCTTCGACCTGGTGCGCCGTATCAAGAAGACCCCGATCGTCGTCAACGACTCGCGCGGCTTCTTCACCTCCCGGGTCATCGGACACTTCCTCAATGAGGGCGTCGCGATGATCGGCGAGGGGCTGGAGCCCGCCTCCGTCGAACAGGCCGCCGCGCAGGCGGGCTACCCGGCCAAGGTGCTCGCCCTGATGGACGAGTTGACGCTGACCCTGCCCCGCAGGATCCGCGAGGAGACGAGGCGCGCGGTCGAGGAGGCCGGGGGGAGCTGGACCGGACACCCGGCGGACGCGGTCGTGGACCGGATGGTGGACGAGTTCGGGCGCACGGGACGCGCGGGCGGCGCGGGCTTCTACGAGTACGGCGAGGACGGCGAGCGCCTGCGGCTCTGGCCGGGGCTGCGGCAGCACTTCGGTACGGGCGACACCGACGTCCCGCTGCGCGACATGGGGGAGCGGATGCTCTTCGCCGAGGCGCTGGAGTCCGTCCGCTGCCTGGACGAGAACGTCCTGACCTCGGTCGCCGACGCCAACATCGGCTCCATCCTGGGCATCGGCTTCCCGGGCTGGACCGGGGGCGTGCTCCAGTACATCAACGGGTACGAGGGCGGCCTGCCCGGCTTCGTGGCGCGCGCCCGCGAGCTGGCGGAGCTGTACGGCGAGCGGTTCGCGCCGCCGGCGGCGCTGGTCGCGAAGGCGGAGAAGGGCGAGACGTTCAGCGACACGTAGAGGGCCGCGCGCGCCGGGCCGGGCCATGACGGCCCGGCCGTCGGGTGCCACGCGTCGGCCGTCGGACGCCGGGGGTCACGCCTCGGCCGTCAGGTAGGCGATGACCATGTCGCCCAGCATGGTGCGGTAGTGCTCTCGCCGGTCCGGGGCGGTCAGGTCGCGGCCGAAGAGGGTGCCGAAGGTGTGCCGGTTGGCGACCCGGAAGAAGCAGAACGAGCTGATCATCGCGTGCAGGTCGAGGGCGTCGACATCGGCGGTGAAGACCCCCTTCGCCCGGCCCTCCTGAAGGATGCGGCGGATGACGTCGATGGCGGGGGAGTTGAGCGAGCCGAGCGTGGCCGAGGCCTTGATGTGCTCGGCCTCGTGGATGTTCTCGATGCTGACCAGCCGGATGAAGTCCGGATGCGCCTCGTGGTGGTCGAAGGTGACCTCGGCGAGCCGCCTGATCGCGGACTCCGGGTCGAGGTGCTCGACGTCGATGCCCTGCTCGATCGCGCGGATCACCCCGTACGCCCGCTCCAGGACGGTCGTGAAGAGCCGCTCCTTGCTGCCGAAGTAGTAGTAGATCATCCGCTTGGTGGTGTGGATGTGCGCCGCTATCTCGTCCACCCGGGCGCCCGCGAAACCGACCCGGGCGAACTCCCGCGTCGCCGCGTCGAGGATCTCCTCGCGGGTCCGTGCCGCGTCCCGGGTCCGCGTGACGGGCGGGGGCGGCGGGGGGACAGCGGCTGCCATACGGCTCCTCGTGGCGTCGGGCCCGCGTCGGGCACGGTGCGCCCCAGTCTATCGAGACGCCCGTGCGCCGCCCGGTCGCGCCGCCCCCGCTCCCTCCCGTACCGGGCTCACGCCGTGGGAGCCCCGACGAGGTCGGCGAGATCGTCGAGCATCCGCTCCGTGTGCGGCTCCCGTCCCGTGAAGAGCCGGAAGGCGTCGGCCGCCTGGAAGACGGCCATGGCGCCGCCGTCCAGCGTCGGGCAGCCGATCTCCCGGGCCAGTCGCAGCAGTTCGGTGTCGAGCGGCCGGTAGACCACCTCCGCCACCCACATTCCGGGACGGAGCAGCCCGGCGGGCAGCGGCAGTCCCGGGTGTCCGGCCATGCCGGTGGGCGTGGCGTGGACGAGACCGTCGGCGTCGGCGAGACGCGCGGCGAGCCACGGCAGCGCGACGGCGCTCGCCCGCCCGGCGCCGAAGCGGCGGTTCAGCGCGTCGGCGAGCACGGTGGCCCGGACCGGGTCGGTGTCCGCCAGGGAGAGCCGGTCCACGCCGAGGGTGAGCAGGGCGTGCGCGACGGCGGCGCCCGCCCCGCCCGCCCCGAGCTGCACGACCCGCCGGGTGGCGACGCCGGGCAGGCCCCGGGCGAAGGACCGGGCGAAGCCGGTGACGTCCGTGTTGTGACCGGTCGCCCGGCCGTTGCGCAGGACGACGGTGTTGACCGCGCCGAGCGCCGCAGCCGCCGGATCCACCTCGTCCAGGTGCTCGATCACCAACTGCTTGCAGGGATGGGTGATGTTGAGCCCGTCGAAGCCCAGCGAGCGCGCCGCCCGCACCAGTTCACCCACCGCCTCCGGGCCGATCCCCAACTCGTCGATGTCGATGGTGCGGTAGAGCAGGCGCAGACCGTGCCGGTCCGCCTCCCGCTCGTGCAGCGCGGGGCTGAGCGAGGGGCCGATGCCCGCGCCGATCAGACCGGTGAGGTACGAGGTCCCGGTCATCGGGCGGCCTCCACCAGGTGGGCCAGGTGGGCGACACCCAGCACGTAGCCGTGCGCCCCTGCCCCGCAGATCACGGTGTCGGCGACGGCCGAGACGTACGAGTGGTGCCGGAACGCCTCGCGCCGGTGGATGTTGGACAGATGTACCTCCACGACCGGCAGGTCCACGGCGGCGAGCGCGTCGCGCAGCGCCACCGAGGTGTGGCTGTAGCCGGCCGGGTTGATCAGGATCCCGCGGTGCGCGGTACGCGCCTCCTGCACGGCGTCGATGAGCACGCCCTCGTGGTTGCTCTGCCGGAAGTCGACCCGCAGGCCGTGTCCGGCCGCGGTGGTGCGGCACAGCGCCTCGATGTCGGCGAGCGTGTCCGTGCCGTACACCGCGGGCTCCCGCAGGCCGAGCAGATTGAGATTGGGACCGTTGAGGACGAGTACGGAGCTCTCCGGAGTCCGGTCGGACGAATGCGGCATCGTGTTCTTTCTTCCGGTGGGGGAGAGGGTCAGGAGGAGACCGACGTGGTGGCCCGTGGCTGCTCCGGGGCTGTCTCCCGCCGGGCGCCGAGTTCCGTGGTGGGCACCTTGAACGTCTCCCGGCCGGTCACGACCGCGAGCGAGCTGAGGACGCAGAAGGCGGCCGTGAAGATCGCGACACCGGCCCAGTTGTCCCCGTCGGGGCCCGCGATCTGCGCCGCGAAGCTGACGGCGAACCCGGCGACGGCGAAGCCGATCTGCGTACCGATGGCCATGCCGGAGAGCCGGACCCGGGTGGAGAACATCTCCCCGTAGAGGGAGGGCCAGATGCCGTTGGCCGCGCTGTAGACCACACCGAAGAACGCGATGCCGGCGAGGAGCACCAGCGGGTAGGAGCCGGTGGAGATCGCCCACAGATAGACGAAGATCATCACGCCGGAGCCGAGCGAACCGATGAGGAAGACGGGCTTGCGGCCGATCCGGTCCGAGAGCCTCGCCCAGAGCGGGATGGCGAGCAGGGCCACGGCGTTGGCGGCGACACCGACCCAGAGCATGGCCGTCTTGTCCATGCCGACGGCGTCGCTGGTGGCGTACGACAGCGCCCAGACGGTGAAGATGGTGGAGACGGTCGCGATCGTCGCCGCGGCGACGACACGCAGCACATCTGCCCAGTGGTGGCGCAGGAGATGGACCAGCGGCAGTTCGGCCGGCGCCCGGCCAGCGGACTCCTGCTGGAAGACGGGGGTCTCCTCCAGGGTGCGCCGGATGAGATAGCCGGCCACCGCGACGAAGGCGCTCAGCAGGAACGGGATCCGCCATCCCCAGGTGTAGAGCTGATCGTCGGGGAGCGCGGCGACCGGGATGAAGATCAGGGTGGCGAGGATCTGGCCGGCCTGTGTCCCGTTCAGGGTGAAGCTGGAGTAGTACCCGCGCCGGTTCTCCGGCGCGTGTTCCAGCGTCATCGAGCTGGCGCCGGCCTGCTCGCCCGCGGCCGAGATCCCCTGGAGCATGCGCATCAGGACCAGCAGGACGGGGGCGGCGGCCCCGATCTGGTCGTACGTGGGCAGACACCCGATGAGGAACGTGGAGATGCCCATCAGGATCAGCGTCAGGACCATGACCCGGCGCCGGCCCACCCGGTCGCCGATGTGCCCGAGGAACAGCGCGCCGAGCGGCCGGGTCGCGTACGCCACGCCGAAGGTGCCGAGCGAGATCAGCGTCGCGGTCGCGGGATGGTCGGGGTTGAAGAAGACCTTGGGGAAGATCAGGGCCGCGGCGCTGCCGTAGATGAAGAAGTCGTAGTACTCCAGCGCGCTGCCGATCCAGGCGGCCACGGCCGCCTTGCGGGGCTTGCCCTGCGGCGTCGGGGACGGTTGCGAGGCGTCGAGCGAGTGAGCGGACACGCGTGCTCCTCTGCGGGAGGGGATCGGGAGATCGGGAGGGGACGGGGGAGAAGGGACGGGGGTACGGGGAGGGGATGCGGCAGGGCCGGTCCGGCGTCCGGTCCGGCGGCGCTAATTAACGCACTAGGTAGTTAATTGCGTTGCCGAGGATCCTGGGACCGGCGTCCGTAACTGTCAAGACATCGCGCGGAAACTCCCCGCAGCACCACACGCCCCCCGCCGCCCCACACGCCCCGCACCCCCGGAACGCGCTCACCCCCCGGACGGTGGGTCCGGGGGGTGAGCGCGTTGGGGCCGGAGGGGCTCCGGACGGGGGTGGGGGAGGCTCAGCCGATGCCGCCGCGCCCGATGACCTGCGCGTACCAGCGCGCGCTGTCCTTGACCGTACGGCGCTGTGTCGCGAAGTCGACATGGACGATGCCGAAGCGCTTGCTGTAGCCGTAGGCCCACTCGAAGTTGTCCAGCAGCGACCAGAGGAAGTAGCCGCCCACCGGCGCGCCGTCCGCGATCGCCCGGTGGACCGCGCTGAGGTGCGAGTGGAGGTAGGCCACGCGCTCGGGGTCGTGGACCTCGCCGGACGGGTCCGCGTAGTCGTCGTACGCCGCCCCGTTCTCGGTGACCATCAGCGGGGTGCCGGGCAGTTCGTCACGCAGCCGGGTGAGCAGTTCGTACAGCCCGTCCGCGTCGACCGGCCAGTCCATGGCCGTACGCGGCCCGGGAGCCGGTACGAAGCGGACCCGGCCCTCGGCGGCCGGCCACGGCGAAGGGGTCTCCGAGGAGCCCGCGGCGACGACGGTGGGGGAGTAGTAGTTGATCCCCAGCGAGTCGATGGGCGCGGAAATGGTCTCCAGATCGCCGTCCTGGACGAACGACCAGTCCGTCAGCCCGGCCGTGTCGGTGACCAGGTCCTCCGGCAGCCGCCCGTGGAAGACCGGGTCGAGGAAGATTCGGTTCCCCACGGCGTCGATCCTGCGCACCGCGTCGAGGTCGGCCGGTGTGTCGGTGAGCGGCCGCAGCGCGTGCAGGTTGAGCGTCAGCGAGATCTCGGCCTTGCGCGGCAGTGTGTCGCGCAGCGCCCGGACGCCCAGGCCGTGGGCCAGGTTCAGGTGGTGCGCGGCGCGCAGCGCGGCGACCGGATCCGTACGCCCGGGGGCGTGCACCCCGGAGGCGTAGCCGAGGAAGGCCGCGCACCACGGCTCGTTGAGCGTGGTCCAGGTGGAGACGCGGTCGCCGAGCGCCTCGCCGACGAGGCGCGCGTACTCCGCGAACCGCCCGGCCGTGTCCCGCTGCGGCCAGCCGCCCGCGTCCTCCAACTCCTGCGGCAGATCCCAGTGGTAGAGGGTGGCGACGGGCCTGATGTCCGCCGCCAGCAGGGCGTCCGCCAGCCGACGGTAGAAGTCGAGGCCGCGCTGGACGGCGGGGCCGCGCCCGGTGGGCTGGACACGCGACCAGGACACCGAGAAGCGGTAGTCGGTGACGCCCAGCTCCTTGAGCAGCGCGACGTCCTCGTCCATCCGGTGGTAGTGGTCGGCGGCGATGTCACCGGTGTCGCCGTTGCGTACCCGGCCGGGCGTCCGGCTGAAGGTGTCCCAGATGGACGGGGTACGGCCGTCCTCGGTGGCGGCGCCCTCGATCTGGTACGCGGCGGTGGCCGTGCCCCACCGGAAGCCGGCGGGGAAGCGGGCCTCCACGGCGGTCTGAGGGCGAGCGTCGACAGCGGTCATGAAGAAGGGCTCCCGTGAGTGAGCGACGGAACGGTGGGGGTTCGGGTGGTGCGGTGGGGGGGGGATACGGGTGGTGCCGGGCGGGGGTGCCCGGCGGGGGCGGGTGCGGATGCCGGGGTGCCGGGCGGGGCTCAGCCCTTGACGGCGCCCTGCATGATGCCGCCGACGATCTGGCGGCCCAGCAGACCGAAGACCAGCAGCACCGGCAGGGTGCCGAGCAGGGTGCCCGCCATGATCACGGACTGGTCGTGCACATAGCCGCCGCCGAGCTGGCGCAGCGCCACCTGGACGGTCGGGTTCTGCGAGGAGAGCGCGATGATCGGCCAGAAGAAGTCGTTCCACGCGGCCATGAAGGTCAGCATCCCGAGCACGGCCATCCCCGGCCTGGCGATCGGCACCACCACCGACCAGAAGATCCGCGCGGTGGAGGCGCCGTCGACGCGGGCGGCCTCGATCAGCTCGTCGGGCAGCGACTGCACCAGGTACTGCCGCATGAAGAACACACCGAACGCGGAGACGAGTCCGGGCAGGATGACGGCCTGGAGCTGGTTCACCCACTGGAGCTCGGCGATCAGCATGAACAGCGGGATCACCCCGAGCTGCGGCGGGATCATCATCGTGCCGATGGTGACGGCGAGCAGCACACCGCGCCCGCGGAAGCGCAGCTTGGCGAAGGCGAACCCGGCCAGGGTGCAGCAGAGCACCGTCCCCACCGTGATCGACCCGGCGACGATCAGCGAGTTGAGGAGCGCCTTGCCGATGTCGGCCTCCTCCAGCACCGCCTGGAAGTTGTCGATGAGATGAGGGCCCGGCAGCAGGGTCGGCGGCACCTTCGCCAGATCGGCGTTGGAGCGGCTGGCCGCGACGATCGTCCAGTAGAACGGGAACGCGGAGAAGAGCAGCGCGACGGTCAGGATCGCGTACGAGATCCATCCGCCGTGCATGGTGCGCCCGGCGCGGCTCCGGCGCCGAACGGGCGTGGGACCCGGCTCCTTCCCGGCGGGCGGGGACGGTGGGGTCGGCGGCGCGGTGAGTGTGGTCATCGCCCGGCCTCCTTACGCGAACGGCGGTGCGCGACCAGGGCGTTGATGCCGACGAGGATCAGGATGAGCAGGAACATCACCCAGGCGATCGCGGCGGCCCGGCCGAGGTGGAAGAAGCCCCAGCCCTGCTCGTACAGGTAGAGGCCGAGCATCTGGTACTGGTGCGAGATGCCGCCCGAGATGGACCCCTCGAAGAGCAGTGGCTCACCGAAGAGCTGGGTGGCGCCGATGGTCGAGACGACGACCGTGAAGACGATCGTGGGGCGCAGTCCCGGCAGGGTGATGTGGATGAACTGCCGCCAGCGCGAAGCCCCGTCGACCTCGGCGGCCTCGTACAGCTCGCCAGGGATCGACTGCATGCCCGCCAGATAGATCAGCGCGTTGTACCCGGTCCAGCGCCAGATCACGATGGTCGACACGGCGATCTGCGAGGCGACGGTGCCGGTCTGCCAGTCCACCGGGGAGACACCGACCAGCCCCAGCACGTAGTTGACCAGACCGAAGTCACGGCCGAAGAGCTGGGCGAAGACCAGGGTCGCGGCGGCCACGGACGTCGCGTACGGCAGCAGCATCGCCGTACGGATGAACGTCCGGCCGCGCAGCTTGTAGTTGAGGAGATGGGCCAGTCCCAGCGCCATCACGAGCTGCGGCACGGTGGAGAGCACACCGATGGTGAAGGTGTTGCGCAGCGCGGTCCAGAAGTACGCGTCGGTGAAGATCGCCGTGTAGTTGCCGAGGCCGCGCCACTCCATGTCGCCCGGCGTCTGCAACTCCACCCGGTAGAGCGAGACATACGCCGTGTAGAGCAGCGGGAAGAGCCCGAAGGCGGCGAACAGGGTGAAGAACGGGGCGAGATAGGCGTACGGCGAGAACGCGCGCCAGGAGCGGCGCAGCGCGGACGCCCGGGACGCCGGAGGGCCCGGCGCGGGCGGGGGCGCCGCCTTCGCGGTGGCGGTGAGGGTCATGGATCGGCCTTCGCAAGCGGGGGAGAGGAGAACCGGGGTGGGGGCGGAGGACCGGTCCCGGCCGGCCCAGGTCGGGACCGGCCGGGGAACCGTGTCAGCCGATGACGTTCTCGACGCCCTTCTTCGCCGTCGACCACGCCTTGTCGGACGCGACGCCCTTGCGTTCCACCTCGCTCAGCGCGTTGGTGATCTGCTGGGTGACGTTGGCGTCATGGACGCCGAGGACCTGGACGGGCGCGGCTTTGGCGGCGTCACCGAAGATCTGGCCGGTCGGCGCGTCGGAGAAGTACGGGTCCTTCGTGTCCGCGATCTGCTCGATGGCGCCGGTGGACGACGGGAAGATGCCCTGCTTCCTGAAGAGCTTGGCCTGCTGCTCGGGGGCGGTGAGCCACTTGATCAGCTCGTACGCCTCCTTCTTGTGCTCGGCGGCACGCGGTACGGAGAGGTACGAGCCGCCCCAGTTGCCGGCCCGGCCGGGCAGCGCGGCGATGTCCCACTTGCCCGAACCGGTCTCGCCCGCCTGGCCCTTGATGTAGCTGAGCATCCATGCCGGGCACGGAATGGTGGCGAACGAGCCCGCCGCGAACGCCTGGTTCCACTGCGGCGACCACTGGTCGAGCTTGGCGCTCAGCCCGGAGTCCGCGGCCTTGACCGAGGTGTCCCAGGCGGTCTTCACGGCCGGGTTCTGGTCGTAGATCAGCTTGCCGGAGGTGTCGTAGTACCGCTCCTTCTCCTGGCCGGACATGATCGAGTAGAGGCTGCCGACGCTGTCGAGCCAGGCGCTCTTCGCGGGCGCCTTCGCCATGTACTCCTTGCCGAGGGCGAGATAGCCGTCCCACGTGGACCACTTCTTCGCCAGCTCGGTGCGGTCGGTCGGCAGTCCCGCCTTCTTGAACAGGTCCGAGCGGTAGCACATCGCCTCGGGCCCGACATCGGTGCCGAGGCCCAGGATCCGGCCGTCCTGCGTCGTCGCCGCCGACCACTTGGCCTCGGCGAACTGGTCCTTGAGCGTGTCCGCCCCGTACCGCTTCAAGTCTTCGAACTTGTCGGACTGCTGCTGGGTGACCGAGGCGATCCGCCCGACCTCCACGCCCTGCACATCGGCGAGCCCGCCGCCGCCGGCCAGCCGGGTCTGGAGGGACTTCCAGTAGTCGGCCTCGTCCTCGGTGTCGCTCTGCTTGATGGTGATGTCCGGGTGGAGCTTCTGGTACTCCGCGTAGAGCCCGGCCTCCTTGTAGCCGAAGGATCCGAAGAGGTCGACGGTCAGCGTGACCTTGCCTCCCGCGCTGTCGGAGGTCCCTGAGGAACCGGACCCGCAGGCGACGAGCAGTGCCCCGGAGAGCACGACCGCACCGAGACGGACCGCGGCCCTGCTGGCGGCTCGGGCGATGGGCATGAGAAGCCTCCCTTGGCTTCGGAGTACACACGAGAGCCGATTGAGAGCGCTCTCAGAATCTGGGGTGGAGCGTGCCCCGGAGCGCACCGCCCCGTCAAGACTCGAACGCGTAACGGACGCCGGGGAGCGTTAACTCGCCTCTGTGTCCGACGTATTGACACTTCTGTTTCAGAAGTTTTACGTTTCCTGGCGTCTGAGAGCGCTCTCGAACGCTCGGCCTTCCCCCCCCGTCGTCCATGTCCCCCACACACCCACCGACCCACCCCCCCCCACGTACCCCCACAACCCCCGTGAGGTGCCGCCCATGTCTGTCTCCCGTGCCAGACCAGCCGCCGCGCTGGTCCTGGTCAGCACCCTGGCCGCCATCGGTCTCGGCCCCGCCGCCTCCCCGGCCGTGGCCGCCAACGTTCCTGTCGGAGCGGGCAGTTACTCGGACACCCGGCCCGCCGGCACGTCCGGCCCGACCACCAACACCGGCACCCCCGTCACCCCCAAGGTGACCGAGGCCGCCCGGAACAAGCCGGTGCCCACCAACGACTGGTGGTCCTCCCTCGCCTTCCAGCGGTACGGCGACAACCCGTACTCCACCCCGATGTACGGCCACCCCCTCACCTACCAGGCGACCTCGGGCGGCCTGGAGGTCGGCTACCCGACCACCCCGGCGATCGTCGGCGAGGGCCGCCAGTACGAGTACGCCCACAAGGCCGATCTCACCCTGGGCCTGACCGGGCTCAACTCGCCCGACACCAAGGCCGACGACTGGTCGGACTGGACGGTCACGCCCTACTGGTCGGACGGTGCCCGCACCCTGCGGACCACCATCGGCCACGGGCTGCCCTACGTCTACGCCAAGGGCTCCGGCGGCGACGCGCGCATCACCACCGCCGCCGCGCCCACCGTCTTCGCCGACGACGGCAACGTCCTCGGCATCACCGTCGCGGGCCACCACTACGCCCTGTTCGCGCCCACCGGCAGCGACTGGTCGGTCGCCGGCTCCACCATCACGGCAGGGCTCGGAGCCAAGGACTACTTCTCCCTCGCCGTCCTGCCCTCCACCGACGCCCTCGCGACGTACCGGAAGTACGCGTACAGCTTCGTCACCGGCTCCCAGGTGAGCTGGAGCACCGACGCCGGTACGGTCAAGGCGACCTACCGGCTCACCACCGAGCCGAAGGAGGGCACCGAGACCGGCACCCTCCAGGCCCTCTACCGGCACCAGTGGCTGCACACCACCGACGCGCTGACCCCGTACACGTACGTCTCACCGCGCGGCACCATGAAGGTCCGCGAGGCCACCTCCTTCACCACGAGCCAGCGCTCCTCCGGGGTGCTGCCCGCGCTGCCCGCCTCCAGCGGTGTGGACCGGGCGCGGCTCAAGGGATATCTGGACGAGGCGGCGGGTGCGGCCGATCCGTTCTCCGGCGCGACCGACACGTACTGGACCGGCAAGGCGCTGGGCCGGCTCGCCCAACTGGTGCCCATGGCCGACCAGATCGGTGAGACCGCGACCCGCGACAAGCTCATCGGACTGCTCAAGGGCAGGCTGGAGGAGTGGTTCACGGCGGGCGGCGCGAGCGAGTTCAGCTACGACAAGCAGTGGAAGACACTGACCGGCTACCCGGCGTCCTACGGCAGCGACACCGAGCTGAACGACCACCACTTCCACTACAGCTACTACGTCTACGCGGCGGCGATCGTCGCCCAGTACGACCAGGCGTGGGCCGCCGACGGGGCCTGGGGCTCGATGGTGAAGACGCTGGTACGCGACACCGCCAACCCCAGCCGTACCGACACCGAGTTCCCGTTCCTGCGCGGCTTCGACGTGTACGCGGGCCACAGTTGGGCCTCCGGGCACCAGGGCTTCGCCGCGGGCAACAACCAGGAGTCGTCCTCGGAGTCCACCAACCTCAGCGCCGCCCTGGTGCTCTGGGGATCCGCCACGGGCAACGCCGAACTGCGCGACCTGGGAAGCTACTTGCTGGCCACCGAGTCCGAGGCGATCGCCCAGTACTGGTTCGACGCCGACCAGGAGGTCTTCCCGTCCTCCTTCGGCCATGACACGGTCGGCATGGTGTGGGGCAGTGGTGGCGCGTACTCCACCTGGTGGACCGCCAACCCCGAGGAGATCCACGGCATCAACGTCCTTCCCGTCACCGGTGGTTCGCTCCACCTGGGCCGCGAGAAGGACGCCATCCGGCGCAATCTCGCCGAGATGGAACGGGAGAACGGCGGCCCGGCCGTCGAATGGCGCGACATCCTCTGGGAGTTCGAGGCGCTGGCCGACCCCGTCGCGGCCAAGGCCAAGTGGGACGCGGGCGGCGCGAACTACACACCGGAGGCCGGTGAGTCCAAGGCCCACACGTACCACTGGATCGGCACACTGGACGCGCTGGGTGCCCCTGACGCGACGGTGAGCGGGTCCCTGCCCACCTCGGCCGTCTTCAGCAAGAACGGTGTACGGGTCTACGCGGCGCACAACTTCGGCGCCACCGCCACCACCGTCACCTTCTCGGACGGCACGACGCTCGACGTGCCGGCCCGGTCCACCGCGACGAAGTAGCGGGCGCGACGCAGCAGCGGACACACCGCCGGCGGACCTCACCTCACCTCACCGTCCGCCGGCGGATCCACCGGTACGGCCGCTTCAGCGGTGCGGCGGATCCACCGGTGCGGCGGGACACGGCTCAGGCCGAGTCCCGCCGCACCAGTGTGGTCGGTGTGATCACCGAGGCGGGCGCGGCGGAGCCCTCCCGCTCCCGGTCGAGACCGCGCAGCAGCAGCCGCGCCATCAGCCGCCCCTGCCCGTCGACGTCCTGCTGGACGGTGGTCAGCGCGGGATCCGTGGCGCCCACCACCGCGTCCATGTCGTCGAAGCCCACCACCGCCACATCGCCGGGCACCGAGCGGCCCCGCTCCTTGAGCACCCGCAGCGCGCCCGCCGCCATCAGATCGTTCGCCGCGAACACCGCGTCCAGACCGGGGCAGCGCTCCAGCAGCTCCGCCATCGCCCGCGCCCCGCTCTCCTCGGTGAACGCGCCCGCCGCGACCAGCGCCGGATCCTCGTCCATCAGCACGTCCCGGTAGCCGTCGAGCCGGTCCGTGGCCGAGGTCTGGTCCAGCGGCCCCGCGATGTGCGCGATCCGCCGCCGCCCCAGGTCCCGCAGATAGCGCACGGCCTCCCGGGCGCCGCCGCGGTTGTCGGCGTCCACGTACGGCACGACCCGCTGGTCCGCGGCCGACGTCCAGCTCGGCCGGCCCCCGTAGACCGTCGGGATCCCGGCCCGCTGGGTGATCGCCGGGATGGGGTCGTCGGTGTGCAGGGAGAAGGCGAGCGCGCCGTCGACATGGCCGCCCGCCAGATAGCGGGCGATCCGGTCGTAGTCGCCGGGCCCCTCCAGCAGCAGAAGCACCAACTGGGTGTCGTGTGCCGTCAGTTCCTTGCTGATCCCGCGGATCTGCTGGGAGAAGAACGGATCGGAGAAGATCCGGATCTCCGGCTCCGCGATGATCACGGCGACCGCGCCGGTGCGCCGGGTGACCAGGGAGCGGGCCGCGTGGTTCGGTACGTACCCCAGCTCGTCGACGGCCCGCCGCACCTTCTCCACCAGCGGGCTGCGCACCCCCGCGCCGCCGTTGACGACCCGGGAGGCCGTGGCCCGGGAGACACCGGCGCGCGCCGCGACGGCTTCCAGTGTGGGGCGTGCCCCAGGGGTCGGCTCGGACACGACGTGCGCTCCTCGTCGGTGGATACGGCGGCGGACCGTACGGCGGTGGCGCCCGCGCGCAGGCGCGGCGCGGCAGCCGGACGGCCCCCAGACTAGCCGTTGACCATGGCGTCTGAGAGCGCTCCCATTCGCGCACCGGTCCCTGAATTTCCCCCGGTGTCCTCCCGATGTCTCCCTGATCCCAGGACTGCCCTCTTTTGAACGGGAGTTGACCGGGGTAGCTTCCGCCCCATGGAGATCCGGTCGCGGGCTGCCCGCAGATCATTCGAACGCTGGTCGCGCGGAGCACTCGCCGCGGCGGCCTCCGCCGCGCTGTTCGGGGTCCTGCTCACCCCCGCCTCGGCGCAGGGCGCGGAGCCGGGCACACCACCGGCGGTGAGCGGTCAGCGGGTGAAGGAGAGCCGGCCGGTCTACTCCTACGAGGACGCCGTCAGGGAGTCCGTCTGGGTCGACACCGGCCTCGACGGCGACGAGGACGGCAGGACGGACCGCGTCGCCGTCGACATCGTCCGCCCGCACGAGCCGGCGCTCCGGGGCCGCAAAGTCCCCGTGATCATGGACGCCAGCCCCTACTACTCCTGCTGCGGACGTGGCAACGAGAGCCAGAAGAAGACCTACGACGCCGACGGCGACCCGACCGGCTTCCCCCTGCACTACGACAACTACTTCGTCCCGCGCGGCTACGCCTTCGTCGCCGTCGACCTGACGGGCACCAACCGCTCGGACGGCTGCGTGGACACCGGCGGGCGCTCCGACGTCCAGTCCGCCAAAGCCGTCGTCGACTGGCTGAACGGCCGGGCCCGTGCCTACGGCAGCCGCACCGGCACCGATCCCGTACGGGCGGGGTGGACCACCGGCGCCACCGGCATGATCGGCAAGAGCTACGACGGCACCATCGCCAACGGCGTGGCCGCCACCGGTGTCGAGGGCCTCAGGACCATCGTCCCGATCGCCGCCATCTCCTCCTGGTACGACTACTACTTCGCCCAGGGCGCGCCCCTCTACGGCTCGGGCCCCGACTGGCTCTCGAACTACGTGGAGAGCCCCGAGGCCCGCACCCGCTGCCAGGCGGTCCAGCAGCGGCTGGTCGACGGCGCCCCGCGCAGCGGCGACATCACCCCGCTGTGGACCGAGCGCGACTACGTGAAGGACGCGTCCAAGGTGAAGGCCAGCGTCTTCGCCGTCCACGGCATGCAGGACCTCAACGTCCGTACGAAACACCTCGGCCAGTGGTGGGACGCGCTCGCCGACGCGGGCGTGGAGCGCAAGATCTGGCTCTCCCAGACCGGCCACGTCGACCCGTTCGACTTCCGCCGCGCCACCTGGGTCACCACCCTGCACCGCTGGTTCGACCACTACCTCCTCGGCTACGAGAACGGCATCGACCGCGAGCCCATGGCGGACATCGAGCGCGCCCCCGACCGGTGGACCACCGACCAGGTCTGGCCGCCGCGCACCACCGCCGCCACCATCCTCCGTCCGGCGAGCGGCGCGCTGCCCGGCGTGGGCACGCTCGGCCGTACCCCCGCCGCGCCCGGCTCCATCGAGACCTTCACCGACGACCGGCGCCTCGGCGAGAGCGACTGGGCCGCCGCCGTCGACCGTTCCACCCCGGCCAAGACCGGCTTCGTCACCCGCCCCCTCAGCCAGGATCTGCGGCTCTCCGGCTCCTCCAAGGTGACCGTCACCGCGACACCGTCCACCTCGACCGCCCATCTCTCCGCCGTACTGGTCGATCTCGGCCCCGACACCATCCGTGACTACGGCGCGTCCGGCGAAGGCATCACCACCCTCACCGAACGCACCTGCTGGGGTCCGAGCACCACGGCGGACAGCTCCTGCTACCGGGAGACCGCGGCCCACACCGCGGACGTGGACCACAACGTCGTCAGCCGAGGCTGGGCCGATCTGGGCACCTACGCCTCGGCGGAGCAGGGGCGTCCGCTCACCCCCGGCACGCCGTACACGATCACCCTCGAACTCGCCGCGACCGACCATGTCGTCCCGGCCGGGCACCGGCTCGCGCTGATCGTCGCCGGTACCGACCGGGGTCTCATCGACCCGCCGTCCACCACGCCCACCCTCACCGTCGACCTGGCCCGCACGGCCGCGTACGTCCCGTTCGTCGGCGGCGCCAAGGCGTTCGCCCGCGCCACCACCGGCGCCGTACCCCCGCACAGCGCCCCGCGTGAGCCCCTGGCCGGCGGCGTGACCGAGCTCCGCCCGACCCTTCCGATCCCGGGAGACCACATCCGATGAGGACGACGATGGAGATGAAGACGGCCGCCCAGGCGGCCCCGCGGACGACGCCCCGTTCCTTGCCCCGTACGCGCTGCGCCGCCCTGCTCCGCCGCGTCGTCGCGCTGCGCGCCCTCGTCCTGGCGGCGTCCTCGGTGGCCCTGGTCCTTCCGATGGCCACCGTCCCCGCGCACGCCGTACCCACCGCCTCCGCCTCGGTCGCCTCCACCGCGCCCCGTACGGGCTTCGAGACCAGCGACGGCGCCGACTGGACCAGCCAGCCCCAGGAACGGGAGTTCCTCTCCGCCGTCGCCCGGGGCGGCGACCGCGTCTCCCTGCGCACGATCGGCACCACCAAGCAGGGCCGCCCGCTCCAGCTCGTCGAACTCGGCGCCCGGCGCGCCCCCGTCACCGTCCTCCTGGTGTGCAGCCAGCACGGCAACGAACCGTCGGGGCGCGAGGCGTGCCTGACCACCGTCCGTGACCTCGCCTACGCCGAGGACCGCGAGACGCGGCGCTTCCTGGACCGTACGAGCGTCCTCGTCCTGCCCACCGCCAACCCGGACGGCCGGGCCGCCGACACCCGCGGCAACTCCGACGGCGTCGACATCAACCGCGACCACATCGAGCTGGCCACCGCCGAGGCCCGCGCCATGGCGGCCGTCATCCGCGACCGCACCCCGGACATCGTCTACGACCTGCACGAGTACGGCGCCACCCCGCCCTACTACGACAAGGACCTCTTCGACCTCTGGCCGCGCAACCTCAACACCGCCCCCGGTGTCCACGACGCGTCACAGAGCCTGTCCGAGCGGTACATACGCCCCGCGGCCGAAGCCGCGGGCCACTCCACGGGCACGTACGGGATCTGGACCGACCCGGTGACCGGCGACCCCATCCGGCAGACCGCGGGCGACGGCCAGGAGCGCATCCTGCGTAACGCGGCGGGCGTCAAGCATTCCGTCAGCCTGCTCATCGAGAGCCGGGTGAACCCGCTGACCGACGCCGAGAAAGCCGACCCGTCCCTCAACAACCGGCGCCGGGTGACCAGCCAGCTCGACTCCCTGGGCGGCCTGTTCTCCTTCACCGACGAGCGCCGGGCGCGGATCGCGGCGGCCACCGCCTCCGCCCGGGTGGCCGGACTGAAGGACCGGGGCCCGATCCATCTCGGCGGCGCCGACAACGAGCCCGCGGCCCCCGACCGGATCATCCAGGACCCGCCCTGCGGCTACCGGCTCGACGCCGCGCAGTACGCGGAGGTCAAGGACGAACTCGCGCTGCACGCAGTGGTGGCGCTGCCCACCGGGAAGGGCGCGTTCGTCCCCCTGCGCCAGTCCCAGCGTGCCCTGGCGGCGCTGCTCCTCGACGGGCGGGCCGACTACCACCTGACCGCGGCCACCCCCGCCGCCTGCTGACCCCCTGAGCCGGGAGCCGGACCCGCCGCGCGCCACGGGCCCCGGCTCCGGCCCGGGTTCCGGCTCCCGTTCAGGCCCGCTCAGCCGACGGCCAGCGCCGCGGCCTCCTCGGCGCACCCCCAGGCCACGGTGACGCCCGCGCCCCCGTGCCCGTAGTTGTGCACCAGCCGCCCGCCGCCGGGCAGCGGTACGGCTTCCAGCCGCACCCGGGGGCGGGCGGGCCGCAGCCCCACCCGGTGCTCCAGCACCCGCGCGCCCGCCAGCGCGGGCACGGCCCGCGCGCAGTGCGCCACGATGGTGTCGGCCTCCTCCTGGTCGGGGCCCAGGTCCCAGGAGCCCTCGGTCGCCGTCCCGCCGAGCAGCACGCCGTACGGCTGCGGCAGCACATACGTCATCTCGCTCGCGCCCGGCAGCGCGCCCACGAACCACTCCTCGATCCCCGGGTTCTCCACGATCACCACCTGCCCGCGCACCGGATGGACCGACACGTCCGGCACCAGCTCCCGGGCGCCCAGCCCCGTGCAGTCCACCACCACGGGCGCCACGGCGGCCGGTTCGCCGAAATCCGTGACCGAGCGCCGCTCGACCGTGCCGCCCGCCGCCCGCAGCCGCGCCTTCAGATACCGCAGATAGACCGGCATGTCGATCAGCGGGACCGCGGCCCGCAGCCCCTGGCCGACCCCCTCGGGCAGCTCGTCGGGGCGGGCCTCGCGCAGCCCCCGCACCCGGGACGTCCAGCTCCCCAGCCCGTCGAGCGGGGTGTGCGCCATCAGGCCCGGGACGATCCGTACCCCCGTACGCTCCGCGTCCCGCGCGAGCCCCTCGTACCGCTCCAGCGACAGCTCCAGCCAGGGACCGACCTGCCGGGCCGGCTCGATGCGGTACGGCCAGACGAGCGCCCCGGCCACCGCCGACGTGGTCCTGGCCACCGGATCACGGGTCCACAGCCCCACCCGCCGGCCGCTCTCCGCCAGCACCACCGCCGTCGTCAGCCCGATGACCCCACCGCCGACCACGACCACATCGCACGTTCCGCCACTCATGCACCGACCCTATAAGGCCGGAGAAGGGCCCTTGGCCCCTTCAATATCCGCTGGACGGCGCCGTGTTGCCCGCGAGACCCTGCTCCCCCGCCCCCACCTGCGGGAGCGCCGCCCGGCGACGGCCCTGCACGAGCCGCGACGGCGGGTCTGCCACGACCGGCACTCCGCTACGATCGGACGCTCTGATGACTGCCACACTTGTAGCCAAGAACCTCGCCGCGGGGCACGGCGACCGCTCGCTCTTCTCCGGGCTCGACCTCGTCGTCGCGCCCGGCGACGTGATCGGGCTCGTGGGCGCCAACGGCGCCGGGAAGTCCACCCTGCTCCGGCTGCTCGCCGGACTCGACACGCCCGAGGACGGGGAGCTGCGCCTCTCGCCGCCCACCGCCGCCGTCGGCCACCTTCCGCAGGAGCCGGAGCGGCGCGCCGGGGAGACCGTACGGGACTTCCTGGGCCGCAGGACCGGGGTCACCGCCGCGCAGAGCGCCCTGGACGAGGCCACGCAGGCGCTCGTCGACGGCGCGCCGGGCGCGGACGACGCCTACGCCGCCGGCCTGGAGCGCTGGCTGGGCCTCGGCGGCGCCGACCTCGACGAGCGCGCCGAGGAGACCGCCGCCTCGCTCGGTCTGACCGTCGGACTCGACCAGCCCATGACCTCCCTCTCCGGCGGCCAGGCCGCCCGCGCGAGCCTCGCCTCGCTGCTGCTCTCCCGGTACGACGTCTTCCTGCTGGACGAGCCGACCAACGACCTGGACCTCGACGGCCTCGAACGCCTGGAGAAGTTCGTCACCGGGCTGCGGGCCGGCACGGTCGTCGTCAGCCACGACCGCGAATTCCTCGTCCGTACGGTGACCAAGGTCCTCGAACTCGACCTGGCCCAGCAGAAGATCACCCTCTTCGGCGGCGGCTACGAGGCGTATCTGGAGGAGCGCGAGCGGGCGCGGCGCCACGCCCGCGAGGAGTTCGAGGAGTACGCGGACAGGAAGTCGGCCCTGGAGACACGGGCCCACACCCAGCGCGCCTGGATGGAGAAGGGCGTCAAGAACGCCCGGCGCAAGGCGACCGACAACGACAAGATCGGCCGCAACCTCCGTACGGAGTCCACCGAGAAGCAGGCCGCCAAGGCCCGCCAGACGCAGCGGATGATCGAACGCCTCGACGTGGTCGACGAGCCGCGCAAGGAGTGGGAACTGCGGATGGAGATCGCCTCGGCGGACCGCTCCGGCGCGGTCGTCGCGACCCTGAACGGCGCCGAGGTCACCCGCGGCGGCTTCCGCTTCGGCCCCGTCACACTCCAGGTCGACCGGGCCGACCGCGTCGCCATCACCGGCGTCAACGGCAGCGGCAAGTCCACCCTGCTCGCCGCGCTCCTCGGCCGGCTGCCGCTGGACACGGGCCACGCCACCCTCGGCTCCGGCGTGGTCGTCGGCGAGGTCGACCAGGCCCGCGCGCTCTTCCACGGCCCCGGGACCCTGCTGGACGCCTTCCGCCCGGCCGTCCCCGACACCGAACCCGCCGAGATCCGTACGCTGCTCGCCAAGTTCGGCCTCAAGTCGGACCATCTGCTGCGCCCCGCGACGACCCTCTCCCCGGGCGAACGCACCCGGGCGGCCCTCGCGCTCCTCCAGGGCCGGGGTGTGAACCTCCTGGTACTGGACGAGCCGACGAACCATCTCGACCTGCCCGCGATCGAACAACTGGAGTCGGCTCTGGACTCCTACGACGGCACCCTCCTGCTGGTGACGCACGACCGCAGGATGCTGAACGCGGTCCGCACGACACGCCGTCTCGACGTGTCGGCGGGCCGCGTCACGGAGATCTGACCGCGGACCTCCGCCGTGGGGTGCCGGGCCCCGGCCGTACGGAGCTACGACCCCGGCGGTGGGGTGCCGGTCCGGCCTCGGCCGGCACCCCACCGGGCGTCAGCCCCGCCGGCCGCCCCCGCCGCCCTTCGGGTCCGTCAGCCCGGCCCGCCGCAGGGCGTCCGCCATCGCGCTGTTCGCCGGGGGCGGCGCCGCGGCCTGACGTCCGCCGCCCCTGCTGCCGGAGCCGCTCCTGCTGCCGGCGCTCTTGGCGCCGCGCTCGCCACGGCCGCCCCTGCCCTGCCGCTGCTGCGGCGGCCGGCCGCCGCCTCCAGACCGGTCCCGCTCCGGCTTCGCGGCCCCCGCCTCGTCGTCCAGACGCAGCGTCAGGGAGATCCGCTTCCGCGGGATGTCGACGTCCATCACCTTCACCCGGACCACGTCGCCCGGCTTCACCACCTCACGCGGGTCCTTGACGAAGTTCTTGGACATCGCGGACACATGGACCAGCCCGTCCTGATGCACCCCGATGTCCACGAACGCGCCGAACGCCGCGACATTCGTGACCACGCCCTCCAGCACCATGCCCGGCGCCAGGTCGCCCAGCTTCTCGACGCCCTCCTTGAACGTGGCCGTCCGGAACGCGGGCCGCGGGTCCCGTCCCGGCTTCTCCAGCTCGCGCAGGATGTCCGTCACGGTCGGCAGCCCGAAGGAGTCGTTCACGAAGTCGGCGGGCCGCAGCGACCGCAGCACGGACCCGTTCCCGATCAGCGACGCGACCTCGCCGCCCGTCGACTTCACCATGGACCGCACCACGGGGTACGCCTCGGGGTGGACGCTCGACGCGTCCAGCGGGTCGTCGCCGCCGAGGATACGGAGGAAGCCCGCGCACTGCTCGTACGCCTTCGGGCCGAGCCGGGCCACGTCCTTGAGCGCGCGCCGCGACCGGAAGGGACCGTTCGCGTCGCGGTGGGCGACGATGTTCTCGGCGAGCCCCGCGCCGATCCCCGACACCCGTGAGAGCAGCGGTGCGGACGCGGTGTTGACGTCCACCCCCACCCCGTTCACACAGTCCTCCACGACCGCGTCGAGCGAGCGGGACAGCTTCACCTCGGACAGGTCGTGCTGGTACTGGCCGACGCCGATCGACTTGGGGTCGATCTTCACCAGTTCGGCGAGCGGGTCCTGGAGCCGGCGCGCGATCGAGACCGCGCCGCGGATCGACACGTCGAGATCCGGCAGCTCCTGCGAGGCGAACGCGGACGCCGAGTACACCGAGGCGCCCGCCTCGGAGACCATCACCTTCGTGAGCTTCAGCTCCGGGTGCCGGGCACACAGGTCGGCGGCGAGCTTGTCGGTCTCACGGGACGCCGTGCCGTTGCCGATGGCGATCAGGTCGACCGAGTGCCGCTCGGCCAGCTTCGCCAGCTTGGCGAGGGACTCGTCCCACTTGTTCGCGGGGACATGCGGATAGATCGTGTCGATGGCGACGACCTTGCCCGTCGCGTCGACCACGGCGACCTTCACGCCCGTACGGAACCCGGGGTCGAGGCCCAGCGTGGCGCGCGTCCCGGCCGGCGCGGCCAGCAGCAGGTCGCGGAGGTTCGCCGCGAAGACCCGTACCGCCTCGTCCTCGGCGGCCGTCCGCAGCCGCAGCCGCAGATCGATGCCGAGATGCACCAGAACCCGGGTGCGCCACGCCCAACGGACCGTGTCACCGAGCCACTTGTCCCCGGGGCGGCCCCGCTCCGCGATGCCGAAGCGCCGCGCGATCATGTTCTCGTACATGGTCGGGCCCGGCAGCTCGGAGGGCTCCTCGGGCTCCAGGACCAGATCGAGGACATCCTCCTTCTCCCCGCGGAGCATCGCCAGCACCCGGTGCGAGGGCAGCTCCGTGAAGGACTCGGAGAACTCGAAGTAGTCCGCGAACTTGGCGCCCGCCTCCTCCTTGCCGTCCCGTACCTTCGCCGCGAGCCGGCCCCGTGTCCACATCCGCTCGCGCAGCTCACCGATGAGATCGGCGTCCTCCGAGAACCGCTCCGTGAGGAGGGCGCGCGCGCCCTCCAGCGCGGCGGCCGGGTCCGCGACGCCCTTGTCGGCGTCCACGAACGCGGTGGCGGCGGCGAGCGGCTCCACCGAGGGGTCGCTCAGCAGGCCCTCGGCCAGGGGCTCAAGACCGGCCTCGCGGGCGATCTGCGCCTTCGTCCGCCGCTTGGGCTTGAACGGCAGATAGATGTCCTCCAGCCGCGCCTTGGTGTCGGCGGCCCTGATCCGCGCCTCCAGGGCGTCGTCCAGCTTGCCCTGCTCGCGCACGGACTCCAGGATCGCGGTCCGCCGCTCCTCCAGCTCCCGCAGATAGCGCAGCCGCTCCTCCAGGGTGCGGAGCTGCGCGTCGTCGAGCGATTCGGTGGCCTCCTTGCGGTAACGCGCGATGAACGGCACCGTCGATCCGCCGTCGAGCAGCTCGACGGCCGCCCTCACCTGCCGCTCGCGTACGCCGATTTCCTCGGCGATCCTGCCTTCGATGGACGTCGTCACGATCACGCTCCGCTGTTCTGTGGTCCGGCGCCTGCATTGTGGCAGGTGGCACGGACATCGGCGGGCAGGCCGGAACAGCCGTACGGCGGCGGGCGCGGCCCGGGCACGGGACCGGCCGTAGCCGCGATGGCAGTAAAGGCGGGGTATTCGTCATTGCGGACATCCGCTCCCGGGCGAAGGATGAGCACCATGACAGAGCGATCCGTCCTGGTCGTCCTCTTCGACCAGGTGCAGAGCCTCGACGTGACAGGCCCCGTGGAGGTGTTCGCCGCGGCGAACACCGCGTCCGGCGACCCCGCCGCGTACCGGATCCGTACGGCCACGCTCGACGGCGCGCCGGTCCGCACCTCCAGCGGGCTCACCCTCGTCCCGGACACCCCGCTCGCCGCAGCCCCCGACCCGCACACCCTCCTGGTGCCCGGCGGCGCGGGCACCCGTGGCCCCGACCCGCGCCTGATCGACTGGGTGCGCGAGCGGGCGCCCCGCGCGCGGCGGCTGGTCTCGGTCTGCACCGGCGCCCTGCTGCTCGCCGAGGCGGGGCTGCTCGACGGGCGCCGCGCCACCACCCACTGGGGCGCGACCGACCTCCTGGCCAGGAACCACCCGGCCGTGGACGTCGACCCGGACCCGATCTACGTACGCGACGGGGAGATCTTCACCTCCGCCGGGGTCACCTCCGGCATCGATCTCGCCCTCGCGCTCGTCGAGGAGGACCTCGGCCGCGACGTGGCGCTCTCCGTCGCCCGCCACCTCGTGGTCTTCCTGCGCCGCCCCGGCAACCAGGCGCAGTTCAGCGCGGAGCCGACCGCCCGGACCGCGCTGAGCGCCCCGCTGCTGGCGGTGCAGAGCTGGATCGGTGAGCACCCCGGGGACGATCTGTCGGTCGAGGCGCTGGCCGGACGCGCCCGCCTCTCGCCGCGCCACTTCGCCCGCGCCTTCCGCTCCGAGACCGGCACGACGCCGGGCCGTTACGTCGAGCGCGTACGGCTCGAACACGCCAGACGGATGCTGGAGGAGAGCGCCGACGGGGTCGAGGCGATCTCCCGCTCCTGCGGCTACGGCACTCCGGAGGCCATGCGCCGCGCCTTCGTGAAGACCCTCGGCACGGCCCCCGCCGAATACCGCCGCCGCTTCCGCGCGGCCCCCCTGCCCTGACCCGTCCGAGACCTGTCGACCAAGAAAGCCGGCCCCCCATGCAGATCGCCATCCTCCTCTTCGACGGCTTCACCGCGCTGGACGCCGTCGGCCCGTACGAGATCCTGCACCGGGTCCCCGGCGCCGAGACCGTCTTCGTCGCCGAACGCACCGGACCCGTGCACGACGAGCCGGGATCGCTCTCGCTCGTCGCGCGCAAGACTCTCGCCGAGGTCACCGCCCCGGACGTGGTCGTCGTGCCCGGCGGCCCCGGCCAGAGCGGTCAGATGACGAACGAGTCGCTGCTCGGCTGGTTGCGCGCGGTGGACGCCACCACCGCCTGGACCACCTCCGTCTGCACCGGCTCCCTGCTGCTCGCCGCCGCCGGGCTGCTCACGGGACGCCGGGCCACCTCCCACTGGCTCGCCCTCGACGCACTGCGCGCGTACGGCGCCGAGCCCGTCGGGGAACGCGTCGTCACCGACGGGAAGTACCTGACGGCGGCCGGTGTCTCCGCCGGGATCGACATGGGGCTCACCCTGGCCGGCTCGCTCGTGGACGAACGGTTCGCGCGGTCCGTCCAGTTGATCACGGAGTACGACCCGCAGCCGCCCTACGACGCGGGCTCGCCGGAGAAGGCCCCCGCGGCCCTGGTCGAGGAGGCGCGCGGCAGGAGCCGCTTCACGGCCCGGCCGGCCAGGTGAACTCCGGCGCGCGGCGCTCCAGGAAGGCGGCGATGCCCTCCGCGGCGTCGCCGCTGCCGCGCGCCTGTTCCGCCCAGTGCGGGGCGCGGCCGGCCCGGCCCGAGGCGAACTCCTTGGCAGCCGCCTGCGTCAGCCGCGAGCGGGAGAGCAGGACCCGGGTGAACTCCGCGACGCGTTTGGCCAACTGCCCGGCGGGCAGCACCTCGTCCACGAGCCCGGTGCGCAGGGCCCGTTCCGTGTCGATCAACTCGGCCGAAAAAAGCAGGTACTTGGCCGTCGCGGGCCCCACCAGCGCGGCCAGCCGCCGGGTCGAGGACTCCGGGTAGACGATCCCGAGCCGCGCCGGGGTCACCCCGAACGAGGCGCCCGCCTCCGCGAACCGCAGATCGCACGCGGCGGCGAGCTGACAGCCGCCGCCCACGCAGTGGCCGCGTACGGCGGCGAGCGTCGGCACGGGGAAGGCCGCCAGCGCCTCCTCGGCCCGTACGGCCAGCGCCTGCGGGTCCTCGCCGGGCAGGCCAGGACCGCCCGGCAGCCCCGGCCCCCGCAGGGAGGAGATGTCGGCGCCCGCGCAGAACGTGTCGCCCGCCCCGGTCAGCACCAGTGCCCCGACGGCGGGGTCGTCCGCCAGCCGCCCGAGCAGCGGCGGCAGTTCACGCCACATCGGCGCCGTCATCGCGTTGCGTTTGGCGGGGTGGTGGATCACCACGGTCGCGACGCCGTCCTCGACCGTGTGCACAAGCTGGGGCTCCATGGGCCGGATGCTATCCCCGCGATCACCTGGAGCGCCGCGAGCCGATCTTCGATCGACAACGAGCGATCAGGATCGCGCACATGTTCAGCTTTCCGGCTCTCAGGTGATCGCACTCCACCAAGTAGGGCTGACTTTTGTTCAGCATTCCGGTGCGGGTCGCTTCCTTGCCAAGACTCGTCACCGATGAAGAGCGACGGAGAGCGCACCGGTCGATCCGAAGGTGGGAGCCACGGAATGGAGAGCCGCGGAAGTGTTCCGGTCAGGACCCGGTCGTACGAAGGGGTCTGGCGCTTCACCGTCCCGGCGCTCGACATCTCCGTGCCCCGGGCCAGACGCACCGTACGCGAACTGCTGGTGCGGCAGCGGGTGCCCGTCAGGGGCGACACCGTGCACGGGGTGCTGCTCGTCCTCTCCGAGCTGGTCACCAACGCCGTACGGCACGCAGCCCTGCTCTCGCCCGAGATCGCCGTGGAGGTCGCCGTCGGCGCCGGCTGGATCCGGGTGTCGGTCGAGGACAACCATCCCTACCGGCCCACGGCGCTGGAGACCGACCATGCCAGGACCGGTGGGCGCGGGCTGCTGCTGGTCCGGGAGATCACCCGGGAGGCAGGTGGGGGATGCGCCGCCGAGCACACCGCCGGGGGCGGGAAGATCGTCTGGGCGGTGCTCCCCTTCGACGGGGGACGGCCGGGCCCGGCGGACCGGAAGGGCCAGGGCGCCCCTGGAGACCCTGCAGACCCTGGAGACCGGGCGGGCCGGACGGATCCGGCCGGGCCCGGCGGTGTCACCAGCCCGCGGCCGGCCCCGTGAGCTCCCGTACCGCCGGACGCGCGGCGTCCAGCACGGTCATGAACCAGGCGGAGAACGGCGCCGCGCTGTGCCGCTCCGTCAGCTCCGCCGGGGTGACGAAGACGGTCTCGCAGACCTCCTCCGGGTCGGGCAGTGGCGCGGACTGCGCCAGCCCGACGAAGAGGTGGTTGTACTCGTGCTCGACCAGTCCCGAGTCCGGGTCCGGGTGGTTGTAGCGCACGGTGCCGGCCTCCGCGAGCAGGGAGGGCGAGATGCCCAGCTCCTCGTGGGTACGGCGGGCCGCCGCTGCGAAGGGCGCCTCGCCCGGGTACGGATGGCCGCAGCAGGTGTTCGACCAGACACCGGGGGAGTGGTACTTGCCCAGCGCGCGGCGCTGGATCAGCAGCCGCCCCCGCTCGTCGAAGAGGAAGACGGAGAACGCCCGGTGCAACTGTCCTGGTGGCTGGTGGGCCGAGAGCTTTTCGGCCGTGCCGATGGTGTTGCCGTCCTCGTCTACCAGTTCCAGCATGATCGTTTCTTGTGCGGCGGTCGACGGGCTGTTCGCCGCGGTGACTGGTGTGGTCGGCATAACCATCCTTCGCTTCGGGCCTCGGTTGCCAAGTCTGCCGCACGAAGGTCCCGTGTCCGCACTCCGGGAGCGTGGCATGTCCGTTCCATGCCACGCCCCACGGTGTGAGCGGCGGACGGCTCAGTGGCAGAGCTTCGCCTCGTGCTCGGCGTGCCCCCGGGGTTCGAGCTGGAAGGTGCAGTGTTCGACGTCGAAGTGATGGCCGAGGCATCCTTGCAGGTCATGGAGCATCTTCTCGTGCCCCACCGCGTCCAGCGCGTCCTGGTCCACCACCACGTGCGCGGAGAGGACCGGCATCCCGGACGTGATCGTCCAGGCATGGAGGTCATGGACGTCCGCCACCCCGGGCAGGGCGAGCATGTGTGCGCGTACCTCACTCATGTCCACATCCTTGGGTGCCGCTTCCAGCAGGACGTTCAACGTCTCCCGCAGCAGTTTCACCGTACGTGGAACGATCATGAGCCCGATGAGCAGCCCCGCGATCGGGTCGGCGAGCTGCCACCCGGTGGCCAGGATGATCCCGGCGGAGACCAGCACGGCGAACGAACCGAGCGTGTCCGCGAGGACCTCCAGATACGCGCCGCGCACATTGAGGCTCTCGCTCTGCCCCCGCGTCAGCAGCGAGAGGGAGACGAGGTTGGCGGCCATGCCGATCAGGGCGAAGACGATCGTCAGCCCGCCTCTGGTCTCGGGCGGCGTGATGAAGCGTTCGACGGCCTCGTAGAGCAGATAGCCGCCGACGCCGAGCAGCAGCAGACAGTTGGCGAGGGCGGCGAGGATCTCGGCCCGCGCGTAACCGAAGGTGCGGCTCTCGTCGGCGGGTCTGGCCGCGAAGTGGATCGCCAGCAGGGCCATGCCGAGCCCCACCGCGTCCGTCGCCATGTGGGCCGCGTCGGCGATCAGGGCGAGGGAGTCGGAGACGATGCCGCCGATGATCTCCACCACCATCACGGAGAGCGTGATCCCCAGCGCGATCCGCAGCCTGCCGCGGTAGGCCGCGGTCGCGGTGCCCGCCGGCGGTCCTCCGTGGCTGTGCCCGTGGTTGTGCCCTGCCCCCATGAGGACGCCTCCCGGTCGTCTGGACGAGTGCTGACCACGTCAGTGAACTACGGGTGGGGGGTATCCGGCAACACGGCAGTGAACACCGTTGTCATATGCTCTGACCTGCGGAAATGATGCCAGGTCAGAGCGGTGCGCGATGCGATGACCGCAGGATCGTCCGAGACGACGAGATCATCCAGGATGACGACCGGATCACCCGATCGGGGCCACCGGGTGGTGCAGTCGCCAGCCCGCCCACGCCGACCCGACCATCGCGCGTACGTCGCGGGTCGCCGTCCACCCCAGCTCCCGGGTGGCCAGCTCGACCGAGGCGACCGCCCGCGCGGCGTCCCCGGGGCGGCGGGCCTCGGTCACCGGCTCCGTACGGTCCCCGGTGACCTCCGCCACCAGATCGGCCAGCTCGCGCACCGAGACGCCCTCCCCGCGGCCGATGTTCACCGTCAGGTCCTGGCCGCCGGGGTGCCCGGTCAGATGGCGCGCGGCGGCGAGATGGGCCTCGGCGAGATCGGCGACATGGATGTAGTCACGGACACAGGTGCCGTCCGGCGTCGGGTAGTCCGCGCCGAAGATCCGCGGCGCCTCGCCCCGGCTGATCCGGTCGAAGAACATCGGGATGATGTTGAACACCCCGATGTCCGACAGCTCGGGCAGGGCCGCGCCCGCCACGTTGAAGTACCGCAGGCAACCCGTGGAGATTCCGTGCGCCTTGCCGGCCGCCCGGACCAGCCACTCGCCCGCGAGCTTGGTCTCGCCGTACGGATTGATCGGGACGGCGGGCGTGCGCTCGGTGATCAACTCCACATCGGGCACCCCGTACACGGCTGCTGAGGAGGAGAAGAGGAAGCGCCGCACCCTCGCCGCCACGACGGCGTCCAGCAGCACCGTGAGCCCGTGCAGATTCTCCCGGTAGTACGTCAGCGGTTGTTCGACGGACTGGCCGACCTGCTTCTTCGCCGCGAGATGGATCACACCGGTGACCTCGTGCTCCGCCAGGACCCGGTCGACGGTCTCCCGGTCCAGCAGCGACGCCCGGACCAGCGGGATCCCTTCCGGGAGCCGTTCGGCGAAGCCGCTCGACAGATCGTCCAGCACGACGACCGGTTCCCCCGCCGCCGTCAGGGAACGCACCACATGTGCGCCGATATATCCCGCTCCGCCTGTGATCAGCCATGTCATGCCGTCACCCTAGGCCCTGTCCCACTCGTCGCCGGGCCCTGTCCCCGTCGCCGCCCGGTGCTTCCTCCGGTGCTCCCCGGAGGCACGGTTTGTGGGGCGGCCCCCGGATCGACAATGATGATCTCCGCATGGCCGCTCCCGGCCCCGATGAGGGTGTCCGGGACATCCGTCCCGTACGGAACAGGGCGTAAACGGGCGATGAACTCGCCCTTTCGTTCATCCGATAGCCTCTGCCGACGTGCCGCCCCCCGGATCCCGGGGCCTGCCGCCGCGCACCCAGCCCTGTCAGCGTCAAGGAGTGAGTTCGTCTGTCGACCGCCATCCTCACCGGTGCTCCGGTACCCGGATCGCCGCTCGAAGGCGATCTGCGGTCCCTGGGCTTCGACGTACGGACCGCGCCCGGCGCCGAGGAGGCCCGGAGCCTGCTCGCCGAGGCCCCCGCGTCCGAGCGCGTCGCACTCGTCGACGCCCGCTTCGTCGGCCACGTCCACGCCCTGCGCCTGGCCCTGACCGACCCGCGCTTCCCCGCCGCCGCGGCCCCCGGGGCGCTCACCGCCCAGCCCGCGGCCCGGGGAGCGCTGCTGAGCGCGCTCACGGCCGTGGAGGTGGAGGGCGACGTGTCCCTGACCGACCGGGTCGCCACCGCGCTCGACGCCGGGGGCACCGCCGTCACCCGCCCCGAGCTGGGGTCGCTCGTCGCCGTCGTACCCGCCGACGCGCCCGCCCGCGAGCGGGCCGAGGCGGCCGTCGCTGCCGTCGACGACGAGGCCGTACGGCTGCGCTCCGCGGTGAAGGCCCGCGACGGCTTCTTCACCACGTACTGCATCAGCCCCTACTCCCGTTATCTCGCGCGCTGGTGCGCCCGCCGCGGCCTGACCCCCAACCAGGTCACCACCGCCTCGCTGGTCACCGCCCTGATCGCGGCGGCCTGCGCGGCCACCGGCACCCGCGGCGGCTATGTCGCCGCCGGGGCGCTGCTGCTCTTCTCCTTCGTCCTGGACTGCACCGACGGGCAACTCGCCCGCTACTCGCTCCAGTACTCCACGATGGGCGCCTGGCTCGACGCGACCTTCGACCGCGCCAAGGAGTACGCCTATTACGCGGGGCTCGCCCTCGGCGCGGCCCGTGGCGGCGATGACGTCTGGGCGCTCGCGCTCGGCGCGATGGTCCTCCAGACCTGCCGCCATGTGGTGGACTTCTCCTTCAACGAGGCAAATGTCGACAGTGAGGCGGTGAAGGGCGGCGGCAAGGCCGTCGTCGGCACCCCCACCGCCGCGCTCTCCAGCAGGCTCGACAGCGTCGGCTGGACGGTCTGGGTACGCCGCATGATCGTGCTGCCGATCGGTGAGCGCTGGGCGATGATCGCCGTGCTGACCGCCCTGACCACGCCCCGGATCGTCTTCTACGCGCTCCTCGTCGGCTGCGGCTTCGCCGCCTGCTACACCACCGCGGGACGCGTCCTGCGCTCCGTGACCCGCAAGGCCGTGCGGACCGACCGGGCCGCCGGTGCGCTCGCGGACCTCGCCGACTCGGGACCGCTCGCCGAACTCGTCGCCCGTGTGCTGCGCCGCCCGGCCCGCGCGCTCCCGGGGATCCTGCCCTTCCTGATCGC
This sequence comes from Streptomyces sp. NPDC050509, assembly GCF_044457965.1. NCBI lineage: Bacteria > Bacillati > Actinomycetota > Actinomycetes > Kitasatosporales > Streptomycetaceae > Streptomyces > Streptomyces sp. NPDC050509. The sequence goes on along the minus strand of NZ_JBITHL010000001.1, from coordinate 829,168 downwards.
CCTCGTGGGCGGTGTCACGGTCGTCGCCGCGGCGGCCTTCGGCCCGCTGGGGATCCCGGGGCCCGACAACGGGTCCTTCGACGGCGCTGTGCTCATCGGCAGCGCCCTGGTGTACGTCCTGACCTCGGGGTTCGCCGTCGCCCGCCGGATGGGCGGCGCACTCGACTGGCTCATACCGCCGGTCTTCCGGGCGGCCGAGTACGGCACCGTACTGGTGCTCGCCGCCCGCGCCGACGCCCCCGGCGCCCTGCCGGCGGCGTTCGGGCTGGTGGCGGCCGTCGCCTACCATCACTACGACTCGGTGTACCGCATCCGCGGCGGCACCGGCGCCCCGCCCCGAGGGCTCGTCCGGGCGCTCGGCGGACACGAGGGCCGCACGCTGCTGGTCGCCCTGTGCGCCGCCTTCTCCACCCGCGCCTTCGACTTCCCGCTGGAACTGACGGTGCTCGCCGTCGCCGTGGCGCTGATCGCGCTCGTGGAGTCCATCCGGTTCTGGGTGTCCTCCGGAGCCCCCGCCGTACACGACGAAGGAGAACCCGCATGATCGGCCTCGTACTCGCAGCCGGAGCAGGACGGCGTCTGCGCCCCTACACCGACACGCTGCCCAAGGCCCTCGTGCCGGTCGACCCGGCGGGGGAGGGCACCACCACCGTCCTCGACCTGACCCTGGGCAACTTCGCCGAGGTCGGACTGACCGAGGCCGCGATCGTCGTCGGCTACCGCAAGGAGGCCGTGTACGAGCGCAAGGCCGCCCTGGAGGAGAAGTACGGCCTCCGGCTCACCCTGGTCGACAACGACAAGGCCGAGGAGTGGAACAACGCCTACTCCCTCTGGTGCGCCCGGGACATCCTGGCGCGCGGCGTGATCCTGGCCAACGGCGACACCGTCCACCCCGTCTCCGTCGAGAAGACGCTCCTCGCCGCGCGCGGCGAGGGCCGCCGGATCATCCTCGCCCTCGACACGGTCAAGTCCCTCGCCGACGAGGAGATGAAGGTCATCACCGACGGCGACCGGGGCGTACGCCGGATCACCAAGCTGATGGACCCGGCCACCGCCACCGGCGAGTACATCGGGGTCACCCTGATCGAGCCCGAGGCCGCCGCCGATCTCGCGGACGCGCTCAAGGCCACCTTCGAGAAGGACCCCGACCTCTACTACGAGGACGGCTACCAGGAGCTGGTGAACCGCGGCTTCACCCTCGACGTCGCTCCCATCGGCGACATCCCCTGGGTCGAGATCGACAACCACGCCGACCTCGCGAAGGGCCGTGAGATCGCGTGCCAGTACTGACCCGGCTCATCCCGTCACCGGTCGTCGTGGACATCAGGCCCGGCGCCATGGACGATCTCGCCGGGCTCCTCGCCGACCAGCGGATCTCCAGCTCGGGAAAGCTCTCGATCGCCGTCAGCGGCGGCTCGGGCCAGGCGCTGCGCGAGAGGCTCGCTCCGGTCCTCCCCGACGCCGACTGGTACGCCGTGGCCGACGGCACGATCGACTCGGCGGTCAGGCTCGCCGACGACATCAAGGGCAAGCGGTACGACGCGGTGGTGGGCCTCGGCGGCGGCAAGATCATCGACGTGGCGAAGTACGCGGCGGCCCGGGTCGGGCTGCCCATGGTGGCCGTCGCCACCAACCTCTCGCACGACGGCATCTGCTCGCCCGTCTCCATCCTCGACAACGACAACGGCCGCGGCTCGTACGGTGTCCCGACGCCCATCGCCATGGTCGTCGACCTCGACGTCATCCGGGACGCGCCGGTCCGCTTCGTCCGCTCCGGCATCGGGGACGCGGTCTCCAACATCTCGGCCATCGCGGACTGGGAACTCTCCCACCGGGTCAACGGCGAGCCGGTCGACGGACTGGCCGCCGCCATGGCCCGTACGGCGGGCGAAGCCGTGCTGCGCCACCCCGGCGGGGTCGGCGACGACGAGTTCCTCACCGTGCTCGCCGAGGCGCTGGTCCTCTCCGGCATCGCGATGTCGATCAGCGGGGACACCCGTCCCTCGTCCGGCGCCTGCCACGAGATCAGCCACGCCTTCGACCTCCTCTACCCGGGGCGCTCCGCGCTCCACGGCGAACAGGTCGGCTTCGGTGCCGCCTTCGCCATGCGGCTGCGCGGCGCCGAAGAGGAATCACTGCTCTTCACCGAGGTGCTGCGGCGCCACGGGCTGCCCGTGCTGCCCGAGGAGATCGGCTTCACCGTCGACGAGTTCGTACGGGCCGTCGCCTACGCGCCGCAGACCAGACCGGGCCGTTTCACCATCCTTGAGCACCTCGACCTCTCCACCGACCAGATCAGGGACGCGTACGCCGACTATGCCTCGACCCTCAGTAGCTGAACTCCGCCCGGTCGTCCACCCGGAAGGAGTGAAGGACCGGCGCAGTGGTGAGCACTGGGCCGGACGTCTGTACATGCGGGAAATCTCGCTGCACATCGACCCGTACCTGGTGAACACCCGGATCACGCCCAACCAGCTCACCTACCTCATGGTGGTCGTGGGGATCGCGGGTGGCGCCGCGCTGCTGCTGCCCGGACTGCCGGGCGCGATCCTCGCGGTCGTCCTCTTCCAGATCTATCTGCTGCTCGACTGTGTCGACGGCGAGGTGGCCCGCTGGCGGGGGCAGACCTCCATCACCGGCGTCTACCTCGACCGCATCGGCCACTACCTCTGCGAGGCCGCGCTGCTGGTCGGCTTCGGGGTGCGCGGCGCCGACGTGTTCCACCAGAACGGCACCTCCACCAACTGGCTGTGGGCCTTCCTCGGCACGCTCGCCGCGCTCGGCGCGATCCTGATCAAGGCCGAGACCGACCTGGTGGACGTGGCCAGGCAGCGCAGCGGACTGCCCGCCGTCAAGGACGAGGCGTCCGTGCCGCGCTCCTCCGGCCTCGCGCTGGCCCGCCGGGCCGCCGCCATGCTCAAGTTCCACCGGCTCGTCGGCGGCATCGAGGCCAGCCTCTTCATCCTCGTGGTGGCGATCCTCGACCAGGTCAACGGCGACCTGTTCTTCAGCCGGCTCGGGATCGCGGTCCTCGCCGGGATCGCCCTCCTCCAGACCCTGCTCCACCTGGTCTCCATCCTGGCGTCCAGCAGGCTGAGGTGACTGACATGCGGCCAGGGCCTGTCCGGCGGATCACCGGACAGACCCTCGGCGCGGTGATCATCACGATGGGTGACCGCCCTGACGATCTGCGTGCGCTGCTCGACTCCGTGGTCCGTCAGGACGGCGACCCGGTCGAGATCGTCGTGGTCGGGAACGGCGCCCCGGTGGGCGCCGTTCCGCCCGGCGTACGGACCGTGGAGGTGCCGGAGAACCTCGGCATCCCCGGCGGCCGCAACGTCGGCATCGAGGCGTTCGGGGCCGCGGCCTCCGAGGTGGACGTCGTGCTCTTCCTGGACGACGACGGGCTGCTTCCCCGGACCGACACGGCCGCGCTGATCCGCGACGCCTTCGCCGCCGACCCCGTCCTCGGCATCGTCAGCTTCCGGATCACCGACCCGGAGACCGGGCTCACCCAGCGCCGGCACGTGCCCCGGCTGCGTGCCTCGGACCCGATGCGCTCCTCCCGCGTGACGACCTTCCTCGGCGGCGCCAGCGCCGTACGGACGAAGGTCCTCGCGGAGGTCGGCCCGCTGCCGGAGCACTTCTTCTACGCCCACGAGGAGACCGACCTCGCCTGGCGGGCCCTGGACGCGGGGTGGATGATCGACTACCGCGCCGACATGGTGCTGAACCACCCGACGATGCCGCCGTCCCGGCACGCGGTCTACCACCGCATGGTGGCCAGGAACCGGGTGTGGCTGGCCCGCCGTAACCTCCCTGCCCCCGTTGTCCCTCTCTATCTCGGCGTCTGGCTGCTGCTCACCCTGGTACGCCGCCCGTCAGGGCCCGCCCTGAAGGCATGGTTCGGGGGGTTCCGGGAAGGCTGGGCCACACCGTGTGGTCCGCGGCGCCCGATGAAGTGGCGTACGGTATGGCGGCTGACCCGGCTGGGCCGACCGCCTGTCATCTGACAAGCTCAGTTCTGAGAGCATCGGGTTTACTTCCGGGGCCTGGCCGTCCGCGCCTGTGCCCGACCGGCTGCGCATCTTGAAGACGAAAGTTTCAACTTGTGAGTGACACAACCCATGAGGGTGCGATCGCTGTGAGCGCCCCCCCGTCGCCCGACGACGGTCTGTCCGCGGCGGAGCTCGCCGCCAAGTACGGCCTGTCGGTGAGCGGTGCCCGGCCAGGGCTGCGCGACTACGTCCGCCAGCTCTGGGGCCGTCGGCACTTCATCCTGGCCTTCTCCCAGGCGAAGCTCACGGCCCAGTACAGCCAGGCGAAGCTGGGGCAGCTCTGGCAGGTGGCGACCCCCCTGCTGAACGCCGCTGTCTATTACCTGATCTTCGGGCTGATCCTCCAGACCAAGCGGGGCATCCCGCAGGAGGTCTTCGTCCCGTTCCTGGTCACCGGCGTCTTCGTCTTCACGTTCACCCAGAGTTCGGTGATGGCCGGGGTCCGCGCCATCTCCGGGAATCTGGGGCTCGTCCGGGCCCTGCACTTCCCCCGGGCTTCGCTGCCGGTCTCCTTCTCCCTCCAGCAGCTTCAGCAACTCCTGTTCTCCATGGTCGTGCTGGTCACCGTGGCGGTCATCTTCGGCAGTTACCCGAGTCTGAGCTGGCTGCTGGTCCTGCCCGCCCTGGCGCTCCAGTTCCTCTTCAACACCGGCCTGGCGCTGATCATGGCGCGGCTGGGCAGCAAGACGCCCGACCTCGCCCAGCTCATGCCGTTCGTGATGCGCACGTGGATGTACGCGTCGGGTGTGATGTTCTCGATCCCGATCATGCTCAAGGACAAGCCGAGCTGGATCGCCGACGTGCTCCAGTACAACCCGGCCGCGATCTACATGGATCTGGTCCGGTTCGCGCTGATCGACGGGTACGGCTCGGAGAATCTGCCCGCGCACGTCTGGCTCGTCGCGCTGGCCTGGTCCGTGCTGATGGGCGTCGTCGGGTTTGTGTACTTCTGGAAGGCTGAGGAGCGGTACGGCCGTGGCTGAGGACAACAAGCAGGGACGCGTCCCCACGGTCATCGCCGACGACGTGCACATCGTGTACCGCGTCAACGGCGGTGGCGGCGGCAAGGGCAGCGCGACCGCGGCCCTGAGCCGCATACTCCGCCGCGAGAAGGGGGAGTCGCGAGGCGTCCGCAAGGTCCATGCCGTGCGGGGCGTCACCTTCACCGCGTACCGCGGCGAGGCGATCGGCCTGATCGGCACCAACGGCTCCGGCAAGTCGACCCTGCTGCGCGCCATCGCGGGGCTGCTGCCCGCCGAGAGCGGCAAGGTCTACACCGACGGCCAGCCGTCCCTGCTGGGCGTCAACGCCGCGCTGATGAACGACCTGACCGGCGAACGCAACGTCATCCTCGGCGGTCTCGCCATGGGGATGTCGCGCGAGCAGATCCGGGAGCGGTACCAGTCGATCGTCGACTTCTCCGGCATCAACGAGAAGGGCGACTTCATCACGCTCCCGATGCGCACGTACTCCTCGGGCATGGCCGCCCGGCTCCGGTTCTCCATCGCCGCCGCCAAGGACCATGACGTGCTGATGATCGACGAGGCCCTGGCCACCGGCGACCGCAAGTTCCAGATCCGTTCCGAGCAGCGGATCCGCGAGCTGCGCAAGGAGGCCGGCACGGTCTTCCTGGTCAGTCACAGCAACAAGTCGATCAGGGACACCTGCGACCGCGTGCTGTGGCTGGAGAAGGGCGAGCTGCTGATGGACGGTCCTACCGACGAGGTCATCAAGGCCTACGAGAAGGAGACCGGCAGGTAGGCCCGGGACGCCCGAGAGACTGACCAACGCCCCCGCCGGAGCGATCGGACGGGGGCGTTGGCATGATACGAACCGATCATCGTTGGTCAAGGATCGGTCAAGTCCGGTGGGTCGGGGGAAGGTTGGCAGGTAATGCCGCGTTCTCGTCATGCGACTGACACCCCGACGTGTTCCTCTTGCTTGTACAACGTAAGCTGGGCCGGGCCGATTCGCGGCAAGTGGGGCGATACCCACGGGCGACCCGGCTGCCAGCGGGCCTCCTTTACTCGGAGGGACGGGCGGCGTGTCCGAAATGGGATGTATTGGGTCGGCAGTGTAGAACGGGAGATGTGACGGCAATGACGGAAAATCTCCAGCTCCGCGAGGATTCCGCCGTCCCCGTAACGGGTAGCGCGCAGTGACGGGCACCCCGGATGTGCGCCCCGACCACTCCTCGCGCACCACGCTCGACAAGGCCGCGGACGAGAACTTCCCCGTGGCCCCCTTCTTCCTGCCGCGCGCCTGGCGCGACGACCTGATGGCGGTGTACGGGTACGCCCGCCTCGTCGACGACATCGGTGACGGCGATCTCGCCCCCGGCGGCGCCGACGCCCGCCACCTGGGCGTCGCCCCCGGCCTCGCCGACGACAGGACCGCCGTGCTCGACGCCTTCGAGACCGACCTGCGGCGGGTCTTCGACCTCCACGGCCCCGCCCCCGGCCATCCGCTGCTGCGCGCCCTGGCCCCGACCGTACGGCGCCGCTCACTGCCCCCCGAGCCGTTCCTCGGACTCATCGGGGCCAACCGCCAGGACCAGGTGGTGCGGCGGTACGAGACCTACGACGACCTGCTCGCCTACTGCGAGCTCTCCGCCAACCCGGTCGGCCGCCTCGTCCTCGGGATCACCGGCACCGCGAGCCCCGAGCGGCTGCGCCGCTCCGACGCCGTCTGCACGGCGCTCCAGATCGTCGAACACCTCCAGGACGTGACCGAGGACCTCGGCCGCGACCGGATCTACCTCCCCGCCGAGGACATGAAGCGCTTCCATGTCACCGAGGCGGACCTGGCCGCTCCCACCGCGAACGCCTCCGTACGCTCCCTGGTCGCCCACGAGGCCGAACGCGCCCGGCTGCTGCTGGACGAAGGCACCGCCCTGGTGGGCAGCGTCCACGGCAGGCTCCGTCTCCTCCTCGCCGGATTTGTGGCGGGAGGGCGCGCCGCCCTCGCTTCGATCGCGGCGGCCGGGCACGATGTGCTCCCCGGGCCGCCCAAACCCACCAAGCCACGTCTGCTGCGTGAAGTGGGAGCTGTCTTGCGAAGTGCGCACAGAGAGGGGTGAGCCGGAACGTGGAGGGACAGACGCCCATGTCCGCGCCGGTACTGGCGGCCTACAGCTACTGCGAGGCCGTCACCGGGCAGCAGGCCCGTAATTTCGCCTACGGCATCAGGCTGCTGCCGACCGACAAGCGGCAGGCCATGTCCGCGATGTACGCCCTCTCCCGGAGAGTGGACGACATCGGCGACGGCACGCTCGCGCCCAAGGTCAAGCAGACCCGGCTCGAAGAGACCCGGGCGCTGCTGGACCGGGTCAGGGCGGGCGAGGTGGACGAGGACGACACCGACCCCGTGGCGGTCGCCGTCGCGGACGCGGCGCGCCGCTTCCCGGTGCCCCTCGACGGGCTCGACGAGCTGATCGACGGCGTCCTGATGGACGTCAGGGGCGACACGTACGAGACCTGGGACGACCTCAAGGTCTACTGCCGGTGTGTCGCGGGCGCCATCGGCCGGGTCTCCCTCGGCATCTTCGGCACCGCCCCCGGCGCCCCCGGGGCCGAGCGCGCCGCCGAGTACGCCGACACGCTGGGGCTCGCCCTCCAGCTCACCAACATCCTCCGCGACGTCCGCGAGGACGCCGCCAACGGCCGTACGTACCTGCCCGCCGACGACCTCGCCAAGTTCGGCTGCTCCGCCGGGTTCCACAGCGCGTCCCCGGCCCCGGGCGCCGACTTCGCCGGACTGGTCCACTTCGAGGTCCGCCGCGCCCGCGCGCTCTTCGCCGAGGGCTACCGGCTGCTGCCCCTGCTCGACCGGCGCAGCGGTGCCTGCGTCGCCGCCATGGCCGGTATCTACCGCCGGCTGCTCGACCGCATCGAGCGCGACCCCGAGGCCGTGCTCCGCGGCCGGGTCTCGCTCCCCGGCCACGAGAAGGCGTACGTCGCCGTGCGCGGGCTCTCCGGGCTCGACGCCAGGACCATCTCCCGGCAGGCCGTCAGGAGGCGCGGCTGATGCGGGAGCCGAGACCGGTCGCCCCCGCTCCTTCGCACGCATATCCGCACGAAGGATGCTCAACCTCACGTGGACATGACGCGTCCCTGCCTACGGAGGGCCCGGCGGCACCGCACCGCCCCACGGGCCCGACGACAAGGGGGAACGCATGACAGCGGCCGAAGGAAGCCGGGCCCGCCGCGCCGTGGTGGTCGGCGGCGGGCTCGCCGGCATCACCGCCGCCCTCCAGCTCGCCGACGCCGGGGTACGGGTCACCCTCCTCGAAGGCCGGCCGCGCCTCGGCGGACTCGCCTTCTCCTTCCGTCGAGGCGACCTCACCGTCGACAACGGCCAGCACGTCTACCTGCGCTGCTGCACCGCGTACCGCTGGTTCCTCGACCGGGTGGACGGAGCCGAGCTCGCCCCCCTCCAGGACCGCCTCGACGTACCCGTCCTGGATGTCGGCGGGGACCGGCCCCGTCTCGGCCGGATCCGCCGCACCGCCCTGCCCGTCCCCCTGCACCTCGCGCCCGGACTCGCGGCGTACCCGCACCTCTCGCTCGCCGAGCGCGCCTCCGTGGCCCGCGCCGCGTTCGCCCTCCAGCGGCTCGACCTCACGGACCCCGCGCTGGACGGCACCGACTTCGCCACCTGGCTCCACCGCCACGGACAGTCGGCCCGTACGATCGAAGCCCTCTGGGACCTCGTCGGGGTGGCCACCCTCAACGCCACCGCGCCGAACGCCTCCCTGGCGCTCGCCGCGATGGTCTTCAAGACCGGGCTGCTCTCCGAGCCCGGCGCCGCCGACATCGGCTGGGCCCAGGTCCCGCTCGGCGACCTGCACGACACCCTGGCCCGCAAGGCCCTGGACTCGGCGGGCGTACGCACCGAGGTCCGCACCCGGGTCGGCGGGGTCTCCCGCGCCGACGACGGTAGCGGCTGGCACGTGGACGTGGACGGCGAACGGCTCGACGCGGACGCAGTCGTCCTCGCCGTACCCCAGCGCGAGACCCACGCCCTGCTGCCCGAGGGCGCGCTCGACGCCCCCGACCGGCTGCTGGAGATCGCCACCGCGCCCATCCTCAACCTCCATGTCGTGTACGGCCGCCGGGTGCTGCGCCGCCCGTTCTTCGCCGCGCTGGGCTCGCCCGTCCAGTGGGTCTTCGACCGCAGCCACGCCTCGGGACTGACGGACGGCCAGTACCTGGCGGTCTCCCAGTCCGCCGCCCAGGACGAGATCGACACCCCCGTCCCGGAGCTGCGCGAGCGCTACCTCCCCGAACTGGAACGGCTCCTGCCCGCCGCGCGCGGCGCGGAGGTACGGGACTTCTTCGTCACCCGGGAGCGGACGGCGACCTTCGCTCCCGCCCCCGGCGTGGGCCGGCTGCGCCCGGGGGCCCGTACCCGCGCCCCCGGTCTCTTCCTGGCCGGCGCGTGGACCGCCACCGGCTGGCCCGCCACGATGGAGGGCGCGGTGCGGAGCGGATTCGACGCCGCGGGCGCCGCACTCTCCGCACTCGGCCACCGCCGTCAACCCCCCTCGCAGGAGGCGGAATGAGCCCGAGTACCGCACCGACGAGTACTGGAACAAGAGGAGAGACCGTGCCGACTGTGCCCCCGGCCAACCCGGTTGTCGACACCGCGGACGTCTACGCGCTGCTGGAGCGGGGACGGACTCTGTCCACGCCCGTCCTGCGCGCCGCCGTCGACCGGCTGGCCACGCCCATGGACACCGTCGCCGCCTACCACTTCGGCTGGATCGACGCCGAGGGCCGCCCCGCCGACGGCGACGGCGGCAAGGCCATCCGCCCGGCGCTCGCCCTGCTCTCCGCGGAGGCGGCCGGCGCCGCCCCCGAGAAGGGCGTCCCCGGCGCCGTCGCCGTGGAACTGGTCCACAACTTCTCGCTGCTGCACGACGACCTGATGGACGGCGACGAGCAGCGCCGCCACCGCGACACCGTATGGAAGGTGCACGGCCCCGCGCAGGCCATCCTCGTCGGTGACGCCCTGTTCGTGCTCGCCAACGAGGTGCTGCTGGAGCTCGGCACGGTCGAGGCGGGCCGCGCCACCCGCCGGCTGACCACCGCCACCCGCAAGCTGATCGACGGTCAGGCCCAGGACATCTCCTACGAGCACCGCGAGCGGGTCACCGTCGAGGAGTGTCTGGAGATGGAGGGCAACAAGACCGGCGCCCTGCTCGCCTGCGCCGCCTCCATCGGCGCCGTCCTCGGCGGCGCCGACGACCGTACGGCCGACACCCTGGAGTCGTACGGACACCACCTCGGACTCGCCTTCCAGGCCGTCGACGACCTGCTCGGCATCTGGGGCGACCCGGAGGCCACCGGGAAGCAGACCTGGAGCGATCTGCGCCAGCGCAAGAAGTCCCTGCCGGTCGTCGCCGCGCTCGCCGCGGGCGGACCGGCCTCGCAGCGACTCGGCGAACTGCTCGCCGCCGACGCCAAGAGCAGCGACTTCGAGAGCTTCTCGGAGGAGGAATTCGCGACCAGGGCGGCGCTCATCGAGGAGGCGGGCGGCCGGGAGTGGGCCTCCCAGGAGGCCCACAGGCAGCACGCCATCGCCATCGAGGCCCTGGACCACGTGGACATGCCGGAAAGGATCCGCGCGCAGCTCGTCGCGCTCGCGGACTTCGTCGTCGTACGAAAGAGATGATCACCATTCCCATATAACCGCGTCGCCGTCCTGCGCCACCGGCACCGGACGACGGAGACCCCAGGCACAGCAGAAGAACACCACTGCACGAAGGGGAAGCCATGACAGCGACGACCGACGGAAGCCCCGGGGCCATGGGACCCCGCGCAGCCTCGGCCAGCGGACCGACCGACACCACCACCCTCCCCGCGGCGGGCGGTGACCTCCGGGTCGCCGCCGAGCGGGCCACCGCACGATCCGTCGAGCACCTGCTCGGCCGGCAGGACGCCCAGGGGTGGTGGAAAGGGGATCTGGCCACCAATGTGACGATGGACGCCGAGGATCTGCTGCTCCGTCAGTTCCTGGGTGTGCAGGACCCCCGTACCACCGAGGCCGCGGCTCTCTTCATCCGCGGCGAACAGCGCGCCGACGGCACCTGGGCCACCTTCTACGGGGGCCCGCCCGAACTCTCCGCCACCATCGAGGCCTATGTCGCGCTGCGGCTGGCCGGGGACCGGCCCGAGGACCCGCACATGGCGCGCGCCTCCCAATGGGTGCGCGAACACGGCGGGATCGCCGCGAGCCGCGTCTTCACCCGGGTCTGGCTGGCCCTCTTCGGCTGGTGGAAGTGGGACGACCTCCCCGAACTGCCGCCCGAACTGATCTTCCTCCCCAAGTGGTTCCCGCTCAACATCTACGACTTCGGCTGCTGGGCGCGGCAGACCATCGTGCCCCTCACCATCGTCTCCGCGAAGCGGCCCGTACGGCCAGCCCCCTTCGCCCTCGACGAACTGCACTCCGACGCGGCCCGCCCCCGCCCCCGCCGGCCGTTCTCGCCCATGGCGAGCTGGGACGGCGCCTTCCAGCGCCTCGACAAGGCCCTGCACACCTACCACCGCTTCGCGCCGCGCCTGCTGCGCCGTACCGCGATGAACGCCGCCGCCCGCTGGATCATCGAGCGGCAGGAGAACGACGGCTGCTGGGGCGGGATCCAGCCACCCGCCGTCTACTCGGTCATCGCCCTGCACCTGCTCGGCTACGACCTCGACCACCCGATCATGCGGGCCGGACTCGAATCGCTCGACCGGTTCGCCGTCTGGCGCGAGGACGGCGCCCGGATGATCGAGGCGTGCCAGTCCCCGGTCTGGGACACCTGCCTCGCCACCATCGCGCTCGCCGACGCGGGCCTCAGCCCGGACCACCCTGCCCTGGTCAAGGCGGCCGACTGGATGATCGGCGAGCAGATCGTCCGGCCGGGGGACTGGGCCGTACGCAGACCCGGACTCACCCCCGGCGGCTGGGCGTTCGAGTTCCACAACGACAACTACCCCGACATCGACGACACCGCCGAGGTCATCCTCGCGCTGCGCCGCGTCGGACACCCCGACCCCGAACGGCTCGACGCGGCCGTCGACCGCGGCGCCCGGTGGAACCTCGGCATGCAGTCGCGCAACGGGGCCTGGGGCGCCTTCGACGCCGACAACACCAGCCCGTTCCCCAACCGGCTGCCCTTCTGCGACTTCGGGGAGGTCATCGACCCGCCGTCCGCCGACGTGACCGCGCACGTCGTCGAGATGCTCGCCTACGAGGGCAGGTCCCACCACCCCGCCACCCGGCGCGGCATCGAGTGGCTGCTCGCCGAACAGGAGACCAACGGCGCCTGGTTCGGCCGCTGGGGCGTCAACTACGTCTACGGCACCGGCGCGGTGGTGCCCGCCCTCACCGCGGCCGGACTGCCGCCCTCCCACCCCGCGATCCGGCGCGCGGTCACCTGGCTCGAATCCGTCCAGAACGAGGACGGCGGCTGGGGCGAGGACCTGCGCTCCTACCGCGAGGAGGAGTGGATCGGGCACGGCGCCACCACCGCCTCCCAGACCGCCTGGGCGCTCCTCGCGCTCCTCGCGGCGGGGGAGCACGGCAGCGAGGCCGTCGAACGGGGCATCGCCGTCCTCGCGGCGACCCAGCGCGAGGACGGCTCCTGGGACGAGCCGTACTTCACGGGCACCGGCTTCCCGTGGGACTTCTCCATCAACTACCACCTCTACCGGCAGGTCTTCCCCCTGACGGCCCTCGGCCGCTACCTCCACGGGGAACCGAAGGCCCTCGCCACCCGCTCCGGCGTCCGACAGGGCGTCTGATGGAGCGGCCCCAGGGGCCGTCCTCCGGTTCCGGTACGCCGCTGCTGATCGCCTGCGCGCTCTCCATCGAGCGCTTCGCCCTGCGCGGCTCGGGACGGGGCGCCGCGGCGGGCCCCGTCACCGTGCTCCGTACGGGCATGGGCCCCAGGAACGCCGAGCGCGCCGTGGCCCGCGCGCTCGGCGAGCCCCGGCACGGGGACGCGGCCGTCATCGCCGCCGGATTCTGCGCCGGGCTCACCCCGGGGATGAACCCCGGGGACCTGATCGTCGCCGACGAGACCCGCGACAGGAACGGCGCCACCCCCTGTACGGGCACCGGCCTCCTCGTGGAGGCGCTGACCCGGGCCGTACCGGGACGCACGGTCCACACCGGCCCGCTGACCGGCTCCGACCACGTCGTACGCGGTCACGAACGGGCCGCGCTGCGCGCCACGGGGGCGCTCGCGGTGGACATGGAGTCCGCCACCACGCTGCGGTGCGCCCTCGCCGCGGGGCCACGCGCGGTTGCGGCCGTCCGGGTGGTCGTGGACGCTCCGGAGCATGAGCTCGTCCGTATTGGCACAGTAGGCGGTGGAATATCAGCCTTCCGTGTACTTCGTGCCGTCCTTCCAGCTTTCTATGAATGGCACCGTTCTTTGCTGCTCCCCAGGAGGTGAGCTAGATGGCCATGCCACTCCGTCAGACCATCAGGGTCGGGACGTACCTCTTCGAACAGAAGCTCCGCAGGCGTGAGAAGTTCCCGCTCATCGTCGAGCTGGAACCCCTCTTCGCCTGCAATCTGGCATGCGAGGGCTGCGGCAAGATCCAGCACCCCGCCGGGGTGCTGAAACAGCGCATGCCCGTCGCGCAGGCCGTCGGGGCGGTTCTGGAGTCCGGGGCGCCCATGGTCTCCATCGCCGGCGGCGAACCGCTGATGCACCCCCAGATGGACGAGATCGTCCGGCAGCTCGTGGCCCGCAGGAAGTACGTCTTCCTCTGCACCAACGCCATGCTGCTGCGCAAGAAGATCGAGAAATTCACCCCCTCGCCCTACTTCGCCTTCGCCGTGCACATCGACGGGCTGCGCGAGCGGCACGACGAGTCCGTCGCCAAGGAAGGCGTGTTCGACGAGGCCGTCGCCGCGATCAAGGAGGCCAAGCGGCGCGGATTCCGGGTGACCACCAACTCGACCTTCTTCAACACCGACACCCCGCAGACCGTCATCGAGGTGCTCAACTACCTCAACGACGACCTGAAGGTGGACGAGATGATGATCTCGCCCGCCTACGCCTACGAGAAGGCCCCCGACCAGGAGCACTTCCTGGGCGTCGAGCAGACCCGGGAGCTGTTCAAGAAGTCCTTCGCCGGCGGCAACCGGGCGCGCTGGCGCCTCAACCACTCGCCGCTCTTCCTGGACTTCCTCGAAGGCAAGGCCGACTTCCCCTGCACCGCGTGGGCCATCCCCAACTACTCGCTCTTCGGCTGGCAGCGCCCCTGCTACCTGATGAGCGACGGATACGTCCCGACGTACCGCCAGCTCGTCGAGGAGACGGACTGGAGCAAGTACGGCCGCGGCAAGGACCCGCGCTGCGCCAACTGCATGGCGCACTGCGGCTACGAACCGACCGCCGTCCTCGCCACCATGGGCTCCCTCAAGGAGTCCCTGCGCGCGGCCCGCGAAACGGTCGTCGGGACGCGCTGACGGCATGACCACGGGAGAGCCGGCGGCGCTGGGGCTCCCCACGCCGCCGGCCCGGCCGGTCGCGAAGCTGAACGAATCCGAGAGGGGGACGGGCGTGTCTGTTCTGGAGCACATCCGTGGGCCGCACGATCTCAAGGCACTGACGGCGAGCGAACTCGGCGAACTGACCGAGGACATCAGAGCGTTCCTGATCCAGGCGGTGGCGCGGACCGGGGGCCATCTCGGGCCCAACCTCGGGGTGGTGGAGCTGACCGTCGCCCTGCACCGGGCCTTCGACTCGCCCGCCGACCGCATCCTGTGGGACACGGGCCACCAGAGTTACGTCCACAAACTCCTCACCGGCAGGAAGGACTTCTCCAAGCTGCGCGGCAAGGGCGGCCTTTCCGGCTACCCCTCCCGCGAGGAGTCGGTCCACGACGTCATCGAGAACTCGCACGCCTCCACCGTGCTCGGCTGGGCCGACGGCCTCGCCAAGGCCCGGGACGTGCTCGGCGGCGACGACCATGTCGTCGCGGTCATCGGGGACGGCGCGCTCACCGGCGGCATGGCCTGGGAGGCGCTGAACAACATCGCCGCCGCCAAGGACCGCCCGCTGATCATCGTCGTCAACGACAACGAACGGTCGTACGGGCCGACGATCGGCGGCCTCGCCGACCATCTCGCGACGCTCCGCACCACCGACGGTTACGAGCGGTTCCTGGCCTGGGGCAAGGAGGTCCTGCACAGGACCCCGGTCGTGGGCCGACCCCTGTACGAGTCGCTGCACGGCGCCAAGAAGGGGTTCAAGGACGCCTTCGCCCCCCAGGGGATGTTCGAGGACCTCGGCCTCAAGTACGTCGGACCGGTCGACGGCCATGACATCGCCGCCCTGGAGTCGGCCTTCCACCGGGCCAAGCGCTTCCACGGCCCCGTACTGATCCACTGCCTCACCGAGAAGGGGCGCGGCTACGCCCCGGCCCTGGAGGACGAGGCGGACCGCTTCCACACCGTCGGTGTGATGGACCCGCTGACCTGCGAGCCGCTGGCACCGGCCGCGGGCCCCTCCTGGACGTCGGTGTTCCGCGACGAGATCGCCGAGATCGGGGAGGAGCGCCCCGACGTCGTGGCGATCACGGCGGCCATGCTGCACCCCGTGGGGCTGACGAAGTTCGCCGAACGGTTCCCCGACCGCGTCTGGGACGTGGGGATCGCCGAACAGCACGCGACGGTCTCCGCCGCCGGACTCGCCACCGGCGGACTCCATCCCGTCGTCGCCGTCTACGCCACCTTCCTCAACCGCGCCTTCGACCAGCTTCTGATGGATGTCGCCCTGCACCGCTGCGGAGTGACCTTCGTCCTGGACCGGGCCGGGGTCACCGGTGTGGACGGCGCCTCGCACAACGGCATGTGGGACATGTCGATGCTCCAGTGCGTGCCCGGTCTGCGGATCGCCGCGCCGCGCGACGCCGGCCAACTGCGCGCCCAGCTCCGCGAGGCCGTCGCCGTCGACGACGCGCCGACCGTGCTGCGCTTCCCCAAGGCAGCGGTGGGACCGGAGATCCCCGCGGTCGGGCGCGTCGGCGGCATGGACGTCCTGCGCCGGGCGCCGGATGGCGCCGGCGCCCTTGACGATGTGCTGCTCGTCGCGGTCGGCGCCCTCGCGCCGGTCTGCCTCGGCGCCGCTGAACTCCTCGCGGAGCGCGGCATCGGCTGCACCGTGGTCGACCCGCGCTGGGTCAAACCCGTCGACGAACAGCTCGCGCCGCTCGCCGACCGGCACCGGCTGGTCGCGGTCGCCGAGGACAACTGCCGCAGCGGCGGCGTGGGTTCCGCCGTCGGCCAGTCGCTCCGCGACGCGGGCGTCGACGTACCGCTGCGTACCTTCGGCATCCCCGAACAGTTCCTGGCGCACGCCAAACGCGGTGAGGTGCTGGCCGACATCGGCCTCACCCCGGTCGAGATCGCGGGACGGATCAGCGCCGCCCTGACAGGCGAGGAGAGCGAGCGATGAGCGGATCCCCCAGACCGGCACCGTCCAAGGGGTTCGATCTGCCGAGCCTGCTCGCGGAGCGCGGCGCCGAGCGCTACGAGCTGCACACCAAGCACCTCAACCACCAGCTCCCGCGCATGCTGCACACCATCGGCTTCGACCGGGTGTACGAACGGGCCGAGGGTGCCTACTTCTGGGACGCGGACGGCAACGACTACCTGGACATGCTCGCGGGCTTCGGCGTGATGGGCCTCGGCCGGCACCACCCCGTCGTCCGCAAGGCGCTCCACGACGTCCTCGACGCCTCCCTCGCCGACCTCACCCGCTTCGACTGCCAGCCGCTGCCGGGCCTCCTCGCCGAGAAACTCCTCGCGCACAGCCCGCACCTGGACCGGGTGTTCTTCGGCAACAGCGGTACGGAGGCCGTCGAGACGGCCCTGAAGTTCGCCCGGTACGCCACCGGCCGGCCCAGGATCCTCTACTGCGACCACGCCTTCCACGGGCTGACCACCGGGTCGCTCTCCGTCAACGGCGAGGACGGTTTCCGCGACGGCTTCGCCCCGCTGCTGCCCGACACCGCGATCGCACTCGGCGACCTCGACGCGCTGGAGCGTGAGCTGGCCCGCGGCGACGTGGCCGCACTCGTCGTGGAGCCGATCCAGGGCAAGGGTGTGCACGCCGCGCCGCCCGGCTTCCTGCGTGCCGCCCAGGAGCTGCTGCACCGCCACAAAGCGCTGCTCATCGCCGACGAGGTGCAGACCGGTCTCGGCAGGACCGGCGACTTCTACGCGTACCAGCACGAGGAGGGGGTGGAGCCGGACCTCGTCTGTGTCGCGAAGGCGCTCTCCGGCGGCTACGTGCCCGTCGGCGCGACCCTCGGCAAGGACTGGATCTTCAAACGCGTCTACTCCTCGATGGACCGGGTCCTGGTCCACTCCGCGAGCTTCGGCTCCAACGCCCAGGCCATGGCGGCGGGGCTGGCCGTCCTGTCGGTGCTGGAGGACGAGGAGATCGTCGCGGGCGTACGAACCACCGGCGAGCTGCTCCGCTCCCGGCTGGCCGCCCTCGTGGACCGCTACGAGCTGCTGCACGAGGTACGCGGCCGGGGGCTGATGATCGGCATCGAGTTCGGCCGGCCCGACTCGATCAAGCTGCGCGGGCGCTGGGCGATGCTCCAGGCCGCGCGCAAGGGTCTCTTCGCCCAGATGGTCGTCGTACCGCTGCTCCAGAAGCACCGCATCCTCACCCAGGTCTCCGGCGACCATCTTGAGGTGATCAAGCTGATTCCGCCCCTGATCATCGGGGAGCGCGAGGTGGACCGCTTCGTGGCCGCCTTCACGGCGGTGATGGACGACGCGCACGCCGGGGGCGGACTGATGTGGGACTTCGGCAGGACACTGGTGAAACAGGCCGTCGCCAACCGGTAGCGGGCATCGCTAACCGGTAGCGGCCACGGCGTCCGGCCTGGCCGGTCCGCACCGGATTCTTTTGCCTCCGGGGCAAGAAATTTGCCCCGGAGGAAAGTTCCTGGCGCAATGGACGTATGAGCACACCTCCTGCCGGAGAGGCGGCCGACGAGCTGCCCGACCAGCTTCCCGACGTCGCGCCGCGACTGCGCGAGCTGCGCCGTGGCCGCCGGCTCACCCTGGAGGCCGCCGCCCGGCGGGCGGGGCTCTCTCCCGCCCATCTCTCCCGGCTGGAGACCGGCCGCAGACAGCCCTCCCTGCCCATGCTGCTCGGGCTGGCCCGGATCTACGGGACGACCATCTCCGAACTGCTCGGCGAGGCGCCGCCGGAGCGCGAGCCGATCGTCCGGGCCGGCCGGGCCGAACCCGTCGAGGCCGACGGATGGACGTACCACCAGGCGGGCGGCTCCGGACGTGCCATGCAGCCGCTGCGGCTGGAGGTGCCGTACGGGGCGCAGGGCGACCTGGTCCGGGTGCACCCCGGCGAGGAGTGGCTGTACGTTCTCGACGGCCGGCTCAGGCTGAGCCTCGGCGACACCCCGCACCTGCTGGGCCCCGGCGACAGCGCGCACTTCGACTCGCTCACCCCGCACCGCATCGCGGCGGCCGGACCCGAGGGGACCGAGCTGCTCTTCGTCCACACCCTGCTCCAGAGCCCGACCGCCGACCTGTGCCTCGGCGGCCCGGCCCACCGTGTCTGACCTGACGAGAGAGGCCCCCACCATGTCGGAGACCGAGCACCCGGTGCCTCGTGACGGAGCACCGCACCATGTCATGGACGAGGAGAAGAGGTTCCCGCGCGGGCTGGTGATCCGGCTCTTCGCCTATCTGGTGGCCGGGCACATCTTCGCGGCCTTCCTCTATCTCCTCTTCCACCTCGGAGCCCAGGGGCAGTGACCGCCGGCACGCGAAGGAGCCCCCGGCGGCGTCAGCCCTCGTCCAGGAGGCGCGCGCGCAGCCGCTCGCGGGTCCCGGGCGTGAGGCCGAGGCCGTCGGAGAGATAGCGGTCGGTGGAGCCCCAGGTCTTCCCGATGGCGTCGAAGGCGGCGCGCAGGTAGTCGGCGCGGGCGTCGAAGAGCGGGCTGAGCAGCGCCGACGCCTCACCCGACACCGCGGCGGGCGTGCGGTCGGCGCGGCGGAAGAGGTAGCGGCGGTGCGGGTCGTTCGACTTGAGGTAGTCCGCCTCGATCGCCTCCGGCTCGACGCCGACCGCGAGCAGCGCCACGGCGACCGAGATACCGGCGCGGTCCTTGCCCGCCGCGCAGTGCAGCAGCGCGGGGAGGCTGTCCTCGGCGAGCGCGTGCAGCAGGCGGCCGTGCTCCGCGGTGCGCTCCGTGACGATCGCGGCGTACGAGCCGGTCATCCGGGCCGCGGCCCTGCCGTCCCCGAGGAGCGAGCGGAGCTGGTCGATGTCGCCGTACCGGACCATCCGCCAGAACTCGGCGCCGTCGGCCGGGTCGGAGAGCGGGATGTTCACATGGCGTACGCCCGTCAGCGCCACGTCCGCGCCGTCCAGCCGCAGATCGGCGGAGTTGCGGAAGTCGAAGATCGTGTGCAGACCGAGGCCGGTGAGAAAGGCGGCGTCCTCGACGCTCGCGTGGGCGAGATGCCCGCTGCGGTAGAGCGCGCCGTACCGCACCCGCCGTCCGTCCACGGCCGGCAGGCCGCCGACATCACGGAAGTTGCGCACCCCGGACAGCTCCGGCTCGGTGGACGGGACCTGCGGCGACTGCTGCGTCACGCCTGCTCCTCCGTGTCTGCCGTCGGCGTTGCTCGCCGGCGGAGTCGATTCCCGACCCTACGACATCCGTTCGCGCGCTCGTCAGTGCCGAGGAGCGGCTGCGGAGCGGCCGATGAGTGGCCGATGAGCGCGTGCATGCGGACAGCGCACGCGGGGATAAAACGCCCAAACAGTCCTCTGTCCGGATTGACTGATTCCGCACAACCTGCCCCGGTCGCGGGGGAGATGGGTGGCGGCTGGTGAGCAGGATCATATCCGTGACGTTCCGTGGTGACGGCGCGAAAGGGAAAGGCCACCTCGAAAGGGAATTGGGGAGCGGTCTCCACACAGGGTGACGGGCGATCTTCCGGCAACGGGACGTGTATGTCGCCGATGGAAAAGGGTGGCTTGTTCCGGCCGTCCCACTCGCCTACGTTCACCCTCAATCCGAGCGGAACGCCGAATCCTGCCGCCGCCTCGGGGACACCATCCACCCATTCACGCGTGGCAGGAGCGGGGGACCCAGGTAGTACGCCGTTCCGGTGCTCCGGCATCAGGGACGGCTCGGGGTGAAGTCGCGCACCACGCGCGGCCGGGCAGCTCCAGTCCGAACCCGACAGCTCACCTCGTAGGCGCCGGAGAGGACATCGCCATGCCCGCGAAGGGTAAGCACCGCCGCCCGAGGACCAACCCGTTCTCCCGCGGATTCATCGCCGCCGGAACAGGCGGCGCCGCCATCGCGCTGCCGCTCATCGGCGCCACCGGCGCACACGCGGCGCAGCAGGCCGCACCCGCCGCGGCCCCCCAGGCCGCACCCGCCACCGCGCACACCGCCCAGAACCTGCCCGCCGCCGCGCCGCGAGCGGATGCCGCGACGCAGGTGACGCGGTCGGCCGCCACGAAGGTGCGGACGTACGCGGTGGTCGCCGGTGACTACCTCTCCAAGATCGCCGACGAGCAGAACGTCCAGGGCGGCTGGCAGCGGCTGTACGAGGACAACCGCCAGGCCGTCGGCGGCGATCCCGCGCTGATCCACCCCGGCCTGAAGCTCACCCTCGGTGGCAAGGGCGCTTCCGCGCGCTCCGAGGCGCCCGCCCCCTCGAAGTCGTCGAAGTCCTCCGGGTCCTCCGAGTCGAAGTCCTCCGGGGCTTCGAAGTCCTCGAAGTCGTCGAAGTCCTCCTCGTCCGGCACGTCCTCCTCGGCGGCCAAGAGCGCGGCCCCCGCCGCCAACTCCGCGGCGCGGAGCAGCGCTTCCGGCTTCACCCTGCCGGTCGACGGCGTCGGCGTCGGTACGTCGTACCGCGCCGCGGGCGGAAGCTGGTCCAGCGGTTACCACACCGGTGTGGACTTCGTGGCCTCCACCGGCACCACCGTGAAGGCGGTCGGCGCGGGCACCGTCGTGTCCGCCGGCGCCGGCGGCTCGTACGGCAACCAGGTCGTCATCCGGCACGAGGACGGCATGTACTCCCAGTACGCCCACCTCTCCTCCCTCTCCGTCTCGGCCGGCCAGAGCGTCGGCTCGGGCCAGCAGATCGGTCTCTCCGGGGCCACCGGCAATGTGACGGGACCGCACCTGCACTTCGAGATCCGGACGGGACCGGACTACGGCTCGGACGTCGACCCGCTGGCCTTCCTCCGGCAGAACGGCGTCTCCATCTGATCCGCCCGCCTGATCAGTCCGGTCGGGCTGATCCGTCCGGCGACACCGTGACGCTTTTCGTCTCCACCGCGCGGCCCGGCACCGAATGTGCCGGGCCGCGCGGCTTTTCGCTATTCCCACTTGAAAGAAAATTGACCGATGGTGTTTCTCACCCCACGTCAACCCCTGCCTACGGTCGCGTAGGTCACATGGCCGGGTGGAAAATACCCTGCTGTGGCAGACGATTCGAGAGCAAGAACGAGAGCAAGAAAAGACAACATATTCGGGTCGTACGCGGCGATCGGTGACAGCTTCACGGAGGGCGTGGGAGATCCAGGACCCGACGGGCTGTTCGTCGGCTGGGCGGACCGGCTCGCGGTCCTGCTCGCCGACCAGCTTCCGGTCTCCGGTGCGACGGCCGACCCCGTCCACGGCGACTTCCGCTACGCGAACCTGGCCGTACGCGGCCGGCTCCTCGACCAGATTGTCGCCGAGCAGATCCCCCGGGCCAGGGAACTCGCCCCGGACCTGGTGACCTTCTGCGCGGGCGGCAACGACATCATCCGCCCCGGCACCGACCCCGACGATGTCGCCGAGCGCTTCGAGCGGGCCGTCGCCGACCTCACCGGCGCCGTCGGCACGGTCATGCTGACCACCGGCTTCGACACCCGCCGCGTGCCCGTACTGCGCCATCTGCGCGGCAAGATCGCCACGTTCAACGAACACACGCGGGCCATCGCCGACCGCTACGGCTGCCCCGTCCTCGACCTCTGGTCCTTCAGGACCGTCCAGGACCGGCGGGCCTGGGACGGTGACCGGCTGCATCTGTCGGCCGAGGGGCACACCCGCGTCGCGCTGCGCGCCGGGCAGGTGCTGGGCGTCGACGTACCCGCCGACCCGGACCAGCCGTGGCCGCCGCTGCCCCCGCGCGGCACGCTCGAAGTCCGGCGCGACGACATCCACTGGGCGCGCGAGTACCTGGTGCCCTGGATCGGGCGCAGGCTGCGCGGCGCCTCCTCCGGCGACCATATCGAGGCGAAGAGGCCGGACCTCCTGCCCCTGAAACACTGACGCGGCCTCCGGGTCCCGGGCGGCGGGGGCGGCGACGCGGGACCTCATGCCCCGCGTGACTCACGCCTCGCGTGACCTCACGCCCCCGCCGGGATCCGCTCCAGCACCCCGCCCGCGAAGACGTCGTACAGGGGCAGCGTCTCCAGATGGACATAGCCGATATGGCAGTCGCACACCGCCAGCGGACAGGCCCGCGGCGCGAGCGCGCGACGGTACGAGCCGTCGTAGAGATTGCCCAGCTCGGCGCGGACGAAGTGGCAGCGCCGTACCGTGCCCTCGCCGTCCACCGAGATCACCGACTCGCCCGTCCGGCACGGCAGCCCGGCCGAACGGTGCGGATGGCGGCTGTACGGGAACAGCGGGTCCAGCTCCGTCCACCGCGCGGCCTCCTCGTCCGTGTAGGAGTGCCCCTCGGCCGCGTTGATCCACAGGTAGACGTGTGGGGGCAGCTCCGCGCGCAGCCGGCGCGCGTGCTCCAGATGCGCGTCGAGGCCGACGACCCCCACGCTGAACCGGATACCGCGCTCCGCCAGCTCGTGGGCCTTCGTCAGGAAGCGGTCGTACGGCGTCTGCCCCGGGTGGTACGTGCACCACAGGGCGAGCTTCGCGGGGTCGGCGTCCGCCAGCCGGTCCGTACGGAAGCTGAGATTCGTCTGGACGGCCACCCGGCGGATGTGCGGCAGCAGCGACAGCTCGGTGAGCGCCCGCCGGTACCAGGAGCGGACCATCCCCTCGCCCCAGGGCGTGAACAGCACGGAGAGCCGGTCGTCCGTCGCGGCGGCGGCCCACGCGGTGAACCGCTCCAGGGCCGCCCGGTCGACGCGTAGCTGCTCGCTGCTGTCCCGCCGCTTGGCGAAGGGACAGTAGGGGCAGTCGTAGTCGCAGGAGGCGAGCGGCCCGCGGTAGAGGATCGTCAGATCCATGGGGCTCCCTTCAGATCGTGGTCCACTTCGGCGGGGGCCCGGGCCCGTCCGCGCCCGGGCGGTCTACTTCGATTCGTACGCGGCCATCGCGGCCCGTACGGAGGGTGAGAACAGCGCGGGCCCCAGCGCGTCGGAGTGCGCGAGCCCTTCGGGGGAGAGCCGCAGCAGCCCGGGGCCCGCACCCCTGTCCAGCCAGCCGAGGTCCGCGAACCGGTCCAGCTCCGCCCCGAAGTCCTCGCCCGGATCGGCGCCGAAACGCGCGCGGTACTCCGCCACCGCCATGCCCCGGGCCTGGAGCAGCGACTGGAGCAGATGGCGGCGGCGCGCCTCGTGCCCGTCGACGCGACGGCCCACCTCGGCGCGGGAGAAGTCCTCCGTCGCCGTGTAGGCGTCGATGATGGCCCGTATCGCGCGCATGTCGACGGCGTAGTCGAAGGAGTAGTGCAGGCGCGAGGTGTACGAGCGGGCCCCGCAGCCCAGGCCGATCATGCCGTCGGTCTGGCACGCGTGGTCGTCGGCGCCCTGCGGCGGCGCGTCCCGGCGGCGGAACATCCGCATGGACACCTGCTCGTACCCCTCGGCGAGGAGATGGTCGCGGCCCTGCCGGTAGAGAGCCAGCCGCTGCCGGTCCCACTCGGCGTCACTGGCCCGCGCCGAGCCTGCCGAGGCCGGTGAGCGGCCGTACGTACAGCGGGTAGAGATACAGCTCCTCGGGCCGCCAGGCGAGCGCGGCGTCCAGCGAGTGGCGCCAGGTCGCCGCGGTCTGGCCGTCGATGCCGTAGATGAGATCGATGTTGAGGACGGGGATCCGGGCGTCCCTGATCCGGCCGAGGGCGGCCTCGACCTCGTCGCGGCGCTGCGGGCGTACGGCGGCCCGCGCCTCCGCGTCCACGAAGCTCTGGACGCCGATGCTCAGCCGGGTGGCGCCCCGGTCGGCGAGGACCGCCAGCCGGTCCGCGGTCGCGGTGGCGGGGGAGGTCTCGACGGAGAGCGGGACGGCGCGCAGGTCGGCGCCCATCCGCTTCTCGGCGATGTCGCAGAGCCGCTCCAGCTCGCCCGCCTCCAGATAGGTGGGCGTGCCGCCGCCGAAGGCCGCGGCGGCGAACCGCACGGGCCCCTCCGCGCCCCCGGTCGCGTCCAGCGCGTCACGTACCGCTGTCGCCTGCCGGTCCAGCGCGTCCAGGTAGCGCGTCGTCAGCTCCCCGGGCGCGCCGATCCGGGTGAAGAGATTGCAGAACCCGCAGCGGACCTCGCAGAACGGGATGTGCAGATAGAGGGAGAGCGCGTCCTTGCTCTCACCGGCCCACTCGGCGGCCAGCGCTGGACGGTCGTCGAGCGGGCGGTACGCCGTCTTGTGCGGATAGGCGTAGACGTAGCTCTCGTACGGACGTGAGGTGGTGCCCGGGGGCGTGGGCGACGGCGATGTTTTCATGAGGCGGTCCCGTGCTCAAGGAAGAAGTGGGCGTACGGCACCGTCCAGACGGACGGGTGGCCCAGCCGGTGGCCGCTCCAGCCGTCGTCGCCGTAGGCGGTGCCGTGGTCGGAGCAGACGATCGCGAAGCACCGGCGGCGGCTGCTCGCGGCGGCGAAGAGCCGGCCGATGTGCCGGTCGACGTATTCGAGCGCGGCGGCGTGGGTGGCGCGGGTGTCGCCCGCCTCCTCTGTGGCGCCGGGCCGGTGGAACCAGTTGGGCTGGTGCAGCGCGGACACATTGACGAAGAGGAACAGCCGCCGCTCCCGGTCGAGTCCGGCGACGACCTGCTCGGCGCGGGCGATCTGCGCCTCGAAGGAGACCGGGGACGCCACGCCGAACTCCGGCTCCCAGTGGCTCTCCTGGAACATCCCGGGCAGGACGGAGCCGAGCGCGCCCTGCCGGTTGAAGAAACCGACCCCGCCGATACAGACCGTGCGGTAACCCGCCGCCGCGAGGCCCGCGACCAGGTCCGGTGTGTCGTGGACGAATGTCCTGGGGGCCGTCGACTCGCTGCCGCCGAAGCGCGCGGCGAACAGCCGGGGGTGCGGGCCCTGGGCCGCGGGTGTCGGCAGGAAACCGGCGAAGATCGCCTGGTGCGAGGCGTAGGTGAAGCTGCCGGGGGCGTGCCGCTCCTCCCAGCGGCCGGCCGGCAGATGGCGGGCGAGGTTCGGGATACGGCCCGCCGCGGCCAGCTCGCGCGCCACGTCGAAGCGCAGCGTGTCGAGGGTGACGAGCAGCAGGTCGTCGCGCCCGACGACCTCGTTCATGTCGGGGTTCGTGCCGGGGTTCGTGTAGGGGTTCACGTCGGGGTTCGTGCCGGGCGAAGGGGCGGGCGCGGGTGCCCCGGGGCGGGGCGACGTCATGCGGGACCTCCGCACGGCCGTGGACGCGCCGCGGTACGGTCCGCCCGCCGGGGCAGGGCCGCGAGCTGCGCCGCGTAGGTGTCCAGGCCCGCGGCTTCGCGCTCCGGCAGCCCGGTGAGGCCGGGCAGCAGGTCGCCGAAGGCGTTCACCTCGGCGATCGCGTACTGCCGCCAGTTCGGGGCGGGCAGCAGATCGACCCCCACGCAGTGGGTCGCGGGGAAGCGGGCCGCCGCCGCCTCGCACATCGTGAGAACGGCTGAGAAGCTGCCGCCCGCCGCGTCGATCGTGGACCGGACCGCGTCGAGATCGCCCCGGGCCCCGCCGAGATGGAGGTTGGTCATGGGCGAGGCGCTGGTACGGACGACCGCGTGCGTGGCGCGGCCCGCGACGACCACCACGCGCAGGTCGGCCGCGCGGCCGTCCTGTGTCCCCTTGGGCACCCACTGCTCGATGTGCAGCCCGTCGGGCGCGAGGGTGTCGATGATCGCCGCCACCTCGCGCTCGGCCGTGTAGCGGCGCACCCGCAGGGAGTTGAAGAGGCGGCCCGAGCCGTCCAGCTCCACGGAGGTGATGGCGCTCACCCGGCCGGGGCCCGCGGTCCGGACGGCGAGCACCCCGGACGCCGACGAGCCGTGGGCGATCTTGACGAACGCCCGGCGCAGCCCGGCCTCCGCCATCAGGGTCCGTACGTCGTCCCAGCCCGACACGGCGGGCGCCGTGGCGCCCGAGGTGGGCGACAGGGGGACCCGCACCCCCGCCTTGTCCAGCACCCCGTGGGTGAGGCGCTTGTCGAAGAGGACCGCCAGCTCGTCCGGGTCGTCGAGCAGCTCGGCCCCGGCGGCCGTGACCGCCCCGCCCAGGTCACGGGCGGCCGCCGTGAACCGCTCGTACCAGCGGCCCGTCCCCTCGACGCGGGTCTGGTCGTCCGTGCCGCGCAGCAGCCGGTCCACCTCGGGGTCCTCGCCGGGGGAGTCGAGCCGTACGGTCTCGCCGGCGCCGAATCCGGCCCGGCCGCGCAGCACGTCGAGCCAGCCGACCTCCCGGGCCGGTGCCAGCCCGGCGGCCCGAACGGCGTCCTGGAAGAGCGCGAGGCGGCGGTTGCCGGGGATCCCCACGACGGTCAGTCGCGGCTCCCGGTCCCGGCCGCTGGGGAAGGAACTCATCGGTTACTCCGCCACCGCCACGTAGCGGTGCTCCACGCCGTCGTCCCAGTCCTCCGCCTCCTCGACCTCGGAGAGGTCGACCTCCACCCCGGCCGCGCCGAGCGTGGCGAGGAGCCGCTCCCGCATCGGCTCGCTCACGAAGTGGTGGTGCAGGTCGAGCTTCTTGAGATGCGTGAGCGGCTGGCCCCCGAGGAGGGCTTCCGCGCCCTCGTCGCCGAGGGTGCCCATCGAGAGATCGAGACTCTCCAGACGGGCCACGACGGGGGCGCCGGACAGCGCGATCGCTATCTCGTCCTGGATGACGCTGTTGCGCAACGCCAGATGGCGCAGCCGGGGGAGGCGGGAGCCGGCCAGGATGGGCGCCAGGTCGGCCACGGTCGTGTCCGCGCCGTACTCGTCCGCGCCGAGCCAGAGGTCCAGACTCTCCAGCGCGGGCAGGTCGCTCGCGCCGATGTCCCGCACCACCGAGGAGCTCAGCCCGCCCGTCTCGATCCTGAGCGAGCGCAGCCGCTCGTGCCGTACGGCGGGGAACTCCAGGCCGTTGCCGCCGCGCGACCCGAACTCCTCCAGCTCGGGGAAGGCGTCCAGCAGCGGGCTGAGCAGCCCCTGGTTGATCCAGGAGATCTCGCAGTCCATGAACGTCATGTCACCGATGAACAGGGCACGCAGTCCGGGCAGCCGGTCGCGGGCGGCGACCAGGGCGGACACGACCGGCTCGGGACCCTCTTCGTACGCCTCGCTCCACGAACCGACGATCAGCGCCCGGACGCCGGTGGTGTCGACGCTCGCCGTGAAGCGGGCGAACGCCTCCTCCCAGGCCTCCGTCGACTCGTACGAACCGACCGAGATGCGCCAGGCCACCGCGTCCGGGTCCGGCAGCCCGTCGCTCCGATCGGCTTCGGGGAACCTGAACACGGGCAGGCCGTACAGCTTCTGCTGGTGGTGGTTGATGACCATGACGAACGCTCCAGACACCGGCGGGCAGTGATCGGCTGATGTGGAGAAGTTCTACCAAGCGCCACTGACAACTCCGGTCGGTGGGGCGAGGTCCGGGCGTCCGGAGCCCCGTTGTCAGACCCTCCCCTTAGCGTCGTTCACAGGTCGGCGCACCGGGCGTCGCCGGTCGAGGGGAGAGCCATGTTCCGACAGGGAGACGTACTCATCGTGCCCGTGGCGGAGGAGGCCGTGCCGTCGTACCTCGTGGACGCCGAGAAGGTGTCCGGTGAGCCGAGGGACGCACGCGGCCGGCTGGTCCTGGCGCTCGGCGAGGTCACCGGCCACGCCCACGCGATACCGGGCCCCGGCCGGCTGATCAGGGAGTCGGGTGACACGGCGGGGCCCGTGTTCCTGCACCTTCCGGACGGCGGACGGGTGGTGCACGAGGAACACGCGGCGATACCGCTGCCCAGGGGGTGGTTCCGGGTGGTGCGCCAGCGTGAGTACGTGCCGGGCGCGGTACGCGTCGTCGCGGACTGAGCGGGTGCGGAGGTGGCGGTGGGGGCGGTGACAGCGGTGCCGGCGGTGACGACGAACAGCGGACGGCCGGCAGGGACGACGGGGAGCGGAGCGATGACGATGAGCGACATGAACACATGGCGGGCCGTCGCGGCGGCGACGGGCGGTACGGACCGGCGCGCCGCCGAGCAGGGCGTACGGCTCGCCTACCGCAGGGCGGGGCTCCCGGAACCGGAGCGGATCGTCTGGGCCGGATCGCCGCTGGCCGGCGCGCGGGCCGCGCTGCTGCTCACCGGGGCCGGGCGGTCCGTGCGCGACGAGGTCCGTACGTACCCCTGGGCGGAGGAGCGGCGCAGGGCGCACGACACGCTGGGCCCGGACGGCTGGGCCCGGCACTGGAACGCCACCGGGGCCAGGCTCTGGGACACCACGCGGGCGCTCGCCGACCGGATACGCACCGGCGTCCTGGACGCGGTCGAGGAGGACACCGGGGAGAGCGTGGAGACCGGCCGGACCGCACCGGCCGGTGCGGTCGGGCAGACCGGTAAGGAGGGGCGGGACGGAACGGCAGGCGCGCTCGGCGCGCGGGCCACGATCCGTTCGGTGCTGCTGGACGCGGTGCTCGGCCAGCACGACGCGGCCTGGCTCGCCGCGTTCGACGGCCGCAGCGAGCGGCTGGAGGGGCTCGCCGAGGTGGCGCGGCACGCGGGCTGGTGGTGGCCGTACGAACACGCGGTGGTCATCTGCGAGCGCCCCGCCGTCCTCCACCGCGACGAGGCGGGACGGCTGGACCGGGGGGACGGCCCGGCGATCGCCTACCCGGACGGCTTCGCGCTGTACGCCTGGCGCGGCATGCCGGTCCCCGCCGCGTTCCTCGAAGAGCTGCCCTCGCTGACCCCCGAGCGGATCCGTGAGGAGCCCAACGCCGAGCTGCGCCGGGTGATGCTGGAGTACTACGGCTTCGAGCGCTATCTGAGCGAGTCGGACGCGCGGCCCGTCCACCGGGACGAGACCGGCGTCCTGTGGCGGATCGCGCTGACCGGCGACGAGGACATAGCGATGGTCGAGGTGGTCAACTCCACGCCGGAACCGGACGGCACCCACCGCACCTACTGGCTGCGGGTGCCGCCCACGGTGCGCTCGGCGAAGCAGGGCGTGGCCTGGACGTTCGGGCTCGAAGCGGAGGCGTACGAACCGGTGCGCCAGACCTGAGCCGGGGCCCGTGCCGGAGCGGGGCCCGTGCCGGAACGGGGCTCGCGCCGGGGCGGGCTGGGCCCGGGGCGGGAGTGGCTGGGCCCGGGCGGGGGCGGCGCAGGTGGGCCCGGCGCCGCCCCCGCCCCGGGCGTCACACCGTGACCGCGAGCAGGTCGTCCCGGCCGATCAGGGCCGCGCTGCCCTCGGCCGTACAGGCGTAGGCGCCCGCGACCGCGCCCAGCGCCGCGCTCCGTTCGAGGTCCAGGCCCGCCAGCCGCCCGTACAGAAAACCGCAGACGTACGCGTCACCCGCGCCGTTGGAGTCCACCACCGGCGCGGGCGGTGCGGTCGCCGGCACCGGGCGCGGGGTGCGCCCGCCCTCGCGGGTCATCAGGTACGAGCCGCCCGCGCCCGCCGTCGCGATCACCGCCTCGGCCCGCCCCTCGCGCAGGATCTCCCGCATCACCGAGGCGATCCGCTCACCCGCCCCGGCCGCGCTGAGGAACACCAGGTCGGAGCGGAAGGCGAACTCCCGGTGGTAGTCGTCGAGTCCGTCCCAGTCGTGCAGATCGGTCGAGACCGGCACGCCGAGCGCTTCGAGGTCGTCGAAGAGGAACCGGGTGAAGTTGGTGATCGAGAGGTGGACGTGGCGGGCGCGCCGCAGGTGCGGCAGATAGAACTCGCGCGGCATCCGCAGATCTTCGGGGTCCCTGGCGTCGTGGAAGGACATCCGGCGGCCTGTCCTGTCCACCAGATTGACCGCGCGCCGCGTGCCTTCCGGCGAGATCAGCGCCTCGAAGTCCACATCGCCCGCGGAAAGCCGCTCCCTGACCTGTACGCCGGTCCAGTCGTCGCCTATGTAGTCGAGGAACTTGACGTTCAGCCCCAAGTTCCGGCAGCCCAGAGCCACATTGCCACCCGTGTGTCCGGGCCATTCGCGGATCGGCCCCACCGGGACGGAATCGGCGAGCGGCACCGGCAGCGAATCGACCCGGACGACGGTATCCACCCCGCTGCCCCCGACGACCAGCACATCGTGGTGGAACTGGTCGCTCTGATCGGTCTGCGGCTGCGTCACAGTCTCCCTTTCACGGTCCGGACGGTCCGACCGCCCCCCAGTATGGCCGTACCGCCCGCCCCGGCGAAGAGGCCGCCTCGCCGCCCGTCGCCGTCCGGTGCTCTCCGGAGAGATCACGAGAATCGGGGGCATGACCGGGAATCCCCGGGGCAGTGACGAACGTTGGACGGGCGTACGCGGGACGGGGCGAGAGTGATCAATTCCGGTCATTTCACCCCACACCGATGAATACTCCCGGCCATAATGGGACAACACCGAACCTCCAGGAGGTGCTGTGACAGGCGCTGGTTCCCCCCTTCCGTTGCGCTCCCGGCTGCGCTCGCTGCGACCCGCGGCCTTCGGGGCCGACTCGGCGGGGGAGAGACTGGAGCGGATCCACCGCTCGCCGAACTTCGCCGACGGGGTGTTCCAGAACCCCGAGGGCGCCAGGACCAGACCGTCCGGGGCCTCGGGGGTCGAACTCGCGAAGATCTACTTCCAGAAGGAGGCACGGGCCCGGCGCTCCCCGATCGGCACCATCCCCGTGCACCCCACGACCCTCGCCGACCTGGCCGCGCCCCCCGCCTCGGGCCTGCGGCTCACCTGGATGGGGCATTCGAGCGTCCTCGCCGAGATCGACGGCAGGCGGGTGCTCTTCGACCCGGTGTGGGGTGAGCGCTGCTCGCCGTTCTCCTTCGCGGGCCCGAAGCGACTGCACCCCGTCCCCGTACCGCTCGCCGCGCTCGGTCCGGTGGATGTCGTCGTGATCTCCCACGACCACTACGACCATCTCGATCTGCCCACGATCCGCGCCCTCGCCTCCACCGACACCCTCTTCGCGGTGCCGCTCGGCGTGGGAGCCCACCTGGAGAGCTGGGGCGTGCCCGCGTCCCGGCTGCGCGAGCTCGACTGGAACGAGTCCACCGAGGTCGCCGGCATCCGCCTCACCGCCACCCCCGCGCGCCACTTCTGCGGGCGCGGGCTGCGCAATCAGCAGCACACCCTCTGGGCGTCCTGGGTCGTGACGGGGCCCGAGCACCGCGTCTACCACAGCGGCGACACCGGCTACTTCCCCGGCTTCAAGGACATCGGCGCCGAGCACGGCCCCTTCGACGCCACGATGATCCAGATCGGCGCGTACAGCGAGTACTGGCCCGACATCCACATGACCCCGGCCGAGGGCATGCGCGCCCACCTCGACCTCCAGGGCGGCCGGCCCTCCGGCGTGATGATGCCGATCCACTGGGGGACGTTCAACCTGGCCCCGCATCCGTGGGCCGAGCCGGGCGAGGGCACCGTCGAGGCCGCCGCTGCGGCGGGCGCCGGGCTCGCGCTGCCGCACCCCGGCCAGCCCTTCGAACCCACCGGGGACGCGGTCCCCGACGCCCCGTGGTGGCGCTCGGTGGCCGCCCCGCCGGCCGGTGGCTGGCCGGAGTACGCGACGGCCGCCCCCGACGCGCTGGTGGCCTCGGCCGGTACGGGAACGGTGTCGGCCGCGGAGGCCGACGGGAAGCCCGCCACGGGAAAGACGGAGGAGACGGCCGAGAGCGCGTCCCCGGCGTAGCCGCGCGGGCCGCGGGGTACGGCTCCGGTGGCGTACGGCCACGACGGCCGCCCGCGCCACCGGGCCCGCCCCGCGCGCGGGCCCCGGGCGCGTGCCCCGGGCCGGGGCACCCGTCCGTACGAGGCGCGCGTGCGTCCGGTCGGGCGCGTACGTACAGTCGCACCCGTTCGTACGATCGCACCCGTCCGTACGGTCAGACCAGGACGACCGGGACCCCGCGCTCCTCGAAGCGGGCGGTGTGCCGTGCCCCGCCCGTGTCGGTGATGAGTGTCCCGATGTCCTCCACGGGACAGATCCTGGCGAACGCGCGGGCGCCCAGCTTCGAGCTGTCCGCCACCACGACCAGCGTCCGCGCCCGCTCGGCGAGCAGCGCGTTGACGCTCGCCTCGTGCTCGCTGTGCGCGCCCGCGCCCTCCTCCGCGTCCACGGCGTCCACCCCGAGGAAGGCGAGGTCCAGGCTGACCTCGCCGAGGATGTGCCGGGCCAGCGGGCCGACCAGTTCGTACGACTGGTGCATCGCGACCCCGCCCGTCGTCACGACCTTGATGTGCGGCCGTACCGCCAGCTCATGGGCGATGTTCAGCGCGTTCGTGACGAGCGTGACCGCCGGTTCCTCGGCCGAGCCCCCGAGGTCGGCGCGGGTGGCGATGGCGCGGGCCACCTCCGTTGTCGTCGTGCCGCCGTTCAGCCCGACCACCATCCCCGGCTCGACCATCGCCGCCGCCGCCCGCGCGATGCGTTCCTTCTCCGAGGCGTGCCGCACCGCCTTGTAGCGCAGGGGAAGTTCGTACGCCACGGAGTGGGCCACCGCCCCGCCCCGGGTGCGGGTCAGCAACTGCTGCTCGGCGAGGTGGTCGAGGTCGCGGCGTACGGTCGCGACGGACACCCCCAGCTCGGCGGCGACGGCCTCGACCTCGACCTGGTGCCGCTGCGTCAGCAGCTCCAGCAGGGCCGTGTGCCGCTCGTGGCGATTCACCGCATCACCGCATCCTTCTCGACGTCGACCGGCCGGGCCCTGCTGCCGGGTCCTGCTGCCGGGCGGGCTGCCCCTGAGCGTACCGCTCAACGTGATGCTTGTTTCTGATTGGAAAGCTGCTCTAGCATGCAGAAAAAATCATTCTGTGGGACTTCATCGGTCAGCGGACCGGGAGCGGAGAGCACGCATGGCTCAGGCGACACATGTGGAGACCGAACTGGCCGACCAGCCCGCCTGCTGGCGCCGGGCCGCCGCGCTGGCCGAGGAGCCGGGGGTGGCCGACGCGCTGCCCGCGCCCGGGGAGCGCGTCGCCGTCGTCGGCTGCGGCACCTCGTTCTTCATGGCCCGCGCCTACGCCGCCCTCCGGGAGGGCGCGGGGCAGGGGGAGACCGATGCCTTCGCCGCCTCCGAGTTCCCCTCGGGGCGACGCTACGACAGGATCGTGGCGCTGACCCGCTCCGGTACGACCACCGAGGTGCTCGCCCTCCTCGCGGACGTCCGCGGCACGGTCCGTACGACCGCGATCACCGCGGACCCGGCCACGCCGGTCCGTGACGCCGTCGACGACCTGATCGTCCTGGACTTCGCCGACGAGCGGTCCGTCGTCCAGACCCGCTTCGCGACCACGGCGCTCACCCTGCTCCGGGCCCGTCTCGGACTGCACAGCGACGCCGTGGTCGCGGACGGGGAGACGGCTCTCGCGCAGCCGCTGCCCGACTCCCTCACCGAGTGCACCCAGTTCACCTTCCTCGGCCGGGGCTGGTCGGTCGGGCTCGCCGAGGAGGGCGCCCTCAAGATGCGGGAGGCCTCGCTCTCCTGGACCGAGGCGTACCCGGCGATGGAGTACCGGCACGGCCCGATCAGCATCACGACCGAGGGCACGGCGACCTGGATGCTCGGGGACGCCCCCGACGGCCTGGCGGAGCAGGTCGCGGCGACCGGCGGGCTGTGGGTGGCGGGGGACCTCGACCCGCTCGCCGAACTGGTACGGGTCCAGCGGCTCGCCCTCGCGCTCGCGCGGCGGCGCGGACTCGACCCGGACAGCCCGCGCCACCTCACCCGCTCGGTGATCCTCCCGGCGTCGTAGGGAGCCGCCGGAAAAGGGAGTTGAGCTGAACGATTCGGCCCGGTGCCCCGCACCGGGCCGAACGCGTGCCGCCCCTGGGCTATTTCGGGCTGATGTGCGATGGCTCATACCAGGGCGGGATGCTCTGTGGGCAACTTTGTCAACTGCCCGCCGTGAATGACCGCTTGGCGACTACCGTGTGTGCTCGGTGATCAACGGAGGGCTCATCCGGCATGCGCCGGTCCTGCCGCTGCGCCGTGAACCACGTCCGCCGCCGCACCAGCACCAGCACGCATGCCGATCCTGGGGCCGCACGTACCGAGGACACAGATGTCTCATCTTCGCGCACCCGTCGCGCGGCCGGAACGCCGAGAGGGCGGGCGGCACGGCCGACCGGACTCCCGTTCGTTCCCGTCCGCGGCCGGGCCGGAAGCGGCGACCCCACCGGACGCCCGTATACGGCCGCGACCCCTGCGTGCCGAACTCCTGCGCACCGCCGTCCTGCCCGCGACCGTCGCCTCGTTGAGCGGCGCCGCGGCCGTGGTGCTCGTCCTGCGCTCCACCACCGCGGAACCCACCGCCCTGATCTGGACGGCCCTGTTCGGCACGGCGCTGCTCGCCTTCGCCGCCATCGCCGCAGCGGCCCTGGGGGCCGAGCGCACGGCGCGGACGGTCCTCGGCCGGTGCAACGCGCTGCGCCGCTCCAGCGCGCGCCGACAGGCCGAACTGCGCGCCGTCGGCGAGCAGCTCAGACAGGGCGAGCGCGTGCCCGCGCGCCCCGCGCCACCCGCCGGCACCGGCCACGGCGGGGACGAGTTCGACCTGCTCGCGGCGGAACTCGGCCGCTCGCACGAGACCGCGGTCGGCGCCGTGATCCAGGCGGCGCGGCTCTCCAGCAGTGTCGGCAACGAACAGAAGGTGGAGGTCTTCGTCAATCTGGCCCGCCGCCTCCAGTCCCTCGTCCACCGCGAGATCCAGTTGCTGGACGACCTGGAGAACGAGGTCGAGGACCCTGAGCTGCTGAAAGGTCTCTTCCAGGTCGACCATCTCGCGACCCGGATCCGCCGGCACGCCGAGAACCTGGCCGTCCTCGGCGGGGCGATCTCCCGACGGCAGTGGAGCAGGCCGGTCACCCTGACCGAGGTCCTGCGCTCCGCCATCGCCGAGGTCGAGCAGTACCCGCGGGTCAAGCTCGTGCCGCCGATCGAGGGCACCCTGCGCGGCCACGCCGTCGCCGATGTCATCCATCTGCTGGCCGAACTGGTCGAGAACGCCACGCTGTTCTCGTCCCCGCACACCCAAGTGCTGCTCCGGGCCCAGCAGGTGACGGCCGGGCTGGCGATCGAGGTGGAGGACCGGGGGCTCGGTATGCACCTCACCGAGCAGAAGAAGATGAACGCGCTGCTCACCGACCCGGACCAGGTCAATGTCGCGCACCTCCTCCAGGACGGGCGGATCGGCCTGTTCGTGGTGTCCGCGCTGGCGCGCAGGCACGGGATCGCGGTCCGGATCCAGACCAACATCTACGGCGGGATCCAGGCCGTACTGGTACTGCCGCGCACACTGCTGGGCTCCGACCCGGCCGAACACCCGGATCAGGCCGGGCAGTCGGCCCCACAGCCGGCCCCACCGGCCCCGGTGCGGGAGGAGGGCCCTCCTCCCGCAGTGGGTTCTCCTCCCGTACCGGGTTCTCCCGTACCGGCTCCCGCCGTACCGGGGCCTCCCGGACCGGGCCCCGCCGCGCAGGATCCTGCCGCACCGGCTCCCGCCGGACCCGCGCCGCTGCCCGTACGGAGCGCCCGCGCCGAGCGGCCCACCCCCGCCGCCGCGCGCCCCGGCGCCCGCCACGCCGGACGGCCCGAGCAGCCGCCCGCCCCCGTGATCCCGGTCAGGCCCGCGGTCACCCCCACCGGCGACGGCGTGATCAGCGGTACGGCGAGCCGGCCCCAACTGCCCAGGCGCCGGGGGCAGGAGCACCTCGTCCCGCAGCTGCGGGACGCACCCGCGCCGGCCCCCGCCGGTGAACCCGCGCTCCACGATCCCGGTCTGATGGCCGCCTTCCGGCGGGGCATCGGTCTCGCCGAGGCCCAGCCCGTCGCGCGACCCACGGGAGCGGCACCGCCCTCTCCCGAACTGCCGGAATCACCGCGCCACGACACCACCCCCAAGGAGTAGATTCACCATGGCGAGCGATGTGCCGACCGGCCATGTCTCCGACCTCGACTGGCTGTTGAGCGGTCTGGTCCAGCGAGTCCCGTACACCCGCAGCGCGGTGCTGCTCTCCTCCGACGGCCTGGTGAGATCCGTGCACGGCCTGGACCCCGACAGCGCGGACCACATGGCGGCCCTCTCCTCCGGCCTCTACTCGCTGGGCCGCAGCGCCGGGATCCGCTTCGGCGACGGCGGCGAGGTCCGTCAGGTCGTGGTGGAGCTGGACTCCACCCTGCTCTTCGTCTCCACGGCGGGATCCGGCACCTGTCTGGCCGTGCTGGCTGGCCGCGAGGCGGACGCCGCGGTCCTCGGCTACGAGATGGCGATGCTGGTCAAGAGCGTACGGCCGTATCTGGCGACGCCACTGCGGCATGGCGCCGGTGTCTCACCGAGCGCCGCGGGGCACTGACCGTGCCCCTCTCCACGGACGGGCCGTGGCTCGACGACGCGGCGGGCCGGCTCATCCGCCCGTACACCGTGAGCGGGGGCCGGACCAGACCGACGGCCGTCCTGGACCTGCTGACGCTGGTGATCTCCACCGGGGCGGCGCCGCAGCCGCACCTCGGCCCCGAGCACGCCGAGGCCGTCGGCCTGTGCGCGGGGCCGACCTCCGTCGCGGAGATCGCCGCGCAGCTCCGGCTGCCCGTCACGGTGACCAAAGTCCTCCTCTCCGACCTGGTGGAGTGCGGGGCGATCACCGCACGGCCGCCGGACACCTTCGACCACCCCACCGACCGTTTCCTGCTGGAGGCAGTGCTCGATGGTCTACGACGACAGCTCTGACCCCTATCCCGGCTCCCAGCCCTTTCCCACCGCGCTGAAGGTCCTTGTCGCGGGCGGGTTCGGCGTCGGCAAGACGACCTTCGTGGGGGCGGTCAGCGAGATCGCGCCCCTCAGTACGGAGGAGTTGCTGACCCAGGTCAGCGCCGCGACCGACGATCTGACGGGCGTCGAGACCAAGACGTCGACGACGGTCGCCATGGACTTCGGCCGGCTGACGCTCGACGAACGCCATGTGCTGTACCTCTTCGGCACGCCCGGACAGGAACGCTTCTGGTTCATGTGGGACGAACTGTCCCGGGGCGCGCTCGGCGCGATCGTGCTCGCCGACACCCGGCGGCTCGACTACTCCTTCTCCGCGGTGGACTTCTTCGAACAGCGCGGCATCGGATTCGTCGTCGCCGTCAACGAGTTCGACGGCTCGTATCGTTACGACCCGGAGGAGGTGCGGGCCGCGATAGACCTCAAGCCGGAGGTGCCGATCGTGCTCTGCGATGCCCGTATCGCCAGTTCGGGCATCCGGACGCTGGTCACACTCGTCCAGCATCTCCTCACCTCGTCCCCGTCTCCCTCCCCGTCCCTGGTGCTGTCCACGGCCACGGCCACGGCCACGGCCACGGCCACGGCCACGGCCACGGCCCCGTTCCCTGCCCCTGCCTCGTCCGCTTCCGCGGCTTCGGTCCCGTCACCGATGGCCTTCGCGCCCGCGCCCGCTCCGGAGCTCGCCGAATGAGGCCGTCGGTGGCGATCGCCCCGAGCGACGGAGTGCGCGGATGAGGTACGACCCGATCGCCCGGCTGCTGCTCACCCCCGTCGACCAGGAGGCCCCCGAGCGCGTGGTGCGGCTGCGCGGGCTCGGGCTGGGCGAACGCCCGGAACCGGCCCTCGACGCCTATGCCGGGCAGATGGCACAGATGACGGGCGCCCCCTACGCGATGGTCAACTTCCTTGACGAGGAACGGCAGTTCTTCGCCGGACTGCACACACCGCAGGGCGGGGCCGAGGAGCGCGTCAAGTCCCGTGACCACGGCTACTGCCCCTATGTGGTGGTACGGCGCAAGGCGCTGGTCCTGGAGGACGTCCGCGACTTCCCCCGGTTCGCCGGGAACGCGCTCGTGGACGAGACCGGCATCCGCTCCTACCTCGGGGCGCCCCTCATCGACCGTACGGGGATGGCCCTGGGCACCGTCTGCGTGGCCGACACCGAGCCGCGGCGCTGGGGGCGCGCCGGGCTCGACACCATCAAGTCGTGTGCGGCGCAACTGATGTTGCAGATCCACCGCCGGGAGGACGGCCTCGCATGACCCCGGGACGGCCCCTTGACCGTAGGGACGGGCAGTCACTAGCGTGACGGATCAACCCTGTCGGAAAGCGCTTTCAAGAGGGAAGCGCCGACCGGGCGTCGGCCGCGTACGGACCGAAGGCCGGCCCGAACGATTCGCGACACGGTCCCCCGAAGCGTGTCCCCGAGGCGCAGCGCACGTGACAACTACCCGGTTTCCCCGAGGAGTTCACAGTGAGCCAGAGCGTCCTGCCCGTGCCGCCGTCCCCCTCGCCGCAGCGCGTCCGGCCGTCGGGCGCGGGGGAGCGGATCGCCCGTGCCGTCGAGGCCGGTAAGCGCCCCGTGGCACTGCTGGCCGGCTGCGGTGTCCTGTGGTGGGCGGTCGCCGCCGCCGAGCTGGTGGAGCCGTATCTCGTCCCCTCGCCCGGCGCGACGCTCGATGTACTGACAGGGAAGGCGGGGTATCTCTGGCACCACACGTGGGTGACGACGTACGAGACGCTGCTCGGCTTCCTCATCGCCTCCGTGGTCGGTGTGTTCGCGGCGGTGGTGATGGTCCGCTCGTCGGCCGTGGAGCGCACGCTCTACCCCCTGCTGCTCTTCGCCCAGGTCGTACCGAAGATCGCCGTCGCGCCGCTGTTCGTGGTCTGGCTCGGCTTCGGGATCACCCCGAAGATCCTGATCGCCGTCCTCATCGCCTTCTTCCCCGTGGTGATCTCGATGGTGACCGGACTGAAGGCGGTCGATCCCGAGATGCTCCAGCTCTCCGCGACCATGGGCGCGAAACCCTGGCAGACCTTCGTCAAGATCCGCTTCCCGGCCTCGCTGCCCCATCTGTTCTCCGGGCTCAAGGTCGCCGTCACCCTCGCGGTGACGGGCGCGGTCGTCGGCGAGTTCGTCGGCGCCAACGAGGGGCTGGGCTATGTGATCCTCCAGGCGAACGGCAATCTCGACACCCCGATGCTCTTCGCCGGACTCCTTGTCATGTCACTGATCGGCGTCGTCCTCTTCGCGCTGGTCGAAGCCGCCGAGAAGCTCCTGCTGCCCTGGCACGCGAGCCGCCGGGACACCGACGTCACCACCACGTACTGAGCACGACCCGCCCCCGCTCCCGGAAGGGCCAGAAGCCATGCACCCGCGCAGACTCCTGATCGGCCTCGTACCGCTGACTCTGATCGCCGCCACCGCCTGTGGCGGGGACGGCCAGGGGACCACCACCAGCGACTCCGGCAAGAAGCTCGACAAGGTGACCCTGACGCTCAACTGGTACCCGTACGGCGAACACGCGCCGTTCTACTACGGCAAGCAGCGGAAGATCTTCGAGAAGCACGGCATCGACCTGACGATCAGAGCGGGCCAGGGCTCGCAGAAGACCGTACAGGCGACCGCCGCCGGACAGACCGACTTCGGCTGGGCCGACACCCCCGCCCTGCTCAGCGGGGTGGATCAGGGCGTCCGGGTGAAGAGCCTCGGGGTCTTCCTCCAGACGACGCCCTCGTCCGTACAGTTCTTCGAGAGCGAGAACGTCACCACGCCCGCCGATCTCAAGGGCAAGACCATCGCGGGCACGGCCGGTGACGCACTCACCAAGACCTTCCCGATCTTCCTGGAGAAGAACGGTCTGAAGGAATCGGACGTCACCGTCCAGAACACCGACCCGGCGGGCAAGATCGCCGCGGTGATCTCGGGGAAGACGGACGCGCTGCTCGGCTACGCCAGCGACCAGGGCCCGACCATGCGGGACAAGGCCAAGAAGGAGGTCTCGTACCTCCGATTCTCCGAGCACGGGCTCAACTTCTACTCCAACGGTCTGATCGCCGGGCAGCGGATCCTCGCCGAACGCGGCGAACTGGCCCGGCGCATGGTGCGCGCCGTCAGCGAGTCATGGGCGGCGGCCGAGAAGGCGCCGCAGCCTGCGGTCGCCGCGATGGACGGCGCTTCGGAGCAACTGCCGCCCGGGAGCGTCCTGTCGGAGCAGTTCACCACGACGATCACACTGCTGCACACCGACGCGACGCGCGGCAGCGCCCCGGGCGTCAACACCGAGGACGACTGGCGGCGGACCGTCGACATCTTCGCGCGGGCCGGTCTGGTGAAGAGCCCGAAGGCCGTACAGGAGTACTGGGACAGCGGCACGGCGCTGAAGGGATAGGGCGGAACACACCATGGCCAGGGACGCGAAGCTCCAGGACCCGGCGGCGCGCCAGGACGGCGCGCGGCACACCCCCGTACCCCCGGGCGGGCCGGCGGTCCGCCTCGACGAGGTGGCCGTCCGCTTCCGTACGAAAAAACGCGAGGTCACCGCCTTGCACCAGGTCTCCCTCGATGTGGCGCCAGGAGAGTTCGTCGCCCTCGTCGGGCCCTCCGGCTGCGGCAAGTCCACCCTCCTCAAACTCGTGGCCGGTCTCCTGACCGCGTCCGCGGGCGCCGTACGGCTGCACGGCGAACGGGTCGAAGGGCCGCGGCACGACATCGGGTACGTCTTCCAGCGCGCCGCGCTGCTGGAGTGGCGCACCGCCCGGCGCAACATCCTGCTCCAGGCGGAGATACGGCGGACGGACGCCGCCGCGGCCCGCGAACGCGCGGACGAACTCATCGAGATGACCGGGCTCACCGGCTTCGAGGACGCGTATCCGCACGAACTCTCCGGTGGTATGCAGCAGCGCGTCGCGCTCTGCCGGGCACTGCTCCACGCGCCGCCCGTGCTGCTGATGGACGAGCCGTTCGGGGCGCTCGACGCGCTGACCCGCGAGCAGCTCAACATGGAGCTGAACCGCATCTGGCGCGAGACCGGCACCACCGTGCTGCTCGTGACCCACTCGATCTCGGAAGCGGTCTATCTCGCCGAGCGCGTGGTGGTGATGAGCCCGCGCCCCGGCACCATCACGGAGATCATCGACGTGGGGCTGCCCGCGGAACGCGACTACACGCAGACCCTCGGGCGCCCCGAGTTCCGTACGGCGACGGCCCGGGTCCGGGGGCTGCTGGGGGCGGCTTCGGCACGGGAGTGAGCCGGCGCGTCGTCCGGGCCGGCCTCCTCGCTCCGGGCCGACCTCCCCAGCGCACCTGATCAGAGCGGCCGAGCAGACCGTGTGGACCGACGAACGGTCCGGGTTCGTCCGCCGCTCCGTCTCACCGCCGCTCCGTCGCACCGCCGCGGCGATGCGGCTGTGGGGTCCCACCCGCTTCCGCTGCCCGGGCCCCGCGTCCGTCCGGTACGCGGTCGTGGTGGTCCAGCCGTGAGCGGGAGCGCCGACGCCGTTGTCATGCCGCTCTACGCCGACGAACTGCTGTCCTCCGTAGACGAGTTGGGTGGCCTGCTGGTCGACGCGGTGGCCGGCGGCGCCTCGGTCGGTTTCCTGGACCCCCTGGACCGGGGGACCGCGGCGCGGTGGTGGCGCGCGCAGGCCCCCGCCGTACGGGAGGGACGGCGCCGGGAGGGACGCTCCGTCCGACCACCTTCTTCTACAAGGAGCTCAAGGCGTAGGTCGGTTGGCGAAATGGCGGGGCGGCGGACGGGGCCGGACCGCGCGGCTCAGTAGCGCAGCCGCGCCAGATACCGGTGGCTGCGCAGCGCGGTCAGGAACGGGTCGGCCGGTGTGTCGTGCTCCACCAGCCACTGCCGTACGCCACCGGACCGCGCCGTGTCGAACATCGCAGGGAAGTCCAGCACACCGGATCCGACATCCTCGAACCCGCCGTCCGGCGCCATGTCCTTCACGTGCAGTACGGGGAACCGTCCTGGATGGGTCACGAAGAGCCGCCGGGGATCGTCCCCGCCCTTCGACGCCCAGTACACGTCCAGCTCGAAGCCCACCAGCTCCGGATCGGTCTCCTTGAGCAGGATGCCGTACAGGCTCTCGCCGTCGACGGTGGCGTGGTCGCCGTCGTGGTTGTGGAAGAGCACCCTGAGACCGGCGCGCCGGGCGAGCAGGCCCGCCTCGTTCAACTGCCGTGCCGCTTCCCGGTATCCGGCCGGTGAGTGCATTCCGGTGGGCAGGCTCGGCACCACGATCCACCGGCCGCCGAGCGTACGGACGTCCTCGATCGCCTGCGGCAGACCGCTGCCGGTGACCGTCGGATAGGCGACGTGTTCCAGCACCGCCCGGAGCCCGGTGGCGTCCAGCATCGCGCGGATGGCGGTCGCGCTGTTGCCGTGCCGCCCGCTGACCCCGACCGTCGCGTAGCCGATCCGCGCTAGGCGCTCCAGCGTCCCCCGGAAGTCCGTGGCCAGCGGGGTGCGCATGGTGTAGAGGTGCATCCCGATCGCGGACGGCGGGATCCGCCTGCGCCGCCGCCCGTGGCCGGTGGCGCTCGCGGTCCCCGTACCGCTCAGGGCGACGGCCGTGCCCGCCGCGGTGCCGAGGAACGCTCGTCTGGTGCCGGCGCGGCCGGTGTGGTCGCCGAAACCGGTGGTGGCCCTCATCCCGCTCTCCTCTCAGCGTGCGTCGATACGGACAGCGCCGGTCGTGGTGTCGCCCCGGTCGTCGGTGACGGTCAGACGGGCCGTGTACGCGCCCGCCCTGGCGTACGTGTGCGCCGCGCTCGGGCCCTCCGGCCCGGCGGGCCGGGTGTTGTCGCCGTAGTCCCAGTGGTACGACGCGATGGTGCGCCCGGACAACGGCTTGACCTTGCTGGTGAGTTGGTACGTCAGCGGTGTGGTGCCGCCCGCCGGAGCCGCCGCCGCCGTCACCTTGGTGGCCGGTTTCTTCTCGACCCCGGGGCCGTTGAAGTGCAGCCAGTCCAGCGCGAGGAGATCCGGACCGGTCTCGGACCAGGCGGGGTTGGTGAAGACCGCGTACAGCGTCACCGAGCCCCCGGGGTCGACGAGATCGACGGTGGGGGAGACGAGGTTGCCGTAGCCGCCGGTGTCGGGGACGGAGACCTTGCCCAGGAGCCGGCCGGTGGGGGAGTCCGCGCGGAACTCGACGTCCCCGCCGATGCCTCCCGAGGACGCGCCGACCGTCACCGAACGGATGCCCTTCAGCCGTACCGGGGTGAAGGCGATCCAGTCGCCGTCCTCGATCTCGCCCAGCCGCTTGCCGCCGGAGGAGTCCGCGCGGTCCACGGCCACGGCCCCGCCGTGCGCGCCGCCGGTCGAGGTGCGGTGCTCCGCCTCGCGGAAGGCCGAACGCAGGGTCAGCGAGGCCGAGCCGGTGAGGGCGGGCACGCCGTCCGCGCCGCCCTGGTCCTCGTAGCGTGCGGTGATCCCGTAGTACAGGTTCTGGCCGGGGCCGTGACTGTCCCCGGCGTCGGTGACGATCTCCCCCGTACAGCCGGTGTAGTTGTCCAGTGGATGGAGGTGGCTGTCGTGGCCGAGCTGCGACTGGACGACGACCCGTGCGCAGTCGATCCGGCCGCCGCGGCCGGTGGTCCCGTCCTCGCGGTCCTTCACCTTCACGGTGAACGGGATGGTGTCGCCGAAGCTGAACATCCCTCCGTCCGGCGGCTGTTGAATCGTGACGACCGGGCGGGTGTTGCCGACGGTGATCTCCTGGACCGAGAGCGCGGTCAGCCCGCCGGGTCCGGTGACGGTGAGGCGGGCGGTGAACCGGCCCGTGTCCCGGTAGACATGGGACGGGTTCGGCTCCGTCGAGTCGGTGGTCCCGTCGCCGTCGAAGTCCCAGGCGTAGCCGACCGGCCGGTCGTCGGGCAGCCCCGAACCCGCGCTGGAGAACTTCACGGTGAGCGGCGCCGCCCCGGTGTCCGGGGTCGCGGTGGTCTTGGCGTCGGGCAGCCGGTTGTCCCCGACGTGGTCGATACGGTAGATGCCCGAGCCCTCGTTGCTGCCGCCCCGGCCCGTGCCGCTGCCGAGCCCGAAGTCGATGACGTACAGCGCGCCGTCGGGGCCGAAGTCCGCGTCGAAGGGCTGGTTCCACTTCATGTCACCGAACACGCCGTTGATGGAGTGGAGTTCACCGGCCTTCACCGGAGGGAAGCG
This sequence comes from Streptomyces sp. NPDC050509, assembly GCF_044457965.1. Taxonomy (NCBI): domain Bacteria; kingdom Bacillati; phylum Actinomycetota; class Actinomycetes; order Kitasatosporales; family Streptomycetaceae; genus Streptomyces; species Streptomyces sp. NPDC050509. The sequence continues at coordinate 784,823 of NZ_JBITHL010000001.1, read as the reverse complement.
CGGATCCGTGAACGTCTGGTCCTTCTCCTGGAACGAGAAGGTCTTGAACCAGGTCCTGGTCAGCTCGTAGACCAGCCACTTCCCCTCGAAGTAGGCCGGGAACTTGGACGGGTAGGTGTTGTCGGGGTCGTAGGCGTAGACCGGGCCGCTCATCGGCGCCCCACCGCCCGTACCCAGTTCGGGGAAGCGGGACGAGGCCGAGTAGGCGTACCAGACCGTCGCCGGTGTGGCGGACGGCAGTTCACGCAGACCGGTGTTGTTCGGCGAGTCGTTGACGAGGTTCGCGCAGTCGAACTTCGGGCCCGGGGTTCCGGTCGCGAAGTCGTAGTCGTTGAAGGGGGTGTTGGAGCCGGTGCAGTACGGCCAGCCGTAGTTCCCCGCCTTGGTGATCCGGTTGTACTCGACGGTGCCCTCGGGCCCCCGGTCGGCGACCGCCGCGCGCGCGTCGGGCCCGTAGTCGCCCACCAGCAGCGCCCCGCTCAGCGGGTCGGTGGTGATACGGAACGGGTTGCGCAGGCCCATCGCGTAGATCTCGGGGCGGGTCAGCTCCGTACCGGGGGCGAAGAGATTGCCCTCGGGGACGGTGTACGTGCCGTCGTCCCGCGGTGTGATCCGCAGGACCTTGCCCCGCAGGTCGTTGGTGTTGCCTGCCGTCATCTGGGCGTCCCAGGCGCGGCGCCCGGCCCGCTCGTCGATCGGGGCGAACCCGTCGGAGGCGAACGGATCGGTGTTGTCACCGGTCGCGACATACAGGTCCCCGGCCTTGTCGAAGGCGATCGACCCGGCCATGTGCGAGTTGGCCCTGCCCTCGCCGCGCAGGGTCGGGACGGTGAGCAGGCGTTTCTCGGAGGCGGGGTCGATCGTGTTCCCCGTGACCGTGAAGCGCGACAGGTTGAGCTGTTTCTCGGTCTTGTCGGAGTGCAGCAGATAGAGCCGGTGGTTCGTGGCGAAGTCCGGGTCGAGTGCCAGCCCGAGAAGGCCGTCGGACTGGCTCGTCATGTCCGGTGTGTACGCGAGGTCCAGCGCGGTCGAGACCCGGAGCGTGGCCTGGTCGATCACTTTGAGCTTGCCGGTGCGTTCGATGAAGAAGACCCGGCGGTCGGGCGCCACGGCCAGTTCGAAGGGGTCGGCGAGGTCGCTGGTGACCAGCGGGGTGCGCTGGAAGGCGCTCGTGCGGGTGGCGGTGCAGTCGCCGGGCGCGTTGCCCGCCGCCCACTGGATGCCACCGAGCAGATGGGAGAGGAAGGCGTCCTCCTCGAAGGAGGCAGCGTCATGGCCGCCCGCGGTGAACCAGGAGCGTCCGCCGTCGTAGTTCTGGCACCAGGACCACGGGTGGTCGACGCCTTCGTCCAGACCGTCGATCCCGTCGTTCACCTTGATCTGGGCGAGGGTGTGCACTTTCCCCGTCGGGTTGGTCCGCCAGTTGTACCACTCCTCCGTACGCTCCCAGAGCTGGGGAAGCCCCCGCGTGGAGGGGTGTGCCCGGTCGAGGACCTTCACCCGGCCGGTCTGGACGGCCGGATGCTTGTCGAAGACCGCGCCGACCAGGCCCTCGTACCAGCTCCAGTCGCGCTCGCTCGCGGACGCGGAGTGCAGTCCGACCCAGCCGCCGCCCCCGCGCACGAACGCCTGGAGGGCGGCGCGCTGGGCGGCGTCGAGCAGATCGCCGCTCTCCGGTGTGGAGTTGGTGTTGTTGAAGACGATCGCCTGGAAGCGGGCCAGGTTCTCCGTGGTGAAGGCGGCGGCGTCGGACGTGGCCTCCACGTCGAAGCCGTTCTCACTGCCCAGCCGCTCAACAGCCTTGATTCCGGCGGGGATCGAGTCGTGCTCGACATTGGTGACCTTGGAGAAGACCAGGACGCGGAACGGCGCCGCCTCGGCCCGGGGCGGGGCGGCCACCCCGGCACCGAGGACGAGCGCCAGTAACGCGGTGATGACGAGGAAGGGCGACGAGGCTCTCATGGGCGCTCCCGGTGCTGGTGGGGCCGGCGGGCTGGAAAGCGCTTTCAGGAGTACGTCGCACAGCGTAGGGCGCGTGTTACGCAGTGGCAATGGGTCGGACGGGCCTTCTGTGGCAGGGGAGTTGGCGGCGGGCCCCGCTGAGCGGGGCCCGCCGGGACCACCTCGGCCCGACCGGTCGCGTCAGGCCGCGTCCAGCTCCGCCACCTCGGCCGGGGTGAGGACGAGCTCGGCCGCCGCCGCCGAGTCGACGACGGTCTCCGGACGGCTGGAGCCCGGGATCGGCACCACCGTGGGGGACTTGGCCAGCATCCAGGCCAGGCAGACCCGCTGCGGACTCACCCCGTGCGCCTCGGCGATCCGGGCGAACGGAGCGTACGAGGAGCCGAGTTCACCGGCGTTCTTGATGCCGCCGAACGGGCTCCACGGCAGGAACGCGATACCCAGCTCCGCGCAGAGCTCCAACTCCGGCTCGCTGGACCGGAATGCGGGCGAGAACTGGTTCTGTACGGAGACCAGCCGGCCGCCGAGGATCTCGTTCGCCGAGCGGATCTGCTCCGGGTTCGCGTTGGAGATGCCCGCCTGCCGGATCTTGCCCTCGTCCAGCAGATCGCGCAGGGCGCCGATCGACTCCTCGTACGGCACCTTCGGGTCCGGACGGTGGAACTGGTACAGCCCGATCGCCTCCACCCCGAGCCGGCCGAGCGACGCCTCACAGGCACGCCTCAGATGCTCGGGGGAGCCGTCCAGCGTCCACGCACCGTCGCCGGGGCGCAGATGGCCGCCCTTCGTGGCGACCAGGACCTCGCGTCCGCGCGGATGGGAGGCGAGAGCCTTGGCGATCAGGGTCTCGTTGTGGCCGACGTCGGTGGCGAGGAGGTGGTACGCGTCGGCCGTGTCGATCAGTGTCACTCCGGCGTCCAGCGCGGCGTGCAGAGTGGCCAGGGAACGGGCCTCGTCGGGCCGGCCCTCGATCGACATCGGCATACCGCCCAGGCCGATCGCGCTGACGTCGACGGTTCCGATGCGGCGAGTCTTCATGGTGAGGAGCACCTTTCCTGCTGCGGGGGCCGTGCTGCGGGTTCGTGCCGCGGGTTCGTGCTGAGCATCGTGTCGCGAGTGTCGCTCAGGTCGGTTGCGGTCAGTTGAGGTCGGTCGCGGTCGTGCTGCGCCACCCGCCGAGCTCCCGGCGGACGCGCCTCCAGCCTCGCCGCTGCGCGACGGCGCGTCCAATAGAAGAAAACGAACGGATTGAGCGATCCGGCTTCTCAACGGGCCCTGCCCGCGGCGCGACCCGCGGCGCCGTCCCGGATTAGGCTCCCGTCCTGTGGAACTCCGGCATCTCGAATACTTCGTCGCCGTCGCGGAGGAACGTCACTTCACGCGCGCGGCCCAGCGGCTGATGGTCTCGCAGTCGGGGCTCTCCGCCTCCGTACGCTCCCTGGAGCGTGAACTGGGGGCGCCGCTCTTCGTCCGCTCCACCCGCCGGGTCGAACTGACCGGGGCGGGCCGCGCCCTGCTCGTGGAGGCGTCACGCACCCTGGCGAGCGTACGGGCGGCCAAGGAAGCGGTCGCCGCGGTCCAGGGGCTGCTGCGCGGCACACTGTCCGTCGGCACCGAGCAGTGCGTGAGCGGCGTCCATGTCCCCGGGCTGCTCGCCCGCTTCAGGGCCGAACACCCCGAGGTCGAGATACGGCTGCGGCAGGCCGGCTCCGCCACGCTCGTGGACGATGTGGCGGCCGGGCGGCTGGACCTGGCGTTCGTCGCGCCGGCCGGGACCGTACCGGAGGGGGTACGGCTCGTACCGCTGGCCCGCGAACCGATGGTGCTGCTCTGCCACCCGGGCCACCGGCTCGCCGGCGCGGACGGGGCCGCCTGGTCCGAGCTGGGCGAGGAGGTCTTCGTGGACTTCCACGCCGACTGGGGAGCCCGCGGCCTCACGGACCGCGTCTTCGCCGCCGCGCGGACGCGACGACGGGTCGCGCTGGAGGTCAACGACGTGCACAGCCTGATCGAACTGGTCGGCCACGGCCTGGGCATCGCGGTGGTGCCCCGCCCGATCGCCCGCAAGGAGCAGGCGGCCGGGCTCAGCACCGTCCCGCTGGTGGGAGCGGGGGACGGGGAGCTCTGGGAGGTATCCGCCGCCCTGCCGGAGCCCGAACGGACCGGCCCGGCGGCGCGCCGGCTCCTCTCGTACCTGACGGAGGAGCCCTGAGACCTGACGGGGCTCAGGGCTTGCGCAGCTAGGCTCTAGGGCCGCTCCAGCCATCCCCGGACGAAGGCCGCCTGCCCGGCATGCTGGAGATCGTCGGAGAGGACGCTGACCAGCCGCACCCCCAGGGGCACCGCCGGGGTCCACCCCTCGTCGACGACCCGTCCGAGGTCGGCGTCCCCGAGCGTGCCGAGATACGCGACGGTGCGGTCGTGGACGGCGTCGTGGTAACCGGCCAGCAGCTCCGCCGTGACGCCGCCGAGTTTCGACACGTCCTTGGCGGAGTGCCCGTAACCGGTGGCGCCCGGACGGAACGACAGCCCGAACCGTCCGAGCCAGTCCTCCGCCGTCCACACCTGCTCCGTACCGGCGGCGTCCGCGATGTGGTCGTCCTGGACCCGGGTGAGATGCCAGACGAGCCAGGCGATCGAGTTCGCCCCGTCGTCGAGCCGTACCTCCAGCTCGTCGGGGGAGAGGCCGCCGACCACCTCGTGGACCGTCTCGCGGACCCGGCCGAAGGCGTCGATGAGCAGATCCGCGCTCGGGCTGGTCGGGGTGTCGGTCATGGCTGGCTCCCTTGCTCCTCTGACTCTCCCGGACTCACTCCAGGGTCTCTCCCGCCGGACCTCAGCGCGCCAGGAACGCCGAGACGCGCTCGCGCAGCGAGGCCGGGTCCAGCCCCTGCTCCGCGACATGCTCGTCCAGCGAGCCGTAGCGGCGCAGTTCACGACGGGCCACCCCGAGCCCCAGCACCCGGTGCGGCGTCTCCACGAGCGCGTCGTTGGCGGCGGCCGTGGAGGTCCCGGCGAGATACGGCTCCACGATCACCACATCGGCCCGGTCCGCGCCCGCGACGGCCCGGCGCAGCGCCGCGCCGTCGAAGGGCCGTACGGTCGTGGCGTACAGCACCGTCGTGTCCAGGCCCTCCGTCGCCGCCAGGACGTTGTCCAGCAGGGGCCCGACGGCGATCACGACCCCGCCCCGTCCCTCGCGTACGGTGCTGAAGCCGGTCCCCGTCACCTCGCGCGCCCGGCTGTTGCTCTGGAGCGACAGGCGTACGTACACCCGGTCGTCCCCGGCGGCGGCCTGCCGCAGCAGGGCCTCGGCCTCGTCCGGGTGGCCCGGCACCTGGACCGTCCAGCCGTCGAGCGTGTCCATCAGCGCGACATCGCCGGGCGCCATATGGGTGAAGCCGCCCTCCGGCGAGTCGTACGACGCCCCCGCGCTCACCAGTACCCCGCTCACGCCCTGGTGGCCGAAGTCCAGCTTGACCTGCTCGAACGGGCGCTCGACCAGAAAGCTGGCGAAGGTGTGCACCATCGGGCGCAGGCCGGCGAGAGCGAGCCCGCCGCCCACGCCGACCAGGAGCTGTTCGCGGATGCCGACATTGATCACCCGGTCCGGATGGCGGCGCTCCGCCTCGGTGAAACCGGCGGCGCTGATCTCGGCGAGTACGACCGCGAGGCGCGGGTCCTCGTCCAGCAGCCCGGAGGCGGTGGAGATGAAACGGTCGCGCATGGTGTCCATGGAGCTGTACCTCTCTCGGTTCGCGTCCGGCCCTCGTCCGGTACGCGGCGGGTTCGCGCGGCTTCTCGGGGTGACGGGACTCGGGGTGACGGGGTCAGGACTTCGGCTCGACACGGGCCACGACCGCGCGGGGCCGCCCGGCGTGCGGCGCGGTGAAGGCCGCGTACAGCGCCTCGTGGTCGCGGCCGTCGACGGTCGCGGCCGACCAGCCGGCCGCCTCGAACCGGGAGGCGATGCCGCCGGGCCAGCCATGGGTCGCGGAGCTGTTGTCGACCACGACGGTGTGGAGCTGTTCGAGCCCGGCGGAGCCCGCGTAGGCGATCGCCTCGTGGTTGCTGCCCTCGTCCAGTTCGGCGTCGCCGATCAGCACCCATACGTGCGGCTCAGCGAGCCCCCGCGCCCGCAGCCCGAGCACGCTGCCCACGCCGAGCGGCAGCCCGTGCCCCAGGGAGCCGCTGCTGATCTCGACCCCCGGCACCAGGGTCCGGTCGGGGTGGTGGCCCAGCGGTGAGTCGTACGAACCGAAGCCGGTCAGCAGCTCCTCGGAGAGGAACCCCTTGGCGGCGAGGACCGCGTAGTACGCCATCGGCCCGTGCCCCTTGGAGAGCAGGAACCGGTCCCGCCCGGCCGCGTCGGCGCTCCCGGGCGTCACGCGCAGCACCCGGTCGTAGAGCACCCAGAGCGCGTCGAGGGTGGAGGTCGCGGCGGGCCCGTGCTTCTCGTCGCCGGTCATCAGGGCCATGAGCCGGTTCAGCTCCTGGAGGGCGGGCCCGGGAGGCGAGGGCGCCCGGTGGGTCCCCGGTACGGAGCTGGAGGCGGCGCCCGTCGTGCCGTTCGTGCGTGTCGTCGTCCCTGTGCTTGTCATACGAGCCACGGTGCAACGTCAAGCGCACTTGAGGTCAAGGCTGCCCCGCCGGGAAAGCGATTCGTGACCATCGGCCTGAGTGCGGTATTGTTCTCATGCGCGTTCGGGCCAGGGAAACCCCAGGTCAGACGGGCACCGGGACGTGGCGCAGCTTGGTAGCGCACTTGACTGGGGGTCAAGGGGTCGCAGGTTCAAATCCTGTCGTCCCGACTTGTGTTTTCGCAGGTCGTAGGCGGTATCGGAGAAATCCGGTGCCGCCTTTCCGTGTTTCCCGGGGACCAGTTGGGGACCATGGGGTCCAGCGGCGTCGTGCTGCCGCCTGCTGACGGCGAGGGTGAGGGGCGCGCGGACGGGGTTGAGGTGTGCGGTGAGGGCGCGGCCGGCGTTGGTGATTGGTCGTCGGACGGAGCCTGGTGCAGGTCTGCTCACGGTCACGGGTGACCTCCGCTCGCGCGGTGAGGCGCGCATCGTTTCGCTCTCGTTCGATGAAGCGCTTGTGGGGGACGCGGTTCATCTGGCGTCGGGCGGTGCGGATGCTCGCGGCGGCCGTACCGGTACCGCCGGGCGGTGTGGGGCTGTGGCTGCTCGCGGCGGTTCCGTCGGCGCTCTCCGCGCTGCTGCTCGCCCTGGGGACGATGATCGCGTACCCCTTCGAGATGAACACCATCGTCCGGCTCTCGGGTGACCGCCTCGTCGCCACCCACTACGGGCTTTACAACACCATCTGCGGGGTCGGGATCACGCTCGGCAATCTGCTCAAGGGGGCGTCCCTGGACGCCGCCCGCTCGGCGGGGATGTCCGTGCTGCCCTGGCTCTGCCTGCTCGCACTCGCCTCACCTGCGCGGGCGCCCTGTACGGGCTGCACCGCACGGGTCGCCTGACAGGGGCCGCGCCGGCACGGGCACCGGCAACGGCCTGACGCCCGACGGGTCCTGGGGGCGGGCGGCGGCACAGCCGCTCGCCCCTCCGGTCAGTGGTAGGCGTGGACGACCGCGTGGCCCTTGCCCCGGGCGATCATCCAGCGGTTGACCGGCACGGTCAGCACGAAAGCGACGGCCAGGGCGAAGGCCAGCGCTCCCCAGAACAGGAAGGTGGTGAGCCCCGCGTCCATCGCCCCGGGGACGGTGACCATGACCCCGTTGTCGACGAGCTCCATGACGGCGATGGAGAGAGTGTCGGCGGCCAGCGCCACTTTCAGCGCCTGGCGCAACGGCACTCCCGCCTTCAGGACGCCGCGCATGGTGAGCGCGTAACCGAAGACGAAGGCCAGGGCGATGGCGAGGACGATGGTGGCACCGGCGGACAGGCCGGCCGCGGTGCCGATCACCATGCCCAGAATCTCGCCGATGGCGCACCCGGTCAGGCAGTGCAGCGTCGCCTGTGAGGCGGTGCGCCAGGAAGACGGCGCCTCAGACGTGTGTCCGGCATGCTCGTGATGACTTGAGTGGTCCATGACGCCTCCGTGGCTCCTCCGTCGACCGTGTGCCGAGATCTGGCTCACATCGACCGGAAATCTATACCCCTGTAGGGTATGGTGTCATCAGGTTTCCCCGGCTTCTCGGCCCTTTACTCCTCGGCCTGTCGGCTACGGTGAGAAACCGAACGGAGAACGATGATCGCGAGCAGGCACGCACGGGCGGGTGGTGTCGTCGGACACCTCCTGCTGGTCGTCGTGCTCGCGCTCGGGGTGTTCGTCATGCACACGCTGGGGCACCCCGAAGGCACGTCGAGCCCGGCCACGGGAGCGTCCTCCTCTCATATGAGTGGCCCCGTAGCCACCGGCATGACCACCGGGGACGTCACGGTTGCCGCGGTCATGAAGGACGCGAACGATACGAACGGCGCCAAGGCGTCGCACGATTCCGCGTCCTCCCACGGGTCCTCCACCGGTATGGACATGACCTCCCTCTGCGTCGCCGTGCTCGGCGCCTGGGTACTGGCGGGCCTGCTGTACGCGGCGTTCACGCGCCTGCCGGGTCTGTCGGGCGTACACCTGCCGAAGGCGGTCTTCTCACCGCGCCCCGGTCCACCGCCCCGCCCGCCCGATCTCACCGAACTGTCGGTCCTGCGGACCTAGGCCGACACGCGCCCCGGACGCGCCATGCCGCGCCGCCCGGAGACACGTCGTGCCCACAGATCCGCAGAATGACTTCACAGCAAGGTGTTTTCGTCATGGCCTACTTCAAACACGTCTCGTCGCGCCCGTCCGCCCGCCGTCTCGCCCTCGTCGGCGTCCTGGCGGCCGGAGCGCTGACCCTGACCGCCTGTGGCGGCGGCGAGGACCACGGCATGGCCGGCATGGATGGCGACAGGACGTCCGCCACGGCCACCACCGGCTCGGAGAAGAGCCCCGGGGCAGGTGCCTTCAACGACGCGGACGTGACGTTCGCGCAGTCGATGATCCCGCACCACGAGCAGGCCCTGGAGATGTCCGCGCTGGCCGACGGTCGCGCCTCGGACGCGGAGATCAAGAAGCTCGCCGGGGAGATCGAGAAGGCTCAGGACCCCGAGATCCGGACGATGAAGGGCTGGCTGAAGTCCTGGGGCAAGGAAGAAGCCGCGTCGGACAGCATGCCCGGCATGGACCACGGTGGTGACTCCGCCATGTCCGGGATGATGTCCGACCAGGACATGGCCGACCTCAAGGCCGCCAAGGGCACGGACTTCGACCGCATGTTCGCCGAGCTGATGATCGCCCACCACAAGGGCGCGATCACCATGGCCGAGGACGCGCGGAAGAACGGTCGCGACGCGACGGCGAAGAAGCTCGCCGGTGACGTCGTCCGCACCCAGTCCGCCGAGGTCGACACGTTCCAGAAGATCCTCGACCGGCTCTGATCCCTCCCCCACCCGACGCGCGGCTGTTCCGGGCCCGTCCCTGTGCGGCCCGGAACAGCCGCGCCCCCGCGTGGCACCGTGCGGCACGCCTGCGGGAGCAGCACCCTCGGAGGACACCACCGAATGAACAGCATCAATCGACGCTCCGTCCTGCTCGCCGGACTCGGGGCCGTCGGCGCCGGCGCGCTCGCCGCCTGCGGCGGGCCCGGCGCGTCCACCGCCCTGGTCCGCCCGTCGGATCCCGCGGTCGCCGCGACCGAGAAGAAGCGCCCCACCAGCGGACGGGAACGGAAGGTCACACTGACCGCCGCACCCGCCAGGGTCGACCTGGGCGGCGGCGTCACGCCCAGGACCTGGGCGTACGACGGCCGCGCCCCGGGCAGGGAGATCCGGGTCTCCGTCGGCGACACCCTCGTGGCCGAACTGTCCAACCAGCTCCCCGACCGGACCGCCACGTCGATCCACTGGCACGGCCTCGCACTGCGCAACGACATGGACGGCGTGCCGCCGGTCACTCAGACCTCCGTACTGGCCGGCTCCGCCTTCACCTACCGGTTCATAGCCGACGCCCCCGGCACCTACTTCTTCCACCCGCACGTCGGCGTCCAGCTCGACCGCGGCCTGTATGCCCCGCTGATCGTCGACGACCCCAGGGAGCCTCTCGGGTACGACGACGAATGGGTCGTCGTCCTGGACGACTGGGTCGACGGCGTCACCGGCACCCCGGACGACGTCTTCTCGGAACTCAGGCAGGGCATGGGAGGCATGGACGGCACGGACACGGACACGGGAGGCGGCTCAGGTCCGGCCGGCATGGACCACGGCGACATGGGAGACATGAGCGGGCACAGCGCAAGCGCTTCCGCGTCGCCCTCGTCACCCGCCCCGACCGGTTTCATGCTCATGGGTGCCACCAGCGCGCTGCTCGGAGGTGACGCCGGAGACGTGAGGTACCCGCACCACCTCATCAACGGCCGGGTGGCGACCGACCCGGCCGTCCACACCGGCAAACCCGGCGACAGGGTCCGCCTGCGGATCATCAACGCGGGCTCGGACACCGCCTACCGCGTCGCCCTCGGAGGCCACAGACTGACCGTCACCCACACCGACGGCTTCCCGGTCGAACACCGGGACGTGGACGCGCTGCTGATCGGCATGGGCGAACGCTACGACGTCCTGGTCACCCTGGGCGACGGGGTGTTCCACCGCGCCTGACGGCACCCGTCCGCCGCGGCGCCCGGCCCGCAGCAGCGGACGGAGCGTCACGGCGGACGGGGCGCCGCGGCGGGCAGCCCGCTCAGCCGGCCGTGGGCGTCCAGTCGCCCAGCCAGTCCGCGACCTCCTGACCCGCCGCCTGGGAGTCGTTGAGGTGCGGCCGGTCGCCACTCGCCGAGCCGGAACCGGGGCCGGTGTTCTTGTACTCGGCGAAGCGGTCGTCCTTCCACGAGAAGCCGCTCATGTCGGTCCAGGGGGTCGTCTTGATCGCGGCGCTCAGCGTGGACTCGCGGACGGTGGTCTGCGGGTCGAGTGAGGCGTCGCCGCCCGCGTGCCAGGGCCGGCCCAGGTAGAAGCTCGCCGAGGACACGTCACCGTTGACCGTCGAGCGGTTGATGAGGATGCCCTTGCGGCCCGCGGCGGTGCTCGGCGCGGTGATGTACCCGGCCGAACTGCCGTCCCACCGCTTCTTGAGGGTGATCACGGACCTGTCGATCACGGCGCTGGCGCGGCCGAAGATGAAGTCGACGTTGCCCGTGACGTAGGAGTTGGTGACGTAGACCCGGCCGAGCCGGTCCTTGGCCGCGGTGTCCAGCAGCAGGGTGTCCTGGTCACCGTTGACGATGACCCCGTCGAGGAAGACCTGGTCCGCGGCGGTGCGCAGGGCGACGGCCTGATGACCGGAGAGGCTCTGGTTCTTCGCCTCGTCGAAGTCGTTGCTGATGGTCAGGTTGCGGGCCTGGAAGTCGTCGGCCTCGACGGCGACGCTCGCGCTGCCGCTGGTGCCGTACGTACCCCCGCCCGGCTTCGCGGTGCCCGCCGCGTTGTTGTACACGATCTCGGTGTCCTTGCGGCCGGCGCCCGAGCCCTGGATGGTGACGTGCGGCTTGTTCGACGGGACCTTGACGGTCTCGCGGTACGTACCGGGCCTGACCAGGATGACGACCCGGGAGGCGTTGCCCGCCGGTACGGCGTCGACGGCCTTCTGCACGCTGGTGTACTGGCCGCTGCCGTCCTTGGCAACGGTGATCGTGGCAGCAGCGGCTGCCGTACGTTCCGCACTCACCGCGCTCACCGCCCCGATCGAACTACGCGGCCCCGTCCCGGACCTGAGGAGCGCCGGGACGTCGGCGGCCTTGTCGAGTGTGTAGCTGTAGTACGCCTTGGGGTCGAACGCCGCACCGCCGCTCTCGTTGCGCCCGCTCGTGCCGGAGAAGACGTTCCCCCGCTGGACCACGGAGGCGGTGGAGTCCTTCTGGACCGGGTTCTTCATGCCCTGGAAGTAGCTGTTCTCCAGGACCATCCTCGTGCTCCCGCGCGAGTAGTTGCCGTAGGAGGAGTTGATGCCGGTGCCCGCCACATCCTCCAGGTAGTTGTTGTAGAGGTGCGCCTGGGCGACGTTGTCGGTGGACGGATTGCGCTGCTCGGTCTCGCGGAACCAGTTGTGGTGGATGGTGAGGGCGGCGGTGACGCTCTCGGTCCAGCCGATGCCGAAGGTCTTGTTGTTGTCGCTCAGCTTGTTCCAGGACACCGTCACGTAGGTGGTGTCCTTGCGGCTGTCGATGAGCCCGTCGGCCATGCGCCGGAAGTCGTTGTGGTCGATCCACACGTGGTGGGCACCGTCCATCTGGATGCCGTCGAAGTCGTGGTCCTTGTCGTTCCAGACACCCTGGTACGAGTCACGGATCGTCAGGTTCCGGATGATCACGTTGTGCACGCCCTGGCCGAGGAAGAACCCACCGCCGACGATCTGCCCGGAGGTCCCCCGGCCCACGATCGTCTTGTCCGAGGAGACCTTGATCTCCTTGCCGACCGGATTCATGGTGATGGCCGCGGCCACGACGATGACGTACGGCTCCGCGGCGGTGGCGTACTTCTCCAGATCCGCGAGCGTCGTCACGGTGACGGTCCTGCCGTCCCGCCCGCCGTACGTCCCGTCCTGGCCGAGGGCGTTGACGGAGGCGAACCCGTCCGCCACATCGGCGGCCCAGGCGGGTGCGGCAACCGGAACCGCCGCGGCGACCGTCCGCTGCCCGTCCGCCCGGAACGCCCCGGGGCCGCTGCCGTACGCCATGACACCGGCGGCGGCGAGGGCCAGCGGGACACCGGCGGCCAGGGTGGTCCACCGCTTGCGGGGGCGGGACGTACTGCGTATCTCATTCATGGATTCTTCCGATCTGTGTCGGACACGGTGGGGGAAGGGAGATACGGAGGGGTTGCCGCCGGCGCGGCGAAGGTTGCCGCGCACCGGCCCCGGAACAGAGAGACGTCCCCGGACGGGCCCGGCAGGGATCCCGTGACGCGGGCACCGGCCGGGGGCCGCGTCGCCGGGTACTCCAGCGCGGATCGACCTCAGGCCGGGGTACGGGTCCTGGTCATCCCGTACCCACCCCTCCCACTTGCGCCGAGCGCTCCGGTGACAGGCCGCGGCCCAGGCCGGCCAGATAGCCGGCCCGGAAGGCGTCGCCGCCGCCCGTCGGGTCGGCGACCTGCCTGGCCGGGACGGCGAGGACCGGAGCCCCGCTGCCTTGATGGACGTACCGGAGCCGCCTCGGGTGTGACGACCCAGGACTTGCCTCTCCGTCCAGCCCGTACGTTCCTGGTGCAGCGCGGCTTCGTACGCGTTGGTGAACAAGAGCCGTGCTCCGCGGACGAGTTGCCTCGCCGACCTCCAAGTCGTCGAAGTGGAAGGACAGGGATACGGCAGCCAGCCGCTCGGGGATGAGCTGTTCGGCGAACCGTACGTCTTCCCCGGCATGTGGGGCGAGGACCCCGCCCGCTACGAAACGTACGGAGGCGCCACCGGAGTGCACGCTTCGAACGGTCTGGGCCAGCCTCCGGTCTCTTCGAATGGTTCGAGAGCTGGAACGCCAGCAGGTGACGGCCTCGGCCATCGTGATCGTTCCGCGCCCGCCGTTGGCCGGTCCGCCCGTGGCTGATCCACATCAGCGCCTCGTCTAGGGTTCTCGCCCTGACGCTCGCCCCATCAGGTGGGCCTGACCGGCAAGGCGCCGTGCGGGCTGTATGTCGTCATCACTCGCCGTGTCTTCATGATGTCCCCTCGGCGCGAGCGGGTGTGGAGGGCGGAGCGGTCCTGTCGGGGCGTGCGGCAGGCTTCGCCATCGGTGCAGGGTGAGAGGGCAGGGTCTGCTGCCCGGGGACCAGTTGGCGAGCTCCGGACCCGGAACAGGACTCCGTCGACCACCTCGTGGTGATCACTCCAGCGATCACCACGTCTCGCGGCTCGGAGCAGGGGCGGCTCAAGACGCTCCCGCTCCGAAGGGCGATGGCGGGGTGGCCGGTCAGGGGAGGTGGACGAGGCCGTCGGTGGTGATGGTCGGGCGTCCTGTGGTGCCGACGACGACGATCTTGATGGTGTGTTTGGCGCTGGTGGTCCAGCTCTTGGTCCAGATGGCGTGGCGGTAGGTGGTGGTGGCGGATTTGAGGTCGACCGTGGTGGTCTTGACGCCGTCGACGTAGACGTGGGCCTGTCCGGAGGTGGCGGCGCGGGAGACCACCCAGGCCGCGGACTTGCCGGTGAAGGTCCAGGTCAGGCTCGCGTTCTTGGCGGAGCTGGCGTAGGACTTCCCGCCGAGGTAGTTGGCGGAGGACTTGGTGGTCCAGGTGCCGGTTTTGGCGGCGGCGGTCTCCTGGAGGATGGTCGGCTTTCCGGCCACGGACGCGGTGACCGTGTTGCCGGCCTGGTCGCGGGCCGTCATGTTCCAGTTTGTCGAGGCACCGGACTTGGCGCTGTGTGCGGCGCTGGTGGTGGTCGGCCCGTACGTCTTGGCCACGGGGGTGGTCAGCAGGACATCCTTGAGCGCCGCCTTGTCGGTGGCCTTCCACCCCAGGGTGAGAGGTACGGCGGTGGTGTTGACGACGCCGGTGCGCAGGCTGAGGTGGGGCTTGGTGGTGAAGGTGGGGGCGGTGGTGTCCGCGATGACGGTGGTGGCCGCTGTGGTGGCGGTCCTGCCGGACTGGTGCACCGCGCGCACGCTGATCTTGTGGCTGCCAGGGGTGAGTGTCACCTTGGCGGAGCCGGCGCTGCCCGCGGTCTTGGCGGCGGCGGTGCCGTCGACAAGGACGTCGTACTGCCTGATGAGTGAACTCGGCGTCTTGGACGACCAGTTCACGGTGACGGCGGACTTGGTGTAGTAGGTCGTCCCGGACTTCGCGGCTCCGGTGAGGGAGGTGAGGGTCAGTCCGGTGACCGGGCCCGCGGCCAGCGTGCGCAGGGCGGGCAGTTGGTTGTAGAAGGAGTTGCCGGGGCACTGCGTGTTGTAGCCGTCGCGGTGGCCGTGGATCGTGGGGAAGGGCAGCTTGGCGCCCTTGGCCCAGGTCTTGCCGGTGAAGCTGCGGCCGCTGTCACCGGCGGTGAGCGTGGTGGTGCCGGCGGGGTCGACACCGTACTGCCCGAGCTTCCAGGCGGCGACACGGGCGACGGACGTCATCGCGGCCTGGTCGGGCGCGGTGTCGGTGTAGGTGCCCAGCACCGAGATTCCGGCGGTCTCGGCGTTGAAACCATAGGCGTGCGCGCCCTGTACGGGTTGGCCGATGCCGCCCTTGCGCCCCTCGTAGACGGTGCCGCACTTGTCGACGAGGAAGTTGTAGCCGATGTCCTTCCAGCCCAACTGCTTGACGTGGTAGGCGTAGATGCCGCGTACGACGGCGGGCGCCTGGGCGCAGGTGTACGTGTTGGACTCGGCGGTGTGGTGCACCACCACGGCCTTGACCTTGCCGTCGGGGAGGTAGCCGGGCTCCTCCGGGCTGATCGACTCGTCCGCTCCCCAGGCCGCCCGGGACGTCACGGGCGGCTGCGGCACGGTGGAAGGACGGTCGGGCGGCACCGAAGTCGTCGGCGCCGGGGCGGTCGGTGCCGGGGTGGACGTGTCAGGGGCGGACGGCGTCGGCGTACCGCCGGACGGCGCGTCGGACGGCGGCACCTCGGCGGACGGAGGTGTGCTCGGCGTGTCGCCCGCCGTCTCCTCCGGACCCTCGGGGACCGGGGGCTCCGCCGACGCCTGCTCCGAGGGATCGGCCGTCGGTGAGCCCTCACCGGGCAGCGGCGTGGTGTCGGAGGAAGGCGGCTCTTCGTCCCCACCGACGCTGAAGGACGCCGGATCCATCGAGGTGACCGCAGCCGCGCCCGGGTCGATCATGTCCAGCCGCAGACCGTCGGGCAGCTCCGCGGACGTCTGCGCACCCGAACGCACCCGCGCCTCGACACTGTCGGACGGCCCCACCCAGGCCGGCTCCGTACCGCCCCGGGCCGCTCCCCGCTCGCCCTGCCCGCTGTCCCCGTCCAGCCGCAGCCACGACGACCACGTCCCGGACCCGGACGCACGCGTACGGACCTCCACCGTTCCCGTGGCCCGCGCGGCGGGATCGGTCCACGTCACCCCCACCATGCTGAACGGCGCGGTCTCCCGCCGCGCCAGCGACGCGCTACGGCCGTCGCCGTCCAACGTCAACTCGGCGGTACGCGCCTGCGCCTGGACCGGGCCGGCCTTGCCCTCGGCCGCGTCGCTCCTCCCCGTGTCGTCGGGGGGTGCCTGGAACACCAGCACCCCTGTCACCCCGGCCACCACCGTCGCCGCAGTCATCCAGATCCGTCTTCGCGCCACGCGACCCCACCCCTTTGATCCGACTTCCCCACCGACAACCGGTGACCGGATGCACCCGACAGCGCACTCCCGGTGCACCCCTGGGCGAGAACGTACACCGAATCCCCCGGGATCCCTCACATCACTGGTCCCAAGTAGGCATCAATCTGCAAGAGTTGGGTATACCGGCCCCCTTCCCTCGGCGACCGTCTGTTCCACCGCCGACGAAGATCCACCCCGCCATGGACGAGCCCGGTTCCGCATGGCTTGCGGAACCGGGCTCAAAGCGTCGGTCAGACCGGATCCGGACCGTTGGTTTCGGCGATTTCCTCCCGGAGGGCTTTCCGCTTCTTCTTGGAGAGGGAGTCACCGTTCACGCTGTGCATGCCCCAGGGAATGGGGCACGGCCCTTCGTGCGAGGAGTCAGGGCACAGCAGTTCCACCAGCCGGTCCATCAGTTCCTCGTGCTGGGCGGCTGTCGCCAGTAAGGCGATGTTCACCTGCCACAGCTCGGGCTCCGCTGTCGTGCCGGCGACTTCTGCCTCGGCTTCGCTCATGATGTGGTCCTCGTTCCGAACTAGACTGGTGTGCCGCGCTCCGCGGACCTGTACCCGCCCGGGGTGGCACCCCGGGCCGAGGTCGGAACACGGGTGCCGCACCCTATCGGTGATCAGGGGCTGCAGCCGCAGAAGCTGCCGTAGGTACCCCTCCACACCTCGCCGCGGAACAGGATTCCCCAGGAGTTGTGGTTGGCGCGCCTCATCCAGTTCGGCGGATTGTGCCGGTGCATGGTGCGTGGGTTGTAGTTGCCGTCCCACCACTGCCTGACCCGGTTCTTGGTGCAGTCGTACGCCCGGCAATGACGGGCATAGCAGCCACGGGGCGCCTGCTGGGTGGCGTCCCGCTTCGCGTCCTTCACCGCGGCGTCCTTCGTCTTCCCGGAGCCGGCGCCCCAGAGGTGGCCGGTGCAGTGCGAGCCCTTGCCCTCGATGTTGCACTTGGCCTTGCACTTCCATGCCCGACCGTCGAGGTCGTTCTGGTTGACCGGGTCGCCCGGGTAGCCGTAGCGGTTGGCTCCGCCGCCGTGGACCGGGTCGACGGACAGGAACCGGCCGGTGGCGGAGTTGTAGAGCCGTACACCCATGAGGGTGTGCCCGGTGACGGTCTCGGCGGAGCGCTGCTTGGTGCCCAGCCAGCCGTACCGGGTGGCGGCCTGCCCTGCCCTGGGCGTGCCGTACTCGTCGGTGTCCAGTGCCACGGGGGCCTGGGCCGCGTCCAGGGGAAGCTGCAGGGCGATATCCCCGTGGATTGTGGACAGTTGGAGAACCGTGGAGCCGGTGGCACTGGTCGTCGCGGCGAGACCTCCCGCGAGCGAGGTCAGATTGCGGGTCACCGCGCCGGTCGAGGCGTCTTCGACGACCCAACGCGGGTTGTCGGAGTCGCAGTCGTAGTGGTTGGTCTTCGTGGCTACGTTCGCCCAGGTGCCCGAGGTGTTGGCCTCGACGGTCCACGAGCGCAGCCGCAGGGCCGCGTCCATCGCCCAGGTCTGGCGCCTGGTGCTCGTCGTCTCCTGACGGGCCATGTCGTTGGCGTAGTAGCCGACGGTCACACTGCCCGGCAGCGCTGTGGTGCGGCCGAAGGCGTCGTACGTGTAGCCGGTGGCATTCAGCCGGTCGGCCGAGTCGTAGGTCGTGGTCGTCGCGGTCCCGCCGCCGGCCGGGCAGTCCGCGCCCGCCGGCGCCGTGGCCTCCGTGACCGTGGTGCGGTTGGTGCGGGCGTCGAAGCCGTAGGCCCGACGGGTGCAGACCGTGTCGGACGTGTCCTGGACGGTCACCAGACGCCCGGCGGCGTCATAGCGGTAGGTCTGGTCGGACCAACCCGCGTGGCTGGTGGTCTGGTTGTGGACGGATGCGGTCGTACTGTCGGAGTAGACGACCGCCGAGTCGCTGTCCCGGGTGTACGTGCGGCCGATCGCCGTTCCGATGGAGTCGTTGCGGACGGTCATGGTGTAGCCGCCCGGCAGCTTCTCCGTGAGGAGGCTGCCTTCGGGGTCGTACGTCGCGCTGAACACCCCGGCGACGGAGTCGGTGAGCTTGGTCGCGAGGCCGCGGGGTTCCACGCTGTGGTCGTAGGTGAAGGTGAGCACGGACGGGACCGTGTCGCTGACCTTGGCGGGGCGGTCGAGGAGTTCGTACTCCGTCGTGGTCCTGCCGCCGTCCGCGTCGGTGTAGGAGATCAGGCGGCCGAGCGAGTCGTACGCCTTGGTGATCGTCCCGGCTGTCGGGGAACTGACGGTGAGAACCCGGCCCGTCACGCTGTCGTAGCCGGTGGTGGTGGTCGGGACGGTCTCACCCACTCCACCGGTCACCGCGACCGTGGTGGCGCGGCCCGCGTCGTCGTACGTCGTGGTGGTGGTGCGGGTGACGCCATTGGCGTTGTTGCTGATCGATGTGGTGTTACCCCAGGAGTCGTACTCATAGGTGCTGGTGGCGAGCTGGCCGGGGTTGCTGCCGCCGCCGGTGATGGCCCCGCCGGGACCGACGGAGCACAGCAGGTCGGCCCACTCGGGACGTCCCTCGCAGGCGGCGGTGCCAGTGGCGGACCAGTACTTCGTCACGCGGGTGGCCGCGTCGGTCCCGGTGGCTCCGGGTGACAGTTCCTTGATCACCTGGCCCTTCGCGTCGTACTCGGAGGTGGTGGTGATGGCCAGGCCACCAGGGTCCTGGATCTTCCTGACCGGCAGGCCCCGGGGCCAGTCGTAGACGGTCTGGGTGGCCCTGGTCTCGCCCTGGACCCCGGGGTGCTCACGGACCTGTGCTCCCACGGTCACCTTGGTGACCTGGTCCTTGACGCCGGCGCTGCCGTCGGTGGTTGCCGCGCGTCTCGGTCGAGGTGGCCCTCTTCGCCGTCATGACGGGCCGGTTCGTCCAACGGCTGGCGGTGGTCGCGGCGGGAGACGACCACACCTCCCACGGGTAGGCCTTGCAGTCCGGGTTGCCGGAGTGGAAGTTCCACAGCGACAGTTTGGCGTCGGAGACCAGCGCGTCGGAAATGGGCGCGGTATTCCAGGAGATGAAGGACTGCGCTGTGCGCGGGGTGCCGTCGGCGTTGGTGGTTCCGGGGTTGCCGATGTCGAGTTCGGTGTCGGCGGACCAGTCGACCGTCTCGCCCTGCTGGACGTAGGTGTCGAACAGGTTGCCCAGCGAGGAGGTCGAGGGGTCGACCGTGACCGGGTACTTCGTGGCCGGGTCGGCCAGGAACTTCGCGTCCGGGGTGATGACCAGATCGACCGTGGAGCCCTTGGTCACGGCCTTCATGGCGACCGGCACCCGCCGGGTGTGCTCGCCGGAGACCTCGTCGACGGTGGCGTCCCACATCACCGGAGCCGGCATCACGGCCCGCTTCGTTCTCTTCGCGTCGGTGAAGAGGACGCTGCCTCCTTCTGCTGCTCGGCCCGGAGGCCCTTGGCCCGCAGCGGCAGCGTGTAGGTATAGCCGCCGGCGGCAGGGCGCTGGTTGATCTCGACGTACTGCTCGAAGCCGGTACGGGTCGCCTGGACCACCACGTCGGCGCCGGGCACGGCGTTGGCGTACTCCGCCCGGGTCCCCCGCAGCTTCGAGGCGGGCAACCCGCCCTTCCACTGGAGTGTGATCTGCTGGTCACCCTCGCCCAGCGTGACCAGATCCGTGCCCGTGGCTGTCCGGGTCGCCTTCAGCGAGGCCGCCGGAGTGCCGGTCCGGCCGGCGAGCCGCAGGCCGCGTGGGTGTGCCTTCGGCTCGACCGATCCGTCCGGAGCGGCCGCAAGGGCCAGAGGAGTTGAGTGGTTTGCGCGCCGGTAGGCCTGCGGCACGCAAGGGCCAACGGGTGCACGGGAACGCGTTCCGCAGCATCCATGAGGAGTTCTCCCAGCACACCCCTTCTGTTGGCCATGCCTGGCTAGTCTCCACTCGCCCTGGTCCGGCACAGGAGAGGTACGTTCATGAGCACCCCGGTCTATCGCACCTCAACTCGGCAGTCAGTGGCCACCCTGACGCCGACCCTGCAGCCCCGGGAACGGGGCCGGGTCGGGAGTCCGTCGGACAACTCTGCGGAGCGCGCCCTCTTCCAGATCCAGTCCAGCGCCGGCAACCGAGCAGCGACCGCGGCGGTGCAGCGCGCCAGGGGTACGGCGAAAGGGAAGGCGCCGGAGAACGGCGACGCGTCCACCGGATCGAAGAGTTATCGCGACCGGATCGCCGGGGTCCTCGACAAGCTCAAGAGACATCTCGAATTCATCGACACCTTTGTCAAGGGCGTCCATGTCCCCGCCAACGCGGGCTTCTCCCAGCAGGCCTCCGCCACTGTCAACGACGGCCTCAAACACTCCGCCGCTTCCTCGGGGACCGCCGCCGCGTCGGAGAACATCGTCACGGAGTCCGCCGGCGCCCTGCTCAGTGGCATGGAGGCGGCCAAGGCCAAGAAGGACGCCAAGAAGCACAAGGACGGGGCCGCCTTCCACGGAGCGGACAAGAAAGCCAACTCCAAAACGGCCGACGCGGTCGTCGGCGCCGCCAGTGCGGGAAACTACGCCCTCGGTATCGCCAAGGAGCTGACGAAAGCCCAGAAGGTGGCGAACGCCGCGACAGTGTCCGAGGCGAGCGGCATCGGCTCCAGTGTTGTCGGCGCGGCCAAGGGCGCCCGCGCGGCGGGCCGTTTCGGTCTGACGGCCCGCAAATACCGTGCCCTGAAGGGGCTCGGGAAGTCCGACCGCGTCGGCGAGGAGGCGCTCGACCGGCTGAACCAGGCGCGGCAGGATGCCGAATGGGCCGCGGCCGAGGCGTATGTCGCGCTGGACGCGCACTGGGGCAACGAGGGCGATGACCGGCTGGAGCGTGTTTCCGAGGCCATCGACGCGGCCTGGGAGGCGATGGGCGCCGCCCGCGACGCGGCCACGGACGTCCGGCGTGCCGAGGACGTGAACACGATGGACACGGTGCACACGTACGCGCTCGGCAAGCAGCGCAACAAGATGGGCAAGCAGGCGTTCACCGCCGTGGGCGAGTCCACCAAGGCCGCGGGCGGCATCGTGACGGCGGTCGCCGCCACAGCGGGAGGAGCCGGACTGGCGAGCAACCCGGTCGGCTGGGGCCTCGCCGCGGGTGCGGCCGGTCTGATCCTCGGCGTCACCGCCTACCGGGCGGGCCGCGCGGGCAAGAAGCGCTACGACGGGGCCCGTCACCCCGAACGCTGGGCGGCGGCGGACGAGACCCCGGCGGAGCCCGCCTCCCGCGAGGATGCGCTGAAGGAGGCCCTGAAGTTCTGGAAGAAGGTGGAGAACGGCGAACGCCAGGCCATGGCCCGTAAAGTCTACGGATTGGCGGCGGGCGCGGACATCAAGGGGAGCGGCAGCACAACGGCCGAAATGCGGGACTCGGCCAGAGCGCTCCTCGTCGCTCTCAAAGCAGGTCCCGCCCACCACCGACTGAGCCCGGACGAGTGGGCGGACTCCCTCAACGACCCGGCGAAGAGCGACAGTTGGGTCAAAGAGATAGCGGAACAGTTGTCCTCGGCCTGAGTTCCCCGGGCTCGCGCCGGACCTTGCCCCTCTCCGGACACGTCACCTCCTGGCGGGGGTGAACGACAGGCTCAGGATCCGCCGCGTTCGCTGTTGTCGCCGCGGGACCGGCACCGCGCGCCCGGGTCGACGGAGGGAGGGGCCGGGGCGGGCCGCGGGTGCGCGGTGCGGTCCGTGTCGTGTATTCCGATGACGGCCACGAGCACCAGGACCGGTCCGGCGAGGACATGGACGCCGCTGCTGATGATCGCGCGGGCCATGAGCGGAAGGAACGCGGAGACCAGGACGATGCCGCCGACCACGGCTACGCAGGTGAAGGGGAGGGTGAGGGGGACGGACGAGTTGTCGGCCACGGCAGGGTGTCGGGGAGAGGCGGCGTGGTCATGGGCCCAGCGTCCCCCAGAAGCGGACCGTGGTCCTGAGCAGGCGTACTCAGGTGGTTCTCGACCTGGCAGGACCAGCCAGAGGCGCTCCGACCGGCGGGGCGCGAGAAACAGCCACCGCGACCGGACAACGCCGGTGCCGTACGGCCCCAACGGTCATACTCCGCCCGGGTGTACTCCGGCGTCGCGGGCGAGGAGCGCCGCCTGTACCCGGTTGTCGCATCCGAGCTTGGTCAGGATGCGGCTGACATAGGTCTTCACCGTGGCTTCGCTCATGTGGAGCCGCCGGCCGGCGTCCGCGTTGGAGAGGCCCTCGCCGAGCAGCGCGAGCACGTCGCGCTCCCGCGCCGTCAGCCCGTCCACGCGCTGTCTGGCCTCGTCGGCGCGGGTGGTGGCTCCCGGGGAGGCGAGGGCGTCCACCACGTGCCGGGTGGCCGCGGGCGAGAGATAGGCGTTCCCGGCCGCCGCCGCCCGTACCGCGTGGATCAGCTCGTCGGGCGCGGAGTCCTTGAGCAGAAAGCCCACGCCGCCGTGGCCGAGCGTGCGCAGCACGTTGTCACGCTCGCCGAACGTGGTGAGGACCAGCACCCGCACGTCCGGCGCGGCGCGGCGCAGCTCGGCCAGGGCCGTCAGCCCGTCCATCACCGGCATCTGGATGTCCAGCAGGGCCACGTCCACGGCCGTGCCCCGCGCGGTCTCCACCGCCTCACGGCCGTTGCCCGCCTCGGCGACGACGTCGATGTCGTCGGCCGAGGTGAGGATCATCCTGATGCCGGCCCGGATGAGCGGCTCGTCGTCGGCGACGAGGACCCGGATCACAGAGCCTCCTGCGCGGTGTCGGTCGTGGAGCGGATGGCGTGGCCCCGCCATCATGCCCTGACCCGACCGGGTGTGTCGCACAGAGGTCCCGCGGTACGGCGCGCCGGGTCACGTCGCTGCGAAGGTGTCCTTCGCGATCAGCTTCCCGTCGCGGAAGCAGAACCGGAAGACGGTCACGGTGTCGAGGTCGTCCTCGTCGGAGGTGAAGTGGCGGCAGGTCGCGCCCTCGGGCAGCGCGGGACCCTGGTCCTTCAGATCCGACGTCAGCCACGAGTCCTCGGCGGGCAGTTCGTTCTGTACGTCCGACTCGGCGTCGCCCACCTTCACCGACTCGTACACACGCGGCGAGATCTCGGCCTTCTCCATCTCCTTCGTCACCTCGCTCATTCCCCAGGCACCCAGGGCGATGGTGCCTCCGATCAGGACAACAGCGGTGACGGCGCAGCCGATGGCCAGGTTCTTCTTGTTGGTCATGACGGTGGTGAACTCCGTTGGCGGATCGATGCGGTTGATGACCGCTCCACCGTCGCCCGCCACGCCCCTGCTCATCTGCCCCACAAAGTCGTTCCCGGGGCCGACGGAGGTCGCGCCGTCCGGGACGGGTCTCGGCCCACCGTCCCCGGTGCCGTACGGCAGCATGCCGGCGATACGGAAACCGCCGTCCGCGGTGGGACCGGTGTGCACCATGCCGCCGACGAGCCGGGCCCGTTCCCGCAGGCCCCTCAGCCCCTGGCCGCCGCTGATCGCGGGCGGGCCCTGTGCCGCTGCCCCGGTCGGACGGGGCCCGTTGGCGACCTCCACCACCAGGCTGTCCGGCTCGTAGCGCAGGGCCAGGCCGATCGGGGCACCCGGCGCGTGCTTGTGGGCGTTGGTCAGGCCCTCCTGGGCTATGCGGTACGCCGCGTGCCCGACGGCGGGCATCAGTGGCCGCCGGGTGCCCGACCGGTGCACCTGGACGGTCGCGCCGGCGGCGCGGGAGGAGTCGACCAGAGCGTCGATCGAGTCGACCGACCGGTGGACGGAGCCCCCGGCGTCCGGGCCGTCGGGCGGGTTCCGGTCACCCCGGTCACCCCGATCCTCCTGGTCCTCCTGGTCCTGGCGGAGGATGCCGACGGCCTCGCGCAGCTCCCTCATCGCGGTCACGGAGGCGTCCCGCAGGATCCGTACCCCTTCCCGCTGGCGGTCGGTCAGCTCCGGATCGACCTGCAAGGCGCCCGAGTGCACCGATATCAGGGCGAGTTGGTGACCGAGGCTGTCGTGCATGTCCCGGGCTATACGGGTGCGCTCCAGCAGGCGCGCCTCCCGTGCCACCATCGCCTGCTCCCGTACGAGTTGGGCGTTGTTGCTCCGCAGGGCACCGAGCAGCGCGCGGCGTTGGGCCCGGTAGCGGGCGGCCAGTCCCGGCACGATCGCCAGCGCGAGAAACACCCCCGTGCTCAGCCCGCCTGTGATGGCCAGCGACAGGTCGGATCCGGTGACGATCTCGTTGCGGACGCCCAGGGCGGTGTGGGCCACGAGCGCGGCGGCGTACGCGGCGGCCACGCGCCAGGGTTTCACGATGCGGCTGCCCGCCGACCAACTCGCGTAGACCAGCAGTGGAACCGCGGCGATCAGCTCCCCGGCCGCGGCGGCGGAGAGGACCAGCACCGTCGCCGGCAGCGCGCGCCGGATCAGTGACAGCAGGGCGACGCCCGCGACGACGGCGAAGGTCCGGGCACCGAACCCGCTCCCCACGGCGTCGAACACCCCCGCGATCCCGGCGAGAGCGACGGTGACCACGGCCTCCCCGGCGATCCGGTGGCGGCTCCAGGGCGACGCGGCGGCAAGCCGGGGCAGGAGCGCCCGGACGGTGCGAGGGGTGTCTGCTTCTTCCACGTCCACGGACCGACGATAGGCAAAGAGCGGGAGCACCCGCATCATCCCCCCGTCGTACCGGCGAACGACGAAAGTCGCCAACCGCAACCAGGGCGAACGCTGTTGGAGCTCCCGCACTGTCTCCGTCAGTCGTTCCCGGCCGCTACTTCCGGGGACTGCGCCGGGCCGGCCGCCACGGTGACGATGGACCGGTCGAGCCGGAAGCCCGGCAGGCGGCACACGGCACACGGCCGGGCAGTACGAGCAACGGAAAACGGGAGACGTCACATGGACAGCGCACACGTACAGGCACACGTACAGGCACACGTGCGGTTCACCATCCGGCAGAAGATGACCCTCATGACCAAGGAGTACGTGGTGACCGCAGCCCGGCCGGACGGCTCCGACGGCGAGGTCGTCGCCTTCGCCCAGCAGAAACGGATCACGCTCAGCGAACAGATGGCCTTCTACACCGACGAGTCCAAGGAACACGTCCTCTGTACCTTCGAGGCCCGCCAGATCCTCGACCCCGAAACCGTCTACGACGTGCGCGACGCGGTGGGCCAGATCGTCGGGTCCTTCCGCAACGAATCCGTCGCCTCTCTCTTCCGCTCGACCTGGAGCATGCGACAGCCGGGCACGATGGACCTCACCGGGCGCGAGCGCAACCGGGTGGTGGCCGGGGTGCGCCGGGTCTGGGAGTGGCTGCCGTTCACGGATTTCGTGCCGTTCCTCTGGCCGTACCACTTCGATTTCCTGGAGAGCGGCAAGCGGTTGATGGCGGTCGACAAGAAGTTCGGGCTGCGAGACCGGTACGTGCTCGACATTCTCGCCCCGGACCTCGACCGCCGCCTGGCCATCGCGCAGGCCGTGGCACTGGACGCGCTGGAGGAGCGCTGACGCGGGGCAGCCGGCGGCGTACGTCCTCATGGTGCCGGCTCCCTCTGCTAGCGTCCTCACCGTGAACAGCGGTGTGTACGTGGGCAACGCGAGCAAGGACGCGGCCGACGACCGGGGCTGGCTCCTCGGCCACTTCAAAGCCCCCGGGGACCCGCGGCACAGCCACGACGCCGAGATCAAATGGGGCACCCACCGGCGCGGCGACCGGCGCACCGCATGGGTCACCCGGGAAGAACGCACGGGACTCCTCATCCTCATCAGCGGCCGATTCCGTATGGAGTTCCCCGACCACAGCGTCCTCCTCGACGAACAAGGCGACTACGTGGTGTGGGGACCCGGTGTCGACCACTCCTGGACCGCGGAGGACGACTCGGTCGTGATGACGGTCCGATGGCCCTCCATCCCCGGCTACAAGACACCCGAAGCGGAGTGACCACCGGTCGCCGACGGATCGTCGCGCACGCCATCCCGGCACCGGCACCGGCACCGGCGCCTGGGATGTCAGCCCGCAGGAGTGTTGTAGTTGACGATTCCTTCCACCATGAGAGCGACCGCACCGGCCAGTGGACTGTCCGCCCCTTTCGCCACCACATCGGGCAACCTGTGTGCCTCGTTCTCGGCGGCTGCGACCATGCCCCAGAACGCGTTGAAGCCCGAGGGGTCCGTCGGCTTGTCGGTGGCCGCCCCCACGGTCAGGACGCCGTCCGCCTCGACCACGGCCAACGCGCCCATCTGCCGCAGTATGTCGGGATCCCGCTCTTCGGCGGCCACGACGCTCCAACCCGTCACCTCTGTGTGCCGCAACGCGGCGAGGAGACTGCCGGCGCTGTCCCCGCCGGAGACAACGATGTCGGGCAGGACAAGGGCCACCGGCCCTTGCGTCATGGGCAGGGCGGACCGGATCGCTCCGTCGAGACCCGGTTCAAACGACTCGTTCTGGTAGACAAAGACCATGTGAAAGGTCTCGGAGTAGCGCGCGAGATAACGCACCGTTTCCAGCTTGTGTGTCCCGAATACGACGACCAGACGTACGTTGAGTCCGCTTTTGGTCAGTTCGACCACGGTCTCCAGGCTGCGGTCCAGGACCGTGACCTCAGGAGCCAGACAGTGCAACTCCTTCGGGTAGGGCGCACTGAAGCGCGTTCCGAGTCCGGCGCAGGGCAATATGACCGAAACATCAGGGACGAACACCGGCGAACTATGCATTCAGCAGCTCTCAGGTTGTGTTGACGATCGGGAACCGGCCGGGAAGGCACGCTGGCGCTCACCGTAGTCACCGAGGACGGCTCCGGGCGAGATGCAACGTCAATCGATTCGATCATCACCTCGGTGTTCGGGGACCACTGCCGCAGTGAGCACCGCACGACCTACACTGCTGCCGCATATTCCTTACGACCGACGCAACGCCGTCAACAAGCCCTGCTCGAAGGCCGGTCCGGGCTGGGCGCGGGCCGAAGGTACGGACCGAAGGCACAGGCGAGAGAACGAAAGAGGGCGCGGAATGCGGGTGTTGTTGTCCACATACGGGACGCGTGGAGATGTCGAACCTCTGGTGGCACTCGCGGTGCGGCTACGGGCGCTCGGTGTGGAGGTGCGGATATGCGCCCCGCCGGACGAGGAGTTCGCGGTGCGGCTGGCCGGTCTCGGGGTGCAACTGGTGCCTGTCGGGCCACCGGTGCGGGAGTTGATGCGCGGGACGGCTCTGCCGTCGGCGGCGGAGCTGTCCCGGTACCGTACGGAGCTGGTGGACACGCAGTTCGACATCTTCCCCGCGGCGGTCGACGGATGTGACGTGCTGGTGGCGGCCGGTCTGGCGCAGATAGCCGCGCGGTCCGTGGCCGAGGCCGCTGGCATCCGCTACGTGTACGCGAGCTACGCGGCGGTCCACCTGCCGTCGCCGCACCATGCCCCGCCGCCACGGCCGGGCTGGCCGGAGCCGGAGGTGAACGACAACCTGACGCGGTGGGAGCTGGACGCCCACCACGTGAACGCGCAATTCGGCGAGACGCTCAACGGCCACCGGGCATCGATCGGTCTTCCACCGGTGGACAACGTCCGCGACCACGTCCTCACCGACCGGCCGTGGCTGGCGGCGGACCCGGCCCTGGGGCCGTGGCGGGAGACTCCGGGCCTCGACGTGACACAGACGGGCGCGTGGAGCCTGGCGGACGAACGCCCGCTCCCCGCCGACCTGGTGACGTTCCTGGAGGCGGGTGATCCGCCGGTCTATGTGGGGTTCGGCAGCATGCGCCCGTCGCAGGACATCGCCCGCGGGGTCATCGAGGCGCTCCGCGCACAGGGGCACCGCGCGCTGGTCTCCCGCGGCTGGGCCGACCTGGGCCTGATCGACGACGGAGACGACTGCTTCGCCATCGGCGAGGTCAGCCATCAGCGGCTGTTCGGCAGGGTGGCCGCCGTGGTGCACCATGGCGGCGCGGGTACGACAGCGACGGCTGCCCGGGCGGGCGTGCCGCAAGTGGTGGTGGCCGCCCAGATGTCGGACAACCCGTACTGGGCAAGCCGGGTGGCGGCCCTGGACATCGGTGCGGCACTCGACGGTCCGGCTCCGTCCGTCGAGTCCCTGAGCGTCGCGTTCAAGACGGCCCTGGCGCCCGGGACCCGTGCGCGGGCACAGGCGCTGGGCACCGAGATCCGCACCGACGGAGCGGCGGTGGCCGCGAGCCTGCTGGCCGACGGCCTCCGGGGACATGGCGGGCGGTGAGGCTGCCCGTGGTCCAGGTCAGGCAGGTGGTGAACAGGTCGTCGGCGACGACGGGGTGCGGTGACGTTGAGCTGTCAACGGTCTCCAGGAACGCCGGTTTGGCTCACCGGGGTTGTTCGGCTACGTTCCGGGCGGTTCACCGCCAGAGGGTCGCGCGCCCTCCGTTCCGGAGTCCCTTGCCGCAGACGCGTCAGCGCCCGGATCGTCACCCCCGCCCGCAGTAGGGCGAGAACCAGAGCGAGCCCGGCCACGGTGACGAGCAGCCACCCCGCATCCGGAACGAACAGGAGAGCCACGCGCAAAGTCCCGCCCATCTGTTCGGGCAACACGAAGCAGGCGGCTGCGGCGGTCAACAGACAGAGAGTCACCGCTGTGACGCCGCCGATCACGATCCGCAAGGCGCTGCGCCGCCGCCCGCACCGGGGGCGTACGACACGGAAGGCCGACCGGCCGACGGCCGCAGCGAGTACAACTGCCACCGCGCCGAGCACCACCAGGAGCCGCGTCAACCACGAGCCCTCATCGACCGGCCGGGGCTCGGAGCCGAGCAGGATGCGGGCGACCCCGAACGCGGTGTTGTTGAGCAGGTTCTCCTTGGCGAGCCCGGCGGCGTTGTACTGCACGACGACCGCGAGGTCACGTTCCGGGAGCAGCACCACGATGCCGTGGTAACCGGGGGTCGCCCCCGAGTGCCACACCATCCGCTCGCCCAGTCCGTCCACATCGTCGTCACGCCAGCCAAAACCGTAACGATGACGGTCGTGGACGGAGACCGTGCCCTCATGCATCTGCCGGAAGCCCTCCCGGGACAACACGCCCCGCCCGCCGCCCTCCAGTTGGGCGGAGGCGAAGGCGCTCAGGTCCTCCAGGTTCGCGCCGAGATAGCCGTAAGGCACGCCCGAGGTGTCGTAGCCGTAGTCGAACTTCTTCGGCTGACCGAAGAGGAAGCGGTGTCCGGGAGCGAGCCCGGCCCGCTCGGCCTCCTCGCTGTTGGTGATGGCACCGTCCATGCCCAGCGGTTTCAGTACGTTCTCCCTCAGCTCCGCGTCGAACGGCTTCCCGGTGACCTCCTCCAACAGGGCGCCGAGCAGCATGTAGTTGGCGTTGCTGTACTCGTGCCGCTCGCCGGGCGCAGCGGACAGCGAGACGTTGGCCAGATCCCGGGCCAGGCGCTGGACACCGTCCGGCTCATTGTCGAAGCGGTCGGCTCGCGCGATGCCGTCACGCTCGGAAAGTCCACTCGACTGGTTGAGTAACTGACGTACCGTAACGGGCTTTTGTCCCTCGCCCCTCGGCCGGAACCAGGACAGGTAGCGCCGTACCGGCGCATCCAGCCCGACCCTGCCCTCTTCGGCCTGGCGCATCACCGCGAGCGCGGTGACCGGCTTGGCCAAGGAGCCGACGAGGAAGGGCGTGCGGGTGGTCACGGGATCGCCCCGGCCGTCCTGCCCGTACACCCCGCTGTGGACCATGTCGTCGCCGCGTACGACCGAATAGGCCACTCCGGGGATGTCCGCCCGTTCCTTCTGCTCCCGCACGAACCGGTCCGCCTTCTCCAGCACCGCCGGCCCGGGTGCGCGCTCGGCGGCGGAGGCGGCCGCCGGTGCGAGTCCTGCCAGCAGCGCGAGGCCAGCCACGCCGACTCCCCGCAGCCACCTCGAACCACGCCCTCGACATTCCATGACCAGCGCCCCCGTCCCTTGCGATCGCACCTCCCCGGACGTGGAGAGGCGGCTCTGCACCCTCATAACCGTATGGCTGTACGGTTATTTTTGCAATACGGCGGTACGGTAACCTCATGCCTCGCGTAGCCGATCACGAAGAGCGCCGCCATCAGGTGGCCGCAGCCGCAGGCCGGCTCATCGCCACCCAGGGCCTGAACGCAGTCACCGTTGCCAAGACGGCGGCTGAAGCCGGAATCTCGGTCGGCCTGGTGCAGCACTACTTCCGCACCAAGAACGAGATGCTGCTCTTCACCTACCGGTACATCCTGGAAAGCGTGGAACACCGGCTGGCGGAGCTCGTCGTCCGCGCGGAGAAGGCCGGCACGCGCATCGAACACATCCTGCTCGACGGGCTCGCCGAGACCCTGCCGCTCGATGAACGGCGCCGCCAGGAGTGCCGGGTCGCCCTCGCCTTCACCGGCCGCGCCACCGACGACCCGCACCTCGGCGAAGTCAAGACAACGGCACTGCGCCGACTGCGCTCCCTCATCGCGACCGCCGTCACCAACGCCAAGGAGTGCGGAGAGGTCCCAGCCACCACGGACGCCACCCTCGCCGCCGCCCGCATCGCCGCCTATGCCGAGGGGCTGGCCACCCATCTGTACACCGACCCGGACGGTCTGAGCGCCGACGCCTCGCTCGTCGCGCTCGGCGATTTCCTCGCGGGGGTGTTCACCGGTGAATGCCGTCTGCGGGGAAAGCCGCCAGGAGTCAGGCCCCGTTGATGCCCGCCGTCGGACAGTGCGCCTACCGCTGTGCGTACGCCGACGGTCCAGGGCAGCCACCCCTCCGTCACATCGGCCGCCGGCGGGAGAGCCCCATGGACATCGACCTGCTCGTCATCTACAGCGACGAACTCGACGCCTGCCGCGCCTTCTACGCCGGGCTCGGGCTCACCTTCGCCAAGGAGCGGCACGGCGCGGGCCCGGAGCACTACGCCGCCGAGTTGGACGGCACGATTTTCGAGCTGTACCCCAGCAGTGCCCGCCGCCCCGCCACCGGCTCACTGCGCCTCGGTCTCACCCTCCCGGCCGGCGCCGGTGCCACCCCCGGCCGGCACACCCTCACCGACCCCGACGGCCGTACGGTCGTGCTCACCGTCCAGGAGCAGACGTGACCGCGGTGCCATGCCCGGCGGGAGGGGCCGCCCGTTCCGCATCTCCACCCTTGTTCCCTGACGGCAGGTCGGCAGACGTGGGTCAGTCCTCGCTCCGGTGGGTGACCGGAGCGTCGGTGCGGTCACCGGGGAACTCGTACCAGCGGCGCCGCAGGCACACGAACTCCACGTCGGCGCGTACCAGTCGCATGAACCCGCAGACGGTGTCGGTGAGCCGCTCCTGGGAGCCGGAGTGGGTGAGCCGGCCGTCCTCGGTGAAGGCCTCGTACGCGCGGGGCAGGCTGAACATGTCGGGGTAGACCCGTGTCCCCAGGTGCTCCAGCGGGACCCGCAGCGCCCACAGGCCGCGGTTGCCGCCGATCATCGACGGGGAGGACGAGACCAGCAGCGCGTGCTTGGTCTTGAACGGCTGCGGCCGTACTCGGGAGACCCAGTCGATGGCGTTCTTCAGCAGGCCCGGAACGGAGGCGTTGTACTCGGGCGACGAGATCACGAACGCGTCGCAGCGCTTGATCCGTTCGCACAGGGCCAGGGCGCCGGCGGGCAGCCCTTCGGAATCCTCCACATCCCCGTCGTACAGCGGCATGTCGAAATCCCGCATCCTGGCCAGGTCGACGTCGGCGCCGGTTTCGGCGATCAGGTTCGACGCCAGCGAGGCGAGTTGCGCGTTGGTGGACCCGGCGCGCAGTGCGGCGCCGAACACCAGGACCCGAACGGGAGCCGGCTGAGCGTCCATGGTCATCCTGCGGTCTCTTTCCCCGGGCGGTTGTCCCCGTCGGCCAGTTTTCCCCAGCCCGGCCCGCCGCACCACACGACACTCGACCACCCTGCCGGAAGCCGGCCGACTCCCGGTCGGCCGGTCCTTCGGAGACCGGGTTCTCCAGGGTGAGGTGAGAGCCCGACCGTCGGCGCGGGGCCCTTTCCGCATTTGCCGTAACAGCAAACGGTTTTGCTTGTTCTCTCGGGGCGGACGCACCATCCAAACCATCGACCGGCCGTCGAACCGGTCGAGGTTTCCGGCCGGCGGTGAGTCCTGACGGCGGTCGCGGGTGACCGCCATCGGCACGCCACCTACAGAGGAGAACACTGTGTCCAGCGATTGCTTCGACGGGGACGACGCGTTGACCGGGTACGACAGGTGGCGTCGGAGCCGATGGGAGGAGATGGCGGGCCCGGACGGGAAGGCGGGCCGCGTCGCCTATCGACTGATCACGGAACCGGGTCAGGAACTCCCCGAGGTTCCGGGGCGGTGGACGTCCACCGGCTTCTCGGAGAGCCTGACCCTGACCGCGGCCCGTGCGGAGGGTGTGTCCGTCGATGACCGCGCCGTCGACGGCGCGGTGGAACTGACCAGCGCCAGCCGCCTGTCCTTCCCTGGCGGGCGGCGCGGCACCGTCGAGGAACTGCGGGGAGCCCATGTCCTGGTCGTGTGGGATCCGGCCGCGCCCACCCTCGTCGGCCTGCGTGGGATCGAGGCGTGGCCGTGGGACCCGGCCTGGACCGTCGAGGCGGAGTACCGTCCGGCGGATGCCGGACGCCTCCTGGAATTCACCCGCCTGACCAGCCCGAGTATGCGGGACACTCTCCCGGCCCCTGGTGACCTCGTCTTCGATCTGCGAGGCGAGCGGCACACGCTCCGGGCGTTCGGTGTGGGCGGCGACACCCTGCTGATCACGTTCACCGACGGCACCAGCGGTACGGACACGCCCGGCATGGGCCGGTGGCTGATCCTGCCCCGGCCCGAGGACGGCATGGGCACGGCCCGTCTCGACTTCAACCGGGCCGTCGTTCCCCACCACATGTTCTCGGCGGCCTTCCCCTGCCCCCTGCCACCCCGGGAGAACCACCTCCCCCTGCGCGTCGAAGCGGGAGAACGCGCCCCCGTCTTCGAGGAGAACGCGGCCGTCGGCGCCACCACCGGCCCCGCCGTCTGACATCCGCCGCAACCGGCGCACCCCGAAAGGAAGAAACAATGACACCCGACCAGGACCTTCGCGCGGCAGCGGTGCACTACCTCCGGCAGTGGGAGGCGCGGGACTACGTCACGATGCGATCCCTGTGCACCGACACCGCCGTCGTGTGGCACAGCGACGGAAGCGGTGACCAGCCGATCGACGAGAACATGGAACTGCTGAAGCAGTTGGCCGCCGACGTCGGGACACTTCGGTACGACATCCTGCGGCAGTTCCAGGACGGCGACGAAGTGCTCCAGCAGCAAGTACTCCACCTGACCATGACCGACGGGTCCCGCAGTGACGTACACGCGGCGATGTACTTCCGGTTCGACGGCGGCCTCATCGACCGCATCGAGGAATACTTCAACGTCGTACCGCTCAACGAATCCGTGCCGTCGTCAGGCTCGCCCGAACAGCGCTGATCGCGGCCGCTCCCGCCGCGCGGTCGGCTGAGGCAGGGCCCGGCAGCACCACCCGGCCCGGGCCCTGCCTCGTGCGAGGAGACCGCGACCCCGTCCGTGCCGACCCGCTGACAGCCGACCCGCTGACAGCCGACCCGCTGACAGCCGAGCCGGTGACAGGCGCCCCGGTGACAGCCGACGGCGCCGCCCCCTCTGGCGAACGGGCCTCGCGCCCTCCCGGTCGACGTGTCCACCGGGCCGCGCGGTCACGCCCGTTGACCGTGGCACGGATGCACGACGTCGCCCATGACATCGCCCGCCGAGCATCAGCCGGCCTTCCCCCGCCGACGGCGGCGACGGTCCCCATCTCTTCCCCCGCGCGACCCCACCGCGTACCCGAGTGGGGTGCGGCGCTACCCGGCAAGGGGCGCTCTTCATCCTGAAATACCCCTCATGGGTACATCGTTCAAGAGGAGTCATCGTCGTGTTCTTCGTCGACATCCTGGAATTCGAGGGCCTGGGCAACCGCAGCTACCTGTCCGGCGGACCCCGTTCGGCGGTGGTCATCGATCCGCCGCGTGACATCGATCAGGTCATCGCCGCGGCGGCCCGGCGAGGGGTGCGCATCGCTTTCGTCGCCGAGACCCACGTGCACAACGACTATGTCACCGGCGGCCTGGAACTGGCCCGGGTGACCGGGGCCCGCTACCTGGTGCCGGCCGCGGCGCACGTGTCCTTCGCCCACACCCCGGTGGCCGACGGCGACACCGTGACGGTGGACGAGGGCCTGGTGCTGCGCGCGCTCGCCACCCCCGGACACACTCCGCACCACACCTCCTACGTCCTCGCCGAGGACGGGCGCGGTGTGGCGGCGTTCACCGGCGGATCGCTGCTGATCGGCACGGTGGGCCGCCCCGATCTGGTCGAGCCGCGGCTGACCGAGCGACTGGCCCGTGCCCAGCATGCCTCCGCCCACCGCCTGGCCGATGAGCTGGACGACGAGGTGCCGGTGCTGCCCACCCATGGCTTCGGCAGCTTCTGCTCCTCCTCACAGGACGAGGGGGACGCGACCACGATCGGCCAGGAACGCGCCACCAACGACGCGCTGGCCCTGGACGTGGACACCTTCGTCGCGCAGATGCTCGCAGGGCTGGACGACGTGCCCGCCTACTACGCGCACATGGGCCCGGCCAACGCCGCGGGACCCGCGCCGGTCGACCTCACCCCGCCGGGGCGTGCGGACGCCGAGGAGATCGCCTCCCGGCTGGCCGCCGGTGAGTGGGTGGTGGACCTGCGCAGCAGAATGGCCTTCGCCGAGGGGCACGTGACCGGGTCGTTCAACTTCGAGGGCGAGGGCAAGCTCGCCACCTATCTGGCCTGGCTGATCCCGTGGGGCAAGCCCGTCACCCTGCTCGCCGACACCTCTGAGCAGATCACCGACGCACAGCGAGAACTGACCCGGGTGGGCATCGACCGCCCGGCCGCCGCCGCCACCGGCGACCCGGGCACCTGGGTCCGCGCCGGCGAGCGGCTCGCTTCCTTCCCTCGCGCCCGCTTCGCCGAGCTCGCCGATGTCCGTGAGCGCGGCAACGGCGTGGTCGTCCTGGACGTGCGCCGGCACTCCGAGCGCGCGGGCGGCTTCATCGACGGCTCGGTCCACATCCCGATCCACGAGCTGCCCGGGCGCATCGGCGAAGTACCGCCCGGGACGGTGTGGGTGCACTGCGCCGCCGGCATGCGCGCGGCGATCGCCGCCTCCCTGCTGGACGCCGCCGGCCGCGACGTGGTCGCCGTCGACGACGGCTTCGACGCCGCCACCGAGGCGGGACTGATCCTCACCCGCCCCGACGGCACCGACTGACCCGCCCTGTCCCGCACCACCCGCACCACCCGCACGAAAGAGATCAGGCCATGTCCCCGCATCCTCACCGCGACCCCGAACGCCTCATCCCTCAGCCCGTACGCCTCACCCCTCAGCAGGCCCACCAAGAGACCGGCGACGGCCAGGCCGTACTGCTGGATGTCCGCGAAACAGCGGAGTGGAAGTCCGGGCACGCGCCCGGCGCGCTGCACCTGCCGCTTTCCCGCCTGATCGCGGGCGCTGCCCTGCCGGCCTCCGCGCAGGGCAAGCCGGTGGTCACGATCTGCCGCTCCGGTCACCGCTCCCAGCAGGCGGCCGAGCTGCTGGCCGGACGGGGCGTCGAGGCCACCGACGTCACCGGCGGCATGACCGCCTGGGCACGCCAGGGCCTGCCGGTCACCGGCGAAGGCGGCGGCAGCGGTGTCATAGCGTGAGCGCGCTGGTCCTGGCCCTGATCTGCGGGGCCGTGGTCGGCATCGCCCTCGGCGCCCTCGGCGGGGGCGGCAGCGTCCTGGCGGTGCCCGCGCTGATCTATCTGCTCGGCTTCACCCCGGCCGCCGCCACCACCGCCGGCCTGATCATCGTCACCGCCACCTCGCTCACCGCCCTGTACGCCCACGCCCGCAGCGGCAACGTCCGCTGGAGGGCCGGCGCCCTGTTCGCCGCGGCCGGGCTCCTGCCCGCCGCCGCGGCCGGAGCCGCCGCCTCCCGCCTGCCCCAAGCGGTGTTGACCGCCACGTTCGCCGCCGTCGCCGCACTCGCCGCCGTCAGAATGCTGCGTCCCGGCCGGGCGAGCACCGGCCGGATGCCTGTGGTGCACCCCACGAAGGCCGCCGGCGCCGGTGCGGGGCTGGGTGCGCTGACCGGGCTCCTCGGGGTCGGCGGGGGCTTCCTCGCCGTCCCCGCCCTGGTCACCGTGCTCGCATTCGAGATGCAGGCCGCCGTCGGCACCAGCCTGCTGGTCATCTCGGCGAACTCCCTGGCCTCCCTGGCCACCCGCGGCGCCACCACCGCCGGTATCGACTGGGCGGTGGTCGGCCCCTTCGCGGGCGCGGCGATCCTCGGCGTCCGGGACGGCAAACGCCTGGCTGCCAAGGTCACCGGCCCCCTGCTGCAACGCACCTTCGCCGTCGTGCTGCTGGCCGTGGCCGCCTTCATGCTCGTCGACGGCCTCACCTGAACCGGGCCGGCCCACCCTGGGTGCGCTGCTGCCGAGAAAGCATCAGGGCATGAGGGGGAGCTTTCCGATGATCTTGTCGACCCGGTTGCGCGGGCCGACGATGCTGACCGCGCAGTACTCGATGTCCTCGGTTGGGGACGTGCCCACGGCCGCGATGAAGTCGCTGTAGACGCGGGTGCTCTGGGCGGCGGCGGGCACGTCGGCCACGAAGGTGTCGGGGCGGGACATCGCCTTGGTACGGATGGCACGCAGCGTGGCGGAGTCGGCGACGAGCACCGAGCAGCCCGTCCAGGGCAGGCCCGGGTGCACGACGCCTTCCGCGTCGGCGGCGTGGGTGCCCAGCAGGCCGGGGACCGAGGCCACGGTGGGGGCCGCGGCGCAGACGGCGGCGTTGGCGGCCCGGCCGGGCGGAAGGCCGGAGTCGACGACCACGACCCACTTCAGCCGGGCCTGGCGGGTGGACAGGGAGTAGTCCATCTCCTCGGGCGCGAAGCCGACCGCCGTCGTCTCGGGAGCGTTCACCACAGACATGTGATCCTCTTTGTTTGTTCGACCAGGTAGGCAGAGACTAGGCAGACGTGCGGAACTGCGAGCCCTGTTCTGAACTTCGTTCGCCGGATGCGCGAGGATCAAGGGTTTCGGCGGACGTGATGCGCCTGTCGCGGGAAATCCCCGGCATCCATGCGGAGCCGGGGAGGAACCGCGGCGGCAGGCACATGGTGATCACACCAACCCCGCGCCGAGGAATGGGCTGTTCGTTCGTATATCCATGGCCGACGACACCAAGGAGAATCCCAGCAACACAGCCAGTAGCCGCACGTCGTACGCCATAAGGTCGATTTCATGGAACTTGATGCGCTGGACCTGGCCCTTCTGCGGGAGCTGCAGAACGATGCACGGCAGACCAACCGCGACCTCGCGGCCAAGACCGGGGTCTCCCCCTCCACATCGCTGGAGCGGGTACGGCTGCTGCGCGAGCGCGGTGTGATCACCGGCTACCACGCCGCCCTGGATCTCGATGCGGCCGGCCGGCCCGTCCAGGCACTCATCTCGGTGCGCATCCGGCCCCCGGCCCGCCCCGTCATCGAGGGGTTCCGGGAATGGGCCGCACGCCTGCCGGAGGTGATCGGCCTGTTCGTCACCTCCGGCACGCACGACTTCCTCCTGCACATCGCCGTCGCCGACGTCGACGGCGTGTACGCCTTCGTCATCGACCGCCTCACCGAACGCAGAGAAGTCGCCGACGTGCAGACCACCATGGCCTATGAGCACGTCCAGTCCCGCTGCATCGAGCCGGCCGGCCCCGATCGCCCCCGCTTCTCCCGCAGAGCCCGCTGACCGGTCGGCTCCGCCTCGGACCCGTACCTCCCGGTCGGCTCCGCCTCCCGCCCCGTGCCTCAGGAACGCGTCCCGCCCCGATCCGCGGTGCCGCCCGCCGCGGTCCATGGCCACGCGTACATCTCCGCGAGCGGGGTGATCTCCGCGGGCGGCAGGAGGCGCGGGGTGCGCTCGCCGAGCGCGAGGAGGAGGGCTGTCTGTTCACGGATCGGTTCCTCGCGCGCCCCGCGCCCTGGCCCCGTCGGCACGCGTTCGCGGGGGCGGGCGAGGGCGCCGCCCCCGCGAACGGGGGCCGTCAGGCGGTGGTGAAGGCGGCGAGGACACCGGCAGCCAGGGCGGAGCGTTCGACCATGCCGCTGAGCGTCACATGCTCGCTGCGGGCGTGCGCGCCGCCGCCCACCGCGCCGAGTCCGTCGAGGACGGGGGTGCCCGCGGCGAGGATGAAGTTCCCGTCGCTGGCGCCGCCCACGGCCGTCTCGCGCAGATCGAGACCGAGCGGCGCGGCGCAGGACCTGGCGAGGGCGAAGACCCGGCCGACGCCCTCGGTGCGCTCGAAGACGGGACGGTTCCAGCCGCCTTCGACCTTCAGGCCGGTCCGGGCGTCGACCGGGGCGAGTCCGGCCAGGGCGGCGTCCAGGCGGGCGCGTTCGCCGGAGGTCGCGACCCGGATGTCCAGGTGCGCGGTCGCCTCTCCCGCCGTCACGTTGCTGCGGGTGCCGCCGCGCAGCACGCCGACGTTGACGGTCGTCCCGGCCGCCGGGTCGGCGAGGGCCTCCAGCGCGAGCACCTGACGGGCGATCTCGTTGACCGCGCTGGCACCGGACGTCGGGTCGAGCCCGGCGTGCGCCTCCACACCGGTCACGGTGAGGGAGAACAGCCCGACGCCCTTGCGGGTCGTCTTGACCGCCCCGTCCGCGCTCGCCTCGAAGACCAGCGCCGCCCGGGACTTCCGCGCCTCGGCGACGATGACGCCGCTCGATGCCTCGCTGCCGGTCTCCTCGTCCCCGTTGAGCAGCAGGGTGCACTCGGGACGGGGCAGACCGAGCGCCGTGAGCGCGCGCAGCGCCCAGACGGCCTGGACGAGTCCGGCCTTCATGTCGAACACGCCGGGCCCGGAGATACGGTCCCCCTCCCGGCGGTAGGGCCGGTCCGCCAGGGTTCCGGTGGACCAGACGGTGTCGTAGTGGCCGACGAGCAGCAGCGGGGCGCCGGTGGAAGGACCTGTACCGGCGTAGCGGCGGATCATGATGTCGCCCGCGTCCTCGCGCGGGATCAGCTCCTCGCTCGCCGGGGAGCCGAGGGAGGTGTCGAGCCAGCCGCGCAGCCAGTCGAGGCAGGCCGTGAGGGACACGGTGTCGTCGCTGGAGCTCTCCTGGGAGGTGTACGCGGCGAGGTCGGCGTCCATCGCGTCACGGTGCTCGTCCAGCCAGCGGTGGACGGCGACGGCCTGTGCGTCGGTGAGCACGGGCCCGGCGGGCAGGTCGTCACGCCCGCCGCCCGCGTCCGCCGGGTGACCGACGGACCCGGCGAGGCGGTCGAGGGCGTCCAGCCGGGACTCGGACATGGTGGACGGGTCCTGCTCCAGTTCCCGCAGACCGTCCAGGACGGCCCGGAGCACCGGGGCGTCCCGGCCCGCGCGCCGCGCCTGCTCGAACACCGTCGCGTAATGCGTGGTCACCTCCACCGGACGGCGGCGCACGGCCAGGTCGCGCCAGATGCCGCTGCGGTCCTTGGGCTGGGTGCGCAGCCACGCGGTCAGCCGGTCGCAGGCGGCGTCGCGCAGGGCGGGGTCGTTGCCGGGCCGGAAGGCGGGCGCCTCGAAGGCGTCGAAGGACTCCAGGCGTATCCCTGCCGCGTCGGCCGCCGCGTACACCTCGGCGGTCAGCGCGTACATCGTGGCGCGGTGACGGTCCGTGAGGTCCGCCATGGGGGCGTCGGCCAGCGCGGTGGCCGAGAGCATCGCGCCGAACGCGGCCTTCGCCCACAGATAGCCCTCGACGTTGTCGCTCGCCAGGGCGGGGCCCCACGCCTGGAGGTCGGCGACCAGGGCGCGCACCCGCGCGGAGACCGGCGCGCCGCCCACCTCGCCGATGACGAAGGCGCCGGGACCGCCGTCCCGCACCACGCCCGGTTCGACGAGGTCGGCGAAGATGTTGACGAAGGCCGCGACGGTACGGTCCGCGCCGACGTGCTCGGCGATGAGCGCCTCGTTGAAACCGTTCTGTACGGAGACGACACAGCCGTCCGGGGCGAGGCGCGGCGCGATCCACCGCATGGCCGCGTCGGTGGCCTGCGCCTTGACGCTGAGCAGGACACGTCCGAGGGGCGGTCCCTGGTACGTGTCGGGGGTGGCGGCGTCGAGGCGGACGCTCTCGCGTTCCTCGCCGCGCAGGATGGTCAGCCCGTCCGTCTGGATCGCGGCCACGTGGGCGGCGTCGGTGTCGATGACGGTGACCTGGTGTCCGGCCGCCGCGAGACGGTGCGCGAGGGTGCCGCCGATGGCGCCCGCTCCGACCACGGTGTAGGCATCGCCGGTCATGAGGTGTGTCCCTTCGGGGTGTTCGCGTGCGTGTCCTGCGTGGGGGAGCCGCCGGCCGGGGGCCACAGCCGGGGCAGGTGGGTCGCGCCGGTGCCGCTGCCGCCGTCCACCCGCAGGATCTCGCCGGTCACCCAGGAGGCGTCGGGACCGGCGATCCACACGACCGCGCGGGCGATGTCCGCCGGGGTCCCCGGCCGTCCCAGCGGGTTGACGGAGACGGCCGCCGCGTATTCGTCGGCCACGGGGTTGCAGGTGCTGTCGACGCCGATGAAGCCGGGGCTGACGGCGTTGACGCGGATGCCGTGCGGGCCCAGTTCGAGGGCCGCCGCGCGGGTCGCCATCTCCAGCGCCGCCTTGGAGCTGGCGTACGGGCCCCCGCCGGGCCGGGCGCGCAGCGCGGCGCCGGAGGAGATGTTGACCACCGAGGCGGTCCGGCCCGAGGCGATGGCGCGCCGGGCCAGTTCGGCCGTCGCGAGCACCGGGGCGCGGGTGTTGAGCGCGAAGACGCGGTCCCAGCCCTCGGCGGTGACCTCGGTCATGTCGAGCGACGGGTAGATGCCGGCCGCGTTGACCAGCACGTCCACAGGACCGTGGGTCTGCCAGCCGTCGCCGACGGCGGTGGCCGGTCCTTCGGCCGAGCACAGGTCGCGGACCTGGCAGGCCGCGCCCAGGGCGCTCGCGGTGTCCGCGAGCCGGGTGGCGTCGATGTCGACGAGCGTCAGTCGGTGGCCGGCCGCGGCGAAGTGCTCGGCCACGGCCCGTCCGATGCCGCTCGCGGCGCCGGTGACCAGTACGTGCGCCATCAGGCGAACTCCTTGTCCTTCGTCTCGGGCATGGTCAGGTAGATGATGAGGGAGATCAGGGCGGCGCCGGAGACGTACATCCAGAGCTTGTCGGCGTGGCCGGAGTCGCTCATCCAGGTCGTGATGTACGGGGCGGTTCCGCCGAAGACGGCGACGGCCAGCGCGTACGGGAGGGCGATGCCGGTGGCGCGCACCTCCGGCGGGAACTGCTCGGCCATGATCACCGCGCAGTTCGCGGAGTAGCCGAGGATCAGCAGCATGCCGGTGAGCTGGACCAGGAACAGGACGAGGAAGCTGTCGTTCAGGAGGTGCAGCATCGGCCAGGAGAGGAGGACGAATCCCACGGCGAACCCCGACAGGGTGGGTTTGCGCCCCAGTCTGTCGGAGAGCAGCCCGGCGAAGGGCAGCAGCACGATGAAGACGATCAGGCACAGGGTCTGCGAGAGCAGCGCCCGCTCCAGCGGGATACCGGTGGTGAGACTGGCGTAGGTCGGCAGGTAGTTGACCCAGATGTAGTACGTCAGTGTGCCGGCCACGGTGATGCCCGCGACCCGCAGCGCGGCGGCCGGGTGCTCGACGAACATGGCCTTCAGCGGGTTCTTCCTGTCCTGTCCGCCGGCCTTGGTCTCGTTGAAGGAGTCGGTGTCCTCGACGGTGACGCGCAGCCAGAGCCCGACGAGGCCGAGCAGCGCGCCGATCATGAAGGCGGCCCGCCAGCCCCAGGAGTGCAGGGCGTCCTCGCTGAGCAGCGAGGTGAAGGTGGTACCGAGCAGCGAGGCGATCAGGACACCGCCCGCGACCGACACCTGCTGCCAGGACCCGGCGAAGGCGCGCCGTCCCGGCGCGGCGGACTCCACCAGGAACGCCGAGGACGAGCCGAACTCACCGCCCGCGGAGAAGCCCTGGGCGAGCCGCGCCAGCAGCAGGATCACCGGGGCGGCGATGCCGATCGTCTCGTATCCGGGGGTGATCGCGATGACGAAACCGGCGCCCGCCATCAGACCGATGGTGAGGGCGAGCCCCTTCTTGCGGCCGTGCCGGTCGGCGTACGCGCCGAGGACGGCGGCCCCCACCGGCCGCATCACGAAGCCGACGGCGAAGACGGCGAGGGTGGAGAGGAGTGCGACAGCTCCTTCGGCCTTCGGGAAGAAGACATCCGCGATGATCTTCACGAAGATGCCGTAGAGGGCCCAGTCGACGAATTCGACGGTATTGCCCACGGATCCGGCCACGATGGCCTTGCGCTGCTTGGGCGTCAGCTTGGTGGACGGGGCGGTACCGGATGCGGCGGTGTCGGTTGTCACGAGGGGGTTCCTCGCCTTCCTTGGAGCGTCACAGGGGGACGGATCGGGATGCGGGAGTGCGGGTCCTGATTCCTGTGGGGGGGTGCGGTTCCGCCGTGCCGGGACAGGCGGGACGGAACCTGGTGGAACGGGCGCGCCGGAGACAGGCGCGCGGTGTGCGCCCGCGCCGCCGGGGGAGCGGGTACGGCGGCGGGGGAGCGGGGGCCGCGAGGGTGTCCCGGGGGTTCGGGACGCCGGGGTGCGACCGGCCGGTGACGGGGACGGGGCCCGTGCCGGGTGGGCAAGGGGGCGCCGTCGTCGTCAAGGATCAGGGGATCAGGCGA
This sequence comes from Streptomyces sp. NPDC050509, assembly GCF_044457965.1. NCBI lineage: Bacteria > Bacillati > Actinomycetota > Actinomycetes > Kitasatosporales > Streptomycetaceae > Streptomyces > Streptomyces sp. NPDC050509. The sequence goes on along the minus strand of NZ_JBITHL010000001.1, from coordinate 741,827 downwards.
TCGGAGGACCGGGGGACCGGAGGACCGGAGGAGCAACCGTACGGGCCGGTCCTCCCCGGGTTCCGGGGGTACGGCGCGGCGCGCGGGTGTGCGGGTCAGTGGGCCGGGTGCCGCGTGAGGCAGTACTCGGCGATCTCCCGGTGGGTGGCGAACCACACCCCGTCGTGCTCGCCGATGTGCGCGAGCAGCTCGTCCAGTACGACCAGACGCGAGCGGTGGCCGATGATGTGCGGGTGCATGGTGAGCTGGAACAGGCCGCCGGCCGTGTACGCGGCGGCGAACTCGTCCTGCCAGATCCGGAGCACGTCGCGCGGCGCGATGTAGGGCCGCAGCGAGGCGAAGCGCTCCATCATGAAGTAGGGCGCGTCGTCGCGGATCCACTCCACGGGGATCTCCACCACGCCGGTCGCCTCGCCGTCCTCGACCAGCTCGTACGGCTCGTCGTCGGCCATCAGCGAGGAGTCGTAGAGCAGGCCCATCTCACGGGTGATCGCCAGGGTGTGCGGTGAGAAGTCCCAGCTCGGCGTGCGGATGCCGACAGGACGTACGCCGCCGATCCGCTCCAGGGCGTCGGCGGCCCTGAACTGGAGCTCACGCTCGGTCTCCGGGGGGAGCGACGTGTTGCGCTCGTGGATCCAGCCGTGGACGGCCAGTTCGTGGCCGGCGGCCGTGTAGGCCTTCGCCTCCTGCGGACGCAGCAGCGCGCAGACGGCGGGCATGAAGAAGCTCGCGGGTACGCGGTGGCGCTCCAGCAGGGCGAGGATCTTCGGCACGGCGACGCGGGCGCCGTACTCGCCCTGGGCGAGCTTCGCCGGACGCGTCTCGCCGTCGCGCAGGGCCGGGGTCTCGTGGTCCGAGTCGAAGGACACGGCCACCGCGCAGCGGGCCCCGCCGGGCCAGATGTCCGGCGCGAGGGAGCGCCCGGCGCGTACGTGTCCGACATGGCCGCGCCAGGTCGGTTCGTCCCATTCCCACGGCTGCTGTTCGCTCTGCGGCATCAGAATCCGGCCTTCCGTGAGAGATATGTGTGCTCCGGGGCGTGCCCGAAGAGGTACCACTCCGTCCGCCACTGCTCTTGCGTGGCCCGTTGGTGATGGTCCATCGTGGCCATCTCCTGTTCACCAACCCGGGAAATCGACGAGAATCGCCATGGATCGTCCTCGCGTGAAGGATTCCGCCGCCTCGCTCCAGGCCGAGCTGGACGAGACGGACCTGGCCATCGCCCACGCCCTGCAGATCGCGCCACGTGCCTCCTGGACGGCGATCAGCGAGGTGCTCGGCCTCAGCGCGGTGACGGTCGCCCGCCGCTGGGGGCGGATCTCGGACCGCGGCCTGGCCTGGGTGACGGCGACCGGCAGCCCCGGCCTGTGGCGCTCGCTGTGCAACGCGTTCATCGACGTGGACTGCGAGCCGTCGGCCCGGCACACGGTGGCGCTCGCGCTGGCCAGGGACCCGCGGACGAAGTCCGTGATGGAGCTGGCCAGCGGCCGGGACATCCACGTCAACGCCGTCACCCGGGATCTTCCGGGCCTCTCCCGGTTCATCCTGGAGCGGGTGAGCCGCCTGCCCGGTGTGGTGCGGGTCAACACCCAGATCACCACGCGCATCCTCGTCGCCGGGAGCGACTGGCGGCTGGACGCGCTCCCCCGCGCGGAGCAGATGCTCCTCCAGGCCGTCGCGGACGAGACCGCGCCGCGCCAGGCCGTACCCGGCACGCTGGACGGCCCGGAAAGGAAACTGCTGCTGGCCCTCGCCCCCGACGGCCGGCTGCCCGTCTCCGATCTGGCGGAGCGCACGGGCACCAGTCAGACGGCGGCCCGTCGCCGTCTCGCGCGGCTGGAGCGTACGGGCGCCGTCGCGTTCCGCTGCGAGATCGCCCAGCACATCACGGGGTGGCCGGTCACCTCCCTCATGTGGGCGCGGGTGGCGGTCCCGCGGCGGCGGCAGGTCTGTGAACGGCTCAGCCGGATGCCGGACGTCCGGCTGCTGACCGCGACCAGCGGCGAGACGAACATCCTCCTCTCCACCTGGCTGCACTCCGTGGACAGCGCCCACGACCTGGAGGACCGGATCGGGGCCCAGTGCCCGGGGCTGGAGATCGTCGACCACGGCATCGTGCTGCGGACGGTGAAGCGGCAGGGATGGATCCTGGACGAGCTGGGGCGCCGCCTGGAGAGCGCGCCCATCGATCCGTGGAGCGACGGGGACATCGCGCCCCCGGAGACCGGCTGACCCGCCGCCGTCCCGTTTATTTCCTCGTGGCCTCTCCCCGGGAGCGGACGGTTCCGGTGTCCGCGCCGAGCCGGGGCGCCGGCGCGGCGGCGGGCGCCGGGTCGCCGGAGAACACCAGCGGCGACCCCGGGGCGAGCAGCTTGCCGATGCCCGGCTGCTCGATCCAGGAGAAGAGCGGGTTCTCCGCCGAGCAGCGCGGATCCTCCTCGTACAGTTGCCGGAAGGTCTGGTACGGGCCCCACAGCACCCCCGAGCCCTGGAGTACGGCGCGCACCCCGTCCAGCGTCCGGGACGCGAACCATGGTTCGAGCACCGCGGCGATGGCATGCCGGGCGGTGTACCGCCCGCCCTCCGTCGTCAGGTCCACGTCCATCAGCGGGCCGGTCATCTCCAGCTTCTCGGTGAGACCGGTGGCCCGGCCCAGGGACCGGAACTGGCGGGTGGTGAGGGCCACCACCATGACCCGGCGGCCGTCGGCGGTACCGAAGTCCCGTCCGAAGGCGCCGTAGAGGCTGTTGCCGATCGGCTCCCGGGAGGCGCCGTTGATCTGGACGTCCGCCAGGTAGCCGAGGTTTCCCACCGTGGCGAGCATGACGTCGGAGAGGGCCAGCGACACCTCCTGGCCCTCTCCGGTCGCCCGCCGGCGGCGCTCGGCGGCCAGCAGCCCGACCGTCAGGTAGAGCCCGGCGGCCACGTCCCAGGCCGGCAGGACATGGTTGACCGGCGCCGGTCCCTCACCGGTGGCGTGCGGGAAGCCGCTGGCGCAGTTGACGGAGTAGTCGACCGCAGGGGAGCCGTCGTGGTCCCCGAGCAGGCGCATCATGATCAGATCCGGCCGCCGCGCGGAGAGCCGCGCGTAGTCGAGCCAGCCGCGCCCCGGCAGATTGGTGATCAGGATGCCGGAGCCCGGGCCGTCCGCGCAGATGATGTCGGCCGCCGCCCGCTGCCCCTCGGGGGTGTCCAGCGGCAGGGTGACCGACCGTTTGCCCTTGTTGAGGCTGGCCCAGTAGAGGCTGGTCCCGTCCTGGGTCTCCGGCCAGCGGTGGTAGTCGATGCTTCCGCCGACCGGGTCGATACGGATCACCTCGGCGCCCAACTGGGCCAGGGTCATGGACGCCAGCGGGGCCGCGACGAAGGCCGAGACCTCCACGACGCGCAGCCCCGCCAGCGGGCCGCGCCGTTCCTCAGGGGCGTTCGAAGACGGCAGCAATGCCCTGACCTCCTCCGACGCACATGGTCTCCAGTCCGAACCGGGCTTCTCTGCGCTCCAGTTCATGGAGCAGCGTGGTCATGATGCGTACGCCCGTCGCACCGACGGGGTGGCCCAGCGAGATACCCGAACCGTTGACATTGACCCGCTCCGCGTCGTCGATGCCCCACTCCTTGAGCACCGCGAGCACCTGGCAGGCGAACGCCTCGTTGACCTCGATCAGGTCCATGTCCGCCAGACCCAGACCCAGCCGCTTCAGGAGCCGACCGGTGGCGGGGACCGGGCCGATACCCATCCGGGAGGGCTCGCACCCCGCCGCGGCCCAGCCCTTGAGGTACGCGATCGGGGTCAGTCCCAGCCGCTCCAACTGGTCCTCGGCGACGACCAGGCAGGCCGCAGCGGCGTCGTTCTGCTGACAGGCGTTCCCGGCGGTGACGGTCCCACCGGGTTCCACCGTACGCAGCCCCGCCAGCTTCTCCGGCGTGGTGTCGGGACGCAGGCCCTCGTCGCGGTCGACGACTACGGGAGCGCCCTTGCGCCGTGGCACCGTCACCGGGACGACCTCGCCCGCGAACGCGCCGGAGTCCCAGGCCGCCGCGGCCCGCCGCTGGCTGCGCACGGCGTACGCGTCGGCCTCCTCGCGGCTGATCCCGTAGTCACGGGCCAGGTTCTCGGCGGTCTCGATCATCCCGGATATCTCCCCGAACCGCTCCACGGGCTGGGCCCGTTCGCGGCCCCGGTCGAGCCGGTCGTGGAAGACGGTGGAGCCGAAGCGTCCGCCCCAGCGCATGTCGGTCGTGTAGTACTCGACATTGCTCATGCTCTCGACGCCGCCCGCCATGACGACCTCGGCGGCCCCCGACTGCACCATCATGGCCGCCGTCGCGATCGCCTGGAGCCCGCCGCCGCAGCGCCGGTCGAGCTGCATCCCGGCGACCTCGACCGGGAATCCGGCTTCCAGCGCGATCCAGCGTCCGACGCAGGGCGTCTCACTGCTGGCGTAGGACTGCGCGAATACCACATCCTCGATCAGGGCGGGGTCGAGACCGGCCCGCTCGACCGCCGCCGTGGCGACGGCGGCGCCGAGCTTCTCGACGGGAACGTGCCGCAGGCCGCCGCCGAAGGCGCCGATGGGGGTACGGACAGGGGCGACGATCGCCGCGCGGATCATGCGGGGGTCTCCTTCTCTACGCTGCTGACGGGCTCGACGGTGCTGACGGAGCGGGCCCGGAAGTCGGGGGCACGCTTGGCGAGGAACGCCCGCACACCCTCGGCGCTCTCGGCGGAGGTGAACGCCTCGTCGCTCGCGGCCAGCGAACGCTCGATCAGCTCCTCCTCGGTGAGGTCGTGGGCCGCGTCGATCACCGATTTGCACAGGACCGTCGCGCGGGGCGGACGCCGTAGCAGAACGTCCGCCAGCTCCCTGGCGACCCCGACCGCACCGCCACGCGGCGCGACCCGGTTGACCAGGCCCCAGGCCAGCGCGGTCGCCGCGTCCACCGGCTCGCCCAGCAGTTGCATCTCCTTGGCGCGCCCGGTCCCGATACGACGGGCGACGCGGAACGTGCCCCCGCTGCCGGGAAAGACTCCGAGCGTGATCTCCGGCGAGCCGATGCTGATCTGCTCCTCGGCGACGATCAGATCGCAGCAGACGGCGATCTCCAGACCACCGCCGAGCGTGTGCCCGTTCAGCGCGGCTATCACCGGCCGGGGAAAGGCCGCCAGCCGCGCGAACAGCTCGTGCTGCGGGCGGAGCTTCTTCGCCACCGCCTCGCCCGGCGCCCGCATCGGCGCGAACTCGACGATGTCGGACCCCGCGCAGAACGCCCGGTCCCCGGCGCCGGTCAGGATCACGACGCCGACGGACGGATCGTTCTCCACGGCGTCCAGCGCCTCGGTCAGGCCGCGGGTCATCGCGGCGTTCCACACGTGCAGGGGCGGGTTGTCGAAGACAACGGTCGCCACCCCGTCCGTGACGTCCAGGCGGACCTGTGCGCCGCTCATCTGTCACCTCCATGGTCGGTGGTTCCGGTTCCGGTTCCGGTTCCGGTTCCTGTTCCTGTTCCTGTTCCTGTGTGTTGTTCCGCGGCCTCGGCCGCGGAGAGAAGGGCGCGTGCGCGGCGCAGGACGGGCGCGTCGACCATCTGTCCGTCGACGCGCAGGACGCCCGGGGTGTGCCCGCCGGCGCGGGCGGTGTCCCAGGCGGTGGTCACCCTGCGGGCCCAGGCGGTCCCGGCCTCGTCCGGGGCCCGGGCCGCGTGGACGGCCGCCACCTGCTTCGGGTGGACGCACAGGGCTCCGGTGACGCCCAGCTCCCGGGCCTGCCGCGCGGCGTCCGCCAGTGCGTCGGGCCGGTCCAGAAGGGCCAGGGAGAGCGGCAGCGCGAAGGAGGCGATTCCGGCGGCCGAGGCGGCCAGTGCGATCCAGCGGCACGGTTCGGTCAGCACCGACGGCGTGGGCGCCACGCCCAGCGCCAGCGAGAAGTCCTCACTGCCGAACGCCAGCGCGCACACCCGGGGCGCCCCTGCCAGGGCGGTCAGCGCGAACAGCGCGGCCGGCGACTCGATCAGCGCGATCAGCCCGACCGAGCCGTCGGGCAGCCCCCGCTCCTCCTCCAGCACGCGGAGGAACGCGGCCATCCCGGCGAGCTGTTCCGGACGCTCGGCCTTGGGCAGCATCACCGCCCGCAGGCCAGGACGGAGCGCGGCCCGCACATCCTTCTCCCAGTCCTCGCGGGCCGAGCCGGTCCGTACCACCAGGTACTGGCCCTCCGAAGCCAGCCGGTCGACATGGCCGGGCAGTTCGCGGCGCGCCGCTTCCTTCCCGGACTCCGGGACGGCGTCCTCCAGATCGAGGATCAGCCCGTCCGCGCCCCGCCGATGGGCCCCCGCCAGCAGGCGTTCGTCGCCGGCGGGGACGAACAGCAGCGACCGCCGCGCGGTGAGGTCCGTGCCGGTCATACGGCGTCCACCTCGGCGCTCATCACGGTCCGGCCCCGGTCGTCGGCGGCGTACAGGACCGCGCCGGCCCCGGTCGGCGTGGCGTGCAGGGTGAGCTCCCGGCCGTCGAAGGCGGGCCGTACCCCGCGGAAGCGGAAGCCGGTGACCCGAGCGTCGGGCCGCTGCCGTACGTAGAGGTCCAGCAGCAGCGTCGCGGTCAGCGGCCCGTGCACGACCAGTCCGGGGTAGCCCTCCTCCTGCCGCGCGTAGGGACGGTCGTAGTGGATGCGGTGCGCGTTGAACGTCAGCGCCGAGTAGCGGAACAGCAGCACCGGGTCCGGTACGAGGGAGCGCTGCCAGGTTCCGGGCGCGGGCGCCTCCTCCGGCGACCGCTCCCGTGCCGCGACGGATTCCGCGGGGCCGGCGGCGGCACGGTAGACGATGTCCTGCCGCTCGGTGAGGACCAGGGCGCCCTCCTGCCGCAGTTCGTGGTCGACGGAGACGAAGACCAGGGGGCCGCTGCGCCCCTCGGACTCCCGTACGTCCGCGACGACCGACGTACGGCGCACGGGCACACCGGTGCGCAGCGCCCCCGGGAAGCGGAGCGCGCCGCCGGCCCACATGCGGCGGGGCAGCCGGACGGGGGGCAGGAAGCCGCCGCGCCGGGGGTGTCCGTCGGGTCCCAGGTCGCTGTGCGGTGTACAGGGCAGGAAACAGAGCCAGTGGGCGAGGAGCGGTGCGACGTCCGTCCCGGCCGGGGCATGGTCCAAGGTCGCGGCCAGCCGGGACGCGGTGTCCGCGCTCAGTGTGTCCTCGGCCTTCTCGCGCCGCCCCTTCCAGGCCGCGTAGGCGTCCGTTGCCGTCATGCGGTGGTCTCCTTCAGACGGATGCGTTCGATACGGCCGACGACCAGCAGGAAGGACAGCGCCGCGCCGAGGCCGGAGGCGCCGACGAAGATCAGCGCGCCGTCGAAGGACCCGGTGATGTCGACGACGTAGCCGATGACGATCGGGGTGGTGATGCCGGCCAGGTTGGCGAAGGTGTTGAACAGGCCGCCGGAGAGGCCCGCGGCCTCCTTCGGGGAGGTGTCGGAGACGACGGTCCAGCCGAGACTGCCGAGCCCCTTGCCGAAGAACGCCACGGCCATCAGGACGATGACGACGGTCTGTGTCGAGGTCCAGGCGCAGGCGATGATGCAGGTGGACAGGAGGAGCCCGGTGACGATGGGGATCTTCCGGGCCGCGGTCACCGACATGCCGCGGCGCAGCAGGGCGTCGGAGAGCAGACCGCCCAGGATGCCTCCGACGAAGCCGAAGAGGGCGGGGATGGACGCGGTGAACCCGGCTTCCAGCAGGGGCATGCCCAGTTCCTTGATCAGGTAGATCGGGAACCAGGTCAGGAAGAAGTAGACGATCGTGGTGATGAAGTACTGGCCCAGGTAGATGCCGATCATCATCCGGCTGCTGAGAAGTTGCCGTACGACGGACCAGGTGTCGACACCGTCCTTGGTGCCGACCGCGGCGGCCTCCTCGATGTCGACGAGCGCGCCGCCCTCGACCAGGTGGTCCAACTCGGCCTGGTTGACGCGCGGGTGCTCACGTGGCTGGCGGTAGGCGATCCACCACCAGACGCTGAGCACGACACCGACACCGCCCATGACGAAGTACGCGGACGGCCAGCCCCAGCCGTGTGTGAGCCAGGCCATGAACGGGGTGAAGACCACCGGCGCCGCGTACTGCGAGGAGTTGAAGATCGCGGAGGCGGTGCCGCGTTCGGCGGCCGGGAACCAGGTCGCCACCACACGTCCGTTGGCCGGATAGGCGGGACCTTCGGCCAGGCCGACCGCGATCCGCAGGACGAACAGCGCGATCATCGCCGAGGCGAGTCCGAACAGCGGGACGAAGCCCTGGAGCAGGGTCGCCACCGACCACGCGAGAATGCTGCCCGCGTACACCCGGCGGGCGCCCCACCGGTCCACGATCCAGCCGCCGGGCAACTGGGCCAGCATGTAGGCCCAGGAGAAGGCGGAGAACAGGTAGCCGAGGGTGACATCGCTGATGCCGACCTGGTCCTGGATCTCGGTGCCGGTGATGGACAGGATCGCCCGGTCGGCGTTGTTGAGCGTGGACACCAGGAACAGCAGCGCCACGATCAGGAAACGCGCTCTGCTGCGGCCAGGGGACGGTGACGAGCCGACGGGGCGTCGTGCCCCGGCGACGGCTTCCTGGGAAGCGGCCATGGGATATCTCCATTGACATCATCGGGCAGGCTTGGGGAACTTCGGCGGCACCGCGGAATTCGTGCGGGCAAGTCGGCGCGGCCCGTGGGGGGTTGCGGCGGCGAAGGAGGAGTTACGGGGACGGAGTGGACGGTGTGAGCGGTGTGGACGGGCGGGCGGTGTGGACGGGCGGGTGGTGTGGACGGGGCGGGTGCCCCGGCGCCGGACGGTCAGCCGAAGCGGCCGCCGGTCACGTGCAGGGTCTCGCCGGTGATGAAGGAGGCGCGCTCCGAGGCGAGGAACGCCACCGCGTCCGCGATGTCCGCGGGCTGCCCGGTACGGCGCAGCGGCTGGGCGGCCACCGCCTTCTCCCGGATCTTCTCGTAGTGGTCCAGCGCGCGGACGGCCTCGGTCTCCATGAAGCCCGGGGCGACGGCGTTCACGGTGATGCCGTACCGCCCCTGCTCGGCGGCGAGCGCACGGGTGAAGCCGAGAACGCCGGCCTTGGCGGTGGAGTAGTTGGCCTGGCCGGGGTTGCCCAGATAGCTGCGTGAGGAGATGTTGACCACCCGGCCCCAGCGCTGCTCGATCAGATGCGGCATGACGGCCCGGGTGGCCAGGAACGACCCTTTGAGGATCACCTCGATCACCGAGTCCCAGTCGGTGTCCGTCATCTTCGTGAGGAGGGTGTCGCGGGGGAAGCCGGCGTTGTTGACGAGGATGTGCACCCCGCCGAACTCTTCGACGGCCGTCGAGACCAGGGCCTCCACATCCGCGCCCGAGGTGATGTCGGCCCGGACCGCGATCGCCCGGTGGCCCAGATCGGTGAGTTCCCTGGCGGTCGCTTCCGCGCCCGCCCCGTCGATGTCGGTGATGACGACGCGCGCGCCCTCCCGTGCCAGCCGGTGGGCTGTCGCCGCGCCCAGTCCCCGGGCCGAGCCGGTGATGACGGCGGTCTTGTCGCTGAGTTCCAGATCCATGGTGCGGCTCCTGCTGTGTCGGGGCGGATCAGGTCGTATCGGGTCGGGTCGGATCAGGCCGTGTCGGGCCGGATCAGGTCGGCGCGGCCGGCGTCCAGGACGACCGTGCCGCGTTCGATCGCGGTGGTGCGGAAGGACACGACGTCCCCGTCGGTCCAGGACTCGGTCCGCAGCGTCTCCCCGGGGAGTACGGGGGCGGTGAAGCGGACCCGTAGCCGGTGCAGCCGGGACTCGTCCCAGTCCAGGGCGCCTGCCAGCAGGGCGTGCACGGCCACGCCGAAGGTGCACAGCCCGTGCAGGATGGGCCGGTCGAACCCCGCCGCACGCGCGGTCGCGGGGTCGGCGTGCACGGGATTGGTGTCGCCGTTGAGCCGGTAGAGCAGCGCCGCCTGCGGCAGGGTCGGCAGATCGCGGACCGCGTCCGGGGGCCGCCCGGGCATCCGGTGCGGCGGCGCGGCGGCGTCCCGCGTGCTGCCGCAGCCGCCGTCGCCGCGCAACAGGCTGACCTGGCCGACCTCCGCCAGGAGCCGTCCGCTGCCGGCCTCCACGATCCGCCGCTCCTGGTGGAGCAGCGCGCCCTTCGCCACGCCCTTGTCCACGACGCCGGTGACCCGGGTGTGGCCCACCACCTCGCCCTGCGGCGCCAGGGGCGCGTGCAGTGTCATCGACTGCTCGACGTGCAGCAGCCGCCGCCAGTCGATCCCGGTGTCCGCCTCGCGGGCCCAGAAACCGGGGTAGCCGAGCACGTTCGGCAGGGTGGGGAAGACCCGCGCGTCCTCCTCCCTCACATACGCGAGCTGGCGGGCGTCGAGCGGATCGGCGCCGACCCCCAGGCTCAGCGCGTAGAGGGCGGAGTCCCGGGCGGTGTACCGCTGGCGCACCGGTGCGAACTCCCGCCGCAGCAGCCTCTGCGGATCCATCGTCATGAGGTCACCCCGCGCGGCACCACCAGGGCGTCCAGGGCCAGCACACCCTGTCCGGCCTCCCGGACGACCACCGGGTTCAGCTCCAGGGTCTCGATCCGGTCGGCGTGGGCGACCGCGAACGCGGAGACCGTCACCAGCAGATCGGCGACCGCGTCGACATCGGCCTCGGGCAGGCCGCGGAAGCCGGTCAGCAGGGCGTGCCCCCGCGTCTCGGTGATCATCCGCAGCGCCTCGTCCCGGTCGACGGCGCCGACCCGGGTCGCGACGTCGCGGAACAGCTCCGCCCGCACCCCGCCGGTGCCGAACATCACGACCGGGCCGAAGACCGGGTCGCGCCGTACACCCACGATCACCTCCGCGCCGGGCGGCGCCGTCCGCGAGACGAGCACCCCTTCCACCCGGGCGTCGGGCCGAGCCGCGGCGGCGCGGCCGGTCAGCGCGGTGAACGCGGTGAACGCGGCCTCCGCGTCCGCGACACCGAGCACCACACCGCCGATCTCCGTCTTGTGCGGGATGTCGGGCGAGACGATCTTCATGACGACCGGGAACCCGGTCGCCGTCGCGGCCTCGGCGGCCTCCGCGGCCGAGGTCACCAGCCGGGAGTCGGGGAACGGCACACCCACCGAGGCGAGCAGCCGCTGTGCGGTGGCCTCGGACAGCGGCCCGTCCGGCACCTCCCGGCGCGGCGCCGCCGCCCCGTCCGGCGCGGGCAGCGGACGCTCGAACCCCTCCCGCAGCCGGGCGAGCCCGTCGAGGGCCGCGACGGCCCGCTCGGAGTCGTCGTACACGAGGAAGCCCGCCTCCTCGTAGGACCGTACGACCTCGGGGCGTGCCTCCATGCACAGCACGGTCGGCCGGTCCATGAAGTCCGACGTGCCCTTGCGGATGGCCTCCTTGATGGACTCGCCGTACGTGGGCGAGTCCGGCAGCATGGTGAACGAGCCGATCACACTGTCGTAGTCCCCCTGGGCGTACATGACGCGGTAGGTGTCGGTGATCAGGCTCATGTCGTTGAGCCAGCCCGCCGTGGTGTCGCAGGGGTTGTCGTCGCTTCCCATCGGGTTGATCTCGCGCAGCCGGGCCCTGGCCTCCTCGGGCAGGCCCGCGACGTCCAGCCCGTACCGCTCGGCGGCGTCGCACAGTTGCACACCGAAGCCGCCGGAGACGGTGACGACGCCCACCCTGCGCCCGGCCGGCAGCACACCCCTGCTGCACGCGTACGCCAGATCGACCTGCTCCTGGGTGGTACGGGCGCGGTGCACGCCGTACTGCCGGAAGAGCGCGTCGTAGACGGTGTCACTGCCCACCAGCGAGGCGGTGTGGGACTGCGCCGCGGCGGCGCCCACGTCGGAGGACCCGACCTTCATGAACACCACCGGCTTGCGCCGCTCGTGCGCCACCGCCAGCGCGGTACGCAGCCGCCCGGCGTCCCGTACACCCTCGGCATAGGCGAGGATCACCGACACGTCGTCCTGGAGGGCGAGCCAGTGGATGCATTCGGCGACATCGGTGCCGGCCTCGTTCCCGGTCGACACCCAATAGCCGACGTCGATGTTACGGCGACGGCACAGATAGGCGAGATGACCGCCGTACGCACCGCTCTGACTGACCACCGCGACGTTGCCGCCGGTGGGAATCGCCTCGTCGAAGGCGCTGCTGAAGGTGCCGACGAAGCCACTGGCCGCGTGCAGCAGGCCCAGACAGTTGGGGCCGAACAGCCGCAGATTCCCCCGCCGGGCGATGTCCGCCAGCTCCTCCTGGAGCGCCTGGCCCTCCTCGCCCGTCTCGGCGAAGCCGGCCGCGTAGATCACCGCGGCGCCCACGCCTTTCGCCACACAGTCGGTGACCGCCTGCTTGAGCAGACGCGAGGGGAGGCCGATCAGCGCCATGTCCGGCACCTCGGGCACCGCGTCCAGCGTGGGGTACGCCGGCAGCCCCTGCACCGTCGACCGTTTGTGGTTGACGGGGTAGACGCTGCCCCGGTAACCGGCACGGCGCAGGTAGTGCAAGGCCCGTCCTGAGATCCTGCTCGGGTCGTCCGAAGCGCCGATCACGGCGACAGAACGCGGACGGAATGCCTGCTCGAAGCCTGTCGGAACAGGCGGAGACGGCACGGCTGACATGGGGCGGCTCCCTGGGTGCTGTCCGTGCGTGTGTGGTGCGAGTCACCCTGCCGACCCCGCCGTGGTCATACAATGCCCGCAGCCCATTCGCCAACTCTTGATACACGTGAGGTATCACCATGGAGCTGCGGCAGCTCAGGCATTTTCTGGCGGTGGCCGAAACCCTCAACTTCCGTACGGCGGCGGATCGTCTGCACATGACACAGCCCCCGCTCTCGGTCTCCATCCGGAAGCTGGAGGACGAGATCGGCGCCCGGCTCTTCGTCCGGTCCACCCACAGCGTCGAACTGACCGCGGCCGGCGAGGCGGCGCTGGAACACGCCCGCGCCGCCGTCTTCCACGCGGCGGAACTGGCGCGGGTCGCCGAGTCCACCGCCGCGGGCGCCACCGGCACCCTGCGCGTCGGCTTCGTCGGGTCCGCGAAGAACCGGCTGCTGCCGTTGCTGCTGCGCGCCTTCCGCGGGACCTACCCGGGCGTCACACTGAAGTTCACCGAGGACACCAACACGGGCCTCATCGATTCCCTGGAACGCCACACACTGGACGTCTGCATCGTCCGTGTCCCCCTCGTCCGCCGCAGCGACCTCCAGTACGTCACGGTGGAGGCCGACCGCTTCGTCCTCGCCCTGCCGAAGGAACACCGCTTCACACGCCAGAAGCGGATCACACTCCGGGATCTCGCGGACGAGCCGTTCATCGACTACACCCAGCACGCCATCCCCGGTCTGCACGCCCTGTCCACCATGCTGTTCCGGGAGGCAGGGGTGACGCCGCGGGTCACCCAGGAGGCGGTGCAGGTGGAGACCGTGCTCTTCCTGGTCGGCAGCGGGATGGGGGTGGCCCTCGTCCCCTCCAGCGCCGCCCGGAAGGGCCGCGACGGTGTGGAGTTCCGCGAACTCATCACCGAGGTGCCCCAGCCCCGGCTCGGCCTCGCCGTCGCCTGGAACCCCCGCTACGAGAGCCAGGCCGGACTGCGCTTCCGCGCACTGGCCGAAGAGGTCGGCACCGAGGCCGCCCTGTCCTGAGGGGTGGCGGAGCGCAGAGCCGTCAGGGGTGGAGCCACAGATTCAGTGGATCTACAGGTCCAGTGGATCCACAGGTCCAGTGGATCTACAGGTCCAGTGGATCCACAGGTCCAGTGGGCCTACAGGTCCAGCAGCGCCCAGACGCGGCGCCCGTCCTCGCCGGTGTCGGTCCCGCAGTCGGTCGCACCGAGCGCCACGAGGTCCTGAAGGACCTGGTCCGAGGGGGCCGCCATGCCGGGGCAGTGGTTCAGGACCAGGACCAGGGCGTGCCGCTTCTCGTCGGCCAGGTGCAGGCTCACCCGCGTACCGCCGTCCGCCGCGGCGGTACGGACGAGGAGCGCGACGACCCCGGCGACGGTCTCCTCGTCCGGCCGGTGCCCCCAGGTCCTGAGCTGGTCGACCACTCGTCGGCCGGCGACGGCCGGCGTCCACTCCTGGCGCTCCAGCGGCCAGTTGACGCCACGGCGGCCGGCCATCATCACCCGGCGCCGGTCCCGCGTCGCGACACGGCGGTCCGCCCTCGGCCCGGGCGGGTCGGGAAACGGCGGCGAGACGGGCTTCTTGGGCGGAGGCGGTGTCTTCGGCGGGTAGTCGCGGCCGCCGCCGAGCCCAGCGTCCACAGGAGCCTCCCCACGATGCCGGGGACCCTTCCCCGCGCTGCTCACTCATCGTAGGGGAATCGTCACCGGAGCGTCGGCGTCCCGTTCCTCCGGGGCCGACGACCGGTCAGGGGCGGACCGGCACCTTCAGCGCCGAACGCCGGTCCATCGCCCGGCTCGAAATTCCACGCACCCTCACAATGTGAGGATAATTGTTTCGGGTGCGTGGAAACCTTCACCCGATAAACACAGGCCGGATATACGGGAACCTGGTCGTTGAAGCGTGGACGATTGGTCTACTATCTCTCGGGGCCACCTCTTTGACGTACGGCCGGACACTCGGCGGGGCAGTGGCGGAACGGCCGTGCGGCGAAACGCGGCCGATATTCTCGTGAAAGGGGGCCCACTGCTTCTCCGGGGGTCTCGCGACTCCCTTTCGGTGTCTGAAGAAGGGTGTCAACATGGGCCTCTCGTTGCTGCGGCGGGGGAAGTCGAAAGCGGACGGCAAGCGGGCGGACCTGCTGTCCCGGATACCTCTGACGGCCGGGGCGTTCGCCCTGGAGGTCGGCCAGCCCAATGGCCATCCCCTGGACGGCGCGGGCGTCCAGGTGAAGGCGAACCACACCGGGCACGTGGTGATGCAGGGCCGCACCGACCCGTTCGGCACCTTCACCGTCGGCCTGCCCACCGGGCGGTACACCGTCCTGATCACCTCGGACGGCCTGCTCCCGACCCACCTCACCGTCGATGTCGACGCGGGCCGCCAGAGCCATTTCCGGGTCACGCTGGAGCACTCGCGCCCCCTGGAACCGCCGCAGCCCGGAATCTGGCTCTTCGACCCGCCGCACACCGCCATTCGGTTCATCGCGCGGCATGTCGGCATGGCCAATGTGCACGGCCGGTTCACCCGGTTCGACGGCGGCGTACGCGTCGGGGAACGGCCGGAGGATTCCTACGCCGAGTGCACCATCGACGCGGCCAGTATCACCACCGGAAACAATACGCGCGACACCCATCTCCGCTCCGCGGACTTCCTGGATGTGGAGAACTATCCGTACATCCAGTTCGTCAGCGAACGTTTCCAGCGCCACGCGGGCAACCGGTGGACCGTGCACGGCAGCCTCACCCTGCACGGAATCAGCCGCACCATCAGTCTCGAAACCGACTATCTCGGATCCGTCAATGGCGGTTACGGGGAAGAACTGCGGTGCGCCGCCAAGGCGCGCACCGAACTCCATCGCGAGGACTACACGCTGAACTGGCGCTCGATGCTCGCCAGGGGGATCGCGATCGTGGGGCCGACCATCCAGCTCGAACTGGACATTCAGGTGATGTTCCGCTGCGACGAGACGCCGACCCCACCGGAATAGCCGTCCCTACGCGGAGCCCGACAGGGAGAAGACGCCGGCCAGTTCACGCCACTGGGCGCGCGGCAGTCCCGCGGCCGGGTCGTGGTGGAGCACCTGGAGCGCGACATGGTCCGCGCCCGCCGCCCGGTACGCGTCGACGCGGGCGCGCACCACGTCCGCGTCGCCCAGCGCGAACAGGGCGTCCAGCAGCCGGGCACTGCCACCGTCGGTGAAGTCGTCCTCGGCGAAGCCGAGGCGCAGCAGATTGTCCGTGTAGTTGGGCAGCCCGAGGTAGAACGAGAGCATGGCGCGCGCGGTGGTCCTGGCCCGGTCGAGGTCGGTGTCCAGGACCACACCGAGTTCGGGCGCCAGCAGGGCGTCAGGACCGAGCGCCGCCCTGGCCTGGGCGGTGTGTTCCGGCGTGACCAGGTACGGATGCGCGCCCACCGACCGCTCACTCGCCAGCGCCAGCATCTTCGGGCCCAGCGCGGCGAGCACCCGGCTCCGGGCGGGCACCGGCTCGGGGGCGGCGTCCAGGGCGTCGAGATACGACACCATCGTCGAGTACGGGCGCGCGTACCGCGGGGTGAGCGCGTCGTGGCTCACCCCGAGCCCCAGGACGAACCGCCCCGGCGCGGTCCGCTCGATCGCGGCCACCTGTTCCGCGACGGCCGGCGCCTCGTGCTGCCAGATGCTGAGGATGCCGGTCGCCACGGTGATCCGGCGGGTCGCCCCGACGACGGCCCCGGCCTCCTCGACCGAGGGGCTGCCGCCCACCCAGATCGTTCCGTACCCCAGCTCGTCCAGTTCGGCCACGGCCTCCGCGACGCCTCCGGCGTCACCGGGGGCGGGCCGGTGCAGGGCCGGACTCCAGATGCCGATAGGGCCGAAGCGGGCGGTGCGGTCAGCGGTGTCAGAAGTCATACGTCTGCCAACCAGGGCCCGCGCCCGCCCTATTCCGGGCCCGGCGGAAGTTACTCCGTTCGGCCCCTCATCCCGGTGCCTCTCGTCCTTCGCCCTGTCCGTGTGTCCGGTGTGTTCCGTGTATCCGTCAGGGACGGCGGCGCTCCGCGCCGGCCCGCAGCTCAGCGCGCAGTGTGTCCGGCGACCACTCCTCGGCCAGCGCGCGCCACACCAGGTCGGCCTGGGACGGCGGCGCCAGCCCGTCGGCCGGAGGGTCGCGGTCCAGGTTGGTGGGGAAGGCGTACCCCTCGGCGGTGGCGGCGACCACGCGGCGCAGCCACCCCTCGTCGGCGCCCTCCTCCTTGCGCCGCAGCAGCACCGGATGGACGGCCTCGCACATCGCCGCACGGTCGACGCTCTCCATCGCGCGGCCGAACGCCGAGGAGATCTGCAGCAGGTTCGCCATCCGCCGGATCTCCGCGGACCTGTTGTGTCCCGCGGCGTGGAAGAGCGCCGGGTTGAAGAAGACCGCGTCGCCCTTCTCCAACGGCACCTGGACGTGGTGCTCCTCGAAGTACGCGACGAACTCCGGGAGCCGCCAGGCGAGATAGCCCGGCGCGTACTTCTGCGAGTGGGGCAGGTAGAGCGTCGGCCCCGACTCCACGGGCATGTCGCCGTGGGCGACCGCGCCCTGGAGCGTCAGCGCGGGGGAGAGCCGGTGGACCTGGGCCGGATAGCCGGCCGCCCGCTCCTGGGAGAGGAAACCGAGGTGGTAGTCACGGTGCACGCGCTGCGCGGCGCCGCCGGGGTTGACCACATTGATCTGCGAGGTCACCTGGTACCCGGGGCCGAGCCACGCCGTGGCGACGAGCGCCAGCACCTCGTTGGCGTAGTAGTCGGCGAAGACCTCGGGATCCCGTACGGCCATCTTGCCCAGCGCGTTCCACAGCCGGTCGTTCGCGCCCGCCTCGGCGAAGTGGTCACCGCGGGCAGCGCCCGTCGCGCGCTCCTCCTCGATGAGCGCCCGGAAGACCGCCGTGGCCCGGTCCACCACACCGTGATCGGCGAAGGCGCCCTTGAGGACGACGATGCCAGGCCCCTCCAGCAGTACGCCGGCCAACTCGCCGCTCACCGTACGGAACCCCTCGGGCGTGGCGGCCAGGGCGCGCAGCCGCGCGCTGTCGTACAGCGGCACGTTCCGCTCGACACCCTCGGCGGACGGGCAGTCGCGCGGGTCCGTCCGCGTCGAGACGAGGGCGCGCAGCTCCGCGAGATCGCAGTCGTCCGCACGCAGCCACGCCGAGGGTCCCGTGGGGGTGCTGGACATGGCGGATCCTTCCCGGAAGCGGTGGTTTCTGTCAGTCTCAGGGGCCGAGGGGTGGTGGGCAACCCGCAGAAAGCCATCAAAAACCCCTCAGGCCCGAACCCCGTCGGCCCAGTTCAGGAAGTGTCAGGGATCTGGACCGGCAGCGTACCCAGGTACGCCTCGGCGGACGCACCTTCGTGATCGACATCGTGATGCGGGCACCCGAGCGGTTCCCCTCCTCCGTGCGGGAGGCCCTGGAGTCCCAACTGCCCTCCCCGCGCCCCGCCGTGCTGCGCTCGCGCTTCCACTTCCGTGAGACGGGCCCGGTGTCCGAGCTGACCGGGACACTGGACCGGATCGCCGCGCGCGGCTCCCAGGGGTGATCCTGAAGGCGCCGGACACTCCCGAGACCGGCGCCGCCGGCGGCCGGCTGGTCGCGGCGGGCATCCCGGTGGTGACCCTGGTGACCGATCTGCCCGGCATCGCCCGGCTCGCCTACGTCGGCATCGACAACCGGGCCGCGGGGGCCACCGCCGCGTATCTCGTCGGACAGTGGCTGGGCGAGCGCCCCGCACATGTCCTGACCACCGTGAGCCGCGGGTTCTTCCGCGGCGAGGAGGAGCGCGAGATGGCGTTCCGCGCCGCGATGCGCGCCGCGCACCCCGGGCGCACCCTCGTGGAGGTCACCGGCAGCGACGGTCTCGCCCGCGCTGCCCTCCGCGATCCAGGTCGTCACGCCGTACAACCTGCCCCCGGAGGTGACGGCCCCCGCGCCGGCCGGCGGCTGACCGGCCGACGCGGGGGACCCTAGCGCGCCGGGGCCAGCGCGGGCAGTGACGACGTGAGGGACGGCGCGGCGGTGTGCCCCTGCTGCCGGGCCAGGCCGGTGGGGCCCGCGGGGAGGCAGGCCTGGAGCGCGGCCACCAGCCGCTGGACGTCCTCCTGCGGTCGGACCACCAGCCGCAGGAACTGGCTGGTGCTGCCGAGTTTGTTGCCGCACTCGCGGATGAAGACGCCGTACTGGGTGAGCATCCGGTCCCGCAGCGCCGCTCCGTCCACCCCGTCGGGCAACTTGACCAGCAGGAAGTTCCCCTGGGACAGGAAGACCACCAGATCGGGAACGGCGGCGAGGGTCTGCGCCATGCCGGCCCGGTCGCGGGAGAGCAGCGCCAGGGACTGGTGGTACTCGACCCCGTACTCCTTGAGCATGAAGACGACGCTCTCGGCGAAGGAGTTGAGGTTCCACTTGGGCAGTGCCTTGCGTACCTTCGCCGCCAGCGCCGGGTTGGCCACCAGATAGCCGAATCTGATGCCGTGCAGCCCGAAGTTCTTGCCGAGGCTCTTCAGCACGATCACGTTCGAGCGGATGGACGCCTCGTCGGCGACGGACGGGGCACGCTCCGCGTCGACGAAGTCGATGAACGACTCGTCGACCACCACCAGGTCGAGATCCGACAACTCGTCCAGCAGCCAGACCACTTGATGCCGCTTGAGATAGCCGCCGTCGGGGTTGTTGGGGTTGCAGATGACCGCGACCCGTGACCCGCGCTGGCGGATGAACCGTACGTACTCCTGGAGGTCCAGGGTGAAGTCCTGCTCCTCCTGGAGCGGGAACATGTCCACGCGCTTGCCGGTCTCCAGCGGCTGGTCCGTCCAGCGCCCGAAGGTGGGGATCGGGATGGCCAGGCTCTCGCGGACCAGCAGATGGTCGATCCAGGTGATCAGCTCGGTGGAGCCGTTGCCCATGGCGACCGTCTGGGGGTTGAGACCGAGTACCGAGCACAGTTCGGCGGTGACGGTGTCGGCGTCGCTCGGGTAGTACTTGAGGATCGACTCCAGGGACCCCTGCATACGGCCGAACATCTCGGGCGTGGGGAAGTAGGGGTTGCACGGGATGCAGAAGTCGACACGCTGCTCATGCGTGGTTTCGGCCCTGCGATAGGGCTCCTGTCCTGACGGGTCCGAGGGGCCGGTGCCCGGCGACAGGCGGCTCAGCATGGCCCAGGACGGACTGTGCGCGGTGGCACGAAGGAGGCCCGTTTCGAGGGGCTGGGACATGAAGGAGGTCTCCTTACGGTCGGTGCTTGCGGGGGAGGCGCGCGGTGATCAGCGGGCGCGCCGCCTGAGCATCACGAAGATTCCGATGCCCACGACCGTCATGACCCCGCCCACTGCCACCGGCAAATACTCGGACGGCGAGTTCGCGGATACGGGGACGGCCTGGGGAGCGGCGGCCACGGGGACGGGCCGGCCGTCGGGGGGCGTGGGGGAGACGGTGGCGGCGTCGGAAGGCGGTACGACGGCCGCTTCGGGCGACGAGGGAGCGGCGGGGGTCTCGGGGACCGGATCCGTGACGGCGGTGGGGGACGCCGGCGCGGTCGGGACCGTGGGCTGCCCGGGGGCGTTTTGCCCGGCGGAACCGGCGGAGTCGCCGGACCCCGCGGAGTCGCCGGAACCCTCGGGGAAGACGACGTCGGAGCACGAGTAGTACGTGTCCGGGGTACTGGTGTTGCGCCACACCGTGTAGAGCACGTGCCGGCCGGTACGGTTCGCCGGAAGCGTGCCCGAGAGACGGTACGCGCCGTTCACGACCGGCGGGTCCGTGACCGAGATGAAGGGCTTCCCGGCCAGATCGTCCCAGCGCAGCGGGGTGGTCGGGTCGTATCCCTCCCGGGTGAGGTAGAGGTCGAACGTTCCCGTGTGCGGGATCGTCGTCCGATAGGTGACCGTGAGGCCCGCGCCGGGGCTCAGCCGGGTGGCCGGCCAGTCCGCGCGGGCGAGGTCGAGGCCCCGGTACGCGTCGAGGCCGCCGCTGCAGAGCTGTCCGTCCGGCACGAACTGCCGGTCCCTGCCGTTGACATCGGCGATACGGAGGTTGTCCCACGCCTCGAACGTCTGGCCGCCGTTGGCGCCGACGGCCGCCTGGCAGGCCGCTGTTGACGCCGCGGCACCACCATCCGGGCCGCACGCGGCGGTACGGCTCAGCGGGTCGGTCGGCGCACCGTGCGCGTACGCCGGTCCCGCCGTCAGCACCGCCGAGACCGCGAGCAGCAGGGGCACGGCCCCGGTGAGAACCGTGGCGACGGTGCGTTGGCGGAACATACCTGACAGACCTCCTCGGCGGGCCCCGACAGCCTCGGCCCCAGCAGCGTGCTGTGTATTACGGCCGGGGCCCGCCGGGTGTTCAGCGAGAAACCAACGATCTTCAGGAGGCGTACGCGGGGCACTCAGGACCGCCGGTCGGACCCGGCGGGTGCCTTACGAACCCGGTCTAGATCGGCGCGCCGGGCGGGATACGGGGCGGCGGGCCGAGCCGTACGGAGTCGTCGCCCGCCAGGAACGCGCTCAGCGTCGCGGACGCCTCGCGCTCCGCCGTACCGTCCGCCGCGCGCAACTCCTCGGCGAGCCGGCGCAGCACGGCGGTGAGCCGCGTCCGTACCGCACCGTGCAGCAGGTCGCCCCGCACCGCGTCGACGGCGGAGCGCAGCACCACCCACCCCGCGGTCTCCCGCACCGCCGCCGCCGCGACCGGGCCGTCGTCCGCCGGAGGGTCCCCCCGCCACACCGTGTCC
Organism: Streptomyces sp. NPDC050509; assembly: GCF_044457965.1. NCBI lineage: Bacteria > Bacillati > Actinomycetota > Actinomycetes > Kitasatosporales > Streptomycetaceae > Streptomyces > Streptomyces sp. NPDC050509. The sequence goes on along the minus strand of NZ_JBITHL010000001.1, from coordinate 720,445 downwards.
AGCAGGGCGTCCAGGACCTCCCCGGGGCCCGGCACGGCCGGATCCGCCGCGTGCTGCCAGCCCAGCCGGTTGAGCCGGGCGGGATCCAGCAGCTCCTGCGTGACGAGCGCCGCCGTCGCCTCCACCGCGCCGAACGGGTCGAAGACCCGCCCGGCCCGGGTGTCGAAGTACTCGGGGCTCCGCCCGTAGCGGATGGCGGGCGGGGTGAGCGCGTCCAGCATCTGCCGGGGCAGGGCGAGGTGTTCGGGGCGCAGCAGCTCCGACAGCCGTGCCAGGGCCCGCCGTTGCTCCTCGCCCGCCACCGGTACGCCGCCGCCGCCCGCCTCGCCCGCCAGCCCGTACCCGTACCGCGTACCGCCGATCAGCCGGGCCACGGCGGCGAGTTGGGAGCGGTGGTAGAGCTGGACGAGGACCGCGCGCTCCTCCAGCTCGCCGGTCTGCCGGCCGGGCGGCAGCACCGCGCGCGAGAACCCTGCCAGCGCGACCCGCCGTACGGCCAGTGCCTCGTCCAGCGCGGCGAACGGGTCGGCGACGGGGGAGACCCAGAGCACCGCGTCGGCGTGCGCGGCGTCGGGGGCGTGGGCGTCCTCGTCGGTGACGTACACCAGGCCCTGTTCGGCCGCCGCCCGCCGCAGTTCGGCGAGCGCGCTCTCGTCGGCCCCAGCGTCGTCGTGGCCGTCGGCATGACCGTCGGCCCGGCCGGGGAAGCGGCCGTAGGCGTGGGCGACCAGGAAGTGGTCCCACGGGCCGAGCCCCTCGCCGTACGCCTCCGAGGAGTCGATCCGCCCGTCGGGCGTGACGGTGACCCGGGGATGCGGATAGTCCATCACGGAGGGACGGGGATGGTGCGTACTGGCGAAGTTGTGCATGAAGCCCAGCGCGTGACCGATCTCGTGCGCCGCGAGCTGCCGCATCCGGCCGAGCACCAGCCGCTCCACGGCGGCCAGCCGCTCCGGCTCGTCGGGCTGCCCGTACGGGGCGTGCAGTGCCTCGGCGAGCGCGGTGATCTGCTCCACCCGCTGCGAGCCGAGCCGGACCCGGCCGCTGATGATCTCGCCGGTACGGGGGTCGGTGAGGGCCTGGCCGTGCGACCAGCCGCGGCCGTCCCGGTGCACCCAGCGCACGGAGTTGACGGCGAGATCGTTGTCGTCGATCCCCTCGGGCGACACCTCGACCCGGTAGGCGTCGGTGAACCCGGCCTGCTCGAAGGCCTCCCTCCACCAGTTGCCGCCCTCCACGACGGCGCTCCGTACGGGCTCGGGGACGGCCGGGTCGACACTGAAGACGATCGGGCGGCGCACCGGGCCCGACGGGGCGGCCGGGTCGAGCGGTTCCAGCCGGAACCGCGGCTGGACCTTCACCCGGCGGCCGGCCGTCGTACCGGCGCCGTGGTCGTCGTGGCCGATGCCGTACCCGCCGGAGCCCGGGTGGTAACGGCGCACCGGCAGCGGCGGGTCGGGCAGCGGGACCAGATGGAGCTGCTGGACGACGCTGAGCGAGCCCGGCACCGGCACCACGTCCCGCACCGCCGCGCCCGGCGAGGAGCCGCGGAAGGTCAGCAGGGCGGGCAGCCGGAGACCGCGCGCACCGAGGCCCGCCTCGTCCGCCAGCGGGAAGGAGGCGTCCGGGTCGATCTCGTACGCGCCCTGCTCCAGCGCCGCCAACTGCGCGGCCACGCCGTGGTGATCGGTGAGCGTCAGCCCGGTCGCGTCCACGACCACGGCGCCGTCCTGCTCGCGCAGCGCCGGGCCGCTCCACAGCACCGACGTGGCGAAGGACTCCTCGCCCGCGCGGACGGCGGCGGCGTCACCGGTGGCGAGATGGTGCTTGTTGCGCTGGACGAGCACGACCCGTCCGGCGATCCGCCGGAACACGGCGACCCGCATCTTTCCCGCCTTGCCCCGGTCCAGGGCGAGCCGGCTGGAGCCCACGCCGTGTGAGAGCGAGGCCATCAGCAGGAAGGGTTCGTCGAACCGCCGGACGGCGAGGAGCAGCCGGTGCCCCTCGGTGTCCGCGCACAGTTCGAGGAAGGGGTGAGGGTCCGGGGCCGCGCCCGGTGTCGGTGCGGGCGACAGGTCGTTCACGCCGGGCTCGCTTCTCGCTGGGGGATCTGAGGGCAGGGGAGATGGTACGTCCCCGGCCCGCGCGGCCCGCGGTGTGCTCGGCGTTCGCTGTGCTCGGCGGTTGCTGTGCTCCCAGCTGTGCTCAGCAGCTGTGCTCAGCCGCCGGCGGGCTCGGCGGGGATCTCGTACGCGAGCCGGAAGCGCTCGCCGGGGACGACGAGATCCGCGGTCTCCAGAGGGCGTTCCCCGGCGAAGTACGTGCGCTCGATGGCGGCGACGGGCGCGCCGGGCGTCAGATCGAGGGCGTCCGCCTCCTCACGGGTGGCGGCCCGCGCGGTGACGGTCTCGGTGGAACGGGTGATCTGCAGCCCGATGTACGACATCCGCGCCACCACGCTGCTGCCCGCCAGCGGACCGGCGCCGGGCAGCGAGACGGGGGTGCCGCCGGTGATGCCCAGCGGCTCCCAGCTCACACAGAGCATGGCCGGTCTGCCGTCCCGGGTGAGCAGGTACTCGCTGCGGATCACCGGCTCCGCTGCGGGGACCCCGAGGCGCCGGGCGATCTCCTCGGGGGCCTCGCCGGTGGTGGAACGGGGGGCGCCGCGCACCGTACGGCCGTCGTCGGCGGGGGATCCGTCGCCGGGGTGACCAGGGCGACCGGGGCGACCGGTGCCGCCGGGGTGGCCGGTGTCGAGCACGGCGCGCTCGGGGTCCGAAGGGCTTCCCTGGGCGCCCGTGCCGGACGCCTCCCCGCCGCCCGCCGTGACCGCGAGCCTGCCCTGCAGCCGCTCCTGGGTCCAGGAACGGGCCATCGTCCCGGAGGAGGCCCGCTCCCGTACGAACACACCACGCCCCGCGCGCCCCTTGACGAGGCCCTCCGTGGTGAGCAGCCGTACCGCCGCCGTGGCGACGTTCGAGCCGACGCCGTAGTGGTCCGCGAGAGCGGCGCGCGAGGGGAGCGGATCGCCCGGGGCGAACTCGCCCTCGTCGATCCGGCGCCGCAGATCCTCCGCGACCGTCCGGTACGCCGCGACCGCCATCCCTGTCTCACTTTCTGGACTGCGTCTCACCATGCGAGAAGTTTTTCCTGGGCCGGCCCGGCCGGAGTCCGCCCGAAACGGATCTTCCGGATGGTTCGCCGATGGCCTGATGCATCAGGTGAGGCCGAAAATCCACTTTCCACGGCAGTCTGTCACGCCCCTCGCGGAACCTGATGCATCAGGGGGCCGCCCGCACGCGGCCCCGTACCGCCGTGCGAGGGGTCTGAACAGCGCTGTTCGGGATCGGACAGGGCTTTGCGCGGGGCTCCTGCCGGGGCTAACTTTCACTTCCTGTCCGCATGAGGCCTGTCCGCACGAGGCGTCTCACCAGGCGGACGGAACGGTGGACAGAGGCACGGCCCACCCGGACGACAGGTGAGGAGGACGGATCATGACCCAGCACATCGGGCAGCACGCCGGAACCGGCACCGCCCCCCGCGCCGGAATCGGCGAGCACACGGCCGCCACCCGCCGCGTCCTGCTCGCACCGTCGCTCCCCGGGACCCTCGCCACCGGGCTGCGGATCGCCGCCGCCGCCCGCGCCGCCGAACTCGCCGGACAGCCCGCGCTCGCCGCCGCCTACCGCGACCTGGCGCCCGGACACACCGCGGGGGAGGAGCGGAACGACGCGCGGACCGCCGCCGTCCTCGCCTTCACCGACCGCGTCACCCTCGCCCCTGACCGGGCCGGAGCCGACCTGCTGGCCTCCCTGGGCGCCCAGGGGCTCGACGCGCCGGCCGTCGTCGCCCTTGCCCAGATCTGCGCCTTCGTCGCGTACGAGGCGCGCGTCGCCGCAGGGCTCGCGCTCCTGGCCGGCGGCCCGGCCGTACGGACCGACGGCCTGCCCGTCACCGAGCCGGAAGCGCCGGTCACGGGAGCGCCGGTCACGGAAGCGCCCGGGGCCGGGGACGCCGCGCCCTTCACGCTCGACCAGCTCACCTGGCAGCCGCGGATCCCCGCCGTCGACGCGGACGCGCTCACCGCGGCGCAGCGCGCCGTCATCGACGCGCACGCCACGCTCTCCACGGCCTCTCCGTACTACCGCACCCTGCTCCACGACCCGGCCGCGCTCGACCACCGGACCCATGTCTACAACGCGGTCATGTACGGCCGCGGCGGCCTGCCCCGCGCCGAGCGCGAGCTGGCCACGCTGGTGGTCTCCCGGGTCAACGGGTGCGTGTACTGCGCCTCCGTGCACGGCCGGAAGTACGCCCAGCTCTCCCGCGACGAGGCGAGGGCGCTGCGCGTCCTGCGCGACGGGGCCGACGCGTTCACCGCCCCCGGGACACCCGAGGCGGCGGAAACGGAGACCGACGCGCGCGGCTCCGCCGTCGCCCGCTTCGCCGAGGCCCAGACCCGTACACCCCCGGAGGCCGGCGCCCGTCACCTCGCCGCACTGCGCGCCGCCGGACTCGACGACGCCGAACTGACCGACCTGGTCCACGCCGTCGCCCTCTTCGGCTGGGCCAACCGGCTGATGCTCGTCCTCGGCGACGCGCACCACCCCGGTTCCCCGCTCCCGGACGCCGGATCCCCGCGCACCGACGCACGGGAGTCCTGTAGTGGGACGTCGGCCCCCGCGCCACGGACCGGCGACGCATAGCCGTCCCCGTGGCCCCGGCCCGACGTCGCTCCGGCTTCCGCCCCCTCGCCCGTATCTCCCGATCCGCCCGACCGGAGACCGCCATGCCTTCCCGCCGTACCCTCCGCACCACCCTCACCGCCGCAGCCGCGCTGACCACCACCGCCCTGCTGGCCACCGCCTGCACCTCCAACGCCGCCGACCCGTCCGGTGCGGCGGCGGACGGCGGAAACGCCGGGGGCAAGCAGACCATCACGTTCATGGGGTTCTACGGCACCTTCCAGGACTCCTTCACCAAGACCGTGATCAAGCCCTTCGAGAAGGCCAACCCCGACATCACGGTCAAGTACGTCCCCATCCAGAACTCCGCCGAGGTGCTGGCCAAGCTGCGCGCGAGCAGCGGCCGGCCGGTCGCCGACGTCGCCCTCATGGACAGCTCCGTGGCCCCGACGGCCAACAAGGAGAAGCTCTTCGCCCCGATCGACGCGTCGAAGGTCGGCAACCTCACGCACCTCGTCGACACCGCGAAGAGCCCGGACGGCTACGGCCCCGCCGTCACCTTCGACAGCCTCTCGATCCTCTACAACGCGAAGAACGTCAAGAAGGCGCCGACGAGCTGGAACGACCTCTGGGACGCCCAGTACAAGGGCAAGCTGGCGATGCCCATCGCGGACACCCGCGGCGTCGCCCTGATCATCGCCCTGGAGAAGATCCTCGGCGGCGACTACAAGAAGGACATCGACCCGGCGATCGACAAGCTGAAGAAGCTGTCGCCCGCCGTCCAGACCTGGCAGCCCTCGCCGGACGTCTACACCGCGATCCAGTCCGGTGACGCGGACGTCGCCGTCGGCTGGAACGCCCGCGGCCAGTACTACAAGGACGCCTCCAAGGGCGTCGTCCAGCCTGTCCTCCCCAAGGAGGGCACCGTCACCCAGGTCAACACGATCAACCTGGTGAACAAGTCCCGGCACAGCGCCGCCGCGCAGAAGTTCATCAACTACGCCATCGGCGCCGAGGCCCAGAAGGCGTTCGACGACGAGGCGTTCTACGCGCCCGTCAACAAGGACGTCGAGCTGGCCGCGGCGACCAAGGAGCGCACCACGGCCTCCGACCAGCAGCAGAAGAACCAGATCCCGGTCGACTGGCGCTGGCTCACCACGCGCTACACCGGCTGGGTCGACCGCATCAAGCAGGAGGTCATCGGTGGCTGACGCGCCGGAGGCGGCCACCGGGCACCTGGTGCTCGACGGGCTCGCCAAGATCTACCCCGGCAAGGACGGCGCCGCCGTGCGCGGTATCGACCTCGCCGTGGAACGCGGGAAGATGCTCGCCGTCCTCGGTCCCTCCGGCTGCGGCAAGTCCACCACGCTGCGCATGATCGCGGGGCTGGTCCCGCCCACCGCCGGGCGGGTACGGGTCGACGGCCGCGACATCACCGACGCCCCCGTGCACCGCCGCGACATGGGCGTGGTCTTCCAGTCGTACGCGCTCTTCCCGCACCTGGACGTCGCCCGCAACATCGCCTTCGGCCTGGAGATGCGCAAGATCCCCAAGGCCGAGCTGAAGCGCCGGGTCGACGACGCGCTCACGCTCGTACGGCTCGGCCATCTCGCCGGGCGCCGGATCGCCCAGCTCTCCGGCGGCCAGCAGCAGCGCGTGGCCCTGGCCCGCGCGCTGGTCGTGGAGCCGGCCGTGCTGCTGCTCGACGAGCCCCTGTCGAACCTGGACGCGCAACTGCGCTCCGCGATGCGCGACGAGATCTGCCGGATCCAGCGCGAGACCGGTGTCACCACCGTCTTCGTCACGCACGACCAGCAGGAAGCCCTCTCCATGGCCGACCGCGTCGCCGTCATGAACCAGGGCCGGATCGAACAGGTGGGCACCCCCGAGGACATCTACGAGCGGCCGGAGCGCGCCTTCGTCGCCCGCTTCGTCGGCCGCGCCAACCTGCTGGACGGTACGGCCCGCGACCGCGAGGGTGGCCGGACGCCGGTCGACCTGCCCGGTCTCGGCACCGTCCCCGCGGCGGGCGACGCGGCGGAGTCCGGCCGTACGGCCACCGTGATGCTGCGCCCGCACCGCATCACCCTCGCCCCGGCCACCCCGGGCAGCGGCGGCGGCGCGCGCGGTACGGTGCTCTCCGCCGGGTACGCGGGCGAGACCGTCGCCTACCGGGTGCGCGTCGGCGCCGACGGGCCCGTCCTGGACGTCGAGCGGCCCACCGGGACGCAGGAGCCGTTCGGCCCCGGCGCCGGGGTGGAGCTGTCCTGGGACCCGGCGGCGCCGCGACTGGTGGCCGGTCAGGAGAGCACGGACCACCCGGAGGACCCGTCATGACGGCGGACCCCGATTCCGTACCCACGGAAGCCCCCACGGAGACATCGGCACCCACGGAGCCGCAGGCACCCGCAACGGCGCAGGCCCCCGCGAAGACGTCCCCGCGACGCGGCGGCACCGCCCGGCTCGCCCTCGCGCTGCTGCTGCCCGGACTGCTGGCGCTCCTGCTGACGTACGCCCTGCCGCTGGTCTGGGTGGTGCGCATGTCGTTCAACGAGTCGGTGGACGGCGGTCTCATCCGGCAGACCTTCTCCCTCGCCACCTTCGGCGAGGTGCTGTCCAGCTCCCACTACTGGAACGTCATCGGGCAGACGATCGAACTCGGCGCCCTCGTCACCGTGTTCACCCTCGTCGTCTCCTATCCGGTGGCGCTCTTCCTCTCCCGTACCACCAGCCGCTGGCGCAGCCTGCTCGTCGCGCTCGCCATCGCGCCGCTGCTGATCTCCTCCGTGGCGCGCACCTTCGGCTGGATGGCGATCCTCGGCAGCCAGGGTGTCGTCAACAAGACGCTCACCGGCATCGGAGTGATCGACAGCCCGCTCCATCTCGCCAACAACCTCACCGGTGTGGTCATCGCCTCGACGGAGATCTACATGCCGTTCGCCATCCTCGCGATGATCAGCGGCTTCGGCCGGCTCGATCCCGCGCTGGAGCACGCCGCCGCGTCCCTGGGCGCGCCCCGCCGTACCGTCTTCCGCCGCGTCGTCCTGCCGCTCACCCTGCCCGGGGTGCTCACCGCCGCGCTGCTGGTCTTCGTGCTCAGCCTCAGCGGCTATGTCACCCCCCGGCTCATCGGCGGTGGGCGGGTCTTCGTCCTGGCCACCGAGATCTACGACGAGGCCATCACCAGCCTCGACTGGCCGGTCGCGGCCGTCCTGTCGATGCTGCTGCTCGCCGTGTTCGGCGTGGTCATCACGGTCTACCTGTGGGCCCAGCGCGCCCTCGAAGCACGCTTCACCGGACCCGGGGAGGCCCGTTCATGAACGCGAGCCGTCCGACCCGCGCCGTGTGGGCCGTCGTTCTGACCGTCCTCTATCTGTTCCTCCTCGCGCCCATCCTCATCGTGCTCGTGGAGTCCTTCGACACCTCCACCTATCTGCGCTTCCCACCCGAGGGCTTCAGCCTCGACGCCTACCGGCAGGTCTTCGCCAACGACGCCTTCCGTGAGGGCTTCAAGGTCAGCGGGGTCACCGCCGCGGTGACCGCCCTGCTCGCCGTCGTCACCGGCGTACCGGCGGCCCTCGCGCTGACCCGGCTGCGCTTCCGGGGCCGCGCCGCCCTGGAAGCGGTCTTCCTCTCGCCGCTGCTCGTGCCGCACATCGTGCTCGGCCTCGCGCTGCTGCTGATCCTGGCGCCGATCCCGCTCACCGACACCTACTGGGGGCTGATCCTGGCCCACCTCGGGGTGACCGTCCCCTATGTCGTACGGACGGTCGCCGCCTCCCTGGTCTCGGCGGACCCGCGCGCGGAGGAGGCGGCGCGGACCCTCGGCGCGAACGGGCTCGTCACGTTCTGGCGGATCACCCTGCCGACCATCAGGTCCGGTCTGTTCTCCGGCGCGATCATCGCGTTCCTGCTCTCCTTCGACGAGACGGTCATCTCCCTGTTCGTCTCCGGGCAGAACACCGTGCCGCTGCCGGTGGCCGTACTCCAGTACGTCGAGTACCGCAGCGACCCGTCCGTCGCCTCCCTCTCCGTCCTGCTCGTCCTGCTCTCCGTCGTCGTGGTCGTCCTGGTGGAACGCGGACTCGGGCTGCGTCGCACCCTGCGATCCGGCTGAGCGGAACCCACGCCCCCCACGTTTCGACCGAACGCCCCACCCGCCGCAAGGAGAACACCGTGCCCGTCACCCCGGCGCAGCCCCTCGACGCCACCGCACTGCACCGCGACAGCGTCGTCTTCAACGCGCTCGACTGCACCCCGCTGCCCTGGGCCGACGAGACCTACCTCGGCAAGCTCGCCGTCTCCGGGGTCACGGCGATCAACCACGCGGTCTCCATCTCCCAGGGGTACGACGCCGCCGCGGCGGCCATCGTCGGCTGGCGGCACCGGCTCGCCGAGACCGGCGGCCGGGTCTTCCAGGCGTACGGTCTGGACGATGTCGCCCGCGCCCAGCGCGAGGGCAGCGTGGCCTGGTTCGCCGGGTTCGAGGACAGCAAGCCGGTGGGGGAGGACCTGTGGCGGCTGGAGGCCCTGCACCAACTGGGCCTGCGCTTCATGGGGCTGACGTACCAGAACCGGAACTACGCGGGTGACGGCAGCGGCGAGAGCGCCAACGGCGGGCTGAGCCGCTTCGGCCGCTCCCTCGTCAAGGAGTCCAACCGGCTCGGCGTCGCACTCGACCTGTCGCACACCGGCGAGCGCTCCACTCTGGAGACCATCGAGGTCTCCGGGAAGCCCGTCCTCGTCACCCACGCGGGCCTGACCCACTTCGTTGACAGCCCGCGCAACAAGAGCGATGTCGTCGCCCGTGAACTGGCCGCACGCGGCGGTGTGTTCGGCCTCGCCGCCAAGTCCGGCTTCCTCACCCCCGACGGGCTGACCCGCAAGCCGGGCGCCGATGTCTTCGCCGACAACATCGACTACCTGGTCGAGTTGATCGGCATCGACCACGTCATCGTCGGCACGGACGTCGGCGACGAGCGCAAGTACTCCCGCGAGGGCATGGCGCGGGTGCGCAGGCTCTACCCGGAGATCCCCATCGTCGGTGAGGACCTCGACCTCGACCGGATCCACCCGGAGGGCCTCGGCACCCCCGCCGACCTGCCCCTCATCACCGAGCTGCTGGCCGCCCGCGGCTACACCGCCGAGGACATCACCAAGATCCTCGGCGGTAACATGCACCGTGTGCTGACCGACATCTGGGACACCGAGGCGTGAGCGCCCGGCCGCTCCGTATCGCCGTCATCGGGGCCGGGCCGCGCGGCACCGCCGTACTGGAGCGCCTCACGGCCAACCTCGGCCCGGCGGGGCCCTGGTCGGACACCCCGGCCGAGGTGCACGTCGTGGACGAGCACCCGCCGGGCGCCGGGCGGATCTGGCACCCAGGGCAGTCCGGACACCTGCTCATGAACACGCTCTCCGGGCACGCCACCGCGTTCCCCGACGACACCGTGACGATGGCGGGGCCCGCGACCACCGGGCCCTCCCTGGCCCAGTGGGCGAGCGAACACGAACCGGGCACCGAAGCCTGGGAGTTCCCCTCCCGCGCGCTCATGGGCCGCTATCTCGCCTGGGCCCACGACCGGATCGTCCGGGGCGCCGCCCCCTCCCTCCGGATCGTCCCGCACCCGAGGCGCGCCGTCGCCCTGGACGAGGCCGCGGACGGGCGGCTGCTGCTCCGACTCGACGACGGCACGCGCCTGCTCGTCGACGCGGCCGTCCTCGCCACCGGCCACACCGACCAGCGCCCCTCGGACGAGGTACGGACGCTGACCGCCACCGCCGAGCGTTACGGGCTGCGGTATCTGCCGCCCGGCCATCCGCACGAGGCCCCGCTCGATCTGCTGGAGCCGGCCGAGCCGGTCCTCGTACGCGGCCTCGCGCTCAACTTCTTCGACCAGCTCACCCTGGTCACCGCCGGGCGCGGCGGCCGGTTCGAGGAGACGGGGAGCGGCGCGCTGCGCTATCTGCCCTCGGGACGCGAACCGCGCCTGATCGCGGGCTCGGGCCGGGGCGTGCCGTACCTCGCGCGCGCCGAGACACCGGGCCGGATGCCACCGGGACACACCCTGGCCTTCTTCGACGACGCGGCGGTCGGACGGCTGACCGCCCGCGCGCCGGGCACGGTCGGCTTCCGTACCGAGGTGTGGCCGCTGATCGCCCAGGAGGCGGGCGCGGCCTGGTACCGGACGCTCCTCGACCTCCGGCCTTCGGCGGCCCGACTGCCGGCCGGGACGTTCCTGGAGCGGTACGCGGCGGCCGGGCACGGCTCCGACGCCCAGGCGGAGCTGCTCGCCGACGGGCTGCGCGACCCCGCCGACCGCTTCGACGCGCTCGACCTCGACACCCCGTTGGCCGGCCGGACCTTCCCCGACCGGGCGGCGTTCGGCGTCTGGGCGCGGGAGTGGATGCGTACGGACCTGGCGGCGGCGCGCGCGCCGGGGCGCAGCCCGGTCAAGGCCGCCGCGGCGGCGATCGCCGCGGTGAAGGGGCAGATACGGCGGGTCGTCGCCGCAGGCGTGCTCACCGGCGCCTCGCACCCCGAACTGGCCTGGTTCCGGTCGTACGGCGCCCATGTCGCCAGCGGCCCGCCCGCCCGCAGGATCGCCGAACTGATCGCGCTCAGCGAGGCGGGCGTCGTCGAGTTCCTGGGCGCGCGCCCCACCGTCACCGTCGACGGCGGGGCGGGCCGCTTCACCGCGCTCTCCCCGACCACCGGCGGCCCGCCCGCCACCGCCCGCGCCCTGCTGGACGCCTGGCTGCCCGGCCAGGACCTGGCCCGTACCGCCGACCCGCTGCTGGCCGGGCTCGTCGCATCGGGGCTGGCCCGCCCGCACCTGGCGGGCGTGGGGGAGGACGCCACGGCGACCGGCGCGCTCGACATCGTCCCCGCGGAGCTGCGGGTGCGCGACGCCTCGGGCCGGCCGCATCCGCATCTCTTCGCGTTCGGCATCCCCGTCGAGGGCGTGGAGTGGAACACCGCCATCGGCGCGCGGGCGCGCGGCAACGCCGCGATGTTCCGGCAGGCCGACACGATCGCCCGCTCCGCGCTCGGAGCGGCGACCGGCCGGCCGTAACACGCCGGGGCGCCGGGGTGATCGCGACGCCCTCAGCCGAGGAGCGCCGCGATCACCACCAGGACCGGTACCGACAGCAGTGTGGAGAGCAGGATCGACTCCCGGGCCAGCCGTTCGGCGACCCGGTAGCGCGAGGCGTACGTGAACAGGTTCTGCGCCGCGGGCAGCGCCGAGGTCACCACGACGTCGAGCAGCGCGGCGCCGTGCAGCCCGAACACCAGGGCGCCCAGCGCCCAGGCGGCGGCTGGCTGGCCGACCGACTTCAGCGCGGCGGAGAGCAGCACGGGGTGACGGTCGGGGCCGCGCCCCGGCAGCGTGGAGCCGCACAGCGAGATCCCGAACGCCAGCAGGACGGCCGGGACCGACATGTTGCCGATCAGCAGCAGCGGGTCGAGTACGGGACCCGGCACCGTCCACCCCGTGGCCGCGACGGCGACCCCGCACAGCGAGCTCGCGCCGATCGGGTTGCGCAGCGGTGTGGTCAGGCGCTGCCAGAGCGGCAGCTTCTCGCCCGGCCGCGCGAGGTCGAGCACGGTCAGGGCGATCGGTGTCATCACGAGCTGCTGGAAGAGCAGGACGGGTGCCACGAGCGAGGCGTCCCCGAGGACGTACACGGCGATCGGGATCCCGAGATTCCCCGCGTTGACATAGCTGGAGCACAGCGCGCCGATCGTGGTACGTCCGAGGTCCCAGCGGCGGACCAGGGCGACGGCCACGAAGGCGCCGGCCGCAACGGCCGTACTGATCGCCGTGATCAGCAGCCGGCTGGAGAGGACGACCGAGAGATCGGCCCGCGCGAGGGTGGTGAAGAGCAGGGCGGGCGTGGCCACGTGGAAGGCCAGCTTGGTGAGCACCTCACGCCCGTTGTCGCCGAGATACCTGCGCCGCCCGATCACGTACCCGACCCCGATGACGACGGCGATGACGGCGAAGCCGGTCAGTACTCCCTGCACGGCATGTCCCCGTCACAGAGCAGCGCGGACGACGGCGGTGGAGCACATAGGTGGGCCATGCAGCCAACCCTCCCGAGGAACATCGCTCCGGGTCAACGTGGGCTGGCTCACCCCGGGCCGGGAGCGGTGGGAACGGCGGACGATCTCACCCGGGGCCGGTGTCGCTCGACGGCGCCCGCTCCTCGCGCCCGTCCCCCTCCTCCCCGTCCAGATGGCCCAGGGTGCCGGTGACCCGCAGCACCCGCTCCAGCGACGGCCGGCGCTCCGTCAGCACGAGGCGCACGCCGTCGGACTCCGCGAGGCGCCGGATCATCAGCAGCGCCGAGAGGCCCATCGAGTCGCACAGCGTGAGCCCGCCGCAGCGCAGCTCCAGCCGTGCCACACCCCGGTGGGTACGGAGCAACTGCCGTACGGTGTCGATCACTTCGTACGAGGTCTCGTAGTCCATCTCGCCGTCGAGCCGCACCTCGACGGTGTCGGGTGAGGGCGTGGTGACGACGACGGCCAGCGGTTCCGGCGGTGTGGCGGTCATCCGGGCCGCCCTCGGGACGGGACCGGCCGGGCGGGCGGGGCTCCGCGGCGATGCGCCGGAGCCGGGTGGGTACGGGTCATGGGGTGAACCTGCCCGGTCCGTGGCCTCCCACCGCGCTGAGCAGGTTCCGGCGCGGCGCGGTGACGGCGACGAGCGCCATGTCGTCGTGGCTGCCCGGGCCCACCCACTCGGTCGCGAGCGTCTGGACGCGCTCGACGACCGCCTCCGCGGGCATACCGGCGCACTCGCCGAGGGCGGACATCAGCCGCTCCTCGCCGAACAGGGCGTCACCGAACGGCCCGCCCCTGGCCTCCGTGATCCCGTCGGAGTACAGGAGGCAGGTCTCGCCAGGACGCAGGACCGTACGGAACGTCAGCGCCGACACCTCGGGCAGCGCTCCGATGAGGGTGCCGCTGGTCCGCGCCACCTCCACGGTGCCGTCGGACCGTACGATCAGCGGCGCGGGATGACCGCCGCTGGTCAGCCGCAGCTCCACCCCGTGCGCCCGGCGCGTCACCGAGGCGAGCACCAGCGTCGCGAACCGGGTGTGGTGCGAGGTGAGCAGCGCCCCGTTGAGGAGCTTCAGCAGCCGCTCGTGGTCGGGCTCGACCAGCCGCAGGGCCTGGAGGGTGTTGCGGATCTTGCCGGTCAGTACGGCGGCTTCCAGCCCCTTGCCGCAGACGTCGCCCAGCACGGCCTGGGTCTCGCCGCCCCGCTGCTCGGCCGGGTAGAAGTCGTAGAAGTCCCCGCCCACGCGCTGACCGTCACGGGAGGGCCGGTAGCCCCCGGCGAACTCCACCCCGTCGTAGTGGTGCAGCCGGGGCGGCAGCAGATCGCGCATCAGCAGATCCGCGACGGAGGACTGCTCGGCGAAGAGCAGGGCGGCCGAGACGGCCGCGCCCGCGCGAGCGGCGAAGATCCGGGCGAAGGTCTCCTCGCCCTCGGTGAACGGGGTACGGCCGGGCCGGCGCAGCAGGATCAGCGCGCCCGCGGGGACCCTGTTGCCGGGCAGCGGCGTCACCACGACCGGGCCGATCTCGCCGAACCCCTCGGGCGCCAGCCACGCGGGGGTGCTCCCCGGGGCGATCCGGCGCGAGGGCGCCGGCGGGAAGCCCCGGAGCGCCTCGGCGAGACCGGGCACGTCCGCCGGGTCGGCCGCCAGCGACCCGTGGGTGAGGGAGCCGTCCCGCGTGGCGCGGGTGAGCGGCGTCCGGCGGCCCGTACGCGGACCGACGACGACCGCCGCGTCGGCGAGGTGCGCGGCGGCGAGCAGCACCGTGGTGTCCACGCATGTGCGGGCGTTGAGGGACGACAGCAGTTGGTCGGACGCCTCGATGAGGAACGCGGTGCGCTTGCGCTCCGTGTCCAGGGCCTGCTGCGTGGCCCGGTGGTCCGTCTCGTCGCTGAGCCACCAGGTCGTCAGGGAGCCGGAGCCGGTCTCGGCGCCGCGCGCCCGGTACGAGCGCTCGCCCACGGCTCCGTACGCGGTGTGTTCGCGCCCCGCGTGCGCCTCGGCGAGCCAGTGCGGGCCCCGCCGGGAGAGGTCGCTGCCCGCGGTGAGACCGGGCAGCAGGGTGGCGGCCGCCGCGTTGGCCAGCCGGACCACACCGGTCCTGTCGGCCACGATCACCGGGTGCGGCGAGGACTCCAGGGCCACGTCGCCCACGGCCCCGCCGGTCGCGGAGGAGGTCTTCGGTGAATGCCTCACATAGTGGGACGCCGTGCCTCGGCACGAATCCCCTTCACCCTCTCACTGCTTCGCGTACGTCGTTGTCATCGTCGCCGTCGTCGTCGCCGTCGTCATGGGGATGGAATCCCCTTCCGGGGCGGCCGGAACTCAGGGAGCATCAGCATGCCATGAGCGGCCATGGGGGAGGCCCGGAACGGGGAGGCGCGAACGGCCCCGACCCGGCGGCGCCACCGCCCCGTTCAGTGCCGTACCAGCGCCCTGATCAGCTTGCCGCCGTCCCCGAGGAGCGTGACCGTCACCTCGGCCAGCCGGTGCACCAGCGGCCAGCCGTAGCCGCCCGGCAGCCACTCCTCGCGCCGCTGCGCGAGCGCGGGCAGCCGCGAACTCGCGTCCCGTACCGCGATCTCGACCACTCCGGTACCCGCCGAGATCCGGAAGCCCGTCACCCCACCCGCGTGCCGTATGGCGTTCGTCACCAGCTCCGACACCACCAGGAGTACATCGACCGCCGCCTGCTCGGGCACGCCCGGCGCGTGCCGGTCCAGGAAGGAGCGCGCCAGCGCGCGGGCCTCCGCCGTACCCGCCGGGCGCGCGTCCAGCCACGACTGCGCCCCCGACACCGCGTTGTCCGCCCCGTCGTCGACCGTTGTCATCCCCGCACCCCCCCGTACGGCTCCGGCTTCCCTGCCGCTGAGTCCGCCCGCCGAGTTCTGCCCGGCGTCAGCTCCGTGTCACACCGCACACGGCCCCGAGCCCGGCGGAGAGCATCGCATGTTTCCCCCGCGCGCGGACCGGTGCGCGGGAACCAGTGTGCGGGAACACCGCGTTCCGCTCCGCCGGTTTGCCGTAACTTCTCCCGGGGGAGCGTTCCTCACACCGTGTGCGGAGCGGTACTCCGGATGTCGCATATGCTTCCCGCCGGGATGACGCCGGGTGACCGGCGACGCCGGGTGAGGGGGTGGAGTGTGGTCGAGTTGCCCGTGGGCTTCTCGTCGCGTCCGGTGCGAGGGCGCCGTACCTCCGGGGCCCTGTCCCCGCCCGCCCCGCGCGAGGGCACATCTGTACGGGAAGCCACCCCCGCCGTCGTACGTGACTCCCTGTGGGCCGTCGACGCGGTCATGCTGCTCGTCGAGGACGACGCGGGTGACGCGCTGCTCGTCGAGGAGATGCTCGCCGACAGTGATCTCGACTCCTCGCTCACGTGGTGCCAGACGCTCGCCGAGGGCCAGCGGTTCCTCGCCGACCGCACCGCTCCCGTCTGTGTCCTGCTCGACCTCCACCTCCCGGACGTCCACGGCGTCGACGCGGTCACCCGTATCCTGCGCACCGCCCCGGACGCAGCCATCGTCGTCCTCACGGGCATGGCCGAGGGAGAGACCGGGCTCTCCGCCGTGGCCACCGGCGCGCAGGACTACCTCGTCAAGGGGCGCATCGATCCGGAGGCGCTGAGCCGCGCCGTCCGCTACGCCCTCCAGCGCAAGCAGGTCGAACAGGCCGCCGCGGCCCTGCGCGCCAATGAACTGATCGCCCAGGAGAACGCCCGGCTGGAACGCGGCCTGCTGCCCGTTCCCCTGCTGCGCGGCGACGACTTCGAGGCGAGGGCGCGGTACGAACCCGGCCGGGTCCGCGGCCTGCTCAGCGGAGACTTCTACGACGTCGTCCAGACCGAGGACGGCACCGTCCACGCGGTGATAGGAGACGTGTCCGGCCACGGAGCCGCGGAGGCGGCCCTCGGGGTCTGCCTGCGCGTCGCCTGGCGCACCGCCGTCCTGTGCGGGACACCGCCGCTGGACCGGGTACGGCTCCTGGAGGAGATCCTCGTCGCGGAACGGTCCGACCACCACCTCTTCGCCACCGTCACCTCCCTGGTCTTCCCGCCAGGGGGCCGCGAGTTCCGCGTCGTGCGCGCCGGGCACCCCGGTCTGCTCGTACGCCACGGTGCCGCCGTCGCCTGGGAGGAGCCCCAGGTCGGCATGGCCCTCGGGCTGCTGCCCGGCGCGGGCCGCTGGACCGAGACCACCATCCCGCTGCCGCCCGGCGGCCATGTGGTGCTCTTCACCGACGGCCTCTTCGAAGGCCGTACGGGGCCGACGACCCGGCTCGGCGAGGACGGGCTCCTGCGACTGGCGCGGCTCCACGGCGAACTGCCCGCGCGCGCCTTCGTGGACGCGCTGGTCGACGGCGCCACCGAAGGGGCGGCGCCGTACGGTGGACTCGCGGACGACGTCGCCGTGCTCCACCTCGGCTGGGGCGGCACCCCGTGACGCGGCCTCCGTGGGCGAGCCCCTCCTCGGTGTGGCGCACCGCGCGCGCCCGGCTCTCGGTCCAGGGGTGGGTGCGCCTCATCCTGGTCACCCTGGTGCTGGTCGTCTGCGGCTGCACCGTCATAGCGGGCGTGCTGCTGTCCCGGACCAACGACCGCACCAACGAACTCGTCGACCGGATCCAGCCCGCCCGGTCCACCGCCTTCCAGCTCCAGCGGGCCCTGCTCGACCAGGAGACCGGGGTGCGCGGCTTCGCGCTGACCGCCGACCCGTCGTTCCTCGCGCCGTACGACCAGGGCCGCGCCGACGAGGAGCGGTTCACCGCGCGGATGCGCGCCATCGTCGGGTCCGACCGGCGGGCCGCCGCCGACCTCGACCGGCTCACCCGCGCCGCCGGACAGTGGCGGCGCGACGAGGCGGAGCCCCTGATCGAGTCCGTACGGACCATGGGCACCGTCACGGCGTCCGGGGAACGGCTCGCCGGGAACAAGGCCGCGTTCGACGAACTGCGCCGGCTCTTCACCGTCCAGCAGCGCCATCTCGACGAGTCCAGGGACCACGCACGCGCCGATCTGAGCGACGCCCGCGCGCTGCGCGACACCGTCTTCCTCGTGATCCTCGGCGGCTTCGTCCTGGCGGTGCTGGGCCTCGCCGTCGTCCTGCACCGGATGGTCGGCCGGCCGCTGAACGCGCTGCGGGCCGCGACCGACGGCGTACGCGACGGGGCGTTCGACCGGCGCATCGAGGTACGGGGCCCCTCCGACCTGCGGGCCGTCGGCGCCGCGGTGGAGGACATGCGCCGCCGGCTGGTCGACGAGATCGCGGCCACGCGACTGCGCGAGGACCTGCTCGCGGAACAGACCGAGGAACTGCGCCGCTCGAACTCGGAGCTGGAGCAGTTCGCCTACGTGGCCTCGCACGACCTCCAGGAGCCGCTGCGCAAGGTCGCCTCGTTCTGCCAGTTGCTGGAGAAGCGGTACGGCGAGCAGCTCGACGGCCGGGGCAAGCAGTACATCGACTTCGCCGTCGACGGCGCCAAGCGCATGCAGATCCTGATCAACGATCTGCTCACCTTCTCCCGGGTGGGCCGCGTGCACGACGCGTGGCAGGCCGTCGAACTGGACCAGGTCCTGGACCGCGCCCTCGGCAATCTCGCGCTCGCCGTCGAGGAGTCCGGGGTCACGGTCGTACGGGAGGACCCGCTGCCCCGTGTGACCGGCGACCCGACCACCCTCGCCATGCTCCTCCAGAACCTCGTCGGGAACGCGGTCAAGTTCCGCCGCCCGGACGGCCCCGGGCGGATCACCGTCGGATGCGTCGCCGAGGGCGAGGAGTGGCACGTCACCGTCACCGACGACGGCATCGGCGTCGCGCCCGAGTTCGCCGAGAAGGTCTTCGTCATCTTCCAGCGGCTGCACGCCAGGGACGAGTACGACGGCACCGGCATCGGGCTGGCGCTCTGCCGTAAGATCGTCGAGTTCCACGGGGGCCGGATCTGGCTGGAGTCCGTGGCCGAGGGCGGCACCCGTATCCACTTCACGCTGCCCGCCATCCCGGACGAGCCCGAGCCGTCCGCCGGATCGTCCGAGTCCGCCGATCAGCCCGGATCCGCCGATCGGACCGATCAGTTCGAATCCGCCGATCAGTCCGATCAACCCGATCGTCCCGAGCCGGCCGAGTCGCCCGACGAGGCGGCCGGTCAGGCGAGGCCGCCGCACACCTCCCCTGGAGCCGCCCTGTGAACTCGCACCCCCCGCGCGTCGAGCCGATCGAGGTCCTGCTCGTCGAGGACGACGCCGGCGACGAGCTGATGACCCGCGAGGCGTTCGAGGACAACAAGATCCGCAACACCCTGCACGTGGTGCGCGACGGGGAGGAGGCCCTCGACTTCCTCTACCGGCGAGGGGCCCACACGGACGCGCCCCGGCCCGATCTGGTCCTGCTCGACCTCAATCTGCCGAAGTACGACGGCCGCCAGGTCCTGGAGCAGATCAAGACCGACCCCGAGCTCGCCCTCATCCCCGTCGTCGTCCTCACCACCTCGTCGGCGGAGGAGGACATCCTGCGCAGCTACAAACTGCACGCGAACGCTTACGTGACGAAACCGGTCGACCTCGATCAATTCATCGCAGCCGTCCGGCAGATCGATGAGTTCTTCGTCTCCGTGGTCCGCCTTCCCGGGCGGATTCCCGGGCACAGGTGACACCTTTCACGAAACCGGCGGGCATACCGGCGGCGTGTGAGGGCATAAGGGCAATCGGAGAAGGGGGTCCCCCGATCGCCTCACCGGTGCGCGGGCAGGAGCTATGAACGAACAGACCATCACGGGAACGGCCCTCACGGCCATGGCCGATTCCGTACAGCCACTGCGGCGGGCCGGCGAGTTCAGCGGGGAGCCCGGCTGTATCGCCGAGGCCCGGCTGCTGGCCGAACGGTTTCTCCAGCAGTTGGAGGCCGAGTGGTTCGCCACCCTCGGTGACCGCGCCACCGGCGATCTGCTGCTGGTCGTCAGCGAGCTGGTCACCAACGCCGAGCGGCACAGCCACGGACCGTATCTGCTGGAGCTGGAGGGCACGGACCAGCAGGTGCTCGTGACCGTGTACGACAGCAGCTCGGCCCTGCCGCGCCGCTACCCGCGCGACCCCGCCCGGCTCGGCGGGCACGGTCTGGAGATCGTCCACGCCCTCGCCGACCGGCTCACGGCGGAGCGCGTCCCGGTGGGCAAGCGGGTCCAGGCCGTCTTCGACCTGGCGGCCCGCGAGGTCCCGGCCTGACACCCGCCGCCCGTACCGCACGGGCCTTCGCCGTCACCTCTCCCGGGGTACCCGGCTCTCCTGGGCGACTCGGCCCGGGTCACTCCTCCTGGCGGCCGAACCAGTCCAGGCAGAGCACCAGCGCGTCGTCCGCCGACTCGGCGTCCCGGTAGGCCGCCAGCTCCCGCAGCACCGCGCGCGGCACCATGGCCGCCGGCAGCAGACTCGTCGCGCTGATCGCCCGCGCCAGCGCCCGGTCCCCGTACGCCTCGCCCTGCGGCGAGAGCGCCGCGTACACGCCGTCGCTCACGAAGAGCAGCCGGTCGCCGGGGAGCACCTGGAGCGACTGCGCCACGTAGTCCGACTCCTCGAACATGCCCAGCGGGAGCTGTGCGTCGAGGTCGATGCGTTCCACGGTCTTGTCGCGCTGCCGCCACAGCTCGGGCGACCCTGCGTCCACCGCCTCGACCCGCCCCGTGGCCAGCTCGAAACGGAGCAGGAGCGTCGACACGTACGAGATGCCCCGGTGCTGCTCGTACAGCGCCTGGTCGGCCAGCGCCGCCTGGTCGGCGATGCCGATGCCCGCCCGGCGCGCGTTGCGCAGGGCGTTGACGGCGAGATTGGTCAGCAGGGAGGCCTGGATGCCCTCGCCCATCCCGTTGGTCACAGCGAGGGTCAGCTCGTCCGCGTCCGACGCCCAGTCGAAGTTGTCGCCATGGATCGCGTAGGCGGGTTCGAGCTGGGCGCCGATGGCGTACTCCCGGGCGGTGCAGGCGCGGGCCGGGAGCAGCTCCCACTGCATCTCGGCCGCCAGGGTCAGCCGGCTCGCTCTGCGCGCCCGCTGGTAGAGGTCCGTGTCCCGCTCCGCCACCAGGATCTCGTGGCCCAGCAGATCGGCGACCTGGGTCAGGTCGTCGACGGTCCCCGGGGTGGACAGCTCGCTCGGCAGCCGGACCGTGAGGATGCCGAGCCGTTCGCCGCGTACGGTGACCGGAAGGTGGTGGTCCACCGCGTCCCGGTGCCTGACCTGCTGCTCACGCGGCTCCTGGCTGCCGAACGCCCGGCCTTCCGGGGTGTTGTGCAGCGACAGCCCGTCGGCGGCGGGGGCCATGGGGTCGTCGACCGTACGGAGCACCGTGAGCGCGTAGTCGGCGAGGTACAGCGTGACGGAGGTCGTGCCGTACGCCGTCGCGAGCACGCCGCGCAACGTGTCCACCAGGTCGTGCGGCGCCGCCGCGCGGACCGCTCTTTCCACATCCGCGAGTAGAGTCACTGTCGTTCGGCTTTCCTCAAGGGGCGGTTCGGTCCGGGGTCGGTCCGGGCTGGCAAAGGGCAACGCCGGATGAAAGGGTGGATCGATGTCCCGTTTCACCGGTCAGCCGTGCCGTCGTGAGCAGGTCGCCGAGGCCGCCTGTGCCGCCTCGGAACTGCTCGAAGTGCTGTGGGGACGTGGCCAGGAGGCCGCGCCGTCGGGTCCGGTCCCGCCGTCCCAGCTACGGGCCCTTCTCGTCATCGAAACGCATGAGGGCGCCAATCTGCGGACCCTCGGCGAGGCCCTCGGTTCGCGTCCCTCCTCCGTGAGCAGACTCTGCGACCGGATGGAGGCCATGGGGCTCGTGACCCGCTCCCAGAGCCGTGCGAGCCGTCGTGAGGTCGAGCTGCGGCTGAGCCGGCGCGGCCACCAGGCGCTGGACGAGTACCGCGCCTTCCGCACCCGTGAGGTGGGGCTGGTGCTGGAGCGGATGGAGCCGTCGGACGTGCTGATGCTCGCGGAGGGGCTGAGCGCCTTCCGGGCCGCGGCGAGTCAGGCTCAGGGGGTCGGGGCCGAGGCGGCCGAGGCCTCTGTACGGAGCCACGTGGCGGACAGCGCGTAGCTCGGCGCTTAGCTTCATTCGGGCCCACTTCCTGGCATCGACGCGTTACTCTCCGCGCAGAGCACTTGTGCGGAAGCAGTGAACAGATTGTTGCGCACCAGAGAATGTTGTCAAATGGCAACTATCACTTCTATCGTGGTGCCACTCCTGACCTCTACAGCCCACGAAGGAATCCTGTGCAACCTCATCACAGCGCAGGTCAGGCCATGGGACTGGCCACAGGACAGAACGGCGACGCGGTCGTGGTCACCGTCAGCGGTGATCTCGACGTGGAGAACATCGCCCCGCTCGTCACCGCGCTGGCCGAGGCGGGCGAGAGCGCCCCGGGCCCCGTCGTCGTGGATCTGTCCCGCATCACCTTCGCGGACTCCACCACGGTGAACGTGCTCCTCCAGGCCCACGGCACGCTGGGCCCGAGGCTGCGGCTCGCCCGGCCCTCCTCCTTCGTCCAGCGCCTGTTCGACGTCATCGGACTGGAGCAGGCCGTGCCGGTGTACGCCACGATCGAGGCCGCGCTCGCGCCCGAAGGAGCCGCGGGGGCGCCGGGGGCGCCCGCCGACGGGACCGACGCGACCGGCTGACGCGGGGCGCCGGCCGGTGCGCGACCGTCCCGGCCGGTGCGCGACCGTCCCGGCCGGTGCGCGACCGTCCCGGCCGGGGTGAGCGGCCGGACGCCCCCGGCTCTCAGAGGTAGCGGCGGATGGGGGCGACCGCCCGTTCCAGCGCGCGCCGCCCCACGGAGCGCCGCTTCCAGCGGGCCGGCTCGATCCGCTCGCTCACCCGCAGGTCCTCGTCGAAGTCGGCGTCCAGGACGGCGGTGAACTCCTGGTCGTGCACCGCGAGCATGACCTCCTCGTCATGGTCCAGCGAGCGCCGGTTGAAGTTGCTGGAGCCCACGAGCGCGGCCTGCCCGTCCACGGTGATTACCTTGGCGTGCATCATCGTCGGCCGGTACTCCCAGATCCGTACACCGCGCGCGAGCAGATCCTCGTAGTGACGCTGCCCGGCCAGCGAACAGACCCGCTTGTCGGTGTGCGGCCCCGGCAGCAGGATCTCCACCTCCACCCCGCGCCCGGCCGCCCGGCAGAGCAGCTCGACGAAGTACGGGTCGGGCGCGAAGTAGGCGGTGGCCAGCCGCAGCCGCTCCTGCGAGGACTCGATCACCACCCGCATCAGGGTCTGCATGTCCTGCCAGCCGAAGCTGGCGGAACCCCGCACGATCTGTACGGCGGCGCCACCCCGCGGCGGGTGCTCGACGAACCGGTCCCGCTCGTCGAAGAGCGTGTCGTGGCACTCCGCCCAGTTCTGCGAGAACGCGGCGGCGATACCGTCCACGGCCGGGCCGCGCACCCGTACATGGGTGTCCCGCCACTCGTGCTCGTTCCTGGCGTCGCCGCACCACTCCTCGGCGATTCCCACCCCGCCGGTGTACGCGGTCGACTCGTCCACCACCAGGACCTTCCGGTGGCAGCGGTGGTTCTGTTTGAGCGGGGTGATCCAGAGCGGTCTGCGGAACCAGGCCACCTCGACCCCGGCCTCCGTCATCGCGCTCAGCAGCCCCCGCTCGATCAGCCGGCTGCCGAAACCGTCCAGCAGGAGCCGCACCCGTACCCCCGCGCGGGCCCGGTCGGCGAGCGCCCCGGCGAACTCCGCGGCGATGTCACCGCGCCAGTAGACGAAGGTCATCATGTCGACGGTGTGCTCCGCGCCCCGGATGCTCGCCAGCATCGCGGCGAAGATCTGATCGCCGTTGCGCAGCCTGACGAGCTCGTTGCCCTCGGTCGCGGCGATCCCGATCAGCCGCTCCAGCCGGCGGCGCAGCATCCGAGGCCCCGCGGCCGGAGCGGCGGCGACCGGCGAGGTGACCGGAGCGGGTGTCGGGACGGTGGGCTCCGGCGGCTCCTGGCAGACCGTCATCGGACCCTCGGAACGGGGAGCGCGGGCGGTATCGCGAGGTGGGTCATGTGCACGGACGTGCCTTCCGTCGTCGGATGGTGGTGCGGAGGGCGCGCGTGGCGTGGTCCGCACGCCGGGCGCCGCCGTCCGCCGTGCTCGCGTCTGCCCCCGCCGGTGGAGACCATGTGCTCGCATAGCGGACTTCCTGTACGACTCACCGAAAACAAGATGCACTCGGACACTCTTCGATGGTGATTGCTGGGGTAAACGACGGCAGGAGACAGCCGCACCGACATCCGAACGACGGGGTGAGTCCGATGCAACAACCTCCCATGAGCGACACGCGGCCCCACGACCATGTCGAGTGGGCGCTGCGCCCGGAGCTGGCGGCAGAGGCACGGGAGGCGACCTACGGATTTCTGGCCGGTCTCTCCCCCGAGCCCTCCGCGCACACCTCCCAGAATCTGGTCCTGCTGGTCTCCGAGCTGGTGACGAACGCGATCCGGCACGCGGGCGAGGTGACCTCTTTGCATCTGCGTGCGGACCGTCGCAGCCTGCAGATCGTGGTGCACGACCCGAGCCCCACCCCGCCGCAGGACCGGACCCCCGATCTCACCGGCCGGACCGGCGGCTTCGGCTGGCCGATGATCCAGCGCCTGGCCGAGAGGGTCACCGTCCTGCCGCGCGCGGGTGGCGGCAAGACCATCCGCGCCGTGCTCACCCGTTAGCGCGCGGGCGCCCGGCGCGGGGTCGCTGCCCACCACGTCCTCCGTGGTGGGCAGCGCGACTGTGCCGCCACGTTCCGCGTGGCGGGCAGCGGCCGTGCGGCCACGCACCCGGCCTGACGCCCCGCGCGGGCGGCCACCCCTCCCGCACCTCTTGCAGCGTCCGCACCTCTTGTAGCGCGGACAGGTCGGCCCTACGATGCATACCCGAGACATGAAACGTTTCAATCCTGGGGGCTGCGATGGGCATGGGCTGGACACGCCGGGGTCTTCTGCACACCTCCGCGCTGGGGGCGGGGGCGGGCCTGCTCGCCGGTCCGGCCGTGGGCTCCCCGGCCGCGGCGGCGGCCCCGACGGGGGGCCGGGCCGGGCGGCTCCGTATCGCCTCCGCCACCGTCGAGTACGCCGATCACGTCCTCGGCACCGATGCCGCCGCGCCCCTGCTGTCCTGGGTGCTCGACGGCGGCCGGGGCGCACGGCAGAGCGGGTACCAGATCCGGGCCGCCACCGGCCGGCGCGCCCTCGCGGCCGGCCGTGAACTCCTCTGGGACACCGGCCGCGTGGCCTCGGACCGAACCGTCGCCGTGCCCTACGCGGGCCCCGTGCTGCCGCCCCGTACCCGCTGCCACTGGCAGGTCCGCGTCTGGGACCACGAGGGGCGCGCCTCGGCGTGGAGCGAGCCCGGCTGGTGGGAGACCGCGCTCGGTGCGGAGCGGTGGCACGCGCGGTGGATAGGCGCCGACCAGCCCGCCGCGCCGCCGGGATTCGACGGAGCGTCCTGGATCTGGACGGCGGGGGCGACCACCGGCGGCGCCCCGGTCGGCCCGCGCTGGTTCCGCGGCTCCCTCACGCTTCCCGAGGGTACGGAGATCACCCGGGCCACTCTCGTCGCCACCGCCGACGACGACTTCACCCTCCATCTGAACGGCCGCCAGGTCCTGCAAGCACCCGAGCAGGTGGACGCCTGGCGCACCGGCAGGGCCGCCGATGTCACCGCCGCCGTACGCGCCGCGGCCGGTGGTCCGGTCGTCCTGGCGGCGGTCGCCACCAACCGCGGCGCCGCCTCCGTCAACCCGGCCGGACTGCTCGTGCGGCTCCTGGTCGAGGCCGCCGACGGCGCCACCCGTCAACTGACCACCGGGGAGCGGTGGCGCGCCACCGACACCGGGCAACCGGGCTGGGAGCGGCCCGAGTTCGACGACACCGGCTGGACCGCCGCCACCGTGCTCGCGCCCTACGGCCAAGGACCGTGGGGCAGCGGGGTCTCCGTCGCCGTACCGGAGGCGCCCGCGCCCCTGCTGCGCCGCGCGTTCACCGTACCCAAGCCCGTCAGCCGCGCCCGTCTCTACATCAGCGGACTGGCCTACTACGTGGCCGAGTTGAATGGAGAGCGGGTCGGTAGCCAGGTACTCGACCCGGCCTTCACCGACTACGACGAGACCGTCATGTACGCGGTGCACGATGTGACGGCGCTCCTGAAGCGCGGCGCCAACGCGATCGGTGTCACCCTGGGGCGCGGCTTCTACGGCATGACCACCCCCAACGTGTGGAACTGGCACCGGCCCCCGTGGCACGGCGAACCGCGTCTGCTGTGCCGGCTGGAGGCCGACCACCCCGACGGCTCCCGTACCACCGTCGTCTCCGACACCGACTGGCGCCTCACCGAGGGCCCGACCCTCACCAACTCCCTCTACGCGGGGGAGACCTACGACGCCCGGCTGGCCCCGGCGGGCTGGACCCTGCCCGGTTTCGACGACAGCTCCTGGCGCCACCCCGCCGAGCAGTCCGCACCCGGCGGCACCCTGCGCGCCCAGCCGCACGACCCCATCGAGGTCATCGAGACCCACACCCCCACCGCGATCACCGAGCAGGCCCCCGGGGTGTACGTCGTGGACATGGGCCGTACGACGGCGGGGTGGACCCGGCTGAGCGTACGGGCACCGGCCGGCACCGTCGTCTCCCTGGTCCACGGCGAGAAACTGAAGGAGGACGGCAGCGTCCACGCCGAGACCGGGCATGTGCCGGGCCGGTTCCAGCGCGACGAGTACATCTGCGCGGGCGGGGGCGCCACCGAGGTGTGGGAGCCGTCGTTCTCGTACAAGGGCTTCCGGTATGTGCAGGTCAGCGGGTTGCCGACCCGTCCGCGCCCGTCCGATGTGATGGGCAGGACGGTCCATACGAAGGTGGCCGAGGTCAGCGGCTTCGACTGCTCCGAGCCGTTCTACGAACAGCTCGACCGGGCGATGCGCCGCACCCTGCTCAACAACCTGCACGGGATACCCACCGACACCCCGATGTACGAGAAGAACGGCTGGACCGGCGACGCCCAACTCGGCGCGCCCGTCATGGAGTACGCCTTCGGAGTGCACCGCTTCCTCACCAAGTGGCTCGGCGACCTGGCGGACAGCCAGAACCCCGACGGGCAACTGCCGGTGATCGTCCCCAGCGGCGGCTGGGGTTACGGCGACCTCGGCCCCTCGCCCGAGTGGACGACCGTATACCCGTTCCTGATACGGGAGATGTACCGGATCTACGGCGACGACCGGGTGGCCGGGGAGCACTGGACCACCCTGACCCGTTATCTGGACTGGGAGTTGGAGCGGCTGGTCGGCGGTCTCGCGATCACCGCGCTCGGCGACTACCTGCCGCCCGGCTACGGCGGCAACCCGCCCGAGGACACCCGGCTGACGGCCACCGCCTATCTGCACCGCGCGCTCATCCAGACGGCCGAGATGGGCGAACTGCTGGGCCACGGAGGGACAGCGGCGCGCTACCGCAGCGCGGCGAACGGTCTCAAGGACGCCTTCAACGCCACCTTCCTCGACGCCTCCGGCCACTACAGAACGGCGAAGGACCCCGACTACCGGCAGACGTCCAACGCCCTCCCGCTGGCCTTCGGACTGGTCCCGAGCGGCGCCCGTGCCTCGGTCGTCGACAGCCTCGTCGCGGACATCACCGCGCGCGGCAACCACCTCAACACCGGGGCGCTCGGCACGAGCGTGCTGCTGCGCGTCCTGTGCGCACACGGCCACCCCGAGGTGGCACACGCCATCGCCACCCAGCGTACGTACCCGAGTTGGGGCTACTGGTTCGACAACGGCGCGGACACCATGTGGGAGATGTGGCCCGTCGACTCGCGCTCGCGCGACCACTACTTCCAGGGCACGGTCGCCCAGTGGCTGTACGAGAACGTGGCCGGGCTGCGCCCCGGGGACGCGGGCTACCGCACCTTCACCGTACGGCCCGACGGCCGCACCGGGGTCACCTGGGCCCGCACCTGGATCCGTACCGTCCGGGGCGAGGCGTCGGTGGCCTGGTCGGCGATCGGCGGCGCGCTGCGGCTCTCCGTACACGTCCCCGTCGGGGCGACGGCGGAGATCCACGTACCGGCCGCCCACCCCGACCAGGTCAAGGCGCCCGGCGGCGCCGCCTACCTGCGCACGGAGCCGGGGTTCGTGGTCTACCGGGCGGGCCACGGAGCCTGGGACTTCGTGGGGCGCGCCTGATGAGAGCCCTGCCCGGATGACGGCGACGACAGCGACGGCGGTGCCGACAGCGACGGCGGTGATGGCGGTGACGGCGGCGTGGACCCTGTCGACGGCCCGCGCCCCGGCCCCGCCGCCCCCGCGCGGGAACGATTCACTCCCGTCGCAGCAGATACGTGTCCATGATCCAGCCCTTGCGGGCCCGCGCCGCGGCGCGCAGCTCCCCGATCCGCTCCGCCACCTCGGAGAGCCGGCCGGAGACCAGGATCTCGTCCTCGGTGCCCACATAGGCGCCCCAGTGGATGACGGGGTCGGCATCCAGATGGCGCAGATAGGCCTGCTGCGCGTCGAGCATGACCACGACGTCGTCCACCCCGTCCGGCCAGCCCTCGGCCAGCCGCCGCCCCGTGGTGATCTGCACGGACCGGCCCACCCTGGTCAGCCCGACGCGGTGGCGGGCGGCCAGCGCGGAGACGCTGCTGATGCCGGGGATCACCTCGTACTCGAAACGGACGGTGCCACGGGCCAGGACCTCCTCCAGCACGGCGAGCGTCGAGTCGTACAGGGAGGGATCGCCCCAGACCAGGAACGCCCCGGTCCGCGCGCCGTCCGGGCCCGCGTCCCCGTCCAGTTCGCCGGCGATGGCACGCTCGATCAGCGCGGCCCGTCGACCGCGCCAGGCGTCGACGGCCCCCGGATAACCGGCGCCGTCGGTGCTCCGGTCCCGCTCGGGGTCCGGGATCTCGACCAGCCGATGGGCGTGCCCGCCCGTGTGGCGGCGCAGGATCTCATGGCGCAAGTCGACGGGACCGGCCCTCTCCCCGCCCTTGTCGAGCAGAAAGAACACATCCACCCGCTGGAGCGCCTTGACCGCCGAGACGGTCAGATGGTCGGGGTCGCCCGCCCCGATACCGATGACATAGATCTTCCTCACCCTGCGGAGTCTGCCGCACGGCGGCCGGTTCCGCAGGGGACAGCACCACGAGAGCGGACACATTCATAGGATGTCTGAGAACCCATCACCCGGCGCGGGGGACTACCCTGCGGAACCGGAGCCGACATATGCTCCGCCCATGCGCGCCGCCCTCTTCGTCACCTGCGTCAATGACGCCGTGTACCCGTCCACCGGGATCGCGACCGTACGCCTCCTCGAACGCCTCGGCGTCGACGTCGACTTCCCCGAGGCGCAGACCTGCTGCGGCCAGCCGCAGTTCAACACGGGCTACCGGCGCGAGACGGAGCCGCTGGTACGGCGGATGACCAGGGCCTTCGAGGGGTACGACTATGTGGTCACCCCCTCCGGTTCCTGCGCGGCGATGGTCCGCCACCACTACCCGAAGATCGGCGACGAGGCGGCGGCGTCACTGGCCGCGCGCACTTATGAGCTGACCGAGTTCCTGGTCGACGTGGTCGGCGTGACCGACGTCGGGGCGTACTTCCCCCACACCGTCACCTACCACCCCTCCTGTCACGGAGTGCGTCTGCTGGGCCTCGGCGAGCGCCCCCGCACACTGCTCGAAGCGGTGCGCGGGCTGGAGCTGAGAGAGCTGCCGGGCGCGATGGAGTGCTGCGGCTTCGGTGGCACCTTCGCCGTGAAGAACTCCGATGTTTCCGCCGCGATGGGCCAGGACAAGGTCCAGCACGCGGTCTCCACCGGAGCCGAGGTGCTGTGCGGCGCCGACAATTCCTGTCTGATGCACATCGACGGCATCGCGAGCCGCGAGGCCGCCCCGCTGCGATCCGTGCATCTCGCGGAGATCCTGGCGTCGACCGAAGAGGAGCCCTGGTCATGAGCGGTACGTATCTGGGGATGCCGGCCTTCCCGGTGGCCGCCAAGGAAGCCGTCGCCAACGAGACACTGCGCGGCAACCTGCGCCACGCCACCCACACCATCCGCGACAAGCGCGCCGTGGCCGTGGCGGAACTGGCCGACTGGGACCGGCTCAGGGAGGCGGGCAAGCGGATCAAGGACCACACGCTGCGCCATCTCGACCGCTACCTGGTCCAGTTGGAGGAGTCCGTCACGGCGGCGGGCGGCACCGTCCACTGGGCCGCCGACGCCGACGAGGCGAACCGGATCGTCGCGGACCTGGTCAAGGCCACCGGCGAGACGGAAGTCGTCAAGGTCAAGTCGATGGCCACCCAGGAGATCGGCCTCAACGAAGCACTCGCCGCCGAGGGCATCTCCGCGTACGAGACCGACCTCGCCGAACTCATCGTGCAGCTCGGCGACGACCGGCCCTCCCACATCCTGGTCCCGGCGATCCACCGCAACCGCGGCGAGATCCGCGACATCTTCCGCGACCGGATGGCCGACTGGGGCAAGGCCGCCCCCGACGGCCTCTCCGACACCCCCGCCGAACTCGCCGAGGCGGCGAGGCTGCACCTGCGCGAGAAGTTCCTGCGCGCCAAGGTCGGCGTCTCCGGCGCCAACTTCATGGTCGCCGAGACCGGCACCCTCGTGGTCTTCGAGTCCGAGGGCAACGGACGGATGTGCCTGACGCTCCCCGAGACACTGATCTCGGTGGTGGGCATCGAGAAGGTGGTGCCGAGCTGGCGGGACCTGGAGGTCTTCCTCCAGACGCTGCCGCGCTCCTCGACGGCGGAGCGGATGAACCCGTACACGAGCATGTGGACGGGCACCCATGACACCGACGGCCCGAGCACCTTCCACCTGGTCCTGCTCGACAACGGCCGCACGGACACCCTGGCCGACGAGGTCGGCCGACAGGCGCTGCGCTGCATCCGCTGCTCGGCCTGCCTCAACGTCTGCCCGGTGTACGAGCGGGCCGGCGGACACGCGTACGGCTCGGTCTACCCCGGCCCGATCGGCGCCATCCTCAGCCCCCAACTCCGGGGCACGCGGAGCGAGATCGACGCCTCGCTGCCGTACGCCTCCTCGCTCTGCGGGGCGTGCTACGAAGTGTGCCCCGTGGCCATCGACATCCCCGAGGTCCTGGTCCACCTCCGCGAACGGGTCGCGGACCAGGGAGGCAAGGGGCACCGGCTGGAGAAGGCGGCGATGAAGGCGGCGGGCTGGGTCTTCGACCACCCGCGCGTCCTGGCGGCGGGGGAGCGCGTCGCGTCCAGGACCCGGGCGCTGCACCCCGCCAAACTGCCGGGCGCGGGGGCCTGGACGGACGCGCGGGACCTGCCGAAGATGCCGGCCGAGTCGTTCCGCGACTGGTGGAAGCACCACCGCGAGAACGGCGCCGACAACTCCGGCAAAGCCGGCGGCGAAGGCGAGAACATCAGCCGTAGCGGCGAGAACATCAGCCGTAGCGGCGAGAACATCAGCCGTAGCGGCGAGAACAACAACCGTAACGGTGAGAACAACAACCGTAAGGACACCGGGACATGACCAGCACCGCTTCCGGTTCGCGCGAGCGGATCCTCGCCCGTATCCGCAGCGCCGTCGCCGACGCCCCGGACGCCCCGGAGGCCCCCCGCGACTACCTCGACACGCACACCCCGGGGAGCCGGATCGTCGACCTGCTCGCCGAGAACCTCGCCGACTACCGCGCCCTCGTCCACCGCACGGACACCGCGGGGCTCCCCGCCCTCGTCGCCCGCCTCCTGGCCGAACGGGGCGCCCGTACCGTCCTCGTACCCCCGCTGCTGCCGGAGACCTGGCTCTCCGCGACACCGGAGACGGTGACCCGGGTACAGGACGAACCCGGCGCGAGCGCCGGCGCCCTCGACACGGTCGACAGCGTCGTCACCGGCTGCGCCCTGGCCATCGCCGAGACCGGCACCCTCGTCCTCGACGCGGCGCCGGACCAGGGCCGCCGCAGGATCACCCTCGTACCCGACCACCACATCTGCGTCGTACGCACCCTGGACCAGGTGGTCGGCTCCGTACCCCAGGCGATGCCGCGCCTGGACCCGACCCGCCCGCTCACCTGGATCTCCGGCCCGTCCGCCACCAGCGATATCGAACTCGACCGGGTCGAGGGCGTACACGGCCCCCGGAGACTCGAAGTAGTCCTGCTCACCGACTGACCACGGCTACGGCGGGGGGATCGGCGAGGCCGGGTCACGTCAGCCGGGGCGCCTCACGGGCGGCGTCCACCGGCCCGTCACCGACGCGCCCCGCCAGCTCCGAGGCCCACGCCGTCAGCCCGGCCACGTCGATGCCGTGCGGAGAACGGTCCGGATACGCGTCGATCACCCCCGCCCCGCGCAACAGCAGCCGCGCCCCGCCCGCCGTATTGCCCCGGGCGGCATGCGTCAGCCCGACCGCGAGCTGGGCCATCCCCCGCCACAGCGACCGCTCCGCCTCAGGACCGGACTTCCACGCGTCCTCGAACACCTCGTGCGCGTGAAACGGCATCCCCGAGTCCAGCAGCCGCTGCGCCTCCCGCAGGGTCTCCGCGGGCGTACGCACCACCCCCTCCGGCTGCCGCTCCACCCCAGCAGCCCCGTACGCCAACGGCCGCCCCAACCCGTCCCGCGGCCGCGCACTGCGCGCCCGCCCCTCGCTGTCACGATCCCGCCGCTCTTCCTTCATGTACCGATTGTCGCGCGGACGGGCCGCGTCTTTCCGTAGCGCGGAGTGGGGTAATGTTCTCTGCGTGGCCAGCCGCCGGGGAGATCTTCCCCGGGAGGCAGGACGCCGGGACGTGGCGCAGCTTGGTAGCGCACTTGACTGGGGGTCAAGGGGTCGCAGGTTCAAATCCTGTCGTCCCGACTTGTGTTTTCGCAGGTCGTAGGCGGTATCGGAGAAATCCGGTGCCGCCTTTCGGTGTTTCTTGGGGACCAGTCGGGGACCACGGGGTCTGGCAGCGCCGTGCTGCTGCCCCACACCAGTGTCCCGCCGATCAGGCCGGGCCTGTCCCGCGTGGCCAGGGCCAGGGCCCGGGCCCGGGCTTCGAGCATGTCGGCGGCTTCCTCCAGGTAGGTGACCAGCGTGTCGAGTTCGTCGCCGGGAGCTTCGTTGTAGCGGGTGGCCGGGCACAGGCTGATGGCCGTCCAAAGGCGCCGGGCCCGTGTGGGTAGCCGTACTCGTGGGTCCACCAGCCGGTGATGACGCGGGAATGAACTTGGCGTGACCGCGCCTAATCCTGTTCCCTTGGTGACGAGTTGTGGATAGGTCGTGACGGTCCGCATGTGTTGTGTGGGCGCTGTGGGTCTTCTGTGACCTGCGTGTTGCTGCTGCTCTGGGGAGGGCACGTGCGTCTGCACGGCGAGCGGTTCGGGGTTCAACTGTCGGCACGAGCAAGAGCGCTGACGGTCGGCCTGCTGGTGGTGGCCCTGTCGGCCGGCCTCGTATCGGCGGAGGCTGTGGCGGATACGGCGTCGCCCGCGCCTCCGTCACGTACAGAGCAGGCGCCGACGCCGAAGCCCACGAAGAGCGGCCCGCCCGCACCCGCCTCTGGCCCTGCCCGTGCTGCCGAAGCGCCGGCGACCGGCAACGCCGTCTACGCGTACGATGCCGCGCGTCGCCTGGTCGGTGTGACCGACCCGGACGGTGAGACGGCCCGTTATCGCTATGACGCGGCGGGCAACCGTGTGGGCGTCG
The DNA here is from genome assembly GCF_044457965.1 of Streptomyces sp. NPDC050509. NCBI lineage: Bacteria > Bacillati > Actinomycetota > Actinomycetes > Kitasatosporales > Streptomycetaceae > Streptomyces > Streptomyces sp. NPDC050509. The sequence continues at coordinate 686,991 of NZ_JBITHL010000001.1, read as the reverse complement.
ACCGTTATCCGTCCAGCCAGTTGTCGGTCCTCTCCCTGGTGCCGGTCCGCGCGGCGGCGGGCGGACGGATCACTCTCTCCGGTACGGGCTTCGCCACCACACCGGTGTCCAACACCGTCTCGTTCGGCGGCAAGCTGGCCGAGGTCGTCTCGGCGTCCAGGACACGCCTGGTCATCACGGTCCCGGCGGGTGCGGCCGACGGCAAGGTCTCGGTGACGGCGGGCGGCGCGACGGAGCAGACCCCGGAGACCTTCGCCCTGGCGGCAGCCGGACCGTCGATCACCAAGGTGGCCCCGGAGACGGGCCCGGTGGGCACAGTCGTCACGCTGAGCGGCGCAGGGTTCGCGGCTTCCGTCCCCGGCAACGTGGTCCGGTTCGGCGGCGGCGCTGTGGCCGAGGTGACCGAGCGCGGAGACACGGCGCTCACCGTAAGGGTGCCGACCGACGCGGAGACGGGCCCCGTCGAGGTGGAGACGGCCGAGGGAAAGGCTGTTTCCACGAACAGGTTCATCATGATGTCGGGCAGCGGAAACGGTGAGCTGGAAACGTCGGTGACCGTCTCGGTGACGGACGACTCGCCGTCGACGGTGGCGGTGACGACGCCCGGGAACTGGGCCGAAGTACTCTTCGACGCCGACGAGGGCGACGACGCCAATTTCGCCTTCACCGACAGTACCTTCAACACCACCGTGGCGATCCAGCTCATCGACCCCCAGGGAAACCAGGTGGGAAGCGGGTCCTTCTACGACTCCGTCTCTGACCTGGAATTCCATGATCTGCCGCTCAGCGGGCGGTATTCACTGATCCTCAAACCGGGCACGAACAATCTCGGCGCTGCGAAGGTAACCTTCTCCAGCCCGGTGACCCGGACGCTCGACCCGGACGAGCCGACCAGCGAGTTGCAGCTCACTCGGGTGGGCCAGGACGCGAAGCTGACGTTCGACGGCACGGCGGGGGAATCGCGGACCCTCGGCTTCGACATGACCGGGATGACGAAGACCACCACGGTCCTGGTGTACGGGCCGGACGGGGCCCAGGTGGACAGCGCGTATGTGCCGGGCGGGTTCACCGGCAACATCGACCTGGAGACGTTGGCGCGGTCGGGCCGCTACACGATACGGGTCGATCCCACCCAGGCCGGTACGGGACGGGTCCTGGCCACCCTCTCCCGCATCGCCGACGCGGGCACCCTCGGCATGGTGGGGCCCGAGAGCACGCTGCCGGTCACTCGGCCGGGCCAGTACGGCATCGCCCGCTTCACCGGCCAGGCCGGCCAGCGAGTGTCGCTCGGCATGGCAGCGGAGGGATTCACCGCGTACACCGCGGTGGAGGTCCTGGGTCCCGACGGGAAGCGGTTCGGCGACAGCTTCATTGTCGCCGCGGGATCCCGTACGGAATGGGACAGCCCCACCTTGGCCGTGTCCGGTACGTACACCGTCCAGATGAAGCCGAGTTCGCTCGGGACAGGGACGCTCACCCTTGCCCTCTCGCTCCCCTCGTACGCGGGTGAGTTGACGACGGCCGGTGCGAAGACGCCACTGGTGATCGATCGCTTCGGCCAGGACGGCGAGGCGACGTTCCGGGCGCAGGCAGGGGATGCTCTCTCGGTCGGTATCACCGAGAATACTTTTACGTCCTTCTCGTATGTGACCGTCCTCGCGCCCTCTGGTGCCAAGGTCGTCAACCAGCAGTATGTTGCCGCCGGCTTGGCGTCCGTGGTGTCCCTTCCGGGCCTGCCGGAGTCCGGTGTCTACCGGCTGGTGGTGGACGCGTACCAGGGTGCTACCGGTGGCCTGTTCCTGACACTCTCCGCCGATGTGCGGGCGGGCCCCGAGATCGACGGGGCCTCGGCGAAGCTTGATCTCGCCCGGCCCGGGCAGCGCGCCACGGCCCAATTCACCGCACCGGACAGCGGAACACTCGGGTTCGGTGTCACCGACAACACCGTGCCGGAACAGACTTGGCTGCGGCTGGTCGGGCCGACGGGCGGCACCGGAACCCTGCTCACCCTCGTGACCAAGAACAGCAACGACGTCGCGTACGCCACCGGGCTCACCCCGGTACGAAGTACACCGTGACGGTGACACCCGACGCCCCGGTGACCGGTGCGCTGTCTCTCTGGTTCTCCGCGCCCGTCACCCTGAACCTCTCCGCATCGGGCACGGCCGTCACCGGTGAGATCGACCGGCCCGGGCGCCAGCTCCGGTACACCGTCCAAGCGAGGGAGGGTGACGGCGCGGCGGTCATGTTCAGCGGTTCCACTCTCACCTCGTCGCCGCGCGTCAGCCATCTCGCGCCGGGTGCAACCAGCGAGGTGACGCTCGGGTCGGTGGGTAGCGCGGCCATCGACCTGGCCCTGCGGGCCCCGCTGGCCGGTGGCACACACCACCTGTACGCGCGGCCCCTCTCTCCCGCCACCGGCAAGCTGACGGCGGTGCTGATACCGGACGTGGACGGCGGGACACTCACGGTGGGAGGCGGGACCCGGCCGGTAGCGATCGCCACTGCGGGAGGCCACGGCCACTATGCCTTCACCGGGGTCAAGGGACAGAAGCTCACGCTCAACTACGGTCAGCCGCCCTCGGCATGGGCCCTCTCCGTCCGGACCCCGACCGGCACCTGGCTGGAGAACGCTCGCACGATGAGCGCCACGACGCTTTCGTACGCGCTGGCCGCGCTTCCGGCGGACGGCACGTACACGGTGACGGTCGACCCCAGTTCGTCCCAGACGGGTACGTACCAAGTGGGCCTGACCGCCACCTCGACAGCGGCAGCACAGAGGACGGAGTCGGACAGGACGGAGAAGACACCCCCCGACTCAGCCACCCCCACCACCTCCGCGGCCACAGTTCCCACCGGCCCCGACGCCTGGCAGCCCGGCACCTCGCAACTCGCCGGCCGGGACTGGCTGACCTCTCGCGGCAAGGCCCCCAAGGCCCCGCCCGCGCTGCGCGGCCCGCCCGGGAAGACGGCGCTGACCGGCCGTGTCCTGAAGCTCGACGGAAAGCCGCTGGCCGCAGTCACCGTCAGGGCCGGCAAGAAGGCGGCCCAGACCGATGCGCGCGGCAGATTCCTGTTGGCGGGGATCGACGCGGAGACGCCCACCCTGGTGGTGGACGGGACGAGCGCGAACACCGCGGACCGTCAGTACGGCCGCTTCGACATCCACATCGAGCCTACGCCCGGCCGCACCACCGACCTGGGCTTTCCGGTGTGGATGACACCGCTGGACACCAAACACACCGTACGGTTCGACGCCCCGGCCAAAGCCGAGGTCGTACTGAAGACCCCGAAGATCCCCGGCCTTGAGGTCCGGATCCCCAAGGGCTCGGTCGTCCGCGACGAACACGGCAAGCCCGTGACCGAGTTGGGGATCACGGCCATCCCGATCGACCGGCCGCCGTTCCCGCTGCCCACCAACGGTGTCGTGCCGGTCTACTTCACCGTCCAGCCCGGCGGCACCTACGTCTTCCCCGAGGGCGCGCGGGTCATCTACCCGAACTACACACGCGAAGCCCCGGGCAGTCGCGTCGAGTTCATGGACTACGACCCGAAGAAGAAGGGCTGGTACGTCTACGGACACGGCCAGGTCAGCGCGGACGGCCGACAGGTCGTCCCGGATCCCAAGACGCGCGTCTGGGCCTTCCACGGGGCGATGTTCAACGTCTCCGACCTGGTGCCCTGGGATCTCTCCTGGGCCCAGGACGTGCTCGACTGGCTCTCCGGAGATCCGGTGGACCTGTCCACCGGGATGCTCACGGACTCCCGCACCGACCTGGCGGTCTCCGACCCCTTGGGATCGGTCGAGGTCAACCGCACCTACTGGCAGGGAGACACCCGTAAGCGCGCCTTCGGGATCGGCCGCGACCTGTCGTACAACGCCTTCCTGCACTCCGAAAAACAGTGGGAGCAAGTCGATCTGTATCTGCCGGGCGGCGCGAAGGTCCACTTCGTCCGGACGTCGGCCGGCACCAGCTACTCGGACGCAGTCTTCGAACCCCTCGACACGCCCTCCGCGTTCCGGGGCTCGAAGATCGTCAGCACTGCCACAACCTGGGAACTCAGGTTCCGCGACGGGGGCGTGTGGGTCTTCCCCATGTACGCACCGCTGCGGGAGATCCGCGACCGCCACGGCAACACCATCAAACTGACCCGCCTGACGGCGGCCGGGCGGGGCGAGATCACCCGCATCACCGGCCCCTCCGGCCGCTGGATCTCCCTGGCCTACGACACCAACCACCGCGTCTCGTCGGCCAAGGACAACACTGGCCGCACCACCCGCTACGCCTATGACTCGGCGGGCCGCCTGGAAACCGTCACCGATCCCGCGGGCAAGGTCAGCCGCTACACGTACGACGGCACCTCCAACCGCGTCAAGACAGCCGTCGACGCGCGCGGCATCACGTACATGACCAACACCTTCGACACCGATGGCCGCGTCAAGGACCAGACCCTCACCGAGGGCGCCAAGTACGCCTTCGAGTACACGCAGACCGGCGCGGGCAAGGTCACCTCCGCGACCGTCACCCAGCCCGGCGGCTCCGTGCGGCGGGTCGAGTTCGACGCGGACGGATACGGGGTGAAGGACACCCAGGCCCACGGCAGCCCTCTGGCCCGCACCACCATGTACGAACGCGGCCCCTACCACCGGATCGACGCGGTGGCCGATCCGTACGGCCGCCGTACCGAACTCACCTATGACGCCAACGGCTACGTCACCTCCACGAAGGAACAGGCCGGCACGCCGCAGGCCCGCTCCTCCGGGACGGCGGTCTTCAACGGCCCGTACGACCAGCCGACCTCCGTCACCGACCCGCTGGGCCACACCACCAGACTGGCCTACGACGCCGACGGTGATCTCCAAACGGTCACCGACCCGGAGAAGCGGGCCACCACCTTCACCCACACCCCACAGGGGCAGCTCGCGACGGTCACCGACGCGTCCGGCGCGGTCACCACGTACACCTACACCCGTGGCGACCTGGTATCGGTCAAGGACGCGGAAGGCCGCACGGCCCGACGCTTCCTCGACGCGGCCGGGCGGCCCACGGCGACGACGGACGAGGCGGGCGCGCGTACGGAGGTGACGTACGACGTCCTCAACCAGCCCCGCAAAGTCACCGACCCACTCGGCCGTACGACCGCCCTCGACTACGACGACAACGGCAACCTCACCACACTGACCGACGCCCGCGGCAACCCCACGACCTGGGCCTACGACAACGCCGACCGCCCGAAGTCGGCCACGGACCCACTCGGCGCGCAGGCACTGTTCGGCTACGACGCGGCGGGCCGCCCGACACGGGCCACCAGCCGTACAGGGCAGGTCGCGACGGCCGAGTACGACTTGCTGGGCAGGCCGACCAACGCCAAGTACGGCGTGAACGTAGCGGGCGGCGCCGAATCGACGACGACCTACGCCTACGACGGCGTCGACCTCCCGAAGACCGTCACGGACACGGTGGCCGGCCAGGCCGCCGTCGCACAGTCCTTCACGTACGACGCCTACGACCGTACGAAGACGGTGACCGGCCCGACCGGCACGGTCGGCTACGACTACGACGCCGCCGACCGGCGCACGCAGATGACGGCCTCCGGCACGCCCGCCGGTACGACGACCCGCTACGGCTACGACGCCTCCAGCATCCTCACCTCGGTCACCACCGGGAACCAGACGGTCGCCTTCGCCCTGGACGCGGTAGGCCGGGAGAAGACGGCGACGCTGCCCGGCGGGATCACCCGCACCACGGACCACGACAAGACCGGCACGACACGAGCGATCTCCTATGCCCGGGGCACCGCACCCATGGGCGACCTGACCTACACCCGCGACGAACGCGGCCTCCAGACCGGCCTGACCGGCTCCCTGGCAAGCGTGGCACTCCCGGCAGGCGAGACGGGCGCGGAATACGGGAAGGACAACCGGCTCACCACGTTCAACGGCCGCTCCTTCACCTACGACGACGAAGGACAGCTCACCTCCGACGGCAAACGCACGTACACCTGGAACGCCCGAGGCGAACTGACCGGTCTGACTACGGCCGGCACCGGCCTGGCCAGCACCTTCACCTACGACCCGCTCGGCACACGCTCCTCCACAACGGTGGGCGGCACGACGAACCGCTTCCTCACCGACGGCTCCAACCCGCTGACGCAGCAGTCCGGTTCGGGCGAGACGAAGGCCACGGTGGCGACATCGGGCCTGGACGAGTACCTGACCCGCACGGAGAACGGCAGGACCCAGGTCTACCTGACGGACGCACTGGGCACGGTGGTCGGCCTGGCCGACCCGGACGGCACGGTCGCCACCCGCTACACGTACGACCCCAACGGCCAGCCCACCACGACGGGTGCCGCCTCGACCAACCCCTACACCTTCACGGGCCGCGAGAACGACGGCACGGGCCTGCTCCACTACCGCAACCGCTACTACGACCCCGAGACAGGCCGCTTCATCTCACAGGACCCCATCGGCTACGCAGGCGGCACCAACCTCTACGAGTACGCACTCAGCTCCCCGACGACGTACACCGACCCGAGCGGCAACAACCCGATGATCGCGGGCTGCCTGGGCGGTGGCCTGCTCGACGGCGGCATCGACTGGCTGACGCAGCGCCTCTCCGGCCGGAAGGTCAACTGGGGCCAGGTCGGCGGCGCGGCAGCGATGGGATGCCTGGGCGGCATGCTGGGAGCGGCGGGCGGAGCGAAGTGGGCAGGGCGTGGTGGATGCCCAGGCAGCCTTCTGCCCAACAGCTTCACGGCCGACACCCCGGTCCTGATGGCGGACAGCACCCGCAAGCCCATCAAGGACGTCAAGGTCGGCGACGAGGTCCACGCAACGGACCCGGAGACGGGAGAGAGCGGACCACGCCGAGTCACGGCACTCATCGAAGCCACCGGCGACAAAAGCCTGACGGACATCACCCTCACCACCAAGGAGAGCAGCAAACCCAGCACGATCACCGCCACGGACGGCCACCCCTTCTGGGTCCCCGAACTGGATGCCTGGATCGACGCGGGCAAACTCCAGCCAGGACAATGGCTCCGCACGAGCGCAGGCACGTGGACACAGATCAAGGCGGTCAGCCACCGCGCCGAGTCGACCACGGTCTACAACCTCACCGTCGATGACCTCCACACGTACTATGTGCTGGCGGGGCAGACGCCGGTCCTCGTACACAACTCGTCTTGCCTCACGACTGCTGGCAATAGCTTCCCTGGGGTGGCTCATACCCTTGATGAACACGTCGGGATATCGGATGCCAGAGCAATCGCCTTGGCCGCAGGCAAGCCGGGCGGGAGGAACAGCGTTTTCATTGATCACCAGACAGCGCAGCAGGTTGCGGATTACGCCGTCGCTTTCAATCAGGCCCGTATTGGTAAATGGCTGCGAGGGTCACAGCAGCAGCTGACGTTCTCTGGAAGGTTTGGCGCCAATAATCCTCTTGGAGTTACGTTCCATGGAGATGGGTCGCGTGCCGCTACAGGGAATGGGTATTTTGTTCAGTTGACGCGAGCCAAGGGGCATCCGGGTGGATTCTATATCTCGACTCTTTACCCGAAGTGAGGAATGTCATGGAAAGGTTCACGAGTTTCGACTTCGGCTTGTCGGCATTGACTGCCCTGTTTCATGAGGACTGGGTTCGCCTAGGAGGGGTGGAGGGCGTCGTTCATTCTTATCTTTCCGTCGGGGAGGATATTGCCGCCGACGAGGCGCAACGAAAGGAGGCCGCCGAGCTCAAACGTGACGTCACTAAGCTCGCCGATTCTTCTCTGAGTGACCGCAGAATTGAGACCCTGGTCTCGATGTCGACTTCATGGAATTATCGCTTTCGGGATGAGGGGACGGGCCGCACATTTTTGGGTCGCGTCAGTAGGGTTTGTCAGCGATGGCAGGATACGTATGGATACGTGTCTGCGGAGGATGACCAGGCATGGTTTTCTCTCGACGCAGTGAACGAGGTGCGTAACGCTATCGCCAACACCCCCCTGCGTATCCCTGATGAACTTCGCAGATATTTCGAATCCAATGTCATGGAAATGCGCGATGCGCTTGACGTCTGTGCGCAATCAGCTTCCCCTGACCTTGCATTTAGAATCCTCTTGAGGACTCATGTATCCAATTTTATTCCGGTGTCCCGTGACTCCCGGGTCGAGTATGAAAAAATCGCCTCCCGGCTGGCGCTCGGAGAAGATCTAATATCTTCTCTTGATTTCTTGACTCTCGATACTGCCCTCGAATCTGATTAGGGTATGTGAATCGAAGTCAAGGTGAATATTTCGGATTGTCCGGGTGGAAATTAGATTCACCCTCGAAATTGGAAGCAGGTTGCGGAAATGTTGCTGGGGTAGGTAAACATGATTTCTGTGGCAGGGGTGAGCTCTAAGGGCTCAGGGCTGGGAAGTTGGAGTCATTCTGGTACTTGTTGGGTTGCAAGAAATTCTGCTTGATCACCGGAGAGTGGACCAACGGTTTCCCTGACGGCTTCACGGAAATTTTTCGGCAAGGTGGAAGCGGCAGGGGGTATAAATGGTGCAGCGGAGGACCTTGTTGCTTGGCTCCTCGGCCGTGGGGCTTGCAGTCGGCGGCGCTGCCGTTTACGGCGTGCGGAGCAGTGCTGTTGGTGCCGGAATCGGGGTTATTTCTGGCGGGGCTGTGCAGCCGATGCAACTGAGCAGATCGCTGCCCGAGAGGCGGGTAGCCTTGGTGACGTTCGACCGGCGGCCCGGAGCGGGCGAAGGGGCCAGTTCGCTGCGGGAGTTGGTGTCGGGGGTTCGACGTGTTGAGGGGCGTGGCGTATCCGTCGGAGTGGCGTTGGGAGGCGGGCTGTTTCGAGCCGCCGCTGAACGGCCACGGCAACTGGTCGAGATGCCGGGGTTCGCAGGTGATTTGCTGGATCCCGGTCAGTCGCATGGTGATGTGCTGGTGCAGGTCGCGGGGGAGCGAACCGCTGATGTGCGCACGGCCGTCGAGCGGTTGGCGACGGGCCTGCCCGGATGGGCAGAACGGTGGCGGATCGAGGGGTTTCGGGCGGAGAATCGAGTGGAGGGCGGCAGAGGTCTGGCCCGGAATCCGTTTCACTTCACCGAGGGGTTCGGGAATCCGACTGAGGAGCGGGAAGCCCTGGACCGTGCTCTCGTACGGGACGGCCAAGGCGAGCCCCCATGGGCCGTCGGCGGGAGTTACCAGGTCGTACGGATCATCCGGCTGGCGACCGAACTGTGGGACAAGGACTCCGTGCACGAGCAGGAGCGGATCATCGGGCGCCGCCGGGACGGACGCTGGCTCGACGGGGCGCCTGCGGACGAGCAGCCGAACTACCGTGCCGACCCCCGGGGCCGGCTGACCCCGCTCGGCTCCCACGTACGGCTCGCCACGCCGGACCGCCGTACCCCCGCACCTCTCGTGCGGCGCGGATACAGCTACGACCGGGGTGACGGGGATACCGGGCTCGTCTTCTCCTGCTTCCAGCGCGACCTGGCCCAGGGCTTCGAGGCCGTACAGAAACGCCTGGAGGGCGAAGCGATGGCCAAGTACTTGCTGACCACCGGAGGCGGTTACTTCTTCGTTCCCCCGCCAGGCGACGGGTGGGCGGACGCGCTGGCGCCCCGCTGAAGTCTGTGGGCCGACACCCACTATGAGTGCCTGCCGTTCGCGCCCGTCCGCACCTGCCATCTGTCTGCGCCGAAACAGGCGGTGGGGTAGCAGGGGTTGTGCTGTGGCGTATTCGTGGCTGGTGGTGTCGGCGGCCGCGAAGGCGTCGAAGAGACGCAGGTAAGCCTGCCGGTCCTGGGCGCTGTTGGTCACGCGTCCGACCGCCGGGGCGGCGGCGTCAACCGGGTTCAACGTAAGCACTACGCCGCGTACCAGAGCTGCGGAAATTCGCCTGCCTCTGTCCGCCGCAACAGGCCAAAGTCCTCGCTTACTTCAAGGCCGACTTCAGGATGGTCGACCTCGCGGTACCGGTTGTGGTCGCGAGTCCGCAGCGGTTCGAGGCCGAAGGCGGTGTTGTTCATGCCGGCGCGGGTGTGGAAGTCGCTGTCGGTGGCACCGGGCATGAGCGTGGTGACGCTGACACTGTGTTCCTTCAGCTCTTCGCGCAGGCCGAGGTTGAACATGCGGGTGAGGGCAGGGGATGGCCCGTACTCGGTCTTGTCCGGGGTGGGCAGGGTCGCGGACAGCGACGAGGTGATCAGGTCCGTCCGCTGCCGTTGGCGGCGCAGAGGTGGGCGATCTCGTAGCCGATGCCGCCCGAGGCGCCGGTGACCAGGGCCAGGGGCGGGCAGTAGAGGAAGAGGGGCTGGTCGTCTTCGCCGGGCGGGATGAGGGCCTGGTAGTAGATATTCGGCACAGGTGGTTGGTGGCCAGGATGCCGCCGCGTTTGCACAGGATGAAGGCGGCGTGGTCCTGGAAGGATTCCAGGAGTCGCAGTAGGCCAGGACGGGCGCGTTGCACGCTGGGCGCGGTGCGCCGGTCGTGGCGGCCGGGCCTGGTCTTCACCAGGTCGTGCAGGTGCGCCCGCTCCGCGTCGTCCAGGCGCAGCGTGTCGGCAAGGACTTCTTTCATGACCACTTGGCTGATCACCGGCTACTCGACGGGCTTCGGCCGCCACCGCGCCGGCCCGCGGCGACCGCGCTGTTGTCACCGCCCGCCGCCCCGAGCAGGGCAACGACCTGGTCGCCGCCGCGCCCGACCGGGCTCTGGGCCTGGCCCTGGACGTCACCGATCCGACCCAGAGTCAGAGCCAGGCCGCCGTCGATACGGCCGAGGACCGCTTCGGCAGCATCGACGTGCTGGTCGACAACGTGGGCATCGGCAATTTCGCCGCGGTGGGGAGGAGAGCACCCACGACGAGATTCGCCGCATGTTCGAGAGCAACGTCGTCGGCCTGCCCGCGATGGACCGCGCCGCACTTCCCGGCATGCGCGCCCGCGCCCGCCGCAGCGGCACCATCGTCAACTTCCCCTCCATCGGCGGCCTGCGGTCCTTCCCCGACGTCGGCCGCACAGATGACTGGAGTCGGGTGCGCTGAGCGCGGCCTCCGCTCGCCGGGCCGCCGGCCCCTGTCGGCTGCTCAGCCGGGTGGGACGGCCGGGTCGATGATCCGATACCCCACGCCGGGTGTGGTGGCGATGACCGGGGGGCCGCCGAGTTTGCGGCGCAGGCGGCTGATGGTCACCGTGACGGTGTTGGTGAACGGGTCGGCGTGTTCGTCCCAGACTTGTTCGAGGAGGTCCTCCGTGCTGAGGAAGGCGGGGCTCGCGTTCAGGAGGGCTTCGAGTAGCGCGAACTCCTTGACGGATAGGTCGAGTTGGCGGCCGTCGCGGCCGGCGGTGCGGCGCATCGGGTCGAGTTCGATACCCGCCGCGCGCAGGGTGCGGGATCGGGCGGCGGGGCGGCGGCGGGCCAGGGCGCGGATGCGCAGGACGAGTTCGGGAAAGTGGAAGGGCTTGGCGAGGTAGTCGTCGGCGCCCAGGGTCAGGCCGCTGACGCGGTCGCCGGGCGAGTCGGCGGCGGTCAGCATCAGGACCATCACACGGCCGTCCCGCTCGGTGATCATCTGGCAGAGGGTGTCGCCGTGGATGCCTGGCAGGTCGCGGTCGAGCACGACGACGTCGTACGTGGTGACGTCCAGCTTGGCCGCGGCGTCGAGCCCGTCGTACGCCACGTCCACGGCCATGCCCTGGTCGCGCAGCCCTTCGGCGATGACTTCGGCGAGGGGGCGGGTGTCCTCGACCACCAGGACTCTCAACGCGCCACGCCCGTCTCCGCGCCGGGGGCTTCCGCCGTCGCCCCGCCGTCCGTACGGGGGAGGGTGATGGTGACGCGCAGGCCGCCGTCGGGGCGGGCGCGCAGGTCCAGGGTGCCGTGGTGGGCCCGGGTGATGGCCGCGACGATGGAGAGGCCGAGGCCGCTGCCCCGGCCGGTGCCGGTCCGGTCGGCGCCGAGGCGGCGGAAAGGCCGCGCGAGCTCCGCCACCCGCTGCTGGTCGAGAACCGGTCCGCCGGACTCGACGACGAGGGACACCGCGCCCGCGTCGTCTCCTTCAGCCCGTACCGCGACACTGATCCAGCCCCCGGGGTCGTTGTGCGCGATCGCGTTGTCGACCACGTTGTCGGCCACGCGGCGCAGCAGCGTCCGGCTGCCCCACACCCACGCGGAGCCGTCGATCCGGTCTTCGCGCACGGTCAGGCCCTTGGCCGCGATGTCCTTCGCCCGTCCGGTCAGGGCGGTCTGCGCGAGGTGGCCGAGAGCGAGGCGTGCCCGGTCGGTGAACTCGCCGTGCTGGCTGCGGGCCAGGACGAGGAGACTCTCCAGCAGCCGGTCCACCTGGTCGAGTTCGGCGCGCATCCGGGCAGCCAGCGTGGCCGTGGTCCCGGGTACGGGGCCCGGCTTGGCGAGCGCCACGTCCAGGGAGGCCCGCATCGTGGTGAGTGGGGTACGCAGTTCGTGGGAGGCGTTGGCGACGAAGAGGCGCTGGGCGTCGAAGGAGCCCTCCAGGCGGCCGAGGAGGCCGTCGATGGTGTCGGCGAGGTCCTTCACCTCGTCGCCGGGGCCGCCGATGGCCAGGCGTTCGTGCAGGCTGTCGGCGGTGATCCGGCGGGTGGCCGCTGTCATCACGCGCAGCGGGCGCAGCACCCGGCCGGCGACGAACCAGCCGAGGCCGACCGAGATCACCGCCATGACGCCGAGGGCGATGGCGGAGCCGATCAGGATCTGCTGGGACTGGGTGCCGTGCGCCTGGGCGAGTTGCTGCTCCAGGTCGTCGATGCGGCCCTGGGCCTGTGCCGCCGTGGCGGGCCGGGCGCCGCCGCCGGGGGCGGTCCGGCTGGAGCGCGATCCGCCGGACGCCACCACGGCCACGATGGCGAGCAGCGCCGTTCCCGACAGAAGGAACAGGGTCACGTACAAGGCGGTGAAGCGGGTGCGGGCAGTGCCACGGCGCAGGCCGATCCGGGCGGTCAGGCCCGCGAGCCGTGGGGGCGAACCCCATTCCATGCGCATGCTCCCCTCTCGCCACCGCACCAGGACACGTACCGGGCCAGGCTAAGCCGAGGCGCCTAACAGCGAGATGACAGCGGCCGTTCGGCCCCTGTAACGCGCTCCGTCACAGGGTGGGGCCCATGAACAACGAGAGTACGAAGGCGACGATCGAGGTCATCGGTCTGCGCAAACGCTTCGGGCCACAGGTGGCTCTGGACGGGATGACGTTCACCGTGCGGCCCGGACGGGTGACCGGCTTCGTCGGCCCGAACGGCGCGGGCAAGTCCACCACCATGCGCGTGATCCTGGGCCTTGACGCGGCCGAGGAGGGAAAGGCACTGGTCGGAGGGGTGCCGTACCGCACCCTGCGTCGCCCGCTTCGGCACTTGGGGGCGCTGCTCGACGCCTCCGCGCTGCAGCCGAGCCGCACCGCCCGTCACCACCTGCTGTGGCTGGCCCACTCACAGGGCGTGCCGGCCCGGCGGGTGGACGAGGTCATCGAACAGGCCGGCCTGGGCACGGCGGCCCGGCGCAAGGCAGGCGGCTTCTCGCTGGGCATGCGCCAGCGCCTCGGGATCGCGGCGGCGCTGCTCGGCGACCCGCCGGTCGTCATGCTGGACGAGCCGTTCAACGGCCTCGACCCCGACGGCATCGTGTGGATGCGCGGCTTCCTGTCGTCGCTGGCCCGGCAGGGCCGCGCCGTCCTGGTCTCCAGTCACCTGATGAGCGAACTCGAAGACACCGCGGACCATCTCGTGGTGATCGGCCGCGGCCGGGTCGTCGCGGACACCAGCGTGTCCGCACTGCTCGCCGAGGCGTCCGGCGGCCGGGTCACCCTGCGTACCTCCGCGCCTCCGCGCGCCACCCAGGTCCTGCACGGCGCGGGCGCCACCGTGGTCGCCACCGGCCCCGACACCCTCGGCGTCACGGGCCTGCCCGACGAGGAGATCGTGGCCCTGCTCGCCCGGAACGAGGTGCCGTTCTCCCAGGTGTCCGCGCACCGGGCGACGCTCGAAGAGGCGTACATGGAGCTCACCCGGGACGCGGTGGAGTACCGGGGCGTCCCGGCGGGGGAGGCCACGCGATGACCGCCACCCTCACCCCTCGCCCCCCGGCCACGAGGCGCCCCGAGCGGGGCGGGTTCCTCAGGACGCTGCACGCCGAGTGGACGAAGTTCCGTACGGTACGCGGCTGGGTCCTCGCCATGGCGGGGGCGCTCCTGGTGACGATCGTGGTCGGCCTGCTCGGCACGGCCGCCCCCGCCCCCGGCGGTCGCGGCGCCGACTCCGCCTCGTACCCGCAGGGCCCCGGCGGCGAGGCCGTCAACGACAGCTTCTTCTTCGTCCGCAAGACGCTCACCGGCGACGGCACCCTCACCGTTCCCCTGCGCTCGCTGACCGGTGTGGCCGGCACCGGGACCGGCAAGGCGGCCCGGAGCGCCCAGCCCTGGGCGAAGGCCGGGATCATCGTGAAGGAAAGCCTCACCCAGGGATCCCCGTACGCGGCGGTCATGGCCACCGGCGGCCACGGCGTGCGCATGCAGTACGACTACACGCACGACACGGCGGGCCCTTCCGGCAAGGTCTCCCAGGAGTCCCCGCGCTGGCTGCGCCTGGTCCGCTCCGGCGACCGTCTCACCGGTTCCACCTCCACCGACGGCTCCCACTGGACCGAGGTCGGCCAGGCGAGGCTGCCGGGGCTCGCGCGCACCGTGCAGGCCGGGCTCTTCGCGACGTCACCGGAGGCGATGCGGGACACCGCGGCGGGCACGGGCTTCAGCCCCGCCGTGGCCACCGGCGCCTTCGGCCGTCCCGGCCTCGCCGGCGACTGGTCGGGGAGCGCGTGGAGCGGCACACAGGTGGGCGGCGACGCGGGCACCTCCGGCAGCTACACGAACACCACCAAGGGCGGCTTCACCCGGACCGACGACGGCGGGTTCACCGTGACCGGGGCCGGTGACATCGCACCGGTCGTCGGCGGGCCCGTCATGGGCGTCGGCTTCTCCGTCGAGAACTTCCTCGTCGGCACCTTCGCCGGGCTGATCGTGGTGATCGCCGTGGGCACGGTGTTCATCACCGGCGAGTACCGGCGCGGTCTGCTGCGTACGACCATGGCGGCAACTCCCCTGCGCGGCCGGGTGCTCGGTGCCAAGGCGCTCGTGGCCGGGGGCGTCGCGTTCGCCGTCGGCCTGGTGGCCGCCGCGATCACCCTTCCTCTCGGGGAACGGAGCGCGCGCGGCAGGGGCTTCCATGTCTTCCCCGTCACGTCGGCGACCGAAGTGCGCGTCATGGTCGGCACCGGCCTGCTCTGCGCGGCCACCGCCGTGCTCGCTCTGGGCGTCGGTGCCCTGCTGCGTCGCAGCGGTACGGCGGTCGCCCTGGTCATCGGGTCGATCGTGCTGCCCTTCCTGCTCGCCACCTCCGGCGTACTGCCCGCGGGCGTCGCGGAGTGGCTGCTGCGGGTGACTCCGTCCGCGGGCTTCGCCGTCCAGCAGACCCTGCCGCGGTACGCGCAGGTGCTCAGCGTGTACGAGCCGTCGACCGGCTACTACCCGCTGGCGCCCTGGGCCGGCCTCGCCGTGCTGTGCGGATACGCCGCGCTCGCCTTCGGTCTGGCCGTGGTGCGGCTGCGCGGGAGGGACGTATGAGGCTCCTGAGCGGCGCACGACGCACGAGCACGGTGGACGGCGCGTGGCGAGGGGACTTCGGCCGCGCCCTGCGCGCGGAGTGGACGAAGCTGCGTACCGCGGGGGAGACGGGGAGGTTGCTCCTGCTCGCCGTCGCGCTGACCGTGGCCGTCGGCTGCGGCGCCGCCAAGGCCGTGAAGTGCCCGGACGCGGGGTGCGGCCAGGACGCCGTCAGGCTCGCCCTGACCGGCGTCACCGTCGGGCAGGCGGTCATCGCCGTCCTCGCGGTGCTGACCGTCAGCGGCGAGTACGGCAGCGGGATGATCCGCACCACGCTCGCGGCGGTGCCGAACCGGCTCACCGTCCTCACCGCCAAGGCGACGGTCCTCACCACGGTCGTCCTGGCCTCCGGGACGGCCGCCGTCCTGGCCTCCCTCCTCGCCGGCCGCTTCCTCCTGCCCGGCAACGGATTCACCGAGGCGCACGGCTATGCTCCGCTGTCCCTGGCCGACGGCCCGACCCTGCGCGCGGCCGTGGGCTCGGTCCTCTACCTCGCCCTGATCGCCCTGATCGGCCTCGGCGTGGCGACGGCGGTACGGGAGGCGGCGACCGCCATCGGAATCGTGCTCGGGCTGCTCTACCTCTTCCCGGTCGTCACCCAGGTGGTCAACGACCCGGAGTGGCAGCGTCACCTCCAGCAGGTCTCGCCCATGACCGCCGGACTCGCGGTCCAGGCCACCGTCCGTCTGGCCGATCTGCCCATCGGCCCATGGGCCGGCCTGGGCGTGCTCGCGGCGTGGGCCGTGGCCGCGCTGCTGGTCGGCGGCCTGCTGCTGCACCGGCGCGACGCGTAGCGGATTGCGGCCGAGCCGGTCCAGCCACGAGGACTGCGACTCCAGAAGGCCGGGCTGCGGGTGGAACGTGAGGACGACCGGGGCCGCCGCTCCTGGCCCTGGCAGGTCCTTACGGTGCGGGGCTGGAAGTCCTTCGGGGGTTGATCAGGCTGCCAGGGCAGCGGAGGATTCTTGGTGTCGGTCGGCGGGTGTGTGTCGGTCGAGCCGGGTCAGTAGATCGTCCAGGTCGGAGGTGGTGAACCTCCACTGGAACGGCTGTGCCGTGGCGTTGTGGCGGTCTTCGAATGCTCGGAGCCGGGCCCCAACCTGGGCCAGGTCGGTGAAGTCGCTGGGTGAGACGACCTTGCGCTGCACGACGGAGAAGAAGATCTCGATCTGGTTCAACCAGGAGGCGTGCACCGGGGTATGGACCAGGATTGCGTTCGGGAAGGCGGCCGACAGTCGGTCCGCGGCCTTCCTGCCGCGGTGGGAGGAACCGTTGTCGACGACCCGGAGCACTCGCTTCGCGCTCGCGTAGGGCTCCTGGCTCATGACCTGCGTGACCAGGCTCATGAACGGGTCGATGCCGGTGGTCGGCTCGCAGCGGCCGGATACCTGCGCGGCGTGGACGTCGTAGGCGGCCAGGTAGGCCGGCGCGCCGCCGCGCCCGTAGGTGTGGTTCACCCGCATTGCTCGGGCCCGCCTCGGTGGCAGGGCGGGGTGGCAGCGGCAGCGGGCCTGGATGGAGGTCTTCTCGTCGGCGCTGATGACGTATTCGTCCGTGCCCAGGGGCTCGCCCTGCCAGGTGCGGGCGTACAGGTCCAGCACCCGCTGGGCTTTGGCGCGGAAGTCCGGGTCGGTGATGAAGATCCAGGAGCGGTACCGCCAGGGTTTGAGTGCGTCCTGGGCCAGCCAGCGGCGCATCGTGGACGCCGAGATGCTGTCGGTGATTCCACGCGCGGTCAGCTCGGCTGCCAGTTCCGGGCATGACCAGCGCGACAGCGGCACGCCGGTCTCGGCCGGTAACTGGCAGGCCAGTGCTTTGACTTCGGCGATCTGCAGCGCGGTGAATGTCGGAGGCCGCCCCGACCGCTTGCGGTCGGCCAGGGCGGGCACCCGGCCGGCCGCGAATCGGCCGCGTCAGCGGCGCGCGGTGTCCATGTGCAGGTGGATTTCAGCGGCGATCCGGGCGTTGCTGCGGCCTCGTGCTGCCAGGAGCACGATCGTCGCCCGCTGGCGTGCCTGGTGCGGGGTCTTGTGACCGTAGGCCATCTTCTTGAGCCGGTGGCGCTCGGCAGCGGTCAGTTCCAAGGGCACGGCGGAGCACACGGGCATGGAAGGAGGGCGGCCCATCTATCCGTGGTGGAGAACGAAGTTGCGGGGCCGGCTTCCCGCACGGGCCGTCGGCTCGCCCGGGCCACAGCCTGAGCATTGGACCCGGTGAACCTTCCAGGTCAGAGCCAAATTACTCGTCAGGCGTTGGAGTGAACACCGATACCGCCGGAGACGGTGAGGTTGCCGCCGGTGATGTAGCCGGCGGCGTCCGAGGCGAGGAAGGCCACGGCTTCGGCGATGTCGGCGGGAGCGCCGACGCGGCCGAGCGGGACGTCCCGGGCCCAGGAGTCGATCATTTCCTGGGAGACACCCATTTTGCTGTAGGCAGGGGTGTTGATCAGTCCCGGGCTGACCGCGTTGACGCGGATGCGGCGGGGGGCGAGTTCGAGTGCGAGGG
The DNA here is from genome assembly GCF_044457965.1 of Streptomyces sp. NPDC050509. Taxonomy (NCBI): domain Bacteria; kingdom Bacillati; phylum Actinomycetota; class Actinomycetes; order Kitasatosporales; family Streptomycetaceae; genus Streptomyces; species Streptomyces sp. NPDC050509. Next base: position 668,815 of record NZ_JBITHL010000001.1, on the reverse strand, counting down.
ACCGTATGAGGGGCAGCAGAGCGCCCTTGGCGGCTGTCATCGCGGCCCCGAGCCCTTCGGCGGCGCCCACGGTGAACACGACCGAGGCACCCTCGTTGAGGAGCGGCAGCGCCTTTTGCAGGGTGAAGAAGTTTCCCTTGACGTTGATGTCGAACAGGGCGTCGAAGGCGTCTTCGTCGGTTGATTCGATCGGGCCGGGGCGGGAGATGCCCGCGTTGAGGAAGAGCAGGTCGAGGGAGCCGAGTTGCCGGCGCGCCTGGTTCATCGCCTGGTCGATGTCCGGCAGGGACCGTGCGTCGGCCCGGACAACCGTGACGTCTTCGGGAAGTCCGGCGTTGGCGACATTGCCGAGGCCGGTGACCATGATGCGGTAGCCGCGGGAGTGGAGTAGTTCGGCGGTCGCCTTGCCGATGCCGCTGGTTCCACCGGTGATCAGAGCTGTGGGTGCAGGCATGATGCGCTCCTTTGCGTACTTCTGGGCGGGGGGTGAGCGGCTCTGTCCGGGGAGCAGTGGGCGGTGCCGCACACCGCTCCTGGCGGCGTATGCCAGGTTGGCGGTGACTGTCACATGGGATGTGCATGCCGTCCTGGCAGCGCCGGGTAATCTGGTGGTATGCAGCAGGACGCCAAGGCAGCGACGAGGACTCCGACCACGCTGTGGGACCGGACACGACAGATGGCCTCCCGAGAGATCCTCGAGACGGCCCTGCGCCTGTTCATCGAGCAGGGCTACGACGAGACGACCATCGCCCAGATCGCCCGGGAGGCCGGCGTTTCCCAGCGCACCCTCTTCCGCTACTTCGGCACCAAGGAGGACCTTCTCGGCGGCGACCAGGAGCGCTTCGGGCAGGTCCTGACAGACACGATCAGCGAACTGCCGGCCGACGTCGGCGTCTGGGAGGCCCTGCGCGCAGGGGTTGCTGCCGTACTGACCCTGCACGACAGCCGCGAACAGACCCTGGAGCGGTTCCGTCTCCTGCACAACACCGCCTCGCTGCGTGCCGGTTGGCTCGAAAAGCGACTGCGGTTCCAGGAGGACCTGCTGCCGCTCATCGAGACCCGTATGGACGCAGCTACCGGCAACGAGGGCGCGAAGGCCCGCGCGGTAATTGCGACGGCGTTCGCGTGCCTGGATGCCGCATCGATCACGTGGGTCGCCAACGACGGCAAGGGCGAAATCATGGACCTGTACGACGAGTGCCTGGCTGCGGTGCGCGGCTGACCCGCAGCGGCCAACCAGCCCGGAAACCGTGGACGGAAACTGGGCACATCCGCTGCCACAGAACGGGTCCAGATCCGGATCTCCCAGTGGGCCACGCTGGCGTCATGCGAAACGACACCAGTGGCACGTCCGGTCCGCTACCTGGACTCCACAAGACGAGTGCTTCAAGCCAACCCCCGAAGAACTTCCAGCGCCGACCACTTACGGTGCGGGGCGGGTGGCATACATCGACGCCTACGATGTCGCCGAATGTGGGTAGGGCGGGCGCGGTGAAACCCACAAGGCCGACGGGCGGCAGGACCCCTGTCGCCATCGTCGGCGCGTACGCGTTCCCCGTAGCGGCGTGCCGGGGGCGGCCTGGCGGCCGGCGCGCGGCCGTACCCTCACAGGCCGGGCCCCCGGCGGTGCGGTGGCCTCGTCTAGAAGTCGACGGCCAGGTCGGCGGAGTCGAAGAGGGCGGTGCCCAGGGCGGTCGCCGGGGGCGCGGTGCCGTTGTTGGAGCCGACAGTGTTGTCGCGGCCCGCGTTGAAGTTGTCGTCCCCGGCGTACTGCACCTTGCTGCCGATGATGTAGACGTTCGTGTCTCCCGGGCCCGCGGCGAACGCCGGGGCGGACACGGAGGCCAGGGCCGCGGCGACCAGTACGGTGAGGGCGGCCAGGGCGGGTCTGCGCAGGGAACGGTTCATGACAGTGCCTTCCGGAAGGAGTCAGGGGCTACAACGCAGAACGTAGGGGCCGTTGGCATGCGGCGCGCTCCGACACACAGGCGTCGTATGCCGATGGCGCCGTTCGGCGGAGGGCGCGTAGGGCGCGGTGGGGGTCGGTACGCGGCGCGCGGTCAGCGCATGGCCTTCTTGACGAGGCTGGTGATCGTCTCCTCGGCCTGGTCGCTCAACTCGGTCACGGCGTAGGACGTGGGCCACAGGCCGCTTCCGTCGTCGAGGTTCGCTTCGGTGGTGAATCCGAAGGTCGAGTAACGCTCCTTGTCGACGTGCCCGCTGCGGAAGAAGCACACGACCTTTCCCTTCCTGGCGTAGGCCGGCTGCCCGTACCACAGCTTCGGCGACAGCTCCGGGGCGTTGGTGGTGACGAGGGCGTGGATACGTTCGGCCACTGCCCGGTCCGGAGCCTCCATCTCCGCGATCTTCGCCAGCACGTCGAGTTCCTGGACGGCTGCCTTGTTGCCGCGACCACGGTTCGCCTCTTTCCTCAGCTCCGTGGCCCGCTCTTGCATGGCAGCGCGCTCCTCCTCGGAGAAGCCGTCCGTGCTCTTCTTGCCTTTCGCGCCGGCGTCCGCGCCCATCATGGTCACCTTCCTGGTCGTGAAGGGTGTGAAGTGCTGCTGACGCCAGCCGTGTCGGGGAACCGGTGCTTCTCGATTCCTGATCGATGCGTGTCCCGTGAACGGCTCCATGGCCTTACGATCCGGTCATGACGTCCCCGGACTGCTACACCTGCGGCCAGGAAGCCCGTATTGAAGAGTTGCCGCTCAGTGAACGGATCGTTCTGGACCGGCACTGGCGTGTGGCTCATGCCTTTGACACCGCACTGCCTGGCTGGCTGGTTCTGCTGCCCCGCCGTCATGTCACAGCGGTTCATGAACTCACCGACGCCGAGGCGGCGACGCTGGGAACGTGGCAGGTGCGGTTGTCCCGGGCACTGCGCGACGTGACGGGCTGCGTCAAGACCTACGTGGCGCAGTTCGCCGAGCCCTCGTACCGGACACCGCGCCCAGCGGTGCCGCCGATGAGCTGGAGGTGGGTGCCGGGCGCCGCTGCTTCACCGCCGAGCACGAACGGATCCTCGCTCAGCACCACAGCGGGTTGACGGCGGTGGCCGCCCCCTACTCGCAGCCCACTCCGTCACCGTCGCGGTCGAGATGACGCCCGTAGCCAGGGTCGCCGGTGCGGACGGGGGCGGCGCCGGCGGCGCGGGCCGCCGTGCAGTTCTCGTAGTACACGGAGCCGCCTTGGCCCGACCCGGACCCTGACCCCGACCCGGATCCGCCCGATCCGGCGGTGTCGTCGTCGCTGTCGGCGGCCGGTGCGACGGTCACCTTGACGGTCTTCGTCTCCGTGACGGTGGGAGCGGGTTCGGGGTCGGCGGTGACGGTCTCCGTGACCGCCGGAACGGGCGCGGTGGTCTCGGTGGCCGTCGCGGTGACCGTGGCGTTGGGCGCGCTTCTCACCTCGGCCGCTTTCTCCGCCTGCGCCGGGTCGTCGGCGCCGCCGATGCCGACGCCCATGAAGAAGAGGAGACCGGCGGCCGGAATCAGCACCCGCTTCCGCGTCCACCTCGACCGGCGCTCGGGCGGTCCGGGCGGTACGGAGGGGGTGGGCCCGGTGGGCTGGGGCGGCTGTCCCCAAGGCGGCGGCTGCGGTGGCGGATTGTGCGACATGAGTCCCCCTGAGGTAGTTCGTGAAGCGACGACCGTAACCAGGGAATGCCGCAGCGTGTGAGAGATGCGCACAGGTAGTGATGGAGTTGTGACTATCACGTGGAGGTTGCGTCGCTGTCGTACGAGGCGCTCGTATCGGCGGCCGGACGTCGAGCCACTCGAAGTAAGCGCTCTCTATAGGCTGGGGTGATGGACTCGGAACCGTCCTTCGAGGACGCCTACTTCGACTACTGCCCCTGGGACTTCCCTCGCCATGCCTCCGCCGCGCAGCGCGCCGCGCAAGCCGCGCGCCAGCGACGCCTGTCCGAAGCGGGCGCGCGGTTCGGGCCGCGCTGCTTCGTCTCCGAGGCCGCCGGAGTCTTCCCGGACGCCCTCTCCCTGGGGGCGGGCTCCTACCTCGCCGGGCACGCCTACGTCACCGGCGAGGTGACGACCGGCGCCGACTGCACCGTCAATCCGTACGCCACCGTCCGTGGGCGGATCACCCTGGGCGACGGCGTACGGATCGGTGCGCACAGCTCCCTGCTCGGCTTCAACCACGGCTTCGCCCCCGACGAGCCCGTCCACCGGCAGCCCCTGAGCAGCAAAGGGATCACCGTCGGCGACGACGTGTGGATCGGGTCGAACGTCGTTGTCCTGGACGGGGTGACGATCGGCGACCACTGCGTGGTGGGGGCCGGCTCCGTCGTCACCAAGGACCTGCCGCCGTGGACGATCGCCGCCGGCAACCCGGCCCGGCCGATGCGCGACCGGCGTGCGCCCGGCGCGTCGCGTGGCGGGGCGCCGTCGGGCGGTACGGGGGATGCCGTCGCCCGCTTCGGCGACCGGGCCCGAGCACAGGCCGCGGAGGTCGTCGAACGCTGCTGGAACGCCGGCACCGGCCGGTACAGCGACCGTCCCGGCGTCGCGGCGACCGTACGCGCGCACTGCGACGCCATCGAGGTCGCCGACCTGCTGCTGGGCTCGCCGCCCGCGCACATGACCGCCGCCGAGCACGCCGAGCGGCTACGGAGCCTCCAGGACCCCACCGGCGGACTCGTCCCGGAACTGGCTCCCGACGGCGGGCCCGGTCTGCTGCCCGCACCCGCCCACGACGGCTGGGTCGAGGACGGCGGCGCCGAGTACCACGTTCTGGCGGTGGGTTACGCCCTGGAGCTGCTGGACTCCCGCTTCGCCCACCCGGTCCACGTCGCGGCGCGGATGACGCCCGAACAGCTCGTCGCCCGGCTGGAGAAGCTGCCGTGGCGGACCCGGGCCTGGTCGGCCGGCGCCTGGGTGGACTGCTGGGCGACCGCCGCCCACCGCAACCTCGCGTGGGGGGCCGGAGCCCCGGGCGCGTTGGAGACGCTGTTCGGCTGGCTGACCACGCGGGTGGATCCGTGGACCGGGATGTGGGGCGAGGCCGCCTCGCCGGCCGAGGGACGGCTGCAACTGGTCAACGGCTACTACCGCCTCACCCGCGGCTCCTTCGCGCAGTTCGGGCTGGCGGTGCCGTACCCGGAGCGGGTCGTGGACACCGTACTGGACCACGGCCGTGATCCGCGCTGGTTCGCGGCGGGCCGGGAGAACGCCTGCAACGTGCTGGACGTCGCACATCCGTTGTGGCTCGCCGGGCGGCAGACCGGCCATCGGGCGGCCGAGGTACGGGCATGGGCCGAGGAGCGGTTGACGCGCGCGCTGGGGCGCTGGCGGGACGGGGCCGGTTTCGGTTTCGGTCCGGCGGGTGAGGGAGGCGCGGGACCCGGCCGGGAGCCGGGGCTGCAGGGCACCGAGATGTGGCTCGCCATCATCTGGCTGCTGGCCGATCTGGTCGGCGTGGCGGACCGGCTGGGCTACCGGCCGCGCGGCGTCCACCGTCCGGAACCTGCCGGGCGGCCCTGGGGCGGCTGAGAGCGGCGACCGGGGGCCTTCCTGGTTCCTGGCCGAGAGGGAGGAGTTCCTCCAGCGGTACGCCCTCGCCGATCCGGTGCAGCAGGTCCGGTTCCGCGCCGTCCGACAGCTCCGCCCGGTGCAGTACGTCCTCCAGCGTGTCCGGCGCCAGGGCGACCCGCCACGCGGCACCCCGCCGCCGCGCGTCAGGCGCGGCGCGCCACGTTCCGGTGGACGGATTCGGCCGCTCCGGTCAGCGGATGGCTGAAGCCCTGTTCCGAGATCAGCCCGGCCACCTCGGTCAGATCGGCAGCGAACCGCTCGATCGCCTCGTACGGGAAGCGGTGGCTCGGACCGCTCAGGGAGAGCGAGGCGATCACGGCGCCCGACCGGCCGGTGACCGGTACGGCGACGGCGGTCAGTCCGTCGTCCCACTCGCCGCTGCTCACCGCGTAGCCGCGGCGCCGCGCCTCACGCGCCGTCGTGCGCAGGTCCGCCACGGCGGGCTCACCGTCCGGTGAGGCGAGCGCGACACGCCGCAGCAGCGCGTCCGGGGCGTCACCGAGCAGGATCTTCGAGGAGGCGCCGGCCCACAGCGGCTGCTGGTCGCCCACCTCGATCACATGGCGCAGCGGATGCGGGCTCTCCTCGTGCGCGACGCACACCCGGTGCAGATCGTGCGCGACGAAGAGGTTGACCGTCTCCCGGGTCCGGTCCGCGAGTTCCCGCATCAGCCCGCGGGTCTCCCGGGTCACCTCCCACTGACTGCGCGCGAGATGCGCCCACCGCCACAGCCCGGGCCCCGCGGTGTAGCCGCCCGCGGCGGACCACAGCAGCCCGCTCTGTTCCAGTGTGTGGACCAGCCGCAGCACCGTCGTCTTCGGCAGCCCGGTGGCCTCGGTGATCTCCCGGAGTGAGACGACCGGCCGGTCCTCCGTCAGCAGGGTGAGGATGTCCAGGGCCCGCCGGACACTGCGCACCCCCGCGCCACCGGCGTCCCGTTCGCCGTCGGACCGGTCGGTTCCGTCGTCCACCGCCACCGCCTCCACGCTCCCGTCGTACCGCGTCCCCCGCACCTTATCCCCGTGGGCGCGGGGCCCTTGCCGGTCCCGTCCGTCCGCCGTACGCTCCGCAGGACGGACCATTTGATCCGCAGAGTGGACCATCGGAGGTTGTTGTGCGCAAGTCCATCGCCACCGTCTCGCTGAGCGGCTCGCTCGGTGAGAAGCTCGCCGCCGCCGCGCGCGCGGGCTTCGACGGCGTCGAGATCTTCGAGAACGACCTGCTCGCCTCCCCGCTCGCGCCGGAAGAGGTACGGGACCGCGCGGCGGACCTGGGCCTGACCATCGACCTGTACCAGCCGATGCGGGACATCGAGGCCGTCCCCGCGGAGCTGTTCGCGCGCAACCTGCGCCGCGCCGAGCGGAAGTTCGATGTCATGCGCCGGCTCGGCACGGACACGCTGCTGGTCTGCTCCAGCGTCTCCCCGCACGCCGAGGACGACGACGCGCTCGCCGCCGCCCAGCTCCACGCCCTCGCCGAACGGGCGCGGGAGGCCGGGGTACGGATCGCCTACGAGGCGCTGGCCTGGGGGCGCCATGTCTCCACGTACGACCACGCCTGGCGGATCGTGGCGGCGGCCGGGCACCCGGCGCTCGGGGTCTGCCTCGACAGCTTCCACATCCTGTCCCGGGGCTCAGACCCCCGGGGTGTCGCGGACATCCCCGGCGAGAAGATCTTCTTCCTCCAGCTCGCCGACGCCCCGCTGATGGCGATGGACGTCCTCCAGTGGAGCCGGCACTACCGCTGCTTCCCGGGGCAGGGCGGGTTCGATGTCGCCGGACTGGTCCGCCAGGCGGTCCGCGCCGGATACGAGGGGCCGCTCTCGCTGGAGGTCTTCAACGATGTCTTCCGGCAGGCGGAGGCGGGCTCCACGGCCGTGGACGCGCTGCGCTCGCTGATCGCCCTGGAGGACGCCGCCGGGATCGCCGGACTGCCGGGACCCGTGGTGCCCTCCGGGGTCGCCTTCGCCGAACTGGCCACCCCCGACCCCGGACCCGTCGGGGAACTGCTGGGCGCCCTCGGCTTCGCCCGTACCGGGAAGCACACCACGAAGCCGGTGGAGCTGTGGACCCAGGGCGAGGCGCGGGTCCTGCTGAACACCGCGGCGGGCGGCCGGCGCGCCTCCACCGCGCTCGCCGCGATCGGCCTGGAGACCCCCGACCCCGGCGGCGCCGCCCGGCGGGCCGAGGCGCTGCTCGCTCCGGTGCTGCCGCGCCGCCGCGCCGGCGGCGATGTACCGCTGGACGCGGTCGCGGCCCCCGACGGCACCGCGCTCTTCTTCTGCGCCACCGGCCGCGGTGGACTGCCCGACTGGACCGGCGACTTCCCCACCGTGCCCGCCCGGGGCGCGGCCCGGGGGACCGGGATCGGCCGCGTCGACCACGTGGCGCTCACCCAGCCGTGGCACCAGTACGACGAGGCGGTCCTGTTCCACCGCACCGTGCTCGGCCTGAGCCCGCACGACAGCGTCGAGATCGCCGACCCGTACGGCCTGTTCCGCAGCCGCGCGCTGACCGGCGGTACGGGGGAGGCGCGGCTCGTCCTCAACCTCGCCCCCGTACCGACCGGCGACGCGGGACGCGCACAGCACCTCGCGTTCGCCACGGACGACATCGTCGCCACGGCCCGGCTGGTACGGGAGAGGGGCGCGGCGCTGCTGGACATCCCGGCCAACTACCACGACGACCTCGACGCCCGCTTCGTGTTCGCCCCCGGCGAGCTGGACACCTACCGCGAACTGGGCATCCTCTACGACCGCGACGAACGGGGCGGGGAGTTCCGCCACTTCTACACGGCGTCGACCGGCCGGATCTTCTTCGAGGTGGTCCAGCGCACCGGCGGCTACCAGGGGTACGGCGCGGCCAACGCCCCCGTCCGGCTCGCGGCCCAGAGCGCGGCGGACCACTGAGCGGACCGGCGGCGCCGCCCGCCCTGCCCTGCCCGCGCTACGTCTCGTTCCCCCCTGACGCCCTGACGCCCTGACGCCCTGCCCCTGCACGCCTACGCCTGGCCGTTCTCCTCGTGGAGGATCTGCTCCGCCCAGATCGTCTTGCCCGTCGGGTTGTGCCGGCTGCCCCAGCGCTGCGTGAGCTGGGCGACCAGCAGCAGCCCCCGGCCGCCCTCGTCGAAGGCGCGCGCCCGGCGCAGGTGCGGCACGGTCGTGCTGGAGTCGGAGACCTCGCAGATCAGCGTCAGGTCGTGGATCAGCCGGAGCTGGATCGGCGGCGCGGCGTGCCGGATGGCGTTGGTGACCAGCTCGCTGGTGATGAGCTCGGTCGCGAAGATCGCGTCCTCCAGCCGCCAGTCCCTGAGCTGCTCGGTGACATAGCCGCGGGTCCTGGCCACCTCGGCGGGGTCGGCGGGCACGTCCCAGGTGGCCACGTGCGCGGCGTCCAGCACCTTCGTACGGGCCAGCAGCAGCGCCACGTCGTCCGGCGCGCCGCCGTCCGGCAGCAGCGCGCTCAGGACCGCCCCGCAGACCGCGTCCAGCGACGCGGCGGGGCGCGCCAGGATCTCGCCGAGCACCCGGCGGCCCTCGTCGGCGTCACGGCCCCTGCCGTCCACCAGACCGTCGGTGTACAGCGCGAGCACGGTGCCCTCGGGCAGCTCGAAGTCGACCGACTCGAAGGGTAGCCCGCCGACCCCGAGCGGCGGGCCGACCGACATCTCGACGGGGTGCGTCCGGCCGTCCGGGGTGACCGTGACGGGCGGCGGATGGCCCGCCCCCGCCAGGGTGCAGCGCCGCGAGATGGGGTCGTACACCGCGTACAGACAGGTGGCGCCCACCTCGCCCGAGGTCTGCTCGGCGCCCGCCTCGGCGGAGAGCCGGATCACGAGATCGTCGAGATGGGTGAGGAGTTCGTCCGGCGGCAGATCGACATCGGCGAGGGTGCGCACCGCTGTACGGAGCCGGCCCATCGTGGCGGACGCCTGGATGCCGTGCCCCACCACGTCGCCCACCACCAGCGCGACCCGCGCGCCGGAGAGCGGGATCACGTCGAACCAGTCCCCGCCGACCCCGGGGTGCGGGGAGGCCGGCAGATAGCGGGAGGCGATCTCCACGGCGTTCGCCCGGGGCAGATGGTGCGGCAGCAGACTGCGCTGGAGCGCGAGCGAGGTGTTCTGCTCCCGGGTGAAGCGGCGCGCGTTGTCGATGCACACCGCCGCCCGCGCGGTGATCTCCTCCGCCAGCAGCACATCGTCGGGGGCGAACGGCACGGCGCCCAGGAACCGGGAGAAGACCGCCACACCGAGCGTCGTACCGCGCGCCAGGACCGGTACGGCCATCACCCAGTGGAAGCCGTGCTTCCTGGCGTACGCGGCGCGTTCGGGGATCAGGTCGGCCCAGCGGCGCATGGCCGGGTCGGTCATCACGTTCAGGACGGGACGGCCCGACGCCAGACTGGCCGCCAGGGGAGTGAAGTCCGGATAGACCTGTACGGCCCCCTCCCTCACCCAGGCGTCGGGAGCGCCCTCCTCCGAACGGGAGCGGTGCGCCACCCTGCGCAGCGGTACGGGGCCGTTGACCGGGCCGGGCGGCGGCTCGGCTCCGGCGCTGAGATGCTCCAGCAGATCGACGCTGACGAAATCCGCGAGCTGCGGCACGCACACGTCGGCCAGCTCCCACGCGGTCCGGTTCACGTCCAGGGTGGTGCCGATCCGGAGGCTCGCACTGTTGAGCAGCAGCAGCCGCTCCCGTGCCAGGACCTCCTCGGTGACGTCGTGCGCGGCCAGGCACACACCCCGTACCCGGCCCTCCTCGTCGCGCAGTGGGGCGAGCCGGGCGGACCAGGCGTGCTCCTCGGCCTCGCCACCGGTCCGCATGTAGGTGCGGGCGTCGATCCCGGTGCCGCTGGTCAGCACCGCGCGCATCTGTTCGTCCAGCTCACGGCTCTGCGGCTTGCCGCCGATCTCGGGGAGGCTCAGACCGCGGATCTCGTCCTCCGGGAGTCCGATGACCCCGCCCATCGCCGTGTTCACCCGGCGCAGCCGCAGCCGGGTGTCGTACACGGCGATGGCACTCGGGCACTGGTCGAACGCCCAGCGGCCCAGCTCGGCGTCCTCGGCCACGGCCTCCGTACCGCGCAGCGCGGACACCAGCAGCCAGCCGCCCGGGGAACCGTCCGTCGCGTCCTGCCGGTGGGCCAGGACCCGGACGTCCAGCGGACGGCCGTCCCGGTGCCGCAGCGTGACCGTACCGTTCCAGCGCGGCGCCCCGCCGTCGGGCAGCAGACCCGAGGGCAGACCCCCCTCGGGCAGCCCGTCCGCCAGCAGCATCGTGGCCCCGCGCCCCACGGCCTCCGACTCCGGGTACCCCAGCAGCCGCTCGGCGCCCTCGCTCCACGAGGTGAGGACGCCCCGCCCGTCCACCGTGGCCCTGGCCGCGGCGGCGTGGTCGAAGGGGTCGCCGGGCCGGTCGCCGGGGCCAGAGGGAGGACTGCCTTGGCGCGTCATCGTCGACCGTCCCACGTTCGCCGCACTGCCCCCACACGTGGCTCGGCGCCACGCCGTACGGAACCACGTCCCCAGCGTGGTGCACACGGGGCTCCCCAACAACCGGGGCTGCTCCTTAAGGCTGCTCCCGAGAAGGGCGGGGAGAGGGCGGGGAGAGGGTGGGGAGAGGGTGGGACGGAGGAGAAAGGGGAAAACTGAGGGAAGGGGGTGGTTCATCCCGAGTTGTAGCCTTGACCCCCTGGGCTGCCGGTGGTTGTCCGGAAGCCCAGGGCATAGCCCGGCGGGGAGCGAAGCACGATGGATGACACGCGCGGAGCGGCTTTCTGGCAGGCGCTGTCATTCACCCAGTCGGACCTGCCCATGGCGGTGTACGACGCCGACCTGCGGCTGCTCCACGCGAACGACCGGATGGGCCGGATCACCGGCCGCACCGGGGACCGGATGCGCGGCCACCGTTCGGGCTTCCTGCTGTACGACGGAGCCGACGTCGACCGTACGGACGACGCGGGCGGCACCGCGGCACCGGCCGGGGGGATCGAAGCCGCCATGCGCAGGGTGCTGCGCACGGGCGAGGCCGAGTCCCTGCAGACCTCCCGCCGCGCCCACGGCGAGCGGCAAGCCCGCTCCTGGGCCCTCTCCCTCTCGCCGCTCAGGGACACGGCGGGACGGGTGTACGCCCTCGCCGTGACCGGCTTCGAGAACAGCGCGCAGCGCAGGGCCCGCGCGAGCCTCGCCCTGCTCAACGAGGCCAGCATGCGGATCGGCACCACCCTGGACGTCACCCGCACCGCCCAGGAACTGGCGAGCACACCGCTGCCCGCCTTCGCCGACTTCATCAGCGTCGACCTCCTGGACTCCGTACTGCGCGGCGACGAACCGACCTCAGGACCGGTCTCCGGCGACGTACCGCTGCGCCGTGTCGCCCACGAGTCCGCCCAGCACCCGGACGCCCGCGAGGCCGCCGTCGCCGTCGGGGACGTCGACAGCTACCCCGAGTTCTCGCCCCCGGCCCGCTGCCTCGCCACCGGCCGCGCCGTGCTCACCGGCCCCGGGGACCAGGCGTACACCGACTGGATGGCGCGCGATCCCCGGCGCAGATCGAAGACCACCGACTTCGGGGCCGAGTCGATGGTGGCGGCGCCGCTGGTAGCCCGGGGCAACATCCTGGGCGCGGCGCTCTTCACCCGGCGCCTGCACCCGGAGCCCTTCACCGAGGACGATCTCGCCCTCGCCGAGCAGTTGGCGGCCCGGGCGGCGATCTGCATCGACAACGCCCGCCGCTACACCCGCGAGCGCTCCACCGCCGTCACCCTCCAGCGCAGCCTGCTGCCGCGCGGGGTGCCCGCGCAGTCGGCCGCCGAGGTCGCCACGCGCTACCGCCCGGCCGACCCCCGGCACGGTGTGGGCGGCGACTGGTTCGACGTCATCCCGCTGGCCGGTTCCCGGGTCGCGCTGGTGGTGGGGGACGTCGTCGGGCACGGCATCCACGCGTCCGCCACCATGGGCCGGCTCCGTACGGCCGTGCGCACCCTCGCCGACATCGACCTGCCGCCGGACGAACTCCTCACCCACCTCGACGACGTGGTCGTACGGCTCGCCTCGGAGAACTCCGGGAGTACGGGCCCGGACGGCGCCCCCGGCACCGACGAGTACACCGGCGCGAGCTGTCTGTACGTGGTCTACGACCCGGTCTCCCGCTCCTGCTGCGCGGCCAGGGCCGGTCATCCGCCGCCCGTGCTCGCCACCCCCGACGGCGTGGCGCGCCTGCTCGACCTGCCCGGGGGTCCGCCGCTGGGCCTGGGCGGTCTGCCTTTCGAGTGCGCCGAGTTCGAGGTCCCCGTGGGCAGCACGCTCGCCCTCTACACCGACGGACTGATCGAGTCCCACGAGCACGGCGCGGGCACCGGCAGGGGGATGGGCACGGACCCCGGCTCCGGCGTCGACGGCCTCTGCGCGATCCTCGCCGCGTCGTCCCCTTCGCTGGAGACCACCTGCGACACCGTCCTCGACAAGCTGCTCTCGCCGTCCCGTACCGACGACGTCGCCCTGCTGCTCGCCCGTACCCGCGCCCTCGACGCGGACCAGGTCGCCACCTGGGAACTGGCCGCGGAGCCCGAACTCGTCGCCGAGGTGCGCGAGCGTGTCTCCGGCCAACTGGCCGTGTGGGGACTCGAAGAGCTGACCTTCACCACCGAACTGGTCGTCAGCGAGCTGTTCACCAACGCGATCCTGCACGGCCGCGGCCCCGTACAGCTCCGGCTGATCCGCGACCGTACGCTCCTGTGCGAGGTCTGCGACACCAGCACCTCCGCCCCGCATCTGCGCCGGGCCCGGGTCTACGACGAGGGCGGGCGCGGGCTGCTGCTGGTCGCCCGGCTCACCCAGCGCTGGGGCACCCGCCAGCTCCCCGGCGGCAAGGCGATCTGGGCGGAGCAGCCCCTCCCGAGCCCTGACCCGGAGCCTGGCCAGGAGCCCTGACCCGGCGCCCAGACCCGCTCGGGGAGGGCCGTCTCAGACCTCCTCCCGCTCCCGGTGGAAGCCCAGCCCTCCCGGCACCTGGAAGGTCGGCAGGATCTCAAGGTGACCGATGTTGACGTGCCGGGGCGCGCCGATCGCGTAGTCGACGGCGTCGGCGATGTCCTCGGGCTTCAGGCACTCGTAGCCCTCGTAGTAGAGGCGCCTGGCCTTCTCCATGTCGCCGAGCAGCCGCCCGAACATCTCGGTCTCGACCCGTCCCGGGCAGATCTCGGTGACCCGGACCCGCGTGCCGAACGCGTCGATCCTGAGCTGGCGGGAGAGCGTGTGCACGGCGGACTTGGTCGCGTGGTAGACCGTGTTGCCGGCGAAGTGGTAGATCCCGGCGATCGAGCTGACGTTGACGACATGGCCGAGGTCCCGCTCCACCATGCCGGGCACGAGCAGCCGTACGAGATGGAGCACGGCCCGGAGGTTCACCGCGATCTGCTCGTCCACGGCGAACGCGTCGGCGGTCAGTACGGTGCCGGTGCGCGAGACCCCGGCGTTGTTGACGAGCACGTCGACGTCGATGCCCGCGACCGTCGTGGCCAGCGCGTCGGTGTCCGTGATGTCCACGGCGTGCGGTACGCAGCCGGTGCGGGCGGCGAGCGCGGCGAGCCGGTCCGTGTCACGCGCCACGGCGTGGACCCGGAGCCCCTGGCGCGCGAGGCGTTCGACGACGACGGCGCCGATCCCGGTCGACGCGCCGGTCACCAGCGCGGTCCTGTAGTCGGAAAAGGTCATGGCGGGTGTTCTCTCCTCAGGTGGGTGTCACCGGTCGCGCAGCGGGGTGTGGGCGGTCTCGCGGATGGTCAGCACCGCGAGGAACGTGCCGAGCGCGGTGGCGACGACGTAGTAGGCGGGGACGCGGGTGTCGCCGGTCAGCCCGATGAGCCAGGTCATCAGGAAGGGGGCGGAGCCGCCGAAGAGCGCGGCGGAGACGTTGTAGCCGAACCCGTAGGCGAAGTAGCGGACCCTGGTCGGGAACAGCTCGACCAGCAGGATGTGGATCACTCCGGTGTGGCCCGCGAAGACCACCGCCAGCAGGACCGCGCCGAGGACGGCCGAGGCCATGGACCCCTGGACGAGCAGCAGGTAACACGGGTAGCCGAGCACGGCCATGGCCAGGGCGGAGCCCCCGACGACCGCGCGGCGGCCGAGCCGGTCGGAGAGCCGGCCGGCGTACGGGATGGCCGCGATGACCGCGACGAGGGAGCACGCGGTGACGATCAGGCCCTGCACCACACTGAAGTGCAGCTCCTTGTTGAGATAGGTCGGCATGTACGCGAACAGCACGTAGTAGCCGGACCCGTTGAGCAGCGGGATGACCACGGCGAGCAGGATCGCCCTGCGGTGGACGGGGCTGGTGAACGCCTCGCGCAGCGGGTTGCGGGAGAGCCCGTGCGCCGCCCTGAGCCGCTCGAAGCGCGGGGTGTCCGCGATCCGGTTACGGATGTAGAAGCCGGCGGCGCCCATCGGGACGGCCAGCAGGAAGGGGATCCGCCACCCCCACGACCGCATGGCCTCGTCGCTCAGCGCCGCGTTGAGCAGGGCGGCGGTGAGCGTACCGGCGAGCAGCGCGGTGAACGAGGCGATCTGGGCGTAGCTGGTGAGCCTGCCGCGACGGCCCTCGGGCGCGTACTCGGCGAGAAAGGTCACGGCGCCCGCCGCCTCGCCGCCGACCGAGAAGCCCTGCGCGAAGCGGAGGAGCATCAGCAGGGCGGGCGCCGCGATCCCGATCGCCGCGTGGTCGGGGAGCAGGCCGATCGCCGCGGTGGCGGCGCTGATCAGCAGGATGACGAAGACCAGCATCCGCTGCCGGCCGACGCGGTCGCCCAGGTACCCGCAGACCATGGCGCCGAGCGGCCGGACGAAGAAGGGGATGCCGAAGGTCAGGAAGGTGAGCAGCAGCGCCGCCTGCGGGCTCCGCTCCGGGAAGAAGACCACGGCGAGGGTGCCGGCGAGGAACCCGTACACACCGTTGTCGTACAGCTCGACGAAGACACCGACAGACCCCGCGAGGGTGACGCGCCGGAGGGTGGCGGGGTCCGGCTCCGGCACGGTCGGGCTGACGGCGGTGGCCATGCTTCCTCCGGGTCGCGGCGGCCTGCGCCGCCGCCGACGGCGGCGGACGACCACGGCGGCCGGCGGGCCCCGTGGCTCGGTGCCCGCCGCGCATTGTGCCGTCCGCGTCGCCCGGCGGCGGGCTCCGGAGCGCCGCGCCGCCGAGATCCGCCCGGTCGCGCCGCCCCGGGCCCCGGGCCCCGCCGGACGGGGTCAGCCGCCCAGAGCCGCCGAGACCACGGCCTTCGCCTCCTCCTGGACCCGGCCGAGATGGTCCGCGCCGAGGAAGGACTCCGCGTAGATCTTGTAGACGTCCTCGGTGCCGGAGGGGCGGGCGGCGAACCAGGCGTTCTCCGTGGACACCTTGATGCCGCCGATCGGCGCGCCGTTGCCGGGCGCCTCGGTGAGCACCTCCGTGACCGGTTCCCCGGCGAGGGTGTCCGCGGTGACCTGCTCCGGCGAGAGGCGCCCGAGGACCGCCTTCTCCGCCGGGGTGGCGGGCGCGTCGATCCGGGCGTACGCGGGCTCCCCGAACCGCGCGGTGAGCGCGGCGTACTGCTCCGAAGGGGTCTTCCCGGTCACCGCGAGGATCTCGGAGGCGAGCAGCGCCAGGATGATGCCGTCCTTGTCGGTGGTCCACACCGAGCCGTCGCGGCGCAGGAACGACGCCCCGGCCGACTCCTCCCCGCCGAAGCCGAGCGACCCACCGGCCAGCCCGTCCACGAACCACTTGAAGCCGACGGGCACCTCCACCAGCGGCCGGCCGAGGTCCGCGGCGACCCGGTCGATCATCCCCGACGACACCAGTGTCTTGCCGATCCCGGCGCCCGCGGGCCACCGCTCGCGGTGGGCGTAGAGATAGGAGATCGCGGTCGCGAGATAGTGGTTGGGGTTCATCAGCCCGCCGTCCGGGGTGACGATGCCGTGCCGGTCAGCGTCTGCGTCGTTGCCCGTCGCGATCGCGAACCGGTCGCGCCGCTCGATCAGCGAGGCCATCGCGTACGGCGACGAGCAGTCCATCCGGATCTTCCCGTCCCAGTCCAGCGTCATGAACCGCCAGGTCGGATCGGTCAGCGGATTGACCACGGTCAGGTCGAGCCGGTGCTCCTCGGCGATCCGGCCCCAGTACGCGACCGACGCGCCGCCCAGCGGGTCCGCGCCGATCCGTACCCCCGCCGCGCGCACCGCGTCCAGGTCGAGCACGGACGGCAGATCGGCCACGTACGTACCGAGGAAGTCGTACCGCCCGGTGCCGGGGGCGGCCAGGGCGCGCCGGTAGGGCAGCCTGCGGACGTCCTTGAGGCCGCCCGCGATGATGTCGTTGGCGCGGTCCTGGATCCAGTTGGTCGCGTCGGACCCGGCGGGGCCGCCGCTCGGCGGGTTGTACTTGAAACCGCCGTCGGCGGGCGGGTTGTGGGACGGGGTGACCACCACGCCGTCCGCGAGACCCACCGTACGGCCGCGGTTGTGCGTGAGGATCGCGTGCGAGACCGCAGGGGTGGGGGTGTAGCCGTCGGCGCTGTCGATGAGCACGGTCACGGAGTTGGCCGCGAACACCTCGACGGCGGTCACCCGGGCGGGCTCGGAGAGCGCGTGGGTGTCGGCGCCGAGGAAGAGCGGTCCGTCGGTGCCCTGGAGGGACCGGTACTCGCAGATCGCCTGGCTGGTCGCGGCGATGTGGTCCTCGTTGAACGCGGTGGCGAGGGACGAACCGCGGTGCCCCGACGTCCCGAACGCCACGCGCTGGCCCGGCTCCTGGGGGTCGGGATGCAGCGCGTAGTACGCGGTCACCAGCTTGGCGACATCGATGAGGTCCTCCGGCCGGGCCGGCTGTCCCGCTCGTTCGTGCGGCATCTGCCCACTCCTCCAGATCGGTCGATCGTTTTGTCGGTTCATCTTCGCGGGTCGCCGCCGTGACCGGCGACCGCCCCGCCGGACAGCCCGTCAGGCCGGCCGGTCCCACCGGTCCTGCCTGTCTTGCCTGTCTTGCCGGTCCTACCGGTCCGGGTCGACCGTGGACGCGCGCACCATCAGCTCCGGGGTGAACCGGCGCGACCGCGCAGGGCGCCCCTCGACCATCCCCACCAGCGCGGTCGCCGCCCGCTCTCCCATGGCGCGCATCGGCGAGCGTACGGACGTGAGGGGGATGGGCAGTTGGGCCGAGAGCGGGACATCGTTGAAGCCCGCCACCGCGACGTCCCGCCCCGGCACCAGACCGGAGGCGCGCAGCGCGCCCATGACTCCGATCGCGGCGAAGTCGTTGACCGCGAAGACCGCCGTGGGGCGGGGCTCGGCGGCCAGCAGCCGGTGCGCGGCGCGCTCGCCGCCGTACACGTCGAACGGCGCGTTGACGACCAGCGCCGGATCCACCGGCACCCCCGCCTTCGCGTACGCGTCCGTGAAGCCCTTCGTCCGCTCGACCCCCGTGGAGGCGTACGGCTCGCCCGCCACGACCGCCACCCTGCGGTGCCCCAGCGACAGCAGATGCTCCGCCACCAGACGCCCGCCGACGATGTCGTCGCAGGTGAAGGAGGTGACCCCGCGCAGCCGTCGGGAGACCAGCGCCACCGGCACCCCGCGCGCGACCAGTTCGGAGGCGAGCGTCGTGTCGCCCCGCGCGTCCCCGAGGAGCAGGCCGTCGACCCGCAGGGCCAGCAGCCGCTCCACCTTGGCCCGCTGGACCGCCGGATCGTCCCCGGTGTTGGCGACGACGGCCTGGTACCCGGCCGCCGCCGCGCCCGCCTCGATGCCCTCGTAGACCGTGGCCAGCACGATGTCCGTGAGCCGGGGGACCAGCACGCCCAGCAGCCGGGAGCGGCCGGTCCGCAGGCTGGACGCGGCGGGGTTCACGACATAGCCGAGCCGTCTCGCGGACTCCCGTACGCGGTCGGCGGTGGCGGCTCCCACTCCGGCCCCGTCGCGCAGCGCCCGGGACGCGGTGGACTGGTGCACACCCGCGTCGGCGGCCACATCGGCCAGGGTCACACCGTTCTCGCCCGGGTCGCGGCCGGCTGCGGGCTGTCGTATCAAGGCCGTGGTCCTCGTTCCTGTCCTGCTGGGGGTGACGGGCCGGGAGCGGCCCGTCACGGCGCCGGCGCCGTCGGCCCGGGTGGCCGTGTTTCGGGAGCCATCATCTTCCATGAAGATCCGATCAAGGGGGTTGCCCTCCGGGGTGAGTGTGGAGCATGGTTGCGCAATCGTTCTCGCAATCGATTGTGGAGCCTCGTATGCAGCTTCGTCTCATCGGCACGGGTGGCACCATCGCCAGCCGCTCCACGCCCACCGGGAGGGTCGCCTCCGTCACGGTGAAGGAGCTGCTGGAGACCGCGCGCGCCTTCCCCGTGCCGGAGTGTGCCGAGGTGACCTGCGCGGAGATGGGCCTGCGGGCCAGCTTCTCGCTCGGCCTCCCCGACCTCGCCGCGCTCGCCGCAGCCGTCGGTGAGAGCCTGCGCGACGGGGCCGACGCGGTGGTCATCACCCACGGCACGGACTCCATGGAGGAGACCGCCTTCGCGCTCTCCCTCGTCCACGCCGACGACCGCCCCATCGTGCTCACCGGCGCGCAGCGCCCCGCCGACGACCCGGCGGCCGACGGGCCGCGCAATCTCGCCACCGCCCTGACCTGGGCCGCGCACCCCGCGGCCCGCGGCCATGGCGTCAGCGCGGTCTTCGACGGCGCGGTCTGGCCCGCCATCGGGCTCCGCAAGACCGACACCCTGGCCCCCGCCGCCTTCGGCGCACCGGGCCGGGGGCCCGTCGCCCGCGTGGACGACGGCCGCGTCCGGCTGATCGGCCGGCCGCCCCGCCCCGCCCCGCTGATCCGGGCCGACGACCTCGGCCGGCTGCCCCGGGTGGACATCGTCCCGCTCTACGTCGGCTGCGACACCGCGCTGCTCGACGCCGCGGTGGCCGCCGGCGCGCGCGGCGTGGTGCTGTGCGCCTTCGGGGCGGGCAACGCCCCGCCGGACGTCACCGAGGCCGTCGCGCGGCTGGTGGCGGACGGGGTCGCGGTCGCCGTCGCCAGCCGGGTGCCGGCCGGGGCGACCTCGGCGGCGTACGGCGCGGGCGGCGGCGCCGACCTGCTGCGGGCGGGCGCGGTCTTCGCCGCCGACCTCTCCCCGTGGCATCTGCGGCTGCTCCTGGCCGCGGCGCTGCACCGGGCCGCCGGGCGGGGGCCCGCGGGGGCCGCCGCGCTGATCCGCGACTGGCTCGCCGACGCGGGACACCACGACGCCGCGCACCCCGAGAGCGGGCACCACGATGCCGCGCACCCCGGCGGCTGATCACGACGGCCCACCACCGGCCGGGCGCGCCTCCCTCACGGGCGACCGGCCACCACGTACACCACCACCACCGGAAGACACCCCCACCAGCACACCCAGAGGAGAACCGACATGGCGAAAGAGATTCTGGTTGCCTACGGCGTCGACGTCGACGCGGTCGGCGGTTGGCTCGGCTCGTACGGGGGAGAGGACTCCCCCTGTGACATCTCGCGCGGCCTGTTCGCGGGCGAGGTGGGCGTGCCCCGGATGCTGGAGCTGTTCCGGCGCCGCGGGATGACCACCACCTGGTTCTGGCCGGGCCACTCGATCGAGACGTTCCCCGAGCAGTTCGAGGCGTGTACGGCCGCCGGTCACGAGATCGGGGTGCACGGCTACAGCCACGAGAACCCGATCGCGATGAGCCGGACGCAGGAGTCCGACATCCTCGACCACTGCATCGACCTCATCACCACCCGCACCGGACGGCGGCCCACCGGCTATGTCGCCCCCTGGTGGGAGTTCTCCCCGGTCACCAACGAACTCCTGCTGGAGCGGGGCATCGCGTACGACCACTCCCTGATGCACCGCGACTTCGAGCCGTACTACGTGCGGGTCGGCGACAGTTGGTCGAAGATCGACTACGACCGTCCGGCGGCGGAGTGGATGAAGCCGCTGGAACGGGGCGAGGAGACCGACCTGGTGGAGATCCCCGCCAACTGGTACCTCGACGACCTGCCGCCGATGATGTTCGTCAAGGCCAGCCCCAACAGCCACGGCTTCGTCAGCCCCCGTGAGCTCGAACAGACGTGGCGCGACCAGTTCGACTGGGTCTACCGCGAGAACGACTACGCCGTCTTCACCATGACCGTGCACCCCGACGTGTCGGGACGGCCGCAGAACCTGCTGATGCACGAGCGGCTGATCGACCACATCGGCGGCCACGAGGGCGTCCGCTGGGTCACCTTCGACCAGATCGCCAAGGACTTCGTCCGCCGCCGTCCCCGCGGCTGACCCGGCCCCGTCCCGTTCCCGTTCGCGTTCCCTTCCCCTTTCCGCTTTCCGCTCCTCGCTCCTCCCCGTGGTGGCCGCCGCCCTCCGTGCCCCGGCCACCGGCGCGGCGCCGGCCCCGTCCCCGGTCCGGCGCCGGGGCCCGGCCCGCTCCCGGCCTCCGGCACCCGCGCTGTCACGGCGCCGCCCCGCGCCGCGCACCCCACCGCGCCTCCCCGCAGCGCATCGCACCGTCCCCGCGTCCTCTTCGTACGTATCGGAGTCCGCCCGTGAACACGTCAGCGACATCCTCGTCCGCCGCCGAAACCCCCGGCATAACCGACCCGGACACCCCGCCCCGCAAGCTCGTCGTCCGCGCGTCGGTCATCTGCTTCCTGGCCTGGGTCTTCAGCGTGTACGACTTCACCCTCTTCGGAACCCTGCTCCCCAAGATCGCCGAGGACTTCGGCTGGTCCACCGCCACCGCGGCCAATGTCGTCACCGGCGTCACCGCGGGCACCTTCGTCGTCTCACTCTGCGTCGGCCCGATCCTCGACCGCTTCGGGCGCCGCCCGGCCCTGATGATCACCTCGGCCGGGGCCGCCCTCACCTCCGCAGCGACCGCCCTGGCAGGCGGCGCGATCTCCATGGTCGGCATCCGCGCCTTCTCCGGGTTCGGTTACTCCGAGGAGGTCGTCAACACCGTCTATCTCAACGAGATCTACGGGAAGCACCCCCGGCGCGGACTGCTCTTCAGCTTCGTCCAGAGCGGCTGGCCGGTCGGCGCCCTGGTCGGCGCCGGAGTGACGGCCCTGACCCTGCCCACCTTCGGCTGGCGCGGCAGCTTCGTGATCGCGGCCGTCCCCGCGCTCGTCATCGCCCTGCTGATGCGCACCCTGCCCGAGTCCCCGGTCTTCCTCGGCCTGAAGAAGGCCCGCGCCCTGCGCGCCGAGGGACGCCGCGCCGAGGCCGAGGCCGTCGAGAAATCGGCCGGGATCGAGACCGACGCGTCCAAGGCCGGTCTGCGGGAGGTCTTCGCGCCCGCGCTGCGCCGTCACACGCTCTGCCTCTCGGCCGCCTGGCTGCTCAACTGGATGGGCATCCAGATCTTCTCGGTGCTGGGCACGACCGTGCTCGTCGAGGCCAAGGGTGTCTCGTTCAGCAGCGCGCTGCTGGTCCTCGTCCTCGCCAACCTGGCCGGTTTCTTCGGCTACGTCTTCCACGGCTGGCTCGGTGACCGGATCGGCCGCCGTACGACCATCATCATCGGCTGGAGCTGCGGCGGCGTCGCCATGACCGCCATGCTCTTCGGCCCCACCTCGACGGCGGCCGTGATCGGCCTCTACGCGCTCGGGCTGTTCTTCCTGACCGGCCCCTACTCGGCGATGCTGTTCTACATGAGCGAGTCGTTCCCCGAGCAGGTCCGCGGGGTCGGCTCCAACGTCGCCCACACCATGGGCCCGGTCGGCGCCATCGTCGGCTCCGCGCTGCTCGGCGCGCTGCTCTCGGCCGGTGCCTCGATGACCGTCGCCGCCTTCGTCGCCGGAGCCGTCGGCATCTTCGGCTCCGGACTGGTGATGCTCGGCGCCCGGGACGTCGACCGCCGCCGTACGCCCGTACCGGCCCCCGCGGCCGTCTGACCCCTACACCTCCTCTTCACGTCCAGCCCGTCCTTCACGTCCGGTCCACCCTTCAAACCCAGCCCGTCCGACAAGGAGATCCCGACACCATGACCGGAGAACGACAGCGCGGCGCGGCCCTCATCACCGGAGGCGCCAGCGGTATCGGCCGGGCGACGGCGGTCGCCTTCGCCGAAGCGGGCGTCGACACCGTGATCGGCTTCCACACCGCCGACCCGCACGACCCGGCCGAGACCGTCGAAGCGGTCCGCGCGGCCGGCGGCCGATGTCTCGCCGTCGAGGCGGACGTCGCGGCCGAAGCGGGCCCCGAACGGCTGGCGCGGGCCGCCGTGGACACGTACGGCCGGCTCGACATCGCCGTCGCGGCGGCCGGCATCCTGCGCCGGGCGCCGCTCGCCGAACTCACCGACGACGCCTGGCAGGACATGCTCGGTGTCGACCTCACCGGCGTCATGCGCACCTTCCGTTCCGCGGCGGCGCGGATGACAGGACCTGGCGCGCTGCTCGCCGTCTCGTCCATCGCGGGCGGGGTGTACGGCTGGGGCGAGCACGCCCACTACGCCGCCGCCAAGGCCGGGGTGCTGGGCCTGGTCCGCTCCCTCGCCGTGGAGCTGGCGCCCCGGGGCATCCGCGCCAACTCCGTGATCCCCGGGCTGATCGAGACGCCGCAGTCGCTGGACGCGCGTAACTCGCTCGGCCCCGAGGGGCTGCGCGCGGCGGGCGCGTCCATCCCGGCCGGCCGGGTCGGACGCCCGGCGGAGGTGGCCGCCGCCATCCGCTTCCTGTGCGCGCCCGAGGCCTCGTACATCACCGGACAGCAGCTCGTCGTGGACGGCGGTCTGACGGTCCGCTTCCCCGACTGACTCCGCCCCGCCCCACCCCGGCCCGACCCACCTCACGGAGACACCATGACCACCCCGACCCCGACCCCGCCCCCGTCCCCAGCCCCGACCCCGCCCCCAGCCCCGACCTCGGCCCCGCGCACCGTTCTGATCACCGGCGCGGCCAGTGGCATCGGCGCCGCCGTCGCCGAGGCGTTCGCCCGCGAGGGGGCCGGGCTCGCCCTCGCCGACCGCGACACCGACCGGCTGGAAGCCCTGCGCGACCGGCTGCCCCGTACGTCCGCCGTCACCCTGCACACGCTCGACGTCGCCGACGCCGACCAGGTCAGGGAGACGGTCGAGGAGGTCGTACGCCGCCACGGAGGGGTGGACGTCCTCGTCAACTCGGCGGGCATCCTCACCGAGGTCCCGCTGGCGGAGATGGATCCGGCCGTCTGGGACGAGACCATCGCCGTGGATCTGCGCGGCGTCTTCCTGAGCTGCCGCTACACCCTTCCGCACATGATCGAGCGGGGCGGCGGCCGGATCGTCAACATCGCCTCGCAGCTCGGTCAGAAGGGCGGTGAGGGGCTGACCCACTACTCGGCCGCCAAGGCCGGGGTCATCGGCTTCACCAAGGCGCTCGCCCGCGAGGCCGCCCCGCACCACGTGCTGGTCAACGCGGTCGCCCCGGGGCCGGTGGAGACCCCGCTGGTGGACGGTCTCAGCCCCGAGTGGAAGCGTGCCAAGCAGGCGGAGCTGCCGCTCGGCCGGTTCGGACGGCCGGAGGAGATCGCGCCGACCGTGCTGCTCCTCGCCTCCGACCCCGGCGGCAACCTCTACGTGGGGCAGACCCTCGGTCCCAACAGCGGCGACGTGATGGCATGACGGCCGGCCAGGAGCCGGCCGGGCGCTTCGCGGGCCGCCGCGCCCCGGTGGCCCGCCGTACGGCGAGGGGCTGACCGGCCGTGTGCGGAGGGTGCGGCCGTCCCGCGACCCGCTGGACGGAGCGTGTGGCGCCGCTCGGCCCCGGCGGTACGGCCGCCCGGCACCGCGCCGTACGACGGCTGCTCGCCAGGACCCGGCTGACCGCCAGGCCGTGGCCCGGCGGCGGCTGGCAGCTCGCCGACCGGGCCGGGCGCTGGCGCCACTGCGAAGGGCTCGACGCGCTCTGGACCGCCGTACGCGCCCTGTCGGGGCCGGTGATCACCCCTGACCCCGGGGACACCACCCGCGACTGGAGCCTGCCCCGGCCGTACGCGCCCGATCCGCACACGCTGGTCGTCTGGACGGCGGCGGCGCTGCGCGCGGGCCCGGCGTCCGGCGCGCTCACCGTACGGGCGGCGGGCTGGTCGCTGACCGGTGGGGCGGATCCGGACACCGCTCCCGTGCTCCACCGCGAGGAGAGCGATCCGGCGGCCGGCGGTGTGCGCGTCGAGGCACCGTGGGGCGCCCGCACGCTCGCCACGCACCTGGCGCGGGTGTGCGCGCCGCCGGACGAGCCGGCATGACCCCTGTGCCTGCTGCGGAGCTGCCTGCTCAGGAGCTGCCTGCTCAGGGGCGTGCGCCGACCAGTGCGTCAGCCCGTTCGATACGATGAACGACCAGGGCTGCCGCACGTCCTCCGGCGTCGTTCCCGCATCACCGAAGGGGTCGAGATGGCTACCATCAGGGACGTCGCCCAGCGGGCCGGGGTCGCGCCCAGCACCGTCAGTTATGTCTTCAACGGCTCCCGTTCGATCTCCGAGGAGACCCGCCGACGCGTCCAGGAGGCCGTCGACGCGCTCGGCTACCACCCGCGCGCCAGCGCCAGGACCCTGCGCAGCAGCCGCACCCGTGTGATCGCCCTCGCGCTTCCCCGCGCCGCCGGTGAACGGCACGCCGTGGACGGCCGGTTCGCGATCGAGGTCAGCGACGCCGCCAACACCCTCGGCCATGACCTGCTTCTGACGACCTCCCAGGACAAGGCGGAGGGGCTGCGGCGCGTGGCGCTCAGCGGACTCGCGGACGCGGCGGTCCTGATGGCGGTCGACATGGAGGACGCGCGGATCGACGTCGTACGCGAACTGGTCTTCCCCGCGGCCCTGATCGGGCGGCCCGCCGACGAGGACGCCCTGCCCTGGACCGACCTCGACTGGGAGGAGGCCGCGGCGCTCGCAGTCCGTGAACTCGCCGCCGCCGGCCACCGCGAGCTGGTCTATCTCGCGCCCGGCGAACCGGAGGTACGGGGGCGGCGCAGCTACGCGCTGCGCGGGATCGCCGGCGCCCGCCGGGGTGCCCGTACCACCGGCGCGGCCGTCCGGGTCGTCCACTCCGTCGGCGATCCGGCCAAGCTGGCGCACCGGCTCCGTACGCTGCTGGGGGAGCGGACGGCCGACGGGACCCGGCGGCCGGGCGGCGACGCCGGGACCGGCGCGGCGCCGACCGCCCTGATCGTGCAGCACCCCTCCGCGCACCACCACATCCTGGCGTCCGTGACCGCGGCCGGACTGCGGGTGCCGGAGGACGTCACCGTCGTCGTCATCGGCACGCTCCCCGGGGATCCGTCGAGCAGCCGGCTGCCCCGGATCGACCTGCCGGTACGGACGCTGGCCACCGAGGTCACCCGGCTCGCCGTGGCCGCCGCCGCCGTGCTGCGGGAGGACACCGCGCGCGGTACGGAGCACGCGGAGCCGGGCGCGCGGCTGCTCGCCGACTCCGTCGGACATCTGCTGATCGCACCGGTCCTGCTGGCGGGCGCGCTGCCGCTCGGCGCGCCGCGCGACTGACCCCGGCCGGATCCCGCCCGTACGCACCGAAGACACCGCTCGGCTCTTGTCGCCGTTTCGGCGAGCGCCTACCATCGCCGCAGCGCTCAATCGAATCGATTCGACGCCTGTTTCTCCCGCCCGCTCGCCCTGTTTCTTCCGCCCGCTCACCCCGTGTTCTTCCGCCCGCTCGGCACTTGTTCTCCCGCCCGTTCCCTCCGTCGCCGCTCACCCCCCACCGCACGTCCGTACACCTCCCCGTACCTCCGTACCTCTCCGTCTCCATACAGCGTTGTAGACCGAACGGAGCCCCTCGTATGCACCCGATCCGCCGCCTTCCGGCGCCGGCCGTGCTCCTCACCGCGCTCGTGGCCCTCGCCCCTCTCGCCGGCTGCGCGCGGCTGCCCGACCCCGGCACGCTGACGGTTCTCAACTCGGCCACCGACACCCACGAGCACGACCAGGAGCAGAAGTTCTTCGACCGCTGCGCGAAGCCGCTCGGCGTGAAGGTCAGACAGACCAGCGTCCCCGCCGACCAGGTGGTGTCCAAGGCCCTGCGGATGGCCTCGTCCCACTCGCTGACGGACATCCTCGAACTGGACGGCTCCGAACTCCCGCAGTTCGCCGACACCGGCGGTCTCGTCCCGCTGAAGGACGCGGGCGTGGACGTGACCGGGATGTCACCCGGCGCCGTCTCCCTGGGCAGCTTCCGGGGCGACCAGTACGGCATCGCCCGCTCCGTCAACTCCCTCGCGCTGATCTACAACGCCGATCTGCTGCGCAAGGCGGGCGTCGAACCACCCACCACCTGGGACGAGTTGAAGACGACCGCCAGAAAGCTCACCCAGGGCCGGACGTTCGGGATGGCCTTCAGCGCGACCCCCGACGCGGACGGCGTCTACCAGTTCCTGCCGTTCTTCTGGTCGGCCGGCGGCGACGAGGCGCGGCTCGACGACGGCCGGGGCGCCCCCGCCCTGCGCCTCTGGAAGGACCTGATCGACGACAAGTCCGCCTCCAGCGCCGTCGTCACCTGGAACCAGCAGGACGTCAACGACCAGTTCATCGCGGGACGGGCCGCGATGATGATCAACGGACCGTGGCAGGTCCCGGTGCTCGGCGAGCACAAGGACCTCGACTGGGCGGTCGCCGCGATCCCCGTCCCCGAGGCCGGCCGCCCTCCGGTGCCACCGATCGGCGGTACGGTCATGGCCCTTCCCCGCACCGGCGACACCGGGCGCCAGAAGACCGCGGCACGGATCATCGACTGCCTCAACGAGCAGCGCAACCAGGTCGCCTGGGGCGAGGCCGTCTACAACGTGCCCACCCGTACGGCCGCCGCCGCCGCGTACAAGGCCCAGAACCCCAAGCTCGGCGCGTTCGCCGACGAGGTCGCCACCGCACGCTCCCGCACCGACCGGGTCGGCTCCCGCTGGCCGGTCGTCTCCGACGCCCTCGCGGGCGCCTTCCAGTCCGTACTGACCGGACGCTCCACACCCGAAGCCGCCCTGAAGCAGGCCCAGTCACGGGCCACGGCCGGTGAGTGACGTGAGGAGACCCGCCATGACACCCACCACACCGGCCGCCGTCCCGGCGCCCGCCCCAACTCCCTCCGGGGACGCCGACGCCGATACCGCCACCGGCACCCTCACCTCGGGCGCCACCGGCGCGCCCGCACGGCCCGGACGCCGGACCGCGCTCCTGCGGCTGCTCTTCGTCGCCCCCGCCGTCCTCTACATGCTGGCCTTCTTCGGCTATCCGCTCGTGCGCAACGTCGTCATGAGCTTCCAGCGCTTCACCCCGCGCACCTACTTCACCGGCGAGGCCCCCTTCAACGGGCTCGACAACTGGCGCGGGGTCTTCGGCAATCCGCTCTTCACCGGCTCCCTCTGGCACACCCTGCTCTTCACCGCGGGCTCCCTGCTCGGCCAGTTCGTCATCGGCCTCGCGCTCGCCGTCTTCTTCTCCCGCCGCTTCCGGCTCTCCGGCTTCGTCCGCGCGGTCCTGCTGCTGCCCTGGCTCGTCCCGATGGTCGTCTCGGCCGTCGTCTGGCGCAAACTCCTCGACCAGGACACCGGCGTCCTCAACACACTCCTGATGGACCTGCACCTCACCTCGTCCGCCGTGCCCTGGCTCAGCAGCCCGAGTGTGGCCCTGCTCTCCGCGATCCTCGTCAACATCTGGATCGGCATCCCGTTCAACATGGTGATCCTCTACGGCGGGCTCCAGGAGATACCCCGCGACCTGTACGAGGCCGCCGCGCTCGACGGCGCCGGTCCCTGGCGCACCTTCCGCGGCCTCACCCTGCCGCTGCTGCGCCCGGTCGTCACCGTGGTCCTCATCCTCGGCTTCATGTCCACGGTGAAGATCCTCGACCTGATCCTCGCCCTGACCGGTGGCGGCCCCGCAGACTCCACCCAGACCCTCGGCACCGTCACCTATCAACTCTCCTTCCAGCAGCTCAACTTCGGGCAGGGCGCGGTGGTCGGCAACGTTCTCATCCTGGTCAGCGCGGTCTTCGCCGTGCTCTATCTGCGCGCCAACCGCTCCGACTTCGGCCAGGGGAAGTGACCGCCATGTCCGCCACCAACTCCACCACCCACTCCGCCCCCCACTCCACCGTCCACTCCGTCGGCCGCCCGCGCGGCGGCCTCTCCACCGCCTTCGCGCTCCTCGTCCTCGCCGTCCTGCTCTTCCCGCTCTACTGGATGGTCAACATCGCCCTCCAGCCCGGCGAGAGCCTGGCCGCCACCCACTGGCTGCCCACCTCGCCCGGCTGGGACAACTTCCAGCGGGCGCTGAGCAGTCAGGGCGGCTCGCTGGTGACCAGCCTCGTCGTCGCGCTCGGCGCCGTCGTGGTCTGTCTGGCGCTGGCCGCGCCCGCCGCGTATGGCCTGGCCCAGCTCGGGCTGCGCGGCAGCCGTACGATCGTGTTCGCCACGCTGATCACCCAGATGGTCCCGGGCATCGTCATCGCCAACGCCCTCTACAGCGCCTACGTCGAACTGCGGCTGGTCAACTCCTCGTTGGGGCTGATCCTCGCCGACGCCTCGCTCGGACTGCCGTTCTCCATCGTGCTGCTGCGCGCCTTCATGGTGTCGATCCCGCGCGAGATCGTGGAGGCGGCGCTCGTCGACGGCGCCAACCGGTTCACCGCCTTCGTCCGGATCGTCCTGCCGATGAGCCGCAACGCCCTGATCACTGCGGGCCTGTTCACCTTCCTCTTCGCCTGGTCCGACTTCATGTTCGCGCTGACGCTCAACACCACGGACGACGTCAAACCGATCACGCTCGCCATGTACGAGTACATCGGCGCCCATGTCAGCGACTGGGGCGCGGTGATGGCGACCGCGGTCGTCTCCGCGGTCCCCGCCGCGATCCTGCTGGTCGTGGCCCAGAAGTACGTGGCCGCCGGTATCACCGGCGGGTCCGTCAAATAACGGCCGCCGCCCCGCCGAACAGGGACCATCGACCCGATGGGCCACCCCTGCCCACCAGCCCCTTCCACAGAGCAGGAGCACTGATGAAGTTCACCGACGGGTACTGGCAGATGCGCCCCGGCGTGACCGCCCGGTACGCGGTCTCCGTCGCCGACGCCGATGTCACCGACGACCGCGTCACCCTCCACGCTCCGGTGGGGCGGGTGACCCACCGCGGAGACACTCTCAACGCCCCTCTCGTGACCGTCGACTGCTGGTCGCCCGCCGAGGGCGTCATCGGTGTCCGCGTCACCCACCACGGCGGACGCGCCCCGAGGACACCGGAGTTCGCGCTCACCACCGGTTCCACGACCGATGCCGGCAAGGTCGTCAGGGAGGGCTCCACGATCGAACTCGCCTCCGGTGAGCTCTCCTTGAGGACCGACACCGACGCGCCCTGGCAGCTCGACTTCACGGCCGGCGGACAGACCCTGACCTCGATCGGCAGCCGCGGCGCCGGCTTCGCGACCGACGCCGACGGCCGCCACTTCATGCTCGCGCAGCTCTCCCTCGCCGTCGGGGAGAGCGTGTACGGGCTGGGCGAACGCTTCACCCCGTTCGTCAAGAACGGCCAGACCGTGGACATCTGGCAGGCGGACGGCGGCACCAGCAGCGAACAGGCGTACAAGAACATCCCGTTCCATCTCACCAGCCGGGGCTACGGCGTCTTCGTCAACCACCCGGGCCAGGTCTCCTACGAGGTGGGCTCCGAGGCCGTCGGCCGCGTCCAGTTCAGCGTCGAGGACCAGAGCCTGGAGTTCTACGTCATCCACGGCCCGGGACCCCGGGAGATCCTGGCCCGGTACACCGCGCTCACCGGCCGCCCCGCGCTGCCGCCCGCCTGGTCCTTCGGCCTGTGGCTCTCGACCTCCTTCACCACCTCGTACGACGAGGCCACCGTCAACCGGTTCGTCCAGGGCATGGCCGACGCCGAAATCCCCCTGAGCGTCTTCCACTTCGACTGCTTCTGGATGCGCGAGTACCAGTGGAGCGACTTCGTCTGGGACCCGGACGTCTTCCCCGACCCGGAGGGCATGCTCGCCCGGCTGCGTGAGCGCGGGCTGCGCGTCTGCGCCTGGATCAACCCGTACATCGCGCAGAAGTCTCCCCTCTTCGCCGAGGGGATGGCCGAGGGGTATCTGCTCAGGAAGCCCGACGACGACGTCTGGCAGTGGGACCGCTGGCAGCCCGGCATGGCGCTGGTCGACTTCACCAACCCGGCCGCCCGTGCCTGGTACGCCGACAAGCTGCGCGTCCTGCTCGACCAGGGCGTCGACTGCTTCAAGACGGACTTCGGCGAGCGGGTGCCCGTCGATGTCGCGTGGCACGACGGCTCCGACCCGGAGCGGATGCACAACTACTACACGCAGATCTACAACGAGACCGTCTTCGAACTGCTGCGCGAGGAGCGTGGCGAGGGCGAGGCCGTCGTCTTCGCCCGCTCCGCGACCACCGGCGGCCAGCGGCTGCCCGTGCACTGGGGCGGCGACTGCGAGTCGACGTTCGAGGCCATGGCCGAGTCGCTGCGCGGCGGGCTGTCGCTGGGCCTGTCGGGATTCGGTTTCTGGAGCCATGACATCGGCGGGTTCGAGGGCACCCCGACGCCCGCGCTCTTCAAGCGCTGGGTCCAGTTCGGTCTGCTGTCCTCGCACAGCAGGCTGCACGGCTCCAAGTCCTACCGGGTGCCGTGGGACTACGGCGACGAGGCCGTCGCCGTCACCCGCGACTTCACCCGGCTCAAGCACCGGCTGATGCCGTACCTCTACCGCGCCGCGACCCAGGCCAGGGACACCGGCACCCCCGTGATGCGCGCCATGGTGCTGGAGTTCCCCGACGACCCGGCGTGCCGCCCGCTCGACCGGCAGTACCTGCTCGGCGACGACCTGCTGGTCGCCCCCGTCTTCACCGAGGACGGCTCCGTCGAGTACTACGTGCCCGACGGCGTCTGGACCAACATCCTCACCGGCGCCCAGGTCACCGGACCCGGCTGGCGGAGCGAGACCCACGGCTTCGACACCCTGCCGCTGCTGGCCAGGCCGGGCGCGGTGCTGCCGTTCGGCGCCGTGGACGAGGGCCCCGAGTACGACTGGGCGGACGGCGTCACCCTGCGCGTGCACACCCCGGCGGACGGCGCCGAGGTGGTCACGACCGTCCCCGCGCCCGACGGATCAGGACCCGCCGCTGTCTTCACCACCCGGCGCGACGGCGACGAGATCGTCGTGGAGACGGGGAGCGCACTGCCCTGGAAGGTCCTGCTGGTGGGCGCCGAACCCACCGGGGACGCCGCCCCCGATCCGCTCGGCGCCCTCCACAGCGCCCCGGCGGGCACCCACCGGCTGGCGGTCCGCCTGAGCTGAGCCCCTCCGCGTTCCCCCAGAGCGTCACCACCGCCGTCCTGATCAAATGGGGAGAAATGATCGCATGTGGATGACCGCATGTGTCATGGACGGCTGATGTTCGCACCCTCTGGGGGTACGCATGACCGCACCGAGCGGTACGGACGGTACGGAGAGGACGCCGCCGGCGGACCGGGCGGGGCCCGGCCTCCAGCGCCTCGGGGAGTGGTGCGCACGCCACTTCGTCGTGGTCGTCGTCGCCTGGCTGGTCGCCCTCGGCGGGCTGCACGTGCTCGCGAACTCCTTCGGGGGCACGTACTCCGACGACTTCGTCCTCCCGGGAACCCAGTCGGACACCGGCGCCCGGGTGCTCAGCGAGCACGCGCCCGGGGCGGGCGGCACCGGGGCCCAGATCGTCCTGCACGATGGGCGGCAGTCCCTCACCGCCGTACAGAGCCAGATCGACCGGACGGTCACCTCCCTCCAGGAACTCCCGCACGTCCTGTCCGTGGCGAACCCGCTGCCAGCCACGCCCTCCTCACCGCCCACCGGAGCGCTCACCTCCGACGGGCGGACGGGCTACATCACCGTCCGCTTCAGCAGCAGCCCCACCACGTTCGGCCACTCCTATCTCGACGGCGTGGACCGGGCCGTACAACCACTGCGCGCCGCGGGCGTCGAGGTCGAGTACGGCGGACCGCTCGGCGAACTGGCCCGCCCCAAGGCCGAGGAGCTCACCAGCGAGGTCATCGGGTTCGGCGTGGCGGTGATCGTCCTGCTGATCGGTTTCGGCAGCGTCATCGCCGCCGGGATCCCGCTGCTCACCGCGCTGATCGCGGTCGTCGTCGGGCTGGCCTGCCTGGGCCTGATCGCCGCGGCCTTCACCTTCGCGAGCGTCTCGCCCACCCTGGCCACGATGATCGGCCTCGGCGTCGGCATCGACTACGCGCTCTTCCTGATCACCCGCCACCGCCAGCAGTCGATGGACGGCGCCCACCCGGTGACCGCGGCGGGCCGCGCCGTCGCCACCAGCGGCCGGGCCGTCATCGTCTCCGGCTGTACGGTCATCGTCGCCCTGGCCGGGCTGTACGTCTCCCAGATCAGCTTCATCGGCAAGCTCGGCGCCGCGGCGGCCGTCACCGTCGTCACGGCCGTCATCGGCGCGGTCACCCTCGTACCGGCCCTGCTCGGGCTCGCCGGGCGCCGTATCGACCGCTACCGGGTCCGGCGCCCGGTCGCCGAGGGTGTCGCCGATCCGGCGGTCGTACGCGCCGAGCGGCGGGCCGGAAGTACGCGGGTCCACACCGGGACGAGCGGCGGCTGGCACCGGTACGCCCAGCGCGTGGAGCACCACCCCTGGTGGTTCCTGCTGGCCGGGCTGGTGGTCGTCGGCGTCCTCGCGATCCCCCTGTTCTCCATCCGCCTCGGCCATATCGACGACGGGGCCGACCCCACCAGCTTCACGGACCGGCGCGCCTACGACCTGATCTCCGAGGGCTTCGGGCCCGGCGCCAACGGCCCGCTCACCGTCGTCGTCGACCAGAGCAAGGTCCCGTCGGCCGACCGTTCGGCGCTCGCGGCGAACATGACGAAGGCGCTCACCGGCGTCCCCGGCGCTGCGAGCGTCGGCCCGCTCGCCCCGACCAGCGACGGCCAGGTGCTGACCGCCACGGTGCTCTCCCGTACCTCACCGCAGTCCGCCGGGACCGCCGCGCTCTTCCGCCACCTCAAGGACGACGTCCTGCCGCGCGGCGCCGCGGGCACCGACGCGGCGACCTATGTGACGGGCACGACCGCCGCCCAGGAGGACTTCCTCGACCTCATCTCGGCCCGGCTGCCGCTCATCATCGGCGCGGTCGTCGCCCTCGCCTTCCTCATCGTGCTCATCGTGTTCCGCGGGATCCTGGTCGCGCTGAAGGCCGCCGTGCTCAACCTCCTCTCGATCGCCGCGTCGTACGGAGTGGTCGTCGCCGTCTTCCAGTGGGGCTGGGGCGGGCCCGCGCTGGGCGTCTCCGGGACCGTGCCCATCGAGAGCTACGTGCCGATGATGATGTTCGCCATCGTCTTCGGACTGAGCATGGACTACGAGGTCTTCCTGCTCTCCCGGGTCCACGAGGCGTGGCGGCGCACCCACGACAGCGGGGGCAGCGTCGCGCACGGTCTGGAGATCACCGCGCGGGTGATCACCTGCGCGGCGCTCATCATGGTCAGCGTCTTCGCCGCGTTTATCCTGAGCGACAACATCGTGGTCAAGATGCTCGGCCTCGGTCTGGCCGTCAGCGTCCTGATCGACGCCACGGTCGTCCGGCTGCTGATGGTCCCCGCGGTCATGACGCTGCTGGGCCCCGCCGCCTGGTGGACACCCCGCCGGCTGGACCGCGTCCTGCCGCACGTGGACACGGAGGGCGAGGCGGTGGAGGCGAGGGCCGCCACCCCGCCGCGCTGAGAGCCGCGGGTATCCCCGTGGTGGACCGCGCCGGGGTGCGCGATGGCCGGGGAGCGGTGATGGTGGTCGGGGATACGTTCCGAGCGAGGAGCCGAACATGTCGATGCTCGACAAGCTGAAGAGCCTCATCAAGGGGCATGAGAGCACCGCCCGACAAGGGGTGGAGAAGGCCGGTGACGCGTTCGACCGGAAGACGGGGAACAAGTACCAGGGCCAGGTCGACACCGCCCAGAAGAAGATCAACGAAGAGCTCGGGACGCAGGAGCCGCCCCGGGGCGGTGACCGTCCGCCGCAGAGCTGACCCTCCCGGTCGATACGGCGTGTGCCGCGCGCGAGCGTGGCACACGCCGTACGCGTACGGCAGGACCGCCGTACGGCAGGACCGCCGGGGGCGTCGAACCGGAAGCGCCCCGTGCCCGTGTCATGAAGTGAGGTCACACCTGGAGGTGGCCTTGCTTCATGACATGGGCACGACTGTCGCTACGAGAGGCATCAACCCGCAATGAGAAGTGTGGAGTTACCTCGCCGCGCCCGGCGCGCGGCCGTCGTCATGGCCTTCGCCCTCGGTGCCGTCGCCACCGTTCCCCCGGCGGCCTCGGCCGCCCCCGCCGCGCGCACCACCCCCGTGGTCACCTGGGCCGCCAGCGCCGACCGGCTGGACACCGCCGTCCCCGAACGGACGCACCGCGTCCTCGTCCGCACCAGCGCGGGCGGCAGCGCCCTGCGGATCCGGCTCTCCAACGCCTTCGGCGAGCAGCCGGTGACCTTCGGCCGCGCCTACGCGGGCACCGTGGCCTCGGGCGCCTCCGTGGTGCCCGGCACCAACCGCCCGCTGACCTTCCGCGGCGCCGCGTCCGTCACCGTACCGGCGGGCGGCTCCGTCTACAGCGATCCGCTGCCGGGCACCGTACGGCCGCACGCGGACCTGGCCGTCAGCCTGTACGTACGGGACGCGTCCGGCACCGCCACCGGTCACCGGATGGGGCACCAGACCTCGTACATCGCGCCCACCGGCGACCACGCCGCCGAGGACGACGCCACGGCGTACACCCGGGGCACGAGCTTCCGCTACTACCTCGACGCCGTGGTGGCCGACGCGCCGCGCGGCACCGGGGCCGTCGTCACGCTGGGCGACTCGATCACCGACGGCGCCGGCTCCACCGCCGACACCAACCGCCGCTGGCCCGACTTCCTCGCGCACCGGCTCGGCGACGACCGGCGGACCACGGTCAAGGGCGTCGCCAACGAGGGGATCTCCGCCAACAAGCTCCTCTCCGACGGCGCGGGGGAGAGCGCGCTGAAGCGGCTGGACCGGGACGTCCTGTCCCAGCGCGGCCTGCGGACGGTGATCCTGCTCGAAGGCGTCAACGACATCAAGGCCACCCCGGCGCCCACGGCCGCCGAGCTGATCGACGGCTACCGGCGGATCATCGCGCGGACGCACGCCGCGGGGGCCTGCGCGGTCGGGGCGACCGTCATGCCGTACCAGGGCTGGGGCGAGTGGAACGCGAAGGGTGAGGCGGTACGCCAGGAGGTCAACGCCTTCGTCCGGAGCGGCGCGTTCGACGCCGTCGTCGACTTCGACGCGGCGACCGGGGACCCGGCCGCCCCGGCGCGCCTGCTGCCCGCGTACGACAGCGGGGACCATCTGCACCCGAACGACGCGGGCATGAAGGCCATGGCGGACACCGTCGACATCCGCGCCCTGCGCTGCGGAAGGTAGACCGCGGGCCGCGCGGCGCGGAGGACCCGTACGGCCCAGCAACGGGCCCCCCTCCGGCGCCGCGCGGCCGAGAGTGGAGACGTACGCCCGATCACGTCCGCGCCACCGAGACCCCCGGAGCCACGCCATGACCTGTTCCGTCCGACGCGACCTCGGCCTGCTCGCCCTGCGACTCGGCACCGGTGCGGTGCTCGCCGCGCACGGCACGCAGAAACTGTTCGGCTGGTTCGGCGGAGCCGGGCTCGACGGAACCGCCCAGGGGATGGAGGCCATGGGCTTCCGCCCCGGCCGGGAGAGCGCGATCGCCGCCGGGCTCGCCGAGACGGGCGGCGGCGTCCTGCTGGCGCTCGGCCTCGCCACCCCGGCGGCCGGCGCGGCGGCGGCGGGCGGCATGGCGGGCGCGGCGTCCGTACACGCGCCCAGCGGGTTCTTCGCCCAGTCGGGCGGCTTCGAGTACCCCGGCTTCCTCGGCTGGACGGCTGCCTCCATCGGGCTGATGGGCGCGGGCCGTTACTCCCTCGACCACGCCACCTGCCATGTGCTCGACCGGCACTGGATGGTCCCCGTGGCCTTCGCCGCCAGCGCGGCTGCGGCGGTCGTGGTGATCGGCAAGCGAGCCAGGGCCCTGGCGGCGGAGGCCGGGAACGGCGCGGCGGACGACGGCTCCGCGCCGCACTGACCCGCCGGTGCACGGACGAGGGGTGGGCCACCTTCCGTGGTGGCCCACCCCTCGTCCGTGCGGTTCGTCCGTGCGGTGGCGCTACGCCTCCGTCGGGGGTTCGTTGACGGGCGGCCTGCCGGCGGAAGGGCCCGACGGCACGGGGGCGTCCTTGGCCGGGACGCGGCCCTCCTCGGTCGGTCCGCCGCGCGCCCTGATGATCGGGGCGATCAGCCGCTCGTAGAGCTGGGATCCGATGACGCCGCCGATGAGCGGGCCGACGATGGGGATCCACCAGTAGTGGCTGAACCACTGGTAGCTGCCCGGCAGCGCGATGGAGCCCCAGCCCTCGAAGAAGGTGAAGAGCCGGGGACCGAAGTCCCTGGCCGGGTTGATCGCGTAACCGGCGTTCGTGCCGAAGGTCAGGCCGATCGCGAAGACGACCAGACCGGTGAGGAACGGGCCGAGGTTGGACCCCGGTGCCAGATTCTTCGTGTCGATGAGCGCGCAGATCAGCAGGAGCAGGACCGCGGTCCCCACGATCTGGTCCAGCAGTGGTCCCCACCAGGAATTGCCGAAATACTCCGCGGGGAACGTGGCGAAGATCGAGTAGGTGGAAAGGGACTGTTCCCGCCCGATTCCCGCTTTGGCGTTGGACGCGTCGATCGCCCACCGATAGGTGGCATAGACGAGCGCGGCGCCGACAAAAGCGCCCACCAATTGGGCGCCCCAGTAGGGGAGGACCTTCCGCCACGGAAAGGTCCGCCGGACCGCGAATGCGAGGGTCACCGCGGGGTTGATGTGCGCGCCGCTGATACCGCCGGCGACATAGACGCCGAACACCACGGCGAGGCCCCATCCCCACGAGATGATGAGCCAGTTGGCGGGCCCGAAAGCCGCGACCTGACGGCCCGAACCCGGCAGGCCGACGACGGCGACGGCCACGGATCCGCAGCCCAGCAGGAGCAGGACGAGAGTGCCCAGGAACTCGGCGACGAGTTCGCCGCCGAGGCCTTCCGGATAACCTCTTCGGCGTGGACTGCGTACGGCCATGTGCTCTCCTTTTCCCGGGCGGTTCCGCACCGCGCATCACACCTGCCTGACATTAGGTGCCGAGCCGGGCCACCGCGTCCGGACGGCCGGTCGGAAAAGCCGTCCGTTCCGTCCGACGGCGTACGGCAGACCGGTGATTCCACGCGCCGCGCGGGGGCCGGGAATTACGGAAAGGGAATCAGAACGGCCGCCGGAGGGCAGGGAACGCACGGACACCGGCGCGCACTCCACCCGTGTCCGGGGAACGCGGCGGAGCTTCGCGGGAAACGCGTGGGTTTTCCTCGCGGGCCCGTCGGCCGTCCGGGCGATCGCGCCGCGCACCCGGCCCGAGCGGCGCCCGTACCGTACGGGATCCGGACCCACCGGGACCGGTCCGCAACTCGATCCGGCCCGGGGCAGAACCGGTCCGGGGCAGAACCGGTCCGGACCAGAACCGGCCCGGATCCGACCGACCAGCAGGGAGACAGGCCCCATGGCAGACCTGAACATCCGTGACAACCGGCCCAAGGGCCGCTTCGAGGCGTACGAGGACGGTCACGCCGTCGGCACCATCGCGTACGTCGCCCTGGAGGCCACCCCGGAGACCCCCGCCGTGCCCGCCGCGCTGGTCGCGGTGCACACCGCGGTGGACGAGGGGTACGAGGGCAAGGGCATCGCGGGCACCCTCGTGCGGGAGTTCTACGCGATGGCGGCGCGCGAGGGCGCCTTCGTCGTCCCGCTCTGCCCGTACGCGGCCCGCTGGGCGCAGCGCCATCCCGAATCGGCGCCGGAGGCCCCGCCGGAGGTGGTCGAGGCCGCGAAGGCGCAGGTGAGGAACGCGTGAAACGGCGGATGAGGGGAGGCGCGGCCCCGGGCATAGCATCGGGCCATGCTCGTTCTGCTGCACACCTCCCCGGTCCATGTCCCGGTCTTCGACGCCCTGCGGGACGCCGGCCACCCCGGTGTGACATTGCGCCATCTCGTCGCCGAGGAACTGCTCGCCCGCGCCAGGGCCGAGGGGCCCGAGGCCGTCGCGGCGGAGATCCGGGCCGTGCTCGCCCCGGCCGTGGCCGCGGGCGCGAGCGCCGTGCTGTGCACCTGCTCGACGATCGGGGAGGTGGCGGAGAAGGCCGGGCCCGCGCTCGGCGTGCCCGTGCTGCGGGTCGACCGGCCGATGGCCGAGGCAGCGGCGGCGGCGGGCCGGGTCGTGGTGGTCGCGGCGCTGGAGTCCACCCTGGGGCCGACGGCCGCGCTGATCCGCGAGGCGGCTGGGGCCCGGCCCCTGGAACTGCGTACGGTGCTGGCCGACGGTGCCTGGGAGCGCTTCGAGGCCGGGGACCGGGACGGCTATCTGGACGCGGTCGCCGCGGCCGTCGACGCGTCCACGGAGCCCGGCGCGGACGAGGTGGTCGTCCTCGCCCAGGTGTCGATGGCGGACGCGGCCGGGCGGGTCCGAGGCGATGTGCCCGTGCTCGCGGGCCCCGGGAGCGGGTTGGCCGCGGCGGTGGCCGTGGCCGCAGCGGCGGCCGGCCGCTGATCGCGGCCGTACGACCCGGTACGCCGCGCGATCCGTGCAGCGGGATCACGGGATCATGCGTGGACCCGGCGCGCGTGGGCACGCGCACCGGGAGACATTGGGAAGGCACGACTCCCGCACTTCAGGAGGACAGGCATGACCAGCCCGTATCCCGACCCGGTTCCGCCGTCGCCCACCCCGCCGCCCGGCCCGCCAGGACCGGGGCCGGCGCCGGATCCCGTACCCCCGGGCCCCGCGCCGTCCCCCGTGCCCACGCCGCCGAGTCCGGCGCCCGTCCCGGGCCCCGACCCGGTCCCGGGCCCGCCGGACCCCGGCCCCCTGCCGCAGCCGGAGCCACAGCCGGCGCCGGGGCCCCTCGGCTGAGACCGGCCCCGGCCGGACCTCTGCCGGTCCGGCCGAGGCGTCGCCGGATCAGTCCGTCTTGACCTCGGAACGGTCGCCGCCCCACAGCGTGTGGAACGAGCCCTCACGGTCCGTACGCCGGTAGGTGTGCGCGCCGAAGAAGTCGCGCTGGCCCTGGGTCAGCGCGGCGGGCAGCCGCTCGGCGCGCAGCGCGTCGTAGTACGCGAGCGCCGCGGCGAAGCCCGGCGTCGGGACGCCCTGGTGCACGGCGGAGGCGACCACCGCGCGCCAGTCCTCCTGAGCCGCGCCGATCTCCTCGGCGAACTGCTTGTCGGAGAGCAGGCTCGGCAGGTCGCGCTGCGTGTCGTACGCCTCGCGGATCCGGTCGAGGAAAGCGGCGCGGATGATGCAGCCCGCCCGCCAGATCGCCGCGATCGAACCGAGGTCGAGGTCCCAGCCGTACTCCGCGCTGCCCGCCTGGAGCTGGTGGAAGCCCTGCGTGTACGACACGATCTTCGACGCGTACAGCGCCTGCTCGACCTGGTCCGCGAAGCGGGCCGCGTCGGCCTCGCCCAGCGGCGCCGCCGACGGGCCCGGCAGCGTACGCGAGGCCTCCCGCAGCCCGGCGTGGCCGGAGACCGAACGGGCGAAGACCGCCTCGGCGATGCCGGAGACCGGGACGCCCAGGTCGAGGGCGATCTGCACGGTCCAGCGGCCGGTGCCCTTCTGCTCGGCCTGGTCGGTCACGACGTCCACGAACGCCTTGCCGGTCGCCTCATCCGTATGGGCCAGCACCTCGGCCGTGATCTCGATCAGGTACGAGTCGAGGCGGCCGGTGTTCCACGCCTTGAACGTCTCCGCGATCTTCGCGGGGGAGTAGCCGGCGACGGACCGCAGCAGGTGGTACGCCTCGGCGATGAGCTGCATGTCGGCGTACTCGATGCCGTTGTGCACCATCTTGACGAAGTGGCCGGCGCCGTCCGGGCCGATGTGCGTGGAGCACGGCGTGCCGTCCTTCGCCTTGCCGGCGATCTTCTCCAGCAGTGGGCCGAGCGAGGCGTACGACTCGGTGGAGCCGCCCGGCATGATGCTCGGTCCGTGCAGCGCGCCCTCCTCGCCGCCGGAGATGCCGACGCCGACGAAGTGGATGCCGCGCTCGCGCAGGTCCTTCTCGCGCCGCCGGGTGTCCGCGAAGTGGGCGTTGCCGCCGTCGATGATGACGTCGCCCTCCTCCAGCAGCGGGGCGAACTCCTCGATCACGGCGTCGGTCGGGTCGCCGGCCTTCACCATGATGACCAGCCGGCGGGGCCGCTCCAGCGCCGCCACGAACTCCTCGGCCGACTCCGCGGCGACGAACGTGCCCTCGTCACCGAACTCGTCCACCAGTGCACGGGTCTTCGACGCGGTGCGGTTGTGCAGAGCGACGGTGAATCCGTTGCGGGCGAAGTTCCGGGCGAGATTGCGGCCCATCACCGCGAGCCCCGTGACACCGATCTGGGCTGTACCACTCATGCGTGTGCTCCTGGATATCCGTCGAATTGTGCCGTGCACCGCCAGTAAAGACCCCCACACCCGGGCACGCCAAGAAATACCCGCGGTCACGGGGCCGGCCTGACCGGGCCGCCGGGGAGGGATACGTACCTCCGAACACGGCTGTTCACCGCGTCCGGGGCCGCCCGCGCCCGGCGCGGGACACGCCCCGCCCGCGCCAGCACCTGCCCGCGCCCGCCCGGAAACGGGCTCCGTTTGCCGTCATGGCCCGGACCGCACCGGGCACCGATCGGGCGCCGAAGTGACCCCATTCGGGCAGTGATCCGTGTAACACCGGCCCCGACAGTGGGTGTGAACAGGGCATACGTCCTTGGTCAAACGGGCAGACTCGGACTCACTCAATGCTGCGAAGAGCCTGGTCGCAGCGGGTTCCCTGCTTGTACAAACGACGCATGAGCCCGAACGGGTGCTGAGCCGCAGCAAAGCAGGGAAGTGTGTGGTCGTGGACACCGACGAGCGTCGACGAGAAATCCTGGAGATCGCCCGAAGCGACGGGTCGGTGGAAGTCACCGCGTTGGCCGGGAGGCTTCAGGTCGCCAAGGAGACCGTACGGCGGGACCTGCACGCCCTGGAGGGGCACGGGCTGGTACGGCGCACCCACGGCGGTGCCTATCCGGTGGAGAGCGCCGGGTTC
This sequence comes from Streptomyces sp. NPDC050509, assembly GCF_044457965.1. Taxonomy (NCBI): domain Bacteria; kingdom Bacillati; phylum Actinomycetota; class Actinomycetes; order Kitasatosporales; family Streptomycetaceae; genus Streptomyces; species Streptomyces sp. NPDC050509. The sequence continues at coordinate 627,036 of NZ_JBITHL010000001.1, read as the reverse complement.
GAGACGACCCTGGCGGAACGCACCACCCGGCTCGTCCCCCAGAAGTCCCGGATCGCGGCCGCCGCCGCCGATCTCCTCGGCGACGCCGAGACGGTCTTCGTCGACGAGGGGTTCACCCCGCAGCTCGTCGCCGAGGCACTGCCCCGCGACCGGCCGCTGACCGTGGTCACCGCGTCGCTCGCCGTGGCCACCGCCCTCGCCGACGCCGAGAAGATCGCCGTACTGCTGCTCGGCGGCCGGGTGCGCGGCTCCACGATGGCCACCGTCGACCACTGGACCACCCGGATGCTCTCCGAATTCGTCATCGACCTCGCGTACGTCGGAGCGAACGGCATCTCACGCGAGTACGGGCTCACCACCCCCGACCCGGCCGTCAGCGAGGTGAAGGCGCAGGCGATGCGCAGCGCCCGCCGCCGGGTCTTCGCCGGGATCCACACCAAGTTCGGCGCGGTGAGCTTCTGCCGCTTCGCCGAGGTCGGCGACTTCGAGTCCATCGTCACGGACTCCGGGCTGCCCTCGGCGGAGGCCCAGCGGTACTCGCTGCTCGGGCCGCAGGTCATACGCGTCTGACGGCGCGGCCCCGCGACCGACCGCGCACCGCACCACCCCTGACATCCCGTCACCCCCCTGCGGCGCACCGGCCACCCCGGCGCACCGTCCTCTCTCTGACCATCCCCCAATTCCCACCCGAACAATCAGGAGATCTCACATGCACTTCCAACAACGACGTCGTGGAGTCCGCATGCGTATGGGCGCGAGCGTGGCCTTGACGGCGCTTCTCGCGGGGTGCAGTGGCGCGGGTGGGGGTTCCTCCGCCGGCGGCGACACGCTCAACGTCCTCATGGTGAACAACCCGCAGATGGTCGACCTGCAGAAGCTGACCGCGGACAACTTCACCAAGGAGACCGGCATCGAGGTGAAATTCACCGTCCTGCCGGAGAACGACGTCCGGGACAAGATCACCCAGGACTTCTCGAACCAGGCCGGCCAGTACGACGTCGCCACCATCAGCAACTTCGAGGTGCCGTTCTTCGCGAAGAACGGCTGGCTGCACGCGCTCGACGAGTACACCGAGAAGGACACGAAGTTCGACCAGGGCGACATACTCAAGCCCCTCTCCGACTCCCTCACCGCCGAGGACGGCAAGCTCTACGGCCAGCCCTTCTACGGCGAGTCGTCCTTCCTGATGTACCGCAAGGACGTCTTCGAGGCGAAGAAGCTGACCATGCCCGACAAGCCCACCTGGCAGCAGGTCGCGGACCTCGCCGCCAAGGCGGACGGTGCGGAGAAGGGTATGAAGGGCATCTGTCTGCGCGGGCTGCCCGGCTGGGGCGAGGTCATCGCGCCGCTGACGACCGTGGTCAACACCATGGGCGGCACCTGGTTCACCAAGGACTGGGAGGCGCAGCTCGACTCGCCCGAGTTCACCAAGGCCACCCAGTTCTACGTCGACCTGGTGCGCGAGCACGGTGAGGCCGGCGCCCCGCAGGCCGGTTACGCCGAGTGCCTCAACAACATGACGCAGGGCAAGTCGGCCATGTGGTACGACGCCACCGCCGGCGCCGGTTCGCTGGAGGCCAAGGGCTCCCCGGTCAAGGGCAAGATCGGCTACGTGCCGGCCCCGGTCGACAAGACGGACAACTCCGGCTGGCTCTACACCTGGGCCTGGGGCATGCAGAAGGCGTCCAGCAAGACCGAGAACGCCTGGAAGTTCATCTCCTGGGCGTCCAGCAAGGAGTACGAGACCCTCGCCGGCGAGAAGGTCGGCTGGTCGAACGTCCCGGCCGGCAAGCGTGCCTCGACGTACGAGAACCCGGAGTACCTGAAGGAAGCCGCCGCGTTCGCCGAGGTGACCAAGAACGCCATCGCCAACGCCAACCCGACCGACCCGGGCACCCAGCCCCGTCCCACCGTCGGCATCCAGTTCGTCGACATCCCCGAGTTCACCGACCTCGGCACCAAGGTCTCGCAGGAGATCAGTGCCGCCATCGCCGGCAAGAAGACCGTGGCCGAAGCGCTGAAGAACTCGCAGGCGCTGGCCGAAAAGGTGGGCAAGGACCAGAAGTGAGTACCTCCGTCGGCACACCCCCACGTTCCCCGGCCGGAGCGCCGCGCCCCTCCGCGTCGCACCATTCCGGCCGGGGCGGCTCCAAGGCCCGCGCATGGGCCACCCGGGCCCCCCTGCTGCCCGCCCTGATCTTCCTCGTCGCGGTCACCCAACTGCCCTTCGTGGCAACCCTGGTGATCTCGCTCTTCGACTGGAACTCGCTCGCCCCCGACGACCGCAGCTTCGCCGGGATCAGCAACTACGGCTCGGTGTTCACGGACGCGGCCCTGCGCGAATCGGTGTTCACCACCGTGCTGCTCACCGCGACCGTCGTGATCGTCAGCGTGGTGCTCGGACTGCTGCTCGCGCTGCTGCTCGACCGCAAGTTCATCGGCCGCGGCTTCGTCCGTACGCTGCTGATCACACCGTTCCTGCTGGTCCCGGTCTCGGCCGCGCTCATGTGGAAGCACGTCCTCTACAACCCGGAGTACGGGCTCCTCAACGGCGGCTGGGCCTGGTTCACCGGGCTCTTCGGCGTGGAGAACCCCACCCAGCCCGACTGGATCTCCGACATGCCGCTGCTCGCGGTCGAGGCCGCGCTGATCTGGCAGTGGACGCCGTTCATGATGCTCATCCTGCTCGCCGGACTCCAGAGCAGGCCCGTCGAGATCATGGAGGCGGCCAAGCTGGACGGCGCGACCGGATGGCAGATGTTCGGCTATCTGACCCTGCCCCACCTGCGCCGCTATCTCGAACTGGGCATCCTGCTCGGCTCGATCTACATCGTGCAGAACTTCGACGCCGTGTTCACCCTCACCTCCGGGGGACTCGGCACCGCGAACCTGCCGTACACCATCTACCAGACCTTCTACCAGGCTCACGAGTACGGACTGGCCTCCGCCGCCGGAGTCGTCGTCGTGATCGGTACGATCGTGATCGCGACCTTCGCCCTGCGCGTCGTCTCGTCCCTCTTCAGTGAGGAGGCGAACCGCGCATGAGCGCTCTGTCCGTGTCCACCACCGGTGTGGCCGCCCGGCCACATGTCGACAAGTACGCCCCCGCCGCCCGGCGGGCCAGGCGGCGCTCCGCCGGACTGGGCCTGCTGGCCTGGATCGTCGGCATCGTCTTCTGCCTGCCGGCCCTCTGGATGCTGCTGACCTCCTTCCACTCGGAGGCCGACGCGGCGACCAACCCGCCCTCGCTCACCGCCGGACTCACCCTCGACAGCTACCGGGTGTTCTTCGGCGAGGGCGGCGGCGCGAGCCCCTGGCCGCCGCTGATCAACTCCGTGACCGCGTCGCTCTTCTCCACGCTCTTCGTGCTCCTGCTGGCCCTCCCGGCGGCGTACGCGCTCTCCATCAAGCGGGTGGAGAAGTGGACGGACGTCATGTTCTTCTTCCTCTCCACGAAGATGCTGCCGGTGGTCGCCGGGCTGCTGCCCGTCTACCTCTTCGCGAAGAACGTCGGCATGCTGGACAACATCTGGCTGCTGGTCATCCTCTACACCTCGATGAACCTGCCGATCGCCGTGTGGATGATGCAGTCCTTCCTCGCGGACGTGCCGGTCTCCATCATCGAGGCCGCGCAGGTCGACGGGGCCAGGCTGCCGACCGTCCTGCTGCGGGTGGTGGCGCCGGTCGCCGCGCCCGGGATCGCGGCGACCTCGCTGATCTGCTTCATCTTCAGCTGGAACGAGCTGCTCTTCGCCCGGGTCCTCACCGGGGTCACGGCGCAGACCGCTCCCGTGTTCCTGACGAGCTTCGTCACCAGCCAGGGGCTCTTCCTGGCCCAACTGTGCGCGGCCTCCGTCGTTGTGTCCCTTCCTGTGCTCGCCGCAGGATTCGCCGCCCAGGACAAGCTGGTCCAGGGCCTTTCTCTTGGAGCTGTGAAGTAATGAGGGCTGCGATCGTCGAAGCCGTCGGCAAGGTCTCCGTCACGACGGTTCCCGACCCCACCCCTGGCCCTCGGGACGTGGTCGTCTCCGTCGCCGCGTGCGGACTGTGCGGCACCGATCTGCACATCCTGCAAGGCGAGTTCGCGCCCACCCTGCCGATCATTCCGGGGCACGAGTTCGCCGGTGAGATCGTCGGGATCGGCGCCGACGTCACCGAACTGGCGATCGGCGACAAGGTCGCCGTCGACCCGTCCCTGTACTGCCACGAATGCCGCTACTGCCGTACCGGACGGGGCAACCTGTGCGACCGGTGGAACGCCATCGGGGTCAGCAAGCCGGGCGGTGCGGCGGAGTTCGCCGTCGCGCCCGTCGCCAACTGCGTCAAGCTGCCCGACCACATCGACGTCAAGGACGCGGCGCTGATCGAGCCGCTCTCCTGCGCCGTACGCGGATACGACGTGCTCAGGTCGACCCTCGGCGCCGAGGTGCTGATCTACGGCTCCGGCACCATGGGCCTGATGATGCTGGAGCTGGCCAAGCGGACCGGCGCCGCCTCCGTGGACGTCCTCGACATCAACCCGGAGCGGCTGGCGACCGCCGGGAAGCTCGGCTGCTCGCGCTCCGGTTCCTCCGCGGACGAGTTCGACCGGCCCACCGGCTGGGACGTCGTCATCGACGCCACCGGCAACGCGGGCGCCATCCAGGACGGTCTGGGCCGGGTCGCCAAGGGCGGTACGTTCCTCCAGTTCGGGGTCGCCGACTACGCGACGACCGCCGTCATCGAGCCGTACCGGATCTACAACCAGGAGATCACGATCACCGGCTCCATGGCCGTGCTGCACAGCTACGAGCGGGCCGCCGCGCTCTTCGCCTCCGGGGTGCTCGACCCGGCGGTCTTCATCAGCGACCGGCTGTCCCTGGAGGAGTACCCGCAGGCCATCGAGAAGTTCAAGGCGGGCCAGGGACGCAAGATCGTGGTCCAGCCGTGACCGAGGCCGTCCCCGCCCCCGGCGCCGTGCTCGTGATGGGCGAGGCGCTCATCGACCTCGTCCCCGTGCCGGACGACCCGGAGACGTACCGGGCCCAGCCCGGCGGCGCGCCCGCCAACGTCGCGGCCGGGCTGGCCCGGCTCGGTACGCCGAGCTGGTTCGCCGGGGCGCTCGGCGGCGACGGCTTCGCCCGCATGATCGAGCGGCGGCTGGCCGACGCCGGTACGGAACTCGGCCTCTGCGCGCGCTCGGAGCTGCCCACGACGCTCGCGGTCGCCGACCCGGGCCCGGACGGCACCGGCTACCACTTCCACGTCAGTCGGACGGCGACCTTCCAACTGCCCGACCTCTCGGCCCGGGTGGAACGGTTCGCCGCCGTGTACGTGGGCGGGGTCGCCGCCGTCGTCGAGCCGGCGGCCGGGGCCGTCGAGGCCACCGCCCGCGCGGGCGCCGCGCGTTCGCTGCTGGTGGTGGACCCCAATGTGCGCGAGGACCGGACGATCGACCCGGAGCCCGCCCTGCGGCGGCTGCGCGAGCTCTGCTCGCTGGCCCATGTCGTCAAGGCGAGCGACGAGGACCTTGTCCGGCTCTGGCCGGGCACGGACCCCGACGAGAGCGGCCGGCGGCTGGCCGCGGAGGGGCGCCTCGTGGTGCTCACCCGGGGCGCCAAGGGCGCCACGGCGTTCGCGGGGAGCGCGGAGCCGGTCTCCGTGCCCGCGGTGCCCGTCGAGGTGGTCAACACGATCGGCGCCGGTGACGCCTTCATGGCGGGCGTCGTCAACTGGCTGACCACGCACGGCGTGGACGGGGCCGGCGGCGTCGCCGGGCTGCCCCGCGAGCGGGTGACGGAGATGCTCGACTTCGCGTCCCGGGTGGCCGCCTCGGTCTGCGCCCAGACCGGCACGGAGCCGACGAGACCGCCGGGCACCTGACCATCCCCGTACGGCGGACGCCGTACCCGGACCACGCCGTGGGCCGCCGCCCCGCCTCCCCGCGGGACGGCGGCCCACGGCGTGTGCGGACGCCCCCGTACCCGACCGCTGAGATACCGGTGGCGAATTTCGCGACTCCGGGGACGCCACGGGTTCCGGGATGGCACGCTGTGTGCCGATACGCGGCCGTCCGGTGACCCGGACGCGGCCAGTGAGGCCTTGTCACGGTCCTTGCGGAGCCTTTACGTTGGCCGCCGCGACGTGTCCTACAGCCAGTGGGGGAGCCACATCATGGCCGCAACCGGTCGGCATCGCCGATACCAGCCGAGCCGTATCAACCGTGCGTCGCTCACCGTCACGGCGGGCGGGGCGGGCATGGCGCTGCCGCTCCTCGCCGCGGCGACCGCGCACGCGGCGCCGGTGGACGTGTGGGAGAAGGTCGCGGCCTGCGAGTCGACCAACAACTGGCAGATCAACACCGGCAACAGCCATTACGGCGGGCTCCAGTTCACCCAGTCCACCTGGGAGGCGTACGGCGGCGCCCGCTACGCGCCGCGCGCCGACCTCGCCACCAAGGACCAGCAGATCGCCGTCGCGGAGAAGGTGCTCAAGGGGCAGGGCCCCGGCGCCTGGCCCGCCTGCTCGGTCCGCGCCGGGCTGACCCGGGGCGGCGACGCGCCCGAGATCACCCCGGCGAAGGCCCGCGACACCGGGACCGCGGTCCAGGCCGACGCACGGACGAAGAGCGCCCCCGCGAAGGCCGAACCGAAGAAGGCCGACACGAGGAAGGCCGCCTCGCCCACCTCCGTACCGACACAGCGCGAGGGGTACACCGTCGCCCGGGGCGAGACCCTCTCGGGGATCGCCGCCGAGGAGTCCGTCAAGGGCGGCTGGCAGCGGCTGTACGAGGAGAACCGCCGCGTCATCGGCAGCGACCCCGATCTCATCTTCCCGGGGCAGAAGCTCGTGCTCCAGGCGCCCGCGAAGGGCACCGCCACCGGGCCCAAGGAGACGGCCACGCCCGTCCCCGCCGAGAAGCAGAAGCGGACCGAGGCGCCGAAGCGGACCGCCAAGGCCCAGGAGACGGCGAAGCCGAAGCAGCAGGAGAAGCCGCAGCAGCAGGAGAAGCCGAAGCAGCAGCAGGAACGGAAGCAGGAACAGAAGCCCAAGCAGGAGGAGAAGCGGCAGGTCAAGGCGGAAGCCCCGGCCGCGAAACCGAAGACGGCCGGCATGTCCGCCCCGGTCTCCGCCTCCACCGGCACCCAGTACCGCCAGTCCGGCTCGTGGGCCAGCGGCTACCACACGGGCGTCGACTTCCCCGTCCCCACCGGCACCTCGGTGAAGGCCGTCGCCGCCGGCCGCGTGGTCTCGGCGGGCTGGGCCGGGGCGTACGGCTACGAGGTCGTCATCCGGCACGCGGACGGCAAGTACAGCCAGTACGCGCACCTCTCCGCGCTCACCGTGCGCGAGGGCCAGAACGTCGGCGGCGGCCAGCGGATCGCCCGGTCAGGATCCACCGGCAACAGCACGGGACCGCATCTCCACTTCGAGATGCGTACGGGGCCCGGCTACGGCTCCGACATCGACCCGCTCGCCTACCTGCGCGCGGGCGGCGTCCGCCTCTGAGCCCCGCTCCGGCGGGCGTGGCGCCCGTGGCGTCCGGGCAGCCGGGACCGATGACCCCGCGCTGCCCCGCCGCGCCGCCCGGGACGCGGCCAGCCGCTCCCTGGTGAGCAGGATCAGCCCGCCCGCCGCGACCGCACCCGAGGTCAGTGCCAGCGCCGTACCCAGCGCCCCGTACCGGAACTCCTCACCGAACAGCGTCAGTCCCACGGCCGCCGCCACCACCGGGTTCACGACCGTGACCGTGGCCAGCGGGCCCGCCAGCCCCGCGCCCCGGTACGACGCCTGCGAGAGCAGCAGCCCGCCCGCCGCGAGGACCGCGATCACCGCCAGGCTCGGCACCTGCACGGTCGGACGGTCCGAGGTCCAGTCCACCGCGACGGTCTTGGTGAAGACCGAGGCGATGCCGAACGCGACCCCGGCCGAGGCCGCCAGCAGCATGCTCCGTACGGCGGGCCGCCCCACGAGCTGCGCGACCAGGAAGAGCACCCCCACCGCGCCGAACGTGCCGGCGGCCAGGACCAGCCGCTCCCCGCCGTCCAGCGAGTGCGTGTCCGTACCCTCGGTGAGGGCGAGCAGCCCCGCCAGCCCCACGGACGCCATGAGCGCGCCCCGCCACGCGGTGCGTCCGGCCCTGCGCCCCACGAAGAGCGCCGCCATGGGCAGCGCGAAGACGATGGTGAGCGCGCCGAGCGGCTGGACGACGCTGAGCGGCCCGTAGGCCAGCGCGACGACGTGCAGCGCCGCCCCGAGCCCGTTGAGGGCCACGGCGGCCCACCACACCCCGTGGTGCAGCGGCGCGTACGGGCGGGCGGGGGTGTCCGCGGCGACATGCTCCTGGAGGATCGCCCCGGACGCGTAGGCGACCGCGGAGACCAGCGACAGGAGAACGGACAGGGCGAGTGCACTCATGCCTTCCACGATCTCTCGCCCGGACGGTTCGCGCGTCGTCCTGGAGAGGTCAATCCGGCGTAATGCCGCAGGAGGACGGAGCAGGGCCGATCTCCACCCGTGGGCGGTATTCCAGGTCAGCGCCGTCCCCATGGTCCCGGGACGGGCGGCACCCGGACGGGACGAACCGGGCACGTTCCCACTCCGCGCCGACCAGCGGTCGCGGAGCGTGACCGCCCGGGTGGGCCGGGTCGCCGACCGGGCGCCGCGGCGGTCTTCCGCGCGGACGGATTCCGGGTGACCATGACAGGGCCGCGTGCGATCGCCGGGCGAGGACGGGGGTGGGGCGTGCGGATCGGTCTGCTCACCCGCGAGTATCCGCCGGAGGTCTACGGCGGCGCGGGCGTCCATGTGGAGTTCCTGGCCGGGGAACTGCGTTCGCTGGCCGACCTCGAAGTGCACTGCTGGACGGAGACCACGGAGACCGCGGAGACCACTGCCGCGGCCGGCCCCGCCGCGGGCACGGGCGCCGGGGGAGTGGTACGCCACCGGGCCGCGCCGGGGCTCGCGGACGCCAACGACGCCCTGCGCGCCTTCTCGGTCGACCTGTCGATGGCCGCCGCGCTCGGCGGACGCGACCTGGTCCACTCGCACACCTGGTACGCCCACCTCGCCGGACATCTCGCCAAACTGCTCCACGGCATCCCGCACGTGGTGACGGCGCACTCCCTGGAACCCCTGCGCCCCTGGAAGGCCGAGCAACTCGGCGGCGGCTACGCGCTGTCGCGCTGGGCCGAGCGCACCGCCTTCGAGGCGGCGGACGCCGTGATCGCCGTGTCCCGGGGGATGCGCGCCGACATCCTCGCGTGCTACCCCGCCCTCGACCCCGAGCGGGTGCGCGTCGTCCACAACGGCATCGACACCCGGCTCTACCGCCCCGACCCCGGCACCGGCGTACTGGAGCGGATCGGTCTCGACCCGGACCGGCCCTACGTGCTCTTCGTCGGCCGGATCACCCGCCAGAAGGGCGTCCCGCACCTGCTGCGCGCGGCCCGCGCCCTCGACCCGCAGGCTCAGCTCGTCCTCTGCGCCGGCGCGCCGGACACCCCGGAGATCGGCGCCGAATTCCGGGAACTGGTCGAGGAGTTGGACCGTACCCGCGACGGGGTGCACTGGATCCCCGACATGCTGCCGCGCCCCGAGGTGATCCAACTCCTCTCCCACGCCGCGGTGTTCGTCTGCCCCTCGGTGTACGAGCCGCTCGGCATCGTCAATCTGGAGGCCATGGCGTGCGGGACCGCCGTGGTCGCCTCGGCGGTCGGCGGGATCCCCGAGGTCGTCGACGACGGCGGTACGGGGCTCCTCGTGCCGTACGACGAACGCCACCCGGAGGACTTCGAGTCGGGGCTCACCGAAGCCGTCAACCGGGTGCTCGACGACCCCGAGTCGGCGCGGAGGATGGGCGCCGCGGGCCGCGAACGTGCCGTACGGGAGTTCGGCTGGGACCAGGTGGCCCGCCGTACGTACGAGGTGTACCAGGAGCTTCTCAGGACCCAGTAGAGGGAGCGGCCATGCGCGGTGGACCTTCGGTGCTCGGGATCGTCCTGGCCGGCGGGGAGGGCAAGCGTCTGCTGCCGCTCACCGCCGACCGGGCCAAACCGGCGGTGACGTTCGGCGGTACGTACCGGCTCGTCGACTTCGTCCTGTCGAATCTGGTGAACGGCGACATCCTGCGGATGTGTGTGCTCACCCAGTACAAATCGCACTCGCTGGACCGCCATGTCAGCACCACCTGGCGGATGTCGAGCCTGCTCGGCAACTATGTGACCCCCGTGCCCGCGCAGCAGCGGCTCGGACCGCGCTGGTACCTGGGCAGCGCCGACGCGATCCTCCAGTCCCTCAACCTCGTCCACGACGAACGCCCCGACTACATCGCGGTGTTCGGCGCGGACCACGTCTACCGGATGGACCCGCGCCAGATGCTCGCCCAGCACGTCGAGAACGGCGCGGGCGCCACCGTCGCGGGCATCAGGGTGCCGCGCGCCGAGGCGTCGTCGTTCGGGGTCATCACCCCGGGCGCCGACGGCGTCCAGGTCGAACGGTTCCTGGAGAAGCCGGCCGATCCGCCGGGGCTGCCGGGCGACCCCGAGCAGGTGTTCGCCTCGATGGGCAACTACCTCTTCACCACGAAGGTCCTCGTCGACGCGCTGCACCGGGATGCCGAGGACGAGAACTCCGTGCACGACATGGGCGGTTCCATCCTGCCGATGCTGACCGAGCGGGGCATGGCCCAGGTCTACGACTTCCGGAACAACCACGTACCGGGCGAGTCGGCGCGCCAGCACGGCTACTGGCGCGACGTGGGCACCCTCGACTCGTACTACGACGCGCACATGGACCTGATCTCGCCCCAGCCGGAGTTCGACCTCGACAACCGCCGCTGGCCCATCTACACCCACCCCGGCCAACTGCCCCCGGCGCGCTTCGTAGCGGGCGGTATCGCGACCGACTCCGTCGTCGGTCCGGGCTGTGTGATCCGGGGCCAGGTGAGCCGGTCCGTGCTCTCCCCCGGTGTGGTGGTGGCCGAGGGCGCGATGGTGCAGGGCTCGGTGCTCCACCACAACGTACGGGTCGGACGCGGGGCGGTGGTGCGCGGCTCGATCCTCGACAAGAACGTGGACGTGCCGCCCGGGGCGACGATCGGCGTCAACCCCGGGCGCGACCGGGAGCTGTACACCGTGTCGAAGAACGGTGTCATCGCGCTGGGCAAGGGCCAGCGGGTGGTCTGACCGGGGCCGGGGCCGGGATCCGTGGTCCGGTCCGCCGCCCGGTTCCTCTCCGGGCGGCGGACCGGGCCTCAGAGCATTCGGCGCCGGCGTCCCAGCCAGGTCTGGGCGATCACCACCACCGCCAGGAAGGCGCCGCTGACGACCTGTTGGTAGGCGGAGTCCAGCGAGCCGATCTGGTTGATGACGTTCTGGATGACCTTCAGCAGCAGCACCCCGACGAGCGATCCGCTGATGAACCCGAAGCCGCCCGTGAGCAGGGTGCCCCCGATGACGACGGCGGAGATCGCCTCCAGCTCCATCCCCGTACCGAGGATGGTCACCCCGGAGACCAGCCAGGCCGCGTTGAGCGCCCCGGCGAGCCCGGCGCAGAGCCCCGAGAGGGTGTAGACGGCGATCTTCGTACGGGCCACCGGGGCGCCCATCAGCGCCGCCGCGTCCTCGTTGCCGCCGACCGCGTACACGTACTGGCCGAAGCGGCTGCGGCGCAGCACGACCGCGCCCAGCACGAAGAGCGCCGCCGTGATCCACACCGGCAGGCCGATCCCGAACAGGGTGTCCTGGCCGAGCCGGGCGAAGAAGGACGTCCCGTCCACCAGATAGGTGTTGGCGCCCTCGTCGGTGACCGACAGCAGCACCCCGCGCGCCAGCAGCATCGCGGCGAGCGTGACGATGAACGGGGCCAGCCGCGCCCGTGCGATGAGCAGGCCGTTGACCAGGCCGATCAGCCCGCAGACCGCGAGCGGCAGCAGCAGCGCGACGGCCGTGCCGTACCGCGAACCCCAGGCGGCGAGCACCCCGCCGAGCGCGAACAGCGAACCCACCGAGAGATCGATCCCGCCGGTGATGATCACAAAGGTCATACCGAGGGCGACGACGGCGAGGAACGCCGAGGAGACCGCCATGTTCGCCACGTTGTCGCCGGTCGCGAAGGTGTCGAAGCCGACGGACGCGGCGACGGCCACCACCACGAGGGTGACGAGCGCGCCGTGCCGCTGGGCGAGCGCGCTCAGCCGCTCGGCCCGGCTCACGCCGAACGGATCCCCTTCGTCGTTCAGGGAGTTGGCCTCCCGGGTATCCACCGTGGTCACCGCTTCCCCCGTTCCCGTGCCGCGTACACCGCGAGCACGATCACCACGGCCTGGGCGATCTGGGTCCAGGACGGCGGCAGGTCGTGTTTGATGAGCGTGGCGGTCAGGAGCTGGATGAGCACGGCGCCCGCCACGGTCCCGCCGATCCTGATCCGGCCACCGCTCAGCGGAGTACCGCCCACCACCACGGCGGTGATGGCCGACAGCTCCATCAGCGTGCCGAGCGAGGTCGGGTCGCTCGCCTGGAGCCTGGCGGTGGCCAGCACCCCGGCCACCGCGGCCAGGACGCCCGAGCCGACGTAGACGAGGATCAGCACCCGGCGCACCGGCAGCCCCGCGAGCCGGGCCGCCGGTCTGCTGTCGCCGATCGCGAGGAGCTGCCGGCCGAAGGTCGTGCGCCGTACGGTGAAGCCCACCGCCAGCGCCAGCGCGGCGGCGATCAGTACGAGGTACGGGACGCCCAGCAGATCGCCCGAGCCCAGCGCGGCGAGACCCGGGTCCCTGACGTCCTTGAGCTGGGGGAGCAGGACCAGCGCGAGACCGCGCCCGGCGACCATCAGGGCGAGCGTCGCCACGATGGGCTGCACCCCGATGAACGCGATCAGCGAACCGTTGGCGAGCCCGACGGCGGCCCCGCCGATCACGGCCACGAGCAGCGCGATCCACGGCCCGTACCCGAGATAGAGGGAGAGCAGCGAGGTGGAGAGCGCCATCACCGCGCCCACGGAGAGGTCCACGCCCTCGCTGCCGATGGCCAGCGCCATCCCGAGCGCCACGATGATGACGGGCGCGACCTGCACGGCCTGGGTACGGAAGTTCTCCGCGGACAGGAAGTGCGGGGTGAGCAGGGTGTTGGCCAGCAGCAGCACGGCCACGCCCGCGTAGACGCCGTACTCCTGGAGGAGCGTCAACAGCCGTGCCCGGTCCAGGGGTACGCGCCGCGGCGCCGCGAGATCAGTCATGACGGCCCTCGTCCTCCTGGGGTGCGCTCCCTGCCGCGATGGCGTGCAGCAGCCGGTCCTCCGTCACCTCGGCGCCGGTCAACTCCGCTATCACCGCACCGTCCTTGAGCACCACGACCCGGTCGGAGCCCTCGATCAGCTCCTCCATGTCGGAGGAGATCAGCACCACCCCGAGCCCCTCGCCCGCGAGTTCGTCGATCAGCCCCTGCACCTCCGCCTTCGCGCCGACGTCGATACCGCGCGTGGGCTCGTCCAGGAGCAGCACCTTGGGCCGCATCGCCAGCCATCGGGCGAGCAGCACCTTCTGCTGGTTGCCGCCGGACAGCTCACCGACCTTCTGGTGCGGACCCGACGCCTTGATGCGCAGCCGCTTCATGAAGGTGTCCACCAGCCGGTCGATCCGCGCGTCGTCGACCAGCCCGAAACGGGACAGCCCCGGCAGTGCGGCCAGCGCGATGTTCTCCCGTACGGAGAGCCCGGGCACGATGCCCTCGGCCTTGCGGTCCTCGGGCAGCAGGCTGATACCGGCCCGGATCGCGGCGGGCGTGGACCCGGTCCGTACGGGCGCCCCCGCCACCACCACCCGGCCCGAGTCGGGCGGCAGCGCGCCCGCGATGGCCTTCGCGGTCTCGCTGCGGCCCGAACCGAGCAGCCCGCCCAGCCCCACCACCTCGCCGGGCCGTACCCGTACCGACACTCTGTGCAAAATCTGACGGACCGTCAGGTCATGTGCCTCCAGGACGGGTTCGCCGCCCGTGTCGTGCCCGCCGGAGAACTTGGTGAGCCCTTCGCCGCGCACCTCGCCCATCTCGCGCCCCAGCATCAGCGAGACCAGCCGCAGCCGGTCCAGTCCGGCGATCGGGCCGGTGTGGACCCGGCGGCCGTCGCGCAGCACGGTGACGGTGTCGCAGATCTCGTACAGCTCGTCCAGCCGGTGGCTGACGTAGATCACCGCGATCCCGCGCTCCCTGAGCATCCTGATCACCCCGAACAGGGTGCGGACCTCGCGCGGTTCGAGCGACGAGGTGGGCTCGTCCATGACGACGACCCGCGCGTCGACCGAGACCGCCCGCGCCAGGGCCACCATCTGCTGGGCGCCGACCCCGAGCGAGCGCAGCGGCCGGCGGACGTCCACCCGCAGTCCGAGACCGCGCAGCGCCTCGTCGGCGGCGCGGTGCATCCGCCCGAAGTCGATCAGCCCGAACCGGCCGCGGGGCTCGCGCCCCAGGAAGAGATTGCGGGCCACGCTCATCAGGGGGACGAGGTTGACCTCCTGGTAGATGGTGGAGATCCCGGCGTGCTGCGCCTCCAGCGGGGTGGCGAACCGTACCGGCTCGCCGCGCAGGACGATCTCGCCCCCGTCGGGCCGGTACACACCGGTGAGCACCTTGATGAGGGTGGACTTGCCCGCGCCGTTCTCGCCGATCAGCGCGTGGACCTCGCCGGGGCCGACGGCGAGGTCCACGCCGTCCAGGGCCCGCGCGCCGGGGAAGGACTTGGTCAGCCCGGTGACCGACAGCAGATGCGGCCGTACGCCGTCCGTCGGGTCCGTGAGGGCGTTCGACGGCACGTCAGTAGGCCTTGCCCAGATCGGCCTTGGCGTTCTCCGGGGTGTACGCGGTGTCCTGGATGACGATGTCCTGGGAGACCTTCTCGCCCCGGGTGAAGGTGTCCAGGGTCTGGAAGGCCAGCGGCCCGAAGCGCGGATTGGACTCGATGACGCCGGAGATCCAGCCGTCCACGATGCCCTGCACCGCGTTGCGCGTGCCGTCGACCGTCACGATCTTGATGTCGCCCGCCTTCTTGCCCGCGCTCTTGAGGGCGTTGACGGCGCCGAGGCCCATCTCGTCGTTCTCGGCGTAGATCCCGGTGATGTCCGGGTTGGACTGGATAAGCTGCTCGGTGACCTGCTGGCCCTTCTCCCGGGCGAACTCGCCGGTCTGCTCGAACACCACCTGGAGTCCGGGCGCCTCGGCCTTGATCCGGTCCTTGAACCCCTTGGTGCGTTCGGTGGTGACATTGTTCCCGGCGGCGCCGAGCAGGATGGCGACCTTGCCCTTGCCGCCGGTCGCCTCGATCATCCGGTCCGCCGCGCGGCTGCCCTGCTCGACGAAGTCCGAGCCGATGAAGCTCACATAGTCCTTGCAGGCCGTCGCGTTGATCTTCCGGTCGATGGTGACGATCGGGATCTTCTTCGCCGCCGCCGAGCGCAGCACCGGGCCCCAGCCGTCCGAGTTGAGCGGGGCGATGACCAGCAGGTCCGCCCCCTTGGTGATCAGGTCCTGGACATCGCTGATCTGCTTGGAGAACTGCGACTGGGCGTTGGCCGTGAGGAGCTTGATCCCCCGGTCGGCCGCCTCCGCCTTGATGGAGGCCGTCTCCGCGATCCGGAAGGGGTTGGCCTCCTTCTCGGACTGGGAGAAACCGACGGTCGCGCCGGCGAGGTCCAGCTTCTTCCCGCCGAACCGGTCGAGGGCGCAGGTCTTGTCGGTCCCGGCGCTGGGGGAGGCCACCACCTGGTCGCCGCCCCCGGCCGCCGCCTTGCTGTCGCCGGAGGCGTCGTCCTCCGACTTGGCGCAGCCGGACAGGGCGAGTGCGGCGACGAGACTCGCGGCGAGAACGGTCGTGGTGGTGGAGCGGACAGCGGAAGACTTCATGGCGGAACCCCATCTCGGCACGGCCCCGGCGCGAGGAACACCGCCCGGGAGATCTGCTCGTACGGTCTGCTGGTCTGCACGGTCTGCTGCGCTTGTTCGGAAGGTTTTTTACATCGTTGTACGGATCCTGTAAACCCTTCGCGCGAGAACGGCGCCACACGGTCCCGCGAACACTCCGTACGGGCACGTCACGCTCTGCCGCGGGTGCTCTCACGCTCCACCAGCCGGAATTCCGCGCGGAGTTCACGCGCCGGCCGCTGGCCCGTGCCCGGGCCACCGGCCTCTTCCCGGCCGCCGTGCAGCCGCTCCACGAGGGACTGCACGGCGAGCCGCGCGATGGTGTGTTTCGCGGGCGAGACCGTGGTCAGGGTGACCGTCCCGTACCGGCCCTCCGTGACGTCGTCGAAGCCCACCACCGCCACATCCTCGGGCACCCGCAGCCCGCGCTCGGAGAGCACCCGCATCGCGCCGATGGCGATCAGGTCGTTGTACGCGAAGACCGCGTCCGGCAGCTCGCCCGAGTCCAGCAGCCGGGCCATCGCCGCCGCGCCGTCCGCGTGCGCCCAGCCGCCGGTCGGCGCGATCAGCGAGTCCGGCGCCGGCATCCCCGCCGCCGCCAACTCCGCACGCCAGCCGCGCAGTCGGAGCTGGGAGGGCTCGTTGACCATGTCCGTGCGCGCCCCGAGGAACGCGATCCGCGACCGGCCCAGCGCGAGCAGATGACGTACGGCCGTCCTGGCCGCCGCGACATTGTCGATCGCGATGTGGTCGTAGGGCAGGTCGTACTCCCGCTCGCCGAGCAGCACCAGCGGCGCGTCCTGGTCACGGCCGTGCAGATCCTCCGCCTCCAGCTCGATCGGGCTCAGGATCAGCCCGTCGATGACCCGCGCCCGGAACCCCTGGCTGACCAGGATCTCCCGCTCCCGGCTGCCCCCGGTGTGGTCGAGCAGCACGGTGTACTCGTGCTCGGCGGCGGCGTCGATGACCGCGCCCGCCAGCTCGGCGAAGTACGGGTTGCCCAGCTCGGGCACGGCCAGCGCGAGGATGCCCGTACGGCCCTTGCGGAGGTGGCGGGCCGTCAGGTTCGGCACGTACCCCAGCTCGTCGATGGCCCGCTGCACCCGGGACCGCATCGAGGGCGTGACGTGCCGGTAGTTGTTGACCACGTTCGACACGGTCTTGATCGAGACGCCCGCGCGTTCCGCGACGTCCTTGAGGCTGACGCTCACCGATATCTGCTCCCCGACTCTGGACAGTGCCGCAAATGGCGTGCTGTCATGCCAACTGCCGTTCCTTCCAACGTTGTACAGACTGACGCAACGAGCCGCCACCCTCTCTTCGCAAGGAGGATTCGTGCGCATCCGAAGAAAACTGGCCCTCCTGCTCGCCGCCGTCCTCGGCGTCGCCGGACTCACCGCGGTCCCCGCCGCCTCGGCCGCGGACGACCCGGCCGAGGCACGTGGACTCAAGGGTGAGTACTACGCCCAGTCCGCCCCCGGCGCCTTCGATTTCCACGAGCTGAAGGCCACCGTGTTCGACCCGGTCATCGACTTCGTCAATCTGGAGCCGCGACTGACCGCCACCACCGGACGGGCCGACGACGTCTCCGTACGCTGGACCGGGAAGATCGTCCCGGAGACCTCCGGCGCCCACACGTTCTCGATGATCGGCGACAACGGCTTCCGGCTCTGGGTCGACGGACGCCTCGCCATCGACCACTGGGTCGACGACTGGGACAAGGAACAGACCGCCCAGCCCCTCGACCTGACGAAGGGGCAGGCCTACGACATCAAGGTGGAGTACTTCGAGCACTACGGCGGCTCCAACCTCCGCCTGCGGTGGACCGAGCCCGGCGGCACCAAGGAGCCCGTGCCCTCCTCCGCGTTCCGGCTGCCCGACGGCTTCGCGTACAACGGAGCCCTCGCCACCACCGTCCTGCCCGACGGCCGCACCCTGCGCCTGGACTTCGGGCAGAAGCTCGCCGCCCCGCCCGCCGGTCTGGCCGGCCACCTCAGCGCTGTCATCGGCGGCGCGCAGTGGCCGCTCGGCACCGTCAAGAGGGACCCGAAGGACGCCCGGCGGCTGCTGGTCACGCTCAAGGAACCGGTCGTCGGCAGGGGCGGCAGCGCCGACCTCCGCTACGACGGGGCCGGCGGTCTCACCGCCGACCTCGGCGCACCCGTCGACCCCTTCTGGAGCAGCGGACCCAACACCTCGGAGTACCAGCTCACCACCCCCTGGGCCAAGGAGGTCGGGCCCCGCAACGCCCTTCCCGAGTACCCCAGGCCGCAGTTGACCCGTAACGCCTGGCAGAACCTCAACGGGCAGTGGCAGTTCGCCGCCGCTACGAAGGGCGAGAGCCCGCCGGTCGGCAAGAACCTCCGCGAGAAGATCCTCGTCCCCTACCCCGTGGAGTCGAAGCTCTCCGGCGTCGAACGGCACGAGGACCGGATGTGGTACCGCCGCACCTTCACCGTGCCGTCCACCTGGCAGGTGGGCCAGGGCAAGCGGCTCAACCTCAACTTCGACGCCGTCGACTGGCAGGCCGAGGTCTATGTCAACGGCACCAAGGTCACCGAGCACAAGGGCGGTTACGACCGCTTCAGCGCCGATGTCACCGACGCGCTGAAGCCCGGCCGCACCCAGGAGCTGATCGTCGGCGTCTACGACCCCACCGACTCCAAGGACGGCGAGAACCCGCCGATCGGCAAGCAGCGCCTGGACCCCAGCGGCATCTGGTACACCCCGTCCTCCGGGATCTGGCAGACGGTGTGGATGGAGCCGGTCGCGGCCGACCACATCGGTTCCCTGAAGCTCACCCCCGACGTCGCGGGCGAGAAGCTCGCCGTCGAGGTGCGCGGCATACGGGACGGCGTGCGCGTCACGGCCACCGCCTACGACGGCCGGCGCAAGGTCGGCACGGTCACCGGCCGCAGCGGCACCGCCCTCAGCGTGCCGGTCCGTGACCCGCACCTGTGGTCGCCGGACGATCCGTACCTCTACCGTCTCGAAGTGACGGCGGGCAAGGACCGCGTCGGCAGCTACTTCGGGATGCGCTCGCTCACGGTCGAGAAGGTCGACGGCACCCCCAGGACCGTCCTCAACGGCAAGCCCACCTTCCTGATGGCCACGCTCGACCAGGGCTTCTGGCCGGACGGGCTGCACACCGCACCGACCGACGAGGCCCTCGCGTACGACCTCAAGGCGCACAAGAAGCTCGGCTACAACTCCGTACGCAAGCACATCAAGGTCGAACCCGACCGGTGGTTCTACTGGGCGGACCGGCTCGGGCTGCTGGTCTGGCAGGACATGCCCGCCATGAACACGATCAATCCGAACGCGGCGTCCCGTACCCAGTACGAGCACGAGATGAAGCGGATGATCGACCAGCACAGCAGCAGCCCCTCGGTGATCATGTGGGTCACCTTCAACGAGGGCTGGGGCCAGTACGACCAGGCACGCGTCGCCGACCAGGCCAAGGCCTGGGACCCGACCCGGCTGATCAACAACATGAGCGGGGTGAACTGCTGCGGCGCGGTCGACGGCCGCAACGGGGACATCGCCGACGCCCACGGCTATCCGAGCGCGCAACTGCCCGCGCCCGACGGCAAGCGGGCGCTGGTCAGCGGGGAGTACGGCGGCCTCGGCCTCGCCGTTCCCGGCCACGCCTGGCCGGTGCAGCACACCTACGTGGGGGTGGACCAGGCCGCGTACACCGACGCGTATCTGGCCGAACTCGACAAGGTGCGCGCGCTCGCCTGCAAGGGAAGCAACGGCGCGGTCTACACCCAGATCGCCGATGTGGAGGGCGAGCTGAACGGACTGCTCACCTACGACCGGAAGGTGCTGAAGCCCGACACCCAGCGGCTCAAGGCGGCCCACGAGGCGCTGATCCGCGACGCCGAGAACCCGGCCGCCATGGAGTGCGGCACCTCCTGACGGCCGTCCCACGGCCCTGACGATCGACACCGGTGGCCCCGGTCCGCCCCCGCCAGGGACGGACCGGGGCCGCCGGCGTCGGACGCTCAGGGCCGCCGGGGCCGGGGCGGGGCACTCCGGGCGGCCGGAATAGCCTGCCACCTGTCCGCATTACCAAGGGGAGGTTGCCTCAGGGGCGACCGATCCCACCGGTCAGATGGAGGAGCCCCGTCCATGCCCCACGCCCCTGTGCCGCACCCGCTCGACAACCCCGCGCGCGCCGCCCTCACCGGACCGCACGCGCACGTCGCCGAGCGGTACGGCGCGCTGCTGCGCTACCCGGCCGACATGGCTCCCTGGCTGGCGCTGCCCGCCGACCCGGAAGAGACCGACTGGGCCGACGTCGCCGCGTTCGCCGGGCCCGGCGGCGCCCTGGCGCTCGCCGGGTTCGCCGGGGCGCCGCCGGCCGGCTGGGAGGTCACCTTCCAGGGCGACGGCGTCCAGATGGTCGACGCCGGACTCGCCGCGAAGCCGGACGAGGAGGCCGTACGCCTCGGCCCCGCCGACGTGCCGGAGATCCTCGACCTGATCGAGCGCACCCGGCCGGGCCCCTTCTTCACCCGCACCGTCGAACTCGGCACCTACCTGGGCATCCGCCGAGGCGGCGCGCTCGTCGCGATGGCGGGGGAGCGGATGCGCCCGCCGGGCTGGACCGAGATCAGCGCCGTCTGCACCGCCCCGGAATTCCGTGGCCAGGGACTCGCTGCCCGGCTGGTCCTGGCCGTCGCCGACGGCATACGGTCCCGCGGTGAGACGCCTTTCCTGCACGCCGCCGCCGACAACACCAACGCCGTACGGCTCTACGAGTCGCTCGGCTTCCGGCTGCGCCGGTCCATGAAGTTCCTGGGCGTACGGGTCCCGGCCGGGACGGCCGTCACGACGGGATAGCACGACGGGATAGGATGATGGGATTTTGTTGGCTCCCGCTCCGTCGGTACGCTCCTGACCCGCGGTGACGATCTCGGCGGCCGGCACCACCCCCAGTGATCAGTGATCAGTGTTTCGAGGAACGGCAACAACGATGACGGTGACAGAGGACAGCCCGGCGTACGGCGGCGGCCAGGCGGACCCGGCCGGCCCGGCCGGGGGCGGCATCCCGGAGCCCCGGGACGGCGGCCCGGAGTTCGGTCCCGGCATCGACGCCGAGCGGATGGCCGTCTGCCTGAGCGTGCTGGACGAACTCGACAAGCTGGACGTCGACCACCCCGACGCGATCGCGGTCCGGCGCGCCACCGCCGGGATCTACCGGACGGTGAAGCAGCGCCGCCGCCAGGAGCGCAGGGCCGCCAAGACCGCCCACGACAAGGCCGTCACCGAGGCCACCGCCACCGGCTCCGCCGAGCGTATCGACGACGAGACCCAGGGCCTGCTGCCGTCCTCCTCGGCCGCCGGGGAGATCGCGGGCATCCTCCAGCGCCCCCGCTCCTGCTACATCTGCAAGTCCCGCTACACCGAGGTCGACGCCTTCTACCACCAGCTCTGCCCGTCGTGCGCGGCGGAGAACCGGGCCCGCCGTGACGCCCGTACGGATCTGACGGGACGCCGCGCGCTGCTGACCGGCGGCCGGGCCAAGATCGGCATGTACATCGCGCTGCGGCTGCTGCGCGACGGCGCCCACACCACCATCACCACCCGGTTCCCCGCCGACGCGGTCCGCCGCTTCAAGGCCATGCCGGACAGCGACGACTGGATCCACCGGCTGAAGATCGTCGGCATCGACCTGCGGGACCCGGCGCAGGTGGTGGCCCTCGCGGACTCCGTCGCCGCCGCGGGACCGCTGGACATCCTGATCAACAACGCCGCGCAGACGGTACGCCGCTCCCCGCAGGCCTACAGCGAACTGCTCGCCGCCGAGTCGGCGCCCCTGCCCGCGGGCGAGCTGCCCGCCTCGCAGGTCATCGGCGCGTTCGGCAGCGGCTCCCAGGCCGTGCTGTCGGCGGGCGGCGCCGAGGCCCTGAGCGCGTCCGACGTCACCGGGCTCGCCCTGGTCGGCGGCTCCGCCACGCTCGCCAGGATCGAGGCGGGCACGGCGATCGACGCGGGCGGCCTCGTCCCCGATCTGCACGACTCCAACAGTTGGGTGCAGACCGTCTCCGAGGTGGACGCGGTCGAACTCCTCGAAGTGCAACTGTGCAACTCCACCGCGCCGTTCATCCTCATCAGCAGGCTGCGCCCGGCGATGGCCCGGGCCGCCGCCGCCCGCGCCTACGTCGTCAACGTCTCCGCGATGGAAGGAGTGTTCAGCCGTGGCTACAAGGGCGCGGGACACCCGCACACGAACATGGCCAAGGCCGCGCTGAACATGCTCACCCGCACGAGCGCGCAGGAGATGTTCGAGTCGGACTCCATCCTGATGACGGCCGTCGACACCGGCTGGATCACCGACGAGCGCCCGCATCCGGACAAGATGCGCCTCGCCGACGAGGGCTTCCACGCCCCGCTCGACCTGATCGACGGCGCCGCCCGGGTGTACGACCCCATCGTGCGGGGCGAGAGCGGCGAGGACCTGTACGGCTGCTTCCTCAAGGACTACGCGCCCGCCAATTGGTAGCCCCGGGACCGACACCCCGTCACAGGGCTCCCGCTACACCACCGACGGAACCCCGGCCGACCGGAACTGGTCCGGTTGGCCGGAAGTTCACCCGAAAGCCAGCCCTATAGAGCGGACTGGCGCTCATCTGGTTACTCTGATGCGCACGGACGGCCAAGCAGGGGACACACCATCCCCACGGCCGTGCTGGGACAGGCCCCCTACCACGGCCGCGGTCCCGTCCGACAAAACGGCGCCACCGCGACGGAACCACCTGTCCCAGAGTTACCCGACACAGAGGAGTGCGCGGTGACACCAGATCTGACGCAGCGAGAACAACGTCCGACGGAGTCCGTCGAGCGTGGGTGCGGGCCCGAGAAGCGTGGTCGAGGTCCCGAGAAGATCGGCAATCTGGAGGTCTGGGCCCGGTCGGCCCCGATCCGGCTCGCGGGGTACGAGGACGACCTCGCCGAACCGCACATCCTGCCCGGGGTCGACTGACCGGCCCGCGGTTCGGTCCCGTACCCCCGCGCGAGCCGGGGTACGGGACGGCGCGCCTCAGGCGTCGCGCGCGATCCTGGTCAGGGTCCGGCCCAGCCACCGGGCGTACGCGCGCTGGAGCACCGGCACCAGCGGGCCCGCGAGCCGGGCGTACCGGCGGGCCGGGCGGCTGAAGGCCGTGACGGTGAACCAGACGGAGCCGTCCTCGCCCAGCTCGACCACGAAGGACTCCTCGCCGCACTCCGGATGCCCGGTCAGGGTGCCGTACGCGAAGCCCGTACGGTCCTTCTCGTACGCGGTCCACACCACCTGGCACGGCGCGGTCACCCGCAGCCGCCCCACCCCGAGCGAGACCCGCACCCCGGTGCCCTGCTCCGCCCGGGGAGAGGTGGCCGCGACCCCGGCGCCCGACCGCCGGTGCAGGGCGAAGGTGGTGACGGCCGCTCCCGCCGCCTCGAAGGCGGGGCGGCCCCGGCCGATCCTGGTCCGGTGGTGGAGATGGTGGTAACCGTCCGGCAGGGGGCCGAGCCGGGTGGCGCCCACGTCGGGGTAGGTGAAGGTGGCGGCATTCATGCGGCGGTCTCCTTGAGTCGTCGCCAGGACAGGATCGAGCAGAGGGCGAAACCGAGGGCGTTGCCCAGGCCGTGCGTGGCCGCCATCCAGGTGAGGGTGGGGTGGGGGAGCCCGGTGGCCTCGCCGAGCGCCCAGCTCAGCGCGAGGACCATGGTCGCCGCCAGCACACCGGAGGAGACGGCGAGCAGCGCGCGCGTGCACCGGTCCCGCGCGCCGGGTCTGATGTCACGCCAGGTCAGCACCGCGACCGTCCACATCCCCGCGGTCAGCACGACCGCACCGGCCAGCTCGGTCGCCTCGCCGGTGAAGTAGCCGATCAGGACCGTCAGGGTGCCGAGCGGGACGCTCAGCGCCGCGAACCGGCCCGCGGGGCCCGGCACCGTACGGCAGACCAGGCCGGCGGTCAGTGCCGCGGCGAAGCCGGCGAAGTGGAAGTGCGCGACCGTCAGCCGCAGGGTCGTCAGGTCGAAGCCGAGCAGGTGATGCCCCCACCGCTCCGCGACCAGGGCGACCCCCGCGATCGACGGGGTCACGAGCGCGGTGAGCGCCGCCACCTCCGCCGGGGCCGGGAGCGGGGTCCGGCTTCGCGCGGCGCGGATCACGGCGAGCAGCGCCAGGGCGAGAGTGGCGAGGGCGTAGCAGACGGCGAGTGCGGTGGCCGGCGCCCCGCGTGGCAGCCAGAGGGAGATGGCGCCCAGCAGGCCCGGCAGGGGCCACAGGCGGCGTAGCGCCCGCAGGCCGGCGGTGGCGGGCCTCTCCGGTGTCTCCAGCAGCCGCAGCCCCAGCGGCACGATCGCCAGCATGCCGACCGTCACGATCATGCTGACCAGCACGGACATCCCACGCCACCCCCCGGACTTGAACGCGTTCAGTTTCTTCGGCGAGCCTAAGTCGTTTATTGAACGCGTTCAAGTCCCGGGCGCGTCGGGCTCGTCCGGCTTGCGGGCCGCGGGTGTATCCGGCAGACATAGGGGGTCATCCATGGAGGAAAAGGCAGGAGATTCTGGTGCGCTCACCCATCGGTCGACGGAGTGCCGCGCTCGTCGCGCTGTCCACAGGCGTTCTGATCACGGCGGGCTGCGGATGGGGCGGCGGCAGTGGCGGTGGCGGCGGGGAGGGCGCGCCGACCGGCAAGGACCTGCACTTCCAGCCCGTCGCGGCCTCCGGGCCCGACCCTTTCACCTCCTCGACCGCCGTGACCCTGCCCGCTCCCGTGGGGCCGGCGGAGCGCGACGCGCGGAGCTCCCCGAGCCCGGTGGCCCCACGGGGGCGGGAGGGCGCGCGGGGCGCGAGCGCGGACGTACGGAAGCCACGCGCCCTGCCCGGCTCCACCCCCGGCCTCTACGGCGGCTCCCCGTCGGCCAGTTGCGATGTGGAGCGGCAGGTCGCCCTGCTCGCCGGGGACCCGGCGAAGGCCCGCGCCTTCGCGCGGGGCGCGGCGCTCGGCCGGGCGCCCGTCCCCGACTTCCTGCGCGGGCTGACCCCCGTGGTGGTCCGGGCGGACGTCCGGGTCACCGCCCACGGCTACCGCGACGGCGCGGCCACCGCCTTCCAGTCCGTGCTCCAGGCGGGCACCGCCGTCATGGTGGACGAGTACGGCATGCCCAGGGTGCGCTGCGCGGGCGGCAGCCCCCTCGGCGCGCCGGTCGCCGCCCAGGGCTCCGTCACCTACCGGGGCAAGCCCTGGCGGGGTTACGAGGCCGACCGGGTCGTCGTCGTCAACCGCGCCGCGCGCCCCGTCGACGCCCTGGTCATCGTGGACCTGGTCGACCATGCCTGGGTCGAGCGGCGGATCGGTACCGACGGCGGCGAGGACCGGACCCCCGGGACGCCGCCGCCGTACGCCCCGGACGCCGACATCACCGACCCCGAGGCGGTGAAGGCGCCGGGAGCGGTCGCCCCCGACGCCGCCGGCCGCGCGGAGTCCGCGCCGCCCGGCGGCGTCGGCGCCTCACCGTCGGGCGCCCCGGCCGGGCGGGAGCGGCCCGCCGTACCGGAGCGGCCGCCGCTCCCCGTGGACGAGGCGGAGCCCCTGCCGGAGGCCGATGCCGGCCCCGGCGGCGGATCCGGCGGGGTGCCCGGTGACGACCTCGCCCCGCCCGTGGACGAGCTGTACCCGCCGGAGCCCGACGGGCAGCCGGAGCCTGACGGGCGGCCGGAGCCCGACGGGCGGCCGGACCCCGGTGGGCCGGTCCTGCCCGACGGGCCGGCCGCCGCCGACGCGTTTCCGGGCTGACCGGGCGCGTTCCCTGGCCGACCGGGCCGACCCGGGCCGACCTGGCCGGGCGGGTTCGCCGGGCTCGTCGGGCCGACCGGGCCCGCCGTACGTCCCGGGCGCACCGGGATCACTCGAAAAATCCGACAAATGATGACAGAGTGTCCACATGGTTGAACGGGCAGCGGGTCCCCTGTCGCTCCCCGACGACTGGCCCGCCCACGCCGACATCAGCCTGTCCCTCAACCGGATGGGCACTTTCGACTGGGATCTCGACAGCGGGCGGCTGCATCTCGACGCCCCGGCCCTGGACGTCTTCGACCTCTGCCCCGACGAGTACGACGGCCGCCCCGAGGGCCTGGCGCCCCGGGTTCCGCCCACCGAGTCCATCCGTCTTGACGAGCTGGTCTCCCAGGCGCTCCGGGACGGCAGCGAGGGGTACGGCGCGTACTTCCGCGTCCGGCGGCGGGACGGCGGCTTGCGCTGGACCCACGTCCAGGGCGTCATCCGCCGGGACGCCGCGGGGCGGCCCCACCGTGTGATCGGTCTCGTCCGCGACGCGGCCCAGGAGCTGGCCGACTCCGTCGCGCGCCATGAACTGGGCGCCCTGCGCCGGGTGGGCGCGGGCGTCGTCGAGGGCGTCACCGCCGCGCTCGCCCACGCGAGGACCGTCCAGGACGTCATCGACGTCCTCAAGCAGTCCCACGGGCTGGCCCACCTCGGCGCCAGCAGCCTGGTCATGGGACTGGTGGACGCGGGCCGTATCCATCTGGTCGCCGAGGGCCCCGAGGGCTCCTACGTACCGGGTACCCGGGTCACCCGTACCGACGAGGCGTACCCGATGAGCGAGGTGGTGCGCACGCTCGTGCCCCGCTTCATCGAATCCGCCCAGGAGTTCGCGGACAGCTACCCCATGCTCTGGCCCTCCATCAACGGCCTCGGCATCAACGCCGCCGCCTATCTGCCGCTGATCGCCCAGGCGCGGCCCATCGGGGCGCTCGGGCTGCTCTACCGCGACAGGATCGGCTTCAGCGCCGAGGACCGCAATCTGCTCGTCGCCCTCGGCAGCAGCATCGCGCAGAGCCTCCAGCGCGCCGTGCTCTTCGAGCAGGAGCACGACCTCGCGGAGGGGCTCCAGCAGGCGATGCTGCCGCGCCGGATCCCGGCGGTGCCGGGGGCCGAGATCGCCGTACGCTACCGCTCCGCGCGGCTCGGCCGGGACATCGGCGGCGACTGGTACGACGTGATCCCCCTCCCGGGCGGCCGGGTCGGGACGGTCATCGGGGACGTCCAGGGCCATGACACCCACGCCGCCGCCGTGATGGGACAGCTCAGGATCGTGCTGCGCGCGTACGCCGCCGAGGGGCACGAGCCCGCCACCGTGATGGCCCGCGCCTCGGTCTTCCTGCACGAACTGGACACCGACCGCTTCGCGACCTGCACCTACGCGGAGGCCGACCTGACGACCGGGGTCGTCCAGCTCGTCCGGGCCGGCCATGTCGATCCGCTCCTCAGGGACACCGACGGAACCTGCCGCAGACTGCCGCTGCCCGGCGGGATGCCGCTCGGGCTCTCCGCCGCCTTCGGTGGGCTCGACTACCCGGTCGAGACCGTCGAACTGGACCCGGGACAGACCCTGCTGCTCTACACCGACGGCCTCGTGGAGCAGCCGGGCGCCGATCTCGACGACGGGATGCAGATGCTGGCCACGCTGGTACGGGACGGGCCGCGCGATCTCCAGCACCTCGCCGACCGGCTCTGCGAGGTCGTGGACGCGCGCGGCGGCGAGGACGACGTCGCCGTCCTGCTGCTGCGCCGTGGCGGTACGCGTGCCCCGCGCTCCGGCGGCCGGCTCTACCAGCGGGTCGCGCGGGACGACGCCGAGGGGCTGGCCACCGCCCGCCACATGATCAGGGCGGCGGTCACCGCCTGGGGCGCCCGGGAGCGCTCCGACGCGATCGAACTGGCGGCCGACGAGCTGATCACCAACGCCCTGGTGCACACCGACGGCGGCGCGGCCGTCGTGGTCCGCGTACTGCCACGGGCGGAGCGCCCGGAGCCGGAGCAGCGGGAGCCGGGGTACCCGGGGGCGCCGGGCGCCGGGCCGCCGGAGCCGGAGCGGCCCGGGACGGGCCGGCGGCTGCGCGTGGAGGTCGAGGACGGTTCGAGCGCCCTGCCGCACCGCCGCGAGGCCGGGGAGTCCGGAGTCTCGGGGCGCGGACTGCTGCTCGTGGACGAGCTGGCGGACGACTGGGGTGTGGAGTCGCGCGGCAGCGGCAAGTGCGTGTGGTGCGAATTCGTCGTCCCGGACCGGCCCGGGCGCTGAAGCGCTTCCCCGCACTCGGCCGATAGATCGGACAGGTCGGCGGGGAAAAATCCCCGAAGGCTGCTTCAGGGGTGTTGACGTCCTCAGTCATCCGATGAATATTCGTCGTGATCGACGACGGACGGACGTCGGCACAGGGGAGGCGGCAGCGGTATGCGGCACACCACGCTCAGGACCGGCGGCACGGTCCGGGTGACCGGCCTGTCCTTCGGGGCGGCCGGGATCGGCAATCTCTACACCCCGGTCGACCCCGAGCAGGCGCGCGAGGCCGTCGACGCCGCCTGGGAGGTGGGCATCCGGTACTTCGACACCGCGCCCCACTACGGCCTCGGCCTCTCCGAACGGCGGCTCGGCGAGGCGCTGCGCGAGCGGCCCCGGAGCGCGTACACGCTCTCCACCAAGGTCGGCCGGATCCTCGAACCCGTGCAGGGCGCCGCCACCACCGTGCCCGACGACCTGGCCCACGGTTTCGCCGTACCGGCGACGCACCGCAGGGTGTGGGACTTCAGCGCCGACGGCGTACGCCGCTCCGTCGAGGAGAGCCTGACCCGGCTCGGCCTCGACCGGATCGACATCGTCTATCTGCACGACCCCGACGACCACGCCGAGGAAGCCTTCACCCAGGCGTACCCCGCGCTGGAGCGGCTGCGCGCCGAGGGGACCGTCGGCGCCATCGGCGCCGGGATGAACCAGACCGCGATGCTCACCCGCTTCCTGCGCGACACCGACACCGATGTCGTGCTGTGCGCCGGCCGCCTCACCCTGCTCGACGGGTCGGCGCTCACCGAACTGCTCCCCGAGGCCACGGCGCGCGGCAGGAGCGTCGTGGTCGGCGGGGTCTTCAACTCCGGGCTGCTCGCCGACCCGCGCCCCGGCGCGACGTACGACTACACCGCCGCGCCGCCCGCCCTGCTCGACCGGGCCCTGCGCATGGACGCCGTCACCCGGCGGTACGGCGTGCCGCTGCGCGCCGCCGCCCTCCATTACGCCCTGCGCCATCCGGCCGTCGCGAGCGTTTTGGTCGGCACCAGATCCGCCGCCGAGGTACGGGACGCCGCCGCACTGGCCGAACTGACCCTTCCCG
The DNA here is from genome assembly GCF_044457965.1 of Streptomyces sp. NPDC050509. NCBI lineage: Bacteria > Bacillati > Actinomycetota > Actinomycetes > Kitasatosporales > Streptomycetaceae > Streptomyces > Streptomyces sp. NPDC050509. The sequence continues at coordinate 597,957 of NZ_JBITHL010000001.1, read as the reverse complement.
ACGACCTCTGGGCCGAACTGCGCGCCGAGGGACTGCTCACCGAGAACGGAGCCCCCGCATGAGAGTCGCCCTGCACACCAGGGTCCGCGCCGACCGGATCGAGGCGTACGAGGAGGCCCACCGCGAGGTGCCCGCCGAACTCACCGCAGCGATCCGTGCCGCGGGCGCCACCTCCTGGACGATCTGGCGCAGCGGCACCGACCTGTTCCACCTGCTGGAGTGCGCGGACTACGCGGCCCTGCTCGCCGCCCTGGACCGGCTCCCGGTCAACATCGCCTGGCAGGCGCGGATGGCTGAACTCCTCGATGTCGTCCACGACTACTCCGAAGGCGGCGCGGACGCCGGACTGCCCGTGGTGTGGGAGCTGTGACCCCGGTGACCCCCGCCCCCGTCGTCGACGCCCACCACCACGTCTGGGACCTGTCCGTACGACCTCAGGAGTGGATGACCGGCAGCCGGATGGACCCCATCCGCCGGAACTTCACCCTGGAGGAACTGGCCGTCGAGACACGGGCCGCCGGGGTGGGCGCCACCGTCCTCGTCCAGACCGTCGCCGTCGCCGAGGAGACCCCCGAGTTCCTGGCCCTCGCCGACGGCAGCGGTCTCGTCGCGGGCGTCGTCGGCTGGACCGACCTCACCGCGCCCGGCGTCGCCGACACCCTCGCCGAACTGCGCGCCCGCCCCGGCGGCCGGAAGCTCGTCTCCGTACGCCATCCGGTGGAGAGCGAGGCCGACCCGGCGTGGCTGCTCCGTCCCGACGTGCTGCGCGGGCTGGCCGCCGTCGCGGACGCCGGGCTCGCGTACGACCTGCTGGTGCGCCCGCATCAGCTTCCCGCCGCGACCCGGGCGGCCCGGTCCCTGCCGGGGCTCACCTTCGTCCTCGACCATCTCGCCAAACCGCCCGTCGCCGAGGGCCGCACCACCCCCTGGGCGGAGCGCTTCCGGGAGCTGGCCGCCCTGCCCAACACCGTCTGCAAGCTCTCCGGGATGGTCACGGAGGCGGACTGGGACTCCTGGACGGCCGAGGACCTGCGTCCGTACGCGGACATCGCGCTCGACGCCTTCGGGCCCGAGCGGCTGATGTTCGGCTCCGACTGGCCGGTGTGCCGGCTGGCCGCACCGTACGGCGACGTCCTCGACGCGGCGCGTACGGTCACCGACGGGCTCGGCGCGGCGGAGCGTGACGCCGTCTTCGGAGGCACCGCGCGCCGCGTCTACACCCTCTGAACCGGATCCGTCTCCTCTCCGGCGGCGGCCCGCGCGAAGGCGTCCCGCACCTCGTCGGGGAACCGGCCGAGCCCGAGCAGCCCGGTGACCGAACCGGTCGCCAGCGCGTGCCAGGTCCCGGACCTGCGCAGCATCGGGTGATCGCCGCCGGCCAGGAGCACGGCACACGCCTCGGCGCCCGCGTCCCTGGCGCGGGCGGCCAGCGCCACGCTCTCCCGGGGATCCGTCGTCCGGTCGCGGTCGCCGTGCAGCAGAACGATCCGGCGGCCCCCGAGATGGTCCGCCGGTTCGCCCGGCGGGCACCACGGGGCGAGCCCCACCACGCCGACGACCTGCTCGGCCGCGGCGGCGGCCAGTGCGGCGCGCCCGCCCATCGAATGCCCCACGAGCACCACGGGCACCGGTCCGACCAACTGCTCCAGCTCGTCCAGCGCCCGCCGGGCGTCCCGCGCGGCGTCGGCGCGCGCCCCGTTCCACCCCTGGTGGCGGTAGCGGACCCGGCCCACCACCACGTCGTACCCCTCGGTGGCACGGAGCACCGCGCGGGTGAACGGCCGCATGCGCACCCCCGGCGAATTGAGCCGGGTCGGCGGACGCTCGCTCTCCGAACGTCCGCCGTGCAGCATCAGGACGACGGCGCGGGGGCGCGCGGCGGTCCTGTCGAGGACAAGGGCGGGCCGGACGGCGGCTCGCCGGTCGCTTACGGGCACGTGGGCCTTCCTTCCTGCGGGTGCGGGAAACCCCGGTGAGGGCCGTCCCTTCCCGGACGATTCGGAGCCGCGGCGGCCCCGGACGCCTCCCGGCCCCCCGGTGTGCCGTGGATCACCCGTACACCGGGAGGAGAGCCCGCCGGGCGTTCCCCGGGCCCCTGCGGCACGCTGGAACCATGCCGGAAGTACCCGAAGTCGAAGCGCTGCGCACCTTTCTCGACGGCCACCTGGTCGGCAAGGAAATCGTCCGTGTCCTGCCGCTGACGGTCAATGTCCTCAAGACCTATGATCCGCCGCTCTCGGCGCTCGAAGGCACCACGGTCACCACCGTCGGCCGCCACGGCAAGTATCTCGACATCGTCACCGCAGGCGCAGGCGCAGGCGCAGACGGTACGGGGGACGGAGAACTCCATCTCGCCGTCCATCTGGCCCGTGCGGGCTGGCTGCGCTGGAAGGACTCGTTCTCCGGCGCCCCGCCGCGCCCCGGCAAGGGACCCCTCGCTTGGCGGACCGTCCTCGCCGAGGGCGACGGCTTCGACCTGACCGAGGCGGGCACCACCAAGCGCCTCGCCGTCCACCTCGTCCGCGACCCGGCGGACGTCCCCGGTATCGCCCGGCTCGGCCCCGATCCGCTCGCCGCCTCCTTCGACCGCGCCGCGTTCGCCCGGCTGCTCGCCGGAGAACGGCGCCAGATCAAGGGCGCCCTGCGCGACCAGCGGCTCCTCGCGGGCATCGGCAACGCCTACAGCGACGAGATCCTGCACGCCGCGCGGATGTCGCCGTTCAAACCGGTCAAGAACCTCTCCGAGGACGAGATCACCGAGCTGTACGAGGCGCTGCGCACCACCCTCGGCGACGCCGTCGAGCGCTCGCGCGGGGTGGCCGCGGGAGCGCTCAAGGCGGAGAAGAAGACCGGGCTGCGGGTGCACGGCCGTACCGGCGAGGCGTGCCCCGTCTGCGGGGACACCATCAGGGAGGTCTCCTTCAGCGACTCCTCGCTCCAGTACTGCCCCACCTGCCAGACGGGCGGCAAACCGCTCGCCGACCGCAGGATGTCCCGGCTGCTCAAATAGCCACATAGCCGGGACGGGTGCGTACGACGCTCACGGCAGCGGAAGCAGCGAAGTCAGCGGCGGTACGGTCGGGCCGGTCAGCCGCCGCCGATCCGTACCAGCGTGTGGCCGTCCACGGCCCGTACCTCGAAGTGGTCGATCTGGCCGGGCCGCATCGAGGCGCCCCCACGGGTGATCAGCCGCTCGCCGTCCTCCGTGCGGGACGCCCAGGTCGTCACCGTCTCCCAGGAGCCGTCCACGCCCACGGCGATCAGCGCGCAGACCCCGGTGACGGCGGGCCGCACCAGCTCCAGATCGATGTTCGTGCCCCAGTCGGTCTCCGTCGTCGTCACCATCGCCGCCGTCCCCGTCGTGTGGTCCGACGCCGTCCACTGCGTGCTCGCCGCGGGGCCCGCGACCGTCGTACGCGTCACCCCGAGGACGGTGAGCGGACCGCCCACCACCAGCGCCGCCGCCACGGCCACCAGCGCGAGCCGCCGCCTGCGGCTGCGGCGCCGCCCCTCCGCCGTACGCCCGAGCAGCCGCGCCAGCATCTCCGGGCCCGCGACGGCGACCGGCGCCATCCCCGCCGGGGTCTGGCGCGCGTAGAGGTCGAGCTGTGTCTTCACCCCGCCGAAGTCACTCAGCGACAGGGTGCACTGCGGGCACTCCATGAGGTGATCCTCGAAGCGAAAGGCGTCCGCGGCGTCGAGCACGCCCAGTGCATAGGCGCCGACATCGCGATGGAGGTCCAAGGTCCGCATGGTGTCTGGTACGCAGCCGGGCGCCGAATCACTCAAAGAAGCCGAATCACACAGAGAAGCCGTGTCCACCACCGACGACCAGGTCGTTACACTCCGGCGTCATGCTGCGTGTACTGGCTGTGGACGACGAAGAACCGGCCCTGGAGGAGCTTCTCTACCTGCTCAGGGCCGATCCGCGGATCCGGCGGGCCGAGGGCGCCACCAGCGCGACCGAGGCGCTGCGCGGAATCGGCGCGGCGCTCGACGCCGGGCCGGACGACTCCGCCGCCGTCGACGTCGTCTTCCTCGACATCCACATGGCCGGACTGAGCGGACTCGACGTCGCCCGGCTGCTCGCGGGGTTCGCCGAGCCCCCGCTGATCGTCTTCGTCACGGCCCACGAGGGCTTCGCCGTCCAGGCGTTCGACCTGAAGGCCGTCGACTACGTCCTCAAGCCCGTCCGCAGGGAGCGGCTGGCGGAGGCCGTCCGCCGGGTCGCCGAACTGGTGGGGGAGCGTACGCCGCACGCCGCCCCGGCCGCCGACCAGATAGCCGTCGAGCTGGGCGGGGTGATCCGCTTCGTCGCCGTCGACGACATCGCCTACGTGGAGGCGCAGGGCGACTACGCCCGGCTGCACACCGGCACCGGCAGCCATCTCGTGCGGATCCCCCTGACCACGCTGGAGGAACGCTGGCGGGCGCGCGGGTTCGTACGGATCCACCGCCGCCATCTCGTCGCGCTGGCCAGGATCGACGAGATGCGGCTGGACGCGGGCGCGATGAGCGTGCGTGTCGGCGACGCGGAGCTGGCTGTCAGCCGTCGGCACGCCCGTGCGCTGAGGGATCTGCTGATGCGGCAGACCAGTCGCTGACCAGGGCCTTCCCCTCGGATCGCCGGGCTGCGTACACTCCGGGCGCGAGCCGCTGCCCGACCGGGGCGCGGTACGGAGGGCACGGCGGTACGACGGGTACGGCGGGGGAGGGGGCACCATGGCGGGGGACCCCGCGGCGCCGCGCCGCGAGATCGTCACCGGGGAGCCCCGGCGGGTACGGCCCCTGCCGCGCTACCGCGCCCAGGCGGAGATAGCCGAGCAGACCGCGCTCGGCGACGCGTACGTACGCTCCCTGATGCGCAGTCAACTGCGCGCCGGACTCACCGCGTTCGCCGTCCTCGCCCTCGTCGCGGGCACCCTGCCCCTCGCCTTCGCCACGCTGCGCGACGCCACCGTCGTGTGGGCCGTGCTGGGCTTCGCCGCCTATCCGCTGCTCACCCTGCTCGCCTGGTGGTACGTACGGCGCGCCGAGCGCAACGAACGTGACTTCGCCCGGCTGGTGAAGGGCCGGCCCGTTCCGTGAGCCAGAGCCATCCGGCGGTGGCGATCGCCGTCGTCGTCCTCGCCACCGTCCTCGTCGGCGGTTTCGGGCTGCGGATCTCCCGTACCACCTCCGACTTCTACGTCGCCTCCCGCACCGTCGGGCCGGCCCTCAACGCCGCCGCGATCAGCGGCGAATACCTCTCCGCCGCCTCCTTCCTCGGGGTCGCGGGACTGGTGCTGCTGCACGGCCCCGACATGCTCTGGTACCCGGTCGGCTACACCGCCGGCTATCTCGTGCTGCTCGTCTTCGTCGCCGCCCCGCTGCGCCGGTCGGGCGCGTACACCCTGCCCGACTTCGCGGAGGGGCGGCTGGAGTCCCGGGCGGTGCGGCGGCTGGTGAGCGTCTTCGTGGTCGGCGCCGGATGGCTCTATCTCGTACCCCAACTCCAGGGCGCCGGGCTGACGTTGAAGATCCTCACCGGCGCGCCCGACTGGTTCGGCGGGGTGCTGGTCTCCCTTGTCGTGGTGGTGGCCGTCGCGGCGGGCGGGATGCGCAGCATCACCTTCGTGCAGGCGTTCCAGTACTGGCTCAAGCTCACCGCGCTGCTCGTGCCCGCGATCTTCCTGCTGCTGGCCTGGCAGGGCGACGGCCGGCCGCCCGTGGACCTCGATCTGACGGCCGCCGTCGCCGGACGCGCCGACCATCCCCTCTACGCGACCTACGGGCTGATCGTGGCGACCTTCCTCGGCACGATGGGACTGCCCCATGTCGTCGTCCGCTTCTACACCAGCCCCAACGGGCGGGCCGCCCGCCGCACCACCGTGTTCGTCCTGGCGCTGATCGGCACGTTCTACCTCCTGCCGCCGATCTACGGCGCGCTGGGCCGGCTGTACGTGCCCGAACTCCCGCACGGCGCGTACGCCGACGCCGCCGTCCTGCTGCTGCCGGAGCGCGCGATCGGCGGGCTCGGCGGGGATCTGCTGGGCGCGCTCGTCGCGGGCGGGGCGTTCGCGGCGTTCCTGTCGACCGCCTCGGGGCTGACGACAGCCGTCGCGGGGGTGCTCACCCAGGACGTCCTGCCCTCGCGTGGCGTACGGGACTTCCGGCTGGCGACCCCGCTCGCCATGGCCGTCCCGCTCGGCGGCTCCCTGCTGGTCAGCGGGATCCCCGTGGCGGACTCGGTCGGGATGGCCTTCGCGGTCTCCGCGTCGTCGTTCTGTCCGCTGCTCGTGCTCGGGATCTGGTGGCGGCGGCTCACCCCGCCCGGCGCGATCGCCGGGCTGCTGCTCGGCGGCGGTCTCTCGTTCGCGGCCACCGTGATCACGGTGAGCGGTACGGTACGGTCCGGCTGGCCGCACGCGCTGCTGGCCTGGCCCGCCGTGTGGTCCGTACCGGTCGGCTTCCTCGCGATGATCCTGGTGTCCCTGGCCACCCGGAGCCGGATACCGCCCGGCACCAACGCCGCCATGACACGCTTCCACCTCCCGGAGACGCTGATGCCGGGCGGCCGGGACAGTACGGGAGGCACGCGATGAGCGGAGCCGCCGGGAGGCAGGTCATGAGCGGAGCCGCGGGGGGCGTGCGATGAGCGGAGCCGCCCTCGCCGTGCTGATCGTGCTCGGCCCGCTGCTCCTCGCGGGCGGCTTCGTCCTCGGCCGCCGCACCGCGCGCCCCGAGCGGACCAGCGACGTCGGCACCCCCGTCGAGCACGCCACCTTCGAGACCCTGCACACCGCGTCGCTCGCCGCGCCTCCGCTCCGGGCCGGCCTCACCGAGGAGAGCGCCCGCAAGGCCGCCCACCGGCTGCGCTCCCTGCTCGGCACGGACGCGCTCTGCCTCACCGACGGCGAGCGGGTCCTCGCCTGGGACGGGCTCGGCGGACACCACGCAGAGCGGGCGATGGAGCGGGCCGGGGAGCTGCTCGCCAGCGGGCGCGGCACGGCCTTCAGCGACGGCTGCGACGATCTCGACTGCCCGCTGCGCTGGGGCGTGGCCGCCCCCCTGACCGTCGACAACCGGGTGCTCGGCACCCTGATCGCCTACGCGCCGCGCGAGTCCGCGGTGCTCGCCCGCGCGGCCGGCGAGGTGGCCCGCTGGGTCTCCGTGCAGCTCGAACTCGCCGAACTGGACCGCTCCCGCACCCGGTTGATCGAGGCGGAGATCAAGGCGCTGCGGGCGCAGATCTCCCCGCACTTCATCTTCAACTCGCTCGCCGCCATCGCCTCGTTCGTCCGCACCGACCCGGAACGGGCCCGTGAACTGCTGCTGGAGTTCGCGGACTTCACCCGCTACTCGTTCCGCAGGCGCGGCGAGTTCACCACCCTCGCCGACGAGCTCCACTCCATCGACCAGTATCTGGCCCTCGTCCGGGCCCGGTTCGGCGAACGGCTCTCGGTCACCCTGCAGATCGCCCCCGAAGTGCTGCCCGTGGCACTGCCGTTCCTCTGTCTCCAGCCGCTCGTCGAGAACGCCGTCAAGCACGGACTCGAAGGCGCCGTCACCACGAGCCGGATCACCATCAGCGCGCTCGACGCGGGCGCCGAGGCGGAGGTGGTGATCGAGGACGACGGGGTCGGCATGGAGCCGGACCGGCTGCGCCGGATCCTGCGCGGCGAGGGCGACGCCTCCACCGGCATCGGGCTGCTCAACGTGGACGAGCGGCTGCGCCAGGTCTACGGCGACGCGTACGGCCTGGTCATCGAGACCGGGGTCGGCGCGGGTACGAAGATCACGGTACGGGTGCCCAAGTACCGCGCGGGGGTGCACGGCACCTGACCGGCGGCCGGTCCGTACCGCGGGCACAGGGCGGCGGGGCTGGGCGCCGGGACAGTCAGAAGAGATGGATCGCGAGATGGCCCAGCGGCAGCCCGAGCTGCCAGGCCGGGGTCCACACCCGCGGTCCCTGTTCCTCTCCCGGGAACTCGCCCGTGCACTCCGGGGCAGGTTCCGCCGCGTAACCACCCGGGCGGAGCGCGCTCCCGCGCGGTGGCGCCACCGCGTCGAGGTCCGGCGCCAGCAGCTCCGTCTCCTCCAGCCAGCGCCAGGCGTCACCGGCCAGTGCCAGATCGGGGTCGCGGACCTCCGAGGCCGACTCGAAGTCGGCCGCCTCCAACAGGTCCAGGCGTCCGCACACCCAGTCCCGCCAGGACGTCCCGTACGCCGTCAGTGAGCGCCACTCCTCCATTCTGGCCACGACACGCGGGCCGCCCACCGAGCCGTCCGAGAGGAAAATGGTCAGGGCGAGCGCGTCCCGGCCCGCCCGGTACTCCAGTGTCGTCGGCGGCATCAGATCCCCGGTGCGCAGCAGCTCGTCGGCGATGTACTCGGCGTACATCCAAGCCATGGGCACCAGAAGGCCGCCGCCGGCCCCTTCGGTACATTCCGGACGCATTGCTCTTCCGCCTTCCTTTCCTCCCCCGAAGCCTGCTGAGACCGACCACCAATTGCCGGTCGGTCTTAAGGGAGCATTGAACCGGCGGAGACCGCCCCGCGTGGCCAGAAGAGCAGGATCCGGTGGCGGACGGGAGCGGATTGTGACGGGTGAGGCCGAGAGTGACGCGCCCGGCGATGGAGCGGACGATTCCGGTCCGCATGTGCGGTCGCTTCTCGGCGCCTACGTGCTGGAGGCGCTGGAGCCGGCGGAGGACCGGCGGGTCGCGGACCACCTCGCGGGGTGCGACGCGTGCGGCGCCGCCTATCTGGAGGTGGCCGACGCGCCGTCGCTGCTCGCGCTGCTGGACGAGGGCGACCTGCTGTAGCCGGGCAGCTCGCGGGAGAGCGCCCGCAGGGCGTAGTACGAGCGGGACTTGACCGTGCCGGGCGGGATGCCCAGCGCCCGCGCCGCCTCGTTCACGCTCAGTCCGCGGAAGTAGATCTGGGCCAGCACCGCGCGGTGCTCACGGCTCAGCGCCCGCACCGCCTGGCGTACGTCGAGCGCCGCGACCGTGCTCTCCGTACGGTCCTCGGGGTCGGCCGTGGCGGCGAGGATCCCGTCACTGACCTCCGGGGGGCGCGCGAGGCGTGAGCGGCGCGCGTCGATCGCCAGCCTGCGGGCGACGGTGAAGAGCCAGGGCCGCATCGACTCGAAGGGTCCCTCGAACGCCTCGGGGTGGAGCCAGGCCCGTACCAGGGTCTCCTGGAGCAGATCCTCGGCCCGCTGCCGGTCGCCGTAGGTGAGCCCCAGCAGGAAGTTCAGCAGGGCGGGTCCGTGGTCGCGCTGAAGCTCCGTCAGCGCCCGCTCGTCGGTCGTCTCCGTGGCCGTGGCGGTGGTCATGGTGAACGCCCTTTCCCGTCGGGGTCGCTGTCCTGCGGTGTGCGCTGCCGCCTGCCGTATACGAACCCATGGCGGCGCCGAGGGACAGGGAGCGCACCGAGATCTGCGACGAGCGGTCGCTCACTGCGGCGAGTGGTGCGGTGAACGGTCGGGCGGTGGCGTTCGGCCCCATTCGGGCGTGCTGTCGGCTTGGCTCCTTGACATGCATTTATATGACTATATGGATTCATTGGGTTGGTATTCCGCCATCTCGTCCCGCTGCCTCGTCCCGCTACCTCGTCCGTCGTTTCGTCCGTCATCACGGAAACCGGAGCCCACCCGATGACCCAGCGCATGCGACAGGGAGCCGTGGCCACCGCCCTGCTCCTCGGCGCCCTGCTCCTCGGCACCACGGCGGCCTGTGCCGGCCCCGGACAGCCGCCCGCCCCGCACGGACCACCGGCACACGGCCCCGCCGCGCAGCGCGGCTTCACGCTCGTGGCCTCCGGCGACGTCCTGCCGCACGACTCCGTCATCGCGTGGGGCAACGAGGCCGCCGACGGTGACGGTTACGACTTCCGGCCCATGCTCGCGGGGGTGAAACCGGTCGTGTCCGGGGCCGATCTGGCGATCTGCCACATGGAGACCGTGTACGGCGAGGAGGAAGGGCCGTTCTCCGGCTACCCGGCCTTCGTCTCCCCGCCCCAGATCGCCGCGGGCCTGCGCGCGACCGGCTACGACTCCTGCTCCACCGCCTCGAACCACGCCCTGGACGACGGCGCCGACGGTGTACGCCGCACCCTCGGCGCCTTCGACAAGGCGGGGGTGAAGCACACGGGCTCGGCGCGCTCCGCGGCCGAGGCCGGCCGCCCCGCCCTGCTGACCGCGGGCGGCGCCCGGGTCGCGCAGCTCGCGTACACCTACGGCATCAACGACCAGCCGCTCCCCGACGGGCAGCCCTGGGCCGTCAACCTCATCGACGAGCGCCGGATCGTCGCCGACGCGCGCGCCGCCCGCACAGCCGGCGCCGATGTCGTCGTGGTCAGCCTGCACTGGGGCACCGAATGGCAGACCGCTCCGGACGACGATCAGCTCGTCCTCGGCCGGAAGCTCACCGCGTCCCGCACCGGGGGCCGTCCCGACATCGACCTGATCCTGGGCACCCACGCCCATGTCCCGCAGGCGTACGAGAAGGTCAACGGGACGTGGATCATCTACGGGATGGGCGACCAGATCGCCGGCACGATGGCCAACGACGACGGCGACCAGGACGGACGCGGCAACCAGGGCTCGATCGGCCGCTTCACCTTCGCGCCGCCCGCCGCGCCGGGGCAGCGCTGGCGCGTCGAGAAGGCCGAGTTCGTCCCGCAGCTCATGGACCTCACGTCCGGCCGCGTCGTCAGCCTGCCGCGCGCCCTGCGCGACGAGCCCGACCGCGACGACTACCAGGAGGCCAGGTCGTCCATCAGCTCGGCGGTGCTGAGCCGCGGCGCCGCCGCCGACGGACTGACCGAGGGCGCCGGCTGACGGGAGCGGGGCGGTGGACGCGCCCCCGTGGCAGGGCCCCTACGCAGGCCCCTACGGAACGACGGTCACCGGCCAGCGGCCCGCCTTGACCAGCCGTACCGCCACCGAACCGACGAACCGGTGCCCCGCCGACTCCGACGCGCCGACCACCACCGCGTCCGCCGTCAGCTCCTCGGCCGCCGTGACCAGGCCGTTGTACGGATCGCCGTGGAAGGTGTGGAACTCCCAGCGGACGTTCCAGGTGTCCTTGACCCGCTCCAGCGACCCGCGGATCTCGGCCACCAGACCCTCGGCGATCTCCCCGGTCGCCTCCGCGACCGGGGCCCCCAGGGCGGCGCCCGCCGCCAGCACGGGCTGTACGTAGACGATCGCCAGCAGCGCGTTCTGCCGCCGGGCGAGACCACTGGCGTACGCGGCGGCACGGAACGAGGACTGGGAACCGTCCATACCGACGACGATCACCTTCGGGCCGTCGGTCCCGCGTTCGAATTTGGTTGGCTGCTGAGTCACGGCACGCAGGTTATCCGCTCCCGACGGGCGGCCCGGCGCCGGGCCGCCCGTCGGCGCTGGAGTACGCGACGCCGCCCACCGGCGGGCCCGGCACCGGTGCTGACCGGCGCGTCATGGTCCTCACCGGGCCGACCCTGCCGTGAGACACTGCCGGTCCCGCTGGCGCGCGGGGGCCGAGTCGCGCTCGCTCCCTCATCCCATCGGGTGCTTTCCCCGGGATAACCAGTGTTGGTGAACGGCGCGGAGCATCCGCCGTACGAACCATTGGTCATGAAAAAGGATCAGATGATTCTGGGGCGCCGTGGTGTGCTGCGGCTCGCCGCCTGTCTCGGCGTCGCGGTCACCGCCCGGCTGCTGACCGCGGGCGAGGCCGGGACACCGGGCCGCCCCGCGGGGCCGCCCCCCGCGGCGGGGCCGGACGTGCCGGTGCCGGTGCCGGACATGCCCCCACAGGGCGCCGCGGGGCCGCCGGCCGGCGTCGGGCTGCGGCCCTCCGCGTACCGGCTCCAGCCCATGACCGAAGGGGCGCCGAGCGGCCTCGGCAGACCCCTGCCCCCGGTACGCCGCAAGCCCTTCCTCGAACTGCCCGAACTGGGCCACACCATGGTGCTCACCTTCGACGACGGACCCGACCCCGCGTACACGCCCGGCATCCTGCGCACCCTGCGCGACCACGACGTCCGCGCGATGTTCTTCGTCTGCGGCGAGATGGTCGACGTCCACCGCGACCTGCTGCGGGAGATCGCCGACGACGGCCATGTCATCGGCAACCACTCCTGGTCGCATCCGCAGATGACCAAGCTCACCCGCTCCGGGATCCGCGGTGAGCTGGAACGGACCAGCGAGGTGGTCGAGGAGACCGTCGGGGCCGCGCCGCTCTGGTACCGCGCGCCGTACGGCGCCTGGAACCGGCACTCCTTCGAGCTCGGCGCGGAAATGGGCATGGAACCCCTCGCCTGGACCGTCGACTCCCTCGACTGGACCACGCCCGGCACCCGGACCATCGTCCGCAGGGTGCTGGACGGCGCGGGACCGGGCGTCGTCATCCTCTCGCACGACGCGGGCGGCGACCGCTCGCAGAGCGTGACGGCGCTGCGCCGGTATCTGCCCCGGCTGCTGGACGAGGGCTACCGCATCGCGGTGCCGCACCGCTGAATCGCGGGGGCGGGGGACGGGGGGTGTGTACGGGGGTGCGTGGGTACGGGGCCGGTCCCGCCGCGGGACCGGCCCCGTACCGTCAGCGGGTGCCGACCATTCGGGCGAAGACGACGACGTTGCCGTCGTACCCCTGAGTCCTGGAGTAACCGCCGCCGCAGGTGATCACCCGCAGCTCGGCGTGGCCGGTGTCACCGTAGACCCGGGAGCCGGGGAAGTCGTTCTTGGCGAAGACCTCGACCCCGTACACCTCGAACACGGCGGTGCTGCCGTCGTACCGGTCGACCTCGACGTGCCGCCCCTTCGCCACCGCGCCCAGACCGTAGAAGACGGTGGGACCCGCCTGGTTGTCGACATGGCCGACGACCACCGCCGTACCGCGCTGTCCCGGTGACACCCCGTTCTGGTACCAGCCGGCCAGATTGGGGTCCTGCGGGGGCGGCGCGGCGATCCAGCCGTCCGGGTCGAGCCCCACGTCCATCACCGGCGCGTCCACCTTGATCGCCGGAATGCGGATCCGGGACATCGGGGCGTACGGCAGCGGTTTGATGTCCGGCAGTGCCGAGGTGGCCAGGGCGGCCGGGTCGGGCCTGCTGACCGGCGCCGCCGCGGCCGCCGGCTGCGGCGGTCCCAGCGGTACGTCCACCCCGTTGCGCATCACGGCGATTCCCGTGAGCATGACGAGAGCCAGTACGCCCCAGGGCGAGCGCTTCCTCGACTCCGGGGCGTGATGGTCCTGGCCCATGTTTCTCCCTTCGTGGACGCCTGCACGCACGGTAAGGGCGGAGTGGCCGACCGGCGATCACTGGCGGGCGAACGGGTGGCGCGGGTGCCCGGAGTACCCCAGGCGAGTAACCGGAACGCTCCAACCGAGTAACCCGCCGACAAAACTTCTGACGGTCCGTGACCTGCGGCTCTGCCCGGCCGGGGGGCCTTCTGACGGCGTGTCGGCACACCTGCGCCTACCGGGTCGAAATGCGCGCTTCCGGTTGCCCCGTGAGGGTTCGTCATGGAAGGCGTTCTCGTCGAATTTCCCGGAGCGCCGCTTTGGGGCGTCTTCCGCTGGAGGTTCAACGATGCGTGCTTCACGCGCTCTCGCGGTGACCGCGACCGCCTGCGCGGCCGTGGCGCTCTCCGCTCCGCTGGCCGGCGCCACCAATGGCCCCCGCGATGTCTCCGTCAACCCGTTCGAGGTCCACCGGGGCGGCACACTCCACATCCGGGTGGAGGGCTGTGGTCACGGAGGCACGGTCACCTCCAACGCCTTCTCCCGGGTCGAACTGTCCGTCAACTCGTCGGGGCACTCCTCGGCGCGCGCCCGGATCCACGACTTCACCACGCCAGGGCACTACAACCTGGCGGTCCGGTGCAGCGACGACCCCCGTACCGTCACGCACCAGTTCCGGGTGCTGGAGGGCCGGGGCGCGCTCGGCGGGCTCGGCGGTTCCGTCGGACCCAGTTCCACGGAGATGGTGCTCGGCGGCGGTCTGGTCGCCGCGGCGGCCGTCGGCGGATCGTTCTTCCTCACCCGTCGTCGGCGCCTGAACACCGTGGGCGTCTGACCGGACGGGTCCCGGCGGGCCGCCCCGGCCGGGAGAACCCGAACGGGCATGGCGGAGCGCGGACGCCGGACGCCGGACGCCCGTCGCCCCGAGCCGGAACGTGGCTCGGGGCGACGGGCGTCCGGCGTCGGGTGCCGGGCGGGTGCGGGGGCGTGGGTGCGGTCAGTGGCCGCGGCCCTCCGCCCGCCGGCGCGCGGTCCAGACCGTTCCGGCCGCGGCGGCCACCACGAGCGCCGTGCCCGCGGCGAGTTCGCCCGTGCCGACACCGTCCATGCTGCCGCCCAGACCGCCCCGTACCCCGGCGGGTGAGACGCTCGTGGCGGACACGGTCGGCGCGCGGGGCGCGGTGGTCGCCGCACCCGCGACGGTGAGGTTGGTGCGGCCCGTCGTCCCGTTGCAGGTGAACGAGACCTGGTACACCGCGCCCCGCTTCGCGTCCCAGTCCACGGTGGCGGTCCCCGTACGGCCCGAGGGGATGTTCACGGTGTCGAAGACCGCGGAGGAAGCGGTCGCGGAGGACGCACAGTTGGTGACGCCGAGGGTCACCCTCCCGCCCGGGGCCACGGTGGAGGGCGTGACGGTGAACCCGAACGGCGTGGCGCCGCCGTGCACCGCCGCCACCGCGGTGGGCGCCGTCAGGGCGAGTGCGGCCACTCCCAGCAGAGCGGTGGTCGTGGCACGTATCGCGCGCATGATGAGCCTCCGGGTCTCCGAGGAGCAGCAGTGGAACCTATTTCCACAGAAGCCGGTACATGCGCCTCGATGCCGGAAACGCTAGGAGCGCCCTACCACAGCCGCGATCGCTGACGGGCGAATGGGGCACGGCCGTCCCCCGGGCGGCGGACAGTCGTACCCCGTTCGCCGCCGGTCAGCGGCCGATCTGCGGGAACAGTTCGAGGAACGGCGCCGTGGTCGCGCCGATGCCGCGCCCGTACGGGGCGTCGAAGTCCCAGATGAGGAAGAGGAGGAAGGCGATCAGCACACTGAAGAGCCCCGCGAGCAGCAGTTCACGGAACGAGCGGCGGATCTGCAGGACGAAGATCATCCCCACGGTGACCACCGCGCCGATGATGAGGCCGAACCAGACCACCCCCGGCATCGTGTCGCCCGCGTTCTGTCCCCGGGCGCCTCTGGCGTCGTCGGCGGTGGCCACCTGGTCGACCAGCGGCTGGTAGGCCTGGCCCTCCAGGTCGGTGCGCGGCGCGTACTGCGAGACATCGGCGCGCAGCTTGTCGAGGAGCTGGGTGCCCTTCGCGCTGAGCGCCTCGTGCCGGGACATGTGCGGCCACTCGGTGTGCACGACGTACGAGACGTACGCGTCGACGTCGCCGCGGATCTGCTCCCGTACCTCTGTGGGGTAGACCTGAACGCGCTGCTGGATCTCGTGGAGCGCCTGTGCCTCCTGGCGCACCGACTCCTGGGCGGCGCCCCTGGCCTCCCAGACGCCGGCGATCGCGAGACCGAGGACGATCGCGTAGACCACGCCGATCATCATGGTCATGTAGTCCATGACACCGGGGACCTCGGCGGGGTCGTCGGCTTCCTCGCTGACGCCCCGGTTGTTGAAGATGACGATGGTGAGGACGACCGCGCAGGCGGCGGCCATCGCGATGCCCAGGACGAGCCAGTCCGACATGGGACCTCCGTGGATCAGCGGGAACGGGAGCGGGAGCGGGGACGCAGCACGGCCGCGGCGAGTACGGCGGGGGCCGTGATCAGAAGCATCCGCAGGACGGGGGAGGCGCCGCTCGGCGGCTGTTGACGGGTCGCCTGGCGGTAGGCCGGCAGGGCCACGGCGGGCGGCGACGGTTCGGCGGACGGGGTCGGGCTCGGTGTCGGTGTCGGAGAAGGAGCGGGCGGGGGCGGCGCGGGACGGGGCGGCGCGGGCGCGACCGTCACCGGACGCGGCCGGGGCGCGGCGGCGGGCGGCGGTGCCGGTGCCGGGCGGGGCGGTCGCGGGGTGGGCCGGACGACGGGCGGGGGCGGCGGCTTCGGCGTGACCACCACGGGCGGTGGCGTCGGTGGTGGCGGTGGTGGAGTCGGCGGAGGAGGTGGTGGGGGAGGGGGTGGAGGCGGCGGTGGCGGGGGCGGTGGGGGTGGTGGCTTCGGCGGTGGTTCGGGTGGCGGGGGAGGCGTCGGTGTCGGCCGGCAGCCGCCGCTGCCCGCCACGGCCACCGCCTCCACCGCGTCGCCCGTACCGGTCGAGGCGTAGGCGCAACTGTCCGCCGCGGCGGGCGCCGGGGCGGCGGCCGACAGCGAGATGAGTGCGGCGGCTGTGAGCAGCCGTCCGACGAGCGATCCATACACGGGCAGGAGCTTGGTCATGATCGGGCCCCGGCACGCCGGAAGTTGCTCGGATTCCCCCTGATAGGGGGTATTTGGCGCCGTCGAGAACACGCCGCGGAAGTTTTTTCCGGCCGCGTTGAACGGGATGCCGTCTCCGCTCCGTACTTAGGACCATGAGCAGCGCACCCGAGCGCCTCAACCGGCCCATGGATATCAGGAGTTGACATGAACACCTGGCGGAACGCCTCGCTCGCGGTCACCGCGGCGGCCGTACTGGCCCTGACGACGGCGTGCGGTCAGGACCCGGGCACCAACACCAACGGACAGTCCGTCGGCGCCGCGAACCCGGCCGGCGCCGCCGACAGCGGATACGGCGCGGGCACCGGCACCGGCGCCGGGGCGGGAACAGGGGCCGGCGCCGCCGGGGCCGGCACGGCGGCGGCGGCCAAGCCCGCGGGGCAACTCGCCGTGTGGGACAGCAAGAAGCTCGGCAAGGTCCTCACCGACAGTGAGGGCTTCACCCTCTACCGCTTCGACAAGGACACACCGGCCCCGCCGAAGTCCAACTGCGAGGGCGACTGCGCCACCACGTGGCCCGTCGTGACCGCGGGCGACGCCAAGGCCGCCGCCGGCACCGAGGCCTCCCTGCTCGGTGAGGTCACCAGGACCGACGGGACCAAGCAACTCACCGTCGACGGCTGGCCGATGTACCGCTATGTCAAGGACACCAGCCCCGGCGACGCCAAGGGCCAGGCCGTGGGCGGCACCTGGTTCGCGTCAGCCCCCGACGGCAAGAAGGCCTCCCCGGCGGCCGCCGGCGGCGGTTCGGGCGCCGCGGCCGAGGAGCCCTCGGGCGACCTGGCGGGCCTCTCGGTCCGCAAGGACCCGAAGCTCGGCGACGTCGTGGTGGACGCGAAGGGCATGACGGTCTACCGGTTCACGAAGGACACGGCATGGCCGATGAAGACCGCCTGCACCGGCGCCTGCCTCGACAAGTGGCCGGTGGTCGCCCCCGTCTCCAAGAACGACGTCGACGGCGTCACCACCAAGGGCTTCGTCACCTTCGACCGGCCCGACGGAATCAAGCAGCAGACCCTCAACTGCTCGCCCATCTACACCTTTGCGGGCGACAAGAAGCCCGGCGACACCAACGGTCAGGGCGTCGGCGGCACCTGGTTCGCCGTCTCTCCCGACAATGAGCTGGTCGGAGCATCCGAGTAGTTCCCACGCCGCGTCTCCGGCCCAACGGTCCGCCGTCACACTCCTCGGTGTGGCGGCGGACCACATGCACATGCCGACTGTATGTGACCAAGAACGGATCGCTAATTTCCGTTTGGGCTCGCTCTCTTGGCGGTCGATCAGTAGCCTCGGCTCGAACAACCGGCCGTTATCAGGCCGCACCCCGTGGCGACTTGTTGGAGACATCGATGGAGCGTCCCGCCTGGGCCCCGCAGGGCATCGACATTTCGGTGCCGAGCGTTTCCCGCATTTATGACTACTATCTGGGCGGTTCGCACAATTTCGAGGTCGACAGGGAAGCCGCGCGCCGGGCCATGGGTTTCATGCCGGGACTGCCCAAGATCATGAAAGCGAACCGCGCGTTCATGCGCCGCACCGTGGAATTCGCGTCCGCCGAAGGCATCGGCCAGTTCCTCGACATCGGATCCGGGATTCCGGCCTTCGGCAATGTCCACGAAGTCGCCGCCTCGCTCGACCCGGACGCCACGGTGCTCTACGTCGACCACGACCCGGTCGCCGTCGCCCACAGCCGGGCCGTCCTCGAAGGCAACGCCAACGCCGCCGTCGTGAACGCCGATCTCCGCGAGCCCCGCAAGATCCTGCACAGCCAGGAGGCGGCCGGACTGTTCGACCTGGAGCGGCCCGTGGCGGTGCTGCTCAACTTCGTCCTGCACTTCCTGGAGGACAAGGACCAGCCCTACCGGGCCGTGGCCGAACTGCGCGACGCGCTCGCCCCCGGCAGCCTCATCACCGTCACCCACGCCTCCTACGACGGTGTCCCGGCCTCCGTGGAGGACACGGACGCCGCCGTCGCCGTCTACACGGAGACCCGCAGCCCGCTGGTGATGCGCTCCCGCGAGCAGATAGCCCGCTTCTTCGACGGCTTCGAGCTGGTCCCGCCCGGCCTGGTGTCCCTGCCCGACTGGCGCCCCGGCAGCCCCGCCGACCAGGAGGATCCGTACGCCTACTCGGGCTTCGCCGGAGTGGGACGCAAGGCGTGAGGGAGCAGGAGCGGGAGCCGGGCCCGGCGGACCCGGACGGCCTGGAGGACAGAATCAGAAGGTTCGCGACGATCTGGAGCCGGGCGATCTTCCCGGCGACGGCCACGTCGCTCACGCGCGCCGAGTTCGAGGAGTGCCTGCTGCCGCTGGCCCGCGCGCTGCGCGAGGCGCTGCACGCCCGCCCCTTCGACAGCACCCCCGCGGGAGCGGCGGGCACCGCCCTGGTCGCCGCGCACTGCACCGACCCCGAGGCCCTGAGCCGTACCCTCGGCGTCATCGACTCGTACCTGGTCCTGTACTGCGGTACGGACGAACTGCCCGGGGAGGAGAGCCGCGCCCGGTGCGCCCGCCTCCAGCACGCCCTGGCCGCCGGGTACGCCCTGGCCCTGCGTGAGCGGACCCTCGCCGAGCAGGAGGCCGTCGCACGCTCCGCGCTGGCGGCGCGCAGCGACGCGGAGGACGCCCTCCACGCCACCCAGGCCCGTTTCCACGCGGTCTTCGAGGGCGCGGCCATCGGGATCGGCATCGCCGACCTCGACGGCAACGTCCTGGAGGTCAACGACACCCTCACCGAGATGTTCGGCGGGCTCGAACACCATGTCCGCAGCCGCAACGTGAGCGAGTGGGTCCATCCCGAGGACGGCCCCCACGTGTGGCGTCTGTACGGCGAACTGGTGCGCGGCGAGCGCGAGCACTTCCGGGTCGAGAAGGCGTTCTACCGCAACGACGGCACCGTGCTCTGGACCAACCTGACGCTCTCGCTGCTCCGGGACACCGAGGGCGCCCCGCAGTACCAGCTCGCGCTGATGGAGGACACCACCGAGCGGCGGCTGCTCAATCTGCGGCTGCGGTACGAGGCCACCCACGACGCGCTGACCGGACTGCCCAACCGGACGCTGTTCTTCGAGCGCCTGGAGAAGACGCTCGCCGCGGGCGGCGACGCGCGCTTCGGCCTCTGCTACCTCGATCTCGACGGCTTCAAGGCGATCAACGACAGTCTCGGCCACTCCTCGGGCGACCGGCTGCTGGTCGAGGTCGCGGACCGGCTCCAGTCGTGCGCCACCGCGCCGGGCGAGATGGTGGCCAGGATCGGCGGCGACGAGTTCGTCGCCCTGACGACCGGGCCCGGCACCGAGAGCGAGGTGACCGACCTCGCCTCCCGGATCCTCGGCGTGCTGACCACCCCGATCCGGCTGGAGGGCCGGGAGTTCACCGTACGCGGCTCCATCGGCATCGTGGAGGGGCCGGCCGCCGGGCGGAGCCCCGCGGAGGTGCTGCGCAGCGCGGACATCACCATGTACCGGGCCAAGGCGGCGGGCGGCAACCGCTTCGAGCTGGCCGACCCGGAGGCCGACGCCCGCGCCATCACCCGGCACGGGCTGACCACGGCGCTGCCGACCGCCCTGGAACGCGGTGAGTTCTTCATCGAGTACCAGCCGCTGGTCCATCTCGACGACGGCACCGTGCACGGCGCGGAGGCGCTGGTGCGCTGGGCCCATCCGCAGCACGGCGTGCTCGGCCCTGACCGGTTCATCCCGCTCGCCGAGCACACCGGGCTGATCGTGCCGCTCGGCCGCTGGGTGCTGGAACAGTCCGTACGGCAGGCCCGGTTCTGGCAGCAGGAGCTCCCGGAGGGCGCGCTCGGCGGACCGTTGCGGATCAATGTGAACCTCTCCCCGGCCCAGCTCCACCACCCCGGACTCGTCGCCGACACGGTCGAGGTGCTGGAGCGGGTCGGGCTGCCGCCGGGCGCGCTCTGCCTGGAGGTCACGGAGTCGGCGCTGATCGGCGCCGACGAGGATCTGCTCAAACCGCTGCGCCAGCTCGCCGAGATGGGCGTGGACATCGCGCTCGACGACTTCGGCACCGGCTACTCCAACCTGGCCAATCTGCGCAGGCTGCCGGTGAGCGTGCTCAAGCTGGATCGTTCCTTCACCCAGGGGATGCAGCAGCATCCGGCCGACCCGGTCGATCTGAAGATCGTCGAGGGGATCGTCTCCCTGGCGCACAGCCTGGAGCTGGCCGTGACGGTGGAGGGCGTGGAGACCGGGGCGCAGGCGGAGCATCTGCGCCGGCTGGGCTGCGACACGGCGCAGGGCTGGTACTACGCCAGGCCGGGGCCGCCCGAGCACCTTCACACCCTGTCGCTGGCGGACGCGGTCTGAGAGCCTGTCGGGTGACCCGTGGCCGCCCGGTCAGAGGTCACCCGACAGGCTCCGAGCGGAGCGGCGGCCGGACGGCGACGACCCCGCGGTCCGGGCCGCCGCCGTCCCGGCCTCGCCCTGCGTGGACAGCAGCACCCTCTGCAACTCCCGGGCGGCACGCGGCGGCGCGACATCGCTGCGGTGGGCGAGCGCGATCGTACGGCTCAGCCCCGGCCTGGCCAGGGGCGTCACCCGCAGATCGTGCGCCCGCGCCGCCACCATGCTCGGCACCACCGCCATGCCGAGCCCGGCCCGTACGAAACCGAGCACGGCGTCCATCTCGCCGCCCTCCACGGTGAACGACGGCTCGAACCCGGCGGCCCGGCAGGCGGCCACGGTCAGCTCGCGCAGGTCGTAGCCGTGCCGGAACATCACCAGCGGCCGGCCCTCCAGATCGGCGATCCGCACCGGACTCCCGGGGGCCGGGGCGCCCGGCGAGGAGACCACCACCAGGTCCTCGTGGAGCAGTTCGACCGTGGTCAGCGCGGGGGACGCGGCCGGCAGCGGCATCGCCACCAACGCCAGATCGAGCGCGCCGCGGGCCAGCTCCCGCACCAGATCGTGCGAACCGCTCTCCTCGATCAGCAGCTCGATGCCGGGATGCTGATCGTGGAAGGCGCGCAGCACCTCGGGCAGCAGGCTGGTGCACAGACTCGGCGGCGCGCCCAGCCTGACCCGGCCGCGCCGGAGCTGCGCCAGCTCCTGGACCTCGACCCGCGCGGTCTCCGCGTCGGCGAGGATCCGCCGGGCCAGTGGGAGCAGCGCCTCGCCCGCGTCGGTGAGGGCGACATTGCCCCGGGCGCGGCTCAGCAGCTCGGCGCCCAGCTCCTTCTCCAGCGCCCTGATCTGCTGCGACAGCGACGGCTGTGAGACGTGCACGCGCTCGGCGGCGCGGGTGAAGTGGCGGGTCTCGGCGACGGCCACGAAATAGACGAGCTGCTGGAACTGCATCTCCCCAGGGTACGACCACGATAGGCACTGCCTATGGACATCAGCCGGACCATGTCTTGGACCTCTCGGGTGCGGCGGCCTAGCGTCATGAACATGGCTCTGGCAACGCGGACGGACAAACGGGCGTCCATGCCCCGCACCCTCTGGGGATCGACGATAGGGAAAAAGACGGTCATGGCCGTGAGCGGCCTGATCATGCTCGGCTATCTCGTCGCGCACATGCTCGGCAATCTCAAGATCTTCTTCGGCGCTTCCGAGTTCAACGGGTACGCCCACTGGCTGCGCACCCTGGGCGAGCCGCTGCTGCACTACGAGTGGGCCCTGTGGCTCGTACGGATCGTCCTCGTCGCCGCCGTCGTCCTGCACGGGGTCTGCGCGTACCAGCTCAGCCGCCGCGACATCGCGGCGCGCCCCAGCCGCTACGTCCACCGGCGGGCGCGCACGAGCTACGCGACCCGCACCATGCGCTGGGGCGGGATCATCCTCGCCCTGTTCATCGTCTGGCACATCCTCGACCTGACGACCGGCACCGCGCACCCCGGCGGCTTCCAGCCGGGCCATCCGTACCAGAACGTCGTGGACACCTTCTCCACCTGGTACGGCAACACGGTCTACATCACCGCGATGGTCGCCCTCGGACTCCACGTCCGGCACGGCTTCTGGAGCGCCGCGCAGACCCTCGGCGTGGGCAGCGCCGCCCGCGACCGTGTCCTCAAGGCCACGGCCGACGTGCTGGCGCTGGCGCTGACCGCGGGCTTCGTCGCCGTACCCGTCGCCGTCATGACCGGAGTGGTGAGCTGAGATGAACGAACCCACCCGTTACACCGAGTACACCACCGGCGCGCCGCTCGCCGACACCAAGGCACCGGACGGGCCCGTCGCCGAGCGGTGGAACCGGCGCCGCTTCGAGGCCAAGCTCGTCAACCCCGCCAACCGCCGCAAGCACACCGTGATCGTCGTCGGCACGGGCCTCGCGGGCGGCGCCGCGGGCGCCACCCTCGCCGAACAGGGCTACCACGTCGTCCAGTTCTGCTACCAGGACTCCCCGCGCCGCGCCCACTCCATCGCCGCCCAGGGCGGCATCAACGCCGCGAAGAACTACCGTAACGACGGCGACTCCGTCCAGCGGCTCTTCTACGACACCGTCAAGGGCGGCGACTTCCGCGCCCGCGAGTCCAACGTGCACCGGCTCGCCGAGGTCTCCGTCGAGATCATCGACCAGTGTGTCGCCCAGGGCGTCCCGTTCGCCCGGGAGTACGGCGGACTCCTCGACACCCGCTCCTTCGGCGGCGTCCAGGTCTCCCGTACGTTCTACGCGCGCGGCCAGACGGGCCAGCAACTCCTGCTCGGCGCCTACCAGGCGCTCTCCCGGCAGATCGCCGCCGGCGCCGTCGAGATGCACGCCCGCACCGAGATGCTCGACCTGCTCGTCATCGACGGGCGGGCGCGCGGCATCGTCGCCCGCGACCTGATCACCGGCGAGATCACCCCGTACTTCGCCGACGCGGTCGTCCTCGCCTCCGGCGGCTACGGCAACGTCTTCCACCTGTCGACCAACGCCAAGAACAGCAACGCCACCGCGATCTGGCGGGCACACCGGCGCGGCGCCCACTTCGCCAACCCCTGCTTCACCCAGATCCACCCCACCTGCATCCCGCGCTCCGGCGACCACCAGTCGAAACTGACCCTGATGAGCGAGTCGCTGCGCAACGACGGCCGGATCTGGGTGCCCGTGGCGCCCGGTGACACCCGCCCGCCGGCCGAGATCCCCGAGGACGAGCGCGACTACTACCTGGAGCGGATCTACCCGTCCTTCGGCAACCTCGTCCCCCGCGACATCGCCTCGCGCGCCGCGAAGAACGTCTGCGACCAGGGGCGCGGCGTCGGCCCCGGCGGCCAGGGCGTCTACCTCGACTTCGCCGACGCCATCGCCCGGCTCGGCCGCGGGGCCGTCGAGGAGAAGTACGGCAACCTCTTCGAGATGTACGAGCGGATCACCGCCGAGAACCCGTACGAGGTCCCGATGCGGATCTACCCGGCGATCCACTACACCATGGGCGGACTCTGGGTCGACTACGACCTCCAGACCACCGTGCCAGGCCTGTTCGCGATCGGTGAGGCCAACTTCTCCGACCACGGCGCCAACCGGCTCGGCGCGTCCGCCCTCATGCAGGGGCTCGCGGACGGCTACTTCGTCCTGCCGTCCACCATCAACGACTACCTCGCCCGCCACCCGCACCACGACACGGTTGACGACTCCCACCCCGATGTCGCCGAGGCCGTCGCGGACACCGAGGACCGGCTGCGGCTGCTGCTCGCGGTCGACGGCGACCGTACGCCCGAGTCGTTCCACAAGGAGATCGGCGAACTCCTCTGGGAACACTGCGGGATGGCCCGCACCGACAGCGGGCTGCGCAAGGCGCTCGACCGCATCCCGCAGATCCGCGAGGAGTTCTGGCGCCGGATCAAGGTGCCGGGCACCGGCGAACAGCTCAACCAGTCGCTGGAGAAGGCCAATCGCGTCGTCGACTACCTGGAACTCGCCGAGCTGATGTGCCTGGACGCCCTGCACCGCACCGAGTCCTGCGGCGGCCACTTCCGTGACGAGTCGCAGACCGAGGGCGGCGAGGCGGCCCGCAGGGACGAGGAGTTCTCGTACGCCGCCGCCTGGGAGTTCGCCGGCACCGGCCGCGCACCCGTCCTGCACAAGGAAGACCTCGTCTTCGAGTACGTCCACCCCACCCAGCGGAGCTACGCATGAGGCTCACCCTGCGCGTCTGGCGCCAGCCCGACGCCGACACCCCCGGCGCCATGGTCACCTACGGGCTCGACGGCATCTCCGAGGACATGTCGTTCCTGGAGATGCTCGACACCCTCAACGAGGAGCTGATCCTCAAGGGCGACGAGCCGGTGGCCTTCGACCACGACTGCCGCGAGGGCATCTGCGGCGCCTGCGGTGTCGTCATCAACGGGGACGCCCACGGCCCCGAACGCACCACCACCTGCCAGCTCCACATGCGTCACTTCGACGACGGCGACACCATCGACGTCGAACCCTGGCGGGCCGGTGCCTTCCCCGTCGTCAAGGACCTGGTCGTGGACCGCTCCTCCTTCGACCGGATCATCGGGTCCGGCGGCTACATCACCGCCCCCACCGGCGCTGCCCCCGAGGCACACGCCACCCCGGTGCCCAAACCCGACGCCGACTCCGCCTTCGAGCACGCCGAGTGCATCGGCTGCGGCGCCTGCGTCGCGGCCTGCCCCAACGGCTCCGCGATGCTCTTCACCTCGGCCAAGATCAACCACCTCAATGTCCTGCCGCAGGGCGCGCCCGAGCGCGAGACCCGCGTCCTGGACATGGTCGCCACCATGGACGAGGAGGGCTTCGGCGGCTGCACACTCGCGGGGGAGTGCGCCACCGCCTGCCCGAAGGGGATCCCCCTGCCGTCGATCGCGGCGATGAACAAGGAGTGGCTGCGGGCCACCCGTAAAGTCGCCCGCTGACGGCCCGTCGGACCCCGGCGGCGTGCGGCCGAAGCCGATGTCCCGCACCCTGGAGCACAGGAGCGACCAGGGAACGGGTGGAGCCATGGGACTCGGACGGCGGGCACTGCTGCTCGGCACCGGCGGGTTGCTGGCGGGAGCCGCCACCGGGTGCTCCGGGGCCGCGCGGACGGAAGCCGCCGTCGCGACACGCTCGCCCGTACCGCTGCCGACGACCACCCCGTGGCGGCCCGACCGCGACGACGTGGACCCCGCGGTCAAGCTGCGCGCCGTACAGGTCGTGGAGGCCATCGGCGCCTGGCCGGCCGGGCAGGGCGGCGCGGCGGCGGCGAGGCGACGGGTGGCCGCGCTGGGCGCGGCGCCCGCGCTCGTGGACGCGGCGGGGGCGCTGTTGCCCGCAGCCGACGAGGCCGCGCTCCAGGTGGTCGACGCCCAGTACGGCGGGATCCTGGCGGACTCGGCCAGTGTGCTGGTGGTCTGCCGGCAGTGGACCCAGGAACACCCGACCGGCACGACCGGTACCACCGTGGACGTACGGCTCAGTCGGGCGCGGCCCCGCTGGGAGGTCACCGCGCTCCACCCGGCCAGGCCCGGCGCCGCCGTCCCCGCGCTGCCCGCCGCCGCGCGCCAGGTCCTCAAGGAACCCCGGATCACCCTGCCGCCCGCCGCGGAGGCGGACATCCGCAGCGGCCACATCCACGAGAGCGTGCTGCGGGCACTGCTGCGACTGGCCGGTACGTACCGGATGTACGTGAGTGTGATCCGCTCCGGCCATCCGCTGGACGTCTTCGGCACCGACCGGCCCAGCGACCATCCGCGCGGCCGGGCCTTCGACGTCTGGCAGATCGACGGCCACGCGGTCGTGGACCCGGCCACCTCGCGCAGGCTCGTGGAGGCCTTCATGCGGGACGCGGCGGCGGCCGGCTCGTACAACGTGGGCGGTCCGGTCCAGCTCTCCGGCGGCGCCGCGGGCCAGTTCTTCAGCGACGCCACCCATCACGACCACGTCCACGCGGGGTTCACGGCCTGAGCGCCGGCCTGACCGGCGCTGGGCGCACGGGAGCGTCACTCCGTGTCGCGCACGGGAGCGTCACTCCGTGTCGTCGAGCCGGAATCCGACCTTCATGCCGACCTGGTAGTGCTCGATGTCGCCGTCGACGATGTGGCCGCGTACTTGTGTCACCTCGAACCAGTCCAGCCCGCGCAGCGTCTGGGCCGCGCGGCTGACGCCGTTGCGGATGGCGTCGTCGACGCCCTCGTGCGAGGTGCCGACGATCTCGGTGACCCGGTAGGTGTGGTGCGACATGGGGCCGTTCTCCTCTGCAGGTTTCACGTTCACGCCTTCACACGTCGCGGGGCCCGCGACGTCACTCCACCGTGCCCCACCCCGCCGTTCCCCGCGAGGCCACGATGGCACCCGCCGCCCTCTGGGAGAGTGGTACGGGTACCCGTACGCCCATCCGGAGGGATGCGACCTCATGCGCCTGCTGCTGATCCGCCACGGCCAGACACCGTCCAACCTCGCCGGCCTCCTGGACACCGCCGCGCCCGGTCCCGGGCTCACCGGGACGGGGGAGCGGCAGGCCGCCGCGCTGCCCGCCGTGCTGGCCGACGAGGACATCGGGGCGCTGTACGTGTCGACCCTGGTCCGTACGCGGCTCACGGCGGCCCCGCTGGCCGCCGCGCGCGGTCTGGAGATCCGGGTCAGGGAGGGGATCAGGGAGCTGGCGGCGGGAGAGCTGGAGATGCGCGGCGACGAGGAGTCGGTCCGGCGCTATCTGACCACCGCGTTCGCCTGGTCCGCGGGCGAAACGGAGCTGCGGATGCCGGGCGGCGAGAGCGGGGCCGAGGCGCTGGCCCGGTTCGACGCGGTGGTCGCGGAGGCGGCGGCGACGGGCGCCGGTACGGTCGCGCTGGTCAGCCATGGCGCGGCGATCCGGATGTGGACCGCCGCCCGCGCGCAGAACGTGGAGGTGGACTTCGCCGCCGCCCACGCGCTGGCCAACACGGGCGTCGTGGCCCTGGAAGGCACCTCCGAGGCGGGGTGGAAGGCCCTGACCTGGGCGGGCACGGTGGTCTCCCCGCGCGACGTCGTGGCCGAGGACGGTGGGCCCGCCGGCCGCGCGCTGTAGCGCGGGAGCGCCCCGGCGTGGTGCGGTCCCCGGCATTCAGCCGCCTCACATCCGCACTCCGCCGTGTGGTCATGTCAAATCCAGTCGGTCACGGAAGAAACGAGGTGCCGGGTCCACGCGCCCGCGACGGACCCGGCACCCTGCCCTCCCTACGGCACAGGAGTCCGCCATGCCCGCCCCCGCTCCCGCCACCGTGCTCTCCCCCGCCCCGCTCCCCACTCCGGGCCCCGCCGCCGGTGCCGAGCCGCGCTACCTCCTCCAGCTCGCCCGTACCCAGGAGGACGTACGGGCCGCCCAGCGCCTGCGGCACCTCGTCTTCGCCGGGGAGCTCGGCGCCCGGCTCGACGGACCCGAGCCCGGTCTCGACACCGACGCGTTCGACGCGTACTGCGACCATCTGCTGGTCCGGGAGGAGTCCACCGGCGAGGTCGTCGGCACGTACCGGCTGCTGCCGCCCGAGCGCGCCAGGGCCGCCGGACGGATCTACTCCGACAGCGAGTTCGACCTCGCCCGGCTCGCCCCGATCCGCCACGACCTGGTAGAGGTGGGCCGCTCCTGCGTCCACCCGCTGCACCGCACCGGCGGCGTCATCGCCCTGATCTGGGCCGGGCTCGCCCGCTACATGACCACCACAGGACACAACTGGCTGGCGGGCTGCTGCTCGGTGCCCCTCGCCGACGGCGGCGCGCTGGCCGCTTCCACCTGGAACCGCGTCAAGGACAAGCACCTCGCCCCCGAGGAGTACTGGGTCACCCCGCACCGGCTCTGGACCCCGGAGCCCGCCGCCGTGGCCGCCGCCCCCGCCGAACTGCCGCCGCTGCTGCGCGGCTATCTGCGGCTCGGCGCCTGGGTGTGCGGCGCGCCCGCGCACGACCCGGAGTTCGGCGTCGCCGACCTGTACGTCCTGCTGTCGATGCGCCGCACCAACCCGCGCTATCTGCGGCACTTCCTCTCCCTCGCCCCCGCCGCATGAGCGCCTGGCTGCCCGCCGCGCCCTGCACCCCGCGCGACTGCTCGCGCCACCCCGGCCCGGCGGCCGGTACGGCGACCGGGGCGGGCCGTCTGCTGCTGGGGATCCCGCTCGTCCTGTGCGGCGCGCTGCTCGCGCCGCTCCTCGCCCCGCTGGGCGCGGCGGTACGGGACCGGCTCACCCGGAGCTGGTCCCGTACCGTACTGCGCGCCTTCGGTCTGCGGATCACGGTGCGCGGTGCGGGGGAGTACGGGACCGGGGCGCGCGGGGCGGCGGGCGCCGTGGCCCCACGCGGCGCCGGGGTGCTGGTCGTCGCCAACCACATCTCCTGGCTGGACATCCCGCTCCTCGCCGCCGTCTTCCCCGGCCGGATGCTGGCCAAGAGCGAGATCCGGCGCTGGCCGCTGCTGGGCGCGCTCGCCGCCCGGGGCGGCACGCTGTTCGTGGAGCGTGAGCGGCTGCGCGCGCTGCCCGACGCCGTACGCACCCTCTCCGGCGCCCTCGGGGCGGGCTCGCGGGTGATCGCCTTTCCCGAGGCGTGCACCTGGTGCGGCCGGGAGCAGGGCCGGTTCACCTCGGCCGTCTTCCAGGCCGCGGTGGACGCGGGCGCCGCCGTCCGGCCCGTACGGATCACCTACCGCGCTCCGGACGGGGAGCCCTCGGGGGCGCCGGCCTTCGTCGGGGACGACACACTGCCCGCGTCGCTGTGGCGGGTCGTGGCGGCCGGCGGGCTCATCGCGGAGATCACCCTCCTGCCGCCGATCCCGGCCGGCCACCACACCGATCGCCGCGCGCTGGCCCGTACGGCGCACCGCGCGATCACATACGGCGCCCTCGCGTACGGCGCCGGCGCCCGTGGGGGCGCCGCGCCGTACGCGAGGGCCGGGGGCGTCCCCCGTCAGACCGCCTTCGCGAGCGACAGGGCGAACCGGTCCGCCCCGTCGGTCCACCAGTGCGTCAACTCCATCCGCGCGGCGGACAGTTCGGACCTCACCCGGTCCTGACGGAACTTGGCCGACACCTCCGTACGTACCTCCTCACCCGCGTCGAAGTGCACCACCAGATCCAGCTCCGGGATCTTCACGGTGAGCCGGGAGCGGGCCCGCAGCCGCATCTCGATCCACTCGTTCTCCGGGTCCCAGAGCGCCACATGGTCGAAGGCGTCCGGCGGGAAGTCGGCGCCCAGCTCACGGTTCATGACGGTCAGCACGTTCTTGTTGAACGCGGCCGTCACACCGGCCGCGTCGTCGTACGCCCTGACCAGTACGGACTCCTCCTTGACCAGGTCCGTGCCGAGCAGCAGCCCGTCGCCGGGGGCCAGCAGCCCGCGGACCGAGGCGAGGAACGCGGCGCGCTCGGCGGGCAGCAGATTGCCGATCGTGCCGCCGAGGAACGCGACCAGCCGGGGCCCCGGGGTGCCGGGCAGCGAGAGGCCGCCGGTGAAGTCGGCGACGATCGCGTGCACGTCGATCCCCGGATGGTCGGCGAGCAGCCCTTCGGCGGCCCCGCTCAGCGCGCTCTCGCTGACATCGACCGGTACGTAACTGGTCAGGTCGGGCGCCGACTCCAGCAGCAGACGGGTCTTCTCGGACGACCCCGACCCCAGCTCGATCAGGGTGCGCGCGCCCGTCGCCGCCGCGATCTCGGGCGCGCGGGCGTGCAGGATCTCCCGCTCGGCGCGCGTCGGATAGTACTCGGGCAGTGTGGTGATCTCCTCGAACAGCTCACTGCCCCGGGCGTCGTAGAACCACTTGGGCGGCAGTGTCTTGGGCGTACGGGTCAGCCCGTGGAGCACATCGGCGCGCAGCGCGGCGTCCGTGGCGTCCTCGGGCAGCGTGCGGGTCAGCAGGAACGGGCTCACGCGGGAAGCTCCTTGAGAGGGGAGAGCAGGACGTCGCCGCGGCTCGCCACGAGCAGCGTGCGGTCGGGGACCTCGCGCCAGCGCGGGTCGTCGTCGTACGGCTCCGAGGCCACCAGGGTGGGATCGTCACCGGATCCGGCGCGGTACCAGAGTGTGTCCCCCCAGGCTG
Organism: Streptomyces sp. NPDC050509; assembly: GCF_044457965.1. NCBI lineage: Bacteria > Bacillati > Actinomycetota > Actinomycetes > Kitasatosporales > Streptomycetaceae > Streptomyces > Streptomyces sp. NPDC050509. The sequence continues at coordinate 567,585 of NZ_JBITHL010000001.1, read as the reverse complement.
TCGCCGCTATCCGGGCGCCGTCGGTGAGCAGCAGGTTGAGCCGGGACCCGGGCGCCGCGTCCGCCACCTCGACGACGGTGTCGGCCAGCGCCTGACCGAGGTCGTCGCCCGCCCGCAGCCGGTGCAGCACCAGCGCCCACACCAGCCCCGAGTCGCTGCGCGCCACCAGCGAGAGCAGCTCCTCGGCGGGCAGCGCCGCGGCCAGGCCCGCGAGCGAGCCGGGCCAGCCGCCCACCGAGCCGTTGTGGCTGAACAGCCAGGTCCCGGCGGCGAAGGGCGCCGCGGCGGCCTCCCCGTCGGCGCCGGGCAGGGTGGCGTCCCGTACGGCCGCGAGCAGCGCGCCGGTACGGATCACCCGGGCCAGGTCGGTGAAGCCCAGGTCGCCCCAGATGGGGCCCGCGCGGCGGTAGCGCGCGGGCACCGGATCGCCCTCGGCGTACCAACCGACGCCGAAACCGTCGGCGTTGACCGTCCCGTTGCGCTGTCTGCGCGGCGCCCAGGACTGCCGGTACAGCGCGTGCGGCGGCTCGATGAGCACCGCGCCGAGTGTCATCGGCGTTCCCAGGGCCGCGATATGACGGCACATCAGACATCTCCGGTGGCAGCGGCAGTCAGGGCGCCGGGGGCCGCGGTGCGCGCCGTTCGGAACCCCGAGAAGATCTGCCGGCGCACCGGCAGGTCCCAGTTGCGGAAGGTGCCACGGCAGGCCACCTGGTCCACCGCGAACGACCCGCCCCGCAGCACCTTGTGCGCGCTGCCGAAGAACACCTCCGAGTACTCGCGGTAGGGGAAGGCGGCGAAGCCCGGGTACGGCAGGAAGTCGCTCGACGTCCACTCCCACACGTCCCCGATCAACTGCCGTACCCCGAGCGGCGACGCGCCCGCCGGGTAGCTGCCCGCCGGGGCCGGCTGGAGATGGCGCTGGCCGAGGTTGGCGTGGAGTTCGGTGGGCTCGCCGTCACCCCAGGGATGGCGCAGCGACCGTCCCGAGACGGGGTCGTGCCGCGCGGCCTTCTCCCACTCCTCCTCGGTCGGCAGCCGCCGGCCCGCCCAGCGGGCGTAGGCGTCGGCCTCGTACCAGCTCACATGGAGCACCGGCTCGTCCGCCGGGACCGGTTCCAGCACCGAGAAGCGGCGGCGCAGCCACTGTCCGCCGTCGCGCCGCCAGAAAAGCGGGGCGCCGATGGAGTGTTCCCGGATCTGCGCCCATCCTTCCGGCGCCCACCAGCGCTCCTCGGTGTAGCCGCCGTCCTCGATGAACCGCTGGTAGTCGCCGTTGGTCACGGGCACGGTGTCGATCCAGAACGCCGGGACGATCCGTTGGTGGGCCGGCCGCTCGTTGTCCAGCGCCCATGGCTCCGTGGAGGTTCCCATGGTGAACGGGCCCCCGGGTACGAGGACTTCGGCGGGCAGCCCCGTCGTGTCCCCGGTCGGCGGCGGGGGCGCGGTCAGCGCGGTCGGTCCCGTGCGCAACTGGTGGGTGATGAGCATCGTCTCGTCGTGCTGCTGTTCGTGCTGCGCGATCATCCCGAAGGCGAACCCCGCGTCCAGCAGGGGACCGCCGTGCAGCGGGGTGCGCTCGATGATGTCGAGGACCCGGCCGCGTACGTCGGCGGCGTACGCCCGCGCCTCGGTGGGCGGCAGCAGCGGCAGGGTGGGCCGGGCGGCCCTGGGGTGCTCGAACGCGTCGTACACGGAGTCGATCTCGGGACGTACGGCGGGGCGGCCCCCGACGGTCCGCAGGAGCCACTGCTCCTCCTGGTTGCCGATGTGCGCGAGGTCCCAGACCAGGGGGGACATCAGCGGCGAGTGCTGTGCGGTGAGGTCGTGGTCGTCGACACAGGAGGTCAGCAGGGCGGTACGGGCCCGGGCCGCCGTCAGCGAGTCGACGGCACGCTGCTTGAGCTGCTCCTCGGTGGACAGGCCGGCGAGGTCGGTCATGTGCGGAGGTCCTTCCCTGGCGCGTTCCCTGGCGCGTTCCCTGCCACGGGCGCGCGCAGATCATCGGCCGGACACCGGCCCGGCAGGACGTAACGGTCGAAGAACCGGTCGACCACCTCCTGCACCTGGGGTGTCGCGCCGATGCGCGGCAGCGCTTCCCGTGCGACGGCGAAACAGGAGATCGCCGCCGCGTGCAGCTCCGGGTCGGCCAGCCCGTACCGGGCGGCGTTGACCCAGAGCGGATTGGCCGGGGCGGGCAGTGGGCCCGCCGTCTCGGCGAGTGGTTTGACGGTGCGGTACACCGTCTCCGCCGCCTCGGGGTCGTCGAACAGCGCGGTGGTGACGGCGAGCGGCACCAGCCAGCCGTCCTCACCGGGCTGCGCGTCGATCATCCGCAGTTCGAGATGGCCGCGCGGTCTGACCGGCGGGAAGAGCGTCGTGAGGTGGTAGTCGAGGTCGGCGCGGACCGGCGGACGCGGCAGCCCGGAGCGGATCCACTCCCGGAAGGTCAGCCCCTCGGGAACGGTCCAGGGCCCCTCGGCGGCCCGTACGCACATCACCGGCGCGTCGAGCGCGTACGCGGCCCAGGCGTCCCGCGGTGACAGCGCGGAGGACGGCGCGGCGGTACGGGGCGGGTCGAGCTGGGTCCACATCGCCTGCCGGGTGGAGCGCCATCCCGTCTCCTCGCCCTCCCGCATCGGAGAGTTCGCGAAGGCGGCGACGAGCACCGCGCCCAGCAGGTGGGCGAGCTGCCAGCGCCGTCCGTGGCCGAGCGGCCCCGGCTCCTCGTGCCCCGCGTCCAGACAGACCTGGATGGAGGCGGTCGACCGCATCATGGCGCGGCCGGCCGGACCGATCCGGTCGAGATAGGTCTCCATGGCGTCGTAGCGGGGTTCCCGCAGCATCCGCTCCGGGGAGTTCCAGGGGTCCTGACCCAGCCCCGTGAGGGTGAGTCCCGCCGCACGCAGAACCGGACGCACGGCGTCCAGGTCGGCGGAGGTGGAGGTGACGCACTCCGTCAGGGACGCGGCGGGCGCGGAGCTGAGCTCCACCTGGCCGCCGGGTTCGAAGGTGAGCGCGGATCGGAGGTGCAGGGCCCGCAGCCCCTCGAACGCCTCTCGGAGGCGGTGGGCCGGGACGGGGATTTCGGGGGTACGCAGATCGTGGACGAGCCATTCCAGTTCGACACCCACGGTGCGGGGCGGGCCCGTCTTGAAACAGATGCCGCGCAGCAGGTCCTCGGCGTCGTCCTCACCGAGCGGTGATCCCTCGTTGAAACTGTCGGGTGGCATGTGCGGATCCTCCTGTCGAAGACCGCGTGACCGTACTCCGCCCCGGGTTCGGGGCGAGCGCTTCGTCCAACCTAAAGCCACTCTCGCCGCTTCGCACAAGAGTGCCCGCGCGGTCACTTTATCGTCAGAAATGCCATTGCCCCGGGAGAGATCGTTCACGCAGAATTCCCGTATGAGCGCACGGCTGCGGGGCATTGCGAAGGAAACAGAGGAGATCGTCCGATCGGGGGTCTACCGTGCTCCGGACGGCCGTGAGGTGTTCCTTCGCGCCGCGGTGGACGCGGCGGTGGCGGGCACGAGGATGTACGGCCCGGGGCCGGTCGGCCCGGCGGGTCCGCCCGCCGCGCCGTCTCCGTCCGGCCGTACGGACCGGGCCGCTTCCGGGGGTACGGACCGTGGCGCGCCGGCCGTCGAGGTCACCGGCGAGAGCAGCCTGGACGCGGCGCGCCGGCTGACGGCGGCGGATCCCGGGGCGCCCGTGGCCGTACTGAATTTCGCGTCCGCGCGGAACCCGGGCGGCGGCTATCTGAACGGCGCGCAGGCCCAGGAGGAGGCGCTGTGCCGGGCCTCCGCGCTCCACACCACGCTGCGGGCGGCGCCGGAGTTCTACGCCCACCACCGCGCCGACCGGGACCCGTTCTACACCGACCGGGTGATCCACTCACCGGGGGTGCCGGTCTTCCGCGACGACCGGGGCCGGCTGCTCGACACCCCGTACCAGGTGGGCTTCCTCACCTCGCCCGCGCCGAACGCCGGGGTGATCGCGCGGCGCGCCCCCGAGGACGTCCACCGCGTCCCGGCCGCTCTCGCCGCCCGCGCGGAACGGGTCCTGGAGACGGCCGTGGCGGGCGGCTACCGGCGGCTGGTGCTGGGCGCCTGGGGGTGCGGTGTGTTCCGCAACGACCCGGCGGCCGTCGCGGAGGCCTTCCGGGCGCTGCTCACGGGGGCGGGCCGGTTCGCCGGGGCCTTCGACGAGACGGTCTTCGCGGTGCTGGACCGGACGCGGGAGGCCACAACCCTGGGGGCGTTCCGGCGGGTCCTGGGCCCACGGGCCACGGGCCGGCCCGTCCAGGACCCGCCGGGCCCGGGGGGCCAGGAGCTCACTTCCAGCCGTACAGCTCCTTCAGCCGGTTGACGACCAGATTGAACCGCCCCCGGTCCAGGGCGCACGCCTCGCGCCGCATCCCCCGGTCGTGGACGCGGAGCACCCGGTCCACGTCCACCCACGACTCGCGCCCCTCGCGGTCCCACGGCCCGACCCCGATCGGCACCCACTCGCGGTCCCGGTCATGGCGCTTGCTGGAGAGCTGCACGGCGAGCAGGGTGCCCGCCGCCTCGCGCGCCACCACCAGGACCGGACGGTCCTTGCCGCGCCCGTCGTTCTCCTCGAACGGCACCCAGGTCCAGACGATCTCGCCGGGGTCGGGGTCGCCGTCGTGCTCGGGCGCGTAGGAGGTACGGACCGGGCCGACGGCGCGCGGGTCGGCCTCGGCCGTGGCGCCGGGCCCGCTGCGGCCGGGGGAGTCGGGAGACGCGGAGGAGCTGGAGGAACCGGGAGAGCCGGGGGACGAAGCGATCATCCGTAGACGGTAGAACGTGGCCGGCCGCGATCGCCGGGCGGGTCGGCCGGAGCGCACCGGATCGCGGACCGGATCGGTCCGCCGGGTGCCCCGCCGGGGGCCGTTCTGGCAGGATGCCGGGTGCGATGAGCCAGCCCACCGAGCACTCCGCCGACCGAGCCGCCCCGGCGGCCGGGCCCCTGCCGACCAGTTCCGATGTCGCACGGCTGGCGGGGGTGTCCCGGGCCACCGTCTCGTACGTGCTCAACGGCATCACCGCCGTACGGATCAGCGAACCCACCCGGCTGCGGGTCAGGGAGGCGGCCGAGCGGCTCGGGTACGTGCCGCACGCCGCCGCCCGCAGCCTGCGCGCCGGACACACCCGGACGGTGCTGCTGCCCACCGGCCATGTCCCCGTGGGCCCGCTCTACAGCCGGATCTTCGAAGAGTTCCAGCGGGCGCTGCGCCGGCTCGGCTACACGGTGGTGCAGTACGGCGGCCTCGGCCTGGACGCGGCGGGCGCGGCCCGCGCCTGGGCCGAACTGCGGCCCGTCGCCGTGGTCTCGCTCGGCGAGACGCTCCTCACCCCGGAGGCGGTGGACCTGCTCAAGAGGTCAGGGGCCCGGGCCGTGATCACGCTCGGCTCGCAGCGGATCGCGGGCGCGCACGCGCTGGTCATGGACCAGCGGACCATCGGCGGCCGGGCGGTCGCCCATCTCGTCGCACGCGGGCGCCGCGCGATCGGGGTGGTGATGCCGCGGGAACCGGGCCTGGAGCTGTACGCCGCCCCGCGCCTCGCGGGCGCCCGCGCCGCGGCCCTGGATCCGGGCGGCGCCGTCCGCGTCACGCCGCTGCCCCTGGCGTACACGGAGGAGTCCGCCGCCGCCCTCGCGGCCCGCTGGCGCGGTCTCGGCCTCGACGCCGTCTTCGCGTACAACGACGAGTACGCGATGCTTCTGATGCGGGCCCTCCAGGACGAGGGGATCGGCGTACCGGCCCAGACCGCGGTGATCGGCGCCGACGATCTGCTGCTCGGGCGGCTGCTGCGCCCCCGGCTCTCCACGATCCGTGTCGACATGGCGACCGGGCCGCGGCTGGCCCAGCTCGTCGACCGCGCGGTCCGCGACCCGGAGGCCGAACCGGAGCGCCATGACCTGATGGGGGCGCGGGTCGTCCACCGCGAGTCGAGCTGACGGGCCGGTGGAGGTCTTTCGCGCGGCCACGCGACGTGCGGCGGCCACGCGAGGTGCGGCGGCCACGCGAGGTGCGGTGGCCCGGCCGGATGGCTAGCGTCGGCGGTATGACTACTGTTCCGCGCCGCTTCGAGCTTCTGCTGGTCGCCGAGTTCACCGAGGAGCACGAGGGGCCGCCCTGGGCGGAGAACGCCCTGCGCTCGGCCGTGGTCGAGGCGACGGGCGACACCGGGGCCTCCGGTTATCCGCGGTACGCGGGTAACGGGATGGAGGCGGACATCGACCCCGAGACCCGCACCGTGGAGGCGCTGCTGGTCGACGGGGACGAGCTGGACTACGGGCTGTCGGTGCGGGTGGTCGCCGTACCGCCGGACCAGGCCCCTGCCTGATTCCCGCGGCTTCTCTCCGCCCCTTGACGCCCTTTGACGGCCCTTGGCGCCCCCGTGACGGCCGTTGACAGCGGTCGGCGGCGGGCAGAGACTCTGACGGTCGCCGTTATGAACCAAAGTTCACCAGGCGAACAGCCGCCGAGGTGGCGGGCGTGCGCCAGGGGAGAGAAGCCGGAGATCCGATGAGCATTCGCGACGTCTACATCGTCGACGCCGTCCGTACCCCGATCGGCAGGTTCGGGGGCGCCCTCTCCTCCGTACGCCCCGACGACCTCGCCGCCCATGTGGTGAAGGCGCTGGTGGACCGCTCGCCCGACCTCGACCCGGCCAGGATCGACGACGTGGTCCTCGGGGACGCCAACGGTGCGGGCGAGGACAACCGCGACGTGGCGCGGATGGCCGTGCTGCTCGCCGGACTCCCCGTCTCCGTCCCGGGCGTGACCGTCAACCGGCTCTGCGGCTCCGGCCTCGAAGCGGTCATCCAGGCCGCCCGCGCGGTGGCCCTCGGCGACGCCTCCGTCGTCGTGGCGGGCGGCGTCGAGTCCATGTCGCGCGCCCCGTGGGTGCTCCAGAAACCGGAACGCGCCTTCCCGGCCGGCCACCAGCAGCTCCACTCGACCACCCTGGGCTGGCGCATGACCAACCCGAGGATGCCCGCTCAGTGGAGCGTGCCGCTCGGCGAGGGCGCCGAACTGATCGCGGACCAGCACGCCATCGGCCGCGAACAGCAGGACGCCTTCGCCCTCGCCAGCCACCGCAAGGCCGCCGACGCCTGGGCGGCCGGACTGTACGACGGCGAGGTCGTCCCGTACGACGGGGTGGAACTCACCCGGGACGAATGCGTCCGCGACACCACGTCCATGGAGGCGCTCGCCAAGCTGAAGCCGTCGTTCCGCAAGGACGGCACCGGGACGGTGACGGCGGGCAACGCCTCACCCCTCAACGACGGCGCCGCCGCCCTGCTCCTCGTCGACGAGGACGGCCTGCGCGAGACCGGCCGCGAACCGCTCGCCCGGATCCGCGCCTCCGCGGTCACCGGCATCGAGCCGCAGCTCTTCGGCCTCGGCCCGGTCGAGGCCGTCCGGCGCGCCCTGGGCAAGGCCGGCCGCACCTTCGCCGACCTCACCACCTTCGAGCTGAACGAGGCGTTCGCCGCCCAGTCGCTGGGCTGCCTCGCCGAGTGGCCCGAGCTGGACCCGGCCCTCGTCAACCCGCGCGGCGGCGCCCTCGCGATCGGCCATCCGCTGGGCGCCTCCGGGGCCCGGCTCGCCGGATCCGTCGCCCACCAGCTCGCCGCGGCCGGCTCGGGCACGGGGCTCGCCGCGCTCTGCATCGGGGTGGGCCAGGGGCTCGCGCTCGTCCTCGAACGCTGACCACGACGCCAACTCCCGCCAGAGGAAACGGAGTTCGGCCGAAGGTGGCGGGACGCCGTGTTCGCGGAACCCGCCGCCACGGCCCCGGATCCGCTGTACCGTACCCGATCATCCGAGCCACTGGAGAGCCTCCATGACTTTGCTCGACCCCAAGACCTGGCAGCCCGTCGGACTGTCGGGAGGTGAGTCCGCGGTCGTGGAGCCCGCGACCGGCGACGTCCTGGGCACGATCGCCCTCGCCTCTCCCGAGGACGTCGCCGCCGCCGCGGAAGCCGCCGAGGCGGCGCAGCGGGCCTGGTCGGCCACCCCGCACCTGGTACGGGCCGGGGTGCTGCGGCGCGCGGGCGACCTGTTCGCCGCGCACGCCGACGAACTGCGCGACTGGCTGATACGGGAGTCAGGGGCCGTCCCCGGCAAGGCGGGCTTCGAACTGCACGTCGCCGCGCAGGAGTGCTACGAGGCCGCGGCGCTCGCCTCCCGCCCCACCGGCCAGGTGCTGCCCAGCGAGGAGCCCCGGCTCTCCTACACCCGCCGGGTCCCGGCCGGTGTCGTCGGCGTCATCGCCCCGTTCAACGCCCCGCTGATCCTCTCCATCCGGTCGGTCGCCCCGGCCCTGGCCCTCGGCAACGCGGTGCTGCTCAAGCCGGACCCGCGCACCGCCGTCTGCGGCGGCCTCTCGCTCGCCGCCGTCCTCGCGGAGGCCGGACTGCCGGAGGGGCTGCTGCACATCCTGCCCGGCGGCGCCGAGACCGGACAGGCGCTGGTCGCGGACGCGCGGGTGCCGGTGATCTCCTTCACCGGCTCCACGGCGGCCGGGCGCGTGGTCGGCCGGGCGGCGGGCGGCGCCCTCAAACGCGCCCATCTCGAACTCGGCGGCAACTCCGCCCTCGTCGTCCTGGAAGACGCCGACATCGAGGCCGCCGTCGCCCAGGCGTCCTGGGGATCCTTCTTCCACCAGGGCCAGATCTGCATGACCACCGGACGCCACCTCGTCCACGCCTCGCTGTACGAGGAGTACGTGGAGCGGCTGGCCGCCAAGGCCGAGTCGCTGGCCGTGGGGGACCCGTACCGTGAGCAGGTCCATCTCGGCCCGATCATCGACGCGGCCCAACTGGCCAAGATCGACGCCCTGGTGGAGGCGAGCGCGGCGCGCGGGGCCAGGGTCGTCGCGGGCGGTACCCACCGCGACCTCTTCTACCGGCCCACGGTCCTCGCCGACGCCGACGACCACACTCCCGCCTATACGGAGGAGGTCTTCGGCCCCGTCGCACCCGTACGCCCGTTCACCAGCCTGGACGAGGCCGCCTCGCTCGCGGCGGCGGGCCCGTACGGCCTCTCCCTGGGCATCGTCACCCGGGACACGGCGCTCGGCCTGGAGCTGGCGGACCGTATCCCCACCGGGATCGCCCACATCAACGACCAGACCGTCAGCGACGAGGCGGTCGCGCCCTTCGGCGGTGTCGCCGCGTCGGGAACGGGCGCGCGCTTCGGCGGCGAGGCCAACCTGGAGGCGTTCACGGAGCTGCGCTGGACGACCGTACGACGCGAACCGGCGGGGCACCCCTTCTAGCCGTTTCGGCCTTCCCGGCCTCTTCGGCTCTCAGCCTTCCGGCGAGTGCCCTCGGGGCCGGTGCGCCGGGGCCAGGGCTGCCCCTGGCCCCGGCGCCCTCGACCCGGGGTCAGCCCTCGTCCGCGCCCTTCGCCTCGGCCTCCGCCACCGACTTGCGCACCTCGTCCATGTCGAGCGCGCGCGCCTGGCCGATCACGTCCTCCAGGGCGGTCTCGGGCAGCGCGCCCGGCTGGGCGAAGACCGCGACATTGTCCCGGACGATCATCAGCGTCGGGATCGAACGGATCTCGAAGGCCGCGGCCAGCTCCTGCTGGGCCTCCGTGTCGACCTTGGCGAAGACCAGATCGTCGTGACGCTCCGACGCCTTCTCGTAGACCGGGGCGAACTGGCGGCACGGACCGCACCAGGAAGCCCAGAAATCGATCAGGATGAAGTCGTTCTCCGACACCGTCCGGTCGAAGTTCTCCTTGGTGAGTTCCACTGTGGCCATGGCCTGGTACCTCTTCCTGCTCTCCGGGTGAAGCCGCCTGCGACAACGGTCCGTGCCGTCGCCGTATTCCTGATACCCCGGGCCCCTGCCCGGTGATCGTGTGGCCATGCGGCCCACTCACCTCCAGACTGGCCCCATGACTGAAGCGGTGGAGTACGACGTGGTGGTCCTGGGCGCGGGCCCGGTCGGGGAGAACGTCGCCGACCGGGCCAGGTCGGCCGGGTTGAACGTGGCGGTGGTGGAGAGCGAACTCGTCGGCGGTGAGTGCTCGTACTGGGCCTGCATCCCCAGCAAGGCGCTGCTGCGCCCGGCCCTCGCGCGCGCCGAGGCGCGCAGGGTGCCGGGGCTGAGCGAGTCGGCCCGGGGTCCGCTGGACGCCGCGGCCGTGCTCGCGCACCGCGACTACTTCACGTCGCACTGGAAGGACGACGGCCAGGTCGGCTGGTTGGAGGGGACCGGCGCGGTCCTGTACCGCGGCCACGGCCGACTGGACGGCCCCCGGCGGGTGACGGTGACGGGCCCCGACGGTGCCGGGCGGACGCTGACGGCGCGGCACGCCGTCGCCGTCTGCACCGGCAGCCGGGCCGTCCTGCCCGAACTGCCCGGACTCGACGGGGCCGGCGCGTGGACCAGCCGGGAGGCCACCAGCTCCCCGACCGTCCCGGCGCGGCTCGTGGTCGTCGGCGGCGGCGTGGTGGGCATGGAGATGGCGACCGCGTGGCGGGCGCTCGGCTCGGAGGTCACCGTGCTGATCCGGGGCGGCGGACCGCTCCCGCGGATGGAGCCGTTCGTGGGCGAGCTGGTCACCGAGGCGCTCACCGAGGCGGGCGCCACCGTCCGTACGGGCGTGTCGGTCGCCGCGGTCGAACGCGACGGCAGGACCGGGCCCGTCACCGCCGTGCTGGCGGACGGCGAGCGGATCGAGGCCGACGAGATCCTCTTCGCCACCGGTCGCGCCCCGCGCACCGACGACCTCGGACTGAAGACGGTCGGCCTGGAGCCGGGCTCGTGGCTGACGGTCGACGACACCTGTCTGGTGGAGGGGAGCGACTGGCTGTACGCGGTCGGCGACGTCAACCACCGCGCGCTCCTCACCCATCAGGGCAAGTACCAGGCCCGCACGGCGGGCGCCGCCATCGCCGCGCGGGCCAAGGGCGCCACGGTGTCCGCCTCGGACGCGTGGAGCGACCACACCGCCACCGCCGACCACACCGCCGTCCCCCAGGTCGTCTTCACGGACCCGGAGGTGGCCGCGGTCGGTCTCAGCCTCGCGGAGGCCGAGGCGGCGGGCCACCGGGTCCACGCGGTCGACTACGACCTCTCCGGCGTCTCGGGCGCGGCCCTGTACGCCGACGGCTACCGCGGGCGCGCCCGTATGGTCGTCGACCTGGACCGGGAGATCCTGCGCGGTGTGACCTTCGCCGGCCCGGGGGTCGGCGAGATGCTGCACTCCGCGACCATCGCGGTGGTCGGTGAGGTCCCGATCGACCGGCTGTGGCACGCCGTTCCCTCGTTCCCCACGATCAGCGAGATCTGGCTGCGGCTGCTGGAGACGTACCGCGACCGGTGAGCTGACACCGGGGACGGCACGGCCCACCCGGCCCGGGCTCGGGCCCGGTGGGCCGAAAGTCGGCCATCGGGCCTTGTGTGGTGGGTGGTTCGGTCGGAAGCTGGTGGTTCTTGTCGCCTTCCGTTCGGAGCCGCCGGATGAGTGCAGACCGATCGAACGACCTCGCCCAGAACCTCCCGTACGGTGCCGGGCCTCGCCGCCGGGCCCTCCTCGCCGCCGGGGCCGCCGGCCTCGCGGGCTGGTCCGTGTTCACCTCGCAGAAGCGCGCGTTCGCCACGGAGAGCACCACGAGCACCACCAGTACCCCGAGCGCCGTACCCGCCGACGGTACGGAGTGGGACGCGAACCCGCGGGTCTTCCAGGTGAACCGGGAGGACCACCGGGCCCGGCTCGTACCGTACGCGGGGATCGCCGACGCCCTGCGCGGCGACCTGACCCGCTCGCCCTACTACCGTTCCCTGAACGGCACATGGCGCTTCCACTGGGCCAAGAACCCGGAGAGGCGCCCCGTCGGCTTCCACGCCCCCGACTTCGACGACAGCGGCTGGGACCGTATCCCCGTCCCGTCCAACTGGGAGATGAAGGGCTACCCGGAGCCGATCTACCTCAACATCAAATACCCGTGGGTCGGATACGAGACCCCCGAACCCCCGGACATTCCCAAAGAGTTCAACCCTGTCGGTTCCTACCGCCGGGTCTTCACCGTGCCACGTTCCTGGGACGGGCGGCGCACCCTGCTCTCCTTCCAGGGGGTGAAGTCCGCGTTCTTCGTCTGGGTGAACGGCGAGCGCGTCGGCTACAGCGAGGACAGCTACACCCCCGCCGAGTTCGACATCACCGAGCGGCTGCGCCCCGGCCGCAACACCCTGGCGGTGGAGGTCTTCCGCTGGTCCGACGGCAGTTGGCTGGAGGACCAGGACATGATCGACCTGTCCGGGATCTTCCGGGACGTCTATCTGTACGCGACCCCGACCGTGCGGGTGCAGGACCTCTTCGCGCACACCGCGCTGGACGCGGCCTACCGGGACGCCGTGCTCACCCTCGACGTCACCGTACGGAACCTGGCCCCGGGCCGCCCGGCCGGGCACCGGCTCACCGCCACGCTGTACGACGCGAAGGGGCGCCGCGTACGGTGCGGGCCGCTCGAAGGCGATGTCGCGTTCGGCGGCGAGGGCACGAAGAGGGGCCCGGGTGCGAAGGGCGGCGGGGACGTGGCCGTCACTCTCGAAGCGGCCGTCCCGTCCCCCGCGCTCTGGTCGGCGGAGGCGCCGCACCTCTACACACTCGTCGTGACCCTCGCGGACGAGGCGGGCCGGGCCGTCGACATCCAGCGCACCAGGATCGGATTCCGCCAAGTGGAGTACGGGCCCGGCCGGTTCACGGTCAACGGCGCGCCCGTCATGCTCCGGGGCACCAACCGTCACGAGAGCGACCCGGACCACGGTCAGGCGGTGCGCGAGGAGCGGATGGTCCAGGACATCGTCCTGATGAAGCGGCACAACATCAACGCCGTGCGCACCTCGCACTACCCCAACCACCCGCGCTGGCTGGAGCTGTGCGACGAGTACGGCCTGTACGTGATCGACGAGGCGAACCTGGAGACCCACGGGGTGCGCGACCGGGTGCCCGGCTCGCTGCCCGAGTGGACCGACGCCTGCCTCGACCGGATGCACGCGGTCGTCGAGCGCGACAAGAACCACGCCAGCGTCATCGTCTGGTCGCTCGGCAACGAGGCGGGCCAGGGCTCCAACTTCCGTGCCATGGCGGAGTGGACGCACGGCCGTGACCCCTCGCGGCCGGTGCACTACGAGGGCATGAACGCCGTCGCCGACCTGCACAGCGAGATGTACACGAGCCCGGCCGGCGTCGAGGCGTACGGCAGGTCGGGCAACCCCAAGCCGTATCTGCTGTGCGAGTACAACCACTCGATGGGCAACAGCGGCGGCAATGTGCGGGAGTACTGGGACGTCCTCGAACGCTACCCCAACCTGCACGGAGCCTTCGTCTGGGACTGGGTCGACCAGGCGATCCGGCTGCCGGTGCCCGGGGACCCGAAACGTACCTACCTGTCGTTCGGGGGCGACTGGAAGCCCGGATATCCGACGGACGGCAACTTCTCCTGCAACGGTCTGGTCGACGCGGACCGCTCCGTCCACCCCGGGCTGCTGGAGATCAAGCAGATGTACCAGCCGGTCGGTATCACCGCGGGTGAGCTGTCCGGGGACACGGCAGGCGGCACGGTGCGCGTCCACAACAAGCAGCTCTTCACCGGTCTGGAGGCGTACGAGCTCCGCTGGACGCTCACCCGCGACGGCGAGCGGATCCAGCACGGCACCCTGCCCGCGCCGGACGTGGCACCGGGCGCCACCGGGACCGTACACATCCCGTTCCGCGCCCCGGGGCCGTCCGCGCCCGGCGCGGAACACTGGCTGAACCTGGCGTTCGTGCTGCGCGAGAAGACCGACTGGGCCGGGGCCGGACACACGGTGGCCGCCGAGCAGTTGGCCCTGGAGCGGCGGACGGCGGCGGTTCCCGCCCCGGGCCCCTCGGCGTCCCGGCGTCCGCTGCCCGATCTCCAACTCAGCGAATCGGCGGGCGAGATCAGGGTGAGCGGCCGGAACGTGGAGGTCGTCCTCGACAAGGCGGCCGGCACCCTCTCCGCGTACCGCTTCCGGGGCAAACCGCTGCTCACCGCCGGGCCCGTGCCCAACTTCTGGCGCGCGCCCACCGACAACGACATCGGACGCGGCGCCCAGAACACCGCGAAGACCTGGCGGGACGCGGGCGCGCGCCGTACCGTGACCTCCGTGACCGCCCGGCACTCCGCACCGGGGGAGGTCACCATCGAGATCGGCGCCACCCTGCCCACCGCTCCGGCGGTCTCCGACTGGCACACGGTGCTCACCGTGCGCGGCGACGCGGAGCTGCGGATCAGACACACCCTGCGGGCGCCCGCGGGACTGCCCGATCTGCCCATGGTGGGCGTCCTGTTGACCGTTCCCGCCGGATTCGAGCGGATCGACTGGTACGGACGCGGCCCGCACGAGAACTACTGGGACCGCAAGTCCGCCGCGTTCGTGGGCCGTTACCGCTCCACGGTCGACGACCAGCCGCCGCCGTACGTCCGCCCGCAGCAGATGGGCAACATGACGGACGTGCGCCATCTCGCGCTGACCGACCGCACCGGCGACGGCCTGTTCGTGGCCGCCGATCCGGCGCCCGGCGAACCCCTGCTGGAGACCAGCGCCCTGCATTACGCGCCGTCCGACCTGGACGGGCCCCGGCACCCGTACGAACTGACCCGGCGCCCCGAGACGGTGCTCGGCGTCAACCACCGGCAGACCGGGGTGGGCGGCATCAACTCCTGGGGCGCCGCCCCGCTGGAGCAGTACCTCCTGCACGCGGGCCGCGCCTACACGTACGCCTACCGGCTGCGGCCCGCCGCCCTGCCCCGCGTCCAGGAGGAGTGAGAGCGGAACCCGTGGCGCCACGAGGGGCGGGTCCGTGTGCGGACCCGCCCCTCGCGGCGGGGGAGAGCCGCCGCCGTCACCAGTCGTGGACGCTGCCGTCGCGCAGCCGGTTCACGGGCAGGTACTTGCGGTTGTACGGGAAGCGGGCGGCGGCCTTCTCGTCGAAGTCGACGCCGATCCCGGGCCGGTCACCGGGGTGCATCAGACCGTCCTCGAACCGCCACGACGTCTGGAACACCTCCTCGTACGGGCTGAGATGGCTCATGTACTCCTGCATGCCGAAGTTGGCCACGGAGAGGTCGACATGGAGCGCGGCGGCGAAGGAGACGGGCGAGAGGTCGCCCGCGCCGTGCGAGCCGGTACGCACCCCGTACAGCTCCGCCAGGGAGAAGATCTTGCGGAGGTGGCTGATCCCGCCGGCGTGCGACACCGACGTACGGATGTAGTCGATCAGCCGGCCCGTGATGAGGTGCTGGCAGTCCCAGATGCTGTTGAAGATCTCGCCGACCGCCAGCGGGGTCGTGGTGTGCTGGCGGATGAGACGGAAGGCGTCCTGGTCCTCGGCGGGGGTGGGGTCCTCGATCCAGAACATCCGGTACGGCTCCAGGGACTTGCCCAGGCGCGCCGCCTCGATCGGGGAGAGCCGGTGGTGCACGTCGTGCAGGAGCTGGAAGCCGTAGCCGAACCGTTCCCGGACCGCGGCCATGTAGGTGGGCACGAAGTCGAGGTAGGCGCCGGTGTCCCAGTTCTCCTCGCTCGGCAGGCTCCCGTCGGCCGGCTCGTAGGTGACCCCGTCACCCTTGCGCATGCCGTACACGCGCTCCAGTCCGGGCACCGCGGCCTGCGCCCGGACCGCGCGGAAGCCGCGGCCGAGGAAGCGGTCCACGTCGTCGAGGAGCTGGGGGATGTCGTTGCCGCTGGCGTGGCCGTAGACGGTGACGCCGTCCCGGGCCGCGCCGCCGAGCAACTGGTAGACGGGGAGCCCGGCGACCTTGCCCTTGATGTCCCACAGCGCCACGTCGACGGCGGCGATCGCGGTCATGGTGACCGGTCCGCGACGCCAGTAGGCGCCCTTGTAGAGGTACTGCCAGATCTGCTCGATCCGGTCCGCGTCCTGCCCGATCAGGGTGGGGCAGACATGGTCGCTGAGGTAGGAGGCCACCGACAGCTCGCGGCCGTTGAGGGTGGCGTCGCCGATGCCCGTCACGCCGTCGGACGTGGTCAGTTTCAGGGTGACGTAGTTGCGTCCAGGGCTGGTGACGAACACCTGGGCGTCGACGATGGTGGCCATGCGGGCGGCCCGCCTTTCTGGGTGTGTGGGTGGAGGAGTCGGGTGTGCGGATGGGGAAGAGGCGTTCAGGAAGGGGGAGTCGGGGCTCCGCGCAGCGCGGCGTCCAGGGTGGCGCGGGCGCCGTGCCGGTCCAGGTCCCGTGCGTGGGCGGCGACCCGGTCGGTGAACTCCCGCCACCCCGCGACGGGTTCGGGCAGGAGGTCGCCCGCCTCCACCACCAGTCGCGCCGCGGCGCCGGGTTCACCGGCGCGGTCCGCCAGCTCGCGCAGCCTGGGCGTGGCGTCGTCCCGTACGGCGCCGAGGGCCCGCTCGTCGTAGGCGTCCTCGCCCCGCGTGACGACCCGGACGTACGCGGCCACACCGAGCGCCAGCACATCGGGCACCGTGCCGGAGGCGAGGTGGTGGGCGAGCGGTCCCGCCCAGCGCACCGGGATCTTCAGCGAGCCGTCGGTGGCGACCTGCGCGGTGCGGTGGCCCAGCGCCGGGTTGGCGAAGCGTTCGAGGAGTTCCCCGATGTACTCGGCGCCGTCCACACCGTCCGGCACGTCGAGGCTCGGCAGGATCTCCCGGGTCATGGCGTGCCGTACCGCGGCGCCGAGGACCGGGTCGGTGACCGCGCGGTCGACGGAGGCGTGGCCGAGCAGCAGTCCGAGGTAGGCGAGCAGGGAGTGGGCGCCGTTGAGGAGCCGTAGCTTCATCGTCTCGTAGCCCGCGACCTCGGGCGTGAGGATCGCGCCGGCCTTCTCCCAGGCGGGCCGCCCGGCGCGGAAGTCGTCCTGGAGGACCCACAGCCGGTACGGCTCGGCCGGCACGGGTACCGCGTCGCGCACCCCGAAGCGGCGGGTGACCAGGGCGCGGTGCGCGTCGGTGGTGGCGGGCGCGATGCGGTCGACCATGCTGCTGGGGGTCGACACGGAGGCGGCGAGGTAGGCGGCCAGCTCCTCGCGCTCACCGGACGGCAGGGCCGCCGCGAACTCGTCCAGCAGCCGCCGCAGCCTGCTGCCGTTGTCCATCAGGTTGTCGCAGGTCAGTACGGTCAGCGGGGCGGCGTGGGTGCGTACCCGGCGCTGCAGACCGCGCAGCAGCAGGCCGAGCGGGGAGCGCGGGGCGGCCTCGCCGGTGAGGTCCGCGGCGACGCGCGGGTCGTCCAGGTCCAGGCCGCCGGACGGGGTGAAGGTGTACCCCTTCTCCGTGACGGTCAGGGTGACGATCCGGGTGCCGGCCGCGCCGATGGCGTCCACCACGGCCTCGGCCTGGTCCCCGCCGAGCAGCCCCGCGTGGTGCACGCCGGGGACGTCCGCCCGTACGGAGCCGTCGCCGTCCAGCGTGAGGACGGTGTAGAGCTCGTCCTGGGCGGTCATGCCCTCCACGACGGTCCTGGAGCGCTGTGTCGGCCCGGTGACCACCCCGGTGATGCCCCAGGGGCCTTCCGCGTGCCGGAGCGCCTCCGCGGTGTAGACGGCCTGGTGGGCCCGGTGGAAGTTGCCGAGCCCGAGATGGACGATGCCCCGTTCCGGAGCGGTGCGGGGACGGGCCAGGCCGGGTACGGGAAGCCGGGAGCGGGAGAGCGGCGGCGCGCTCGGCTTCGGGCTCCGGCTCTGGCTCGGGTCGGTGTTCACGCGGGGCTCCTCGATGGGTCTCGCCGACGGGGTGGACGCCGGTCCGTCGCGGCGCCCTCGATCTCCGGCGAGGACTACCATACAAGCCTTGTATGGTAGGGGCAACGGTGGTGTCGGGAGGACGTGGGCACAGGCCCGGCGACCCCGACGGCTCCGGACGGGCGTGTATGGCGCGCCCGGCTCCGGACGGGCGTACGGCGCGCCCGGCTCCGGACCGTACGCCGCGCCCGGCTCCGGACGGTACGGCGCGCCCGGCTCCGGACCGTACGGCGCGCCCGGCCGGTCGGCCCTGGCGCGCCCCGTGCGCCCGGTCGCCCCCGGCCCCTACGGCGCGCCCCGGCCCGCGCCGCCTCAGCCGTTGGCGAAGCGCCGCGCCAGGGCGATCTCCCGCGCCAGCTCGACCCCGGCCGCGACCCCGCCGTACAGGATTCCCCGGTCCCCGAGGAACGACGCCTCCAGCGCGGGCGGCTCGAACGGCAGGATCTGGGACAACCGCTCCTGGATGACCGGGACGTAGTCGCCGAGCCGGCGGCCCACGCCGCCGCCGAGGATGACCAGCGCCGGGTCCACCACGGTGATGACCGATGCCACCGTCAGGGCCAGCAGCCTGGCCTCCTCGGTCAGTACCGCACGGGCCCGCGGGTCGCCCGCCGCCGCGGCCGCCATCACCTCCTCGGCGGTCGTCGCGTGCACCAGCCCGTTCTTCCGCGCCGCGCCGACGATCGCGTCGGCCGCCGCCGCCGTCTCCAGCATGCCGCGCTCGCGCACCTCGGCGGGCAGCCCGCGCCGCGGCACCGGCAGCACCGGCATGAAGGCGATCTCGCCGGCCATGCCGCGCGTGCCGCGCAGCGGTCTGCCGTTCACCATGATTCCGGCGCCGACCCCCGAACCGACGTGCAGATAGACGAAGTTGTCGACGTCCTGGCCCAGCCCCCTCGTCCGCTCGCCGAGCGCGCCCAGGTCCACGTCGTTCTCGAAGCGGACGGCGCCCGCCTCCGTGAAGAACTCGCGGAGCCTCCTGACATGCAGGGAGTACCCCCATCCCGGCAGGTTCGAGGCCAGCCGGAAGGACTCCTCCCCGGCGTCGTAGACCCCCGGGCTGCCCACGACGACCTGGAGGAGGTCCGACATCGCCAGCGACCGCTCGGTGAGGACGGACGACACCAACTCCTCGATGACGCCGACCAGTTCCTCCGCGTCCTGGGCGGAGGGAACCCGTACGTACCGCACGATGTCACCGGTGAGATCGGTCAGCGCCAGCCTGACCCAGCGCCGCCCGATGTCCAGCACGGCGACCCAGCCAGCGGTGGGTTCGGGGCCGAAGAGCTGCGGTGACCGGCCGGCCTGCCCCGTCCGCACCCCCAGCTTCCGCAGCAGCCCGTTGTCGATCAGCGCGGCGACCGCCGCGCTCACCGTGGGCTTCGACAGGCCCGACGCCGTGACGAGCTGCGGGATGGAGACGGATCCGGCCGCGTAGACGTGGTGGAAGACGGAGCGCTCGTTGAGGTGACGCATGTACGTCGTGCTGGTCGCGATCGGGGACGACTTCGGCAACGGACCCTCATTTCAGGTCGGACTGGTGGTCGTACTTCTGCTCTGCGGTCGGTGAAGGGGACATCGGTTGAACCTCTTGTTTATTTAGGAGGCTCCCTTACAATCATCGCTCATGAAAGCGCTTGCCATCTCGGGGCCCGTCGTGGCCGTCGACATCGGCGGAACCAAGACCGCGCTCCTCGTCGCCGACGCGGAGGACGGCTCGACGTGCCGTACCGACCGCATACCCACGCTCCCCGAGGAGGGCCCGCACCCCCTCTTCGCGCGGATCGCGGACACGGTGGACACCCTGCTCGGCCCCGGCGTGCACCGCGCGGACGTGACCGCCGTCGGGCTGGTCTGCCCGGGGATCGTCACCGGGACCGGCGTGCTGTACGCGCCCCACACACCGGGCTGGGAGGAACTGCGGGTGCGCCAGGTGGTCGCCACGCTCTTCCCCGAGGCCAGGATCGCCGTCATGAACGACGTCAAGGCGGCGGCGCTGGCCGAGGCCAGACAGGGCGGGCTGGCCGATGTCGGACACGGCATCTACCTCAACGTCGGGACCGGCCTCTCCTGCGCCCTGGTCGTCGGCGGAACGGTGCTGACCGGCGAGCACGGGGCCGCGGGCGAGATCGGCTACCAGGTCCTCGACCCGGCGGAGCCGGGCGTACGGGAGGGCAGGGCGCCCCTGGAGGAAGCCTTCTCCGGCGCGGCGCTGACCGCACTCGCCCGCGCCAGGGCGGGGGACGGCGCCACCGCGGGCACGGCGTTCCAACTGGCGGGCACCGAGGCCGCCTTCGGCGAGGAGATCGGCGGACGGATCGACAGGTTCGCCGCCGCCGTCGCCAATCTCGCTATCGCCTTCGACCCGGCGCGGATCGTCGTCGGCGGCGGAATGGCCCGGCACGACGAGGTGTTCACGGCGCTCACCGCGGCGCTGGAACGGCTCGTCCCCTTCCCGCCCGCACTGCTGCGCTCCCGCGGTTACGACGACGCGGCCCTCACCGGGGCGCTGATCGCGGCGCGGGAAGCGCTGAGCCCGGAGCCGTGAGGAGACGGCGGGGCGCACCGCCTCCCGCGGAGCCGTACCCCCGACACCACCACCACCCCACCCCCACAACCCCCTCGCCTCCGTCCGCACCGATGCCCGAGCCGAGGCAGAACCTGTGCTCGGTCGAGCGCAAAGAAAGTTGGCCGCATGCGAAAGAAGCTCATCCCGATAGCGACCGTCCTCTCGCTCGCCCTCACGGGCTGCGCGTTCGGCGGTGAGAGCAGCGCGGGGGGAGACTCCGACACCCTGAAGTTCTGGCTCTCCGGCGACGGGAACCAGGGTGGTGGGTTCGCCGCGATGGCGAAGGAGTACACCAAGGAGACCGGCGTCAAGATCGATGTCGTCGACATCCCCTACGACGATCTGCGCACCAAGCTGCGCAACGCCGCCCAGGCCAACGACCTGCCCGCGCTCGCCCGTGTGTCCTCGGTGGACCCCCTCTGGGCGGGCTCCCTGCTGGACCTGACCGCCACCGCCGAGAAGAACAAGGTCAAGGCGAACCTCCTGGCGAAGTCGTCGAAGGGAGAGATCAACGCGATCCCGACCGACCTGACGGCGGTCGGCCTGTTCATCAACAAGAGCCTCTTCGACAAGGCGAAGGTCCCCTACCCGAAGTCGGCCGCCGATCAGTGGACCTGGGACGAGTTCACCGCCTCCCTGAAGAAGGTCCAGCAGTCGGCGGGCGCCAAGTACGGCATGGTGATGGACGGTTCGAGCCACCGGCTGCGCTCCTTCCTCTACCAGCACGGCAGCAACGGCTTCGGTCCGGACGCGAGCGGGAAGTACGCCGCGAACCCGCAGACCACCACCGCCCTGGAACGCTTCAAGGCGATGAACGACGACAAGCTGATGCCCCGCTCCGTCTGGCTCTCCGGGGACGACGCCAACGCCCTGTTCAAGAGCGGCCGGGTCGCCGCGTACTACTCGGGCGTCTGGCAGATCACCGACTTCTCCCAGAACATCAAGGACTTCGAGTGGAAGTCCGTCCTGATGCCGAAGCAGCCCGTACGCGCCACGAACCTCGGCACCAACTACCTCGTCGGATTCGACGGCCCGGCCGCCGAGAAGACGTCGAAGTTCATCGACTGGCTGTACACCCCGGAGAACTACCGGAAGCTCTGCGAGATCTCCGGCTTCCTCCCGGTCGAGGACGGCACCGACGTGAAGTACGCCGCCGACAAGGAGGCCTTCGACGTCTACAACGACGAGATCGCCGAGTCCGCCCCGATCGACTCCCTCCAGATGCGCAGCGAACTGACCGCGGCCTACGAGGGCAAGGGCTCCACCGACGACCCGATCAGGGACGAGACCGTCAAGTACCTGAACGGCGACCAGGACGTGAGGACGACCGTCTCCGCCATCGAGAAGGCGTTCACCGAGCAGGCCGGCGGCTGAGGATGAAGCCGACGTCGGCGGCGGCCGTCGCGGAACGCCGCCCCAGCAGCCCACCACCGCTTCCCGCGGCGCCCCGCCGACGACGGCGGGGCCGCTACACCCTGGCACCGCTCGTGCTCGCCGCGGTCAACATCGTGATGTTCCTCCTGTTCTTCGTCTGGCCGGGCGCGCTCGGACTGCTCTACTCCTTCACCAACTACCGGGGTTTCGGACAGCCGGACTTCGTCGGGTTCGACAACTACCGCACCCTGTTCGAGGACGCGGACTTCTACGCGGCCCTGGGACGGACGGCGGTGTACGTCGTGCTGTCCGTCCCCCTCACCTATGTCCTCTCGCTGCTCGTCGCCGTACTGCTCGTCAGCCGGTTCGCCCGTGGCACGACCGTCGCCAAGGTCGTCTTCTTCTTCCCGTGGCTGATCTCCCCGATCGTCACGGGTGTGATCTGGCGCTGGCTCTTCGGAGAGAACTTCGGCTTCGTCAACTTCGTCCTCGGCACGATCGGCGTCTCGGACGTCCAGTGGTCCTCGGACGGGGATCTCGCGCTCGCCGTGGTGGTCCTCGCCACGGCGTGGGGAGGCACCGCGTTCAACATGCTGCTGTTCATCGCGGCCCTGAAGAACGTACCGACGTCGTACTACGAGGCGGCCGAGTTGGACGGCGCCAACGGCTGGGAGCGGTTCCGCCACATCACCCTGCCGGCGATCGCCCCGACCTCCTTCATGGTGATCCTGCTGTCGACGATCAACGCCACCAAGGAATTCGCCATGGTCCAGGCGCTCAACGGCGGCGGTCCCGGCACCGACAACCGCCTGATCGTGCAGTACATCTACGAGACCGGGTTCAAAAAGGCCGAGGTCGGCTACGCCAGCGCCGTCTCCATGGTGCTGATGGCGATCCTGCTGGTGGTCGCGCTGGTGCAGATGCGTATCGGCCGAGGGCGGGGAGCCTCATGAAGGACAACGGCCTCATGAAGGACGACGGCCTCATGAAGGACGACGGCCTCATGAAGGACGACGGCCTCATAAAAGACAACGGCGTCATGAAGGACGACGGAACGACGCTCACGAAGGGGCCCTCGAACGGCCCCGGCGCACCGGACGGCCCCGACGCGCCCCGCGCGCCCGCGGCCCGGTCGGACCGGAGCGGCGGGAACGGCACCCGTACGGTCGCCGTCACCCTCGTCCTGTGGGCGCTGGCCGCCTGCTTCGCGTTCCCGGTGGTGTGGTTCGTCCTCAGCGCCTTCAAACCGGGCAGCGAACTCTTCAGCTATCCGCTCTCCGTCCTGCCCCGCGACTGGACGGTCCAGGGCTTCGCCGACGCCTGGCAGCGCATCCACTTCGCCCGCTACTTCGGCAACACCCTGCTCGTCGC
Source organism: Streptomyces sp. NPDC050509 (assembly GCF_044457965.1). Taxonomy (NCBI): domain Bacteria; kingdom Bacillati; phylum Actinomycetota; class Actinomycetes; order Kitasatosporales; family Streptomycetaceae; genus Streptomyces; species Streptomyces sp. NPDC050509. Next base: position 544,475 of record NZ_JBITHL010000001.1, on the reverse strand, counting down.
GTCCATCACGACCGTCCTCACCGTCCTCGCCAGCGCCGGTACCGGGTACGCCCTCGCGAAGTACTCCGCCCGCTGGATCAGGATCTTCTTCGTCTGTGTCCTGGCGACGACGATGCTGCCCACCGAGGTCATCCTCACCCCGTCCTTCGCCGTCGTACGCGAACTCGGGCTGTACGACTCCCTCGCCGGGATCATCGTCCCGTCGATCATCACCGCGACCGGCATCTTCATGTTCCGCCAGTTCTTCATGACCGTCCCCGACGAGATCCTGGAGGCGGCGCGCATCGACGGCGCGAGCGAGATCGGCATCTTCGTGAGGATCATGCTGCCGATCGCCCGGCCGATCGTGGTGACCCTGGCGATCTTCTCCTTCCAATGGCGCTGGAACGACTACATCTGGCCGCTGATCGTGCTCGGCGACCAGAAGCGCTTCACCCTCCAGGTCGCGCTGCGCAACCTCATCGGCGCGCAGAACATCGACTGGCCGGTGCTGATCGCCGCGTCCGTCATCTCGCTGCTGCCCCTGCTGGTGATGTTCCTGGTGTTCCAGCGCTACGTCATGAACGCCGACATCAACGCGGGCCTGAAAGACTGAGAACGAGCCGAGGACTGTGAACCACCCGATGACCCGACAGCACACCCAGGCGCCGCCGCCCCGCACCGATCTGCCCTTCGTGGACCGCCTGGTGGCGCCGCTCGACCGGTACGTGCCCGAACTGCGCGCCGCGCTCGCGGACGGCGCGTACGACACCGCCCAGCACCGCGCCCTCGCGAGCGGTGTCAAAGCGCTCCTCACCGCGTATCTGAGCCCGCGCTCCCGCTGGCACGCCGACCCCGAACTCCTGCCTCCCGCGCAGCGGTTGCTCGACCAGCTCGCCACGCTCCAGGGGGCGGACGGACTCTTCGGCGGTGACAACCTCGCCTCGCCGCCCGACTCGTCGTTCACCATCAACGACGTCTGTATCGCCACCCGGCTGATCGACACGCACGCCGACTCCGCCGATTCCCCCGGCGGTACGGGGCCGGCCGACCCGCGCTCAGGACTGGCCGACCTGCGCTCGGGACTGGCCGCGATCCGGCGCGCCGTGACGCCGGCGCTGCTGAGCGGCGGGGTGCACACACCGAACCACCGGTGGGAGCTGTGCGCGGCCCTCGCCCGGCTCCACCGCATCGACCCCGACCCGCGGCTGCCCGCCCGCGTCGACCAGTGGCTCGCGGAGGGGATCGACCTCCAGCCGGACGGCATGTACTCCGAACGCAGCCCGCTCTACGCCGCGCATGTGACGAACCCGTCGCTCATCGCCGTCGCTGACGCCCTCGACCGTCCCGCGCTGCTCGATCCCGTACGGCGCAACCTCGACGCCTTCGCGGGCCTCTTCGACGAGGACGGCACGGTGGAGTCCGTGCACTCCCGGCGCCAGGACCAGCGCGGCCGTTTCGACGGGGCCGGATTCCTCCTCCCGTACCGCCGTTTCGCCGTACGGGAGCGGCGCGGCGACTACGCGGCGATCGTCACCGGGATCCTCGCGCGCCCCATCGGCGCGGAACTCGCCGCCGACGCCCTCGCGGAGATCCTGCTCGACCCCACCCTCGCGCAGCCCCTGCCCGTGCCCCCGGCGGCCGGGCCCGCCGACCCGCGGACGGTCCTCGCCGAATCCGGCCTGGCCAGGTGGCGTACGGGACGCCGCACCGTCACCGTCTTCGGCGGCGGTGACAACGCCCGCTTCCCCGACATCGCCTCGGGCCTCGCCACCAACCCCACCTTCCTGAGGTTCCGGCAGGGCGCCGCCGTCCTCGACGCGGTCCGGCTGTCGGCGAACTTCTTCGGCCTCGGCCCCTTCCGCGGCGAGTCCCTGCGGGTGGCGGACGACGGCCGCTGCTCGCTCACCCGGACCACCACCGCCCACTTCTACCAGCCGTTGCCCGAGGAGCGGCTCCGCACCGGTGGCGGATACCGACTGGGTGGCGAGGGACGCTTCTTCGCCGCCATGGACTTCGCGCACCGCCCCGCCGACGAGCACCGGCTGCGTATCGACGCCGAGATCGTACCGACCGGATCCGGGGTGGACGTACGGCTCGACCTGACCGGCGTCCCGACCTCCTTCGTCCTCGAACTCACCTTCCGGACCGGGGGAGTTCTCACCGGCGCCCGCCCCCTGCCGGAGAGCGAGGCCTTCGAACTGGTCGACGGCGTCGGCAGCTACACCGTGGGCGAGGACACCATCCGCTTCGGACCCGGCAACGGTACGGGGCCCGCGCAGCCGGCCCACTTCGACGACGGCGAGCGCTTCACCTACCTGGGCGCGCGCGACCCCGCACCGGGCACCCGGGTCCGTGTCACCGGGCGGGTCCCCGGCGTCTACACGCTGACGCTCACGGGAGAGGGCGCCTCCGGGGAGTCCTCCTCACCCGCCCGGTGATCCCGCCTCCGGCGCGGTGGCCCCCCGTACCGACCGGCCCACCTCGGAGCGCAGTTCGGTGAACTCCGGCAGCCGGCGGGTGGCGATCCGGTCCCGCTCCGCCGGGAGGTGTACGGGCAGATCGGCGCGGACGCGGCCGGGGCCCGGCGCCAGGACGACGACACGGTCGCCCACGTACACGCTCTCGTCGATGTCATGGGTGACCAGCAGGACCGTCATGCCCGCCGCGCGGCGCCGGCCAGCCCGACCTGCTCCAGCATGCGGGCCGCCGCGGTGTGGCGCTCGGCCCGGCCGAGGCCGTGGCGGCGCAGCGGGAGCGCCACGTTGTCCCGTACGGACAGCCACGGGAAGAGCGAGCGGCTGTAGTCCTGGAAGACGATCCCGAGCCGCTCGGGCACACCGTCGACGGGGACACCGTCCAGGGTGATCCGGCCCGAGGTCGACCGGACGAGTCCGGCGACACACCGCAGCAGTGTGGACTTGCCGCATCCGGAGGGCCCCACGATGGTGAGCAACTGCCCTTTCGGATCGGTGAGTTCGATGTCCCGGAGCGCTTCGGTCCCGTCGTCGGCGGAGGCGGACCCGCCCGCCCCGGCGCCGTAGCGGTGGCCGAGTCCTTCGATACGCAGCATGCGCCGGTCACCTGGCCCAGGGCTCGTAGAGCGGGGAGCCGTCGGCCGGGACCCGGATCCGCAGCAGCGCGGGACCCTCGTCGGGGCCGAGGGAGAGGACCCGGTCCAGCGCCGCGGGCAGCTCCTCCGGGCGCTCGACCGCACTGCCAGGACAGCCGAACGAGGCGGCCAGCGCGGCGAAGTCGATCCCGGCGATGTCCGTACCCGGCACCGGAGCCACCCCGATCCGGTGCCCCAGCGCCCGCACCGCGCCGCCAACTGGTCGGCCACGGGACGGTCTGCGCACCTGGACCGTGCTGACCACGGCGATGGGCGTGATCGGCTTCGCCCTGACCGGCCTGCTCCGGCTGGTCGTCTGACAGGCGGCGGACCTCACGGGTCGGGGCCCGGCCGTCGACCGGCGGGCCCCGCCCAATCCGTACACCCGGAAACCCTGCTCCTAGAACCCGGTTCCGAGACCTTCCACGACGTACGCGCACTCCGTGTAGATGTAGCCGGACTGGATCTTCGCGGTGTCGGCGCCGGAGGACGTGGCCGTGCTGCTCCTGGACTTGTGCAGGAAGTACGTGGTGCCGGCCGGAAGACTGATCGTCTTCTGCGGGTAGTTCTTGTTGCCCTTGCAGGCGGTGAGCGAGGCGGTGACCGCGGTGGAGTACCGCGAGCAGCTTCCGCAGCCCTTGAGGGTGACACTGCCGGTGACCGGGCCCGTGTACAGGACCTCGACCTCGTCGGGGCTGTCGTTCTTGATCGTGACCGAGATGGAGCCACCGGAGGCCGTCGTGGGCAGCCGCTTGCCCGCGGCCGGTTCGTCCTGGGCGATCTCCGCGGCGATGGCGATCTTCTCGGCGCGCGCCCGGTTCTTGTCGTGCTTGTACGTGGTCAGGAAGTCGTTCATGGTGGTCAGCGCCGTGTCGAAGTCGCCGTCCTTGTACTGATCGACGCCGCACGCGTACGTACCGGACCGGATGTGCGCGTCCGCCTTCCCGGTGTCCTCGGTGAGCGCGTCGGCCACGCCCGCCTGCTGTCCGGGCAGCGACGCCGCCTGCGCCCTGAGCGTACGCAGCTCATCGGTGACCGCGCAGGGGCTGGAGCCCTTGAGGCCCTTGGCTTTCGTCTCGATCGTGGTGCGGACGGCCGGCTCGACCTTCGCTGCCTGGCCGGACTTCGGGAAGGTGGTGAGCAGTTCGGCGAGGTTGCCGCCGTCCTGCGTGACGGCGGTGCTCTTGCCCAGGTCGCCGACACCGCACTCGTACAGCGAGGTGGCGAGCCGGTCGTCGGGCCAGGTGACCAGCGGGCCGAGCTGCTTCTTGTCCATCGTGCCCGGGACCGTCCGCAGATACTTCAGCGGCTCTATCGCACCGCAGTAGTCCTTCTCCCCGTACGGCGTCCCCACCGCCTCGTAGTACGCGGTCAGCCTGCTCGGGACGCGCCCCGCGGCCCGGGAGTCCGGGTGGTCCTTCTGGAGGGTCCGGTAGGTGGCGAGCGCCTGGGTGAAGGAGGGCTTGGCCGTGGCGAACGGCTCGATCCGCGCGCTCTCGACCAGTTGGTCGGCCTCGCCGAGCCGGTCCAGCAGCAGCTTCTGCGTGGCCTCCTCGCGCGCCCGGTCGTACAGCACCACACCGCCGACGGGCGCGGCGAGCAGCACCAGGGCGAGCGCGAGGGCGACGGGCGCCCTCGGCGGCCAGGCCGACGGGGTGCGCAGCCCACGGGCGGCGCCGTGAACGGCCGCGAGCGCAAGGAAGAGCAGGTACGCGGTGACCACGCCGCCGGAGACACCGTCCGGGTCAGCGGGCAGGGCGATCAGCAGCAGGGCGCCGGTCGCCACCCAGCAGACGACCATCGCGAGCCAGTGGCGCACCAGGGCGTAACCGAGCCCGAGACCGCTCAGGTTGAGCAGTCCCACCGCCACGGCGCGCAGCGGGTCGGCCGGTCCCCGGGGTACGGCGGGCGGTGCGGGCGGCGGCGGAGGCACCGGGAAGCCGCCGCCCGCACCGTAGCCGCCCGCCCCGCCGTAGCCGCCCGCCCCGCCGTAGCCGCCCGCCCCGCCGTATCCACCGGGCCCGCCGTATCCACCGGCCCCGCCGTGCCCACCGAGACCGCCGGGCTCCTCGGGCCTGCCGAACTCACCGGGACCCGTGGCCCCACCGTTCCCGCCCGCTCCGCCGAACCCGCCGGCTCTGCCGGATTCCCCGTTCCCGCGCTGCTCGTCCCAAGACATCGCGACTCCCCCCAGTCGTCGAACACACTCGATGCGGACCCGCATTGTAGTGCCCCTCCCGACCATGTTTGCCCCGTAGCGAGCCCCCGCACGCACGCCCATGACCTGGGGCGAAACCTCGTAGGACACCGGGAGCAACTGCCGTTGTCCGCTTGCTCCTTCACCACAGGACCCTTGACAGGCCCCACGGGGCTCCCTACTTTCACGGGGCAAGTGAAACGATTCACTGCCGAGTCGTATCGGAGCCGCATGGTGATCAGCAGAAGACGACTGCTCGGAACCACCGCAACAGTCCTGGGCACCACCCTGGCCGCGGGGCCCCTTCCCGTCGCGCGGGCCGCCACCGCCACCACCGCCCCCGCCGCGGGGACGACGGGGGCCGCGGCGGCGGCCCTGCGGGTGACCGCGCCGACCGTCGAGTACGTACGGCAGCCGCTGGGCCTCGACACTCCGCGTCCCAGGCTGAGTTGGCCCTTCGTGTCCGCCCGCCCCGGCCAGCGGCAGACGGCCTACCAGATACGGGTCGCCACCGCCCCGCGACGCCTGGGCCGGCCCGACGTCTGGGACAGCGGCAAGGTGGTCTCGACGGAATCCGTCCTGGTGCCGTACGCGGGCCCGGCGCTCGCCTCGCGCACCCGCTACCACTGGACCGTGCGCGTCTGGGGCGCCGATGGCTCCCCCTCCGAGTGGACCACCCCCTCCTGGTGGGAGACCGGACTCCTCGCACCCTCGGACTGGTCGGCGCGCTGGATCGGCGCGCCCGCCGCGCTGGTCGGCGCCCCCGCGCTGAACGCCGCCTCCTGGATCTGGTTCCCCGAGGGTGTCCCCGGGGGCAACGTCCCGGCGGCCACCCGCTGGTTCCGTACCCGGATCGACGTACCGGAGGGCGTCACCCGCGCCCGCCTCGTCCTCACCGCGGACGACGGCTGCACCGCCCTGGTGAACGGCGTGGAGGTCGCGCACACCGACGCCGACGGCCCCGCCGAGAACTGGCGCCGCCCCTTCGTCGCCGAGGTGACGGACGCGCTGCGCCCCGGCGCCAATGTGATCGCCGTGTCGGCCGTCAACGCGACGGAGAGCCCCGCCGGTCTGCTCGGCCTGCTGGAGCTGACCACCGCCGACGGCGTACGGGTCCTGCCCACCGACGCCACCTGGCGCACCACCGACCGCCAGCCCTCCGCCGACTGGACGTCCACCGGCTACGACGACGCCTCCTGGTCCGCCGCCCGGGTCCTCGCCCCGTGGGGATCAGGACCCTGGGGCAAGGTCAGCGTCGCGTACGCCCCCGCCGCCCAACTGCGCCGCGCCTTCCGGCTGCCGCGCAAGAAGGTCGCGCGGGCCCGCCTCTACGCCACGGCCCTCGGCCTGTACGAGGCCCACCTCAACGGCGAGCGGGTCGGCGAGGACCGGCTCGCGCCCGGCTGGACCGACTACGGCAAGCGGGCCCAGTACCAGACGTACGACGTCACCGCCCTGGTCGGCCCCGGCGCCAACGCGCTCGGCGTCACCGTCGCGGCCGGCTGGTACGCCGGGAACATCGCCTGGTTCGGCGCGCACAACTACGGCGAACGCCCGGCCCTGCTCACCCAGTTGGAGGTCACCTACACCGACGGCACCACCGAGCGGGTGGTCTCGGACACCGACTGGCGCGCGGCCACCGGGCCGGTCACCGCCGCCGATCTGGTGATGGGCGAGGCGTACGACGCCCGGCTGGAGACCGACGGCTGGACGCGCCCGGGGTTCGACACGACGGGGTGGCTGCCCGTCGACACCGCCGACCGCGCCCCCGCCGCGCTGGTCGCCCAGATCGACGCCCCCTCACGGGTGGAGACCGAACTCCGCGCCAAAAAGGTCACCGAGCCCAAGCCGGGGGTCTTCGTCTTCGACCTCGGCCAGAACATGGTCGGCACGGTCCGGCTGACCGTCTCGGGCGCCGCGGGAACCACCGTACGGCTGCGCCACGCCGAGGTCCTGAACCCCGACGGCACCCTCTACACCGCCAATCTGCGCACCGCCCGCGCCACCGACACGTACACCCTCAAGGGCGGCGGCACGGAGACGTACGAGCCGCGCTTCACCTTCCACGGCTTCCGCTACGTCGAGGTGACGGGCGTCCAGGGCAGGCCGTCACCCGACGCGGTCGTGGGTCAGGTCATCCACACCTCCGCGCCGTTCACCATGGACTTCAGGACGGACGTCCCCCTCCTCAACCAACTGCACAGCAACATCACCTGGGGACAGCGCGGCAACTTCCTCTCCGTACCCACCGACACCCCCGCACGCGACGAACGGCTCGGCTGGACCGGCGACATCAACGTCTTCGCCCCCACCGCCGCCTACACCATGGAGTCGGCGCGCTTCCTCACCAAGTGGCTGGGCGACCTGCGCGACGGCCAGCATCCCGACGGCGCGTTCACCAATGTCGCGCCGGACATCGGCGGGGAGAACGTCGGCGCGGGGGTGGCGGGCTGGGGGGACGCCGGGGTCACCGTGCCCTGGGCGCTCTACCAGGCGTACGGGGACACCCGCGTCCTGGAGGAGTCCTGGGCCCCGATGCTCGCCTGGCTCGACTACCTGAAGGCGCACAGCAGCGGACTCCTCCGCCCCGACGAGGGGTTCGGGGACTGGCTCAACATCGAGGACGAGACGCCCAGGGACGTCATCGGCACCGCCTACTTCGCCCACAGCGCCGACCTCGTCGCGCGGACCGCCGCGGTCCTGGGCAAGGACCCGGAGCCGTACACCACCTTGTTCGGCGCGGTCCGTGACGCCTTCCGCGCCGCGTACGTCTCCGCGAACGGGCGGATCAAGGGCGACACCCAGACCGCGTACGTCCTGGCCCTCTCCATGGACCTGCTGGCCGACGCCGACCGCGCGCCCGCCGCGGACCGGCTGGTCCAGCTCATCGAGGCCAAGGGCTGGCACCTGTCGACGGGGTTCCTCGGCACCCCGCGGCTGCTGCCCGTACTCACCGACACCGGACACATCGACGTCGCGTACCGGCTGCTGCTCCAGCGGACCTTCCCCAGTTGGGGGTACCAGATCGACCAGGGCGCCACGACGATGTGGGAGCGCTGGGACTCGATCCGGCCCGACGGCACCTTCCAGGACGCCGGTATGAACTCCTTCAACCACTACGCGTACGGCTCGGTGGGGGAGTGGATGTACGCGCACATCGCCGGCATCGCACCGGGCGCCCCGGGTTTCCGGAAGATCATCGTCCGGCCGCGTCCCGGCGGCGGGGTGACGGAGGCGAGCGGGCGCTTCGACTCCCTCTACGGACCGGTCACCACCCGCTGGAAGGCGGCTTCCGGCGGCTTCCGGCTCACGGTCACCCTGCCGGCCAACACCACCGCCGAGGTCTGGATCCCCACCACGGACGCGGCGCGCGTACGCCACGGGGAGACCCGCTTCCTGCGGACGGCGGACGGCTGCGCGGTCTACGCCGCGGGACCGGGCAGCCACCACTTCACGAGCTGACCCAAGGCCGGCCCTCCTGGAGCGGGGAGGGCCGGCCTTCACCCGAGGCGGTCGCGCCGCGCGTGGGCGCCGCCCCGCGGATAGGTGCACAGCAGGAAGATCGTGGCGAGAACGGCGACGGCCTGCGCGACGACCGTCAGCCGCTTCTCGCCGAACCAGACGGGCTCGTACATGTCGGGGACCGGCCCCAGCGTCCCCACGTCGACATAGCGGTACACCAGCAGGAGCGCCAGGCCGCCCGCCGCGACCAGCCAGGCGAAGACGTCGCCGGGCACCCGGCGCCAGACCAGCACCAGCAGCGCCGCGAGCGCCGCCAGACCGGCCTCGACGCGGAACAGGTCGCCCTGGCTGACAACGGCGGAGACGGTGTCGTACCGGTCCGCGAGACGCGCGTGCAGATACGCGTCCACCGCCAGCCCGGCCGCGGCCAGCAGCCGGGCCGCGGCGCGCAGCAGACGCAGGGTCCGGCGCGGACGCGCTGGCGCGGTGAACTGGCTTGAGGACATCGTTCCTCCCGGGCTCGGCGTCCGCACCTCCCCGCACGGCACCTCCCACTACACGGCACGCCCCGCCGCCGGGCCACCGGGACGGAGCCGTCCGGCGTACCGGCCCGCGGACAGCTCCCGTCCCGCCGAGGTACGTACGCGATGGCCGTGCCCAGCGGGCCCGCTCCGCTGTTGACCTGATGGCCGGTCCGCGCGGCGACGCGCTGGCACGGTGACACCGCAGTGACGCAGTGAGGAGTCTGACGCAGTGAATCCGAGCGACAAGAGCCTGGTGTGGACCCTGCCGGCCCCGCGCCCCCGCCGCCGGATCGGCCGCTGGTTCGCGCTGGCGGCGGCGCTCGTCGTCCTGGGCGCGGCCACCACGGGCGGCTGGATCTACACCCGGCTCAGCGGCAACATCCACGGCGCGGGTGTGGCCGGGGCACTCGGCGACAACCGGCCGCGCGCCACCAAGGGCGGCGAGAACATCCTGGTCATCGGCTCGGACAGCCGGGCGGGCTCCGGTGACGCCTACGGCAGCGGACTGACCTCGATGCAGTCCGACACGCTGATGCTGCTGCACCTCGGCGGCAGCGGCCGATGGGCCACCGTGGTCTCCTTCCCCCGTGACTCCTGGGTTTCGATCCCCGCCTGCGACCAGGGCGGCGGCGCCACCTCGGCCCCCCACCACTTCAAGATCAACGAGGCGTTCGCGATCGGTGGCTCCGGCGGTGACACGGCCAAGGCCGCCGCCTGCACGATCAGAACCGTCGAACAGAACACCCGGGTACGGGTCGACCACTTCGTGATCGTGGACTTCCGGGGGTTCACGGGCATGGTCGACGCCCTCGGCGGCGTCGAGGTCTGCCCCACGGCGCCGATCCACGACACGCGGGCCCGGCTGGATCTCGAAGCGGGCTGCCAGACGGTCAGGAACGAGCAGGCGCTCGGATACGTACGGGCCCGCTACAGCCTCGGCGACGGCACGGACCTCGGCCGGATCGGCCGTCAGCAGGAGTTCATGCGGGCGCTCGCCACCAAGGCCAAGGCCGCGCTCCACCGGCCGACCGCGCTCTACCGGTTCCTCGACTCCGCCACCGGGGCGCTCACCACCGACCCCGAACTGGCCGGCCTCGCGCCGCTGCACGAACTGGCCGCCGGCCTCAGGGGCCTGCCCACCGACCGGATCTCGTTCCTGACCGTGCCCAACTACCCCCGGCAGCGCGATGTGCCGGAGGACATGGCCAACGTCCTGTGGCACCCGTCCGCCGCCCGGACGCTCTTCACCGCGCTCACCCACGACCGGGAGCTGACCCGCGCCCGGCTCGCGGGGGCGACGCCGCCGCTGCCCCCGGCCGCGGGCGCCGTGACGGTGACCGTCCTCAACGGCACCGGCGTCCCCGGCAGGGCCCGCGCGACCGCCGACCGGCTGCGGGCGCTCGGCTTCCGTATCGCCGCCACCGGCAACGCCCCCGTACCGGCCGGGAGTTCCTCCCTCACCTTCCCCGAGGGGCTCGCGGAGCAGGCGAGAACGCTGGCCGAGCGGCTCCCCGGGATGGAACCGCTCCCCGACGACACGGCGGCCCCGGGCACGGTGACGCTCACCGTGGGCCCGGACCTGCCCGAGCCCACGGGATGAACGCGCGCACCGCCGCTGAGGGGTTCACCCCTGCCGGTGGAGGGTGACCAAGGTGGTGTACGCGAGCTGGAGGAACGCCTGGTCGACGGCCGGGGTGGTGTTCGCCAGCGCGACCACGGCGGTGCGCCGGTCCGGGACGAAACCGGCGAAGGCGGTGAAGCCCCGGGTGCCGCCGGAGTGGTGGTACGCCGCCCCCTCCGGCCGGACACGGATGTTCCAGACCAGTGCCAGCCGCCGTGTGCCGCCCCGCAGGGCGAGCCGGGGCCGTACCGCCTCCGTGAGCGCCGCGCCCAGCGGCCCGTCCACCGCCACTCCGTCCACCGTCGCCCCGCGCGCCGCCCCGTCCGCCAGGGCGTCGAGGAAGGCCAGCAGATCGGGCGCGCTGGAGCGGAGCGCGCCCGCGCCCGGGAGGCCGGGGATCCGCCAGGACGGGCGCGGCCTGCCGTGCCAGTGGCCGGTTGCCTGGGGGAGGTCGGGATCGCCTCCGGTGCGGCGCAGCCCGAGGGGGCCGAGGACGCGCTCCGCGAGGAGTTCCCCGTACTCCGGGCCGTCCGGGGCGGCCCGGGTGAGGAGGTGACCGAGCAGCCCCACACCGAAGTTGGAGTACCGCACCCGGTCGCCGGGGCGGGCGCCCGGCCGGGTCCGGGCGAGGGAGCGCAGCAGGTCCTCGGTGGAGAACGCGGCGTACGGGTTGGAGAACCAGTGGGACGCCGCCCCGGCGAGCAGACCGGGCGGCAGCCGGGGCAGCCCCGCGGTGTGCGTGGCGAGATGGAGCAGGGTGATGGGGGCGCCGCGCTGCTGTGGCAGTACCTCGGGCGGCAGGAAGCGGGACAGCGGATCGCCGTAGCCGACCTCGCCCCTGGCGGCCTGTTCGGCGAGGAGCAGCGCCGTGAAGCACTTGGTGAGCGAGCCGATCTCGAACCGGGTGTCCGCCGTGACCGGTTCGCCGCCGCCGAACGCGGTGGTGCCGTACGGCACGACGGCCCGCTCCTCGCCCCGGCGCAGCGCGACCACCACCGCGCAGGCGCCGCGGGCCGCGGCGGCGAGGGCGTCGGCGGGGGCGCGCGCCCACGCGGGCGGTGGCGCGGGGGTCGGTTCGCGCTCACCACCGCCGTCCGCAGGCCGGACGGACGGCGCCGGTGCCGTCACCGGTCGCCGCCGAGGGCGCGCGCGACCGTGAGGGTGCCGGCGACGGCCGCCACCACGGTGGTGTGGTGGTGCGTCTCGAAGCGTTCCCCCGGGTCGCCCTCGAGGGGAGCGCCGTCCCTGGGCATGAGCCCGTCCTCCTGCTGGACGGCGGCGAGCCGCGCCCAGTCGGCCGGGTCGATGTGCGGCTCGGGCAGACAACTGCCCACGATCATCAGCTCGGCCACCAGGTCCCATTCGCCGATCTCGGCCCAGATGTCGATCCAGGCCGGCAGCCAGCGGACGAGGTAGGCGGCCAGATCGGCGGGGAGGTCCCCGGGCAGACGTCCCCAGTCGGTGATGTGGAAGACGGTGTGCGTCATGTTGTACGCGGTCATCCAGTCGATGAGCCACGGCTCGGGGAGCGCGCCCAGCCAGGTCTCCCGGGTCAGCCGGTCCCAGTCGGCGGCGCGCTCGCCCCCGTCGAAGCCGCTGATGCGGGCCGCGTTGGCGACGGCGAGACGCCGGTTGGGCACCATCTCCATGGCGCGCGCCGAGCGCAGCGAGGTGGTGTGGTCGAGCAGCCGGTCCAGGTCGTCGTGGCGGTAGCCGCTGCGCGCGAAGTGCGCGTACGTCTCCAGCGGGTCGCTCATCAGCGGGTAGCGCAGCAGCCGCTCATGGAGCATGTCCCCGCCGCCGAGCTGCTTCCAGGTGAAGTCCAGCAGCTCGCGGGCGAGCCGTAGCTCCGTACTGCCGGCCACCGCCTCCCGCAGCACCAGCGAGGCGGCGAGCGCGGTCTCGCCCAGGGGCTTGTAGACGGTGTTGGGCTCGGCGAGTTCGGCGGTGGTGTCGGGCGGGAGCGCGCCGTGCTCGCGATGGGTGTGCAGCCAGTTCAGGGCGTGCAGGCTGACGAGGTGGGCGGTCTGTGTGACGGACATGGCCATCGGGTCTCGGTCCGATCGGGGCGGTTCGGCGGGGTGCGGGTCGGACGGCGGCGGGGGCCACCGGAGTCATACGGTGAGCAGCCTGCGGGCGATCGCGGTGTCCAGCGCGAGCCGGTCACCGCCCGCCAGCAGGGAGATGTGCTCCACGAGCGGCGCCGGGTCGAGCGGTGTCCGTACCCCGTCGCTGTGCAGCCAGGCCAGCCAGCGGACGATCCGGGCGGCGGTCGGGTAGTCCCGGCGCAGTACGGCGCGGGTCGCGCCGCGCGCCAGGCCGAGCGGGGAGCTGCGCGCCGCGTCGTGCACCGGGCCGTCGAGTCCTGGCAGGGCCAGGGTGGAGAGCTGTCCCATCGTCACGGACCAGGCTGCCCAGGCGTCGTCGTTCCCCGTGGCGGCTCCGGCGGGCGGGGGAGGCGCGGGCTGAACGACCGTGAGCCGCCCGTCCGTTCCGCGGACCCTGCCTCCGGCGGTCTCGTCGGACAGCACGGCCAGCAGGGTGACGGTGCCCCAGTCGCGCCAGGCCATCAGCCAGGGGTTCGCGGGCCCGGCGGGCGGCGGCGGGGTGACGTCCCGGGCGGGCGGCAGGGCGGTGAAGGCCAGCGCGACGGCCTCCGCGTCCCGGGGGTGCACGGTGCCTCCGGAGAGCAGGGCGGGGGCGAGGGCGTCCGCGCCGAGGATCCTGATGGCGGCCAGCGCCGCCCCGGGGTCGGGTGCGCTCTCGACGTGTTCGGCGACCATGGCCGTGCCCCCGGCGCCCCGAAGGGCACCGAGGGCACGTCGTGCCAGGCCGGCCGCTGATTCTTGATAGGAGGTCTGCGACCGGTCGGGGCTCATCGGCCCTTCGGCTCCTTGGGCTCCTTCGGGGACAGAAGGGCCAGCAGCAGCAGAACCCCGGCCGCTTCCGGCGCGTACACCGGGGCGTCGCTCAGGGGTGCCTCGGGTTCGGCCATCGCCGTACCCAACGCGTCGGTGTCCAGAGTGATTTCGGTCGGCCTCATGGTCTGAGAAAGCATGGTGGGCTCCTCATGTAGATGCCATCGCCCTTTGTGGGCTATGCCGAAGCCAACTTTAGGCATGTATCGACAAATCAACCAGTTGGGACAAGAGTTTGATACTTCATTCCGTATGTCCGTTCTAAGTCGATCGTCCGTCAGGGATGTGGAAGGGAACCGTGGTCACCACGATTTTCGGCAGCGGCCGGAGTGCGCGCCGCAGCCGCCCCGCCAGCCGGCTGTGCAGAACGCGGTGCCACCAATGGCGTACGACAAGCTCCGGGATGATGACGGTGATGGTCAGATCCGGGCGCTGATGATGCAGCGACTCCACATAACTGATCAGTGGTGTGACGATCGCCCGGTACGGAGAGACGATGATCCGCAGCGGCAGATGGTCGCCCCACAGCAGCCACGCCGCACGGAACCGCTCGGCGTCCTCGTCGCTCGGGCTGACGTGCAGCGCGAGGACGGGCTGCTGGAGCGAGGCGGCGTAGGCCAGGGCGCGCATGCTCGCCCGGTGCAGCGAGTCCAGCGCCACGACGGACAGATGACGGATCTCCTCGGGGGACTCCTCCGGCTCCGCGTCCCGCGCGCTCCCCGTACCTTCCGTACCTTCCGCGTCCCCTGCCTCCCGGGCCGGGCCCGGCTCCCCGTCCGACAGGGGCGCGATCGTACGGCTCGGGATCTCGATCTTCTGCGGCCGTAGCCGCAGCGCCTCGGTCACCCGCGCGTAGTGACGGTGGATCCGCGTCGTCACCAGCAGGAACACCCCGACGGTGAGGATCGCGAGCCACGCGCCCTCGGTGAACTTGGTGATGCCCGCCGTGATGAAGACGAGCGCCGACAGCACGGCGCCGGTGGCGTTGAAGCCGAGGCCCTTGCGCCAGTGCCGGTCCCTCCGGCGCCACCAGTGCACCACCATGCCGCTCTGCGACAGGGTGAAGGCGAGGAACACCCCCACGGCGTACAGCGGGATCAGCGCCGCCGTGTCGCCGTCGAACGCCACATAGACGAGCGCCGCCGCCACGGAGAGCACGATGATCCCGTTGCTGAACGCCAGCCGGTCGCCCAGCCGCAGGAAGATGCGTGGCGCGTGGTTGTCGCGCGCCAGCAGGAAGAGCACCCGGGGGAAGTCGTTGTACGCGGTGTTCGCCGCGAGCAGCAGCACCAGCGCCGTGGCCGCCTGCGTGAAGACGTACATCCCGCCGGAGCCGAAACTGCGGTGGGCGAGCTGCGAGAGCACCGTCTCGCCCGACCGGGGGACGACCCCCTCCAGATGGACCATTGCGATCGTGCCGGCGAACAGGGCGATCAGCAGACCGATCATCCACGACAGCGTCGTCCGCGCGTTGCGCCAGGGGACGGGCTTGAACGCGGGCACGGCGTTGGAGATCGCCTCGATCCCGGTCATCGCCGTCGACCCCGACGCGAACGCCCGCATCACCAGCAGCAGCCCCACCCCCTCCACCGCGTGCAGCGGCGGATGCGGAACGGGCTCGAAGCCGCGCCCCGCCGCGTCGTACAGCCCGAACGCCACCAGCGCGAGGACGGCGACGATGAAGGCGTACGTGGGCGCCGCGAACAGCGCGCCCGCCTGTCTGACCCCCCGCAGGTTCCCCGCCAGCAGTACGGCGATGACCAGCACGCCGATCAGCACCACATCCCCGGACAGGCCGGGGAGCGCCGAGGTGACCGCGGCCATCCCCGACGACACCGACACCGCCACGGTGAGGATGTAGTCCGTCATCAGCCCGGCCGCCGCCACCAGTCCCGGGATCCGCCCCAGATTGTCGGTCGCGACGATGTACGAGCCGCCGCCGTGCGGGTACGCGCGGATCGTCTGACGGTACGACAGCCCCACGGCCAGCATCAGGAAGACGATCGCCAGCGCCACCGGCACCGAGTAGGCCAGCCCCGCCGTACCGCCCAGCACCAGCACCGCGAGCAGCGCCTCGGGGCCGTACGCCACCGACGACAGGGCGTCCGCCGAGAGCACCGGCAGCGCCACCAGCTTGCGCATCCGCTCCCGCACGATGGCCGTGGACCGCAGCGGCGCGCCCAGGACGGCCCTGCGCAGCCGGGCGCCGAACCCGCCGGCCGCGGCCGGTCCCGTACGGCTCGTGCCCACCACCGCTCCCGGCGGCCCGCCGACCGTGGTGACATGGACGAACCTGCCGAAGCGGGGCGGCACGATCTGCTCCGGCTCGGGGTAGCTGCCCAGGTCCGGGTCGACGGGCAGCGCGCCACGCCACGCGGCGGGGGCGGCGGACGCCCGCCCCCACTCCTGCCCGATCAGGCGCAGCGTCTCGTCGTCTCTCCCGGATGCCCGGGACGCTTGAGGATCCGTCACGCCGACGAGTCTCCGCGCAGGACCGCGCCCACCGCCCCGGCTGACACCCGTGACACCCGCGCGGACATGGCGACAACCCGTACGGCCGAACCGAACGGATCCGGTCACGCCGGGTGAGTGAATGAGCGCGGGGTGACCGGAAACCTTGGTTTAACGGAAGCGCAACCGGCCGGACCCGGAGCGCGGCGACAGTGACTGGCAACTGTTTACAGAACCTCCTGAACAGGGAGAACGCCAGTAGGGAGCAGTCCGGTGAGAGTTGGAACCACGCGAACAGCCGCGGTGTGCACGGCTGTTGTCCTGATGGCCGTCCTGTCCGCCTGCGGCGGGTCGGGGACGGCCGCGCCGGCCACCCCGGCCGAGGTCGCACCCCCTGAGGACCTCGCCTCGTCCGGCACCCTCACCTACGGTACGGCGGCCACCTTCCCGCCCTTCGAGTCCAAGGCGGGCAACGGCGATCTGCAGGGCTTCGACATCGACATGATCTCCGCCCTGTCGAAGTCGATGGGGCTGAAGGCCAAGCCCCTGGACATCGACTTCGACGGACTCATCCCGGCGCTGGCCGGAAAACGGACCGACATCATCAACTCGGCCATGTACATCACGCCCGAGCGGGAGAAGCAGGTCGACTTCGTCCCCTACATGATCATCGGGGAGACCCTGCTCACCCCGTCGGGCAACCCGAAGAAGATCTCCCGGGTACCCGAGGACCTCTCCGGCAGGACCGTCGCCGTCACCCGGGGCGCGATCGGCGAGACGTACATGAACGAGTTCAACAAGGACCTGAAGAAGCAGGGCCGCGCGGAGATGAAGATCATGTCTCTGCCCAACAACCAGGACGCGATGCTCGCCGTCCGGAGCGGCCGGGCCGACGCCTTCGACACCTCCACCCCGGGCGCGGCGGCCACGCTCGCCGGGACGAAGGGCAGGTTCACCCTCGCCGCGACCTTCAAGAACGAGACGAAGATCGGCATAGCCGTCCGCAAGGGGGACACCGCGACCGCCACCGCCGTCAGGAAGGCGCTGGACCGGTTCGTACGCGGCGGTGGCTACGCCGAGCTGATGGCCACGTACAAACTGCCCAAGTCCTCCGACTACTTCACGGCCTCCGCCCCGTCGTCCCCCGCCACCTCCGCCCCGGCCGGTGGGTCCTGATGGGATTCCTCGACAAGGCGCTCTCCGCCGACTTCCTCACGGCCTCCCTGCTGACCTTCGCCCTGACGGTCCTGTCGATGGCCCTCGGCATCGTGGGCGGGATGCTGCTCGCCCTCGTCAAGGGGGCCCCGTTCGCCCCGCTGCGGTGGCTCGCGGACGCCTACATCTGGTTCTTCCGCGGCACACCCGTCCTGCTCCAGCTCATCTTCGTCTTCAACGTGCTCCCGCTGTGGGGGCTGAGCCTGTCCCCGTTCACCTGCGCCGTGATCGCGCTCAGCCTCAACGAGGTCGCCTACATGGCGGAGATCGTACGAGGCGGACTGCTCGGCGTGGACAAGGGCCAGCGCACCGCCGCCCACATGCTCGGACTCTCCGAGACGGGCATCCTGCGCTGGGTGGTCCTCCCACAGGCGACCCGGCTGATCCTGCCGCCCACCGGCAACCAGTTCATCGGGATGCTGAAGACCTCGGCGCTGGCCTCCGTCGTCAGCGTCCAGGACCTGATGCTCACCGCCCAGCGGCAGGCCGCCGCCGACTTCGACTACGTCGGCTCCCTCGGCGCCGCCGCCGTCCACTACCTCGTCCTGACCACGGTGTTCACCCTCGCCCTGCGGCAGGTGGAGCGACGCCTCGACGTCAACCGGCGCGCCTCGGCACGCCGCGCCAAGGACCCCGACCCCGGCCGCACGGCGGCCCTCGACCCGGCGGCCCGATGAGGGCCGCGCGGCCGGCGACCGGGGCCGCCATCGCCACCGGCCACACAGCCGGGACCCGAACCGGAAAGGGCACCGCCATGAGCACCACCGCACCGGGCGCCGCCGTGACCACCAAGGGACGGACCGTCCTCGTGGCGGAGAACCTGGGCCGCAGCTACCACGGCAACGCCGTGGTCAGCGGGGTGGACCTGACCATCCCGGCCGGCCAGACCGTCGCCGTCCTCGGCCCCTCGGGGGCCGGCAAGTCCACCATGCTGCGCTGTCTCGCCGGGCTCGAACCCCTGGAGACCGGCAGCGTGGGCTTCCAGGGCGAACTGCTGTCGAAGGCCGGCACCAAACCGCGCTCGGTCGGCGGCCGGATCGGCATGGTCTTCCAGCAGTTCAACCTCTTCCCGCATCTCACCGCCACCGAGAACGTCGCGCTCGCCCCCGTCCGGGTACGGGGCGTCCCCCGGCAGCGGGCCAGGGAGGAGGCGCACACCCTGCTGGAACGGGTGGGGCTCGCCGAGCGCCGCGACCACTATCCGTACGAACTCTCCGGCGGCCAGCAGCAGCGCGTCGCCATCGCCCGCGCCCTCGCGATGAGCCCGGAGCTGATGCTCTTCGACGAGCCCACCTCGGCCCTCGACCCCGAGTTCACCCGCGAAGTGCTCGCCGTCATGCGGGATCTGGCCGACAGCGGCATGACCATCGTCGTCGTCACCCACGAGATGGGCTTCGCCCGGCAGAGCGCCGACCGCGTCGTGTTCATGGCCGACGGCCGGATCGTCGAGGACGGACCCGCCGAGACGATCTTCAACACGCCCCGGCAGGAGCGAACACGCGTCTTTTTCGAGCAGATCCTCGGAGAGTAGGACCATGACCACCCCGCCCCCTCCGGGCCGCCTCAACACCACCCGCCCCCACGCCCCCTGGAGCCTGCGCAAGCAGGACTGGGCCTACCAGCAACTGCGCGAGCGCATCCTCACCGGCGCTCTCGCACCCGGCGAACAGCTCAGCCAGGAAGCCCTCGCCGGTGAACTCGGCATCAGCCGCGGCCCTTTGCGCGACGCACTGTCCCGGCTGGCCGCCGAGCACCTGATCGTGGACCGCCCGCACCAGAAGTCCGTCGTCGCGGAGGTCTCCGTCGCGGACGCCAGGGACATCTACAACGGACGCGCCGCCCTGGAGAGCGTCCTCGCGGCGGCGGCGGCCCAGGCCACGTTCGGTGAACGCGGCTCCCTGGCAGCCGACTTCGGGCTGCTGCTGGAACGCCAGCGCGTCGCCGTCTCCCTCGGCGACACCGCACAGGTACGGCTGCTCGACCGGCAGTTCCACGACGCCCTCTACGCGCAGGCCGCCATGCCCGCCACGCTGGCCGCGCTCGACCAGCTCCGCGCGAAGAGCGACCGGTACGTGGCGCTCTACCTGGCCGACGCCCACCGCGCGCAGAACTCCGTGGACGAACACACCGCCATCCTCGACGCCTTCCTCGGCGGCGACGCCGAACAGTCCGCCGCGCTCACCCGCGCCCATGTGCTGGGCGGCCTCGGCGTACTGACCGGATCCATCGACCGCCAGCCCGCCACCCTCTCGGACCCGGGCTGACCCGCGTCACCCCGACCCCGCGTCACCCCGACCCCGCGTCACCCCGACCCCGCGTCACCCCGACCCCGCGCATCCCGACCCGCGTCACCCCACCGCCCCGACGCACGCACCACAGTGAGGAACCAGATCGTGATCAACCAGCCCGAGGCCATCGCGCGACTCTCCCTGCCCGAACACACCGAACGGCTCGGGATGTCCGTACGCGACGCCGAACGCCAGTTGGAGAACGGCCCGGGGCCGGACGTCCTCCTCGACGCCACCTACGCCGACACCCACCGCTTCCCGGCACCCGAGTGGGCGCTGCCCACCTTCACCGCCGCCGCGGGCGGCGACGGCATGACGTACACCCCCTACCGAGGCGACCGCGCCGTACGCGAGGCCGTCGCCCACAACGTCTCCACCGGACTCGGCATACCCGCCGCCGGACCCGCCGACGTCATCCTCACCCCCGGCACCCAGGGAGCCCTGTTCACCGCGCTCGCCGCGATCCTCTCGCCCGGCGACCTGGTCCTGCTCCCCGACCCCGACTACCTCTCCACCGAACGGATGCTGCGCTACTTCGGCGCCCGCGTCCGCCGCATCCCGATGATCTGGCCGGACGAGTCCACCGGCGGTGCCAGGACCCGCCCGACCCTGGACCTCCAGGCGCTGGAGGACGCCGCCGCCGAGGGACCACGCCTGATGGTCTTCTCCCACCCCAACAACCCGACGGGCGCCATCTACGGCGAGGAGACGATCGAGGCCATCGCGGACGCCGCCCGGCGCCACGACTTCACCGTCATCGCCGACGAGCTGTACTGCCGGCTGGTGTACGAGGGCGAGCGCTTCCACCACCTCGCCGCCTTCGACGGCATGGCCGAACGTACGGTCACCCTCCTCGGCCCCTCCAAGACCGAATCCCTGTCGGGGTACCGGCTCGGCGTCGCCGTCGCGCCCACCGCGCTGGTCGACGCCATGGAGGACGTGCAGTCCTGCACCGCGCTGCGCGCCCCCGCCTACGCGCAGCACCTGCTGGCGCGCTGGATCGCGGAGGACGGCGACTTCCTCGACCGGCGGCTCGTGGAGTACCAGGCGCTGCGCGACACCACCGTCAAGAAGATCAACGCCTCCTCCGTCCTTCGGGTCAACGCGAGTTACGGCACGGCGTACCTCTTCCCCGAGGTGCTGACCGGAGCGAGTGACCAGGCCGTGGCGCTCGCGCTGAAGGAGCACGCGGGAGTCGTCGTCAACCCCGGCTACCAGTTCGGCCTCGCGGGCACCGGCCGTATGCGGCTCTGCTTCGCCCAGGAGGAGACCGTGTGGGACGCGGCGCTCGACCGCGTCATCGAGGTCGTGGGCTCGCTGGACCCCGCATGACGGCCGGCGGCCGGCCCACCGCACCACCGGCGGTGACCGGGGCGGAGTACGGCGTCGTCGGGCTCCCCCTGCGACTGAAGCTCCGTCACCACTCCGTGGACACCGCGGAGTTGACGGAGGTCTTCCTCCGCGTGCGGCTCGCGGACGGGGCGACCGGCTGGGCCGAGACCCGGGGAAACGGCGCGTACGCCACCCACCACACGGCCGACTCCATCAGCGCCGCGCTGGCCGGACTGCCCCAGGCCAGCGACCCGGCCTGGGCCGACCCCGCCGCGCTCGCCACGGGCCTGGCCGCCCACTGCCCACCGGCCGCCGCACTGCTGGACATCGCCTGGCGCGACGCGGCGGCCCGCTCCCGGGGCCTGCCGCTGTGGGCGACGCTGAGGGCGCCGGACGAGCCGGACGAGCGGGACGGCCGGAGCGGCCCGGGGACGGAAGCCGTCCGTACGGAACCGGCCCCCGCGTCCGTACCCCTCACCGCTCCCGTAGGTGTCGCGCACCCGCCGCTGCCGACCCACGCTCCGATCGGGTTCGGCACACCGGAGGAGGCCGCCGCGCTGGCGGTCGCCGCCGCTGAGGCCGGCTTCGGCCGGGTGAAGATCCGCGTCGGCGGCGACCAGGACCGCGACCGGGCCAGGGTGAGCGCCGTACGCGGCGCCGTCGACCGGGTCGCGGGCGCCGGCACGGTCGTTCTCGCCGTCGACGCCAACGGCGGCTGGGACGTGGACACCGCCCGCGCCGCCACGCGATGGCTCGCGGACCACGGCGTCGCCTGGCTGGAACAGCCCACCCCGCCCGGCGACCTGGCCGCGATGGCCGCCGTACGCGTCGCCTCGCCCGTGCCCGTCTGGGCCGACGAGTCGGTGCGCGACGCGGCCTCGGTGCACGCCGTCGCCGACGCGGGCGCCGTCGACGGCGTCCATCTCAAACTGGAGAAGGCGGGCACCGTCGCAGCGCTGGCGGCGGCCGTCGGCGCGGCCCGCTCCCGTGGACTCGCCGTCGGCCTCGGCCAGATGGACTGCGGGCGCCTGGGCTGCGCGACCACCGCCCACCTCGCCGCCGGCCTCCGTATCGAGGTCGCCGAACTCTGGGGCTGCGCCCATCTCGCGCACGACGTCACCGACGGCCTCACCCTGCACCGGGGCGCCGTCCGGCTGCCGGACGGCGCGGGTCTCGGCGTACGCGTCGGTGTGGACCCGGCGGCACTGACCCCTGTGGGGCACGGCCCGCGCCCCTCTTCCGAGCCCTCCGGACCGAGCAAGGACATATTCTCCATGAGCACCACCAGCACCACCACCAGCACCACTGTCAGCAGCGGCAGGACCGACACGGTCGACGTGACCGCCCTCCTCAGCGCCATGGTCGCCTGCGACTCCACCACCCCGACCGGCGAGGAGGAGTCCACCGCCGCGCTCCTCGCCGACGTACTCTCCGGCGCCGGATTCGCGGTGGAGACCGAACAGTTGGCCCCGGGACGCGTCAACCTCACCGCACGCCGCCGGTTCGGCGCGGGAGGGCCCGTCGTCATGCTCAACTCGCATCTGGACGTCGTCCCCGCGGGCGGCGGCTGGACCAGCCCGCCGTTCGCCCCCACCCTGCGCGACGGCAAGCTGTACGGCCGGGGCACCGCGGACGCCAAGGGTCCACTGGCCGCCATGGCCTGCGCCGCGATCGAGGTGGCGCGGGCGGCCGACGCCGGCACGGGCCCCGTACGCGGGGAGATCGTCTTCTCCGCCGTGTCGCAGGAGGAGGGCGACTCCCTGGGCGCCCGCCATCTCGTACCCCTGCTGGCGGCTGAGGGCCGGCTGCCCGACGCCGTCATCGTCGGGGAGCCCACCGGGATGCGGCTGCTGACCGCGCACAAGGGCTCGGTCCGCCCGGTCGTCGAGGTCGTCGGCCGGGCCGCGCACGCCGCCACCCCGGCTCAGGGCGTCAACGCCGTGACCGCCGCCGCCACCGTGATCGCCCTGCTGGAGCGGTACGCCGACTCCCTCGCCGCCCACGGCCACCCGCTGCTCGGCGCGCCCACCTGCACCCCCGTACTGATCGAGGGCGGCGAGGCACCCAACGCCGTCCCCGAACGCTGCCGGATCACCCTGGACCGGCGACTGCTGCCCGGCGAGACCCAGGAGTCCGTGCTCGCCGAGGTCGGCGCGGTCCTCGCGGAGTTCAACGCGGGCGCGGCGGACGGCGGGCACGGCGCGAGCGCCTCCGTCGTCGCGTGCGCCCCCAGCACCGGCGGCCCCTCCGAGACACCCGACGACCACCCCTTCGTGGCGCTGTGCCGCCGGGCGCTGGCGGCGGCGGGGGCCGACGACAGCCTGGGCGGACTCACCGTCAACTGCGACATGACGCACTTCAGGGCGGCGGGCGTACCGGCCCTGGTCTGCGGACCCGGCCGGCTCGAAGTGATGCACGCGGTGGACGAACACATCGTCGTCGACGAACTCGTCGACGCCGTCGGCCTCTACCGGGCCGTCCTCACCGAAGCGTTCGGCACGGCGGACGGGACCGGGGCACAGACCGGGGAGGGACCGGTATGGAGCTGAGGATCGCCCTCGGCCAGGCGCCGAGCACCCCCGGAGACCTCCCCGCCAACCTCGCCCTGGCCGCCCGGCTGACGGCCGAGGCGGGCCGGCGCGGAGCCCGTGTCCTGGCCCTGCCCGAGCTGTTCGCCTGCGGATACGACCCGGAGTCGATCGCCGCCGACCCGCAAGGGTGGTCCCTGACACCGCCGCCCGACGGTACGGTGCCCGCCCCGGGATCGCCGCTCGCGCCCCTCGCGGAGGCGGCGGCCACGGCCGGGGTCTGGGTCCTCCTCGGCGCCGCCGTCGCCACGGCGGGACGGCCGCACAACGCCCTGCTCGTCATCGACCCGACCGGCACCGTGCGCGGCCACTACGGCAAGTCCCACCTGTGGCAGGGCGAACGCGACGCCTTCGACCCCGGCACCGGACTCGTCCTGATCGAGGACGGCGGAGTCTCCGTCGGGCTCGGCATCTGTTACGACGCCGGCTTCCCCGAACTGACCCGCGCCTACGCCCGGGCCGGTGCCCACGCCGTCCTGTTCGGCTCGGCGTTCGCCACCGGACCGACCGAGTACCGCTACGGGGTCTACCACCCGGCGCGGGCGGTCGAGAACACCGTCTGCGTGCTCGTCGTCAACGCGGTCGGCGACCTCGCGGGGGAGCACTACTTCGGCCGCAGCGGGGCCTGGGGCCCCGACGGCCGGCCGCTGGCCCGGTGCGCCGACGACGTGAGCGAACTGCGCGTCGTGACCGTCTCGGCCCCGGAGACGGCCGCCGTACGGCGCGAGCTCCCGTACCTCGGCGATCTGCGCACCGATCTGCTGGGCGAGCCGCCGACGCCCCCGCTCACCCGCCTCTCCGCCCCCGCACCCCTCGCCCCCGTAAGGGCCGGCTCCGTAACGGCCGCACCCGCCTCTGCTGTCCCGCACCCCGACCACACCACCCCAGGAGCCCTCCATGCCTCCCGTCTTTCCCGCGACTGAGTACGACCGGCGGCTCACCGCGCTGCGCGCCACGCTCAAGGAGAAGGAGCTGGACGCCGTCGTCGTGCACACCCCGGAGAACGTCTGCTACCTCTCCGGCCACGCCACGCCCGGCTACTACACGTACCAGTGTCTGATCGTCACCGCCGACGGTGAAGCGGCCCTGCTCATGCGGGAGACCGAGACCGTCAACGCGGCCGAGACCACCTACTTCGAGCGGATCACCGGCTACCCGGACAGCTCCGACCCCGTCCTGGCCACCGCCGCCCTCCTCGCCGAACTCGCCCCCGGCGCACGGGCGGTCGGGGTCGAGGCACGCTCCTGGTTCCTGCCGCCCGAGCCCTTCCTGCGGCTCGGCGCGCTGCTGGACGCCGCGGGCGCCCGGGTCACCCACATCGACGACGCGCTGGCCGCGGCCCGGCTCGTCAAGTCACCGCTGGAGATCGAACAGATCAGGGCCGCCGCGCGGAGCACCAACGCGGGCATGGCCGCGGCGGCCGCCGCCGCGGTCCCCGGCGCGTCCGAGCGCGACGTGGCCGCCGCCGCGTTCGGCGGGCTCATCTCGTCCGGCTCCGAGTACTTCGGCATGGAGCCGTTCGTCGCTTCGGGGCCGCGCGCCGGCACCATCCACGCGAGCTGGACCGACCGGGTCATCGGCGCGAACGAGGCCGTCCTGCTGGAGATGTCGGCCACCACGGGACGCTACAACGCGCCCCTCATGCACACCGTATGGACCGGCGCGCTGACCGGTGAGGCGGCGGCCATGGCCCCGGCCTGCGCGGCGGCCAGGGACGCGGCCCTGGCCGAGGTCGTGCCCGGCGGCTCCCCGGCCGCGGCGCACGCGGCGTGCAAGGCGGCCATCGCGGACGCGGGCCTCGCTCACACGTACCGCAAGCGCAGCGGCTACTCGGTCGGCATCGCCTTCGCGCCGGACTGGGGCGAGGGCCACCTGCTCTCCCTCGGCGAGAACGAACAGCGCCGCTTCGCCCCCGGCATGGTCGTCCACGTCGTCCCCACGCTGCGGCTGCGGGACACCGCCGGAATCGGCTTCTCCGCGACCGTCCTGATCACCGAGACCGGACACGAGGTCCTCACCGTCTGCGACACGGAGCCGGGCCGGTGACCCGTACGGTCCCGGACGCGCCCGTCCCCGCGGGCGACTACGCCGCCGCGCGCGTGGCGGGCGGGCTGGTCTTCACCGCCGGGATGACCCCGCGCGCCGGTGGCGCCGTCCTCGCCGCGGGGACGCTCGGCGCGGACCTCTCCGTCGAGGACGCCGTCCCGCTGGCCGCGCTCGCGGCGGAGCGCGCCGTCGAGGCGGGCCGGATCGCGGCGGCCGGGGCGGGGCTGCGGCTCGGCCCCGCGGTCTCCATGACCGTCCATCTCGCCGCGACGCCCGCCTTCACCGCGCACAGCCGGGTCGCGGACGGCGCCAGCGCCCGTATCCGCCACCTGCTGGCGGGCCCGCCCCCGGCCCGTACGGCCGTCGGCGTGGCGAGCCTGCCGTCCGGAGCGCCGGTGGAGGTGACGCTCGTTCTCACCACGGAGGCTTTCTAGGTCGCCCCGTCAGCCCACGTGCTCCTCGGGACCCCGGCTGCGGAAGGCGTGCGGCGCCTCGCCGGTGACCCGGCGGAACACCCGGCTGAAGTACGCGCGGTCGCGGAACCCCACCGACCCTGGGGACGGAGCCGGAGGACGTCGCGGGACGGCCTGACGGGATGGCCTCAGCAGCCCTGCCGGAAGCCCTACGAGGCGGTCTTCGGCAGCCCCGCGGGGTTCAGTTCCGAGGACGGAACCGCCTCGTTCGCCAGTCCCCAGCGCTTCAGGACCTTTCCGTACGTCCCGTTCCTGATCACGGTGTTCAGCGCCTCGTGGACGGGCTTGATCAGGCCGTTGTCCTTCTTCGTGGTGGCCGCGATCTTGCCCTGGACCGCGTCCCCTGCCCCCGAGAACGTACCGACGATCTCGGTCTGTCCGGTGGAGGCGGCGTGGTACGCGGCGACCGGGTTGGGCCCGAAGTAGGCGTCGAGCCGGCCGGAACCGAGTGCCAGGTAGTAGTCGCTGGTGTTCTGGTAGATCTTGATGTCGGTGGGCTTGAGCCCCTTCTCCACATTGGACGTGCTCCAGTCGACCAGCACCTTCTCCTGGTTGGTGCCGGAGGCCACACCGATGGTTCTGCCCGCGACGTCGCGCGGCCCCCGTACCTTCCAGCCGGAGCCCTTCTTCGCCTCGAACGCGATGTTGTCCAGCCGGTAGGTCGCGAAGTCGTACTTCTCCTTGCGCTCCTCGGTCACCGTGATGTTGCTGAGCCCGAGGTCGTACTTGCCGCTGTCGAGCCCGACGAAGATGTTCGCCCAGTCGACCGGGTGGTAGCGCAGCTTCAGCCCGAGTACGTCCGCGACGAGCGAGGCGATGTCCGGCTCCACCCCGATCACGGTCCTGTCGTCGGTGGCGTGGAACGTCAACGGGGGTACGGAACCAGCAGAGTTGACGACATCCAGGGTGCCCTTGCGGCGGATCTCCGCAGGGACGAGAGCGGCGATGGAGTCCACCGTGGAGGTGGACACCCGCTTCTGGTCGGGTCCCAGATCGATCTGGAGGCCCTTGCCGTCGCCGGAACCGGACGAGGCCGCGGCGCCGCCCGGTCCGGAACCCGTGCCGTCGGCCGGGTTGCCGCAGGCGGTGAGCGAGAGGGCGGAGACGAGGCCGAGCAGGGCGGCGGTGATACGGAGAGTACGTCGGGGTGGCACGGGACGGCTCCTTGACGGGGGCGGGCGGAGAGAAAGCAGGGAAGGGAATGAGGAGGGGAGGCCGGCGGCCTCAGAGGACCTTCGACAGGAAGGCTCTGGTACGTGTGTGGCGCGGCCGGTCCAGCACCTCGGCGGGCGGACCCTGCTCGACGATCACACCGTCGTCCATGAAGACGACGGTGTCGGCGACCTCACGGGCGAAGCCGATCTCATGGGTGACGACGATCATGGTGGTGCCGCTGCGGGCCAGGTCCTTGATCACATCGAGTACCTCGCCCACCAACTCGGGGTCGAGCGCGGAGGTCGGCTCGTCGAAGAGCAGCACCTTGGGCTCCAGGGCGAGGGCGCGGGCGATGGCCACCCGCTGCTGCTGGCCGCCGGAGAGCTGCCGCGGATAGGTGTCGGCCTTGTCGCTGAGCCCCACCCGCTCCAGCAGCGCCCCGGCCTGCGCGAGCGCCGTCGCGCGGGGCCGGCGCAGCGCCGAGATGGGCGCCTCGATGATGTTCTCGACCACCGTGAGATGCGGGAAGAGATGGAAGTTCTGGAAGACGAATCCGATGTGGAGACGCTGCTTCAGCACCTCCCGCTCCTTGAGCTCGTGCAGTTTGGAGCCGGAACGCCGGTAGCCGATCAGCTCGCCGTCGATGGAGATGCGGCCGCGGTCGAGCTTTTCGAGATGGTTGATGCTGCGCAGCAGGGTCGACTTGCCGGAGCCGGAGGGGCCGAGGACGACGGCGACCTCTCCGGTGCGTACCTGAAGATCGACCCCGCGCAGCACTTCGAGGGGGCCGAAGCTCTTGTGAACGCCGCGGATGTCGACCATCGGACCGGCGCCGGCCGGAGCTGTGCCCGGAGCCGGGGTCGCGTCCGTGTCCGGGGCCGTCGGGGCGGAGACGGGGACCGTGCTCATTTCTGGAAACCTCCGGTGGCGGCGGCAGCCCGCATCCTGTGGGTGAAGGCCCTGGCCCGCTGGAGCGGGGTGGGCGGGGGAGTGCGCTCGGCGCCGCGCGCGAAGTGCCGCTCCACGTAGTACTGGACGACGGAGAGCAGCGTGGTCAGCAGGATGTACCAGACGGTGGCGACCATCAGCAGCGGTACGACCCGCCCGTTCCGGCCGTAGACCACCTGTACCTGGTAGAACAGCTCGCCGATGGCCATCACCGAGACGATCGAGGTGCCCTTGAACAGCGAGATCACCTCGTTCGCCGCGTTGGGCAGGATCCCGCGCATCGCCTGCGGCAGCAGGATGCGCCGGAGCTGGCGCGCCCGGGGGATGCCCAGCGCCGCCGCGGCCTCCAACTGCCCGCCGTCGACGGAGATGATCCCGCCGCGGACGATCTCCGCGGCGTAGGCGGCCTGATGCAACGCGAGACCGATGACGGCGGCGGAGAGCGCGCCGACCAGGTTCATCGTGTCGAAGCTCCACAACACAGGACCGAAGGGGATACCGATCCCCAACTCCTTGTAGAGATAGGCCAGGTTGAACCAGAACAGGAGCTGGACGATCAGCGGGATCGAGCGGAACGCCCAGATGTACGTCCATGCGACGGTCTGGAGTATCACACTCCTGCTCAGCCGCATGAAGGCGAGGACGACACCGAGCGCGAAGCCCAGGGCCGTTCCGTAGAGGGTGAGTTGGAGGGTTACCCAGACGGCCTTGAGGATCGTGTCGGCGGTCAGATAGAGGAAGAAGGTGTCCCACTCCCAGCCCGGGTTGGTGACCAGGCCGTGCGCGAACTGGGTGACGAGGACGAGCGCCGCCACACCGGCCGCCCAGCGCCAGTAGTGGCGCGCCGGAACGACCGTGAGCGACGCGTACCCGTCCTCCTCGTACGGGACCTCGTACGAAACCGGGGAGGGGGCCGGCGGCGAGACGTTCATCAGAGGCTCCTGCCGGTCACTTCTGCTCGGGGGGACTGATCCGGGACTCCTCGATGGCGGACTCCCGTGTCCCCCACCGGTCGAGGATCTTCCGGTACGTACCGTCCCGGATCAGTTCGTTGACGGCCGCCTGGAACGCCTTCGGCAACGGGGACCCCTTCTTGAACGCGAACCCCACGTCGAGCCGGTGGTACTCGTTCAGGAACCGTGTACCGGCGGCGGGCCGGGCCGCCTGGTAACGCAGCCCGTTGATCGTCGACATCACCACCTCGACCCGGTGCTGCTGGAGGCTGGTGAGCAGCGACCCGTTGTCCGAGTAGACGTGCACCGTGTACGGCTTCCTGCCCGCGGCGGCGCAGACCTTCTTCTCGGCTTCGAGCGTCGCCTCGAACGTGGTCCCCGCGCCCACCCCGATCGACTTTCCGCAGAGCTGGTCGAGCCGGGTCACCTTGTCCAGGCTCGTGTCGTCCTCGCGGACGGCGAACCCCTGCCCGTCGTTGATGTACGTGACGAAGTCGATCGTTCTCCTGCGCTCGTCGGTGACCCCGAAGTTGCCGGTGCCCACGTCGTACTTCCCACTGCCGAGCGCGGGCAGGATCGCGTCGAAGCTCGCCTGTTGCCGCGTCAGCCGCACCCCCAGCAGCTTGCCGATGGCGTCGGCGATGTCGACGTCCTGACCGGCCGGGACCTTGCTCGACGTGCTGGGGAAGTAGGAGCTGGGCGCCGCGCCCACGGAGGCGCCGAGTGTGAGCGTCCCCCGCTTCCGTACCTCCTCGGGCAGCAGCTTCGCCAGCGCGGGGTTCTTCTTCAGGGCGGCGGTGACATCCGAGGAGGGCGGGGCGGCGCCGGCCTCCTCGGACGTCACCGCGTCCGAGCCGCAGCCCGTCAGGAGCGGCAGGACCAGGGCGGCCGTCAGCGCGCCCGCCGCGGCGCGGAGCGCGGTCCGGGAGCGGCCCGGGATCAGGGTGCGCACGCGGTCATCCCTCTCTTTCCGTGGAGTTCTCGGCGGAGCTTCCGGTGGGCCGCCCGGCGGCGTCCGGTGCCGGAGCCGGAGCCACCAGACGCTTCTCGAACGGCAGCGGGCCGATGGTCTCCGGGTCCGCCGCGGTGTCGAACCGCGGTGTGTACCCGGCCGCCAGATAGAGCCCGCGCGCCTCCGGCTGGCGTGGTCCGGTGGTGAGGTGGATCCGGCGGTAGCCGCGTACGGCCGCGACGCGTTCCAGCTCCGCGACGACCTGCCGGGCGAGCCCGCGCCGCCGGTGCGCGGAGTGCGTCCAGATCCGCTTCAGCTCCGCGGTGTGCTCGTCGAAGCGGCGGAACGCGCCCCCGGCGACCGGCACACCGTGCTCCAGCAACAGCAGCAACTCGCCGTGCGGCGGGGCGAATTCCTCGGCGGGATACCGGGCCAGCTCGCCGTGCGCGTCCTTGCCGTAGCGCGCGGAGTACTCGTTGCCCAGTTCCTCCAGCATCGGCCGCACCAGCGGATCCGAGACCACGGTCCGCCGCCAGGTCAGCCCACGGGGTTCGGCGACGGAGGTCATCGGCCCGCCCCGACCAGGGTCTGCGGGCCGCGCGGAGCGCCCGCCGCCTCACGCCTGGCGACCTCGGCGCGCACCAGCGGGATGACATGGCGTCCGAAGTCGATGGCGTCGTCCAGCAGGTCGTACCCGCGGGCCGAGATGATGTCCACGCCGAGGTCGTAGTAGTCCAGCAGGGCCTGGGCGACCGTCTCCGGTGTGCCGACCAGCGCGTTGGAGTTGCCCGCGCCACCGGTGGCGGCGGCCGTCGGCGTCCACAGGGCCCGGTCGAACCGCTCGCCCGCCTCGGCGATCGCGATCAGCCGCTGCGCCCCGGTGTTCTCCGGGGCGAGCCGGGAGTGGTGCCGTACGACGCTCGCCGCGCCCCGCGCGGTGTGGTCCTTGATCGCCGCGACCGTACGGTGTGCCTTCTCCCAGGCCAGCTCCTCCGTGGGGGCGATGATCGGTCGGAAGGCCACCTGGAAGCGCGGCGGCGTGGTGCGCCCGGCGGCCCGCGCGGCGGCCTTCACCGCCTCGATCTGCTCCGCAGTCCTCGCCAGCGGTTCGCCCCACAGGGCGTAGATGTCGGCCTCGGCGCCGCCCGCCGCGTACGCCGCCGGCGAGGAGCCGCCGAACGAGACGTCGGGACGCGGCTGTTGGACCGGGAAGACATCGCTGACGAAGTCGTGGAACCGGTAGTGCTCGCCCTCGTGGTCGAAGGGCTCGTGCGAGGTCCAGATCCGCTTGACGATGCCGATGTACTCCCGGGTACGGGCGTAGCGCTCGTCCTTGGTGAGCGTGTCGCCCTCCCGGCCCTGCTCGTGGTCGTTGCCACCGGTGATGAAGTGGACGGTGAGACGTCCGTCGCTGATCCGGTCCAGGGTGGCGAAGGTCTTCGCGGCGAACGTCGGGTACGAGACGTTCGGCCGGTGTGCCAGCAGGATCTGGAGCCGGTCCAGACGGGAGGCGATGTACGCGGCGGCCGGCGCCGGGTCGGGCGAGCCCGATCCGTACGCGAACAGCACCCGGTCCCAGCCGTGGTCCTCGTGGGCCCGGGCGAGCTTGAGCGTGTACTCCTTGTCGAACGAGGCGCCGGAGCGGGATGTCGTCTCCGACCCGTTGTGGGTGGCGGCGATACCGAGGAACTCCACAGGCATGACGGACCTTTCGTACGGAGGCCGGGGCCGGGGCGCGGCAGGGGAAGGCATGCCGAACGGACCCCGTGGCAGGGGGAGGTGAGAGGGTGCGTGACGACGGAGGTGCGTCAGGTGAAGCCGGGGGAGAGCGGCAGCGTGCGCCCGGTGAGAGGGTGGAGCTCGGCCCGCGACGGGGTCACCGAGGGAGGGAGGGGCCGGTCAGGCGGCCCGCTGCCGGGTCAGGCGCAACAAGAGGCGGACCACACGCGACCGAAGTCGATGTGGCCGCGGGTGACCAACGGCTGCTGCTTCTGCATGGTGTCAATTGAGCACGGGACGTCACACGAAGTCAACACGTGCTCGCCCTGTGGGCAGGCGGCCGGGCGCCGCCCCGGTGCGCCAGGACCGTCGGGCGCACTTGACAGCGATCCGTCGTACACCCGTACGATCCAGGGGTGTGCGGCACCGGCCGGCACGGACGGCCGCTGTGCCGCTTCCGTGTGAACTCCGGTACGCACCGGCCGCGTTGAGGGACGCGGTGTGCGTGACGACCCCTGCCGCCCGGTCCATGCCATCGACCGCACCCCGCCGCCTCCCCGCCGGAGCCCTCACATGTCCCTCTCGCCCTCGCTCGACGGCCCCCGGACCACCCGCGCGTCCGCCCCGCCCGGAACCTCCCCGCGGCCCACGGCCCCGAAGGAACCCGACGAGATCACCCGCATCGTCCCCCGCCGCCACCCCGGACGCCGGCTGTCGGCCGCCGTCGCCCTGCTGGTCCTCGGGATGGCCGTCAACTCCGTCATCCGCAACGAACGGTTCCAATGGGGCGTGGTCGGGCGGTACTTCACCACCCCCGCTGTCCTCGACGGCCTGCTGCTCACCCTGTGGCTGACCGCCGCCGTCATGGTGCTCGGCTTCCTCATCGGCACCGCCCTCGCCGTCATGCGTCTGTCCGCCAACCCCGTGCTGAACACGATCAGTTGGGGCTACATCTGGATCTTCCGCGCCACACCGCTGCTGGTGCAGCTCCTGTTCTGGTTCAACATCGGCGCGCTCTACCCGACCCTGGGCATCGGCATCCCCTTCGGCCCGGAGTTCCTCACCTTCACCACCGTGAACCTCTTCGGCCCCGCCCTCACCGCGCTGATCGGACTGACCCTGCACGAGGCCGCCTACGCGGCCGAGGTGGTGCGCGGCGGCATCCTCTCCGTGGACGCGGGCCAGTCGGAGGCCGCCGCCTCGCTCGGCCTGAGCCGGTGGCGGGTGCTGCGCCGGGTGATCGTGCCGCAGGCGATGCGCTCGATCGTCCCCACGGCGGGCAACATGCTCATCGGCACCCTCAAGGGCACCAGTATCGTCAGTGTGCTCGCCGTCCAGGACCTGCTGTTCTCCGTACAGCTCGTCTACAACCGCACGTACCAGATCATCCCGTTGCTGATGGTCGCGACCCTCTGGTACGTCATCGTCACCACCGTGCTGTCGGTGGCGCAGTTCTTCGTCGAGCGCCACTACGCACGCGGCGCCGCCCGCGAACTGCCGCCCACCCCGCTGGACCGGCTGCGCGCAGAGGTCACCGCGGTGCGCGTCCGGGTCGCGGCCTCGCGCCGCCGGGGAGAGCCTGGAAGGGGGAGTCCCCGAGGCGACGACGGAGAGGAACGATCCACGTGAACAGTGCGGACGAGGCCGGAGCGGTGGACCACGCGGGGGCGGAGGTCGTCGTGGCCCTCACCGGCGGGGCGAAGGAGGACGCGCACGCGGTGTTCGGCGCGCTCCGTACGGCCTACACCTGCGACCGGGCGCCCGACGACCTCCCGCAGGACGTGCCCGGCGTGCGCTCGACCGTGTGGATCGCCACCTTCGACTCGACGGAGCTGCGGCACGACCCCGCGGCCACCCGGCTGACGGCGCCGGTCGAGGCCACCCTCCAGGGCGGCTACACGGCGGTGGAACACGTACGCAAGACCCTGACCTCGGCGTTCACCGTACGGGTCGTCGGCAAGGCCTCCGGCGACCAGGAGGAGGAGATCCAGGTACGGCTGGAGAACCGCTGAGCCGGGCGCGTCGGCCCGTTCGGCCGCACCCCTCCGCATCCCTGACGATCGCTCCTTCGGACGCGTGTACGCGTCCGAAGGTCACTCCCCGTCGCCCTCGCCCTCGGGAGCCTCGGCGATCAGATGTACGGCTGCCTCCTCCGCCGAAGCGGCGGCGCCGTCGATCCCCACATCGCTGGCGATCATGTCCTTCTCGGCATCCTCGTGGGCGCCCTCGTCGGGGGCCACCAGCCGCCCGGACCGGTCGTCGCCCACCTCGTCGTCCAACTGCTCACCCTCGCCGTACGGCAGGTCCCCGATGCCGTCCCCGTCCAGCGGGCTCAGCTCGGGGACCTCCTCGGCGAGCCGCTGATCGAGCGACTCGCCGGCGGAGCGTTCGGCGGCGGTCGTCCCCGTGCTCTCGACGCCCAGGGGCCGTTCGGGCGGCGACCAGCCCTCGTCGAAGGGGTCGGAGCCACGGTTCTGCAAGGTGTCCTCGTCGTCGAGGATGCCCTCGTCCTCGCCGATGTCGGAGCCGTCGGGCTGGTAGACCTCGTCCCCCATCACCGGGCCGCTGTCGCCGCTCACGTCGCTCTCCGTTCTCCTCGCTCCCGTGGCCAGGACGGGCGTGCCCGTCCCTCCGTCCTCCCACCCTCCCACCTCTCACCACCGTGTCAAACGGCCGGTGAGAGGCCGTACGGCGCCCGCCAGGACCCGTACGCCGTACCTCCCCTGTTGCGCGCCACGGCGAGTCGGGGAAGGGTCCTGAAGAGCCGGGAGTACGGGGCCGACGGCCGAATTCGAGGAGGAATCGCCATGCCCATCGCGACGGTGAACCCCGCCAGCGGAGAGACGCTGCTGACCTTCGACCCGCTGGGGGCCGACGAGATCGAGGCCCGCCTGGCGGCGGCCCACAGCGCGTTCCGGCAGTACCGCACGACCGGTTTCGACGAGCGGGCGGGACTGCTCAACCGCGCCGCCGACCTGCTGGAGCACGACGAGGCCGACATCGCCCGCACCATGACCACCGAGATGGGCAAGCCGGTCGCCGCCGCCCGGGCCGAGGCCGCCAAGTGCGTGAAGGCGATGCGCTGGTACGCGGACCGCGCCGCCGAACTGCTCGCCGACGAACACCCCTCGGACGCCGACGTGAAGGACTCCGGCGCCGCCCGGGCCCTCGTCCGCCACCGCCCGCTCGGGGTGATTCTCGCCGTCATGCCGTGGAACTTCCCCCTCTGGCAGGTCGTACGGTTCGCGGCCCCCGCCCTCATGGCCGGCAACGTGGGCCTGCTCAAACACGCCTCCAACGTCCCGCAGACCGCGCTCTACCTGGAGGATCTCTTCCGCCGGGCCGGCTTCCCCGAGGGCTGCTTCCAGACCCTGCTCGTGGGGTCGGACGCGGTCGAGACCGTCCTGCGCGACCCCCGCGTGGCCGCCGCCACCCTCACCGGAAGCGAACCGGCCGGCCGCGCGGTCGCCGCCGTCGCGGGCGACGAGATCAAGAAGACCGTCCTGGAACTGGGCGGCAGCGATCCGTACGTCGTGATGCCCTCGGCGGACATCGAACGCGCGGCGCGGACCGCCGTGACCGCCAGGACGCAGAACAACGGCCAGTCGTGCATCGCCGCCAAGCGCTTCATCGTCCACGAGGACGTGTTCGACACCTTCGCCGCCCTGTTCACCGCAGGGATGCGCGATCTGACGGTCGGCGACCCGCTGGACGAGTCCACGGACATCGGCCCGCTCGCCGGTGAACGGGGCCGCGCCGATCTGGAGGAACTGGTCGAGGACGCGCTACGGCAGGGAGCGACCGCGCTGTGCGGCGGACAGCGGCCCAACGAGTACGGCAAGGGCTGGTTCTACGAGCCGACCGTCCTCACCGGCATCACCGACGCGATGCGCATCCACCACGAGGAGACGTTCGGCCCCGTCGCCACGCTCTACCGGATCAAGGATCTGGACGAGGCCGTGGCACTCGCCAACGACACACCGTTCGGCCTGAGCTCCAACGTATGGACGCGCGACGAGGCCGAGGCGGACCGCTTCGTACGCGACCTGGAGGCGGGCGGTGTGTTCTTCAACGGGATGACGGCCTCGCACCCCGCCCTCCCCTTCGGCGGCGTGAAGCGCTCGGGATACGGGCGTGAGCTGTCCGGGCAGGGCATCCGCGCGTTCTGCAACACGACCACGGTGTGGCACGCCCCGGACACCATCGACCCGTGACAGGACCTCTGCCCCTGTCACAGAGCTCGTGCCGCGACCGGCCAAGCGTGCCGGGAGGGGCGCTAGATTGGGCGCCATGAGCAATCTTGATCGTCAGGCCACCGCCACCGTCTGCGGCGGTCGCGGCTTCGTCGTCGCCGAGCCGGTACGAGAACTGCTGAGTCCCCGCGCGGTCCGGCTGGGCGAATCCACCGAAGTCCGCAGACTGCTGCCCAACCTCGGCCGCCGCATGGTGGGCGCGTTCGCCTTCGTCGACCACTACGGGCCCGACGACATCGCCGACGAGCCCGGCATGCAGGTCCCGCCGCACCCGCACATGGGTCTCCAGACCGTGAGCTGGCTGCACGACGGCGAAGTGCTGCACCGCGACAGCCTCGGCAGCCTCCAGACCGTACGCCCGCGCGAACTCGGCCTGATGACCGCGGGCCGGGCGATCTCCCACTCGGAGGAGAGCCCCCGCTCCCACGCCCGCTTCCTGCACGGCGCGCAGCTCTGGGTCGCGCTCCCGGACGCCCACCGCGAGGTCACCCCGCACTTCCAGCACCACGCCGACCTGCCCGAAGTCACCGCCCCCGGCCTGACCGCCACCGTCATCCTGGGCACACTCGACGGCGCGGTCTCACCCGGCACCACCTACACCCCCCTGGTCGGCGCTGACCTCACACTGGCCCGCGGCACCGAGACCCGGCTGCCCCTCGAACCCGACTTCGAGTACGCGGTCCTGTGCATGTCCGGCGAGACCGAGGTCGACGGTGTGCCCGTACTCCCCGGCTCCATGCTCTACCTGGGCTGCGGCCGTACCGAACTCCCCCTGCGCGCCGAGTCCGACGCCGGACTGATGCTCCTCGGCGGCGAGCCCTTCGAGGAGGAACTGGTCATGTGGTGGAACTTCGTGGCGCGATCACACGAAGAGATCGAGCAGGCCCGCAAGGACTGGACGGAGACCTCCCGCTTCGGAGAGGTCACCGGCTACGACGGCGCCCGGCTGCCCGCCCCGGAACTGCCCCCGGTGGCGCTGAAACCACGGGGCCGGGTGCGCTGACCCGCGGCGACGTCGCCCCTCGCCCTACGCCTGCGCAGGGGTAGTCGGTCGTGTCGTATATCGGTGGCGCATGGCGACTCGCCGGGTACGACATCCGCTGGTGGCCCACTTCATGGTCCAGCCAGATGCTGAACTCCTTGAGATCCCCTTAGTCACGCACGAAACCGGTGGTGTCCAGCCCGTCCGTGGGCGCGGAAAGCTCCAGCGCCACTACGTAGTTGTGGCCGTGCAGGCGTCCGCACGGGTGGTCCTCCGGCAGCCCGTCGAGCTGGTGGCTCGCGGAGAAGTGGAACTCCTTGCTGATGTGACAGGTCATGGTTCGCCTCCTGTCCCCAGGCTGGAGGAACCGGCGTCCGCGCACATCACGGGCTGATACCGAGAGATACCGGCCCGTCTACCGAAGCAGCGCCACATGTGACCCGTGGTGACCCGTGGTGCAGAGTAGGTCCCATGGCTACGTACGAGACGATGTCGTTCCACCTGGAGACCGAGCGGCTGATACTGCGGCCGTGGGCCGAGTCGGACGCCGCCGAGTTCAGCGCGCTCCTCTCCGAACGCGGCAACGGGACGCCCACGGTTGAGCACACCCGGACGTCCATCGCGAAGCTGCTCGCCGCGACGGCGGCAACGGGGATCGCCCTGCTGCCCATCGAGCGCCGTGACGAGGGCGACTTCATCGGCTATTGCGGGTTGATCATCGGTCGCTCCACCGTGGAGGAGCCGGAAATCGCGTATGAGCTGTTCCAGCGCGCGCATGGGCGTGGTTACGCCACCGAGGCGGCCGGCGCGGTACTCGATGCCGCTGTGGCGACGGGGCGCAAACGGCTCTGGTCGACCGTCGGTGTGTGGAACACACCGTCGCTCCGTGTCCTGGAGAAGCTCGGGTTCGAGCGGGATCACGTTTCCACGGAGGACAGTGGTGAAGTGGTGTGGCTCACGCGCTCGTTGCCGTGACGCGGGGTCGCGCCCCAGGAACTGATGCTTACCTGATCGAGTGTGCTCAGGCAGAGATGGTGAGTGACGACTCCAAGCGTAGGGAATCGCACGATCGTGCGATTTCGCCTGTCCCGCCCCGGCGGGCTCCCCGTGCCGATGGGGCGCGCAGGGGGATACGGCGCTGCTCCGGACCGCTTCCGAGGCTTTTGCCGCCAGGGGTAGCCAGCGGCCCTCCGGTAGCAGCACCATGGAAGGACGAGGGGGGCGGTTGGAGGAATCCCTCATGATGGAAGTCAAGACGATCGAAAAGCCTGATGAACGGCGAGACTTTCCGCGCGGCCACCTCGAAGCTCTTCACCTGACGGGGCTGGATTTCGCCGTGGCCACGTTCGAGCCCGGATGGCACTGGACCGAGTCGGTGGGTCCCCTGGCCGGCACGGAGAGCTGCGAGGTCCATCACAACGGCTTCGTGGTCCAGGGCAGGATGGGCCTCCGGATGGACGACGGCGCCGAGTGTGAGATCGGCCCCGGGGACGTCTTCGTCTGCCCGCCCGGTCACGATGCCTGGGTTGTCGGCGACGAACAGGTCATCGTGTACGACTTCGCGGGCGCGATGGCGCAGGAGTACGGCCGGCCCCAGCAGAGCTGAGGGCTGTCGGAGCGGTGACGTCAGGTCCGGCAGCCGTCGGGCACGGTGCGGCTTCCCGCGTACCGCGCCCGACGGCCAATGGCCGAGTGCGTTCACACGCACGGTTCGCCCAGGTCGCGCGTTCCGCGCCGGGGGCGTCCCCTTGGCGTCATGAGTGACGATGGCGACGCCCGGCTTTCCGACCGGGAGCGCGGCGAGCTGGACGCACTGCGAAAGCGGTTGAGCGTCCTGGAGAGGGCCGGGCCGCCGGGGCATCACCGGGTCCGTTCGCTCAGCTCGGCCTTGTTGATCCTTTTCGCCGCGCTGCTGACACTGCTGTCCGTCGTGGCGGTGTGGGCGAACAGCATCGTGCGGGACACGGATCGCTACGTCGCCACCGTCGGGCCGCTGGCCGGCGACCCCGCTGTGCAGAAGGCGGTCACCAACCGTGTCACGGCTGTAGTACTGGCACAGATCAACGTGGATGCTCTGGTCAAGGAAGTGTCGACGGCGGCTTCGCAGAAGGGCGTTCCGCCGCGGGTGGCGAAGTCGCTGAAGAGCCTGGACGGGCCGATCACCAAGGGTCTCGAACAACTGATCGGCGGCACGGTGAAGCGGGTGGTCACCAGCAGTGCCTTCGAGACGGTCTGGGTGAAGGGCAACCGCCGTGCGCACGCCGCTTTCGACAAGGCGCTGACGGGGCATGCCGAGGGCGCGGTCTCGCTGAAGGACAACCAGGTCGCCATTGACGTGGCTCCGATCGTCGCTGAGGTCAAGGACCGGCTGGTCGGCGCCGGCTTCGCTCCCGCCGCGAAGATCCCGGCCGTCCACACGAGCTTCGTCGTGTTCGAGTCGGAGGATGTCGGCAAGGTCAAGACGTGGCTGCGGGTGCTGCAGATCCTCGGCGGTTGGCTGCCCGTC
Organism: Streptomyces sp. NPDC050509; assembly: GCF_044457965.1. NCBI lineage: Bacteria > Bacillati > Actinomycetota > Actinomycetes > Kitasatosporales > Streptomycetaceae > Streptomyces > Streptomyces sp. NPDC050509. The sequence continues at coordinate 504,801 of NZ_JBITHL010000001.1, read as the reverse complement.
ATCGCCCTGCTGGTCGCCGCCGCCGGGGTGTACGCGGCGTTCAACCGCCGTCATGCGCTGACCGGGGCCGCGCTGGCGGTGTTCGTCGCCATGCTGGTTCTCGGCGTCTCCCTCACCGTCGCGCGCGACGTCTACCTCGATCATCTGCCTCCGGGGGCGTCCCGGGCGGCTGCCGGAGCCGTGTACGACGCGCTGGTCAGGTTCCTGCGCGCCGGTGTGCGGTCGCTTGCCGCGGTCGCTCTCTTCACCGCCGTCGGCGCCTTCCTCGCCGGTCCGTCCCGGGTCGCCGTACTCACGCGTACGGGCTGCCGCAGAAGCGTTGCCGCTCTGCGCGAGGTGGCGGTGTCGGCGGGACTTCCTCTGGGTGCGGTCGGGCGGTTCGTGCACCGCTTCAAGCGCTGGATCGGGGTCGCCATCCTGGTGGTCGCGGCGATCGTCCTGTTCACCTGGACCTACCCGACCACGATGGTCGTGGTGTGGACGGCGGTACTCACACTGGTCGCCTTCGCGATCCGCGAATTCCTGGATGCCGGCACCACCCCGCCCGCCGGAACACGTGCCGGTGACGCCGCACGCTGAAGCGCCGCGGAGTCCGCTCGACGCTGCCGCGTGGCACACCGCGATGTGTCGAAGCGACCAGCGGCCAATCGGATGATCTTCATGGCGGGTCGCCGGAGGAGTGGACCACGACCGTGGTGACAATGCGGCCATGACCCCCAAGGCAGACACGGGCGGGCGTTCGACATCGACGCGGGTCGTCCTGCCGACGCTCGCGGCGGGCCAGTTCCTGATGGCGCTCGACAGCTCCGTCATGAACGTGTCGATCGCGACGGTGGCCGACGACGTCGGCAGTACCGTGACCGGGATCCAGGGCGCGATCACCGCGTACACGCTCGTGATGGCGATGCTCATGATCCCCGGTGGCAAGGTCGGCGCGCTGATCGGTCGCAAGCGGGCGTTCATGATCGGCTGCGGGATCTACGGCTGCGGTTCGCTGACGACCGCGCTCGCTCCGAACCTGCCGGTGCTGCTGATCGGCTGGGCGTTCCTGGAGGGGGTCGGGGCGTCGCTGATCCTGCCCGCGATCGTGGCGCTCGTCGCCGGGAACTTCTCCGTGGAACGCCGTCCGGGCGCCTACGGACTCGTCGCCGCCGCCGGGGCCGTGGCGATCGCGGTGGGGCCGCTCATCGGGGGTGTGGCGACGACGTACTTCTCCTGGCGCTGGGTGTTCGCCGGTGAGGTGGTGCTCGTGCTCGGCATCCTGGTGCTCGCCCGGCGGGTCGCCGACGCGGTGCCCGACCGGCGTCCGCGCCTCGATCTCGTCGGGGCCGTGCTCTCCGCCCTGGGGCTCGGGATCTTCGTGTTCGGCGTCCTGCGCTCGGACCAGTGGGGCTGGTTCCGGCCGAAACCTGACGCCCCCTCGTGGCTGGGGGTCTCGCCGGTCGTGTGGCTGATGCTGGCGGGCCTGTTCCTGATCTGGGTCTTCCTCCGCTGGGAGGCCCGGCTCGTCGCCCAGGGCAGGGAACCGCTGGTGGACCCGGCGCTGCTGGGCAACAGGCAACTCACCGGTGGCCTGACGATGTTCTTCTTCCAGTACCTCGTACAGATGGGCGTGTTCTTCGTCGTACCGCTCTATCTGTCCGTGGCGCTCGGCCTCTCCGCGCTCGACACCGGCGCGCGTATTCTTCCGCTCTCGCTGACGCTGCTGGCCGCCGCGATCCTGATCCCGCGCCTTCTCCCGGACGTCTCACCGCGGCGGGTGGTGCGGCTCGGTGTCCTCGCCATGTTCGCGGGGGCCGTGTCCCTGATGGCCGCGCTCGACGCGGGCGCGGGGGCGGAGATCGTCACGATCCCGCTGCTGCTGATCGGGCTGGGCATGGGCGCGCTGGCCTCCCAGCTCGGCTCGGTCACCGTGTCCTCGGTGCCGGACGAGCAGAGCGCGGAGGTCGGCGGCGTCCAGAACTCCGTCACCAACCTCGGGGCCTCGATCGGTACGGCACTCGCCGGGTCGATCCTGATCGCCACGCTGACCACATCGTTCCTGACCAGCATCGAACAGAATCCGGCAGTCCCGACCGCGGTCAAGACCCAGGCGAACGTCCAGCTCCAGAGCGGCGTGCCCTTCCTGTCGGACGCCCAGCTCAAGACCGCCCTCAAGGACGCCGACGCGAGTGCGGACGTGACCGCCGCCGCGCTCGACGCGAACGCCGCGGCGAGACTCGACGGTCTGCGCGCCGCCCTCGCCGTCCTCGCGCTCGCCGCCCTCGTCGCGCTGTTCTTCACCCACCGAATCCCGACGGCCCAGCCCGGCTCGTCGGCAGGCGGCGGATCTCCTGGCCGTGGTCCCCGCACCTGAGCAAGAGTGCGTACGGTCACCCAGCGTCCTGGGGGCGCCTGTGACCAGCGGATTTCCCCATGCGCTGGTCACGGGCTTGACCTTGACACGGTGATAGGGTTTTCCATCGGGCGCAGGAGGTGGTCCTGATCAACACGACCAACGTAACCCCGCGGAACACCCGCGTGGCCCATGCCCTGGGCGCCGAGGACTCGTCGATCCGGCTACAGGCGGCCCTGGCGGTCGGCTCGAACCCCGACCCCGTGTTCCTGGAGACGCTTGTCGAGCGGTGCGCGGTCGAGCCGGACTTCTACGTACGGGACATGCTGTCCTGGGCGCTGACCCGCCTCTCGCCGGAGATCACCCTGCCCCGGATCCGCCAGGAGCTCGGCTCCGAACGCACCCAGGCCCGCAGCCAGGCGCTCCACACGCTCTCCAAGATCGGCGACAAGGGCACCTGGGCCTGGATCACCCGCGACCTGCTGCGCGACGCCGACGACGAGGTCGCACGGACCGCGTGGCGCGTCGCGGTCGTCCTCGTGCCCGAGGACGAGGAAAAGGGCCTGGTCGACGCATTGGTTCCGCAGCTCGGCCGCGGCGACCGCGACGTACGGATGAGCCTGAGCCGGGCCTTCGTCGACCTCGGCGACGTGATCGGGCCCGCCCTGGAGAAGGCCGCGGAGCATCCCGACCCGGCGGTGGCCGCGCACGCCCGTGCCACCGAACTGCTCCGGCAGAACCCGGAGGCCGGTTTCGACGCGGCCGTCGAAGAGGCGAAGCGCGTGGTCACACTCGGCCCGGAACGAGCCGCTGCCGCCGCCGTGGCCGCGTCGGTGGGCACCGGGACCTCGGAGACCGCGGATTGCTGATCGGTGAGGTGGCCCGCCACTCCGGGGTGAGCACCCGGATGCTTCGGCACTACGACGCCCTGGGGCTGGTGCGGCCGACGGGCCGCACCGCCGGCGGCTACCGCGAGTACTCCGCCGAGGACATCCGCAGGATCTTCCACGTGGAGAGCCTGCGGTCCCTCGGGCTCTCGCTCAAGCAGGTCGTGCGCGCGCTGGAGGACCCGGCCTTCACGCCGTCCGCCCTGGTCAGCGGCCTGATCCGCTCCACGGAGGACCGCCTGGCGCGGGAACAGGAACTGCTTGTGCGGCTCCGTGCGATCGACGCGTCGGCGCCCACCGGCTGGCAGGGCGTCCTGCGTACCGTCGAACTCATGCGGGCACTCAACTCGACCAGCGCCGCCCGCAGGCAGCAGGCCGTCCTGGCCCGGTCGGAGGGCGCGTCGGTTCCCGCCGAGTTGCTGGCCGCGGCGGTCCTGGTCGAATCGGACCCGCACGTCGCAGGTGCCCTGCGCTGGGCGCTCGCCCGATCGGGCGGCGACGTCGTGGCGGCACTGGACGCCGGCGCGCACTCGCAGGACGTCGACATCCGGCGGCGCGCGGTGCGGGCGATCGCCGAGATGCCCGAGGCTCCGGGTGCGACCGCGGTGCTCGCGGACGCCCTCGGGGACCCGGACACGACGGTGCGCGGGCACGCCGCTCTGGCTCTGGGCAGGCATGGCGTGGCCGCGGCCGTGCCCACACTCGTCGCCATGGTGGTCGAGGGCTCCCACGACGTGGACGCGGCGGAGGCGCTGGGAACGCTGTTCCGGGACCCCGGGTGCGCGGACCGGATCACGACCGCCCTGGTCGACGAACTCGCCGCGCCCACCGCGGACTCCGCGACGCGGATCCGCCTCGCCCAGGCGTTCTTCGAGCTCGGCGGAACCACCGCGCAGAAGATCCTTCACCAACTGGCCCAGGACGACGACCGCGCCGTCGCCTTTGTCGCCTCGGCCCTCGCCGGAGTCCTCGAAGAGCGGTCACCCCAGGACCGAGCCGACGAGGATTCCTGAAAGCGCGCCATCGAGGCGCGTGGGGCGACCCCGCGATGCCCGGGCCGAGGAGCCTGCACCTCACGTACCGGAGACCCGGCTGTGGCGATCCTGGGACATTTCCCGCGCGGGAAGGCGGGCAGGGATGGCGTCGACCATGGTTCTGACGGAACACCCCCGCAGGGCCGACGAGCAAGGCAAGGAGCGTTCATGATGCGTACCAACAGCGGGATCGCCGTCGCCCTCGCCGCCACGGTGCTGGCGGGCGCTGCCGGTGCGGGAGCCGCGCAGGCCTCACCGACCGCGGGCAGCGGGGCCGCTCCCTCGGCCTGTCGTCCGGCCAACCACACCGCGAAGATCACCGAGGCGGCCGCCAGCTCAGGGCACCGTCACTACCGCGTCACCCTGACCGCGCCGCGCGGGTACGAGCCGTGCACGCTGGCCGGTTCGCCCACCGACGTACGGTTCTCGAACCACGGCTCGGACAGCGGAGTCACCGCCGGCCGCTACGGCAGCCAGGAAACCGTGGTGACCTTCGGCCCGGGCCGCCCGGTGCACTTCGACATCCAGGTTCCGAGCGGCGACCTCGGCACTCCCGCGAACGAGGCATCGTTCGCCCTCCAGGCCCCGGGCGGGCAGATCCCCGGCACATCTTTCGCCGAGGGAGCGCTCAAGGTGGCCAAGGGCACCGTCATCGGTCCCGTCCAGAGCGGCGCCTCCTGAGCGCGGGGGCGCCATCGGCCGGCCACGATTTCGCTCGTCGCCCGTACCTCGGGATATGGCAGGACGCGGCGGACCGACGCGTCGTGCGGGAGTTCGCTCGATCGGGGTAACCGCCATGACCGGTCTCCCGGCGCCGCCGTCGGGCGGGCACAGTGGGAGCAGCCAGTGCTCCTCCTCACCCGGTCCGTCCGGCCCCCGGAGGGGTCGGACGGACCGGAAGGACCACGATGCCCGCCACCGGAAACCCGTTCACCGGCGCCTACGCTCCGGTGCGGGACGAGGTCACCGTCTACGACCTGCCGGTCACCGGCACGATCCCGGACGACCTGAACGGCCGCTATCTGCGCAACGGTCCCAACCCCATCGACCCCGGCGCCCCGGGCCGGCCGCATCTCTTCGCCGGCACCGCCATGGTGCACGCGGTGCGGCTGCGCGGTGGCCGGGCCAAGTGGTACCGCAACCGCTGGATCCGCAGCGCCGCCGTGGCCGAGGCGCTGGGTGAGCGGCCTCGCCCCGGCGCCGCGGTACGGATCGGCGACGTGGGGCCCAACACCCATGTCATCGGCCACGCGGACCGCACCTTCGCCCTGGTGGAGGGCGGCTTCCGGCCCTACGAACTCTCCTACGAGATCGAGACCGTCGGCGCCACCGACTTCGGCGGGACCCTGCCCGACGGGTTCGCCGCCCACCCCAAGCTCGATCCGGCCACCGGTGAACTGCACGCCATCACCTGGCAGCGGGCCGGCTGCGACCGGCTGCGGCACGTGGTGATCTCCCCGTACGGCAGAGTCGTCCGCGCGGCCGACATCCCGGCGCCGCACATGCCGGTGGTCCACGACATGGCCCTCACCCCCCGCCACGTGGTCGTCTACGACCTTTCCGTCACGGTCGACCCGGTCTCCGACGTGGCGCGCAAGCCGTTCCCGGTCATGTGGAACGAAGCCCGCGGCGCGCGCGTCGGGCTGCTGCCCAGGAACGGCACCGAGGTGCGCTGGTTCGACGTCGAGCCCTGCTTCGTCTTCCACACCCTCAACGCCTACGAGGACGGCCATCGGGTGATCATCGACGTCGTCCGTTACCCGCGCATGTTCATCGGCTCCGCGCTGAACAGCCCGGACTCCCCCACTCTGGACCGCTGGGAGCTCGACACCCTCACCGGCGAGGCCAAGGAGACCCGGCTCGATGACCGCCCCCAGGAGTTCCCCGCGGTCAACCCGGCCGTCATCGGCCGCGCCCACCGCTACGGATACTCCGCCGTCGCCTCCGCGCTGCTCCGCGCCCTGGGCCCGGCAGACGCCCTCGACGGGTCGCCCCCGACCGCCTCCGGCGACGCGCTGATCAAACATGACGTCTCTCAACAGTCCACCGTGGTACGTGCGTTCGGTGACGGACACTACACCGGCGAGGCCGCCTTCGTACCCACCGCCGAGGCCCGCGCGGAGGACGACGGCTACCTGCTGGTCCTCGTCTTCGACCCCGGGCGCGGCGCCACCGACCTCGTCATCCTCTCCGCCGAGGACTTCACCGGCCCACCGGTCGCCACCGTCCACCTGCCCGTCCGGGTCCCGGCCGGCTTCCACGGCAGTTGGATCCCCGACCCCGTCTGACCCCGCCACCGACCGCCGCCTGCGCACACCTGGTCACAGAGCCCGGCCACCGCTTCCGCGCCCGGACAGGCACTAACCTCGTCCTCGACGGACGCACGCCAGCACCCGAAGGGCAGCATCATGGCCTCGATGCCACAGAAGATCACCACGTTCCTCATGTTCGAGGGCAGGGCCGAGGAGGCGCTGACCTTCTACATGTCCCTGTTCGAGGACGCCGAGATCGTCGACATCTCCCGCTACGGCGCCGACGGTCCCGGCGAGGCGGGCACGGTTCAGCGCGCCACGTTCTCGCTCGCCGGACAGCGGTTCATGTGCATCGACAGCCACGTCAAGCACGCCTTCGGGTTCACTCCCGCGGTATCGCTGTTCGTCGAGTGCGACACCGAGGCCGAGCTCGACCGCCTCTACGGCGCCCTCGCCGAAGGGGGCACGGAGCTCATGCCCCTGGGCTCGTACGGCTTCAGCCCCAAGTTCGGCTGGGTGAACGACCGCTTCGGCGTCTCCTGGCAGCTCAATCTGCCCGAGTGACGGTAGTCCCCGTTTGGCGTGAATGGCGGTGTTGCCCCTGTGCTTCGAGGTGCGCGAGCCTGCTTCGTCATGGATCGCGAACGAAGCAACACCGCCGCCTTCTCGCTCTCCCGCCGTCAACTGCTGGCCGCCGCGGGCGCCACCACCGGGGTCGCCGTCATCGGTGCCACTCCGGCGGCGGCACGGTCGCACACCGGGCTCTCGCTGTCCTTCACGACGGCCACCAACGGCGCGGCGACGCTCTCACCCGACGGGGACCGGCTGATCGCCGAGATCCAGAACGTCCTGTGGTCGGTGCCGCGTACCGGCGGTACGGCCGTGCCGCTCACCCCGGCGGGCCTCGAACCCAACCGTCCCACACACTCCCCGGACGGCACCCTCATCCTGTTCTGCGCCTACCAGGGCGGCGGATACCACGTGTGGACCATGCGGCCGGACGGAACGGATGTACGGCAGCGGACCGAAGGGCCCTGGGACGACCGGGGCCCGGCCTGGTCCCCGGACGGCACCCGGGTCGCCTTCGCCTCGGAGCGCGCGGGGGACCCGGTGACCGGCGGACCGTACCGCATCCATGTCCTGGACCTGCGGACCGGCGACATCACCCGCGTCAGCGGGCTCGCCGGACAGGAAGGCCCCCTTCAGGACGGTGCCTGGGAGGACTTCGACCCCACCTGGGCGCCGGACGGCGAGCGGATCCTGTTCGTACGGGCGCGGGCCGTCACCACCGCCACCGGGCTCGGCCTGGACGCCCGTACCGTCGCCGCCGTCCCGGCCGGGGGAGCGGGACCGGTCGTGGTCGCACACACCGAGACCGAGGCCGCGCAGGTCATGACACCGGCCCTCGCGCCGGACGGCCGCCGGCTCGCCTATCTGCGGACCACGGCGGCGCCCCACGCCTCCTGCGCGCTCGTCGTCGACGGCAAGCCGGTCACCGTCGCCGGGGACCTCGCGGCCGTCCCCCCGCGCTGGACGGACCGGGGAGAACTGCTGCTCACGGTCGACGGCCGCTTCACCCTCGTACGCCCCGGACAGCCGGAGGAACCGGAGACCATCCCCTTCGAGGGGGTGCTCCCCGTGGACCGGCCGCGGTACCGCGTCAAGGAGTACGACCTGGGGGAAGCGCGGGTGCGGCCGGTGCGGGGCATCCATCTGCCCGCGCTCTCGCCCGACGGACGGCGGGTGGCCTTCGCCGCCCTCAACACGATCTGGCTGGCCGGTACTTCGGGCGCACGCCCGCCCGAGCGGCTGCGCCGGTCGTCCGCCACCCGCTATCCGCTCGGACCGGTGTGGGCGCGCGACGGGCGCTCCCTGCTGTACGCCGACGACCGCGACGGACTCCTCGGCGTGTACCGGCGAGATCTGGCCACCGGCGACGAGACCGCGCTCGCGACGGGCGGCCGGGTGCATCCGGCGCTCTCGCCCGACGGCACGAGGCTCGCCTGCCTCGACATGACCGGCCAACTCGTCGTCCGCGACCTGGCGACCGGTGCGGAACGTGTCCTCGTGGCCCCGCTCGGCGGGGGCGGGCTGCCCGGCCGGCCGAGTTGGTCGCCCGACGGGCGGTACCTCGCCTTCTGCGACCGCAACCGCCTCAACCTGCGCTTCAGGGAGGGCTACAACCTCATCCGCGTCGTGGACACCACGACCGGCGCCGACCGGTTGCACGCCGTCGCGCCCCATGTGTCGATCGCCGACCGGTACGACTCCGGGCCCGTCTGGTCACCCGACGGACGCTGGATGGCGGTGATCGTGGAGTCCGCGCTGTGTCTGCTGCCCGTCGCGTCCGACGGCACCCCGCGAGGAGCACTCCGCACCCTGACCGACGAACCGGCCGACCACCCCTCCTGGTCCGGCGACTCCGGCACACTGATGTACCTGTCGGGCTCGAAACTGCGGCTCATCGGCACCGACGGCACCCACGCCCGCACCGTCCGGGTACCGCTGGACCGGCGCACGCCCACCCCCGCCGACACCGTGGTGCACGCCGGGCGGTTGTGGGACGGCACCGGTGACGCCGTACGGGACGACGTCGACATCGTCGTACGCGCAGGCCGTATCGCGGCGGTCGAACCGCACCGCGCCGCGCGCCCCGGCGCCCTCCGGCGGATCGACGCCTCGGAGCGCACGGTCGTCCCCGGCCTCTGGGACACCCACACCCACCCGTGGCAGAGCACCTACGGCGGACGCCAGAGCGTCGGCCAACTGACCTACGGGATCACCACCGCCGTGTCCCTCGGCGGATTCGCCTACGAACAGGCCCGTATCCGCGAGGCGGTGGCCGCCGGACAGCTCGCGGGTCCCCGGCTGCTGACCACCGGCGAACTCCTCGACGGGGCCCGCGTCGCCTACAGCATGGGGCGCGCCCACCGCACCCGCGAAGGGCTGCGGCGCTCCCTGGAGCGAGGCGCCGCGCTCGACTGGGACTTCGTCAAAACCTATGTCAGAGCCCCCGGTTGGGTGATGGAGGAAGCGGCCCGGTTCGCGCACGAGCGACTCGGTGTACGGGCCGGCAGCCATCTCCTCTCGCCCGGCGTCCAGTTGGGGCAGGACCTGACGACACATCTGCAGGCCACTCAGCGAGGCGAGTCCGGGCACGCGGTGACCGCGTCAGGGCACGCCTTCGAGGACGTGGTGGAGATCTACGGCGCGCGAGGAGTCAACTTCGGCCTCATCGCCACCCCGTTCACCGCTGTGCCCCTGCTCGGCGCGGATCCCGGGCTCGCCGACGACCCCCGGGTCACCGCCGTGATGCCGCCGTGGGACGTCGCGGCGGTACGGCAGTCGGCGGGCGTGGCGCCGACCCCGGCCCAACTGGCGACCCTGCGCACGGAGACCGACGTCTACCGGCGGGTGCTGGCCGCGGGCGGTCTGGTCGCCCTCGGCACGGACGCGCCCCTCGTCCCCGTCGGCCTCTCCCTGCACCTGGGCCTCCGGGCGCTGCACCGGGGCGGGCTGTCGCCGGCGGCGGCGCTGCGCACCGCGACCGTACTGCCGGCCCGGCTCTTCGGAGTCGACCGGGACCTCGGCACGGTGGAGCAGGGCAGGATCGCCGACCTGACGGTGGTGGACGGCGACCCGTTCACGGACTTCGACACGCTCGTACGGACCGTGTCGGTGCTCAGGGGAGGTGTGCTGTACACGACCGAGGACCTGGTGGCCGCGTTCGAGACCCCGGCACGCCGTACCGCCGCCGACGGCGGCGAGGACGACTGGCTCGCGGTGGGACGGCTGATGAGGCGGGACGGATGCTGCGATGCGGGGGTCTGAGCGAGGACGCGTGAGGTGACCCCGGCGTCGCACCACCGGCGCCGGGCACGGGCTCAGTCGAAGGCGAACGGGTCCCTGGGCGTCTCCCTCTGGTCCTTGAACAGCCCTTCCGGCGGGGTTGCGAGCGGCAGCGGTTCGCCGCTCTGATGACCGTCGACGCATTGGGCGAACGGGCCGGTGACCGGGTCCATCAGGGCACGCATATGCGGGTCCACGTGGTGGATCCACCAGTTCGACATGCCCAGGGCGCCGTCGAAGCGCAACATCTCCCAGGCCCGCCAGACCGCGTCCAGCCGGGAGAGCGCCGGAACATGGGTGAACCACTGCGGGCACCAGACCTGCCCGGAGCCGGGGGCCGGGCGGGGAACGAAGTAGGCGAACCGATCGGTGACGAATTCCTGGACGTTCGCGTAGAACAGCTCTGCCGATCGGGCAACGTTCTCCTCATCGCGCCGGATGGCGTCGAGCGACTCGTCCTGTCCCTCTTCACGGGGTGCTGTCATGGTGTCCTGCTCCTCTGCCCAGCTGTACGTCGACAGCCTCGTCGTGGTGGCCGATCCGGTCCAGGACCCTGGCGAGCACGATGAGGGTCCATCGCAGGTTGGCCTGGGCCTGAGCGTTGCCCGGGTCCTGATCCACCAGGCCCTCGTAGATTCGGACGGCCTGTCGGGCCGGTTCCACCGCACGGACCGCCCGGCGCCAGTCGTGCCGCCCGCACAGGCTCACCGTGTGGGCCAGTCGCTTGAGGAGCAGCGCCACCTGGTCCGGTGGCCGGCCAGGGCGGTCGGCCAGCACCCGGCACACCTCCTCGGCCCGGAGGACGGTGCGCCAGGCCGTGGAAAGGGGTCCCGCCATCGTCTGCCCCTCGGCCAGCCGCAACAGGGCATGGGCGAGCGGCTGCTCCTGGCCGTCACGGTCCGCGACGAGCAGCTTGCGGCGAAGGCGCACCTCGTGCTCCGCGATTGGGACGCAGTCGCGGAAGCGGCTCGTCTCCAGGAGCGCGTATGCCAGTTCCGCGCAGGTGTCCGCCAGGTTCGCCTCGTGGCTCGCCTTCTCCGCCGCCAGCTCCACGCGCAGCTCGTACGCCTCCCGCAGCGCGCGCACCGCGCGTTCTTCCGTCGTCCAGGACCTCGCGTAGCTCGTACCGAGGTTGTGCAGGCACAGCGCCAGCCACTCGCGGCCCTCCTCGCTGTCGCGGGACAGCCGACGGTGGTGCGGCAGGGCCTGGCGCAGCAGGATGCGCTCCGCGACGGGACGGCCGAGCCTCCGGTACAGGTAGGCGCCGTCGAGGAGGCTGAGGGCGTACCCCTCCGCGTAGAAACCGGGGGCGTACTCGCTGAGCTGCCGCAGGATGGCGAGGGACTGTCCCAGGGGAGCCACCGCGTCCGTCCGGCGGCCGAGGGCGTCGTAGGCGAGGGCGAGATCCAGCGCCGTTCCGGACCGGGCGTTCAGATTGCTCGCACTGAGCGGCAACGGGGCGTGTGCGTAGATCTCCAGGGCCTCCTCGAAGCCCTCCACCGCCGCTCGGTGGTCGCCCGTGCGCACATGGAAGGTGGCGAGCGCGCTGACCGAATGGGCCAGGCGGGGGTCCGCGACGCCGTATGGGGCGCGCGCCAGGGCCCGGCGGTACCCGATGGCCTCGCGGATGAACTCCTGCGCCGCCGCGTGGTCCCCCTCGTTGGAATGCCCCCAGGCCAGGTTGTGCAGGATCTGCGCCAGGGTGGAGCCGTGGGCCTCGGGAGCTTCCCCGGCCAGCGGGCGCAGCAGTTCCTTCGCCTCCTGCTCCAGCGCCATCACCTCACCGTACGGTCGCGAGGCGACGCTGTAGTCGACCGCGAGGCCCATCAGAGCGCGCGCGAGGTCGGCGGCGTACGCGTCGGGATTCTCCTTCGCCAGCCGGCGCGAGGTCTCCACCGCCTCCTCGCCCAGCGTCAGCGCCTCCGGATGCCGCCGCAGACGCCAGAGGTTCGCGCCGCGCTCCGTCAGCGTCGTGGCGAGCAGCAGCGGATCCAGTTCGGGGTACCGGTCCACCAGCGGGCGGGCGCGCCGGACGGCCTCCTCCGTGTGCGCGTCGGAGCGGGCGATCTGGTCGAAGGGAATCGCGCTCGGATCGAGCTGCCAGACCGCCTGTGACTGGTTGACGAGCGCCCGCACCAGTCCGCGCTCGCGGTTCTCCCACCCCTCGCCGTGCTGCGCCGCCAGTGCCCGGAAGAGGTTCAACGCCTTGTCGCCCGCGTCGTACGCCTCCATCAGATGCCCGGTCATACGGCAGGCGTCCGACAGCACCAGCAGCGCGTCGGCCAGCTCCGTGCGGTGTGTCATCGCCCCGTCGTCCGCCGTGCCCTGGCGAATCGCCACCGCCTCGACGGCTGCCTCCCGGGCGTCCCCCCAGTCGCCGAGCGCCAGATGCCGCTCGGCCAGGTTGTGCAGCGCCCACGCCCGGTCGCTCAGGGCCTGCGGGTCGTCGCTCGTGGCACGGCACAGGCCGCTCAACTCGCGGGCGACATCGAGGGCGTGGTCGCGCAGGACGTGGGACTGTATCGGCAGCGCGTCCGAGTGCGCGCGCAGCACGGTGGCGGTCAGCGGTGCGTCGGCGGGAACGGAGCGCAGCGCCTCGCGCAGCCGGCCGACGATGGTGTGCGCCTGGTCCGGGCGGCCCTCGTTGGCGTGGGCCACGGCGGACCGGGCCAGTACGGTGAGGGTCTGCACCCGCTGGTGGTCCGGGGCCCGGCCGAACACTCTCCCCAGCAGCCCGCGGTCGGCGACGATCTGCTCCGAGGCGTGGTACTCCGCCAGCCGGTCCGGTTCGAGCTGGCCCCAGTGGCGGCCCTCGGGCGGCGGATACAGGTCGCGCAGCCAGCCGACGAGGTCCGTGACCAGCCAGGGCGGTTCGTCGGGCAGCAGCCGTGCGACGGTCTCCCGCGCCTCCCGCTCGTCCTGTGCGGGACACAGCACGGCCGCTGCCACCGCCGGTTCGAGATGCCGGATTCCCCGGGACCCCAGGTCCCACCCGTCGGCGGTCTCCTGCCAGTACTTCCTCTCGTGGTCCAGGAGTTCGTCCTCCAGCGTCCTCCCGTCCCGCTGGAGCGGCCGTACGCGGCTCAACAGCGCGGCCAGCGCCGCCATCTGCACGGTCAGCGCCGTCTCGGCCCCGAGGCCCGTCGCGGGGCGGGCGGCCGGAAGGGTATCGGCGAGCCCGGACCAGTCGACGTCCGCCCCGCCGGTCACCTCCGCCAGATGACGGGAGAGGTCCCTGACCGCCGTCCGGAACGCCTCCTCCCGGTCGACGGCGCCGAGGCTGAGCGCGTGCAGCCTGGTCTCGGGCAGAGCGCCGGTCGCCCGGGTCCCCCAGGAGCCGAGCGACCGGGCGAGCAGCAGCAGCCGCACCGGATGCCTGACCTCCCGGGTCTGCTCCCGAACCTTCCTGACCAGCTCGGGCCGGGTCTCGGCGTAGTCGATGACCAGCAGCAGCGGATGCTGGACCGAACGCAGCGCCCGCAGGTCACGAGGGTCGTGGGCCACCTGTCCTACGACCCAGCCGTGGTCCCGCATCCGGGCCATCAACTGCCGTGCCAGCCGCGTCTTTCCCTGGCCGCCCGGAGCGGTGAGCACGCGGGCGGCGAGCGGACCGTCCGGATCCGCCCGGCACCACTCCTCCAGGTCGGCGAGCGTGTCCTCCCTGCCGTGGAACGACACGACCTCGGCATCGGCCCGCAGCAGCATGATGGGGGACGGCACGTCGCGTCGGGGCGGCGCCGGATCCAGCAGGCCGACGAGCTCCGCCGGTTCGAGCCGCGGGTCGACGCCGGCCGCTTGGCGGACGACCTCGCGGAAGCCGTCGGAGGCCAGCAGGTCCTCGCTGCGGGTGTACGTCAGCCGTGTGCCCTGGTGCGGTCGGCGGTCCGCTCGCACCACGCCCAGGAGCAGCTTCTCGCCGAGCGGGAAGACGGCCGCGCCCGACATCCCGGACCACGGGGTGGTCCGGTCGGCGGTTCCGGGGTCCAGGCCCGAGGTGTCGATGTCCAACAGGCCGATGTCGTCGAGGATTTCGAAGGTCGGGCCACCGTGCGGCCTGACCCGGCCGACCAGCGCCGCCTGGTTCCGGCGGTCCGCTGTCCGCTCCTGCCGGGGGAACCCCGTGGCGGTGAGCCGCAGTTCGGTCCCGCCCGTCACACAGTGGCCCCAGCGCTGCGGGTGGCGGCCCCGGGCGCCGAGCAGGGTGTCCGGCGTCGGCCAGTCCCGGACATCCGCGGGGATCTCCAACAGGGCGGCGTCCACCGTCTCGTCGAGCCGGCGCCACCGCGCCTCCACGGGGAACCGCGCCGCTGCGTCCGGGAGGGACACCGTGATGTCTCCGTACGCGTCCGGCGCCAGCAGATGCGCGGCGGTCAGGACGAGCCGGGGCGCGATGAGGTAACCGCTGCCGAAGCTCGCGCCACGGACCTGGACGACCTGCTTCCACTCCATGAGCCTGTCCCCGGACTATTCGACGTCGCCCACGGCCACGTCGCCGCCACCGCGGTGCTCCGGGGTCAGGCGCAGGGTCACACGCTGTGCGGAGCGTGTCGAGCGCTCGCCGCGGGCCTCCGCCTCGGCGACCCCGAACCGCAGCTTCCCGCCACCGTTCTTCGCCCGGACCAACTCGATCTCGAACTCCGCGGTGATCTCCCCCAGGACGAAGCGCAACGAGGAGTCCTGACCGCGCCGTTGAGCCTCCGAAAGCTGGGACCGCAGTACCTCGATGGCGTCGGCCAGGTCCAGCCAGCCGTCACCGTACTCCTCGCGTGCCATGCCCTACCCCCGTCACCGCGTTCTTGGCCGGTGGCCATGCTAGTGCCCCTGTCGGGGATGTGCCGTTGACGACCGCCATCGGTCACCACGACGCGGGGCGCCGCCGGCCCGGTGGCCGGTGACGCCCCGCCTCCGGGGGCGATCGGGTCAGCGCGTGGGGGCGCCACCGGGGAGGGTGCAGCCCTTGCCGGACAGGTTCAGCTTCGACCCCTCGGTCAGACAGTCCGCGATCATGTGGACCTGCTGGCCGTAGCCACGGCCCTGTACGGAGGTCACGGCCCCGTCCGGGCCCACCTCGCAGGGGTTGTTGTCCGTGCACTGCTCGCCGGCGTCGTTGTGGGTGTTGTGGATCCCCACGACCGTGGTGCCGTCGGGCGCCAGCAGCGCCGAACCCGACGTGCCGGACCAGGGGGCGCAGTCCTCGCCGGTGGCGTAGCGGATCGAGTCGTCCTGCTGGTAGCCGCCCTCCCGCAGGTGCGGGACCACGGCCTCGGCGGTGCAGTTCAGCCGGAGGCTGGTGTAGGCCATGGTCAGCGGGTCACCCGCGCGCACGGGGGTGGAGGTGAGCCGGAAGACCTTCGCGCCCTTCGCCTGCAACTGCGCGTAGGTCTTGTCCAGTCGGTAGAGGGCGATGTCGGTGCCGGTCATCGTCGCGTACACCAGCCGGTTCGCACGGGCGGTGGCCCGGGGGTAGCCCTGGCGGTCGGCGACCGGCACCTCACGGTCGGCGGGCCGGTCCACCAGCGCGGCTCCGGGCGCGGCCCACTGCTCCTGTACGCAGTGACCGTTGGTCAGCATCAGCGCGGGGTCCTTCGGCCGGGAGGCGGGGGTGCGGACCACCGAACCCACACAGCCGTTCAGCTCCACCGCCCCTTCCACGTTCGGGATCTCGTCGTCCGGGGGCACGTCGGAGCCGGAGATGATGCCGTTGATCCAGCCGGCGTGCCGGGTGACATCGGTGTACAGCGTCGGCGCGTTCTCGCCGCCGGGGCCGCTGACCACACCGGCCACCGCCCACGCGTCGCCCTCGCGGACCAGCGCGGGCCCGCCGGAGTCCATGTTGGCCGCGGCGACGCTGCCGTCGCGGCTGCCGACGCACAGCTCTCCGGTGGGCTCGGCCACCGGACACGCCGAGGTCGGCTGCACCACGGTGTCGGCCTCCCGCAGCCGCGTGGGGAAGCACGCGGGATCTTCGCCGTCGTCGCAGGTCATGCCCCAGCCCATGATGCGGACGGGCGTGTTGTCCGGGGGTGTGGTCGAGGCGATCCGTACGGGCTCGGCCCGAACCGGGGTCCGCAGGTGCAGCAGCGCGAGGTCCTTGCCCCAGAACCCGCCCTCGTCGTGGTTGGTCGCCAGCCGGTAGTAGTGGTCGACCTCGGCGACCTCGCCTCCGGACGTGGTGTCCAGTGACCCGACCCGGACCTTCCAGCCACGCGGGACACCCACCCTCGCCCCGGTCGGGTTCCGGCCGGCGCAGTGACTGGCGGTCAGCACCCATTGCGGAGCGAGGACCTCCACCCCGCAGCCGTGCCGGTCCGGGCGCGGCGGCGCGGGGAAGGAGGGCTGGAACGAGCCCATGAACGAGTAGGCCTGAGTTGACTCGGTGCCCCCCACGACGGCCTGCGCCGGAGAGGCGGCCATCAGGGGCGCGGCCAGCGCGAGCACGGCACCGAGCAGGAGAGAACGACTTCGCATGCGCCGCACGCTAGGCAGCCGATGTGCGCGCCCCGGGATCACCGTATGACCGTCTCGCGACAGCGCTCAGTCCCGGCCACGGGCGTGCCGGAACCTGGCCAGCCCCTCGGACAGCTCCACCACGGGCTCCGGATAGCCGTACCGCGCGCGCTCCGGCCCCCGCCCGCGCGATTTCCACGGTTCGTGGACCGCGCCGCCGTCGATCCCCCGAAGTTCGGGCACCCAGCGGCGTACGTACCCGCCGTCCGGGTCGTACCGCTTCCCCTGGACCACCGGGTTCAGTACGCGATGGGGCCGGCTGTCCGTCCCGGTTCCCGCCACCCACTGCCAGTTGAGCTGATTGTTCGCGATGTCGCCGTCCACCAGCAGGTCCAGGAAGTGGCGGGCCCCGACGCGCCAGTCCACGTACAGCGTCTTGACGAGGAAGCTCGCGGTGAGCAGCCGCCCCCGGTTGTGCATCCACCCCTCGTGCCGCAGTTGCCGCATGGCCGCGTCGACCACCGGATAGCCGGTGCGTCCCGCCTTCCACGCCTCGATCTCGGCGGCGGCCTTCGCCCCCGTGCGCCATCGGTCGTGCCGCGTGCGGTAGTCGGTGCGGGCCGCCGACGGGCGCGCCGCCAGGACCTGATGGTGGAAGTCCCGCCAGCAGAGCTGCCGTACGAAGGCCTCCGCGCCCGGTCCGCCCGCCGCCCGGGCCCGGTGGACCAGCTCGGCGGGGGAGAGGGTGCCGAAATGCAGATGGGGCGAGAGCCGCGAGGTGGCGTCGCCCGCCAGCTCGTCATGGCGGTCCTCGTACCGGGCGAGCCCCGTACGGCGCCAGGCCGTCAAGCGCCGCCGTGCCGCCCGCTCACCGCCCTCGGCGAGCCCCTCCGAGACACCGGTGACCTCCGCGCGGGACGGCAGCGCCTCCGATCCCACGTCCCGTGGTACGGGCACGGTGCGCGGCGCGCCGAGCGGGTCCCGGATCCGTTCCCGGGACCACCGCCGGAAGTAGGGCGTGAACACCGCGTAATGATCCGTACCGGAACCCGCCGGTGTCACCGCACCCGGCGCCACGGCGGTCACCACGGCGTCGTGCACGTGCAACCGGCGGCCCTGGGACTCCAGGGCCCCGCGCAGCCTCCCCTCGCGACGCAGCGCGTAACCGCTCACACCACCGGCCACGTACACGTCCCGCGCCCCCGTACCCGCGGCGACCCGGCAGACCTCCTCGGCCACCTCGCCCGACCTGACCACCAGCCGGCCACCGCGCTCCCGGAGCCCCGCGTCCAGGTCCCGGAGACAGTCCGCGAGGAACGCCCGGCGATTGGGCACGGCGAAGCCCAGCTCCTCGATGCGCCGGTCCCGGACGAAGAGCGGGACCACCTCGTCGGCCGCCGCGAGCGCCGCGCGCAGGGACGGGTTGTCGTGCAGACGCAGATCGGAGGTGAAGAGGACGACGGCCACACTCATACGGCTGCTCCTGTGACGGGCCGGACGGACACGGATCCTCCGGACACTGGTACGTCGGCCCCACCGGAGCCAGGAGGCGCGACGGTCAACGGTCACCGGGACGCGACGGTCACCGGGACGCGACGGTCACCGGGACGTGGCGGATACGGCCCGGGCGGGTTCCGCGCCCTGGATCGCCGCGCGGGCGATGTTGCGTGCCATCCCGCCGAAGACCACCGCGTGGAAGGGGGAGACGCTCCACCAGTAGGCGTGCCCCAGGAGCCCTCGCGGATGGAACAGGGCCCGCTGGCGGTAGCGGGAGCCGCCGCCCTCCCCCTCCTCCACGTACATCTCCAGCCACGCCAGCCCCGGCAGCCGCATCTCGGCGCGCAGCCTCAGCAGCCGCCCCGGTTCGATCTCCTCGACGCGCCAGAAGTCCAGCGAGTCCCCCACCCGGAGCCGCTCGGCGTCCCGGCGGCCCCGGCGCAGCCCCACCCCGCCGACCAGCCGGTCCAGCCGGCCCCGGACGGCCCAGGCGAGGGGGAACGAGTACCAGCCGTGATCACCGCCTATGCCCTCGACGACCCGCCACAGGGCGCCCGGTGAGGCATCCACGTCCCGTTCCCGTACGTCGGTGTAGAGACTGCCACCCGCCCAGTCGGGGTCGGTCGGCAGCGGATCGCTGGGCACCCCCGGGACCGAGGCCGAGGACCACCGCGTGGTGACCTTCGCCTCGCGCACCCGCTGGAGCGCCAGCGCGAGCGCCCGGTCGAAGGTGAAGGGCCGTCCGGGCAGTTCGGGGACATAGCGCGTGATGTCGTGCTCCCGGCAGACGACCTCGTAGCGCAGTGATTCCGCGAGGGGGCGCGCGATCGACCGCGGGACCGGGGTGACCAGGCCGATCCAGTGACTCGACAGGCGGGGCGTCAGCACCGGGACCGGCACGATCAGCCGGCGGGGCAGCCCGGCGGCCCGCGCGTACCGCTGCATCATGTCGCGGTAGGTGAGGATGTCGGGGCCGCCGATGTCGAAGGCGCGGTTCACGTCCTCGGGCATCCGCGCGGCGGCCACCAGACAGCGCAGCACGTCGCGTACGGCGATCGGCTGGATCCTCGTCGAGACCCAGCTCGGGGTGACCATCACCGGAAGGCGCTCGGTGAGATAGCGCAGCATCTCGAAGGAGGCCGAGCCGGAACCGATGATGACCGCGGCGCGCAGCGCGGTCGTCGGCACGCCCGAGTCGAGGAGGATCCGGCCCACCTCCGCGCGGGAGCGCAGGTGCGGTGAGAGTTCCTCCACGGGGACGTCGTCCGGCGTCAGACCGCCCAGGTAGACGATGCGCCGCACGCCCGCGGCCCGTGCCCGCTCGCCGAAGACCCGTGCCGCCGTCCGGTCGGTCGCCTCGAAACCCGGTCCGGCGGCGAGGGCGTGGACCAGGTAGTAGGCGACATCGATGCCCCGCATCGCCGCGCCGACCGAGGCCGCGTCGGTGACGTCCCCCTCGACGATCTCGACCCGCTGCGCCCACGGATGGTCCCGCAGCTTCCGCGGGGTACGGGCCAGACAGCGCACCGCATGGCCCGCCTCCAGCAACTCGGGGACGAGACGGCCGCCGATGTACCCCGTCGCCCCCGTCACCAGGCAGCGCAGCCCGGCCTCGGATCCGGCCTCGCTTCCGGTCCCGGTCTCCTCGGCTTCCATGGTGCCTCCGTATCGGCTCGTACAGGTACTCCCACCGTGTACGCACCGAGCTCATTCCGCCTCACGACGGCCATGGACAGGGCGGCCGGTGAGGAGCCAGCCCCAGTGCCGTCAGTTGGCGGGTCTCCGTCGACTCGATGCGCGCCGCCTGCGGCTGCGTGAGGACGTCGCACACCCAGTCCCAGTGCAGCGCCACCAGATCGCCGGGCGCGAGCCCCGGGAGCAGGGACCGGCCGCCCGTCGACCAGCGTACGGATTCCCGGCGGGGCGGTCCCGGGGCCAGATGGGTGCCCGTCCAGCGCAGCGGACGGGACTCGACCGTGGCGCTCTCGCCGCTGACCGAGTGGACCACACCCGTACGGATACGGCACCGGTCGAGGACGGAGAGCGCCGTCGGGGTGGCCGGGGTACGCAGCAGCCGGGCCCACGGGTACACGTCGAAGACCTGGAAACTGTGGTGCGCGAGGGCGCGGTCGGACGCCTCGCGCCACGTACCGCCCTGCTGGCCGCCGAAACGGTCCCGCAGCCGGGCCAGCAGGGCCTCCGGGGCCGTCAGGTCCAGGAGTTCGTTCCCGATCCAGTACGCCTCGACCACCCGCTCGTCGAGCGGATCGGCGAGGCCGGCCGTCTCAGCGAGCAGTTCGAGGTAGCACCAGGCGCCCTCGAACCGGCGGGCGTGGCGCTCGATGCCCGCCGTCTCCTCGGTGCGGAGCAGCGCCGCGGCGTCGGCGGGCCCGCAGTAGCCGAGCTCGTTGGGCGGGTACGCGTACCGCGCGAAGAGGACCGCGCCCCGTTCGCTCATTCAGCAGATCCTCGGGAGCTGTTCACCGACCGGGAGGCCGACCACCCGGGAGCCGCCGAGGCCGGTCCTGGCCACCACCATGCCGGGGTGGCCGGACACACAGGTGCCGATCCGGCGGGCCCCGCGGCCCAGCGGGTGCGCGGTCAGCGCCGCGAGGATCCGGTCGGCGGAATCGGCCGGCACGATGGCGACCAGTTTGCCCTCGTTCGCGACCTGGAGCGGGTCCAGTCCCAGCAGGCTGCACGCGTCGCGCACGGTCTGCGGTACGGGCAGATCCCGCTCGACGAGTTCGATGCCGACATCCGAGGCGGTGGCGATCTCGTTGAGCGAGGCCGCGACCCCACCGCGGGTGGGGTCGCGCAGTACGTGGATCCCGGCGCCGGTGGCGATCATCGCGGCGACCAGGTCGTGCAGGGCCGCGGTGTCGCTCTCGACCGTGGTGCCGAACTCCAGGCCCTCCCGGCAGCTCATCACCGCGATGCCGTGCACCCCGATGTCGCCGCTGATCAGCACGGCGTCACCGGGCCCGGCGCGGTGCGGGCCGATGTCGACACCGTCCGGGATCACACCGATCCCCGAGGTGTTGACGTAGACGCCGTCGCCACTGCCGCTGTCGACGACCTTGGTGTCACCGGTGACCAGCCGCACGCCCGCCGCCCGCGCCGCCGCGCCCATGTCCTGGGCGATCCGGCCGAGTTCGCTCAGCGCGGTCCCCTCCTGGAGGATGAACGCACAGGACAGGAAGAGTGGTACGGCGCCCGACATCGCCAGGTCGTTGACGGTTCCGTTCACCGCGAGGTCACCGATGGATCCGCCGGGGAAGAACATCGGCTTCACCACGAACGAGTCCGTGGAGAAGGCCAGTCGTGTGCCGTCCCCGACGGTGAGCACGGCGGAGTCGCCCAGTTCGGACGCCGCCGCCGAGCCGTACGCCGGAAGGAACAGGTGCTCGACCAGTTCGGCCGACATCGCACCGCCGCCGCCGTGCCCCATCACCACCGTCGGGGTCTCGCGCAGCGGGACCGGGCAGGCCCAGCCTTCGAAGTCCAGCACGGTGTCCGGCCCGACGTCCGAGGCGGCGGACAGCGAGATCGCGGGGGCGGGGGCGGGTACGTGATTCTTCGTCTCAGTCACTTCGCATCGACCAGTTCCAGTCGGCGGTACGTGTAGTACGCGGCGCACGCGCCCTCGGAGGACACCATCGTGGCGCCCAGCGGATTCCTCGGCGTGCACTCCTTGCCGAACGCGGGGCACTCGTGCGGCTTGATCAGCCCCTGGAGCACCTCTCCCGACCGGCACAGCGGCGACTCGGCCGTACGGATCTCCGCCACGTCGAACCGCAGCTCGGCGTCGAACTCCCGGTACTTCTCCGACAGTCGCCAGCCACTGGCGGGGATCATCCCGATGCCGCGCCAGGTCCGGTCGGTGACCTCGAAGACGTCCCGCAGCATCTCCATGGCGGGCAGGTTTCCCTCGGCGCGCACGGCGCGGGGATAGGCGTTCTCCACCTCGTGCCGGCCCTCCTCGAACTGGATGACCGTCCTGCGGACGCCTTCGAGGATGTCGAGCGGCTCGAATCCGGTGATGACGATGGGGACCTGGTACTTCTCCGCCAGCGCCGGGTACTCCGACGTCCCCATCACACTGCACACATGTCCGGCGGCCAGGAAGGCCTGCACCCGGCAGGTGGGGGACTCCATGATGGCGGCGATCGCGGGCGGTACGAGGACGTGCGAGACGAGCAGGGAGAAGTTGCGTACGCCCAGCCGCCGCGCCTGGTGGACCGTCATGGCGTTGGCGGGGGCGGTCGTCTCGAATCCGATACCGAAGAAGACGACTTCCCGGTCGGGGTTCTCGCGGGCCAGTTTCAGCGCGTCGAGCGGCGAGTACACGACGCGTACGTCACCGCCCGCGCTCTTCACGGAGAACAGGTCCTGGCCGCTGCCCGGCACCCGCAGCATGTCGCCGAAGGAGCAGAAGATGACGCCGGGGCGGGCGGCGATCGCCAGCGCCCGGTCGATGATCTCCAGCGGGGTCACACAGACCGGGCAGCCCGGTCCATGGATCAACTCAATGTGATCGGGGAGCAGTTGGTCGATGCCGTGCCGGATGATCGAGTGGGTCTGCCCGCCGCAGACCTCCATCATCGCCACCGGACGGGTGGAGGCCGCGTGGATCTGTTCCAGCAGCCGCTCGGCCAGTTGGGGGTCGCTGAATTCGTCCAGGTACTTCACCGGTCGGTTCCTTTCACCGTGTCACGCTGTCTGGCGGCCAGTTCGAAGCCGTCACCGAACTCCTCCTCCAGGAGTCCGAGCTTCTCGAAGGTGGCCAGGGTCTGCTGGGCCGACTTCTCGTCGAGCCGTTGAATGGCGAAGCCGACATGGACGACGACGTATTCGCCGACCGCCGCGTCGGGTACGTACTGGAGGCAGACCTCCTTACGCACACCGCCGAAGTCGACCTCCGCCATCAGGGTGTCGTCGACCTCGGTGGTGCGCAGGACGCGCCCCGGAACTGCCAGACACATGGTGCCTTCCTCACTCCGCGGGTCATCGCGGGTCGTCATCGGTCATCACGGTTCGTCGGTGGGTTTCACGTGTGCTGTCAGCCGCCCGACGCCGCGATCAGCAGTTGGCCGAAGGCGAGACCGCCGTCGTTGGGCGG
Source organism: Streptomyces sp. NPDC050509 (assembly GCF_044457965.1). NCBI lineage: Bacteria > Bacillati > Actinomycetota > Actinomycetes > Kitasatosporales > Streptomycetaceae > Streptomyces > Streptomyces sp. NPDC050509. The sequence goes on along the minus strand of NZ_JBITHL010000001.1, from coordinate 481,378 downwards.
CAGCAGGCGCGGGCGCAGCACGGTGAAATCCCGTTCCTCCAGGGCGTGTTGTGTCGCTTCGAGGAGGACGGCGTTCTGGAAGACCCCGCCCCCCAGCGCCACCACCCCGAGTCCGGTCTGCTTCCGGCACAGCTCGGCGAGGTCGGCGGTGAGCCGGGCGACGGCCGTGTGGAAACGCGCGGCGATCAACTCCGGTGCGACGCCCGCCCGTACGTCCGACACCACCGCGCGGACCACCGGACCGGGGTCGGCGACGACCGGTTCGCCGGGCCCCGGCGCCGGGCGGATGCCGAAGGCGTAGCCGCTCCCGGCGGGCTCCTTCGGCGCCGCCCGGGCCAGCCCCTCCAGCTCGGTCGCCGCCTCCGCCTCGTACGCGACCTCGTGCCGCACCCCCGCCAGCGACGCCACCGCGTCGAAGAGGCGCCCCATGCTCGATGTCGGTACACAGCCGAAGTCCGTCGCGAACTGGTGGGCCAGCACGCCCCGTTCGGGGGCCGGGCAGGCCGCCACCGAGGGCAGCTCCTCGTCCCAGGCGACACCCGCGGCCCGCAGATGCGCGAGCGCCATCCGGTACGGCCGCAGCACACTCGCGTCGCCGCCCGCCAGCGGCACGTACGCCAGGTGCGCCGCCCGCTGGAACGACTTGTAGCCGGCGATCAGGGCCTCGCCGCCCCACACCGCACCGTCGGTGCCGTGGCCGGTGCCGTCGAAGGCGAAGCCGATGACGCTCTCGCCGGCGCCCAGGCCGTGCTCGCCCATCACGGAGGCGATGTGCGCGTGGTGGTGCTGTACGGTGCGCACGGCGCGGCCCCTGGCGTGTGTACGGGCCCAGACGCCGGAGCGGTAGCCGGGGTGCCGGTCGGCCACGAGCTGTTCGGGTGCGACACCGGTCAGCAGCGCCAGATGGTCCGCCGTACGGGTCAGTGCCTCGACCGTGGAGAGGTCGTCCAGGTCGCCGACGTGCTGACTGACCCAGGCGTAGCCGCCCTCGCCCAGCGCGCAGGTGTTCTTGAGATCGGCGCCCGCCGCGAGCAGCGGCGGCACCTCGAAGGGCAGGGCGAGGGGGAGCGGCGCGTACCCCCGCGATCTGCGCAGGGGCAGTTCGGCGTCGGCGACGAACCGGCTGACCGAGTCGTCGCACGGCACCTGGATCGCCCGGTCGTGCCGCAGCCAGGCGTCGACCAGCGGTGCGAGTTCGCTCAGCGCCTTCGCGTCGTCGGTGACGATCCGTTCGCCGGAGCGGTTGCCGGACGTCATCACGAGCGCGTCGGGCCCCGGGGTGTCGCCGTCGAGGCCGAGGAGAAGGACATGCAGGGGTGTGTACGGGAGCATCAGCCCGAGATCCGGACTGCCGGGCGCCACGGCGTGCGCGATCCCCCTGGCCGGGGCGGGCGCCCGGCGGGGGAGCAGCACGATCGGCTTCCGCGCGCCGGTGAGCAGCGCTGTCCCGCCCTCCGTCAGGGTCACCAGCTCCCCGGCGGTACCGAGGTCCGCGACCATGACCGCGAAGGGCTTGCCACCCCGGTGCTTGCGGCGGCGCAGCCGGGCGACCGCCGCTTCGTCGCGGGCGTCGCACGCGAGGTGGTAGCCGCCGAGTCCCTTGACCGCGACGATCCGCCCCTCGGCGAGCAACCGCCGTGCCGCACGCAGCGCTTCGTCGCCGTGCAGCGGCGTTCCGCCGTCCTTGGTGATCAGTTCGAGACGGGGGCCGCAGGCGTGACAGGCGATCGGCTGGGCGTGGAAGCGGCGGTCGCGCGGATCGCCGTACTCCGTGCGGCAGTCCGCGCACATCGCGAACGCCGCCATGGTCGTCGCCGCGCGGTCGTAGGGCAGGCCGGTGACGATCGTGAACCGTGGTCCGCAGTGGGTGCAGGTGATGAAGGGGTGGCGGTGGCGACGGTTCTCCGGATCGCGCAGTTCGGTCAGGCAGTCCTGACAGGTCGCGATGTCGGGGGAGACCAGGGTGCGGGCCCGGTCGCTCGCGCTGGAGTCCTCGATGGTGAACCCGGCGCCGCCGACGAGCGGCAGGTCGGTCTCCGTCACTGACTCCACGACCGCGAGCGGGGGCGGCCGGTCCCGCAAGCGCCGGCCGAACTCCGTCACCGCTTCGGGGTCGCCCTCCACCTCGGTGATCACGCCGGCGCCGGTGTTGGACACCGTGCCGGTGAGGGTCAGCTCGGCGGCCGTGACATAGACGAAGGGGCGGAAGCCCACGCCCTGGACGACGCCGCGCACCTCGAACCGGCGGCGTACACGGGGCTGTCGGGGTACCGGATCCGCCTCCCGCGTGTCCTCCTCGCGAGCGCCGCTGCCCATCATCTCCAGCCCCGACAGCGCCTGCGCGGCCTTCGCCTCGTCGATGATCTCCAGAGCGAAGCCCATGTGCAGCAGGACCCAGTCACCGGCGGCCGGCGGCGCGTCGAGCATGCCGACGTTGACACGGCGCCGGGCGCCCTCCACATCGACGAGGGCGAGCTGGCCCGCGTACCCCTCGACGGTCTCCACGACTCGCCCGGGAATGCCGAGACACATGGGATCAGGACCTCCGGGGCCGGTCGGGCGCGGATGTGAGGGCGGGGTCGGGCTCCGAGGACGGTCCGGCTCCGGCCGCCGGCAGTTGGCGGACCAGCGCCCGCACCGCCGACACCGCCCGGGGGACGGCCGCGGTGACCGCCTCGCTGAGACCGATGCCCTCTTCGACACCGGCCGGGGTGCAGCCCACGAGGTGGGTCAGCGGGAGCGTACCGCCTAGTTGGTCCAGATTTGCCAGCACCGCGACCGGATTCATGCCGTGTGCGTCGAATTCACCCGTACCGAGGTCGTCCGGGCCGATCCGGAGCACCGTCAGCTCACCCGGTGGCCCGCCCCCCGGATACGCGTCCACCAGCACCAGCGCGTCGTACCCGGCGAGCAGGTCGTACGCGAGGTGCATGCCCCGGATGCCGTAGTCGACGATCCGGACCCCGGTGGGCAGCGGCGGCCCCGGGTCGGCGGCGAGCCGCCGTACGACCTCGGGGCCGAAACCGTCGTCGCCGAGGAAGAGATTGCCGATGCCCGCGACGAGCACGCCTCCGGTCATGTCAGGACCGGCTCTCGGCGGGTGGCCGCGCTGGTGGTTCCTGCCGCGCGCTCACATGGAGCGCATTCTCAGGTACCTGCGGATGTCGGGGATCGAGCGCACGCCGATGGCGACGGCGACCGCCGCCATGGCGGCGACCACACCCGTGGTGATCAGTCCGAGGAATCGCACGATGGGTTCTCCTTCCGGAACTCCGGTGACGGGGGATCGGGGATGGGCGGGCCGGGATCGCCGGCGGGCAGCGGTTCCAGCTCTTCGGGGGCGAAGTAGAAGTAGCGGCCGTACCAGTCGTGCAGGTCGGCCGCCGGGTCGTCGACGAGGACGAGGGCGACATGCACACCGCCGTCCACGTCCGAGAGCACAGCCGTCACCCGCGCCACCTGACCGTCGAAGAACAGGTCCTGCGCGTCGGCGCGGCGGGTCGGACGCACCCGTACGAGACTGCCCTTGGCGACCTGGACCCCGTCGATCACCACGCTGTCGGAACCCGGTGACACGGCGGCGTCCGCCGCCGGATCCCACCACGGGGCGCCCCCGGTGTCGAAGGCGGCGGTCGCCCCGGGTGTGTCCGGGTCGGTCGCCGGACCCGGGGCGGGGAGCGGACCGTGCGGGTCGCGCAGCAGGCCGTGGAGCCGCTGGAGGTCCCCGGGTGTCATCGCGTCACAGCGGTCGATGATCTCGCGGGCGCGGGGATCGGTGGCCCGGGCCTCCGCCTTCTCCCGCTCCGTCATCGTCATCACCCGGAGCGTCAGGATCTCGTCGATCTCGGTCGAGTCGAACAGGGCGCCCGCGCTCTGCTCGGCGATCTCCGGGTGGTCGTAGAGAATGATCGGCGCGCCGAGCACCGTGTCCGTGGCGCCCTTCGCCCCGGCCAGGACCGGCCAGCACCGGTGCTGTGCGCACCGGGCCGCCGCGAGGGCCGCCGCGTCCGGGGGCTCGCGCAGGGAGACGAAGCGGGCGCCCCGGGCCTGGAGGAGCAGATGCGTGCCGATCAGCGAGACGCGGATCGCGGCGTCCTTGCCGGCGACGGTCCCGGCGTGCTCGTTCTCCACCGAGACCGACAGCCGCAGGAATCCGCCGTCCTCCGTGGTACGGGTACGGACCCGGGCCACCAGCGGCTCGCGGCGCCGTACGACCGCGCCGACCGCCACCCCGTCCGCGTCCGTCAGGGGCTCGGTCTCCTCGCCCCCGGCGACCGTACAGAGCTGATCGCTCGCCCCGTTCAACGGGACCGCCCCCAGGTCGACTTCCCGCTCGACCGCCTCGTCCCAGCTCAGCACCGCCACACCGGCCACGGTGAGTTCGCCGACGGCGACATGGCCGCCGTCCTCGGTCCGCCGCCGTACCTCGCGCACCTGATGCTGGAGGAACCGCAGCCGTACCGTCACCCCGGCCGTCCCCGGCGCGTCGGCCGGGACCGAGAGCAGGCACTCCATCGCCATGCCCGGTTCCTCGGCGAAGCTCGCGGGGGTCGCGGAGGGCGGCCCGAGGACGCCGAACTGCCAACGGGACCGGTTCTTGTGGGCGCTGGCGCGGTACGGGTACAGCAAGTAGCCCTCGTACAGCACCGCGTCGGCGACCTCACGTACGTGGTCGAGGCCCACCGGAGTCGTCCCGGTCACCGGACCACCTCGTCGAGATCATCGGAGGCGGCCGCGGCGCACGCCCCCACGCCCCCGTCCGCACCCGCGTCGGCCAGCACCGTCCGCACCGTCTCGTCCCAACTGATCAGCCCGCGCCGCTCACGGAAGTCCGCGAAACCGGCGAGCACGTCGTGATCCAGCCTGATCCAGCCGGAGTGGGGGAAGTGGAACGCGATCAGTTGCCGCCACACGGCGACCGGCAGCTCGTACCGCGCCTCACGGTCCCAGGGCACCTGCCGCACGCCGAGCCCCGAACGGCCCCCGCCCCGGGCGAAGACGGTGCCCGAGAACAGCAGACTGATCGGTACCGTCCCGTCCTCCCCGAGCGCGTGCAGATAGCGGGAGCCGACGACGTCGAAGTCGTAGGTGCAGGGCAGCGCGAGATCGACCTCGGTGGAGCCGGTGAACCCCTGCACCGTCGTGTTGCACTGCATCCACAGGAACGGCCGAAGCGTGTCCGACCACCGCTCCCGCTCCCCGAACAGGCCCCGCAGCCCGTCCTGTTCGGCCTGGTCGTACGGGCGGCGCTGCGGTTCGATACGGACCTGGCAGCGCAGCACGATCGCATGGACCGGCTCGTCGGAACCGTCCTCGATCCGCAGCCGCGCGGTGAGCTGCGGCGCCGCGCTGTACGGTTCGGCGACGATGTCGCGTACGGAGAACTCCAGGCCGGGCGCCGCGGGAAGGCTCATGAGGAACCCTCCACGGCCGTCGCGCCTGTCGTCGTTGCCGCCGTCGTCCGCTCGGGGTGCGCGGGCCTGCTGCGCGCCCTGACCCGCTCGAAGAACGCGTCCATCGCGGCGTGCGCCTCCTGGCCGCCGTCGAAGCCGCGCCACACCGTACGCAGCCGGCCCACCAGTTCGTAGCAGGCGTCGATCGGCACCAGATGGCACGACGCCACGCCCTCGCGTCCGTCCCGTCCGGTACGGCGCACGAGCAGCGCCTCGACATCGGCGCGCACCACCGCCAGTTCGGGGGCGGCGGCCACCAGCGTGGTCCAGGCGTCGAGCGGCAGTTCGGACTCCGTCGCCCCGGCCGGGCCGGGGTAGAACGCGACGGTGCGGTCCTGCGTCGAGTTGCGGAACAGGAAGGCCAGCCCCACCGGGATCTGCAGCTCGTCCCAGCTCCGCGCGTCCAGCGGGAGCCCGTCGAAGCTCAGATACCGGTCGGGCACCGCCCGGTAGCGCAGATGCGCGCCGTCCTCCGTGAACAGCAGGTAGCAGGCCCGGCAGGAGCACATCAGCCCCCGGCTCTCCAGGTTCACCACATGCTGGTGCTCCGCACCGACCGGCGCGGCGCACATCTCGCAGCGTTCCCCGGTGACCGGCTCGGGACGGTTGCGGGTGACCCGCAGCAGCGCCGCGACCGGCGACCTCGAACGGCCCGTCGGCGCGCTCATGTCGCGACCGCGGGCGCGGCCGGTACGGCGATCGAGACCGAGGCCCCGTCCGCCAGTACGGGCAGCGGGTCCAGGTGCGCGCCGTCCGCGTCCGTGTCGACACAGGCACCGGCCCGCCGTACGTCGTAGTGCGCGCGGCAGGCCGAGCACCGCAGCACCCCGTCCCCGGCGCCGCCGCCCAGCCGCCGGGCCAGCGTCGCGCCCTTCATCGGCTGCTCGCACCGGGCGCACCGGTCGCGGAAGGCGAACACGTCGGGGCCGATCCGGCAGGCCACCAAGGGGAACCCGGCGGCGCTCAGCCGCTCGACCCCGCCGGACTCCAGGGCGAGCAGCGCCGGCACCGGCTGCCAACTCGCCCCCGAGCCGCCGGCGCCGGCATCGGCGGTGCCGGCCTCGGCGGCCGTACCGCCATCCGTACCGGCCGGAGCCGCTTCGCGCAGCCGCGAGAACAGGGAGTCCACCGGTACCAGCGGACCCGGCGCCTGTTCCGTCCCGGCCGCGTCCTCCACCTCGATGGTGCTGATCTCCGGCGCCGCCGCCTCGACCGCGCCCCGCACGGCGAGCGCGAGCGTGGCGGAGGAGGACGGGCAGCCGTCGCAACTGCCCAGCAGCCGCAGCCGTACGGCCCCGTCCGCCGTGACGCCGAGCAGCTCCACGTCACCGCCGTGCGAGCCGAGATACGGCCGGACGCTCTCCAGCGCGGTCTCGACCCGCCTCTCCACGCTGTACGGGTGCAGTCCGTGCACCAGCAGCACGCTGGCCACCAGATCGTCGTCGGCGAGGGCGGCCAGGACCCTGTCGTCCAGCCCGCCGTGCTCGTGGACGAGGTCGAGCAGCCGCTCCAGTCCGGCCCCGTAGAAGTCGGTGACCAGCCGAACCAGCTCCTCGCCGCGCTCGCGCGCCGCCGGGCCGCCCGCCGCGCCGGCCGAGATCAGTGCGTCGATGCGTTCCCCGGTCGCCCGCCAGGCCTCGGACGGCGCGGGCTCCTGCGTCTGCCGCTCCGCCATGTCACTCACTGCCCGCGGACTGCGTGGGCGAGTGCAGCAGCTCCAGCTTCTTGCCCTCACCGAGATACATGTGGACGCCGCAGGGGAGGCAGGGGTCGAAGCTGCGTACCGTACGCATGATGTCGATGCCCTTGAAGTTCTCCCGGTCGTTCTCCTCGAAGATGGGCTGGCCCTGCACCGCGTCCTCGTACGGTCCGGGCGTCCCGTAGGAGTCACGCGGGCTCGCGTTCCACGGGGTCGGCGGGTACGGGTGGTAGTTGGCGATCTTGCCGTCCCTGATCACCATGTGGTGCGAGAGCACCCCGCGCACGGCCTCCGTGAAGCCGCAGCCGACACCTTCCTCCGGCACCTCGAACTTCTCCCAGGTCTTGGTGCGGCCGGCCCGGATCTCCACGAGCGCCTTCTCCGCGAAGTGCAGCGCGCAGGCCGCCGCGTACGCCTGGAAGTAGGTGCGCGCCCGGTTGCGCTCGATGGTGTTGCTCCACCGCGGGACGTGCCACTCGAACTCGACCGGGCCCTTGGTGGCGGTCTTGGGGAGGTTGATCCGCACACTCGTGCCGGTGGCCTTGATGTAGCCGATGTCGACCAGACCCGCCAGCGCGGTGGTCCACAGCCGGGCGAGCGGCCCGCCGCCGGTGTCGAGCGCGAGGTAGTCCGTGCCGTCGAACCAGCGCGGCGACATCACCCAACTGTATTTGTCACCCAGATCGCGCTTCTGGGGCTGCGGGTTGGTGTGCTGGTTCCACGGATGCCGCCGGTCGACCGGGTTGCCGAGCGGGTCGTGGGTCACGAACATCTCCTGCTCCTCCCAGTCGTTGTAGTACGACGAGCCGAGCAGGATGCGGATACCGAGGTTGATCTTCACCAGGTCGGTGGTGACGAGCTTGCCGTCCACGACGATGCCGGGGGTCACATACATCTTCCGGCCCCAGGCGGTCATGTCCCGGTACTCGAAGTTGCAGTGCTCCGGGTCCTGGAAGGAGCCCCAGCAGCCCAGCAGGATACGGCGGTTGCCCACCTGTTCGTAGCCGGGCAGCGCCTCGTAGAAGAAGTCGAAGAGGTCGTCGTGCAGCGGCACGACCTTCTTCATGAACTCCACGTAGCGCTGGAGACGGGTGATGTAGTCCGTCATGAGCTGGATGGTCGCCACCGTGCCCACACCACCGGGGTAGAGCGTGGAGGGGTGCACGTGGCGGCCCTCCATCAGGCAGAACATCTCGCGGGTCATGCGGCTGACCTGGAGGGCCTCGCGGTAGAACTCGCCGGTGAACGGGTTCAGCGCGCGCATGATGTCGCCGATGGTCCGGTGCCCGTGGGCGTCGGCGTGCGGCGAAGGGGTGCGATTGGCCTGTTCGAGGACGCCGGGATTGGTCTCGGCGACCATCTTCTCGCAGTAGTCGACCCCGACCAGATTCTCCTGGAAGATGTTGTGGTCGAACATGTACTCGGCGGCCTCGCCGAGGTTCACGATCCACTCGCCGATGTGCGGGGGCTTCACGCCGTACGCCATGTTCTGCGCGTAACAGGAACAGGTGGCGTGGTTGTCACCGCAGATCCCGCAGATCCGGCTGGTGATGAAGTGGGCGTCGCGCGGATCCTTGCCCTTCATGAAGACCGAGTAGCCGCGGAAGATCGAGCTGGTGCTGTGGCACTCGGCGACGACCTTCTGCTTGAAGTCGATCTTCGTGTAGATGCCCAGACTCCCGACGATACGGGTGATGGGATCCCACGCCATCTCCACCAGCTCGTCTTTACCCTGGCTCGTCGTCGTCATGAGGCCGCCTCTTTTTCCTTTTCGGTGCGTTACCAGGTGCGGGTGGCGCCGGTGGTCAGTTTCTTGCCGCGTGTACGCCACTTGGGCTCGCGGTCGAGGGTGTGCGTGGTGATGTTCCGCAGCCGCCGCATCGTCGAGCCGTACAGCCCGACGGCATTCGTGGAGAGCTTTCCGCCGGGGGGCTCGTCCATGAACGGCATGAATTTGTCGGGGAATCCCGGCATGGTGCAGCCGATGCAGATTCCGCCGACGTTGGGGCAGCCGCCGATACCGTTGATCCAGCCGCGCTTGGGCACATTGCATTTCACGGTGGGGCCCCAGCAGCCCAGCTTGACGATGCACTCGGGTTGGCCGTACTCCGTCGCGAAGTCGCCCTGCTCGTAGTAGCCGGCCCGGTCGCACCCCTCGTGCACCGTACGGCCGAACAGCCAGGTCGGACGGAGCGACTCGTCGAGAGGGATCATGGGGGCCTGGTCGGTGGCCATGTAGAGCAGATAGGTGAGGGTCTCCGACAGGTTGTCCGGCTGGATGGGGCAGCCGGGGACGCACACGATCGGGATACCCGCCTTGGACTTCCACTCCCAGCCCAGGTAGTCCGGCACGCCCATGGCGCCGGTGGGGTTGCCCGCCATGGCATGGATGCCGCCGTACGTGGCGCACGTACCGACCGCGACGATCGCCGTGGCCTTGGGCGCGAGCCGGTCGAGCCACTCACTGGTGGTCATCGGCTGCCCGGTCGCCGGGTCGTTGCCGAAGCCCGACCAGTACCCCTCCTCGTGCAGTTTCTCGTTGGGGATCGACCCCTCGACCACCAGGACGAACGGTTCCAGTTCGCCCCGGTCGGCCTTGAAGAACCATTCGAGGAAATCGTCGGCGCCACCGGTGGGGCCGCACTCGAAGTCGATGAGCGGCCAGTGCACGGCGATCCGCGGCAGACCGGGCAGCGCGCCGAGCGCGATTTCCTCGATGCTGGGCTGCGTGGCGGCGGTGAGTGCCACCGAATCCCCGTCGCAACTCAGCCCCGCGTTGATCCACAGGACATGGATGAGAGTGTTCTCCGCTTTTACCGCTGCTTCTGTCGGCATAGCCCGCTGCCTTCCGGGATGGGACCGCCCGATACCAGTGAGGGTGGCGACACTCACCTTGCTACCATCTAGAATCCGCCCGGTTGTTCTGTCAACACGAGATTGTTCCGGGTGACCATCCATTAGCCCCGGTCCGGCCAGGGCCGAATGGGTGAGCAAGGGAAAGCTGGTCATTGATGCATGAATTATCAATCACCCAGAGCGTGGTCGACGCGGTGTGTGAGCGTGCCGCGGGAAGACCCGTGCGTACCGTCCGGCTCCGGGTGGGGGCGCTGACCGCGGTGGTGCCCGACGCGATGCGGTTCTGCTTCGATCTGACCACCGCGGGCACGGTCGCGGAAGGCGCGCTCCTGGAGATCGACCAGCCCCCCGGAACGGCGCACTGCCGGGCGTGTGAGCAGGACTTCACCCTGACCGATCTTGTATTGCTGTGTCCGTGCGGCAGCGCCGACGTGAATATCACGTCGGGGCGGGAGCTGCAGATCGTCTCGATGAGAGTGGGCTGACCCCATGTGCGGTACTTGCGGTTGCGTCGGCGGAAGCGGTGAGGGCGGCGGGGCGAGGATCGCCGTACCGCACGCCCACCCGCACGACCACGACCTGGTTCACGCCGGTCACGGCCATGACCACACCGGCGTACGGGACCATCCGTCGGCCGGGGGAGGGAGCGCGGGGGACGGCGAGACCATCACCCTCGAACAGAAGGTCCTCGTCAAGAACGACGACCTGGCCGTCCGTAACCGCGCCTGGCTCGCGGAACGGGGCATCGTGGCCGTGAACATGATGAGTTCGCCCGGGGCCGGCAAGACCACCCTCCTCGAACGCACCCTCAGGGACTTCGCAGGCCGCCGCCCGGTCGCCGTCATCGAGGGCGACCAGGAGACGGCGCTCGACGCGGAGCGGATCAGGCGGGCGGGCGGCACCGTCGTCCAGATCAACACCGGCGCCGGCTGCCACCTCGACGCGGAGATGGTGCGGGGCGCGCTCACGGCCCTGGAGCCGGAGCCGGGCTCGCTGATCCTGGTCGAGAACGTGGGCAATCTGGTCTGCCCCGCGCTCTTCGACCTCGGGGAGCACAGCCGGGCCGTGATCATCTCGGTCACCGAGGGCACGGACAAACCGCTCAAGTACCCGTACATGTTCGCCGCCGCCGACCTCGTGATCATCAACAAGATCGACCTGCTCCCGTACGTCGACTTCGACGTCGAGCAGTGCGAGAAGTACGCCCGGTCGGTCAATCCGGAGCTGCGGGTGCTGACCGTCTCGGCGACCACCGGCGAGGGGATGGCGGCCTGGTACGACTGGGTCGCGCGCCCCTGATCACTCCGCCGGCCGCTCCACCCGGACCGGGCCGCCGGTGGTGACGGACCCGATCGCGGCGAGGGCGATGGCCAGCGCGGCGCGGGCGTCCTCGCCGGTGACCGCGGGGGCGCGCCCGGTGCGGACGCTGTCGGTGAAGTCGGCGAGTTCGGCGACGTAGGCGTCGCGGAACAGGTCCTGGTCGTAGCTGACGCTCTCGGAGCTGACACCGTCCGGGCCGTAGGACGTGAGATGGGTACGGCGCACCTCGCCCATGGTGAGCATGCCCGCCGAGCCGAAGACTTCGCCGCGTACGTCGTAGCCGTACACCGCCTGGAAGTTGGCCTCGGCGGTGGCGAGGGCGCCGTTGTCGAAGCGGATGGTGACCACGGCGGTGTCCAGCAGGCCGCGGTCCTTGAAGTCGGGGCGGACCAGGGCGTCGGCCAGGGCGAAGACCTCGACGGCCTCGGCACCGGGGTTGAGGAAGCGCAGGGTGTCGAAGTCGTGGATCAGCGTCTCCAGGAAGATCGTCCATGGCGGGATGGGCGCGGGGTCGGCCAGCTTCGGGTCGCGGGTCAGTGAGCGCAGGAGCTGCGGGGTGCCGATGGAGCCGGCGGCGACCTTGTCGTGGGCGGCGCGGAAACCGGCGTCGTAGCGGCGGTTGAAGCCCACCTGGAGGGCCACGCCCGCCTCGCGGGCCGCGGAGACGGCGCGGTCGGCGTCCGCGAGGGTGACGGCCATGGGCTTCTCGCAGTACACCGCCTTGCCGGCCCGCGCCGCCGCCTCGACGAGATCGGCGTGCGTGCGGGCCGGGGTGGCGATGACCACCGCGTCGATCTCCGGGTCGGCGAGGAACGCGGCGATGTCCGTGTACGCCACGGGGGCGCCCAGATGGTCCGCGAGGCGCCGCGCCGCGTCCGGTACGGGGTCGGCGACTGCGGCGAGACGGACGCCGGGGATGCGCTGGGCGAGGGTCGTGGCGTGGAAGGAACCCATCCGTCCGGCGCCGATCAGGCCGACGGCGAGGGGTGGCTGAGAGGGCATGCGGAATCTCCGTATCTCCGTACGTACGCGGTGACCGGGCAGGGCCGGGCCCTGGCCGGGGGAGTGTGTTCAGGTGGTGGTGAAGGCGGTACTGGTGAAGGCGGTACGGAAGCGCTCCATGGCCAGGTCGCTGTCGGTGGAGGCCCAGGCCTCCATGGCCACGGTGCCCTCGTAGCCGAGGTCCGTGAGGGCGCGGGCGACGGCCGGGTAGTGGATCTCGCCGGTCCCGGGCTCGCAGCGGCCGGGGACGTCCGCGACCTGGATCTCGCCGATCAGCCCCAGGCCGTGCGCCCGCCGGACCAGTTCGACGAGGTTCCCCTCGCCGATCTGCGCGTGGTACAGGTCGAGGTTCATCCGCAGGCCCGGCCGGTCCACTGCGGCGACCAGGGCCAGGGTGTCGGCGGCCCTGGCGAACGGCGCCCCGGGGTGGTCGACCGCGGTGTTGAGGTTCTCCAGTGTGAAGACGACTCCGGCGCGCTCGCCCAGCTCCGCGATCCTGTCGAGCGTCCGCACGGCGGCCGACCACATGGAGGCGGTGGTTTCACCGGAGACCGGCACCACCGGCAGGCCCGCGCCGTCCAGGCCGGTGCCGTGCAGGTTCAGCCGCGGGCAGCCCAGATGTTCGGCGGCCTTGACCGACTCCTCGGCCGTGCGCAGCAGCTCCGCCGCCCCGTCCTCGTCGGTCAGGGTGCCGCGGAGGTAGCCGGTCATCGAGGAGAAGGCGGCCGGGGTCCTGGCCAGCGCGTCGAGGTCATGCCGGCTCCAGTCCCAGATCTCGACCTGGAAGCCGGCGTCGTGGATGCGCCGGGCCCGCTCCTGGATCGGAAGGTCCCGGAAGACCATCTCGGCGCAGATCGCCAACGAGTACATCCGCCACCCGCCTCTCATCTTCTATAACGTTCTAGTCGGGGTTGCAGTACGCCAGTCCGCCGCCCTGGCTGTCAAGGGTCGGGAGCGCCGGAACTGGAACGTTGCAGTAGGGCGGGGAGGCGGCCGTACCATCTGGTCTACGATCGGCGGCCGGGGGAGTTGTCTACCGAGGAGGCCAGGCGTGCCACCGATCTCCGCGGCGGGGGACCGGAAACGGCCCACCCTCGCCGATGTCGCGGCGCGCGCGGGCGTCTCCACGGCGCTCGTCTCCGTCGTGATGCGCGGGGCCAAGGGCGCCGGCGCCGCCACCCGTGAGCGGGTCCTCGAAGCCGCGCGGGAGATCGGCTACCGGCCCGACACCCGGGCGCGGCTGCTGCGCAGCAGCCGTTCCCGTCTGCTCGGGGTGCAGTTCGGACTCCAGCACCCCTTCCACGCCGACCTGGTGGAAGGCGTCTACGGTGCGGCCGAGTCCGCCGGGTACCAGGTCGCGCTGAGCGCGGTCGCGCCCAGCCGCGGCGAACAGCACGCCCTGGAGACGCTGCTCGCCGACCGCTGCGAGGCGCTGATCCTGCTCGGTCCCGAACTCCCCGCCGCACGCCTGACTGAACTCGCCGGCCAGATGCCGGTCGTCTCCGTCGCCAGAAGACTCCGGCAGCCGTCCGGAGCCGTCGAGGTGGTACGGACCGCCGATGACGAGGGTGCCCGCCAGGCCGTGGACCACCTGGTCGAACTCGGCCACCGGGCCATCGCCCACATCGACGGCGGCCGGGCCCCGGGCGCGGCCGACCGGCGCCGCGGCTACCGCACCGCCATGAACCGCCACGGGCTGGCCCGGCACACGTATGTCCTGCCCGGTGGACCGACCGAGGAGGACGGTGCGGCAGCCGCCCGCACGCTGTCGGCCGCCCTGACCCGCCCCACCGCCGTACTGGCCTTCAACGACCGCTGTGCCACGGGCGTCCTCGACACCTTCCTGCGCGCCGGTGTCGCCGTCCCCGGCGCGGTCTCCGTCGTCGGCTTCGACGACAGTCGGCTCGCGCGCCTGGCCCACATCGACCTCACCACCGTCGGCCAGGACGTCGCCCGCCTCACCCGGGAGGCCGTCGCACGGGTCGTGGGACGGCTCGACGGCGATCCGGTCCCCGACCGGGAGACCGTGGTGGCCCCGCGTCTCGTCATCCGCACGACCACGGCGGCGCCGCCCGGGTAGCCCCGGGCCTGGGCGTGCGGTGGGCCTGAACAGAGGGGCCGCCGGGCCGCCCCTTACAGAACATCGGCTCTGTCACTACGTTTTTCCGGACAGATCTACGGCAATGGTGGCCGCTTTGTGCTGGATTACCGGTTCTCTCCACCTCCTGGACCGAAGCGGCGGAGTCAATTCCGGCCAGGGTGCGATGACTTGGTCCCGTGTCGGCCGCTTCCGCACGAGACGGGCGGTCTCGCCCGTGTTCGGCGGGTCGGCACGGTCGATGACCGATTGTCGCCGGTCTCCGCCGCCGCTCTCGCGGGAGCCGCCCTCGGCTGACCGGGTGAGGGCAGGCGGCACCGGTCACTCCCGTACGCCAAGTCACTTGATCCTCACGGGCTCTGGCGTACGGGACCTGGCCTGCGCGGTTCGCGCCGTCGCGGCCGGGCGGAGCCGGGCGGTCGGAGTCCGGAGGGGAGCGCGGGGGCGCATCTCCTCCGTATCCTGTTCGCCCTGAATCCATGAAGCAATATGACCACGTCAATTTCCCATGATCCGGCTGGAAAGATCTAATTCCTTGATCCTCGGCGTCCCGTCCGTTTCGACGGTCGCGCCGACCCGGCCGGACGTTCCTGAGGCGCGGGACGCTCGGACTGTCCAGTTTTCGCCCCTTCAGATTTGTCGCCGCGGGCTCGTATGGTCTGCAGTGAGAAATCGAATGACTGATGGCGGGGAGGGCGTAAGTGCGTGGTGAACTCCTGGCGCGCAGACGCACGCGATGTTCTTCTGGATCAGAGGGAAAAGGCGTTCTTCCCCTGATCGGCGAGATCCGCTACGTTTCTTCAGCCGTCGGCCCGCCGGCTCCGGGTGAGCCTTCGTGGACCGGTCCGTTCTCCGTCATCGGCGACTGAGGGCGGGGCGGCGCTGGGCGTGAACCCGCGGGTCACCCCTACGTCCCCGGACCGGACCGGCGCTCTTCGTCCCGAGGTCGGAGCGGTGCGGGAGCCTTCCGGCATTCCGGCGACGAAGCCCCGATGACGGATATCGATCCGGCGAACCGTAATCGAGAGTTTTCCGGAACTTTACAAATCCGGGAGAGCCACCGGATCGCGCTCGGGCGAAGTGGGAGCCCGGTGCGCCGCACCGATGATGTGTGCTGCTTGCAATCTCTGTTGAAAACGGGAGAGAAACGGTGGTGGGCGCGTGAGGACGGCTGGGGACGTGGCTGATTCAACAATTGACGGCCATGGTCATAAAGGACCTGTTGCCATTGTCGGGCTGTCCTGCCGTCTTCCGAAGGCCGCCGACAGGCACGCGTTCTGGACGATGCTGGCCGACGGAGCCCACGGGGTGACGGACGTCCCCGCGGACCGGTGGAACCATGCCGAGTACTTCGACGAGGACCCCGGCGCACCGGGGAAGGTCAACACCCGCAGGGGCGCCTTCCTGGACCAGGTCGACCGGTTCGACCCCGCCTTCTTCGGGATCTCGCCGCGCGAGGCCACCGCCATGGACCCGCAGCAGCGCCTCGCGCTCGAACTGAGCTGGGAGGCGATCGAGGACGCGGGGATCGTCCCCGGCAGCCTCGCGTCCACCAGGACCGGCGTGTTCATGGGAGCGATGAACGACGAGTACGCCACACTCACCCGCCGCGCCGGGCTGCGCCAGGTCGACCAGCACACCTTCACCGGAGTGCAGCGCAGCCTGATCGCCAACCGGGTCTCCTACTTCCTCGGCGTGCGCGGGCCCAGCGTGACCATGGACACCGGACAGTCGTCCTCCCTGGTCGCGGTGCACATGGCCGTACAGAGCCTGCGGACCGGAGAGGCGGACATCGCCCTGGCCGGGGGTGTGAACCTCACGCTCACCCCCGAGGGCGCCGTCGGCGCGGCCAAGCTCGGCGCGCTCTCTCCCGACGGCCGCTGCTACACCTTCGACGCCCGGGCCAACGGCTTCGTCCGCGGCGAGGGCGGCGGTGTCGTGGTGCTGAAACCCCTGGCCGCCGCGCTCGCCGACGGGGACCGTGTCCACTGCGTCATCAACGGCAGCGCCGTCAACAACGACGGTGGCGGTGACGGGCTGACGGTGCCCAGCGGCCCCGCGCAGGAAGAGGTGCTGCGCCTCGCGTACGAGCGGGCGGGGGTGGACCCCGCCTCGGTCCAGTACGTGGAGCTGCACGGCACCGGTACCCGGCTCGGCGACCCGATCGAGGCCGCGGCCCTCGGCGCCGTGCTGGGCGCGGCGCGCGGCGAGGCGGCCCCGCTCCAGGTGGGTTCGGTCAAGACCAACGTCGGCCACCTGGAATCCGCCGCCGGTATCACCGGGCTCATCAAGACCGCGCTGGCGATACGGCACCGACTGCTGCCGCCGAGCCTCGGCTTCATCGCGCCGAACCCGCGGATCCCGCTGGCCGACCTGAACCTCGAAGTCCGCGTCGCACACGGGGAGTGGCCCGCACCGGACCGGCCGCTGGTCGCCGGGGTCAGCTCGTTCGGGGTGGGCGGGACCAACTGCCACGTCGTCCTCTCCGAGGCCGCGGCCGAGACCGAAGCCGGGGCCTCGGCTGACGTGGCGGTCGAGGTCGCATCCGAGGCCTCGGCCGGGTCCGGGGGCGGCGGGGCGCCCTGGGTGGTCTCCGGCCGTTCGGTGGCGGCGGTACGGGAACAGGCCGCGCGCCTCCGCGCGCAGGTCGCGGACCAGCCGGAGACCGACCTGTCCGACCTGGGCCGCTCCCTCGCCAGGACCAGGACCGCCTTCCGCCACCGGGCCGCCGTGACCGCCGCCGACCGGGCCGGATACCTGGCCGGACTCGACGCCCTCGCCTCCGGCGACGCGGCCCCGGGGGTGGTCGAGGGCACGGCCGACGTCCCGGGCGGCACCGTCTTCGTCTTTCCCGGTCAGGGTTCCCAGTGGGTGGGGATGGCGGTGGAGTTGGTGGAGTCTTCGGGGGTGTTCGCGGCGCGGATGGCGGAGTGTGCGGAGGCGTTGGGTCCGTTCGTCGACTGGTCGTTGTTCGAGGTGCTGGGCGACGGTGTGGTGTTGGGGCGGGTGGATGTGGTGCAGCCGGTGTTGTGGGCGGTGATGGTGTCGTTGGCGGAGGTGTGGCGTTCGTTCGGTGTGGAGCCGGTGGCGGTGGTGGGGCACAGTCAGGGGGAGATCGCGGCGGCGTGTGTGGCGGGGGCGTTGTCGCTGGAGGACGGCGCGCGCGTCGTCGCCCTGCGCGGCCAGGCCCTGCGCGAACTCTCCGGGCGCGGCACGATGGCCTCCGTCGCCCTGCCCGCCGGTGAACTGACCCTGGGCGGCTCCCTGTCGGTGGCCGCCGTCAACGGACCGCGCTCCACGGTGGTCGCCGGTGACGAGAGCGCGATCGACGCCCTGGTGGCGGAGTTGACCGACCGGGGCGTCAGGGCCCGCCGTATCGCCGTCGACTACGCCTCGCACTCGGCCCACGTCGAGACGATCCGCGACCGGCTGCGCACCGCGCTGGCCCCGATCACACCACGGACCGCCTCGGTCCCGTTCTTCTCGACGCTGACCGGGCAGTGGCTCGACGCCGGTGCGACGGACGCCGACTACTGGTACCGGAACCTCCGCCGCACCGTCCGCTTCGAGGAGGCGGTCCGTGGGCTGCTCGCAGCGGGCCACCGGGCGTTCATCGAGGTGAGCCCGCACCCCGTACTGGTGATGGCCGTCCAGGAGACCGCCGAGGCCGTGGGCGTCCCCGTGGTCGTCGTGCCCTCGTCCCGGCGGGACGACGGCACGCGGGCGCGTGTGATGGCCTCGCTCGCCGAACTGTCCGTGCGCGGGGCCGGTATCGACTGGACGGCGGTCTTCCCCGGTGGACGCCGCGTCGAGCTGCCCACCTATCCCTTCCAGCGACAGCGTTACTGGATCGCTCCGGCGCCCGAAGCGGCTGCGTACGAAGGCGAGTCGGCGGATGCCGGTGACCCGGTGGGCGCGAGGGAGCCGACGGGCGCGGGCGAACGGGTGGACGACGGGCAACCGGCGTACGAGGACACCCCCCTCGGGCCGGACGTCCTCGACGCCGGACGGGTGCGGCAGCTCGTCCGGGCCCACGCCGCCGCCGTCCTCGGTCACACCACCCCGGCAGCGGTCGAGACGGACCTGCCCTTCAAGGACCTCGGCTTCGACTCCCAGATGACCGTCGAACTGCGCAACCGCCTCAGCGGCGCGCTCGGCCGGCGGCTGCCGTCCGCCCTGCTCTTCGACCATCCGACGCCGGACGCGCTCATCACCCATCTCACCGGCGCCCCCGCACCCCGCCCCGCCGCCCGCTCCGGCGGCTCCGCAACAGACGGTGACCCGATCGCGATCGTCGGGATGAGCTGCCGCTTTCCCGGCGGCGTACGGAGCCCGGAGGACCTGTGGGACCTGGTGGTCTCCGGCGCGGACGCGATCTCGGCGTTCCCCGCCGACCGGGGCTGGGACCTCGACGCGCTCGCCGCGACCAGCCACACCCGGCACGGCGGATTCCTGCACGACGCGGCCGAGTTCGACGCGGCGTTCTTCGGTATCAGCCCGCGCGAGGCGCTCGCGACCGACCCTCAGCAGCGGCTGCTGCTGGAGATCTCCTGGGAGGCGCTGGAACGCGCCGGTCTCGACCCGGCCACGCTGCGCGACAGCGACACCGGTGTGTTCGTCGGGGCGATGGCCCAGGACTATGTGCCCCGCCTGCACGAGGCGCCGGAGGGGTTCGCCGGGTACGGGCTCACCGGCTCCACCGGCTCCGTCGCCTCCGGCCGCATCTCGTACGTCCTGGGCCTGCGCGGCCCCGCGCTGACCGTGGACACCGCGTGCTCCTCCTCGCTGGTCGCCCAGCATCTCGCCGCCCAGGCCCTGCGGCGCGGCGAGTGCTCCCTGGCGCTGGCGGGCGGTGTGACGGTGATGGCCAACCCTGGCATGTTCGTCGAGTTCTCCCGCCAGGGCGGACTGGCGCCGGACGGCCGGTGCAAGGCGTTCGGCGCGGGCGCCGACGGTACGGGGTGGGCCGAGGGCGCCGGGATGCTGGTCCTGGAGCGGCTCTCCGACGCACGGCGCAACGGACACCCGGTGCTGGCGCTCGTGCGCGGCTCCGCCGTCAACCAGGACGGCGCGTCCAACGGCCTGACCGCGCCCAACGGCCCCTCCCAGCAGGAGGTGATCCGGCGCGCGCTCGCCGACGCCGGACTCGCCCCGTCCGACGTGGACGCGGTGGAGGCACACGGTACGGGCACCACCCTGGGCGACCCGATCGAGGCCGAGGCGCTGCTCGCCACGTACGGACAGGACCGTGAACAGCCGCTCTGGCTCGGTTCGTTGAAGTCCAACATCGGCCACACCCAGGCCGCCGCCGGGGTCGGCGGGGTGATCAAGACGGTCCTGGCCCTGCACCACGGGATCGTCCCCAGGACCCTGCACGCGGACGAGGTCTCGCCCCAGGTGGACTGGTCGGCGGGGCAGGTCGCGCCCGTCACCGCGAACGTGGCCTGGCCGGAGACCGGGCGCCCGCGCCGGGCCGCCGTGTCGTCGTTCGGTGTCAGCGGCACCAACGCGCACACCATCATCGAACAGGCCCCGCCGGAAACCGAGGTGGCACCGGAGTCCGTGCCCGGCCCACCGCCCGCCGAAGCCGCGGGCCCGGGGCCCCTCCCGTGGCAGCTCTCCGGCCGTACGCCCCAGGCGCTCCGGGCCCAGGCGCGGCGCCTCGCCGGCCATCTCGACGCCAGGCCCGGTCTCGGCGCCGCCGACGTCGGCCGCTCCCTCGCCGCCACCCGGTCCGCCTTCGAGCACCGCGCCGTACTGCTCGGCCGCGACCGCGACGAACTGCGCGGGCTGCTCACCGCACTGGCCGACGGGCGGACCGACCCCCGGCTGGTCCAGGGCAGCGCCGGCACCACCGGACGCGTCGTCCTCGTCTTCCCCGGCCAGGGGTCCCAGTGGGCCGGGATGGCCGTCGAACTGCTCGCCAGCGAGCCGGTGTTCGCCGCGCGCATGGCCGACTGCGCCCGCGCCCTCGCCCCGCATGTGACGTGGTCGCTCCCCGAAGTGCTCTCCGACGCCGAGGCGTTGGAGCGGGTCGACGTGGTCCAGCCGGCGCTGTTCGCGGTGCTGGTGTCGCTGGCCGCGCTGTGGCGCTCGTACGGTGTGGAGCCCGCCGCCGTGCTCGGGCACAGCCAGGGCGAGATCGCCGCCGCCTGCGTCGCCGGGGCCCTCTCGCTGGAGGACGCCGCCCGGGTGAGCGCCCTGCGCGCCAAGCTGATCCTCGCCGAACTCGCCGGCCGGGGCGGCATGGCCTCGGTCGCGCTGGCCCCCCAGGAGCTGGTGCCGCGCCTCGAAGCCTGGGACGGACAGCTCTCCGCAGCCGCGTTCAACGGGCCCACGGCGTCCGTCGTCTCCGGTACACCGGAGGCGCTGGACGAACTGCTGGCCACGCTCGCCGCCGAGCAGGTCAGGGTCCGCAGGATCCCGGTGGACTACGCCTCGCACTCCCCGCAGGTCGAGGAGATCCGCGACGACCTCCTGGACGCCCTCGCCACCGTACGGCCGCGCACCGCTCCCGGCACCGCTCCCGTCCGTTTCTTCTCCACCGTCACCGGCGGACCGCTCGACACCGCCGCCCTGGACGCCACGTACTGGTACACCAACCTGCGTACCACCGTCCGCTTCGAGCAGGCCACCCGGGCCGCGCTCGACCAGGGGTACGACCTGTTCATCGAGGTCAGCCCGCATCCGGTGACCGTCCCCAGCCTCCAGGAGACCATCGAGGCCACCGAGGCACACGCCGTGGCCCTCGGGTCGCTGCGCCGCGACGACGGAGGGCAGGAACGGTTCCTCACCTCGCTCGCGACGGCCCACACCCAGGGCGGCACCCCGGACTGGTCCGGCCTCCTCGGCACGGGACCCCGGGTCGAGCTGCCCACGTACGCCTTCCAGCGCGAACGGTACTGGCTGCTGCCCGAGCCGGTGCGCCGGGCCGTGAGCGGACCGGACGACTGGCGCTACCGCGTCACCTGGCGCCCCGTCATCCCCCGGCCCGCACCGCGACCGGCCGGACAGTGGCTGCTGCTCGCCCCCGCCGAGGGCATCGGCGCACCCCTCGTCGCGCGGTGTGAACGGGCGCTGATGGAGGCGGGAGCCGAGGTCCTCCGGCCGGCCGCAGGCGACCCGGCGGCGCTCACCGACCTGCTCACTGCGGGAACGCCCGCCGGGGTCCTCTCCCTGCTCGCCCTCGACGAGCGCCGCGTACCGGACCGTTCCGCGCCGCGCGGACTCCTCGACACCGTCGCGCTGGCCCAGGCACTGGCGGGGCGGGAGATACCGCTGTGGCTCGCCAGCCGGGGCGCCGTCGCCGTGGACCCCGAGGACCGGCTCGACCACCCCGAACAGGCGGCCGTCTGGGGCCTGGGCCGCGCCCTCGCCCTCGAATCCCCCCGGGACCGGGGCGGTCTGGTGGACCTCCCCGCCCACCTCGACGACACTGCGGCGGCTCTGCTCGCCGCCGCGCTCACCGGCGACGGCGACGAGGACCAGGTGGCCGTACGC
Source organism: Streptomyces sp. NPDC050509 (assembly GCF_044457965.1). Taxonomy (NCBI): domain Bacteria; kingdom Bacillati; phylum Actinomycetota; class Actinomycetes; order Kitasatosporales; family Streptomycetaceae; genus Streptomyces; species Streptomyces sp. NPDC050509. Next base: position 459,450 of record NZ_JBITHL010000001.1, on the reverse strand, counting down.
CCCGCCGGTCTCTTCGTACGGCGACTGGTGCGGGCCGCGCTCCCGCCGGTCACGGCTGCCGCCTGGCGTCCCCGTGACACCGCGCTGATCACCGGCGGTACCGGCGCGCTCGGCGCGCATGTGGCCCGCTGGCTCGCCGCCGCCGGGGCCGGACACCTCGTCCTGGCGAGCCGCAGCGGCCCCGGGGCACCGGGAGCCGCCGCGCTGCGCGCCGAACTCACCGCGCTCGGCGCCTCGGTGGAGATCGTCGCCTGCGACACCGCCCGCCGCGAGGAACTGGCCGCGCTGCTGGACTCCGTACCCGAGGACCGTCCGCTGCGCACGGTCGTGCACACCGCCGGAGTCCTGGTCGAGTCCGCCGTGCGCACCCTCACCACGGAAGAACTCGAACAGACCCTGCGCGCCAAGACCGAGACCGCCCGTCATCTCCACGAACTCACCGGAGAACTCGACGCGTTCGTGCTCTTCTCCTCCGGCGCCGGTGTCTGGGGCAGCGGCGGACAGGGCGCGTACGGCGCGGCCAACGCCTACCTCGACGGGCTCGCCCGGCACCGCCGTGACCACGGGCTGCCCGCCACGGCCGTCTCCTGGGGCGCGTGGGGCGGCGGCGGGATGGGCGCCGTCGACGGCGCCGAGGACCTCTGGCGGCGCCTCGGCGTCCTCCCCATGGACCCCGGATCCGCCGTCACCGCGCTCCAACGGGCCCTGGACGCCGGGGAGAACACCCTCACCGTCGCCGACATCGACTGGCGCCGCTTCGCCCCGGCCTTCGCGTCCGCCGGACCCCGGCCGCTCCTCACCGACCTGCCCGAGGCGCGGCGCGCCCTGAACGGGCCCACCGATGACACCACCACGGACCCGGCCGCCGCGACCCGGCGGCCCGAACGGATCCGGAAGCTGGAGGGCCTGCCCGAGGCCCGGCGCACCGCCGCCCTGCTCGAACTCGTCCGCGCCGAGGCCGCCGCCGTACTCGGCCACACCGACCCCCGCTCCGTACGGCCGGGACGGCCCTTCAAGGAGAGCGGCTTCGACTCGCTGACCTCCGTCGAACTCCGCGACAGGCTGGTCTCCGCCATCGGCCTGCGGCTTCCCACGAGCCTCGTCTTCGACCGGCCGACACCGACCGCGCTCGCCCGCCACCTCGACACCCTGCTGTTCGGCGCCGCCACCACCGGGACCGGGACCACCGAGGTCTCCGACGAACCCGTCGCGATCATCGCGATGGCCTGCCGCTACCCGGGCGGCGTCAGCTCCCCCGAGGACCTGTGGGAGCTGGTCGCCGCCGGCACGGACGCGGTGTCCGAGTTCCCCGCCGACCGGGGCTGGAACGTGGAGTCCCTGTACGACGCCGACCCCGACCGGCCGGGCACCTCCTCCGTACGGCACGGCGGATTCCTGTACGAAGCCGCCGAGTTCGACGCCGAACTCTTCGGGATGAGCCCCCGCGAGGCACGGGCCACCGACCCCCAGCAGCGGCTGCTGCTGGAGACGGCCTGGGAGACGTTCGAGCGCGCGGGCATCGACCACCGGTCGCTGGCGGGCACCCCGACCGGGGTGTTCGTCGGCGCGATGTCCCAGGACTACGGGCCCCGGATGCACGAGGCACCGCAGGACCTGGAGGGCTATCTGCTCACCGGCAACATCGGCAGTGTGGCCTCCGGCCGCGTCTCGTACACCTTCGGCCTCGAAGGCCCGGCGATGACCGTCGACACCGGATGCTCCGCCTCCCTCGTCGCACTCCACCTCGCCGCGCAGTCCCTGCGGCGCGGCGAGAGTTCGATGGCCCTCGCGGGCGGGGTGACCGTGATGTCCACCCCCGGCGTGTTCATCGAGTTCTCCCGGCAGCGCGGACTCGCCCTGGACGGCCGGTGCAAGGCGTTCGGGGCGGGCGCCGACGGCACCGGCTGGTCGGAAGGCGTGGGCCTGCTCCTGCTGGAACGGCTCTCCGACGCCGAACGCAACGGCCACGAGATCCTCGCCGTCGTCCGGGGGAGCGCCGTCAACCAGGACGGCGCGTCCAACGGGCTGACCGCACCCAACGGCCCCTCGCAGGAGCGCGTCATCCGGCGCGCCCTGGCCGACGCCGGACTCACCCCGGCCGAGGTCGACGCGGTCGAGGGACACGGTACGGGCACCACACTCGGCGACCCGATCGAGGCCGAGGCGCTGCTCGCGACGTACGGGCAGAACCGTGAACGTCCGCTGTGGCTCGGCTCGTTGAAGTCCAACATCGGCCACACCCAGACCGCCGCCGGGGTCGGCGGTGTGATCAAGATGGTGCAGGCGATGCGCCACGGCGTCCTGCCGAGGACCCTGCACGCCGACGAGCCCTCGCCCCGGATCGACTGGTCGGCGGGCGCCGTGTCACTGCTCACGGAGGAGCGGGCCTGGCCCGACGACGGCCGCCCGCGCCGCGCGGCCGTCTCCGGATTCGGTGTGGGCGGGACCAACGCCCATGTCATCGTCGAACAGGGCCCGCAGCCCGCCCCCGTCACCCCGCCCGCCGACGCCCCCGGCGCGCTGCCCTGGCTGCTGTCGGGCCGTACCGAACAGGCCCTGCGCGACCAGGCGCGGAAGCTCTCCGCACATCTCGCCGCCCACCCGGACACGACCCCGCTCGACGTGGCGTACACCCTGGCCACCGGCCGGACCGCGCTCGACCACCGGGCCGTCGTGGTCGCGGCCGACCGCGCCGGGTTCGCCGCCGCACTCGACGCGTTGGCCATCGGCGACGACGTAGGCGCCCGGGGCATCTGCGCCCGGGGCATCGCCGACGAGGACGCCGGAACCGTCTTCGTCTTTCCCGGTCAGGGTTCCCAGTGGGTGGGGATGGCGGTGGAGTTGATGGAGTCTTCGGGGGTGTTCGCGGCGCGGATGGCGGAGTGTGCGGAGGCGTTGGGTCCGTTCGTCGACTGGTCGTTGTCCGGGGTGCTGGGCGACGGTGAGGTGTTGGGGCGGGTGGATGTGGTGCAGCCGGTGTTGTGGGCGGTGATGGTGTCGTTGGCGGAGGTGTGGCGTTCGTTCGGTGTGGAGCCGGTTGCGGTGGTGGGGCACAGTCAGGGGGAGATCGCCGCGGCGTGTGTGGCGGGTGCGTTGTCGCTGGAGGACGGCGCGCGCGTCGTCGCCCTGCGCAGCCAGGCTCTGCGCGAACTCTCCGGACGTGGCGCGATGGTGGCGCTGCTGCTCGCGCCCGACGAGGCCGCCCGGCTGATCGAACCCTGGGACGGCCGGCTCACCATCGCCGCGTACAACGGCCCGAACTCCACCACCGTCGCCGGGGACCCCGAGGCCGTCGACGCGCTGCACGCCCACTGCGAGCGCGAACGGATCCAGTCCCGCCGCGTCGCCGTCGACTACGCCTCCCACTCGCCGCAGGTCGAGGAGATCCGCGACCGGCTGCTCGCCGACCTGGCCCCGATCACCCCGCGCCGGGCCGGCATACCGTTCCACTCCACCGTCACCGGCGCACCGCTCGACACCACCGGGCTGGACGCCGCGTACTGGTACACCAACCTGCGCAGGCCCGTCCTCTTCGAACCGACCGTACGGGCCCTGATCGACACGGGACACGGCATCTTCATCGAGCCGAGCGCCCACCCCGTCCTCACCACCGCCGTTCAGGACACCGCCGAGCGGGCCGGACGGCCCATCGCCGCGTTAGGCACCCTGCGCAGGGAGGACGGGGCGGCCGACCGCTGGCTGGCCTCCCTCGCCGAGGCCCATGTCCACGGCGCCCCCGTCGACTGGTCCGGGCTTCTCACCGGGGGCCGCAGGACCGATCTGCCCACCTACGCCTTCCAGCACGAGCGGTACTGGCTGGACCCGGTCACCACGTCCGGGCGCGCCCTCGCGGACGGCGCGGCGGGCCTCGGGCTCAGGTCCGCGGCCCACCCGCTGCTCGGCGCCGCCGTGGAGATGGCCGGCACGGACGAGTACGTCCTCACCGGACGGGTGTCCCTCCGTACCCACCCCTGGCTCGCCGACCACGCCGTGTCCGGCACCGTACTGCTGCCGGGCACCGCGTTCGTCGAACTCGCGCTGCGCGCCGGGGACGAGGCGCACTGCGACCGGATCGACGAACTGACCCTGAGCGAACCGCTGTTGATCGACGGCGAGGTGACCCTCCAAGTCCTCGTCGGGGCCGCCGACGCCGACGGGCGACGCGCCGTGACGGTGCACTCCCGTACGGCCCCGGGCGCGCCCTGGACCCGGCACGCGGACGGTGCCCTGTGCGCCGGAGAAGCGCCGTCCCCGTCCCCGGCCGGGGCGGAGGCGGCCTGGCCGCCGCCCGGGGCACGTCCCGTGGAACAGGCGGGCCTCTACACGGCGCTCGCCGCGACCGGCTACGACTACGGCCCCGCCTTCCAGGGCCTGCGCGCCGTATGGCAGGACGGCGACGACCTCCTCGCCGAAGTGGCGCTCCCGGACGGCGAGTCGGCCGACGGGTTCGCGCTCCACCCCGCGCTGCTGGACGCCTGCCTCCATCCGCTGGGGCTCGGAACGGGGATCGGACAGGGGCTCGGAAAGGGCCTCGGGTCCGAGCCGGGCGCCGGGGCCGGGACACGGCTGCCGTTCGCCTGGACCGGGGTCCGGCTGCACGCGGTGGGCGCCACATCCGTACGCGTACGGATCTCCCCGTCCGGCGGTGACGCGGTCTCCGTCACGGTCAGCGACCCGGCGGGCGCACCGGTCGCCACGGTGGAGGGCCTGGTCCTGCGGCCCCTGGCCGCCGGGCAGCTCACCGCCGTACGCCACGACGACCACGACGCGCTGTTCCGACTGGTCTGGAACCCGCTCACCGCCCCGGCTCCGATCCCGTCGTCGATTCAGGCCGGGCCCGTCAGGGGGATCCCCCTCATGGGTACGGCGGCGCTGGACGCGGCCCTCGCGGCGGGCGCGTCGCTGCCCGCCGTCGTCGCCGTGCTGCCCGACGCGCCGGTCGAGGGCGATATGGCTGCCCGCGTCCACGCGGCGACCGGGCGCCTGCTGGAGCTGTTGCGCACCTGGCTGGCCGACGACCGGCGCGCCGCCACCCGACTGGTGATCCTCACCCGGGGCGCCGTCGCCGTCCGGGCGGACGAGGACATCCTCGATCTCGCGCAGGCGCCCCTGTGGGGACTCGTCCGCGCGGCGCAGACCGAGAACCCCGACCGGTTCCTGCTCCTCGACACGGATACGGGCACGGACACCGGCACGGACTCGGATGCGGAACCGGTTGTCGACGCGGCCGTCGCCGCCCTGCTCGCGGCCGGCGAGCCGCAGGCCGCGCTGCGCGGCGGCGCCGTACTGGTGCCGCGGCTCGCCCGGCCGACGGCGACCCGTGTCCCCGTCCCCGCGCTCGACCCGGACGGCGCCGTACTGATCACCGGAGGCACCGGCACCCTCGGCGGCCTCGTCGCCCGGCACCTCGTCACCGCCCACGGGGTCGCCCGCCTCGTACTGATCGGCCGCCGGGGCCCGGACGCGCCCGGCGCCGCCGAGCTGAGCGCCCAACTCACCGCCCTCGGCGCCGAGGTGACCATCGCCGCGTGCGACGCCGCCGACCGGGACGAGCTCGTCGCGCTGCTGGCGGACCTCCCGGTCAGGCTGACGGCCGTCGTGCACACGGCGGGCGCCGTGGACGACGGCGTCCTGGAATCACTCACCCCCGACCGGCTAGCCCCCGTCCTGCGGCCCAAGGTCGACGCCGCCCTCAACCTGCACGAACTCACCGACGATCTGGAGGCGTTCATACTGTTCTCCTCGGCGTCGGCCACCTTCGGCACCGCAGGACAGGCCACCTACTGCGCCGCCAACGCCTTCCTCGACGCGCTCGCCCACCACCGCCGTACAGCAGGACTCCCCGCCGTCTCCCTGGCCTGGGGCTACTGGGAGCAGACCAGCGAGCTGACCCGTGGCCTCGCCGCCGGTGACATCGCCCGCCTGGAGCGTACGGGGGTGCTTCCGCTTACCACCGGGCGCGGACTCGCGCTCTTCGACGCCGCGCAGGGCCTGGCGGAACCCTTCGCGGTCGCGGCGCGGCTCGACACCACACCCCGGGCTCAGGTCCCCGCCCTGCTGCGCGACCTCGTCAGGACACCCGCCCGGCGCGCCGTCGGGGGCCCCGCCGCCACGGCAGGCGGGACCGCGCTGCCGGACCGGCTCGCCGGGCTCTCCGTACCGGAGCGCGAACAGCTCCTTCTCGCCGAGGTGCTGCGCCACGCCGCCGCCGTCCTCGGCCGTACCGGCTCCGCCGGACTGCTGCCGGGACGGCCCTTCCGGGACAACGGGTTCGACTCGCTGACCGCCGTCGAACTGCGGAACCGGCTCACCACCCTGACCGGGCTGCGGCTGCCCGCCACCCTGGTCTTCGACCACCCCACCCCCCTCGCGCTCGCCGCCGACCTGGCGCGGCGGCTGACCGGTACCACCACCGGCGCCTCCGCCCCGCCCGCCGCCCGGGTCCCGGTCCCCGTCCCCGCCCCCGTCCCCGGCGACGAGCCCATCGCGATCGTCGCGATGGCCTGCCGCTACCCGGGCGGTGTCACCTCGCCCGAGGAGCTGTGGGAGCTGGTCGCGGCCGGTACGGACGCGGTGTCCGACTTCCCCGCCGACCGGGGCTGGGACGTCGAGGCGCTGTACGACCCGGACCCCGCCAGGACCGGCACGTCGTACACGCGGAGCGGCGCGTTCCTCCACGACGCGGCGGACTTCGACCACGAACTGTTCGGGATGAGCCCCCGCGAGTCCCTGGCCACCGATCCACAGCAGCGGCTGCTCCTGGAGACCACCTGGGAGGTCTTCGAACGGGCGGGCATCGACCCGCTGTCGGTGAAGGGCAGCAGCACCGGGGTGTTCGTCGGCGCGATGTACAACGACTACGCCTCCCGCATCCACCAGGCCCCCGCCACCGTCGAAGGACAACTGCTCACCGGCAGCGCGGGCAGTGTCGCCTCCGGGCGGCTGGCCTACGTCTTCGGTCTCGAAGGCCCGGCGATCACCGTCGACACCGCGTGCTCCTCCTCGCTCGTCGCCCTGCACCTGGCCGCCAGATCGCTGCGCCAGGGCGAGAGTTCGCTGGCGGTGGCGGGCGGGGTGACACTGATGGCAGGACCGACCCTGTTCGTGGAGTTCTCCCGGCAGCGCGGGCTCTCCGCCGACGGCCGCTGCAAGGCGTTCGGCGCGGGGGCCGACGGCACCGGCTGGGGCGAGGGCGTCGGCGTCCTGCTGCTGGAACGGCTCTCGGACGCGGAACGCAACGGCCACGAGGTCCTCGCCCTGCTGCGCGGCACCGCCGTGAACCAGGACGGCGCGTCCAACGGCCTGACCGCGCCCAACGGCCCCGCTCAACAGCGCGTGATCCGCGGGGCCCTGGCCGACGCGGGGCTGACCACCCAGGACATCGACGTGGTCGAGGGGCACGGTACGGGCACGACGCTGGGCGACCCGATCGAGGCGCAGGCCGTACTGGCGACGTACGGGCAGGACCGTGAACGCCCGGTGTGGCTGGGCTCGTTGAAGTCGAACATCGGGCACACCCAGGCCGCCGCCGGGGTCGGCGGCGTCATCAAGATGGTCGAGGCCATGCGCCACGGCACCCTCCCGAGGACCCTGCACGCCGACGAGCCCTCGCCCGAAGTGGACTGGGAGCGCGGCGCGGTGGAACTGCTGACCGAGGCCCGGCCGTGGCCCGGCGGGACACCCCGGCGCGCCGGGGTCTCCTCCTTCGGCGCGGGCGGTACCAACGCCCACGTCATCATCGAACAGGGCCCGATCACGGAGCAGGGCCCGATCACGGAGCAGGACCTGATCACGGAGCAGGGCCCGACCGCCGAAACGCCCGCCGTTCCCGCTGCCACGGCCTCCGCCGGGGAAACCGCCCCGCTGCCCTGGGTGCTCTCCGCCAGGAGCGAGCCGGCGCTACGGGCCCAGGCCGCCCGGCTGCTCTCCTTCCTCGCGGCCCACGACGGCCTCGGTCCCGCCGAGGTCGGCCACTCCCTGGTCACCACCCGCGCCTGCCTGGACCACCGTGCGGTCCTCGTGGCCGCCGACCGCCCCGAGTTCCTGGCGCGCCTCACCGCACTCGCCGAGGGTGGCGGACCCGCCGTCGTCGGCAGCGCCGGCGGCCACGGCCGTACGGTCTTCGTCTTCCCCGGCCAGGGCTCCCAGTGGGCCGGAATGGCCCTCGGACTGATGGAGTCCTCGCCGGTGTTCGCGGCGCGGATGGCGGAGTGCGAGGACGCGCTGGCGCCGTACACGGACTGGTTGCTGTCCGAAGTGCTGGGCGACAGCGAGGCGTTGGAGCGGGTGGACGTGGTGCAGCCCGCGTTGTTCGCGGTGATGGTGTCGCTGGCCGCGTTGTGGCGCTCGTACGGTGTGGAGCCCGCCGCCGTGCTCGGGCACAGCCAGGGGGAGATCGCCGCAGCCTGTGTCGCCGGGGCGCTCTCCCTGGCCGACGCCGCCCGGGTGGTCGTGCTCCGCAGTCAGGCGCTGACCGAACTGTCCGGGCGCGGCGCCATGGCCTCGGTGGCGCTCGGCAGGGACGCGCTGGGGCCCCGGCTCTCCGAGCGGCTGTCGGTCGCCGCCGTCAACGGGCCCGCGTCCACCGTGGTCTCCGGAGACCCCCTCGCCCTCGACGCGCTCCTCGGCACCCTCACCGCCGAAGGGGTACGCACCCGCCGTATCGCGGTGGACTACGCCTCCCACTCCGGCCATGTGGAGTCCGTGCGGGCCCGGTTGCTCGACGACCTCGCCCCGATCACCCCCCGCGCCCCGCGCATCCCCTTCTTCTCGACCGTCTCAGCGAGCTGGCTCACCGAGCCCGTCGACGCCGGTTACTGGTACCGGAACCTGCGGGGGACCGTCGAGTTCGAGGCCGCCACCCGCGCGCTCGTCGCGGAGGGGTACGGCGTCTTCGTCGAGGCAAGCCCGCACCCCGTCCTCACCGTCGCGCTCCAGGAGAGCGCCGAGGACGCCGTCGTCGTCGGCTCGCTGCGCCGCGACGAGGACGGGCCGCGCCGCTTCCTCACCTCCCTCGCCGAGGCCCACGTCCGGGGCGTCGACGTCACCTGGACGCCCGCGTTCCCCGGTACGTACCGCCGGGTCGGCCTGCCCACCTACGCCTTCCAGCGTGAACGGTTCTGGCTGGAGCAGACCCCCGGCGGGCCCGTCGATGTCACCTCGGCCGGACTCCACCCCGCCGAACACCCCCTGCTGGGCGCGACCGTGGCCCTGCCCGGATCGGGCGGCCACCTCGCCACGGGACGGCTCTCCCGGGAGGACCACCCCTGGCTCGCGGACCACGGCGTGCTCGGCACGGTCCTGCTCCCGGGCGCCGCGCTCGCCGAACTCGCCGTCCGGGCCGGGGACCAGGTCGGCTGCCCCCACCTCGAAGAACTCGTCCTCCACGCGCCGCTCGCGCTGCCCGCGAGCGGCGGCGTACCCGTACAGCTCGAACTCGGCGCGCCCGACGCGTCGGGCCGGCGCACCCTGAGCGTGCACGCGTACGGTTCCGACAGTCAGGACGCCTGGACGCGTCACGCCACCGGTGTCCTGGCTCCCGCCCCGGAACAGGCCGGCGAAGCGCTCACCGCATGGCCGCCCACCGGCGCGACCCCGCTCGACCTCGGCGCCTTCTACCCCGGGCTCGCCGACCGCGGCTACGGCTACGGGCCCGCCTTCCAGGGGCTCCGCGCCGCCTGGCGCGACGGCGAGGACATCGTCGCCGAGATCGCGCTGCCCGAGGAACACCACGCGCAGGCCGCGCTGTTCGGGCTGCACCCCGCCCTCTTCGACGCGGCCCTGCACACCGTCGGGCTCGGCAAGGCCCTGGGCGGGCACGACCGGCCGCTGCTGCCGTTCTCCTGGCAGGGGGTGAGCCTGCACGCGGTCGGCGCCGCCGCGCTGCGGGTCCGTACCCGCTTCACCGGACCCGACACCGTGTCGCTCACCCTGGCGGGACCCGACGGGGCGCCGGTGGCCACGGTCGCCTCCCTCACCGTACGGCCCCTCTCCCCGGAGCGGCCCGCCGCCGCCCCCGCCGTACGCGACGCGCTGTTCCACGTCGCATGGCGTGAGCAGCCCCGGCCGGCCGCACACGGCGCCGTCGAGGGCCCGCTCCTCGTGCTCGGCGCGGACCGCCTCGGGATGCGCGCCGCGCTGGAGACGGCCGGCGCTCCGGTGAAGGTCTGCCAGGACCTGGTCGACTGGAACCCCACCGAGGACGCACCCGTTCCCCTGTCGGTGCTCACCGGCGACCTGCCGGGACGCACCCCGCGCGAGGCCGTGCACCGAGCCCTCGCCCTCGTACGGAGTTGGCTCGCCGACGACCGGTTCGCCGCCTCGCGTCTGGTCCTCGTGACCCGCGGCGCGGTCTCCACCCGCCACGACGAGGACATCACCTCCCTCGCGCAGGCCGCGGTGTGGGGCTTCGTCCGTACGGCACAGGCGGAACACCCCGGCCGGTTCGCCCTGCTCGACCTCGGCGCCGGGGAGCCGCCCCTCACCGGGCTGCCCGCCGCGCTGGCGTCGGGCGAACCCCAACTCGCCCTGCGCTCCGGCGGCTTCCTCGTCCCGCGCCTGGACAGACTCGACCGGAACGGCACCCTGCTGCCACCCCCGGACGAGGCGTGGCGGCTCGACGTCACCAGCCCCGGCACCCTGGAGAACCTGGCGTTCCTGCCCGCGCCGGAGGCCGAAGCGCCCCTGGACGAGGGCGAGATACGGGTCGCCGTACGGGCCGCCGGGCTGAACTTCCGCGATGTCCTCATCGCGCTGGGCATGTATCCGGGCGCGGGCATCATGGGCAGCGAGGGCGCCGGAACCGTACTCGAAACCGGTCCCGGAGTCACCGGACTCGCCGTCGGCGACGCCGTGTTCGGCCTGTTCCTCGCCGGGTCCTTCGGGCCCCGTGTGGTGGCCGACCGGCGGCTGGTCGCGAAGGTCCCGGCCGGCTGGTCCTTCTCCGACGCCGCCTCCGTCCCCGTCACCTTCCTCACCGCCTACCACGCCCTGGTCGACCTGGCGGGGCTGCGCCCCGGCGAGTCGGTGCTCGTGCACGCCGCGACCGGCGGCGTCGGTACGGCCGCCGTCCAACTCGCCCGGCACCTCGGCGCGGAGGTCTTCGCGACCGCGGGCCCCGGCAAATGGCACGCGCTGCGCGCCCTCGGCCTGGACGAGGACCACATCGCGTCCTCCCGCGATCTCGACTTCGAGGAGCGCTTCCGCGACGCCACCGGCGGACGTGGCGTCGACGTCGTCCTCAACTCCCTGGCCCGCGCGTTCACGGACGCCTCCCTGCGGCTGCTGGCCGAAGGCGGCCGGTTCACCGAGATGGGCAGGACGGACCTCCGCGACCCCGACGAGGTCGCCGCGCGGTACCCGGGCGTGACCTACCGGGCGTTCGAGCTGATGGACGCCGGCCCCGACCGGGTCCGTGCGATCCTCGCCGAGCTGCTGACCCTCTTCGAACGCGGCGTCCTCGCCCCCGCGCCCGTGACCACCTGGGACATCCGCAGGGCGCCGGACGCCGTACGCTTTCTCAGCCAGGCCAAACACCTCGGCAAGCTCGTCCTCACCCTGCCCGCCCCGCTCGACCCGGACGGAACGGTCCTGGTCACCGGCGCGTCCGGGACCCTGGGCGGCGCCGTCGCCCGCCATCTCGTGACCCGGCACGGCGTACGCCACCTGGTGCTCGCCTCCCGCAGCGGCCCCTGTGCCGAACTGTGCGCCGAACTCACCGCGCACGGCGCCACGGTGACCGCCGCCGCCTGCGACATCGCCGACCGTACGGCGCTGGCCCGCCTCCTGGACGCGGTCCCCGGCCCCCATCCGCTCACCGGGGTCGTCCACGCGGCCGGGGTCCTCGACGACGGAATGGTCGACTCGCTGACCCCGGAACGTATCGACACGGTCCTGCGGCCCAAGGCCGACGGCGCGGCCCATCTCCACGAACTGACCCGCCACCTGAACCTGTCGGCGTTCGTCCTCTTCTCCTCCGCCGCCGCGACGCTCGGCAGCGCGGGCCAGGCGGCGTACGCGGCGGCCAACGCCTATCTGGACGCCCTCGCCCAGCACCGCCGCGCGACGGGCCTGCCCGCCACCTCGCTGGCCTGGGGGCTATGGGCCGAGCGCAGTGCGATGACCGGGCATCTGGACGACAACGACCTGGCCCGCATGGGCCGTTCGGGCATCGTGCCGCTCACCACCGAGGACGGCCTCGCGCTCTTCGACGCGGGCCGCGCCGCCGTCGAGGCCGCCGTCGTACCGCTGCGGCTGGACCTCGCGGCGCTCCGGTCACACGCCGGGGACCCGGCGTTCCCGCCCCTGTTCCACGGTCTCGTCCGGGCCCCGGCGCCCCGGGCGGCCGAGGCACCACCGGCCTCCGAGGGGGTACGCGACCGGTTCGCCGCCCTGCGCGGGGCTGACCGGGAGCGCGCGCTGCGCGAACTGGTCTGCGACCACGCGGCGACAGTCCTCGGACACGGCGACAGCGCCTCCGTCACACCGGGACGGCCCTTCAAGGAACTCGGGTTCGACTCGCTGACGGCCGTGGAACTCCGTAACCGGCTGAGCGGCGCCACCGGACTGCGGCTCTCCGCGACACTCGTCTTCGACCACCCGACGCCCCTCGCCCTGGCCGAACATCTGCGCGCCGAACTCTTCGCGGACGAGGAACCGGCGGGCGCCTCCCCGGCGGCCGAACTGGAACGGCTCGAAGCGGCCCTCGCCCTGGCCGCCCCCGACACGTTCGACCGGACCCAGGTCACCACCCGGCTGCGCGCGCTCCTCAAGCGCGTCGAGCGGGCCGAGCGTGCCGAACCGAACGGGCGGGCCGGGCCCGACGGCGCACTCGACCTCTCCTCGGCCACGCACGACGAAATCTTCGCACTCATCGACGGGCAGCACGACGACGTCTGAGGCTCCCCCCACTTGCTAGGAGACACCGTGGCGACCGAACAAGAACTCTTCGCCTACCTCAAGAAAGCCACCAGCGATCTTCAGCAAGCCCGGCGCCGGGTCCGTGAACTGGAGTCGCCGGAGCCCGTCGCCATCGTCGCGATGGCCTGCCGTTACCCCGGCGCGGTGCGCTCACCCGAGGACCTGTGGGAGCTGGTCGCCTCCGGTACCGACGCCGTGACGCCCTTCCCCGACGACCGCGGCTGGGACCTCGACGGGCTCTACGACCCGGACCCGGATGTGCCCGGCACGTCCTACGGCAGGGAGGGCGGCTTCGTCGCCGGCGCCGCCGACTTCGACGCGCCGTTCTTCGGCATCTCGCCGCGCGAGGCGCTGGCCATGGACCCCCAGCAGCGGCTGCTGCTGGAAACGTCGTGGGAGGTCCTGGAGCGGGCGGGCATCGACCCGGCCGCCCTGCGCGCCGGCAGGACCGGAGTCTTCACCGGGATCAGCCACCAGGACTACGCGCTGGGCCTGAACACCTCCGCCGAGGTCTCCGAGGGACACCTCATGACGGGCAACGCCGTCAGTGTGATGTCCGGCCGCGTCGCGTACACCTTTGGCTTCGAGGGGCCCGCGGTCACCGTCGACACCGCCTGCTCGTCGTCGTTGGTCGCCCTGCACCTCGCCGTGCAGTCGCTGCGCACGGGGGAGTGCACCCTCGCGCTCGCGGGCGGGGCCACCGTGATGGCCACCCCGAACGCCTTCACCCGGTTCAGCCGGGAGCGCGGACTGGCCCCCGACGGCCGGTGCAAGGCGTTCGGCGCGGGCGCCGACGGCACCGGGTTCAGCGACGGTGTCGGCGTCCTGCTGCTGGAACGGCTCTCGGACGCCGAGCGCAACGGACACCGGGTGCTGGCGGTCGTCCGGGGCAGCGCGGTCAACCAGGACGGCGCGTCCAACGGGCTGACCGCCCCCAACGGCCCCGCCCAGCAGCGCGTCATCCGGGAGGCGCTGGCCGCCGCCGGGCTCGACCCGGCCGAGGTCGACGCCGTCGAGGCGCACGGTACGGGGACCACACTCGGCGACCCGATCGAGGCGCAGGCGCTCCTCGCGACGTACGGGCAGAACCGTGAACGTCCGCTGTGGCTGGGCTCGTTGAAGTCCAACATCGGGCACACGCAGGCCGCCGCGGGTGTCGGCGGTGTGATCAAGATGGTGCAGGCGATGCGCCACGGTGTCCTGCCGAGGACCCTGCACGCCGACGAGCCCTCGCCCCGGGTGGACTGGTCGGCCGGGGCGGTGGAACCGCTCACCGAGCCCCGGCCGTGGGAGCCCGGCGCCGGAGGCGTCCGCAGGGCCGGCGTCTCCTCCTTCGGTATCAGCGGTACGAACGCGCACGTCATCCTGGAGGAGCCGCCCGCCCGCCAGGGGACCCCTCGGGCGCCGGGGCGGGCACCGGCCGCGACGCCCTGGGTGCTCTCCGCCAGGAGCGCGCCCGCCCTGCGGGCCCAGGCCGAGGCGCTGCTCGCCTTCCTGGACCCGCGCCGGGACCACCACGCCGACCCCACCGACACGCACACCGACACCGCCGCCGACACCGATGCTGCCGTCACCGACACCGCCGCCGACACCGATGCTGCCGTCACCGACACCGACCTCGCCTTCTCCCTGGCGACCACGCGGGCCGCGCTGGAACACCGCGCCACGGCCGTCGCCGGGGACCGGGACGGCCTGCTCGCCGCGGTGCGGACCATCGCCGACGGATCGGCGGCCACCACCGTGGCCGGCTCCGGCCCCAAGGTCGCGTTCCTCTTCGCGGGCCAGGGCTCCCAGCGCGTCGGTATGGGCCGGGAACTCGCCGCGCGCTTCCCGGTGTTCGCCGCCGCGCTCGACACGGTGTGCGCGGCCCTCGACCCGTATCTCGACCGGGCGCTGCGTGATGTCATCGACGGTGACGGGCCGACCCTGGACTCCACCGACCACGCCCAGCCCGCGCTGTTCGCGCTGGAAGTGGCGCTCCACCGGCTGCTGGAGTCGTGGGGTGTCCGGCCCGACGCGGTCGCCGGGCACTCGGTCGGGGAGATCGCCGCCGCGCACATCGCCGGGGTGCTGACGCTCGCCGACGCCGCGCTGCTGGTGACCGCCCGGGGGCGGCTGATGCGGTGCCTGCCAGAGGGCGGCGCGATGGTGGCGATCGAGGCCCCGGAGGCCGAAGTCCTTCCGCTCGTCGCCCCGTTCACCGGCCCGCCGACCGGCATCCGCGCCTCGGTCACCGGCGCCCGGGCGTCCGTGGCGGCGGCCCGGGCGTCCGTCGCCGCCGTCAACACCGCGACGTCCACCGTCGTCTCGGGAGACGAGAGCGCCGTACGGGAGATCGCCGCGCACTTCGAGGAGCGAGGCGTCCGCACCAAACGGCTGCGGGTGAGCCACGCCTTCCACTCCCCGCTGATGGAGCCCATGCTCGCCGAGTTCGCCGCGGTCGTCGAGGGCCTGTCGTTCGCCCCGCCCGAGCTCACCTTCGTCTCCACCGTCACCGGCCGGGCCGTGACCGATGAATTGGCCACCCCCGCCTACTGGGTCCGCCACGCGCGGGACGCCGTTCGGTTCGCGGACGCCGTCACCGAACTGGCCGCCCTCGGCGTCACCGCGCTCGTGGAACTGGGCCCGGACGCGACCCTCTCCGCCATGGCCGCGGGCGCCGCCCCGCTGGTCCTGCCGGTGCTGCGCAAGGACCGTGACGAGGAGCGTTCCGCCGCCGCCGCGCTGACCGGCCTGTGGGCGCACGGCGTACCGGTGGCGTGGCCCGCGTACTTCGCCGGCACCGACCCGCGCCCCGCCGACCTGCCCACCTACGCCTTCCAGCGGGAGCGGTACTGGCTCGACCCCGTCACGTCCGCGCCCGGCCGGGCGAGCGC
Source organism: Streptomyces sp. NPDC050509 (assembly GCF_044457965.1). Taxonomy (NCBI): domain Bacteria; kingdom Bacillati; phylum Actinomycetota; class Actinomycetes; order Kitasatosporales; family Streptomycetaceae; genus Streptomyces; species Streptomyces sp. NPDC050509. The sequence goes on along the minus strand of NZ_JBITHL010000001.1, from coordinate 443,656 downwards.
CCTCGGGCTCGGCGCCGCCGACCACCCGCTGCTCGGCGCCGTCACCACCCTCGCCGCGGGCGACGGGCTGCTGTTCACCGGCCGGCTCGCCACCGCGACCCACCGGTGGCTCGCCGACCACGTCGTCGACGGCACCGTCCTGCTGCCCGGCACCGCCTTCGTGGAACTGGCCGTACGCGCCGGGGACGAGGCGGGGTGCGACCGCGTCGACGAACTCACCCTGCTCGCCCCGCTCGTCCTGCCCGCGCACGACGGGGTACGCCTCCAGATCGCGGTGGGCGCGCCCGATCCCGCGGGCCGGCGCGCCGTCACCCTGCACTCCCGGCCCGAGGGGTACGGCGCGGACGAACCGTGGACGCTGCACGCGAGCGGTCTCCTCGCCCCGTCCACCACCCCGCCACCGGACGACCTCGCGGTCTGGCCGCCCGAGGGCGCCACGGCGCTGCCGGTCGACGGGGTCTACGCGCGCCTGGCCGAACGGGGTTACGGATACGGGCCCGCGTTCCAGGGGCTGCGCGCGGCCTGGACCCGCGGCGACGAGGTCTTCGCCGAGGTCGCCCTGGACCCGGTGGGGCAGCGGGACGCTGCGGCGTTCGGCCTCCATCCGGCGCTGCTGGACGCCGCCCTGCACGCCACCGCCGTACGGACCCTCGGCGACGGGGGCGCGAGGCTGCTGCCGTTCTCCTGGAACGGCGTGTCGCTGTACGCCTCGGGCGCGACCGCGCTGCGCGTGCGGGTCGCCCCGGCGGACGACGGCGCGCTCTCCGTGTACGTGACGGACGACGAGGGGCGCCCCGTCGCCTCGGTCGACGCGCTGACCGTACGGGCGGCCGGCGCCGGCGACTTCACGGCGGCCGGAGGGGGCGACGACGCGCTGTTCCGGCTCGACTGGACCGAACTCCCGCCCGCCGACACTCCGGAACGGGAACCCGGGAGCCTGGTGGTGCTCGGTGGCGACGGCCTCGGACTCGACCTCGATGCCGGTGTCGGTGTCGGTCCCGCCGCGCGCGTCCACGCCGCACTCGCGGAGCTGGACACCGTGCCGGACACCGTCCTCGCGCCGTTCCTCACCCCCGGTGCGGGCGGCACGGACCTCGCGGGCGCCGCCCACACCGCCACCCGGCGGGCGCTCGCGCTCGTACAGGATTGGCTCGCCGACGAACGGTTCGCGGCGTCCAGGCTGGTCTTTCTCACCCGTGGCGCGCTCACCGCCGATCTGGCGAACGCGCCGGTCTGGGGCCTCGTACGCGCCGCGCAGTCGGAGCACCCCGGCCGGTTCACCCTGCTCGACCTGGACGAGATCACCCCCGAGGGCGTCCGCGCGGGACTGGCCGTCGATCATCCCCAACTCAAGCTGACAGAAGGGCGGTTGAGGGTTCCCCGACTCACCAGGGCGGGCGCCGCCGGTGGCGCGGAGCGCCCCGCCCCCTGGTCCCCGTCCGGAACCGTACTGATCACCGGCGGTACGGGCGGACTCGGGGGCCTGGTCGCCCGCCATCTCGTCACCGCGCACGGGATGCGCCGGCTCGTCCTGGCCGGCAGGCGTGGACCCGAGGCCCCCGGCGCGGCCGAACTCACTGCGGAATTAGGTGCGTTGGGTGCCGAGGTGACCGTCGTGGCCTGCGACGCCGCCGACCGGGACGCCCTGGCCGCCCTCTTGGCCACGCACCCGCCGAACGCCGTCGTGCACACGGCGGGCGTGCTGGACGACGGTGTCATCGCCTCGCTGACCCCCGAGCGCCTCGACGCCGTCCTGCGGCCCAAGGTGGACGCCGCCGTCAACCTGCACGAACTCGCCCCGGACCTCGACGCGTTCGTCCTCTTCTCCTCGGCGTCCGGACTGCTCGGCGGCGCCGGACAGGCCAACTACGCCGCCGCCAACGCCTTTCTCGACGCCCTCGCCACTGCCCGTACCGCACAGGGACTGCCCGCGCTCTCCCTCGCCTGGGGAGCCTGGGCCGGTGACCACGGCATGACCGGCGCCCTGGACGCGGCCGACACCCGGCGGATGGCGCGCGGCGGAATGCTGCCGCTCGGCGCCGAGCGCGGACTCGGCCTCCTCGACCTGGCACAGGCGGCGGACCGGCCGCTGCTCGTCCCGATGCTGCTGGACACCGCCGCCGTACGGGACTCCGGCGAGCCCGTGCCCGAACTCCTGCGCGGCCTGGTCCGGCCGCCCCGTCGGCGCGGCGCGGCGGGCGGGGCCGGGGACGGCGGCACCACCGCCCTGGCGCGGCGGCTGGCCGCGCTCGACCCGGCCGACCGCGCGGCCGAACTGCTCACCCTCGTCCGTACCGAGGTCGCCCTCGCCCTCGGGTACGCCGATCCGGGGACCATCGAGGCCGACAAGGCGTTCAAGGAGCTGGGCTTCGACTCGCTGACCGCCGTGGAGCTGCGCAACGCGCTGCACACGCGGACCGGGCTCCGGCTGCCCGCCACCCTCCTGTTCGACGCGCCCACCCCGCTGGTGCTCGCCGACCGGCTCGCCGCCGAACTCGCCGGGACCGGCGAACCGGGCGCCGCCGCCCCCGCCGCCCAGACGCGCGCCCGTACCGACCAGGAGCCGATCGCCATCGTCGCGATGGGGTGCCGCCTCCCCGGCGGGGTGCGCTCGCCCGAGGAGCTGTGGTCCCTCGTCACCGGTGGCGTCGACGCCGTCTCCGCCTTCCCGGACGACCGGGGCTGGGACGTGGACGCGCTGTACGACACGGACCCCGACCGGCCGGGCACCTCGTACACCCGGCACGGCGGATTCCTGCGGGACGCGAGCCTGTTCGACCCGGCCTTCTTCGGGATGAGCCCCCGCGAGGCGCTGGCCACCGACCCGCAGCAGCGGCTGCTGCTGGAGACCACCTGGGAGGTGTTCGAACGCGCCGGTATCGACCCGGCGACAGTGAAGGGGACCCCGACCGGTGTCTTCGTCGGGGTCATGTACAACGACTACGCACAGTGCCTGGCGGAGAACCTGGAAGGGCACATCGCCGGCGGCAGCGCCGCCAGCGTGGCATCAGGGCGCCTCTCGTACACCTTCGGCCTCGAAGGCCCCGCCGTCACCGTGGACACGGCGTGCTCCTCCTCACTGGTCGCCGTGCACCTCGCCGCCCAGTCGCTGCGGCAGGGCGAGTGCACCCTGGCGCTCGCGGGCGGCGTCACCGTCATGTCCACCCCCACCACCTTCGTCGAGTTCTCCCGCCAGCGGGGCCTCTCGCCCGACGGCCGGTGCAAGGCGTACGGCGCGGACGCGGACGGCACCGGCTGGTCCGAGGGCGTCGGCCTGCTCCTGCTGGAACGGCTCTCCGACGCCGAGCGCAACGGCCACGAGATCCTCGCCGTCGTCCGGGGCAGCGCGGTCAACCAGGACGGCGCGTCCAACGGACTGACCGCCCCCAACGGCCCCGCCCAGCAGCGCGTCATCCGCCAGGCCCTCGCCAACGCCGGGCTCGGCGCCGCCGACATCGAGATTGTGGAAGGACACGGTACGGGGACGACCCTGGGCGACCCGATCGAGGCGCAGGCCCTGCTCGCCACGTACGGACAGGACCGGGACCGCCCCCTGTGGCTGGGCTCGCTGAAGTCCAACATCGGGCACACCCAGGCCGCCGCGGGCGTCGGCGGCATCATCAAGATGGTGCAGGCCATCCGGCACGGCGTCCTGCCCAGGACCCTGCACGCGGACGAGCCGTCACCGCACGTGGACTGGTCCGCAGGCGCCGTCTCGCTGCTCCACGAGAACCTGCCGTGGCCCGGGACGGGACGACCGCGCCGCGCCGGTGTCTCCTCCTTCGGGGTGAGCGGCACCAACGCGCACACCCTCCTCGAAGAGGCCCCGCGCCAGGCCGCCCCGCCCCGGGCCCGCGAGGTGCCGCCGCTGACGGAGCCGGTGCCCTGGATCCTCTCCGCGAAGACCCCGCAGGCCCTGCGCGAACAGGCCGTCCGGCTCGCCCGGCACCTGGACGACGACCCGGAGGCCTCCGGCGCCACCGCCGCCGATGTCGGACTGTCCCTGGCGACCACCCGGTCCGCCTTCGACCACCGGGCCGTCCTCGTCGGCCACGACCACACCGCATTCCGCACCCTGCTCGACGCGTTGGCGACCGACACCGTCTCGGACCGGATCGTACGGGGCACCGCGCGCCCCACGGGCAAGACCGTCTTCGTCTTCCCCGGTCAGGGCTCCCAATGGCCCGGCATGGCCGTCGACCTGCTCGGACACCCGGTGTTCCGGGCCCGGATGGAGGAGTGTGCCGCCGCGCTCGCCCCCCATGTGGAATGGTCCCTGTGGGACGTCCTGGGCGACGCCGAGGCGCTGCGGCGCGTGGACGTCGTCCAGCCCGCGCTGTTCGCCGTGATGGTCTCGCTCGCCGCACTGTGGCGCTCGTACGGTGTGGAGCCCGCCGCCGTCGTCGGACACTCCCAGGGCGAGATCGCCGCCGCCTGCGTCGCGGGCGGACTCTCCCTGCCCGACGCGGCCGAGGTCGTCGCCCTGCGCAGCCGGGCGATCCTGGCACTCGCCGGACGCGGCGGCATGGTGTCACTGCCCCTGTCCGCCGCCGAGGCGGCCGGGCGCCTCGCCCGCTGGGACGGTCTGTCGGTCGCCGCGGTCAACGGACCCCGCTCCGTCGTGGTGGCCGGCGACGACCAGGCCCTCGACGAGTTGCTGGCCTCCTGCGAGGCCGACGACATCCGCGCCCGCCGTGTCCCCGTCGACTACGCCTCCCACTCCGCGCACGTCGAAGCCGTCCGGGAGGAGCTGCGTACCGTCCTGGACGGCATCGCACCACGCCCCGGCCGCGTCGCCTTCTACTCGGCCGTCACCGGCGGCCTCCTCGACACCACCGCACTCGACCCCGCCTACTGGTACCGCAACCTCCGCGAGACCGTACGGTTCGACGAGGCCACCCGGGCCCTCTCCGACAGCGGCCACCACCGCTTCATCGAGATGGGACCGCACCCCGTCCTCGCCGTGGGGATCCGCGAGACCCTGGAAGAGCTCGGCGCCGACGGCCAGGTCCTCGGCTCGCTGCGCCGCGACGACGGCGGCCCCGAGCGCCTGCTGCTCTCCCTCGCCGAAGCACACGCCGGAGGCCAACGGCTCGACTGGCAGGCGGTCTTCGCCGGGCTCGGCGCGCGCCGCGTCCCGCTGCCGACGTACCCGTTCCGGGCCGAGCGGTACTGGCCCGCCCCGCGCGCCGGACGGCGCGGCGACCTCACCGCCCTCGGACTGAGCGCGAGCGGCCATCCGCTGTTCGGCGCCGGGGTCCCGATGGCCGAGGGCGACGGCGTACTCCTCGTCGGCGCGCTCTCCCTGGCCACCCACCCGTGGCTGGCCGACCACACCGTGGGGGACACGGTCCTCCTGCCCGGCACGGCCTTCGTGGAACTGGCGCTGCGCGCCGGGGACCACGTCGGCTGCGCCGGACTCGCCGAACTCACCCTCCAGGCACCGCTGATCCTGCCCGCCCGGGGCACCGTACGCCTCCAGCTCACGGTGGGGGAGCCGGACGAACACGGCAGGCGGCCCCTCACGGCCGGCTCCCGGCAGGACGACGACGAGCCATGGACCCGGCACGCCACCGGCGTCCTGGAACCGACGGCCGCCGCGCCGGGACCGGGCCCCGACGCCACGGACTTCACCGCGTGGCCGCCGCCCGGCGCCACCCCCGTCGCGGTCGACGACCTCTACGACCGGCTGCCCGGCATCGGGCTGCGGTACGGCCCCGCCTTCCAGGGCCTCCGCGCGCTCTGGCGGCGTGGCGACGACCTGTTCGCCGAGGTACGGCTCGCCCCCGAACAGCGCGACGAGGCAGGGCTGTTCGGAGTGCACCCCGCCCTGCTGGACGCGGCGCTCCACCCGTCCCTGACCGGCGTCCTGGACGGCGACACGCACGACGGACAGGTGTCGCTGCCCTTCGCGTGGACCGGGGTGGCCCTCCACGCGACGGGCGCGAGCGCGCTACGGGTCCGGCTCGCCCAGGGAGGCCGCGTCGAGGCCGCCGACGAAAGGGGCGCGCCGGTGGCGACCGTGGGCGGCCTGACCTCCCGGCCTGTCCCCGTCGCCGGACTCGCCGCACACGGCCCGCTGTACCGGATCGTCTGGCAGCCGCTCGCCCCGGACCCGGCCGGTGACGCACCCGGTACGGGCGGGGTGGTCCTGGGCGAGGACATTCTCGGCCTCGGACTGCCCGCGTACCCCGACCTCGACACGCTCGCCGCCGCCCGCCCGGCGGCCGGGCCGGTGTTCGCCACCCTGTCGGGCGGGCCGGGGGCGGACGCCGTCCACACCGCCACGCACGAGGCGCTGGCCCTGGCCCGGGCGTGGACCGGCGACGAACGCTTCGACGGGTCCCGCCTGGTCGTGGTGGGCCGGGGCACGGTCGCGGCGACCGGTGACGAGGACGTGCCCGACCTGGCCGCGGCAGCCGCACACGGGCTGCTGCGCTCGGCGCAGTCGGAGCACCCCGACCGGATCGTCCTGGTCGACATCGACCACACCGGGGACCCGGCGGCCCTGCTGTACGCCGCGGTGGCCTCCGGTGAGCCGCAAGTCGCCGTACGCGGCGGGGAGTTGCGCGCACCGCGACTGGACCGCGTGCCGGCGGACGCCGAGGCGCCGACCGGGTCCTGGGATCCGGACGGTACGGTGCTGATCACCGGTGGCACCGGTGTGCTGGGCGGCCTGGTCGCCCGGCATCTCGCCGCCACGCACGGGGTACGGAATCTCCTGCTGACCAGCAGGCACGGCGCCGATTCCCCGGGCGCCACCGAACTCGCCGCGGAGCTGGAGGCGTTGGGCGCCGAGGTGACCGTCGCGGCCTGCGACGCCGCCGACCGGGACGCCCTGGCGGCCCTGCTGGCCGGCCACCGGATCACCTCCGTCGTGCACACCGCCGGTGTGCTGGACGACGGGGTCATCGGCGCACTCACCCCCGAACGCGTCGACACCGTCCTGCGGCCCAAGGCCGACGCGGCACTCCACCTCCATGAACTCACCCAGGATCTCGACGCGTTCGTGCTGTTCTCCTCGGCCGCCGCCGCGTTCGGCGCCCCCGGACAGGGCAACTACGCGGCGGGCAACGCCTTCCTCGACGCGCTCGCCCAGCACCGCAGGGCCGGCGGGCTGCCCGCCGTGTCGCTCGCCTGGGGCCTGTGGGAGCAGTCCAGCGCGATGACCGGCCACCTCGGCGCGGACGACCTCGCCCGGCAGCGGGCGACCGGAGCCCTCGCGCTCCCGTCGGCGGAGGGGCTACGGCTCTTCGACGCGGCGACGGCCACGCGGGGCACGGACTCGGTGACCGGCGCGGACTCAACGGCGTTTCAGGATCCGGCACTTCTCCTGCCGCTGCGGCTGGACCTCGCCCGGCTGCGCGCCTCCGCCGCCCCCGTCCCCGCGCTGCTGCGCGGACTCGTCAGGACCGCCGCGCGCCCCACCGCCGGTACGGCCACCGCCGACGGCTCCGGGCTCGCCCACCGGCTGACCGCCCTCCCCGTCGAGCAGCAGCACCGCGAACTCCTCGACCTGGTACGGGGCCACGCCGCTGCCGTACTCGGCCACCCGGGACCGGAGGCGATCGACCCGGACACGGCCACCCGCGACCTCGGCTTCGACTCGCTCACCGCCGTGGCGCTCCGCAATCAGCTCGCCGAGGCCACCGGGCTGCGGCTGCCCGCCACCCTCGTCTTCGACCACCCGACCCCGGCCGCGCTCGCCGCCACCCTGCGCACCCGGCTGACCGGCACGTCCGAGGCACCGGCCGCGCCGGTCGCCGGGACCGTCGTACCGTCCGACGACCCGATCGCCGTCGTCGGGATGGCGTGCCGCTACCCCGGCGGGGTGCGCTCGCCCGAGGACCTGTGGGAACTGGTGGCGGCGGGCGGCGACGCGATCGCCGCGATGCCCGGCGACCGGGGCTGGGACATCGACGCGCTCCACGACCCCGACCAGGACCGCACCGGCACCTTCTCCACCCGCGAGGGCGGATTCCTCTACGACGCCGCCGCGTTCGACCCGGCGTTCTTCGGGATCTCCCCGCGTGAGGCCCTGGCCATGGACCCGCAGCAACGCCTGCTGCTGGAGACCTCGTGGCAGGCGTTCGAACGGGCCGGTATCGACCCCGCGACGGCGCGCGGCAGCAGGACCGGTGTGTTCGTCGGCGTCATGTACCACGACTACGGCGCCGGGGCGGACGCCGTACCCGAGGACGTCGAGGGGTATCTCGGCGGCGGTACGGCGGGCAGTGTCGCCTCCGGCCGCGTCTCCTACACCCTCGGTCTCGAAGGCCCGGCGGTCACCGTCGACACCGCCTGCTCCTCCTCGCTGGTCACCCTGCACCTCGCCGCGCAGGCGCTGCGGGCCGGCGACTGCACCATGGCGCTCGCGGGCGGCGCCACGGTGATGTCGACGCCCGGCACCTTCATTGAGTTCTCGCGGCAGCGCGGCCTCGCCGCCGACGGCCGCTGCAAGTCCTTCGCCGCGGGCGCCGACGGCACCGGCTGGGGCGAGGGCGCCGGAGTGCTCCTCCTGGAACGGCTCTCCGACGCCGAACGCAACGGCCACGACGTGCTCGCGATCGTCCGGTCCACCGCGATCAACCAGGACGGCGCCTCCAACGGCCTCTCCGCGCCCAACGGCCCCGCCCAGCAACGGGTGATCCGCCAGGCCCTGGCCAACGCCCGGCTCTCCTCCGCCGACGTGGACGTGGTCGAGGGGCACGGTACGGGGACCACGCTCGGCGACCCGATCGAGGCGGACGCGCTCCTGGCAACGTACGGGCAGGACCGTGAACACCCGCTCTGGCTAGGCTCGTTGAAGTCGAACATCGGGCACACCCAGGCCGCCGCCGGGGTCGCGGGCGTCATCAAGATGGTGCAGGCGCTGCGGCACGGCCTGCTGCCCCGCACCCTGCACGTGGACGAACCGAGCCCGCACATCGACTGGACGGCGGGAGCGGTACGCCTGCTCACCGACGCCCGGCCGTGGCCCGGGACGGGACGGCCGCGCCGCGCCGGTGTCTCCTCGTTCGGGGTGAGCGGCACCAACGCGCACGCCATCCTCGAACAGGCCCCCGAAGTGCCCCTGCCCGACCATCGGGACAGCCCGGCCCCCGGTGCGGTGCCGTGGGTGCTCTCGGCGAAGACCCCCGAGGCGCTGCGCGCCCAGGCCGAGCGGCTGGCCGCGCTGGCCGTGAACCGTTCTCCGGCCGATGTCGGCCTGTCCCTCGCCACCACCCGTACCCGCTTCGAGCACCGGGCGGTGGTGATCGGCGCGGACGGCGCCGCGCTGCTCGCGGGCACGGACGCCCTGGCGCACGGCGAGCCCAGGGCCGATGTCGTCGAGGGCGTCGCGGACCTGCGTGGCCGTACCGTCTTCGTCTTCCCCGGCCAGGGCTCCCAATGGGTGGGTATGGCAGGCGAGTTGATGGAGTCCTCGCCGGTGTTCGCGGCGCGGATGGCGGAGTGTGGGGACGCGCTGGCGCCGTACACGGGCTGGTCGTTGTCCGAAGTGCTGGGCGATGGTGTGGCGTTGGAGCGGGTGGATGTGGTGCAGCCCGCATTGTTCGCGGTGATGGTGTCGCTGGCCGCGCTCTGGCGCTCGTACGGTGTGGAGCCGGCGGCGGTCGTCGGGCACAGCCAGGGGGAGATCGCCGCCGCCTGTGTCGCGGGCGCGCTGTCGCTGGCCGACGCCGCCAGGATCGTCGCGCTGCGCAGCCGGGCCATCGCCGCGACCCTGGCCGGCCACGGCGGCATGGTGTCGCTCGCGCTCTCCGTCGCCGAGGCCGAGAGCGAACTCGCGCACCGGGACGGCCGGATCACCCTCGCCGCGGTCAACGGCCCCCGCTCCGTGGTCGTGGCGGGGGAGCCAACCGCCCTGGAGGAGCTGCGGGCCGCCGTCGAGGAGAGCGGCCGGCGGGCCCGGCGGATCCCGGTCGACTACGCCTCGCACACCGCCCAGGTCGAGGCGGTCGAGGCCGAACTCCTCACCACCCTGGCCGATGTGGCGCCGAGAGCCGCCACCGTGCCGTTCTTCTCGACGGTCACCGCCGGATGGCTCGACGGCACCCGACTCGACGCCGTGTACTGGTACCGCAATCTGCGCGAACCGGTCCGCTTCGAGGAAGCCGTCCGGGAACTCGCCACCCAGGGCTTCGACTTCTTCGTCGAGACGAGCGGCCATCCGGTGCTGACCGTCGGCGTACGCGAGACGCTCGACGCCCTCGACTCGCCCGCCGTCACCCTGGGTTCGCTGCGCCGCGACGACGGCGGACCTGATCGCTTCCTGCGGTCACTGGCGGAGGGGCATGTGCGCGGGCTGGCCGTCGAGTGGACGCCCGCGTTCCCGGGCGGCCGTCGTATCGCCTTGCCCACCTACGCCTTCCAGCGCGAGCGCTACTGGCTGGAGTCCGGCAGGCAGCGCGCGACGGCTCCGAGGGACGCAACGGCTCCGAGGGACGCGGCGGACCGCGCGTTCTGGGCCGCCGTCGAGCGCGAGGACCTGGCCGAGCTGACCGGCACCCTCGCCCTGACCGGGGACGAACCCCTCAGCGCCGTACTGCTCGCGCTCTCCTCCTGGCGGCGACGCCACCGGGAACGCTCCCGCACGGACGGCTGGCGCTACCGGATCACCTGGCAGCCCGTCGCCGCCACGCGCCGGCCGGCCGCAGGCACCCGGCTGGTCCTGCTGCCCGCCACCGGCGACGGGGCCGCGTGGGCCGACGCGCTCGGCGACGCGCTTGGCGACGCCACGGTACGGATCGTGGTGGACGGCGAGGACCGGGCCGCCCTCGCCGCCCGGCTGCGTGCGGTACGGGACGCGCTGCCCGACGGCGGCCGGATCACGGGCGTGGTCTCGCTGCTGGCCCTGGACGGCCGCGCCGGGCCGGCCGGAACCGCCGTGCCCGTGGGTACGGCCGCGACCCTCACCCTGGTGCAGGCCCTCGGCGATGCCGATGTGGACGCCCCGCTGTGGCTGCTGACCCGGGGCGCCGTCGCGGTCGGCCCCGAGCGGCTCGCACGGGTGCCCCAGGCGCAGATCTGGGGGCTCGGCCGGGTCGTCGCCCTGGAGCACCCGGAACGCTGGGGCGGCCTGATCGACCTGCCCGAGTCGCCCGACGGGGCCGCGGCGGAGCGGTTGGCCGGGGCGCTGACCCGTACCGACGACGAGGACCAACTCGCGATCCGCGCCTCCGGTGTGTACGCCAGGCGCCTCACCCGTGCACCCGAGGCGGCGTCCGCGAGGGTCGCGGACGCGACCTGGCGCCCGTCCGGGACCGTCCTGGTCACCGGCGGCACCGGCGCCCTCGGTGCCCGGGCCGCCCGCTGGCTGGCGGCGTCCGGGGCGAGCCACCTCGTCCTCACCAGCAGGCGTGGCTCCGAGGCGCCCGGCGCGGCCGAACTCGCCGCCGAACTGCGGGCGTCGGGCGCCGAGGTGACCGTCGCCGCCTGCGACGCCGCCGACCGTGACGCGATGGGGCGGCTGCTGGCCGAGCACCCGCCGACCGCGGTCGTCCACACCGCGGGCGTCCTGGACGACGGCGTCCTCGACCACCTCGACACCGGCAGGCTGGAGACGGTGTTCGGCCCCAAGACGGCCGCAGCGACCGTCCTCGACGAGCTGACCCGCGACCTCGGCCTCGACCTCTCGGCGTTCGTCCTGTTCTCCTCGGCCGCCGGAGTACTGGGCAGCGCCGGACAGGCCAACTACGCCGCCGCCAACGCCCATCTCGACGCGCTCGCCGAACAGCGCCGCGCCGACGGCCTCCCTGCCACCTCCGTGGCCTGGGGTGCCTGGGCGGACAGCGGGCTCGCCATGGACGCGGGCGTCGTGGAGCGGCGCCTCCAGCAGGGCGGGGTCGTACCGATGGCCCCCGACCTCGCCCTCGGCGCGCTCCAACAGGCCCTGGACCAGGGCGATACGGCGGTGATGGTCGCCGACATCGACTGGCAGCGCTTCACCGGCGCGGGCGCGGGCCGTACCCGCCCCTGGCTCGGCCGGCTCGCCGGCGCCCCGACCGCCCCCGACAGGACCGCACCGCACGCGGCACCGGATCTCGTCCGGCAACTCAAGGGACAGGGCGCCGCCCAGCGCGCCCGCGCCCTGCGGACGCTCGTCCGGACCCAGGCCGCCGTCGTCCTCGGCCACCCCGGCCCCGCATCCGTGGATCCGGAACGGGCGTTCCGCGAACTCGGCTTCGACTCCCTCACCGCCGTCGAACTGCGCAACCGGCTCGGCGCGGCCACCGGACTGAAACTGCCGAGCACCCTGGTCTTCGACCATCCGACGGCCGCCCTGCTCGCGGACCGCCTGGAGCGCGAACTCTTTGGCGCGGACGAGGCGCCTGCCCCGAACGACGCGCCCGCCCCGAACGACGCGCCCGCCCCGGACGACGCGGCGGCGCCGCTCGCCGCGACCGACAGCGACCCCGTCGTGATCGTCGCCATGAGCTGCCGGTTCCCCGGTGGCGTACGGAACCCGGACGACCTGTGGGAGCTGCTGGCCGCCGGGCGCGACGCCGTCGGCGCGTTCCCGGACGACCGCGGCTGGGACCTCGACGCGCTCCACCACCCCGACCCGGACCACCGGGGCACGACGTACACCCGGCACGGCGCCTTCCTCCACGACGCGCCCGACTTCGACGCCGACCTGTTCGGGATATCGCCGCGCGAGGCCCTGGCCATGGACCCGCAGCAGCGGGTGCTCCTGGAGACGGCCTGGGAGGCGTTCGAGGGCGCGGGCATCGACCCGGCCACCCTGCGGGGCAGCCGGGCCGGGGTCTTCGTCGGCACCAACGGGCAGGACTACGCGGGCGGGCCCGGCGACGCGCCCGAAGGCACCGAGGGCTATCTGCTGGCGGGCAACGCGGCCAGCGTCGTGTCCGGACGCATCGCCTACACCTTCGGCCTGGAGGGCCCGGCCGTCACCGTGGACACCGCCTGTTCCTCCGCGCTGGTCGCCCTGCACTGGGCGGCCCAGGCCCTGCGCCAGGGCGAGTGCACGCTCGCGCTGGCCGGCGGGGTGTCGGTGATGTCGACCCCGGCCGCGTTCGTGGAGTTCTCCCGGCAACGCGGCCTCGCCCCCGACGGCCGGTGCAAGGCGTTCGCCGACTCCGCCGACGGTACGGGCTGGGGCGAGGGCGCCGGACTGGTCGTGCTGGAACGGCTCTCCGACGCCGAACGCCACGGCCATCCGGTACTGGCCCTCGTGCGCGGCAGCGCCGTCAACCAGGACGGCGCCTCCAACGGCCTGACCGCCCCGAACGGCCCCGCGCAGCAGCGGGTGATCCGCCAGGCCCTCGCCCACGCCCGGCTCTCCCCGGCCGACATCGACGCCGTCGAGGCGCACGGCACCGGCACCACCCTCGGCGACCCGATCGAGGCACAGGCGCTGCTCGCCACGTACGGGCAGGACCGCGAACGCCCCCTGTGGCTCGGCTCGGTCAAGTCCAACCTCGGCCACACCCAGGCCGCGGCGGGCATGGCAGGGGTGCTGAAAATGGTGCAGGCCATGCGGCACGCGACCCTGCCCAGGACCCTCCATGTGGACGCGCCGACCTCCCAGGTCGACTGGTCGGCGGGCGCGGTGTCGCTGCTGACCGAGGAGCGGCCGTGGGACGCGGGCGAACGGCCGCGCCGCGCCGGGGTGTCGTCCTTCGGGGTGAGCGGTACCAACGCCCACGTCATCCTCGAACAGGGACCGGCGGCCCCGTCCCGTCCCGTACACCCCGCCGCACCCGGCTCCCCGCCCCTGCCGGTCGTCCTGTCCGGGCGGACCGAACCGGCCCTGCGCGCCCAGGCGGTGCGGCTGCGCGCGCATCTGGACGCGCGTCCGGACGACGCGCTCCGGGACATCGCGTTCTCGCTGGCCACCACCCGCTCCGCGCTCGACCGGCGCGCCGTGGTGCTCGCCGGCTCCCGCGACACGCTGCGGAGCGGACTCGACGCGCTCGCCGAGGGCCGGAGCGCGGCCGGAGTCGTCACCGGCGCCGCCAGGACCGGGCGGAGCGTCGCGTTCCTGTTCTCCGGGCAGGGCTCGCAGCGTGCGGGCATGGGGCGCGAACTGTACGACGCGTACCCCGTGTTCGCCCGCGCGCTCGACGAGATCTGCGCGGAACTCGACCCGCTCCTCGACCCCCGGCTCGGCGGGTCCCTGCGCACGGCCATGTTCCACGGCCCCGCGCGGGACAGCGGCCCCGAGCAGGACAGCGACCCGCTCGACCGCACCGAGCTGACCCAGCCCGCCCTCTTCGCCCTGGAGGCCGCCCTCCACCGGCTGTGGGAACACTGGGGCATCACCCCGGAGTACGTCGCGGGCCACTCCGTCGGCGAGATCGCCGCCGCGCACGTCGCGGGCGTCCTGTCGCTGCCCGACGCCGCCGCCCTGGTGGTGGCGCGCGGACGGCTGATGCAGGCACTGCCCGGCGGCGGCGCGATGCTCGCCGTGAACGCCCCCGAAGCGGCCGTCCTCCCCCTGCTGGCGGAGCACGAGGGCCGCGTGGCCGTCGCCGCCGTCAACGGGCCGACCTCCGTGGTCCTCGCCGGTGACGAGGGCCCGGTCACCCGGATCGGTGAACTCCTCACCGCCTCCGGGGTACGGACCAGGCGACTGCGGGTCAGCCACGCCTTCCACTCGCCGCACATGGACGGGATGCTGACGGAGTTCCGCCGCATCGCCGCCGGATTGACGTACGGCACGCCCCGTATCCCCGTCGTGTCGGCGCTCACCGGCCGGAGCGTCACGGACGAGATGGGCACGGCCCAGTACTGGACCCGGCACGCCCGCGACGCCGTCCGGTTCCACGACGCCGTCGGGACCCTGTGGGACCTCGGCGTCACCGTCTTCGTCGAACTCGGCCCGGACAGCGCGCTCACCCCGATGGTGCTGGAATCCCTCGGCGACGGGGCGAGCGCCCTCCCCGTACTGCGCGGGGACCGGACGGAGACCGACGGCGCGCTCGACGCGCTGGCCCGGCTGCACGTCGCCGGGGTGAGCCCCGACTGGGCCGCCTTCCACGCCGGTTCCGGCGCGGCGCGCGTCCCCGTCCCCTCGTACGCCTTCCAGCGCAGCCGGTACTGGATGGAGCGCCCCGCACCCGCCGCCGACCTCGGCTCCGCCGGGCTCACCGTCTCCGGGCATCCGCTGCTCGGCGCCGGGGTGCCGCTCGCACACGGCCCGGGCGCGCTCTTCACCGGCTCGCTCGCGGTACGGACCCACCCCTGGCTGGCCGACCACACGGTCTCCGGCGTGACCGTCCTGCCCGGCACGGCCTTCGTGGAACTCGCGGTGCACGCCGGGGACCAGGTCGGCTGCGCCACCGTGGAAGAACTCACCATCGAGACACCCCTGGTGCTCCCGGAGCGCGGCGCCGTCCAGATCCAGCTCTGGGTCGACGGACCCGACGCCTCGGGACGCCGCGCACTGAGCCTGTACGGACGGGCAGGGAACGACGACCCGGACGCGCCCGGCGCCTGGACCCGGCACGCCGGCGGAGTCCTCGCGCGGGGCGCCACCGCGCCGGGGGACGCCCTCACGGCATGGCCGCCGTCCGGCGCCGAGCCGGTGCCGGTCGACGACCTGTACCGTACGGTCGCCGACGCCGGGTTCGGCTACGGACCGGTCTTCCGCGGGCTGCGCGCCGCGTGGCGCCGGGGCGACGAGGTGTACGCCGAGGTCGCCCTCCCCGAGGGGAACGGGGCGGCCGACGAGGCCCGCCGGTTCGGCCTGCACCCCGCCCTGCTCGACGCGGCGCTGCACACCGTCGCGCTCTCCCGGGCCGGCCAGGACGGCATCGGACGGATGCCGTTCTCCTGGTCCGGGGTCGCACTGCACGCCTCGGGCGCCGCCGCGCTGCGCGTACGGCTCACCGCCACCGGGACGGACACGGTCGCCCTGACCGTCGCCGACCCGGCCGGGGTGAGCGTCGCCACCGTGGAGTCGCTGAAACTCCGCCCGGTCGCCGCCGGGCTCGGCGCGACCCCCGCCAGGACCGACGCACTCCACACGGTGGAGTGGACCCCGCTGGAGACGACGCCCGTCGACAAGCCCGTCGACGAGCCCGTCGACGAGCCCGTGGACAAGCCTGTGGACAAGCCTGTGGACAAGCCCGTCGACAACTCCATCGCACCCGTAGCACCCGTAGCACCTGTCGCATCCGTCGTACGGATCGCCACGGCCGCCGATCTCGCCGCGCTGGACGACGTCCCCGGCCTCGTCGCCGTGGAACTGCCCCGCACGGCGGGCACGGCGGCCGACCAGGCCCGCGGCGCCGTGCACCGGACGGTGGAGCTGCTTCAGGCCTGGCTCGCGGACCCCCGGTGCGCCGGATCCCGTCTCGCCTTCCTGACCAGCGGCGCGGCAGGCCCCGACGGTCCCACCACCCTCGGCCCCGACAGCCCCGACAGCCCCGACAGCCCCGACGGTCCATACGGCGCCGGCACGCTCGACGGCCTCGGCCAGGCGCCGGTCTGGGGCGCGGTCCGCTCGGCGCGCGCCGAACACCCGGGCCGGTTCCTCCTCGTGGACGCCGACGACCCGGCCGCCTGCCTCGGCCTGCTCCCGTCCCTCGCCACGCTGGACGAACCCGAACTGGCCGTACGCGCCGGGGCGGTCACCGTGCCCCGGCTGACCCGGCTCTCCTCCGACGACGCGCTGGTGCCCCCCGCCGGAACCGCCGCCTGGCGGCTCGACATCCCCGTCCAGGGCACCCCGGACAATCTGCGCCTGGTCGCGGAACCGGCCGCCACCGCACCCCTGGACGACCACGAGATCCGGGTCGCGATCCGCGCGGCGGGCGTCAACTTCCGCGACGTCCTCACCACGCTGGGCGCCTATCCCGGCCCCGCCGTCATCGGCATCGAGGGCGCCGGCATCGTCACCGAAACCGGCGCCGGGGTACCCGACCTGGCCCCCGGCGACCGGGTCGCGGGCATCTTCTCCGGCGCGTTCGGACCGACCGCCGTCACCGACCACCGGATGGTCGCGCGACTCCCCGAGGACTGGTCCTTCGCACAGGCGGCATCGGTCCCCGTCGCGTTCCTGACCGCGTACTACGCCCTCACCGACCTCGCCGGCCTGAAGGAGGGCGAGTCCGTCCTCGTCCACGCCGCGGCCGGCGGGGTCGGCATGGCCGCCGTACAGCTCGCCCGGCATCTGGGCGCCGAGGTGTACGGCACGGCGAGCCCCGGCAAGTGGGCCACCCTCACCGGGGCGGGGCTGCCCGCCGCCCGCGTCTCCTCCTCCCGTACGACCGACTTCGCCGGCCAGTTCCTGACCGCCACGCAAGGACGCGGCGTCGACGTGGTCCTCAACGCGCTCACCGGCGAGTTCATCGACGCCTCGCTGCGCCTGCTGCCCCGGGGAGGCCGCTTCCTGGAGATGGGCAAGGCGGAGATCAGGACCGCCGACGCGGTGGGCACCGGCCATCCGGGCGTCGCCTACCGGGCGTTCGACCTCATGGAGGCGGGGCCCGCGCGCATCCGGGAGATGCTCACCGACATCCTCGGCCTGTTCGCGTCCGGCGCGCTGACCCCGCTGCCCGTCAGGACCTGGGACGTGCGCCGCGCCCGGGAGGCGTTCCGCCACCTCGGCCAGGCCAAGCACATCGGCAAGGTCGTCCTCACCGTGCCCCGCCCGCTCGACCCGGCCGGCACCGTCCTGATCACCGGCGCGAACGGCGCTCTCGGCTCCCACGTCGCGCGCCACCTCGTCACCGAACACGGCGCCCGCACCCTGCTCCTCGTCGGCCGCCGCGGCGCCGACGACCTGCGCGACGAACTGCTCGCGCTCGGCGCCGACGCGACCTCCGCGGCGTGCGACGTCACCGACCGCGACGCCCTGGCCCGGCTGCTCTCCGGGCTCTCCCTGACCGCCGTCGTCCACTGCGCCGGCGTCCTCGACGACGGCGTGGTCACCGCGCTGACCCCCGAGCGGATCGAGGCCGTCCTGCGCCCCAAGGTGGACGCCGCGCTCCATCTGCACGAACTGACCGCCCACCACGACCTCGCCGCGTTCGTCCTGTTCTCCTCGGCCGCCGCCGTCTTCGGCAGCCCGGGGCAGGCCGCCTACGCCGCCGGGAACACCTTCCTCGACGCCCTGGCCCGGCGGCGCCGCGCCGCCGGACTGCCCGCCCAGTCGCTCGCCTGGGGCCCCTGGGCCCCGGACGACGGCATGACCCAGCACCTCACGTCCACCGACCTCACCCGCGTCGCCCGCGGCGGCATGGCCTCCCTGACACCGGCCCAGGGCCTGGCGCTGTACGACGCGGCCGGCGCCGCCGACCAGGCCCTCGTCGTCCCCGTACTCCTGGACCTCGCAGCGCTGCGCACCCCGGCGGCGGGCACCGAAGGACCCGCGGCCCTGCTCCGCGGCCTCGTCACCGCGCCGGCCCGGCGTCCGGCGTCCCCGGCCGGAACGACGGCGTCCGCGACCGCCCCCGAGTGGCCGCGCCGGCTTGCCGCCCTGACCGCCGCCGAACGCGAGCAGGTCCTCGGCGAACTCGTCAGGACCGAGGCCGCCGCCGTCCTCGGCCATGCCACGGCCGACGCCATCGACCCCGACCGGGGCTTCCTCGACCTGGGCTTCGACTCGCTGACGGCGCTGGAACTGCGCAACCGGATGAACGCCGCCACCGCGCTCCGCCTCCCCGCCACCCTCGTCTTCGACCACCCGACCCCGCTCGCCCTCGCCCGGCACCTGCGCGACGCACTGGCCCCGGACCCCGGGACGGATCCGGCGGGTCCCACCGCCACCGGCGCCGCCGACCGCACCGACCCCGCGAAACCCCCGTCGGAGAACCCCATCGACTCCATGGGGCTCGACGGACTGCTTGAGCTGGCGTACGAGAACGCCGACTCGGACTTGGAGATGTCATGACCGGCACCGGCGCCCCCACCGGAACCGAGCAGAGGATCGTCGACGCGCTCCGGGCCTCCCTCAAGGCCAACGAGAGACTGCGGCGGCAGAACGACGAACTCACCGCCGCCTCCGCCGAGCCGCTGGCGATCGTGGGCATGAGCTGCCGCTTCCCCGGCGGGGTCGCCACCCCCGACGAGCTGTGGGAGCTGATCTCCGAGGGGCGGGACGCGCTCACCCCGTTCCCCGCGGACCGCGACTGGGACCTGGCGGCGCTGTACGACCCCGACCCGGACCGGGCCGGCACCTCGTACGTGCGCGTCGGCGGCTTCCTCCACGACGTGGCCGGGTTCGACGGGGCCTTCTTCGGCATCTCGCCCCGCGAGGCCGCCGCGATGGACCCGCAGCAGCGCCTCTCCCTGGAGACCGCCTGGGAGGTGTTCGAGCACGCCGGAATCGACCCGGCGACCCTCCGCTCCAGCCGGACCGGCGTCTTCGTCGGCGCCGCCGACCAGGGGTACGGCACCCGGCTGCGGCCCCCGCCCGAGGACCTGGAGGGATATCTGCTGACCGGCAGCGCCGCCTCCGTCATCTCGGGGCGGATCGCCTACACGCTCGGCCTGGAGGGCCCGGCGCTCACCGTCGACACGGCGTGCTCCTCGTCGCTGGTCGCCCTCCACCTCGCCGGACAGGCGCTGCGCCGCGGCGAGTGCTCGCTCGCCGTGGCGGGCGGGGTGTCCGTCATGGTGACCCCCGGCACCTTCGTCGAGTTCAGCAGGCAGCGCGGGCTCGCCGCCGACGGCCGCTGCAAGTCCTTCGCCGCCGCCGCCGACGGCACCGGCTGGGGCGAGGGCGCCGTCATGCTGCTGCTGGAAAGGCTCTCGGACGCCGAACGCCACGGCCATCCGGTACTGGCCCTCGTGCGCGGCAGCGCCGTCAACCAGGACGGCGCCAGCAGTGGCCTGACCGCGCCGAACGGCCCCGCACAGCAGCGCGTCATCCGCGAGGCGCTGGGCGCCGCCCGGCTCACCCCGGCCGATGTGGACGCCGTCGAGGCGCACGGCACCGGCACCGCCCTGGGCGACCCGATCGAGGCGCAGGCGCTGCTCGCCACGTACGGGCAGGACCGCGAACGCCCGCTGTGGCTCGGCTCGGTCAAGTCCAACATCGGCCACACCCAGGCCGCCTCCGGGCTGGCGGGCGTGGTCAAGACGGTGCTGGCGCTGCGCCACCGCGTACTGCCGAGGACGCTGCACGTCGACGCGCCGACCCCGCGGGTGGACTGGGCGGCGGGCGCCGTGTCGCTGCTGACCGAGGCACGGCTCTGGGTACGGCACGGGCGCCCCCGGCGGGCCGGGGTGTCCTCGTTCGGCGTCAGCGGCACCAACGCCCACGTCGTCCTGGAGGAGGCACCCGCACCGACCGCGCGGAAGGAGCCCGCGCCGGGAGAGCCAGCGCCACCACCGGTCGACGCGCGCCCCGGCGCCCTGCCCTGGATCCTGTCGGCCAGGAGCGAGGAGGCGCTGCGCGCCCAGGCGGCGCGGCTGGCCGCCCATCTCGCCGCCAGGCCCGGCGACAGCCTCGCCGACATCGGCTTCTCCCTCGCCACGACCCGCTCCGCCTTTCCGCACAGGGCGGCCGTGGTCGCCGCCGACCGGGAGACGTTCCTGCGCGGCCTGGACGCGCTCGCCACCGGCGCGCCCGGACCGGTCAGGGGCACCGCGCGCCCCGGCCCCAGGACGGCCTGGCTCTTCTCGGGGCAGGGCGCCCAACGGCCCGGCATGGGACGGGACCTGGCCGACGCGTTCCCCGCCTTCGCGGACGCCCTGGACGAGGCGTGCGCGCAGCTCGACCCGCGACTGCCCCGCCCGCTGAAGGAGGTCATGTTCGCCGCCGAGGGAACACCGGAGGCGGCGCTCCTGGACCGTACGGAGTTCACCCAGCCCGCGCTGTTCGCCTTCGAGGTGGCCCTGTTCCGGCTGTTCACGTCGTGGGGGCCCACCCCTGACCTGCTGCTCGGCCACTCCATCGGCGAGATCGCCGCCGCGCACGTCGCCGGTGTGCTGTCCCTCCCTGACGCGTGCGCGCTGGTCGCGGCCCGGGGCCGGCTGATGCAGGCACTGCCCGAGGGCGGCGCCGTCGTATCGGTCAGGGCCGAGGAGGACGAGGTCGTCGCCTCGCTGACCGGACGGACCGGCCGGACCGGCCGCCTGAGTGTCGCCGCCGTCAACGGGCCCGCCTCCACGGTCATCGCCGGGGACGAGGAGGCTGTCATGGAAGCCGCCCGGTACTGGGAGGCGCGGGGGCGCAGGACACGGCGGCTGCGCGTGAGCCACGCCTTCCACTCGCCGCTGATGGAACCGATGCTCGCGGAGCTGCGGACCGTCGTCGCGGGCCTCACCTTCTCCGCGCCCCGCGTCCCGGTCGTCTCCACCCTCACCGGAGAGCCCGCGACCCGACTGGACGAGCCGGAGTACTGGGTACGGCAGGTCAGGGAGCCCGTACGGTTCCGCGACGGCGTCCGCGCCCTGGAACGGCTCGGCGCCCGCGCCTATCTGGAGATCGGCCCCGACGCGGTCCTCACCACGATGGCCGAGACCTGCCTGACCGGACCCGCGGCCCTGGTCGCGGCCGTCCGCAGGAACAGCGGCGGTCCGCTCGGCGCGTACACCGCGCTGGCCGAACTCTTCGCGGACGGCGTGCCCGTGGACTGGCGCGCCGTGTTCCCCGGCGCCGGGCGCGTGGACCTGCCCACGTACGCGTTCCGCCGCCGCCGCTTCTGGGCGAGCCCCGGCCCGTCGGCCGATGTCGGCGCCGCCGGGCTCACCCCGGCGGGACACCCGCTGCTCGGCGCCACCCTGGAGCCCGCCGCCGGGGGAGGCCCCGTCTTCACCGGACGGCTCTCGCTGCGCTCCCACCCCTGGCTCGCCTATCACGCCGTCGGCGGTACGGTCCTCTTCCCCGGCACCGGCTTCCTCGAACTGGCCTTCCACGCCGGGGCGTACGTCGGCTGCGGACGCGTCGACGAACTCCTCGTCGAGGCGCCCCTCGTCCTGGGCGAGGAGGGCGCCGCCCGGATCCAGGTCGCCGTCGGCGAAAGGGGCGAGCACGGCACCCGTACCGTCTCCGTCCACGCCAGGCCCGACGGCTCCGACCTGCCGTGGACGCTCCACGCGAGCGGCGTGCTCGCACCGGACACCGAACCGGCCGGCTTCGACCTCACCACGTGGCCGCCCGACGGGGCCGCCCCGCTTGAGGTCGACGGGCTCTACGCCTCCGTCGCGGACCTCGGCTACGACTACGGCGCCGCGTTCCAGGGCGTACGGCGTGCCTGGCGGCGCGGCGCGGAGACCTTCGCCGAGGTCCGCCTCCCCGGCGAACAGCGCGAGAGCGCGGGCGGGTTCGGTGTGCACCCCGCGTTGCTGGACGCCTCCCTGCACGTGCTGGGCCTGTCGGCCGGGGACGAGGACCGGGGCGCCGCCTCGCACCGGCTCGTCTTCTCCTGGAACGGCGTACGGCTCCACGGGAGCGGCCCCGCCGAGCTGCGCGTACGCATGACGTCCACCGGGCCCGACTCCGTCGCCCTGGACGCGGCCGACGCCACCGGCCGACCCGTGGTGTCCATCGGCTCCCTCGCCCTGCGGAGCGTCGCCGCTGACCGGCTCAGGGCCGCGACAGGGGCCGTCCGCGACGCCCTGTTCCGTATCACCCTGGCCGAACTGCCCCCGGCGGGGGAGGAGTTCCGGGCCCTGCGGCTGGCCGCGCTGGAGGACGAGGACGGCACCGCGTACGGGGCGCCCGGCACCGCCTCGTACGCCGGTCTCGAAGCACTCACCAAGGCGATCGACGACGGCCTGCGCGTCCCCGACGCGGTCGTCGTGCCCTGCCTGTCGGGCCGGGACGCCCACGGGGCCACCCACCGGGCGCTCGACCTCGTCAGGGAATGGCTCGCCGACGACCGGTTCGCCCCGTCCCGGCTGGTCTTCCTCACCAGCGGCGCGGTGGGGGAGGGCGTCACCGACCTGGTGCACGCGCCCCTGTGGGGCCTGGTCAGGTCGGCCGCGAGTGAACACCCGGACCGCTTCGCCCTGGTGGACCTCGACGACCCGGCGGACCGGCACCGTACGCTGCCCGCCGCCCTCGCCCACCGCGAGACCGAGGTGATCGTCCGCGCCGGGACCCCGTACACGCCCCGCCTCACGCGGCTCGCCGCCTCCGGCCGTACCGTCACCACGGACCCGGCGGGCACCGTCCTCGTCACGGGCGCCACCGGGTCGCTCGGCGGCCTGGTCGCCCGGCACCTCGTGCGCGCGCACGGCGTACGGAGGCTGCTGCTGCTCAGCCGCAGCGGAGCCGCCGCCGACGGCGCGGACCATCTCCTCGCCGAACTGAGGGAGTTGGGCGCCGAGGCCGAGTTCGCCGCCTGCGACACCGCCGACCGCGCGGCCCTCGCCGACGTGCTGGGACGCGTGCCGGCCGACCGTCCGCTGACCGCCGTGGTGCACACGGCGGGCGTCCTCGACGACTCCGTCGTCACCGCGCTCACCCCCGGCCGGCTCGACCGGGTGCTGCGCCCCAAGGTCGACGGCGCGCTCAACCTCCACGAACTGACCGCCGACGCCGACCTCACGGCCTTCGTGCTCTTCTCCTCGGTCGCGGGCATCGTCGGCACCCCCGGCCAGGCCAACTACGCCGCCGCCAACGCCTTCCTGGACGCCCTCGCCGGCCACCGGCGCGCGGCCGGGCTGCCCGCCACCTCGCTGGCCTGGGGGCTCTGGGCACCGGGCGGCGGCATGACCGGCACCCTGGACGACTCCGACCGGGCCAGGATCGCGCGCTCCGGGATGCGGGCCCTGTCCGCCGAGGACGGACTCGCCCTGTTCGATCTCGGCTGGGCCCAGGACGAGGCGGTCGTCGTCCCCGCGGCGTTCGACCTCGCGGGGCTGCGGGCCCGCGCCCGCACCGGCGGCGTCCCCGGGCCGCTGCGTACCCTGGTGCCCCCGCCGCCCCGCCGGGCCGGCGCACCCGCCGACGCCCCCTCGCTCGCCCGGCGCCTGGCCGGCCTCACCGAGGACGAGCGGGACGGCGCGGTACTCGAACTGGTCCGGGGCCTCGCGGCCGAGGTGCTCGGCCACGGGTCCCCGGACGCGGTCGGCCCCGAACAGGACTTCATCGAGCTGGGGTTCGACTCGCTGACCACCGTGGAACTGCGCAACTGCCTTGCGGAGGCCGTCGGTTCACCGCTCCCGGCCACCTTGCTCTTCGAGTGCCCGACGCCCCGCGCCCTCGCCGCCCGGCTGCGCTCCGTGGTGGCGGTACCCGAACAGAGCGCCGGACCAAGGCCGTCGGCCGCGTCCGGCGCCGGCCTGAGTGCCCTGTTCCGCACGGCGTGCGACGACGGCCGGTTCGAGGCGTTCGTCCAACTGCTGGGCGACGCCGCCTCGTTCCGGCCCACCTTCACCGACGGTACGGGCCCGGCGCCGAGGCCGCTGCGGCTCGCGACGGGGGAGGAGACCCCCGGGCTCTTCTGCTTCCCCTCGTTCCTGGCCATCGCGGGACCCCAGCAGTACGCGCGGTTCGCCGCCGCCTTCCGCGGCGTACGGGACGTGACGGTGCTCCCCGAACCGGGCTTCACGGACGGCGGCCCCCTCCCGGCCGGCGTCGGCGCGCTCGTCGCGCTCCACGCCGAGACCGTACGGCGCCACGCGGGCCCCGCCCCGTACGCCCTGCTGGGCCACTCCTCGGGCGCGATGATCGCGTACGCCGTCGCCGCCCGCCTGGAAGAACTCGGCGCCCCGCCACGGGCCGTGGTGCTCCTGGACGTCGTCCCGACGGACGTGCACGCGCTCCCCGGCTTCCAGTCCGATCTGGCCGCCGGTCTGCGGGAGCGGGACGGGGACGCCGCGTCGCCGGACGACCAACGCCTCACCGCCATGGGCGGCTACGTACGGGCCTTCGCGACCTGGGAGCCCGCGGAGATCTCCGTACCCACCCTGCTGGTGCGGGCGGCGGACAACCACTGGTCCTCGGCCTGGCCGCACCCGCACACGGCCGTGGACGCGCCCGGCGACCACTTCACGATGCTGGAGACCCATGCGGGCGAGACGGCCCGCCTGGTCCAGGAGTGGCTGTCCGGCCTCTCCTGACCCACGTACCGACGTACACACCGACTCACGTACGCGCCACCTCACGTCCCCTGGTTCACACGAGGAAGGAACGTCACGGCGATGGCAGCACGAGCGACCCGCGCGGTGGTCCTGGGCGGTGGTCTGGCCGGCACCCTGGCCGCCGCCGCACTGGCGGGCCACGCGGACCACATAACCCTGGTCGAACGCGACCGGATGCCCGCCGGCCCCCAGGAGCGCACAGGGGTGCCCCAGGCGCGCCACGCGCACATGCTGATGTCCAGCGGAGCGGAGGCGATCGACGCGCTCGTCCCCGGCGTCACCAAGAGCCTCTACGCCGCCGGGGCGCACCGCGTCAGCGTACGGAAGGGCCTCGTCTCCTCCACCGCGCAGGGCTGGGTGCCCAGGTCCGCGGACCTCCAGTACGTCATCACCTGCGGGCGGGCCCTGCTGGACTGGACCGTACGGGAACAGGTCCTCCTGGACCCGCGCGTGACCCTGCTCCAGGGCACGGACGTCACCGGGCTCGACGGCGACAGCCGCCGTGTCACGGCCGTCCGGGTCCGCGACCGCGCCACCGGCGAGGCGTCGCTGATCGGGGCGGACCTCGTCGTCGACGCGACCGGCCGCGGCTCGGCCGCGCGCACCTGGCTGGAGGAGCTGGGGACACCCCGGGTACGGGAGGAGACCGTCGACACCGGACTCGCCTACTCCACCCGCCTGTTCCGGGTGCCGCCCGGTGCGGAGCGGGACTTCCCGGCCGTGACCGTGATGCCGAGCCCCGCCGACCCGGTCCCCGGCCGCTCGGGCACCCTGCTGCCGATCGAGGACGGCCGGTGGCTGGTCACCCTGACGGGCCTGAGGCCCGCGCAGCCGCCGACGGACGACGCGGGCTTCCTGCCGTTCGCCCGCACCCTGCGCACCCCCGTCATCGGCGACCTCATCGAGGCGGCACAGCCGCTCGGCCCGGTGTGCGGCTCCCGCAGCACGGCCAACCGCCGCCGGTACTACGAGGAACTCCCCGTCTGGCCCGACGGGTTCGTGGCCCTCGGGGACGCGCTGGCCGCGTTCAACCCCGTGTACGGGCACGGCATGTCCGTGGCGGCGAAGGCCGCGACCGCGCTCCGTACGGACCTGGAACGGTACGGATACCTACCGGAGCGCTCACGGCACGTCCAGCGCGCCGTCGCGGCCACCGTGAACGACGCCTGGGCCCTCGCCGTCGGCCAGGACGTCCAGTACCCGGACGTCATCGGCCCCCGGCCCGGCGTCGCGGCGAAGCTGATGCGGCGCTACTCCGCCCGCGCGGCGCGCGCCTCCGCCACCCGGCCCGCCGTCGCCGCCGCGATCGCCGACATCTTCACCCTGTCGGCGCCGGTGTCCCGCCTGCTGGCACCGAAGGCGGTGCTCGGCGCCCTGCGGGGGCCCGGCGCCCCGCCCCTGACGGCCCCGCCCTTCACCGAGAGGGAGCGCGCGCTCTTCTCCCGCGACCCACGGGAGCCCGCACGGAAAACGGAACAGGACACCACGCAGTGATCACCGGCGACCGGAAGGGCAGCGAGATGAGTCGAAGCACCGAGGAGACCCTGTGGACGACGGAGGAGGTCGGTCACCGCTACGACCGGCTGTCGCGGGTGCCCGAACTGCTGGCGTTCGGTGAGAGCCTGCACTTCGGGTACTGGGAGCACCCCGAGGACGAGGGCGGTCTCTCCGACGCGATGGGACGCCTCACCGATCTGGTCATCGGCGGGCTGGACGCCGGCCCCGGCAGCCGGGTGCTCGACCTCGGGTGCGGGGTCGGCGGCCCCGCCGTCAAGCTCGCCTCCGCCACCGGCGCCGAGGTCGTCGGCATCACCGTCAGCCGGGAACAGATCACGAAGGCCACCGGCCTGGCCCGGGCCGAGGGCCTGGCCGGGCAGGTGGTGTTCCAGTACGCCGACGCCATGAACCTGCCGTTCGAGGAGGGGGCGTTCGACGCGGTCTTCGGTCTTGAATCGATCATGCACATGGACCGGCCCGCCGTGCTCGCGCAGATCGCGAAGGTGCTGCGGCCCGGCGGCCGGCTCGTCCTGACCGACGAGGTCCTCCGCGCGCCGATCCCCGCCGAGCGCGCCGAGGACGACGAGACCGTCGCCGGCTATCTGCGCGCCAACATGATCAGGTCCCTGGCCACCCCGGAGGCGTACCCGGAGCTGCTGACGGGCGCCGGTCTTGAGCCCGAGGCGATCACGGACCTCACCGACCGGACCGTCCGCCCCACGTTCCGCACCCTCTGGCGTCAGGCGAACGACCGCCTCGACACGATCCTCAACGACCTGGGGTCGCCCCCGGCGGCCGTGGCGGAGGAGCTGCGCGGCTGGCAACGCCTCGCGGAGATCCCCGAGTTCGGCTACCTCCTGATCAGCGCGCACCGCCCGAACCGCTGACCGCGCGAACCGCCCACCGCCAGAGCTGCCTACCGCCTGTGCCGCCCACCGCCCGAGCCGCTGACCGGCCGACCGCCCCGCCCAGCCCCGGCCGACGAACGCCTCCCGGAGGACACCATGACCGAGACCTGCCCCGCGCACGACCTCTACACCCCCGCGTACTTCAAGGACCCCTACCCCGCGCTGACCCGGCTCAGGGACGCCGGCCCCGTGCACCGCGTCGAGCGCCCCGACGGGCTCGTCGTCTGGCTGATCACCCGCTACGCCGAGGCACAGGCGGCGCTCGGTGACTCCCGCCTATCCATGGACGGCGAGGTCGTCCAGAAGGCGCTGGGGGCCTTCGCGTACGGCTACCTGGACCCGGAGAACGAGGCGCCGCACACCCTGCTGTCGAGCGACCCGCCCGACCACACCCGGCTGCGCAGACTGGTCAACCGGACCTTCACCGCCCGCCGGATCCAGGCCCTGCGCCCCCGGGTGCAGGAGCTGATGGACGGACTGCTCGACGCGCTCGGACCGGACACCGCACACGCCGACCTGATCGAGGCGGTGGCCGCGCCGCTGCCCATCGCGGTGATCTGCGAACTGCTCGGGGTGCCCCCGGAGGACTACGACAGCTTCAAACGGTGGACGACGACGATGTTCGTGCTCCCCGCCGACGTCGGGGACGGCATGTCACCGACCGACGCCATGCGCAACCTGCGCCGCTACCTCAGCGAACTCATCGCCGCCAAGCGCGCCGAGCGGCCGGAGACCGGCCGGGGGGCGGCGGGCACCGAGGAGTCCGGGGATCTGCTCTCCGCGCTGATCGCGGTCCGGGACACCGACGAAGGCCGGCTCTCCGAGCACGAGTTGGTGAGCATGGCCGTACAACTGCTCATCGCCGGACACGAGACCACGGTGAACGGCATCGGCAACGCCGTGCTCAACCTCCTGCGCCATCCGGACCAGCTCGCGGCGCTCCGGGCGGAACCGTCCCTGCTGCCCAGGGCCGTGGACGAACTGCTGCGCTTCGAAGGCCCGTTGGAGACCGCGATCCTGCGCGTCGCGACCGAGCCGATCCCGCTGGGCGACCAGGTAGTCCCGGCCGGAGCCCTGGTCAAGGTGGTCCTCGCCGCCGCGAACCGGGACCCGGACCGGTTCGCCGCGCCCGACACGCTCGACATCACCCGGAAGAACGAGGGCCATCTCCAGTTCGGCCACGGCATCCACAACTGTCTGGGCGCCTTCCTCGCCCGGATGGAGACCGAGATCGCGATCAGCTCACTGCTGCGCCGGTACCCGGGGCTCTCCCTCGGAGTGCCGGAGGACGAGATCCGCTGGCGGGAGATCGCGATCATGCGCGGCCTGGAGGAACTTCCCGTCGCGCTCACCGGGCCGGTCTGAGGTGACGCCCGGAGTCAGATGTGGTCGAACGGCTCCGCGAGCCGGAAGGTGCCCCGCGGTGTTTCCCGGTACGCGGACAGCGTACGGACCTGGAAGTACGCGCGCCACGACGGCTCCGGCGGCACGATCCCGTACTCCGTGCTGGTCC
The DNA here is from genome assembly GCF_044457965.1 of Streptomyces sp. NPDC050509. NCBI lineage: Bacteria > Bacillati > Actinomycetota > Actinomycetes > Kitasatosporales > Streptomycetaceae > Streptomyces > Streptomyces sp. NPDC050509. The sequence goes on along the minus strand of NZ_JBITHL010000001.1, from coordinate 414,730 downwards.
GGAAGCCGTACCTGCCGTAGTACGCGGGGTCGCCCAGCAGCGCGACGAGCGGTTCGCCGAGGGCGTCCGCCGCGCCGAGCACGGAGTGGACGAGCGCCAGCCCGACGCCGCGCCGCTGATGGCCGGGGTGCACGCTGAGCGGAGCGAGCAGCAGCGCCGGGGCGCCGTCGACCCGCCCGCGTGTGCACGCCACATGCCCGACGACCTGACCCTCCTCCCCGCCCCGGTCGCCGACGGCGACGAGCGACAGCGCCGGCAGCCAGTCGTCACAGGTGCGCAGCGCGTCGAGGAGCGGGGCCTCCACGGGCTCCGGCCTCTCCGGTGTCGCGAAGGCGGCCGTGGTGACGGCCCGTACGGCGGCATGGTCTGCGGGGGTCTCGCGTCGGATCAGCACCGGCACAGTCTGGAACCACGCCGCGCCGCGAGGCAATGGGATTACTCCGCAGGCGCCCCGCCCTTCGCCTCGCCGAAGATCGTGGCGAGCACCGAGGAGACCGGCGGACCGCCGAGGACCTCCCGCAGCTCCGCCACGCCGTGGCGCAGCTCGGCCGGGGTGAGCGCGACGTACCGCTCGATCCGCTCGTTGAGCGTGCGCCGGAACAGCGCGTAGAGCGTGTCGTCGGTACGGACCCGGGCGGCGATCTCGACGAGGGCCGCGGTCCCGGCGAGGTCGTCCTCGGGTATCCGGTGCCGCGGCAGCACATCCGCGAACCGCCCGGCCGACCGGCCGAAGAGCGTGGAGCCGAGCCGCCGTACGGTGAAGACGTGCGCGTAGTGCTGCTCGTGCAGCCCGAGCGGCAGCCGGCCGAGCGCCAGCGCCTCGTGGAGCGCCGTGAGCCCCGGCGCCAGCAGTTGGTACGGGATGGTCGCGACTTGCCGCAGCAGGGCGCGCTGCGGCAGGAAACGGCAGTCGGCCCGCCCTCCGGCGCTCTCGTAGCTCCGTTCGCGGCGCGCGCCGTAGGGGCCGCCGCAGACCAGGACACGCCGGAACCGGGGCCAGTCGCGCAGCAGATCGGGAATCCACCGGTCGAGCAGGCGCAGGTAGTCGTTGTTGACGTCGAAGTCCAGCAGGAAGTTCTTGAACCCGCCGACGTTGATCAGCAGGTCGTACTCCGGTGCGCCGCCGCGCGGTACGTCGCGCACCCCGGCGAGGTCGATGACCGGCCCGGACAGATGCGTCACCGGGCCGCTGCCGAGGGCGGCGAACGCGGCCGTACGGTCGGCGACGCCCGGGAAGTTCTGCACCACGCTGTGGTGGGCGAGCAGATGCGCGGCGAGCACGCGCTCGTGCGGGGAGAGCACGGCGAGATGCCGGTCCGCGGCGGCGAAGGAGGAGCGCGGCAGGCTCGCGCACAAGGCGCCGATCGCGGCCGGTGGGCGCTCCGTCCGCCAGAAGCTGAAGAGGCTGTCCACCATGACGACGGGCCGGCCCGCCACCACGGCCCGCAGGGCCAGTTCGGCGTCCATGACCGAGACGACCTGGTCGCAGGAGGCCAGCAGCCCGTCGAGCGCGGCGGCCTGGACCGGTTCCGACCGGGACATCTCGTGGATGACGTCGAAGGCGTCCGCGTTACGGCGCGCGAACGAGGCCGCCACGCCGTCCCCCACGAACACCCGGTGGTGGCCGGGGAGCAGCCGGGAGACCGCGACGAGTTCGGCCGCCGGTCCGAAGCCGCAGTTCTGCGCCCCCATCACGATCCGCACGGCGCCCGCCCCCGGCCGGTGGGCAGCGCGGCGAACACGCCGAGGAGCAGTCGGGCGAACTCCGCCGGCCACTTCGCGTAGCCGGAGTGACCGCCGGGGAACTCCACCAGCTCCCGGCCCAGTCGTTCGGCGAGGACGACCGCGGGACGGTGCGCCACCTGCGTCCGCGACTCCCGGCCGCCCGCGACCGCGACGCGCCCCGCCATCGGCGCGAGCGCCGCCGTGTCGGGCAGGTAGCGGGTGAACGGCCGCATCGTGTGCGCCAGGAAGAACGCGCTGTTGTCCTGCGCCTCGGGCAGTACGGGCGCGGCCCGGCCGCCGAAGAGGGCGCTGAACTTCGCCATCGCCGCCCCGACCCCCTCCCGGCGGAACACCGCGTGGACCTCCTCGATGAACGCCAGTTGGCCCTCGGCGTCCGGCAACAGGCTCAGCGACGGCGGCTCGTGGACGACCACGGCGCCGACCCTCTCCGGATGGCGGAGTGTCAGTTCGAGCGCGATGAGCCCGCCCGAGCAGCTTCCGAACACCGACGCCGTCCCGCCCGGCGCGGCCACCGCGTCCAGCAGCCGGTACGCGTCGTCCGCGTGCACCTCGATCCGCTGGTCGGCGGGCGGCCCGTCGAGCACACTGCGCGAGTTGCCGCGCGGATCGTAGGAGACGACGCGGTGGCCGGCGGCGAGCACGGCGGCCAGCCCTCCGAACACGTCCGCGTCCGAGTTGCCGCCGGCTATGAGTATCAGCAGCGGACCCTCGCCGCGCACTTCGTAGTGGAGCCTGGCTCCCGGTACGGCCAGGGTGCCGCTGCCGCTCTCCCGTGGGTCCATCACACTCCAGCCCCCTCACGATGTGTGTACGTCAGGTAGCTACCCGTGGCGCGGGCCGGTCACCGGGTTCCGCCGACCTCGTACGGGTGATGGTCGGGGTGGACGGCGCAGCGGGCGGCCCGCGAAGTGCGGCATGCTCTGCGGGACGAGTGGAACGGACCCGGCACGGGCACTGCCCGGAGCGGATCCGTCATGGCCAGAAGGACCGGAACCAGATGACAGACCACAACGCTGGACTGATGGCGTTCGTGCGGGCACGCCTCGACGAGGAAGAGGGGATCGCGCGCGAAGCCGGCGGCGATTCCTGGAGGTGCCCGCCCGAGCAGCCCGGTGAGATCCACGACCGCACCGGAAGTATCGCGTTCAGCCTGCGCACCCACGGGTACGACGGCCACATCGCCCGTCAGGACCCGGCGTACACGCTCCGGCGTATCGAGACGAGCCGGGTGCTGCTCGACGAGTACGCGGAGGTCGCGGCCCTGGACGTGGACCGCCCCGACGACGGCTTCGCCTCCGGCCGCGCGGTGGGGCTGGGCTTCGTCGTCCGCCAGATGGCCGCGGAGCACGCCCACCATGCGGACTACCAGGTGAAGTGGCTTCCCCGGTTCTCCCACTAGGGACGTTCCCCACCAGGGGAGTTCCCCGGCGGACCGGTCCGGTGCCGGCCCGCCGGGGGAGGCCACGGAACGCGCGCGGCGGCCACGGAGCGCGTGGCGGCTACGGGACGCGGGCGACGCCCGCGTAGAACCCGCTCAGCTCGGGCGCCGGGGCAGGTCCGTCCTTGTACCAGTGGGCGGCCGTCACCAGCCCGGGTTCCACCAGGTCGAGACCGTCGAAGAAGCGCGCCACCTCCGTACGGTCCCGCATCCGCAGCGGGATCTCGCCCTCCTTGTAGGCGGTCGTGACGACGTCCTTGTACTGCGGATGTTCGTCGAAGGTGGTGTGCGAGAAGATCAGATAGCTGCCGGAGGGCAGGGCGTCCACCAGGGTGCGGGTGATCCCGTACGGGTCGTCCTCGTCGGGGACGAAGTGCAGCAGCGCGATGAGGCAGAGCGCGACGGGCCGGTCGAAGTCCAGCAGGGTGCGGGCGTGGCCGAGGATGGTCTCCGGCTGCCGGACGTCCGCCTGGATGTAGTCGGTGGCGCCCTCCGGTGTGCTGGTGAGCCGGGCCTCGGCGTGGCGCAGCACGATGGGGTCGTTGTCGGCGTACACGATCCGGGCCGTCGGGATGATCTCCTGCACGACCTGATGGAGATTCGGCTCGGTGGGGATCCCCGTACCGATGTCGAGGTACTGGTCGACGCCCTGCCGCGCCGTCCAGGCGACGGCGCGCCGCATGTACGCCCGGTTCCGTAAGGCGTTGCCCTTGGCCTCCGGGGGTATTCGCTCCCCGACCACCTGGTCGACCGCGTAGTTGTCCTTGCCGCCGAGAAGCCAGTCGTACACCCGTGCCGGGTGGGCCTTGCTGGTGTCGATCCGGGTCTGGGGCGGCGGGTGTGCCGTCATGAGGCGCTCCTGTGTGGGTGACCGGGGCCGCCGCGATCGCCGACGCGCCGGGTGGGCGCGGTGCGATACAGGCGGGCGGACAGCCTAGGCGACAGGGGCGGCCCGGGACCAGGCTGTGATCACGAAGCGGCCCGGACACCCGCCAGGAGCCTGCCGGTTCACCGGCACAGGTGGTGCGGGCCCGGGAGAGCCGGGGGCCGTTCGGAGCGGGCCGCCCGGATCTCCCGGGCGGTCACGCGGCGGTCCTGGGGGCGCTCGCGTGGCCGGCGGACACCGGGGCGGTGTCCGGCCGGGTCCAGCGTCCGAGGGAGATCTCCGCGGTGATGCCGGGACCGAAGCCCGCGATCAGCCCGCGGGCCCCCTCGGCGGCGCCGCCCTCCTCGAAGAGCCGGTCCAGCGCGTCGAAGATGACCGCGCTGGCGATGTTCCCGCGCTCGGTGAGGGTGGCCCTGCTGTAGCGGAAGGTCTCCGACGGCAGCATCAGATACTTGCTCAGGTCGTCCAGGATCCTGGGCCCGCCCGCGTGGACGATGTAGAAGTCCAGGTCGGAGATGTCCCAGCCGAACGGTTCCGCCATGTCCCGCATGGCGGGGGCGAGCATGGACATCGTGCCGGGGACCCGCTTGTCGAGCATGAAGTGGAATCCGGTGTCCCGGACGGCGTACGAGATCCACTCCTCGGTGCCGGGCACGAGGTGCGAGCCGTTCTGTACGAGCCGTACCCCCGCCCCGCCCTCACCGCGGACGACGGCGGAGGCGACGGCGTCCCCGAAGAGCCCGTTGGAGAGCAGGTTGCCGACGCCCAGGTCCTCCGGCTGGTAGCAGAGCGAGCAGAACTCGCAGGACACGATGAGCACGTTCGCGTGCGGATACGCGATGCAGAAGTCGTGCGCGCGGTTGATGGCGGTGCCGCCGGCGGCGCAGCCGAGCTGGGCGATGGGCAGTTGGCGGGTGGCGGACCTGAACCCCATGGTGTTGATCAGCCACGCGGTCATCGAGGGCATCATGAAGCCGGTGCACGACACGTACACGATCATGTCGATGTCGTGGGGCGTCAGCTCGGCGTGGGCGAGCGCCCGTTGGATGACCTCGGGCAGCCGGGACTTGGCCTCGGTCTCGTAGAGGGCGTTGCGGGCCGTGAAGCCGGGGTGCCGGAGCGTGTCCTCGATGGGCTGGACGAGATGCCGGGTCTGCACCCCGGTGTTGCCGATCAGCCGCAGGGCCAGCGGAAGTTGCGGGTGTCCGGCGTGCAGGGTGCGCGCGAACTCCAGGGTCTGTTCCCGGGTGATGACGTGCTCGGGCACGGCGATCGCCGGTCTGCACAGGATTGCCATGTCAGCTCCTCACCAGGCGACCGGAAGCGCCAGCGGATAGCGCCAGATGGAGTCGGTGTTCCACCGCACCTCGTCCTCGGGAACGGCCAGCCGCAGCGCGGGAAACCGGGTGAACAGGGTGCCGACGGCGACCTGGAGGGTCATCCGCGCGAGATGGGAACCGAGGCAGTGGTGGCTTCCGTACCCGAACGTCATGTGGACGCCGAGGCTCTCCCGCCCGAAGTCAAGCTCGTCCGGGCGCTCGTAGACGAGGGAGTCGCGGTTGGCCGTCAGATAGGAGACATGGACGGTGTCGCCCGCCTTGACGGTCACCCCGTCGAAGTCGACGTCCTCCAGGGCCACGCGCGGGATGCCCACGCCCTGGCGGAACGGGATGTACCGCAGCAGTTCCTCGATGGCCTGGGGCAGCAGCTCGGGGCGGGCCCGTAGCTGCGACAGGTGCGCTGGGTGGGTCAGCAGCGTGAAGACGATGTTGCTGATCTCGTACGTGGTGGTGTCGTGGCCGGTGACGACCAGGAGCATCGCCAGTACGGCCAGTTCCGCCTCGTCGAGCATCTCCTCGCCCACCCGGGCGGTGGCGAGCGCGCTGATGAGATCGTCCCCCGGGTCGCGCCGGCGCGCCGCGGTCAGTTCGGTGAAGTACGCCCGCAGCCCAGCCTTCGCACCGACCGCGGAGTCGCGGTCCGCGGCGTTCATCGACATCATCGCCATGGCCCAGTCACGCAACTGGCGGCGGTCCTCCTCGGGTATGTCGAGCAGCTCGCAGATCGACATCAGGGGCAGCCGGTCGGCGAGAGCGGCGACCACGTCGCCCGGCTCGCCCTCCGCGGCCATCGTGTCGAGCAGGCGGTCCACGCTCCGCTGTGTCCAGGGCCGCAGCTCCTCGACCTGGCGGGTGGTGAACGCCTTGATGATCAGCCGGCGCACCCGGTTGAGCGTGGGCGGGTCCATGAGGTTGATGGCCTCGGACTGGGCGATGGGGGCGGGGGTGATCCGCGGGAAGTCCTTGCCGATCAGCGCGGCCCGGCTGAACCGCCGGTCCGAGGTGACGGTCTGTACGTCCGCGTACCGGGTGACCAGCCAGCAGTCGCCCTCTCCGTAGGGCATACGGACCCGGGTGACCGGTGCCTCGGTCCGCATCCGGGTCATGAAGGGGTCGGGTTCCAGAGCGTTGTCATGACGGACCGGGCAGGTTCGCACGGAGTCCGAAGGGGTCATCGCGGCACTTCCTCGGGGAAAGGGACAGAAGGCGAGTAGTCCTGATTGATCGGAGCATGCCATGGTGATCCACGCCGAGCGCAAGTAATTCCGCTTAGTTCACCCGTAAGAGCTATTTCCCGGTAATCTCACGCAACATCCTTATCATTCAGGCAAATTGGGACCCGGCGGCATGTCCCGGCGACATGACTCGTCCGGCCCCGGCGGCTGCCACGGGAACACTCCGCGCACTCCACCGCGACGCCCCCGGGCGACGCCCCGCGTCCACCCGTACGGTCCAGCACGGCGCGCGCCCGGCACCGGGCGGCGCTCCAATGGGCAGGTGACCGCGCCTCCGGACGACTGCCTCGCGCGCAACGAGTGGATCTGCGGCGCCTACCTCTCCAGCCGGCGCACGATCCTGTGGGACGCGGTGCTGGAGCACCTCCGGCTCACCTTCGCCGCCGTCCTGATCGGCCTGGTCATCGCCGTACCCCTCGCGCTCGCCGCCCGGCGCTGGAAGGCGGCGTCGGCCCCCGTGCTCGGCGTCACGACCGTCCTCTACACCATCCCGTCGCTCGCCATGTTCTCGCTGCTGCTGCCGCTCTACGGACTGTCCGCCTCACTCGTCGTCGCCGGGCTCGTGCTCTACTCGCTGACCCTCCTCGTACGGAACATCCTCGCCGGACTGCGCGGCGTCCCCGAGGAGACCCGGCAGGCCGCCCGCGGCATGGGATACGGCCCGCTCCGGCTGTTGCTCACCGTCGAACTGCCGCTCGCCCTGCCCGCCGCCATGGCCGGGCTGCGCATCGCGACCGTCTCCGCCGTCTCCCTCGTCACCATCGGCGCCATCGTCGGACACGGCGGACTCGGCAACCTCATCTACGCCGGGATGAACACCTTCTTCAAGGCGCAGGTACTCACCGCCTCCGTGCTGTGCGTCCTCATCGCCGTCGTGGCCGACGTGGCCCTCCTCCTGCTCCAGCGCCGGCTCACCCCCTGGACCAGGCGGGCCCCCGCGTGAACACCCTCGCCGCCGCCTGGTCCTGGCTCACCAGCCCCGCCCACTGGCCGGGCACCGACGGCATCGCCAACCGGCTCACCGAACACCTCTACCTCACCGTCGTCTGCCTCGCCCTGAGCTGCGCGCTCGCCCTGCCCGTCGCCCTGGTCCTCGGTCATCTCGGCAAGGGCGGCGCCCTCGCCGTCAACATCTCCAACGCGGGCCGCGCCGTCCCCACCTTCGCCGTCCTCGTCCTGCTGCTCCTCACCCCCATCGGCGCGTACGGACAGTGGCCGACGATCATCGCGCTGGTCCTCTTCGCGATCCCGCCCCTGCTCACCAACGCCTACGTCGGGATGCGGGGCGTCGACCGTGATGTCGTCCGGGCCGCCCGGGGCATGGGGATGACCGCGCGCCAGTGCCTGTGCCGGGTCGAGGTGCCGCTCGCGCTGCCGCTGATCCTCACGGGCGTACGGATCGCCGCCGTCCAGCTCGTGGCGACCGCGACGCTGGCCGCCCTGATCGGCGGCGGCGGACTCGGCCGGATCATCACCGCCGGATTCAACCTCGCCGACACGGCCCAGGTGGTGGCGGGCGCCGTCCTGGTCGCCGTGCTCGCGCTGCTGGTGGAGGGGGCGTTCGAGGCGGCGCTGCGGCTGGGACCGCGCTGGGTGCGGGGCGGCGCCGGGTGAGAGCGCTGCGTACCGCCGCCGTCTGCGGCGCCCTGCTCCTGGCGACCGCCACCTGCACCACCGGGCCGTCCCTGGAGGACCGCGGCGCCGTCACCGCCCCGCCGGGCGACAGCAAACACCTCACCATCGGGACCGCGGGCTTCACCGAGAGCGACCTGCTGGCCCAGATGTACGCGCTCCTGCTGGAACGGGCCGGGTACCACACCCGGATCCTCTCGGTCACCAACCGGGAGCTGTACGAACCGGCCCTGGAGAGCGGCCGGATCGACGTCGTGCCGGAGTACGCGGCCACCTTCGCCGACTGGCTGAACGCCAAGGCCCACGGCCCCGACGCCCGGCCGGTCGGCTCGCCCGACCTGGCCACCACGATGAAGGCGCTGCGCACCCTCGCCTCGGCGCGCGGGCTCACCGTCCTCGACCCCGGCCGGGCGGTCGACCAGAACGCCTTCGCCGTCTCCGCCGCCTACGCCAGGAAGCACCACCTCAGAACCCTGAGCGACCTGGGCCGCTCCCGGCTGCCCGTACGGCTCGCCGCCGGGGACGAGTGCGTACGGCGCCCGTACTGCGCGCCGGGGCTGAGGAGGACGTACGGGATCGACATCACCGGGATCGACCCCAAGGGCGTCGGCACCACACCGGCCAAACAGGCCGTCCAGCGCGGCCAGGACCAGATGGTGCTGACCACGACCACCGACGCGACCCTCGGTCAGTTCGGGCTGGTGCTCCTCGCGGACGACAAGCACCTCCAGAACGCCGACAACATCGTGCCCGTCGTCAACCGTGCCAGGGCCGGCGCGAAAGGCGTCACCGAAGCCCTGGACCGGCTGAACACCGTACTGACGACCGCGGACCTGGCCGGCATGAACCAGCGGGTGGACGGCTGGCGGCGGCTGCCCGAGGACGTCGCCAGAAGCTATCTGGAGTCGCGGAAACTGCTGGCGCCGGGCGGGAACTGACCGGTCAGCCCGTCAAGCGTCCCGGCAGCCAGGCCAGTTGGGCGGCCTGCTGGTACGCGCCGCCGCCCTCGTGGTCGTTGAAGTCGTACACCTCGATCGCCTTGTCCTCGTGCGCGTACGCGTTGAAGGCGCCGAACACCGTCGACGGCGGGCAGGTCTCGTCCTCCAGGGCCACCGAGAACAGCGCGGGGGCGCTGCCGCGCGCCGCGAAGTGCACCCCGTCGAAGTAGCCGAGCGTCCGCCACACCTGCTCCGTCCGGCCCCGGTAGGTCTTCAGGTAGAGACCCACCTCGCGGTACGGATGACGGGCGCTGATGGTCGTCGCCCGGGGGAAGTCGCAGAGGAACGGCACGTCCGGCGCCACCGCCGTCAGATCCGGTACGAGACCGGCCACCGCGAGGGCGATCCCGCCGCCCTGGCTGGCGCCGACGACCGCCGTGCGCGCGGCGTCGACCAGCGGGTGGGACCGGGCTGCCTCCACCGCGCGTACCGCGTCGGCGAACAGCCGCCGGTAGTAGTAGTCGTGCGGGTCCTCGACGCCCCGGGTCATGAAGCCGGGGTAGGAGGAGGCGCTGCCCACCGGGTCGGGGGTGTCGCCGCCGTTCCACCCGGCGCCCTGCCCCCGGGTGTCCATCACGAAGTGTGCGAACCCGGCCGAACCCCAGAGCAGATGGGTGTGCGGCAGACCGCGCCCGCCGCCGTACCCGATGTACTCCACCACCACGGGCAGCGGCTCACGGGCGGATGCGGGCAGCACGAGCCAGCCCTTGACCGGGTGGCCGCCGAATCCCGCGAAGGTCACGTCGAAGACGTCCAGCGTCGCCAGCGCCGTCGGGACCGGTTCGAAACGGACGTCGAGATCGTGACCGCGTGTCTCGGTGAGGGTCTTCGCCCAGAACCGGTCGAAGTCCTCGGGCTCCTCGGACGTGCTCCGGTAGGCGCGGAGCTGGTCGAGGGGCAGATCGGACTGGGGCATGCGGGACCACCTCGGTCGGCTGAATCACTCAGGGACATCGGAAGATCACACCGTACGACCGGAGGGCGGGCCGCAGAAGACCGCGAGACCCTGAGCACGACGGGGGCACGGGCGACGGCACGCCGGCTCACGAGCCCCCAACTCGTCTAGGCGTCCGAGACCGAGTCGAAGTCGACCTCGCCCCGCCCGATGCCCTGCGCGTCCGCGTCGACCGAGCGGCGCAGCGCCTCATGGAGCTTCGCCGGGGTCAGCACCCCCACGAAGCGCGCCCCGTCCAGCACCGCCACCCACCCCGCGTCGTGCTGCAGCATCTCGCTGAACGCCTGCTTCAACGGCGAGCCGAGCGGCACCCACGCCTCCATCCGCCGGGCGTGATCCCCCACCGAACCGGGCTCCGACCCGTCCGCCCCCGCGCGGGCCGGCGCGTCGGCCGCGATCCAGCCGTGCAGTTCCCCGTCGTCGTTGAGCACCACCGCCCAGCGAGCCCCCTCCGCGCGCATCCGCGCCGCCGCGTCCCGCGCGGGCTCACCGGTCCTGGCAACCGGCGGCTGCTCCAGATCGGCCGGCTCGACCGTAGTCACCGAGAGCCGCTTGAGCCCCCGGTCGGCGCCGACGAACCGGGCCACGTACGGCGTCGCCGGGGTACCGAGAACCGTGCCAGGGCTGTCGAACTGCTCGATGCGCCCCTCCCCGTACACGGCGATACGGTCGCCCATCCGTACCGCCTCCTCGATGTCATGGGTCACCAGCAGCACGGTCTTGCGCACCGTCGCCTGGAGCTTCAGGAACTCGTTCTGCAGCCGCTCGCGCACCACCGGGTCCACCGCGCCGAACGGCTCGTCCATCAGCAGCACCGGCGGATCGGCGGCCAGCGCGCGCGCCACCCCGACCCGCTGGCGCTGCCCGCCCGAGAGCTGCGCGGGGTAGCGCGGACCGTACGTCGCCGGGTCGAGCCCCACCAGATCGAGCAGCTCAGCCGCCCGCTCGCGCGCCCGCGCCTTCTTCCAGCCGATCAGCGCGGGGACGGTCGCGGTGTTGTCGAGCACCGTACGGTGGGGGAACAGCCCGACCTGCTGGATGACATAGCCGATCCGGCGGCGCAGCGCGACCGGGTCGACCCCGGAGATGTCCCGGCCCTCGACGAAGATCCGCCCCGAGGTCGGCTCGATCAGCCGGTTCACCATCATCATCGTGGTCGTCTTGCCGCACCCCGAGGGGCCCACCAGCGTCACCAGCTCGCCCTCGCGCACCTCGAAGGACAGGTCGTCCACGGCGGCCGTACCGTCCGGGTAGACCTTGCCGACCTGCTCGAACCGGATCATGCCCCTCACGCTAGGACCGGCCGGCCCCGCGCGCACACCGGGCCGCGGCCGTCCGGCGACCGTCCGGGGCCGGTCCCGGACGGTTCCCGGCCGTCCCGGGCTGAACACGCCCCGTGTCCGGTCCGTATCCACCGGGGCGGGCGGGGGACGCCCGTCGCTCGTGTGCTGAAATGTCCGGCGTGCCCGCCCCGGTGGCGCGTGACCGCCCCCAGGGGCGACCGAGAACAGGAGCCCCCTTGACCAGCTACCGCCAGCCCGGCGTCGTCCTCACCGACCACCGCTTCACGGTCCCGCTGGACCACGACGATCCCGGGGGCGAGCGGATCGAGCTGTTCGCGCGCGAGGCCGTGGCGAGCGCCCGGGCCGGCGCGGACCTGCCCTGGCTGGTGTACCTGGAGGGCGGACCCGGCTTCGGCGCCCGCCGCTTCATCGGCAGACAGGCCTGGCTCGGCCGCGCCCTCCAGGAGTTCCGGGTGCTCCTGCTCGACCAGCGCGGCACCGGCCTCTCCACACCCGTCAACCGGCAGACCCTGCCGCTGCACGGCGGCCCGCTCCAACAGGCCGACCACCTCGCCCACTTCCGCGCCGACTCCATCGTCCGCGACTGCGAGACCATCCGCCCCCTGCTGACCGGCGGCGCGCCCTGGACCGTACTCGGCCAGAGCTTCGGCGGTTTCTGCGCCACGCACTACCTCTGCGCCGCGCCCGAGGGCCTGGACACCGTACTGATCACCGGTGGGCTGCCGTCCCTGGACGCCACCGCGGACGAGGTCTACCGCGCCGCGTACCCGCGGATCGCGCGCAAGGTGGAGGCGCACTACGCCCGTTACCCCCAGGACGTCGAGCGGGCCCGCGCCGTCGCGTGGTACGTGGCCGAGCACCGGCCCGTCCTTCCGGGCGGCTACACCCTCACGCCCGAGGCGTTCCAGTCCCTCGGCATCGTGCTCGGCTCCGGCGACGGCAGCCATCAACTCCACTACCTGCTGGAGAACGCCTTCGTCCGTACGCCCAAGGGCCCCGCCCTCTCCGACGCCTTCCAGGAGAACGTGGCCTCCTCCCTCTCCTTCGCGGGACACCCGCTGTACGCCCTGGTCCACGAGGCGATCTACGCGCAGGGCGGCCGGGGCACCGACTGGGCCGCCGAGCGGGTACGGGGCGAGTTCGCCCGGTTCGACGCCGCCAAGACCCTCGCCGGGGAAGGCCCGCTCTACTTCACGGGCGAGTCCATCCACCCCTGGCACTTCGACAACGACCCGGCGCTGCGCCCGCTGCGCGAGACCGCGGAACTGTTCGCCACCCGCACCGACTGGCCCGCCCTGTACGACACGGCCCGGCTCGCCGCCAACGAGGTGCCCGTGGCGGCGGCCGTCTACCACGACGACATGTACGTGGACACGGAGCACTCGCTGCGCACCGCGCGCGCGATCCGCGGCCTGCGCACCTGGGTAACCGACGAGTTCGAGCACGACGGGGTACGGGCGGGCGGGCCGCGCGTCCTGGACCGGCTGCTGGCACTGGCGCGCGGGGAGGACTGAGCGCGGGGCGGGCCGGGCGCGTGGAGCGGGCGCGGGGCTCGTCGCGCGGATGCGGCGCGCCGGGTGGAGAATGGCGGACAGGGGACTGTGCGACGCTGCGCGCGACGGCCGGTCCCGCGGAAGCGGAGGTGGTGGACATGCTGCTGCCCGACAGACATCTCGTCGCCGATCTCCTGGCCCGCTACCGGGCCTGGGAGCGGCTGGTGCTCGCCGATCCGCTGGACGAGACCACCCGCGGACGGTTCGAGGACGTCGCGTACACCCTCTGTGTCCTGATGGGACAGCGCACCGCGCGCGAGGCGATCTGGCAGGCGGAGGCGTATCTGCGCAGAATCCGGCCCGTCCCCCTCTTCCCGGACCGCCCGGACCGCCCGGATCATCCGGACCGTACGAGGCCGGACGGGGCGGAGAGCGTCGCGCCGGGTTTCCACGAATAGCGCGTCCGCGCGGGCTGAGCGGTACCGGGTGAGCAGTACCGGGTGAGCCGTGCCGGATTGACAAATGGCCGTGCTGTTTCTGCAATGTACGGATGGACGAAGAATCCCGGCTCGACGATGTACTGAACCAGGTGGGACCCCGGCTGCGCCGGATCAGGCGCGAGCGCGGGGCCACCCTGGGCGCCCTCTCCGCCGCCACCGGCATCTCCGTGAGTACGTTGTCCCGGCTGGAGTCGGGCCGGCGCAGGCCCAGCCTCGAAGTGCTGCTGCCCATCGCCCGCGCCCATCGGGTGCCGCTCGACGAACTGGTCGGCGCGCCGGAGGTGGGCGACCCCCGGGTCCGCGCCAAGCCGATCGTGCACGCCGGCCGGACGATGCTGCCGCTCACCCGCCAGCCGGGCGGCCTCCAGGCGTACAAGGTGGTGGCCACGCCCTCGCCGGAACAGGACGGCGAGCAGCGCACCCACGAGGGGTACGAATGGCTCTACGTCCTCTCCGGGCGGCTGCGGCTGCGGCTCGGCGAACACGATGTGGTGATGGGACCGGGGGAGGCGGCCGAGTTCGACACGCGCGTCCCGCACTGGTTCGGCCCGGCGGGGGACGCGCCGGTGGAGTTCCTGAGCCTCTTCGGTCCGCAGGGTGAGCGGATGCATGTGCGGGCGCGGCCGAAGACGTCCTGAGCGGGCTGTTCCCAGCGCGACAAGCGACCGCTTAGTATGCCCAGGACGTGGTACCGACCCCGTGTGTGGAGGCCCTAATGCTGGCATGGCGCGTACACAGGAACGGCGAGCCCGCGGAGGTGATGCGGCTCGAAGAGGTCGAACCTCCCGTCCCCGGCGCCGGGCAGGTCCGGCTGCGGGTCAGGGCGGCGAACATCAACTTCCCGGACGCCCTGCTCTGCCGGGGCCAGTACCAGGTACGGCCGCCGCTGCCCTTCACCCCGGGCGTGGAGATCTGCGGCGAGACCGAGGACGGGCGCCGCGTCATCGCCACGCCGGAGCTGCCGAACGGCGGTCTGGCCCAGTACGTGGTGGCCGACGAGGCGGCGCTGCTGCCCGCGCCCGACACGCTCGACGACGCCGAGGCCGCCGCCCTGCACATCGGCTACCAGACCGGCTGGTTCGCCCTGCACCGGCGGGCCGCGCTCCGGCCGGGGGAGACCCTGCTCGTGCACGCCGCGGCCGGCGGTGTCGGCAGCGCCGCCGTACAGCTAGGGAAGGCGGCGGGGGCCACCGTCATCGGGGTCGCCGGAGGACGCAACAAGACCGCGGTGGCCCGGGAGATGGGGTGCGACGTGGTGATCGACCGCCGTACGGACGACATCGTCGCGGCCGTCAAGGAGGCCACCGGCGGCCGGGGCGCGGACGTCGTCTACGACCCGGTGGGCGGCGACGCGTACACCGCGTCCGCCAGGAGCGTCGCCTTCGAGGGCCGGATCGTCGTGGTGGGCTTCGCGAGCGGCACGATCCCGAGCCCCGCGCTCAACCACGCGCTGGTGAAGAACTACTCGATCATGGGGCTCCATTGGGGCCTCTACCACTCCAAGGACCCCTCGGCGGTGGCGCGTTGCCACGAGGAGCTGACCGCGCTCGCCGCCCGGGGCGGGATCAGGCCGCTCATCAGCGAGCGCGTCGCGATGAAGGACGGCGCCGACGCGGTGCAGCGCGTGGCCGACGGCGCCACCACCGGCCGGATCGTCGTCCTCCCGGAGGAAAAGCACTGATGCCCACCGGTCCTGACGCCCCCGACGCCGCCGAACTCCGGTCCCGTACACGGAAACTGCTGGCCGAGCATCCGCCGGCCACCACCGGACGCACCGACTTCCTCACCGCGCGCTTCGACGCCGGGCTCGCCTGGGTGCACTACCCGGCCGGGCTCGGCGGACTCGGCGCGCCCCGCTCGCTCCAGGCCGTCGTGGACGCCGAACTCGCCGCCGCGGACGCGCCCGACAACGATCCGCGGCGCATCGGCATCGGCCTCGGCATGGCCGCGCCGACCATTCTGCGCTACGGCACACGCGAACAGAAGGAGCGCTTCCTGCGGCCCCTGTGGGTCGGCGAGGAGGTGTGGTGCCAGCTCTTCAGCGAGCCGGGCGCGGGCTCCGACCTGGCGGCCCTCGCCACCCGCGCGGTACGCGAGAGCGACGGCGGTTCCGGAGGGGACACCGCGCCCGGTTCCGGCGACTGGATCGTCAACGGCCAGAAGGTGTGGACCTCCAGTGCCCATCTCGCCCGCTGGGCCATCCTCATCGCCCGTACCGACCCCGACCTGCCCAAACACCAGGGCATCAGCTACTTCCTCTGCGACATGACCGCCCCGGGCGTCGAGGTACGGCCCCTGCGCCAGATCACCGGCGAGGCGGAGTTCAACGAGGTCTTCCTCACCGACGTCCGCATCCCCGACGCCCACCGGCTCGGCGCGATCGGCGAGGGCTGGAAGGTCGCGCAGACCACCCTGATGAACGAGCGGGTCTCCATCGGCGGCGCCCGCCTCCCCCGCGAGGGCGGCATGATCGGCCCCGTCGCCGCCACCTGGCGCGCGCGGCCGGAGCTGCGCACCCACGATCTGCACCAGCGGCTGCTCACCCTCTGGGCCGAGGCCGAGGTCGCCCGGCTCACCGGCGAGCGGCTGCGCCAGCAACTCGTCGCGGGCGGACCGGGGCCCGAGGGCAGCGGGATGAAGCTCGCCTTCGCCCGGCTCAACCAGGAGATCAGCGGCCTGGAGGTGGAACTCCTCGGCGAAGAGGGCTTGTTGTACTCCGACTGGACCCTGCGCAGGCCCGAACTGGTCGACTTCACCGGGCGCGACGCCGGATACCGCTATCTGCGCTCGAAGGGCAACTCCATCGAGGGCGGTACGAGCGAGGTCCTGCTGAACATCGTCGCCGAACGGGTCCTCGGCCTGCCCTCGGAGCCGCGCAACGACAAGGACGTCCCCTGGAAGGACCTGACCCGGTGACCACGCAGCCCACCCCCGCTCCCCGCACCGGACGGCCCGCCCCGGCCGAGACCACCCCCGACCTGCTCTACTCGGACACCGAGGACGATCTGCGGGCCGCCGTACGGTCGTTGCTCACCGACCGGGCCGACCTGCCGGCCACCCTCGCCCGCGCCGAGTCCGGCGACCCGTACGACCCCGAACTCTGGACCTCGCTCACCGCCGGGATCGGCGCGGCGGGCCTGCTCGTCCCGGAGAAGCTCGGCGGCCAGGGGGCGAGCCACCGCGAGGCCGCCGTCGTCCTGGAGGAACTGGGCCGCGCCGTCACCCCCGCGCCCTACCTCACCAGTTCGGTGGTGGCGACCGAGACCCTGCTCGGCTGCGACGGTGAGTCCACCGAGTCCACGGATGTCGCGGGACTCCTCACCGCGCTGGCGAGCGGCCACCGTACCGCCGTCCTCGCGCTGCCGCTCACCACCGCCCCCGACGCGCGGCTCCCCTTCACGGACAGCGCCGGGCACCCGGAGGCGGCGGCGACCACGGTGAGCGCCGTCGCGGACGCGGTACGCGCCGATGTGCTGCTCGTCCCGCGCGCCGACGGCCTGTACGCGGTCGAGACGGCGGCGCCCGGTGTCACCGTCGAACCGCTGACACCGCTCGACCTGACCCGCCCGCTCGCCACCGTCACGGTCGCGGCCGGCAGCGGTGTCCGGATCGCCGACGCGGCCACGGGGGAGAGCGCCGTACGGCGCGGACTGCTGGCCGGAGCCGGGCTGCTCGCCTCCGAACAGCTCGGCCTCGCCGAGTGGTGCCTGGAGGAGACCGTCCGGCACACCCGCGAACGCCACCAGTTCAACCGCCCCGTCGGATCCTTCCAGGCGCTCAAGCACCGTATGGCGCAGCTCTGGCTGGAGGTCGTCTCGGCCCGCGCCGCCGCCCGTAACGCCGCCGACGCCCTGGCCACCGGCGACCCAGGGGCGCCGCTCGCCGTGGCCGTCGCCCAGGCGTACTGCGGGCGCGTCGCCGTCCACGCCGCCGAGGAGTGCGTCCAGCTCCACGGCGGGATCGGCATGACCTGGGAGCACCCCGCGCACCTGTACCTCAAGCGCGCCAAGTCCGACGAGAGCGCGCTCGGTTCACCCGGCAGGCACCGGGAGCGGCTGGCCGATCTGGCGGACCTGCCAGGACCGGGGTGACCACACGGGCCCCGGGGGACCCCCGAGACCACCCCCGGGGGACTCCCGAGAGCGGCCCTGGGGGTGGCTGAATCGCGGATGGCCGGTGGACGAACACTGCGCGGCACGGCCCTGATTCACCCCTGACAGGGCGATACTCGCCAGGACCGTGCCCGTCGCGCCGCGGCGCGTCAGGGCCTCCCGTTCGGGTCTGGCCGGGCTCCGGCCAGACCCGAACGACAGACCCCAGCCCCGGAGGCATCATGGCCCTCACCACCCGCCGCAGAGCCGTAGCCACGCTCACCGCCGCGCTCGCGGGGGTCGTCGCCGCCCCCGCGTACGCCGGGGCCGCCTCCCGGACCGGGGGCGGCCCCACCCCCCGGCCGCTGCGCCAGGCCCACGCGCACAACGACTACCTGCACCCGCGCCCGCTGTTCGACGCGCTGGCGCACGGCTTCACCAGCGTGGAGGCCGACATCTTCCTGGTCGACGGCGAACTGCTGGTCGCCCACGAGGCCACGGAACTCGACCCGGCCCGTACCCTCGCCTCGCTCTACCTCGACCCGCTGTTCGCCCGGGTGCGCGCCAACCACGGCTCCGTGTACCGCGGACACCACCGCCCGGTGCACCTGCTCATCGACATCAAGACGGACGGCGCCGCCGCGTACGCCGAACTCCACCGCCAACTCGCCCGCTACCGGCCGATGCTGACCACCTACGCGCACGGCTCGGTACGCCCCGGCGCGATCACCCCGGTCATCTCCGGCGACCGCGCGGCCCGCGTACCGATGGAGGCGCAGCGCGTGCGGTACGCCTTCTACGACGGGCGGCTCGACGACCTCGGGACCGCCGCGCCCGCCTCCTTCGTACCGCTCATCAGCACCAACTGGACGCAGAGCTTCACCTGGCAGGGCGTGGGCCCGTTCCCCGCGGCCGAACGCGCCGAGCTGCGCCGTATCGCGGACACCACGCACGCGCACGGACAGCGGCTGCGTTTCTGGGCCACGCCCGACACCCCCGGGCCCGCGCGGGACGCCGTCTGGACCGAACTCCTCGCCGCCGGTGTGGACCACCTCAACACGGACGACCTCGCCGGGCTCGAACGCTTTCTGCGCACCGCCCGTTCGTAACCCCGCGTCAACCACCCGTACGGCGGACACGCCAGTCGGCCGAACCGGGCCCCTCCTCCGCCACACTGGCGGCCGAAAGCCGCGATTCCCGTGCGGCGGAGGAGGTTTGGCGATGGCCATTTCGATTTCAGTGATGCTGCTTCTGGCGATTCTCGCGGTGGTCTTCCTGCGCAGCGGCGGGCTGAAGTTCTCGCACGCGCTGGTCTGTGCCCTGCTCGGATTCTTCCTCGCGGGTACGAGCATGGCGCCGACCATCGCCAACGGGATCTCCACCACGGCCGGTGTGGTCAGCAGCCTCAACCCGTAACCGGGCGGCGCCGCGCGGTCACGCGTCGGCCAGCCGCGAGCGGATCAGGAAGCGCACCCCCTCGGGGGCCTCCAGGGAGAAGCCGCTGCCGCGCCCCTCCACCACATCGACGATGAGCCGGGTGTGGCGCCACACCTCGTACTGGCTCACCGACATCCAGAACGGGACCGGCTCCGCGACGCCCTCGACCTCCAGCGACTGGAGCAGCACGTCGGAGCCGCCCGTACGGAACTCGCCGTCCAGGTAGCACATGGGCGCGCTGCCGTCGCAGCAGCCGCCGGACTGATGGAACATCAACGGCCCGTGGTCCGCCCGCAGCCGCCGGATCAACCCGGCCGCCGCGGGGGTCACCTCGACCAGGGGCCGTGCGGGGGAAGTCTCTTCGTCCATCTCCTCATCGTCCCCCGCACGGTCGTCCCCTGTCCGTGCTTCCCCCGCACGGGAGTTCTCCGCCCGGTTGTTCTCCGCTCACCCCGTTCCCGGCGGACGGGCCCCGCCGAGCCTGAGCATCACCTTGCTGCTGCCGCTCGCGGGATCCGCGGCGACGGCCAGCGCCTCCCCGGCCCGTTCGAGGCCGAAGCGGTGGCTGATCACGGGGGACACGTCCAGACCGTCCCGCATCGCCAGCAGCGCGTCGTCGATCTCCTCCACGAAGCGGTACGAGCCGATCCAGTTGATCTCCCTGGTCACCAGGTCACCGAGGGCCGCGGACACGGCGGCGCCCGGCAGGTTCCCGACCTGGACGAGCGTGCCGCCGCGCGCCGTCGCCCGCAGGACGGGGCCGAGCGCCGCCGGGGCGCCGGACGCCTCGAAGGCCAGCTCGACATCGTCGGGGAGCACCGCGCCGGAGCCGAGGTCGCGCGTCTCGTCCGCGCCCATGGCGCGGGCGACGGCGAGCGATGTCGCGGAGAGGTCCGAGGCGATCACCGCGGCGGCGCCCCGGTGCTTCGCCGCCGCCACGACCAGCGCGCCGATCGGTCCGCAGCCGTTGACCAGCACGGTCTTGCCCCGCAGGTCCCCGGCGCGGTGCACGGCGTGCAGCGCCACGGCGAGCGGTTCGGCGAGGGCCCCGTGCTCGGTGGTCACACCGTCGGGCAGCGGCCGTATCTGCGCGGCGCGGACCACCCGGTACTCGCTGAACCCGCCGTCGGTGTGCGGGTCGAAGGCGGCGGAGCCGAAGTACCGGATCCGCGGGTGGAGGTTGGTACGCCCGGCGATCCGGTCGGGCAGCGGGGCGTCGCCGACCGGCTCGGCCGGGTGCACGGTGACGGCCTGTCCTTCCCGGAGCCCCGCCACCCCCCGGCCGGTCGCGGCGATCCGGCCGGCCACCTCGTGCCCGAGCACCAGGGGATGCGTGAGCGCGGCGGTCCCGGACGCCCCGTGCTTCCAGTAGGCGACGTCGGAGCCGCAGATCCCGCCCCATTCCAGGGCGAGGAGGACTTCCCCCTCGCCCGGTACGGGATCGGGGCGCTCGTCGATACGCAGGTCACCCGCACCGTGGACGACAACGGCCCTCATACGGCGTCCTCCAGCCGGACCAGGTCGCGCCCACGGGTCTCGGGGGCGAGGAGAGCGGACACCAGGGTGATCAGCGAGTAGACGACGAGCATCGCCGCGATCGGCCACCAGCTCCCGGTGACGGCGGTCAGGGTCGCCGCGACGACCGGCCCGATGGCCGTGGCGAGGATGCCGCCGATCTCCTTGGACAGGGCGAGCTGGGTGAAGCGGGTCCGGGAGCCGAACAGCTCGGCCATCGTGACGCTCTCCAGCGAGAACAGACCGAGGACGCCGACGTTGAGCCCGACGACCATGCCGAGCATCAGCGCGGAGGTGGTGCCCGAGGTGATGAGCAGCATCATCGGGAACGCGAAGGCCATGGTCAGCAGGGTGAGCGCGACGTACATCGGACGGCGGCCGAAGCGGTCCCCGAGCAGCCCGACCAGGGGCACGGTGAGGAAGCCCAGCAGCGAGCCGTACACGATGGCGTCGGTCGGCACCGACCGCTCGGCGTGCAGCGTCGTGGCGATGTAGCCGACGAGGAAGGTCTGGATCAGCCCCGAGTTGCCGGCCTGGCCGAACCGCAGACCGAGGGCGAGGAAGAACGCCCTGCCCTTGCGCTGGCGGATCCCGGCCTCCAGGACGCCCTCCTGCTTCTGGTCCAGGGAGGGGTCGACCAGGGCGGACTCGACCTCCGTACGGGACATGGCGACACCGTCCACCACGTCGGGCCGCTCCTCGAACACCGGGCTTTCCTTGAGGTTGCTGCGCAGCCACACCGCGAAGATCATCAGCAGGAAGCTCAGCAGGAAGGGGAGCCGCCAGCCCCACGAGAGAAGCTGCTCCTCGCTGAGGACACCGAGCAGGATCGCCCACAGGCCGGACGCGGCCAGGGTGCCGGAGTTGGTGCCGAGCGACACCAGCGAGGACACCAGGCCCCGGCGCTTGGTGGGGGCGTACTCGGCGAGCATGACGGTGGCGCCGGCGATCTCGGCGCCGGCCCCGAAGCCCTGGATGAGCCGCAGCGCGACGAGCAGGATCGGGGCGAGGATGCCGATCGACGCGTAGGTCGGCAGCGCGCCGATCAGCGTGGTCGACGCCCCCATCAGCAGGATGGTCAGGAACAGGACCTTCTTGCGGCCGATCCGGTCGCCCATGCGCCCGAAGTAGACGGCCCCGGCGAGCCGGGCGACGTATCCGACGCCGTAGGTCGCCATGGCGGCGATCAGGCCGATCGCCGGGCTGACGTCGGGGAAGAAGATCTTGTTGAAGACGATGGCCGCCGCCAGCGAGTAGAGCTGGAAGTCCATGAACTCCATCGCCGTACCCAGCCAGCCTGATACGGCGGCCTTGGTGAGATCACGCGTCGTTCTCGTCGCGGGGCCCGTGGGCTCCGTCCGAGCGGTGTCCGTCATGGGAACTCCGTTGTTCGGGGAGGTGCTGGGGAAGTGCTGGGGAACTGCTGTCGAGGAGGAGTGCTGTCGAGGGGGAGCGGCGGGAGACCGGGGCTCCCGGGGGGCGGGGACGTAAGGGGATGAGCGGAGGTGGGGACGGGGGTGAGCGGGGAGACGGTGCCCAGCCTCAGCGGTGCGCGGCCCGGCCCGTCGCCGTGACGCGCGGGGCGGCTCTGCCCGGCTGTGGGGAGGCGCCGTACACCACGGTGTGTTCGATCGTGCTCACAGTCCTGCTCCTTCGAAGGTCCGTACGCGGCCGACCGTCCGGTTCACACCCCGGACAACTGGCCGACACGGCTGGTATACAAGCACTGGTCGGCCAGTGATGCAATACTCGTGCCACATTGGAAGACGCCGCCGGTGCGGCACAGCGCCATCGGCCGGGCACAGGCCGTGTCGGCGCCCGATACGATGAACGCATGGCCCGATCGAACCGGCAGCGGACCAGTCGCCGCGCTGTCTACGAGACGCTGCGACGCAAGGTTCTGACCCTTGAGCTCCCCCCGGGCGCAGCCCTGTCCGAGAACGAGCTCGCGGCATCCCTCGGGGTCAGCCGCACACCCGTCAGGGAGAGTCTGATCCTGCTCTCCCATGAGGGGCTGGTCCAGGTCTTTCCGCAGGTGGGGTCCTTCGTCTCACGCGTCGACCCGGCGAAGGTGGCCGACGCCCAGTTCCTGCGGGAGGCCGTCGAGCTGGCCTCCCTGGACGACCTCCCCACGGAGCTCGACCCGGATCTCGTCGAGAGCCTGCGCGGCAACCTGGCCGAGCAGCAGCGGCCGGGCCTCGCCCTGGAGGAGTTCTTCGAACTGGACGAGGCGTTCCACCAGGCCATCCTGCGGCTGAGCGGACACGGCAGCGCCTGGGCGACCGTGGTCTCGGCCAAGGGCCACCTCGACCGCGCGCGCCGCCTGGGCCTCTACGCCACCGCCTCACCGGCCGGCTTCGCCACCCAGCACGTCGAGATCTTCGAAGCGGTGCTCGCCGGAGACGTCACCCTGGCCCGTACGGCCATGCGCACCCACCTGCGGGCGGTCTTCGACGACGTCGAACGCATCCGGGCCCGCTCGCCCGAACTGTTCGCCACGGACTCGGGCACGGTCCCGGTACGGCGCAACATCGCCGTCTGGGAGTGACCCCGGCGCGCCGTGGCTCACGCGGCATCCCGCCGGCCGGTGAAGAGCCAGGTCAGGGCCGGGTGTTCGCGGCTCGCTCCAGGCGGGTGCGCAAGGTGGTGGCGAAGTCCTCGGCGCGGCCCAGTTGTTTGCGCAGATCGGCGACGCGTTCGGCGGCGGCCTGCTCGAAGGCGCGGACCCGTTCGACCAGTTCCTGGTGTTCGGCCCCGGGCAGTTCGCCGTCGGCGTCCAGGCGGTCGGTGGCGTCCAGCAGATCGCGCATCTGCTCCAGGGTGAAGCCGAGCGGCTTCATCCGCCGGATCACCATGAGACGGGCGACATCGGTCTCGGTGTAGAGACGGAAGCCGCCCTGGGAGCGGGCGGAGGGGACGACCAGGCCGGTCTCCTCGTAGTGCCGGATGGTGCGCAGGGAGAGCTCGGTCCGCGCGGCGACCTCGCCGATCTGCATGTGCTTGCCGTCCACGCCTGTGATCCTCCGGCCCTTTGTCTCCCCGGTGCCGCCGCGCTCCGTGCGACGCCCGCCGATCTCTACCCTAACGTTAGGGTAGAGTTGCTGACGGCGAAGCCCCTTCCTGGAGCTTCCGCCGTTGCCGTGTCGGGGCCACCCACGCCCCCGGCGAAGATCCGATTCTTGCAGGAGAACCGCGTGCGCGAGCCCATGTCGCCTGGCGCCGCCCCCTGCCCGCCGTGATACTCCGCCCCCGTATGTGACGTTCGGGCGCACCGTCGCGCCTCCACCCTGAAGACTTCCGGCCCGTCCCCCGGGCCGCCCGCGGGGCGCCGGCCGGCTTCTCCGCGTCCTCCCGCATGTCCCAGCCCGCCGCAGGGCGTGCCCGAGACGACAGGTTCCCTCTCCCTTGTCCTCCGCTTCCGCTCTGTCCCCGGCCGCACGTCTGTCCCCGGCCGCACGCCTGCGCGGCCTGAAGCCCGACTGGCTGCACGACCCGAAGGTGTGGCGTACGGAGGTGCTGGCCGGCCTGGTGGTCGCGCTGGCGCTGATTCCCGAGGCGATCTCGTTCTCGATCATCGCCGGGGTCGATCCGGTGCTCGGCCTGTTCGCCTCGTTCACCATGGCCGTGGTCATCTCGGTCGTCGGCGGCCGCCGGGCGATGATCTCCGCCGCGACCGGGGCCGTGGCCCTGGTGATCGCCCCGCTGAACCGGGAACACGGACTCGGTTACCTGATCGCCGCCGTCATCCTCGCCGGTGTCTTCCAGGTGGCGCTCGGCGCGCTGGGTGTGGCGAAGCTGATGCGGTTCGTCCCCCGCTCGGTGATGGTCGGCTTCGTCAACTCCCTCGCCATCCTGATCTTCATGGCCCAGGTGCCCGAGATGCGGAACGTGCCGTGGGCCGTGTACCCGCTGATCATCGGCGGCCTCGCCCTCATGGTGTTCTTCCCGAGGGTCACCACCGTGATTCCGGCGCCGCTCGTCTCCATCGTCATCCTCACCGCGATCACGCTCGCCGCGGGGATCGCGGTGCCCACCGTCGGCGACAAGGGCGCCCTGCCCTCCGCGCTGCCGGTGCCGGGCCTCCCCGACGTGCCCTTCACCCTGGACACCCTGACCACCATCGCCCCCTACGCCCTCGCCATGGCGTTCGTCGGGCTGATGGAATCGCTGATGACCGCGAAGCTGGTCGACGACATCACCGACACCCGCTCCAACAAGACCCGTGAGTCCGTCGGCCAGGGCATCGCCAACATCGTCACCGGCTTTTTCGGCGGCATGGGCGGCTGCGCCATGATCGGCCAGACGATGATCAACGTGAAGGTCTCCGGCGCCCGCACCCGGCTGTCGACCTTCCTGGCCGGCGCGTTCCTCATGGTGCTGTGCATCGTCTTCGGCCCGGTCGTCTCCGACATCCCCATGGCCGCCCTGGTCGCCGTCATGGTCATGGTGACGTTCGCGACCTTCGACTGGCACTCCCTCGCCCCCGGGACACTGCGGCGGATGCCGGCCGGCGAGATCGCCGTCATGGTCGTCACCGTCGCGTGTGTGGTCACCACCCACAACCTCGCCGTCGGCGTCGTGGTCGGCTCCGTCACCGCCATGGTCATCTTCGCCCAGCGCGTCGCCCACCGCGCCACTGTCACCGCCGTCGTCGATCCCGACGGCGGCACCGCCGTCTACCGGGTGACCGGAGAGCTGTTCTTCGCCTCCTCCAACGACCTCGTCGGCCGCTTCGACTACGCCACCGACCCGGACCGGATCGTCATCGACCTCTCCGCCGCGCACGTCTGGGACGCCTCGTCCGTCGCCGCCCTCGACGCCATCGAAGCCAAGTACGCCCAGCGCGGCAAGACCGTCGAGCTCACCGGGCTCGACCACGCCAGCGCCCACCTCCACGGCAGGCTCAGCGGCGAACTCACCGGCGGCCACTGACCGGCCCGCGCCCCACGACGGCCGCCCCGGGGCATCTGCTCCGGGGCGGCCGTCGAGTTGATCCATGTTCGTACCGATACGTCGGTACGGCTAAGCCCGGATGCCGTTCACCGGGCCTCGCCGCTCACCGGGCCTCGCCGGTCGACACCGCCGGCTCGGACGCCGCCGGTTCGCCGGCCAGGGCCGCCGGTCCGCTCGGCCGGCGCATGAAGCCGACGCCCAGCGCCGCCAGCACGGACGCCACCGCCAGGGCGTACAGGCCTCCGTGCGTACTGCCGGTGGTGTCCTTGAGGTAGCCGAAGAGCGTGGGGGAGACGAAGCCGCCCAGGTTGCCCAGCGAGTTGACCACCGCGAGACCGGCCGCGGCGATCTTCAGGTCGAGCCCGGACTGCGCCATCGGCCAGAACAGGGTGGCGGCGCACTTTCCGCCGACCGCGGCCAGGGTGATGGCGACCAGTCCGAACCAGGGGGAGCCCAGGGTGGCGAGGAAGGCGCCCACCGCCGACAGGACCAGACAGATCGCGAGGTACGGCCGGCGGTCCGGGGCGCGGTCCGTGAAGTGGCTCATCGAGTACATGGCGATCACCGCGCAGATCCACGGGATGGCGGACAGCAGCCCGATCTGGAAGGGCGAGAGGCCGCCGATCTCGGCCACCAGGCTCGGCAGCCAGAAGGTGATCGCGTAGCCGGTGAGGGCCATCGCGAAGAAGACCGCGGTCAGCAGGGCGACCTGGGGGTGGATCAGAAGCCGGAAACGCGACACCTTGGGGGCTCGGCTGCGGGCTTCCTGGTCACGCGCGACCGCGGCGCTCAGGGCGGTCTTCTCCTCGTCCGTGAGCCAGCGGGCTTCGGAGATACGGGAGACGAGGAAGAATCCGGCGACGATCCCCACCAGGATGGAGAAGGTTCCTTCG
The DNA here is from genome assembly GCF_044457965.1 of Streptomyces sp. NPDC050509. Classification (NCBI taxonomy): domain Bacteria; kingdom Bacillati; phylum Actinomycetota; class Actinomycetes; order Kitasatosporales; family Streptomycetaceae; genus Streptomyces; species Streptomyces sp. NPDC050509. The sequence goes on along the minus strand of NZ_JBITHL010000001.1, from coordinate 388,314 downwards.
AGGGCGAACATCCAGCGCCAGCCGGCGATCCCGGCCACACCGTGCATCTCCAGCAGCGCGCCGGTGATCGGACCGGTCACGATGTAGGCCGTGGCGGAGCCGCCCAGGAAGATCGCGCTGGCCCGGCCCCGGCTGGAGTCCGGCAGCCACTGGGTGAAGTACAGGAGCACCCCGGGGAAGAAGCCCGCCTCCGCGACACCGAGAACGAACCGCAGGACGTAGAACATGGTCACGTTGTGGATGAGGCACATCGCCAGGATCACCAGACCCCAGGTGATCATGATGCGGGTCAGCCAGACCCGCGCGCCGAAGCGTTCCATCAACATGTTGCTCGGGACTTCGAAGAGGGCGTACCCGATGAAGAACAGGCCCGCGCCGAGGCCGTAGGCGGTGGCGCTCACCCCTACGTCGGCCCTCAGTTCGTTCTGGACGAAGCCGACGTTCGTCCGGTCCATCTGGTTGACCAGGAGCATCAGAACCAGAATGGGCAGCATGCGGCGCAGGAATTTGCCGACCGCACGGCTTTCGGCGTCGGGCTCGCTCTCGGAACTCTTCGCAAGAGGCTGCGGGACCATCATTGTCTCCCACTTCGATAGGCGTGACGGCATGACAGAGGTGTCCGAGGGCCTCGCCGTTGACCGAGCGGGCCGGGCTCCGCTCACGAATGTGGGGGTCGCACCGCGCCCCGACCAGGGTTGGCAGCGAGCTCAGTCGTACATGTATGTGAACCTCTGTCATGCGTGTGGACACGTTACGTACGCGTCCTCATCCGGTCAATGACTTCATCGCGGAATCTCGCAAGGCCGCACCGCCGTCCAGTTGGCGCGAGCTGCCCAGGTCGGATGCGGAAGGCGGCGGCGTGAGCGCTTGACGGTTCCCGCGGTGCGTCCTAAATTCCCTCGCATAGACATGTACCGGGATCACGGTCATATATCTGAACGGAGTCTTATGCTTGACGGAGTGCTGTTCTTTCCGGTCACGCCCTTCGCACCCGACGGCGCTCTCGATCCACAGGCTCTTGAGACCCACGTACGGGCAGGGGTGACCGCCGGTGCGGGCGGGGTTTTCCCCGCCTGTGGCACCGGGGAGTTCCACGCCCTGTCGCAGCAGGAGCACACCGACGTCGTACGCACCGCGGTCAAGGCGGTGGACGGGGCGGTCCCCGTGTACGCGGGTACCGGCGGCGCGCTCCCGACGGCGATCGCCCTCGCCGAGTCGGCGCGTGAGAACGGCGCCGACGGGCTGCTCCTGCTGCCGCCGTACCTGGTCAGCGGGGATCAGGACGGGCTGGTGCGGTACGTGAGGACGGTCGCCGAGGCCTCCGGGCTGCCCCTCATCGTCTACAACCGGGCCAACGCACGGTTCGGCCCGCGCGCCGCCGTGGAGGTCGCCGCGATCGACCAGGTCGTCGGTTTCAAGGACGGCGCCGGCGACATCGAAACCCTGGCGCGCACCGTGGTCGCCATCCGTGAGTCGCTGCGCGAGCGCGGCAAGTCCTTCCAGTTCTTCAACGGTCTCCCCACCGCGGAGGCGACCGTGCCCGCCTACCGGGCCATCGGTGTCCCGCTGTACTCGTCCGCCGCCTTCTGCTTCGCCCCCGAGGTCTCCCTCGCCTTCCACCGCGCGGTGACCACCGGCGACCAGAAGCAGGTCGACGCCCTCCTGGCCGGTTTCTTCCACCCCCTGGTCGCCCTGCGTGACAAGGTTCCCGGATACGCGGTCTCCTTGGTCAAGGCCGGTGTACGCCTGCGCGGCCTGGAGGTGGGGTCGGTCCGCGCGCCGCTGACCGACCCCACGCCGGAAGACCTCGACGAACTCTCCTCACTCGTTGAGCGAGGACTCGAACTGGTAAGGAACGCCGCCTGATGAGCACCGAGAAGCTGCGGATCTCCGCCGTCACCATCACCCCCGTCGCCTTCCGCGATCCGCCGCTCCTCAACTCGGTCGGCGTCCACGAGCCGTACGCCCTGCGCGCGATCGTCGAGGTGCGGACCGACGGCGGACTCACCGGGCTCGGCGAGACCTACGCCGACGCCAGGCACCTGGAACGGCTTCAGGCCGTGGCGGAACAGATCGTCGGGCTCGACGTCTACGCCACCGAGGAACTGCACCGGCGCGTCGGCGAGATCATCGCCCGTATCGGCAGTGTCGGCGGCTCCGGGCTGACCGGGATGGTCACCACCAGCAGCACCGTCGACCGGGTGCACTCCCCGTTCGAGGTCGCGCTGCTCGACATCCAGGGACAGGCGTGCGGCCGGCCCGTCTCCGACCTCCTCGGTGGCGCCGTTCGCGCGGCGGTGCCCTTCAGCGCGTACCTGTTCTACAAGTGGGCCGGTCACCCCGGCGCCGAGCCGGACGAGTGGGGCGCGGCGCTGGACCCGGAGGGCGTGGTGGCCCAGGCCCGGCGCATGGTCGACGCGTACGGGTTCACCGCGATCAAGCTCAAGGGCGGCGTCCTGCCGCCGGAGGAGGAGGTCGAGGCGGTACGGGCGCTGCGCGCCGAGTTCCCCGATCATCCGCTGCGGCTCGACCCGAACGCCGCCTGGACGGTGCCCACCTCCATCAAGGTGGGCCAGGCGCTCGACGGGGTGCTGGAGTACCTGGAGGACCCCACACCGGGTATCGAGGGCATGGCCGCCGTCGCCCGCGAGGTGTCGATGCCGCTGGCGACCAACATGTGCGTCGTGGCCTTCGACGAACTCCACCCCTCGGTGGCCGTGGACGCCGTACAGGTCATCCTCTCCGACCACCACTACTGGGGCGGACTGCGCCGTTCCAAGCTCCTCTCCGGGATCTGCGACACCTTCGGCATGGGCCTGTCCATGCACTCGAACTCGCATCTGGGCATCAGCCTCGCGGCGATGACCCATCTCGCGGCGGCCACCCCGAACCTCACCTACGCCTGTGACACCCACTGGCCGTGGAAGACCGAGGACGTCATCGAGCCCGGCGTCCTGGCGTTCAAGGACGGCTCGGTGGAGGTGCCCACCGCCCCCGGCCTCGGTGTCACGCTCGACCGTGACGCCCTGGGGATCCTGCACGAGCAGTATCTGACCAGCGGTCAGCGCAACCGGGACGACACCGGCTACATGCGCACCATCCACCCGACCTACCGGTCCACCATCCCGCGCTGGTAGGGGAGAAGGCGGCAGGAGAAGAAGAGACGGAAGGAGCGGCCCGGTGGCGCAGGACGCGCCGCCGGGCCGCTCGCTGCCGGGGCGGCTCGGATCGACGCGCTCCCGGCGTCGCCCCTGTTCGCCGGCCGTGGCGGGAGCGTTGACGCGTCGGCTTCCCGAACCTATCTTCTGATCGGAACTCGGAACGATGTTCGACATGCCGAACGGCGGGTGTCTCCTCATCGGTCCGTGACCAGGCTCTCGGGAGCCGTTTCGCACCGGTGCCGAACGCTCATGCCGTAACTCACCGTCGCAGAGACGAGGAAACCATGGCAGCTCCCCTCTCCAGACGAGGCCTTCTCCGGACCGCGATAGCCACCGCGGCGGCGTCGGGACTCTCCTGCGCCTCCGCCGGTCCGTCCGCCGCCGCGGCCCTCCCGGCCCCGTCCTCCTGGACGCTCCGCCCGTTCGATCTGAAGGACGTCTCGCTCGGCCCGGGCCTCTTCGCCACGAAACGCCGGTTCATGCTCGACCACGGCCGTGGCTACGACGTGGACCGGCTGCTCCAGGTCTTCCGCGCCAACGCCGGGCTGTCGACCCGCGGCGCGGTCGCCCCCGGCGGCTGGGAGGGCCTCGACGGCGAGGCCAACGGCAACCTCCGCGGCCACTACACCGGCCACTTCCTGACGATGCTCGCCCAGTCCTACGGCAGCACCGGCGACCAGGTGTACGCCGACAGGATCCGCTACATGGTCGACGCCCTGACCGAGGTCCGCTCCGCGCTGCGGACCTCCCCGTCCGTCCTCGGTGTGCCCGGCAGGTTCGGCACCGCCGCGGAGAACGTCCGCGGCTCCCACCAGTACGTCGACCTGCCGCCCGGCGTCCTCGGCGACGCCCGCGCCGTCACCCTGTCGGCCTGGGTGAAGCCCACCCACCACGCGGACTGGGCGCGGGTCCTCGACTTCGGCGACGGCACCACCCGCTACCTCTACCTCGCCGCCCGCAACGCGAACGGAACCCCTCGCTTCGCCCTCACGACCGCGGGCGCCTCGGGCGAGCAGGGACTCGACGGCGACGAACAGCTCCCGCTGGACCGGTGGAGCCATCTGGCCGTCACGATCGGCGGCGGCACCGGTGTGCTCTACGTCAACGGGAGCGCCGTCGCCCACGGGGCGATGACCCTCGACCCGGCGGCGCTGGGCACGGTGCGCAACAACTGGCTCGGCCGCTCGAACTACCCGGGCGACCCGGTGTTCGCCGGGGCGTTCGACGAGTTCAACATCTGGGCACGCGCCCTCACGGCGGGCGAGATCGCGGGGCTCCAGGACCACCGGGCCGCCGACTCCCCGGCGGGCCGGGGCGATCTGGTGTCGTACGCCTTCGACGAGACCACCGGCTCCACCTTCGCCGACGGCTCGCCGCGTGGCCTGCCCGCCACCCTGCGCCGCACCTGGGGCGCGCCCAGCCACCCCGGGTTCCTCGCGGCCTACCCGGAGACCCAGTTCATCACGCTGGAGTCCATGACCAGCAGCGACTACGGCGTCGTATGGGCGCCGTACTACACCGCGCACAAGATCCTCAGGGGCCTTCTCGACGCCCACCTGTACACCGACGACCCGCGGGCACTCGACCTCGCGTCGGGCCTGTGCGACTGGATGTACTCCCGGCTGTCCCGTCTGCCCGCGAGCACCCTGCAACGTATGTGGGGCATCTTCTCCAGCGGCGAGTTCGGCGGCCTGGTCGAGGCCGTCTGCGACCTCCACGCCCTGACCGGCAAGCCCGAACACCTCGCCCTCGCGCGGCTGTTCGACCTCGACTCCCTCATCGACGCGTGCGCCGCGAACCGGGACGTCCTGGACGGCCTGCACGCCAACCAGCACATCCCCATCTTCACCGGGCTGCTCCGGCTCCACGACGCGACGGGCGAGGCACGCTACCTCGCCGCCGCGAAGAACTTCTGGGACATGGTCGTCCCCAGCCGGATGTACGGCATCGGCGGCACCAGCACCGGAGAGTTCTGGCGGGGCCGCGGATCCGTGGCCGGAACGATCAGCGCCACCACCGCCGAGAGCTGCTGCGCGTACAACATGCTCAAGCTGAGCCGCATGCTGTTCTTCCACGAGCAGGACCCGAAGTACATGGACTACTACGAACGGGCCCTCTACAACCAGGTCCTCGGCTCCAAACAGGACACCGCGGACGCCGAGAAGCCGCTGGTCACGTACTTCATCGGGCTGACGCCCGGCCATGTCCGCGACTACACACCGAAGGCGGGCACCACCTGCTGCGAGGGCACCGGCATGGAGAGCGCCACCAAGTACCAGGACTCGGTCTACTTCAGGAAGGCCGACGACAGCGCCCTGTACGTCAATCTGTACAGCCCCTCCACCCTGACCTGGGCCGAGCGGGGCATCACCGTCACCCAGACGACCGACTACCCCAGGGAGCAGGGCTCCACCCTGACCATCGGCGGCGGCAGCGCCGCGTTCGAGCTGCGTCTGCGCGTGCCCTCCTGGGCCGACGCCGGTTTCCAGGTGACGGTCAACGGCGCCGCCGTGCAGGGAAAGGCGCTGCCCGGCAGTTACTTCGCCGTCTCCCGGACCTGGCGCGGCGGGGACACCGTCCGGGTCCGGGTGCCCTTCCGGCTCCGGGTCGAGCGGACGCCCGACGACCCGGCCCTCCAGTCCCTCTTCCACGGACCGGTCAACCTGGTCGCCCGCTCCGCCTCGACCAGCCCTCTGCGGTTCGGGCTCTACCGCAACGCCGCCCTCTCCGGTGACCTCCTGCCCACCCTCACCCCGGTGCGGGACAAGCCGCTCCACTACACCCTCGACGGCAGCGAGTTCGCCCCCTTCTTCGAAGGGACCGAGGACCCGACGCACGCGTACTTCCGGCGGGACGAGCCCCGTATCGCGTTCGGGAACACCGGCTCGGACGTCGCCAACCCGTCGAAGCCCGACGGTACGACCCTCCTCGACGAGGTATGGGCCGGGGCCCCGTTCCGCGACAAGGGCGCGCTCGTCTCACGGGTACGGAGCACCGTGGACGCATGGGTGTCGGCGGGCCTGCTCGGCCGGAACGACGGCCGGACGGTGGTGCGGACGGCTCAGAGCGCCTCGTACACGCCCTGACCCCGCGCGGCGTGGTGGCGGCCGATCGGGAGCATCAGGGGCCTCCCCGATACGGGGTCCTCGATGACGCGGCTGTCCAGGCCGAACACGGCGCGTACGTTCTCCCGCGTCAGCACCTCGGCCGGGGCGCCGACCGCGTGGAGCCGTCCCTCCGCGAGGGCGATGAGGTGGTCCGCGTACCGGGCGGCGAGGCTGAGGTCGTGCAGGACCATGACGATGGTCGTGCCGCGCGCCTGGTTCAGATCGGTCAGCAGGTCGAGGACCTCGATCTGATGGCTCGCGTCGAGGAAGGTGGTGGGCTCGTCGAGCAGCAGCAGATCGGTCTGCTGGGCCAGCGCCATCGCGATCCACACACGCTGGCGCCGGCCCCCGGACAGCTCGTCCACGGCCCGGTCGGCGAGCGGCGCCGTGTGTGTCGCGTCGAGGGCGGACGCCACGGCGGCGTCGTCCTTCTCGCTCCAGCGCAAGAAGATGCCCTGGTGCGGGTGGCGCCCCCGGCCGACGAGGTCCGCGACGGTGATGCCCTCAGGGGCGACCGGTGACTGGGGCAGCGGGTCCTTGCGGAGGTTGCCCAGCATCTCGCCCTGCCCGGGAACCGCGTCGTCGCAGGTCACCCCGTGCGTTCTCCGGCCACCCGGCGCGAGTGATGCGAGGACGGTCCGGAGCTGCGAGGCTGGGCGTGACGGACATTCGCGATCACGACCGGCGTCTCGGACGAGTGCGTGCGGCGGCCGTCCCGGCCGCTGTGGGCCCCGTCGCCCACTGGCCGTCCCAGCGCAGGAGGCTCTCCGATGACCGGAATACCGGCGACCACCATCCAGGGGCGGCCGTGGCTCTCTCCCCGGGAGCGTGCCGCTCTGGGCAAAGCGGCACGGACCCGCGCGCCCCGGTCCGCTCATGAGGAGTTCGAGCCGTCCCCGGACCGGACGGACCCCGTGAGCGTCATCGAAGCGCAGTCGGCCGCGCGCCTGCCCGAACTCGTACCGATCCGCTACGGAAGGATGACGGAGTCCCCGTTCCGCTTCTACCGCGGCGCGGCCTCGATCATGGCGGGCGACCTGTCCACGACGCCCGTGTCCGGTCTGCGGGCGCAGTTGTGCGGGGACGCGCACCTGCTGAACTTCCGGCTGCTGGCGTCGCCGGAGCGCAATCTCCTCTTCGACATCAATGATTTCGACGAGACACTGCCCGGCCCGTGGGAGTGGGATCTGAAGCGGCTGGCGACCAGTTTCGTGATCGCCGGACGGGAGAACGGCTACTCGGACGCGGAGCGCGGCGCGATCGTCCGGAGCACCGCCCGGTCGTACCGCGAGCAGATGCGCCGCTTCGCCGGGATGCCCCATCTCGCCGTCTGGTACGCGAAGGCCGACGCGGCGCAGCTGGAGGCCCTGGCCACCGGCCGCCTGCGGCAGCGTGGCCGCGACCAGGTGTCCAGGACTCTGGCGAAGGCACGCACCCGGGACAGTCTTCAGGCCTTCGAGAAGCTCACGCGGGTGGTGGACGGCCGTCGGCGGATCGTCCCCGCGCCGCCCGTCGTCATGCCGATAGCCGACCTGCTGCCCGACCTCGAACGGGCCGAACTCGAAGAGACGATCCGCGATCTCGTCGCGCGGTACGGAAAGAGCCTTCAGCCGGACCGCCGGCGTCTGCTCCAGCAGTTCACCCTGGTCGACATGGCACGGAAGGTGGTCGGGGTCGGGAGCGTCGGCACCCGCTGCTGGATCATTCTGCTGCTGGGCAGGGACAGCGGGGACCCCTTGTTCCTCCAGGCGAAGGAGGCCGACGAGTCGGTACTCGCCGCGTACGCCGGCGCCGGCGAGTTCGCCACGCAGGGCGAGCGGGTCGTCGCCGGCCAGCGCCTCATGCAGGCGGCCAGCGACATCTTCCTCGGCTGGGAGCATGTGCACGCGCCCGACGGTCTGGAACGGGACTTCTACATACGCCAGTTGCGTGACTGGAAGGGCATCGTGGAACCCTCGGTGATGGTGCCGCGCGGCATGGGAGTCTTCGGCGAACTGTGCGGCGCCACCCTCGCCCGGGCTCACGCGCGCTCCGGTGACCGTATCGCCATCGCCGCCTACCTGGGACGCGGCGACGTCTTCGACCAGGCCCTCGTACGGTTCGCCGAGGCCTACGCCGACCAGAACGAGCGCGATCACCAGGCACTGGTCGACGCCGTCAAGGCCGGACGGGTCGCGGCCCAGGCCGCATGAGCCCGGCACGATCCGGACGTCCCGCGTCCGCCGCGCCTCACGCCCGCGGCGCCGCGCCTCATGCTCCCGTCCGGGGGCTTCTCCCCGGCAGCCCCCTGACCGGCAGTTCGCCGGCCGAAGGACGCTTCCCGGCCGCGCCGTCCGGCGCCGCCCGCGATCCGTACCGCCGGGCCAGCGGTCCGGAGGAGAGACCGTGCGCCACCACGCTGAGCAGAACGGTGCAGACCACCACCGGAACCACCACACGAGCGGTGGCGGGCGCGAGTTCCTCGACGGCCAGCAGCCCGAAGATGATGGACGCGAGCCCGCGCGGACCGAACCAGCCGACGAACAGCACCGTTCCGCGGTCCAGGCCACTGCCCAGCAGCGCCAGGAACACCGGCACCATCCGGATCACCGTCAGACTCAGGGCCGCGTAGCAGACCGCCTGCCAGGTCAGATGCCGGACCGCCTCCGGGAGCATGACGGCCCCGAACATCAGCCAGACCAGGAGGGAGAGCACCGACGCCGACTGCTCGGTGAACGTGAGCTGCCACTGCGGAGCGCCTTCCCCGTAAGCCGTCCCGAAGGCGAGGCCGCCGATGAAGGCCGCCACGAATCCGTTGCCGCCGAGCGCGATCGCCGAGGTGTAACACAACAGGGCGAGAGCCAGCACGGCCGGGCCGGCGAAACCCTCCACCGCCCAGGACCCGCGCAGCGCCGACCGCAACAGCCAACCGGCGACCAGACCCACCGCGGCGCCGTACGCCAGGCCGATGAGCAGTTCCAGAAGGGCGCCGCCGGGCCCCGTATGGCCCGCACCGGCCTCGGCGGCCACCAGGCCCGCCAACGCCAGAACCACGAAAGGGGTGGCGATGCCGTCGTTGAGACCGCTCTCCACATTGATCGTCCGGCGGACCCGTGCGGGAACCACCGGATTGTCCATCATCGAAGCGCCGAGCGCCGCGTCCGTGGGAGCCAGCGCGGCTCCCAGATAGAGCGCGGCCCAGCCGGACGCACCCGGAACGAGACCGAGCGCGACCAGCGTGCCGAGTCCGACGCACAACGGCAGCCCGATCAGGAGAAGGCGTCCGTACAGGCCGATGTCCGGGCGCAGGGACCGGACGGACAGCCGTGCGGCATCGGTGAAGAGCACCCAGGTCAGAGTGACCTCCACCAGCGCCTTGATGGTCCCCTGCGAGGGGACGAGGTCCACACTGCCGAACCCCTGGTGCATCAGGAAGCCGACGAGCACGAACACGGCGGGGGCGGTGAGTTCGACACGCGCCACCTTCCGTGAGCACAGGCCCCACAGGAACAGCAGGAGCAGGATCAAGGAGAAGGTGATGTCCATTCAGCGGCTCCCGTTCCGACGTCCCACCCACCGGCCGGTCGGCTCCGAAGGGCGAAACCGCCCTCGCGGACCCCTGCCCGGAAACAACCCCGGTGTCCGAGATTACGGATCCGCGCGCGCCTCACGCGCCGGGCCGCGCCGAGCGCCGCGCGCATCCGGTGGACGCGGCGTCACACCGGCCGGTCGGACGTCGCCTCCCGCGCTGGGACGGCGGCGTCCGTGAGCACCCGCGTGAACGACTCGGCGATCGCGGCGATGTCCACGGACGGGTCGTGCATCCACTGGATCTGCAGCCCGTCCAGGACCGCCAGCAGCATCCTGGCCAGGTGAGCGGCCGGTTCGTCGTCCCGGACCGCCCCGGCCCGCTGCTGTGCCTCGACGTCCCGCGTGGTCTCGGCCGCGAGACCTCGGTAGCGCTCGGCGAAGTAGCGGTGCGCGGGGCTCGCCGGATCGGTGGCCGCGGCCGAGAGGGTGACGTACAGCTTGGCCAGTCCCGGATGCTCGGTGGTGTGGCGCGTGGTCGCCACCACCGCGTCGATCGTGTGCGTGCCCGCCCCGGAGGCCTTGGCGAGCTCCTTGCCCAGCACGTCCCGTCGCTCCAGAACCGCGAGAAGCAGCGCGTCGCGCGTGGGGAAGTAGTACGTCAGCGCCGGCTGCGTCACCCCCACCCGGTCCGCGATCTCCTGCAGCGAGGCGCGTTCCCCGTGCTCGTCGACGGCCTCGTAGGCGGCCTGGAGGATCTGTTCCCGGCGCTCCGCGCTCTTGCGGTACGGGCCTCGTGGCTTTCGCTGGTTGGTCACGCGCAGAACCGTACGGCACCGTGATTTCGCGCTGATCCACCGCTACTCGGCGGTGACGACGACCTCCGCCGCCTCGCATCCCGGCGCGGTCGCGGTGAGGCGGATCTCGCCGCGCGCGGTGGGGCGCAGGACGGCCAGCGCGCGGCCCTCGTACGTGCGCCGCTCGGTGGCGTCGAACCGCTCCTCCGTCGAGGGGTCGGCGCTGCCGAAGCCCAGCAGGACCCCGGCCCCGGAGACCTCCACACTCACCGGGCGGTCGGCGCCGGTGTGCGGGGTACCGTGCGCGTCGGTCAGGGTCAGCGTGACGTAGGCGAGGTCGCCGCCCGTCGCCCGGATAGCCCGGCGGTCCGCTTCTGCGGTCAGGTGTACGGGGGTGGTGGCGGAGCGCAGGCTGCTGCGGCCGGCCTCGTGTCCGTCCCGGTAGGCGACGGCAAGCAGTTCGCCGGGTTCGTGAACGGTCTCGAACTCGGTACGGAAGCGGTGCTCCTCGCCGACCCGGCGCCGCCCGAGCGAGCGCCCGTTGACGAGGAGTTCGACCTCGTGGGCGTCGCTGTAGATCTCGACGGCCACCGGTGCCCCCTCGAAGCCGGGCCAGCTCCAACTGGAGACGCTGTCGCTCCAGGCCCACGGCGATCCCGCGAAGGTCCTGCCGTGGTGCTCGGGCCTGCGGACCGCGATGTACGGCTCGGACCGCAGCCCGAAGACGATCTCGCGGTAGTAGGAGGCGGGCCGGCGGTGGCCGGTGATGTCGATGTCGCCGCAGCCCGCCAGGAGGTAGGGGTACGGAGCGGTGGGGGAGGGCTTCGGCCCGCCGGGGGTGAGGTACTGGGGGCGGCCGATGCCGACCTCGCCCAGATAGTCCCAGCCGGTCCAGGTGAAGTCCCCGATGACATGGCCGTGTTGCTTGACCAGCCGCCAGTTGCCGTCGATGCGGGTGGGGAACGTCTCGGTGCCGAGGATGATCCGGTTCGGGAACAGGCCGCGGTCCAGGGCGTAGCGGGCCTCCGCGTAGTTCATTCCGGCGACGTCGAGGACGGCGAAGGACTCGGCCGTACGCTCGGTGACCAGCTCGGAGGCGCTGATGGCGTTCATCGCGTCCCCCACGTCGGACATGAGGGTGTTGATGCCGGCGCCGTCGTCCGACGCCTGCTCCGGGGCCTGCTGTCCCAGGGCGCCCAGCTCGGACATGACGGCGAGCAGGCCGTTGACCGCGTTGGTGACGTAGCGGGTGGGATCCAAGGAGCGGACCGTGTCGGCGAGCCTGCGTCCCCACGCGGCCCCCGCGGGCGATCCGGTCTCGGGGATCTCGTTGCCGATCGAGTAGAGGATCACACTGGGGTGGTTGAAGTCCTTGGCGACCATCGCCTCGATGTCGCGCTCCCACCACTCGGGGAAGCTCAGGCTGTAGTCGAACTCGCTCTTGCCCGAGGTCCACACGTCGAACGCCTCGTCCACGACCAGCATGCCGAGACGGTCGCACGCGTCGAGCATCGCCTTGCTCATCGGGTGGTGCGACATACGGATCGCGTTGAACCCCGCCGCCTTCAGGATCTCCACGCGCCGTTCCTCCGCGCGGGCGAAGGTCGCGGCGCCGAGCACCCCGTTGTCGTGGTGGACGCAGGCGCCGCGCAGCTTTACCGTCCGCCCGTTGAGGCGCAGGCCGTGCTCCGGGTCGAGTTGGAGCGTACGTATCCCGAAGGCGGCGGACGCCCGGTCCACTTCGCCGTTCTCTTCCTTCAACGTCACGTCGCAGGTGTACAGAGTCGGCGCATCCGGGCCCCACAGCGAGGCTTCGCGCACATAGAGACGTTGCCGGGCGGACGCGGGCTCCCCGGGCAGCACCGTCAGCCTGGCCGCATCCGTGGCGACGACGGCCCCGGAGGCGTTCCGTATCTCCGTGACGACCTCGACCGTCCGGATCTCGATCGAGTCGTTCTCCACCGCCGTGACCACCTCGACCACGGCCCGCTCCCGGTCGACGTCCGGAGTGCTGATCCTCGGACCGTCGGGCTGGATCCGGACGACGTCTCCCACGAACAGCCAGGTGTCCCGGTAGATGCCCGCCCCCGTGTACCAGCGGGAGTCCCGATGGCTCCGGGCCTCGACGCGGATCTCGTTGTCCTGGCCGAAACGCAGGAAGCGGTCCGCGTCGATGTGGAAGTGCGAGTAGCCGAAGGGGCGTTGCCCCGCGTACGTCCCGTTGATGAACACGGTCGCGTCGCGGTACACGCCCTCGAACTCGATGAAGATCCGCTTGCCCCGGTACTCCTCGGGAACGGGGAAGACCTTGCGGTACTCGAAGACCCCGCCGGGGAAGTAGGCCCCGGCGCCGCCCTCCATGGTGACCTGGCCGTCGGGAGCGGTCCGGCGCTGACCGATCAGCGCGTCGTGCGGCAACGTCACCGGACGGAAGGGAGCCGACGGGCCCGACAGTTCGGCGAAGGGGTTGACCTTGGGGCGGGTCTGCCAGCCGTCGTTGAAGGACGTGCCGATCATGTGGGCTCCCATGAGGTGTCGGGCCTGGCGTGGGTCTTCCGGGTGGCCGGACCGTAAAATCTATCACCCAAAGAATTTGGCGACCAGGTGACCGTTCACTCCTTCGTCGCGCCGGCGAGCATGCCGGAGACCAGCGCGCGCCGGGAGAAGAGGAAGACGACGAGGACGGGCACGACGGTGATCAGCGCGGCGAGGGCCGGTTCCGGCCGCATGATCTGGTTGCCGACCCCCGCGGAGGGGTTGAAGACCGACGACGAGGAGAGCAGATTGCTCAGCCCCACCTGCGCCGGGTACTGGGAGCTGTCGGGCAGCATCACGAACGGCAGGAAGAAGTTGTTCCAGTTGGCGACGAAGCTGAAGAAACCGACCAGCGCGACGACCGGCTTGGCCGGCGGCAGGGCGATGAGCCGGAAGACCTGCCACTCCGAGCAGCCGTCCACGCGCGCGGCGGCCGGCAGGTCCGCCGGAAGGTTGGAGGAGAAGTAGATGTACGTGAGGTAGACCCCGAACGGGAAGAACGAGAAGGGCAGGATGACCGACCGGATCGTGCCGTCCAGATGGACGGCGTTGACCCCCAGGTACAACGGCAGGACCAGCGCGGCCGAGGGCATCAGCATCACCAGCAGGGTGGTGGTCAGCAGCAGCCGCCGGCCGATGAACCGGGTGAGCGCCAGACCGTATCCGGCGGGTACGCCGGGACCTGCTCGAAGACCTGCTGGCGGGCCGCGAGCCCGCACCCGGCCCACGTCTCAGCGCGGCGACGCGGGCCGGTCTCAGCCCCGGCACACCGTGCGCCGTGGTCACCGCGGTCCCCGTGGCCCCGCTCTCCGACGAGTACGGCCTCCGCTCCGCCGCCGCACTCCTGGGGCGAGCCGTCGGCGAACCGGCCCGGGTGCTCACCGTTCTGCGGCAGGACGAGATCGTGATCGTACGGGCCCTCCGCGACGTCGCCGGAGAGCTGCCGACGGAGCCGGTGAGATCGCCCGGCAGACCCTGGCCGATCGGGGAGTACCGCTGGCGATAGGGATCAGCACCCGCCACGCCACCGTCGCCGACCTCGGGAAGGCCTACCACGAGGCGGTGACACCGGACCGAGCCCTTCGCCCGGCTCTTCATGGCACCCGGCGTGCAGCACTGCACCGGTGGTCCGGGCGCCTCCCCGGCCGACCCGATGGCAGCCCTCGTGAAATGGGTCGAGCGGGGTCAGGCCCCCGACACCCTCCTCGCGCGGAACGGCGACACGCCCCGTCCGCTGTGCCGCTGGCCGGCCGTCGCGCGCCACACCGGACACGGAAGCACCGACGCCGCCGCCAACTTCCGCTGCTCCACCGCGTGACACCGTGTCGGGCGGCCCGCCAGGGGGAGGGCCGCCCGACACATCCGTACGGGCCAAAAGAGCGGCGCGGGTCCGGTACGACGGCTCACGCCGGGCGGTGGTCCCACCGCCGGACCGGCGCCGCCTCCGTACTTCCCGTCTCCTTCGTGCCGCCCGTCATTCGGCGCCGACGACGACATCGCTCATGCCGCCCTCCTCGCGCCAGCGCTTGAGCAGCGTGTGGAAGGCGATGGGCCCTTCGCCGTACGACTCGCGTCGCGGGCTGGGCCTGCCCTCGTTGTTGTAGTAGCCGGGGGTGCACTCGGCCTGGAACGCGTACAGGTCGGGCGCGTTCTCGCGGATCGTGGCCACCCAGTCCGCCTCGGCCCGCTCGGTCGGCTCGACGTAGCGGGCGTCGCGCCTGCGGGCCTCCGCGACGACCTCGGCCACATGGACCGCCTGTTCGTCGAGGATGTGCACATAGTTGACGGCGCTGGCGTTCTGGAGCGGGCCGAGCTGGTAGAAGTTCGGGAAGCCGTGGCTGTAGAAGCCGTGGAGCGTCTTGGGACCGGTCCGCCAGGACTCGGTCAGCGCGACGCCGTCCCGCCCGTACACCGGGAGCTTTCCGGACAGGGCCCCCGAGACGCCGACCTCGAAACCGGTCGCGAAGATGACGCAGTCGACCTCGTACTCGACTCCGCCGACGACGACGGAGTTCTCCGTGATCCGCTCGACGCCGTGGCTGTCGGCCGTGTCGACGAGGGTCACGTTGGGCCGGTTGAACGTCTGGAGGTACGTGTCGCTGAACGTGGGCCGCTTGCACATGTAGCGGTACCAGGGCTTGAGCTTCTCGGCCGTCGCCGAGTCCTCCACCACGGAGTCCACCCGGTCGCGGATCTCGTTCATCTTCTGGAAGTCGGCGATCTCGTAGAGGCGTTCACGCTCCTGCGCCGGCACATCGTCGTAGGCACTGCTGGGGATGAGCTTCTGCTGCAACCGGGCGCTGCTGGTCCAGCCGTCGGACACCAGGTCCTCGTCCGCCCGGCCCCCGGTGACGAGCATGAGGAAGTTGTCCCTGCGGCGCCGCTGCCATCCGGGAGTCAGCGACTCGGCCAGCCCCGGCTCCGTCGGGTGGTTGTTCCGCACGTCGACGGAGGACGGCGTGCGCTGGAACACGTAGAGGTGCTGGGCGTCGGCCCCGAGGTGAGACACACACTGGATCGCGGTGGCGCCGGTGCCGATGACCGCCACACGCTTGTCGGCGAGCTTGTGCAGGTTCCCGTCCGCGTCGCCGCCGGTGTAGGCGCAGTCCCAGCGGCTCGTGTGGAACGTGTGCCCCTTGAAGTTCTCGATCCCGGGGATGCCGGGGAGCTTCGCCTGACTGAGTGTTCCGCTGGATATCACCACATGGCGGGCCCGTACGCGGTCCCCGCGGTCCGTGCTGACGATCCACTCCGACGCGGCCTCGTCCCAGCGCAGTTCGGTCACCTGGGTCTGGAAACACGCGTCGCGGTAGAGGTCGAAGTGGCGCCCGATAGCCCGCGCGTGCTGCCGGATCTCCTCTCCGGGGGCGTACTTCCACTTCGGGAGGTAACCGACCTCCTCCAGCAGCGGCAGATAGATGTACGACTCGATGTCGCAGTGGATGCCCGGATACCGGTTCCAGTACCACGTACCGCCGAAGTCCCCGGCCTTCTCGATCACCCGGATCGACTCCACACCGGCCTCGCGCAGGCGCGCTCCGGCGAGCAGACCGCCGAAGCCTCCCCCGATGACCAGCGCCTCGACCCGGTCGTTCAGCGGTTCGCGATCGACCGTTCGATCCGTGTAGGGGTCGTCCGCGTAGTAGCCGAACTCACCGTCGACGGACTGGTACTGGCCGCTGCCCTCGGGGCGGATCCTGCGTTCGCGCTCGGCGCGGTAGCGGGCGCGCAGGGCATCCGGGTCGAAGCCCGCGTCCCGCTGGTCCTGAGAGACGGGGCCGGACGAGGAGCCGGACGGGATGTGGGGGGTGGACATACGAGGCGCTTCCTCTCGGATCGGAAGAACTCAGGGGATGATCCGCCGCACCGGACCGGTACGGCGGAGCCGTTCACGCTTCGACGGCGGTCTTCCTCGGCCCGGGGGCCGAAGGGGTCTTGTCCGCGTCGCCGGTGATGTCGCGTACGGCCGGGATGACGGCCGCGATCGCGGCGGAGACCAGGGCGACGCCGCAGCCGATTAGCAGGGCCGTGCGGAAGCCGCCCTCGGAGGTGATGGTGTGGCCGCCCACGCCGGTCGTCATCTGGGAGAGGACCAGGCCGATCACGGCGGCGCCGATCGAGGTGCCGAGCGAGCGCATGAGGGTGTTGAAGCTGTTCGCGGCGGCGGTCTCCGCGAGCGGTACGGAGCTCATGATGAGCGCCGGCATCGAGCCGTACGCGAGGCCCACACCGCTGTTGATCACCATGATGGCCGCCATGATCCCCCACGCCGACCCCATGAGCAGGAGGGAGAGTCCGTAGCCCGCCGCGATGACCAGGACCCCGCTGAGCAGGGTGACCTTCGGGCCGCAGGCGTTGGTCAGCTTGCCGCCGAGCGGGGAGACGACCATCATCACCAGACCGCCGGGCGCCATCCACAGGCCGGACGCGAGGATCGACTGCCCCAGGCCGTAGCCGGTGGCCTCGGGGAACTGCAGCAGTTGCGGCATCACCAGCATGCTGGCGTACATCGCGCAGCCGACGAAGACCGAGGCGATGTTGGTGAGCAGCACCCGCGGACGGGCCGTGGTGCGCAGGTCGACCAGCGGGTCGGTCGTACGCACCTCCCACCAGCCCCAGGTGACCAGGAGGACGACAGCGGCGGTGAACAGGCCGAGCGTGGTCCCCGAACCCCAGCCCCAGTCGGCGCCCTTGGAGATCGCGAGCAGCAGACAGACGAGGCCGGCGCCGAGGCCGAGCGCGCCGGGCGCGTCAAAACGCTGACCCTTGGCGGCGGCGGGCACACTCGGGATCAGGAACCAGATCAGTACGCCGATCACCGTGGCCAGAACGGCGGCGCCCCAGAAGAGCACCCGCCAGTTCGCGTACTGGGCGACCGCCGCGGCGATCGGCAGGCCGAGACCGCCGCCGATCCCCATGGAGGCGCTCACCAGGGCGATCGACGAGCTGAGCTTCTCCGTCGGAACGACGTCGCGCAGCAGGGCGATCCCCAGCGGCACCATGCCCATGCCCATGCCCTGCAGACCACGCCCGATGATCATCGGGACGACGGAGGAGGAGAGGGCGCACACCACCGAGCCCGCGACCAGCGGCACCGTGCACGCGAGGAGCATGCGGCGCTTGCCGAGCAGGTCGCCCAGGCGGCCGACGACCGGAACGCAGACGGCGGCCACGAGGAGGGTGGTGGTGATCACCCAGGTGGCGTTCGACGGTGTGGTGTGCAGGATCCGCGGCAGCTCCGCGATGAGCGGTGTGACCAGCGTCTGCATGATCGCCGCCGTGGTGCCGGCGAGCGCCAGCGTGGCGACCACGCCGCCCGAGCGGGAGGCGGGCTGTGGGGCGTCCATCAGGGGACTCCTATGACTGTGCAACGGACTGCGCAACTGACGGTGCGACCGGAAACAAGCATCTGCATCATACATATGATGTGCATCGAGCACATCATATGTATGATGCATTCTGTGTGGGGCGGTGGAGCACGGCCGTCCACGGGCGGTGCGACAATGACCCGGCGAGAAAGGCAGGAGGCGACATACGCATGGTCGGGGCCACGCAGGAGATCGAGTACGAGCAGATGCTGCTCAGCCGCCACACGTTCCTGAACCAGAGAGGCGGTCGACGCCAAGGCGCCGTACTGGACCGCAGTGCCTACATCCTGCTCAGCCGTATCCGCATGCAGGGACCGATGTCGATCGGTGAACTCAGCGACGCCTTCGGGCTCGACGCCTCCACCCTGAACCGGCAGACGGCCGCGACCGTCCGGGCCGGATTCGTGGAGCGCATCCCGGACCCCGACGGCGGCATGGCCCGCAAGTTCCGCATCACGCCGGAAGGCGCGCGTGTACTCGACGAGGAGCGGGAAGGCATCGTCAGCTCCCTGACCCAGGTCATGGCCGACTGGCCGGAGGAGGACATCGCCGCCTTCGCCGCCTACCTGAAACGCTTCAACACCGACATCGAACGCCTCGCCGGCCGGCCCTGGCCCCGCCCGTAGACCCGGCCGCGCGACCGGCCGTAGACCCGGCCGTGGGACAGGGGGACCGCGCCCGCGGCACTAGAATCGCCGGATGCCGAAGGACCTCTCTCCCGACCTCGTCGTGGCCGACGCGGACCCCGTCTGGACCAGCCGGGGTACGGCGCTCACCGACGGACTGTACGAACTGCTCGCACCGCTCGCGCTGCACGTCGAACACATCGGCAGTACCGCGGTGCCCGGCATGGCGGCCAAGCCCGTGTTCGACATCCAGATCAGCGTCCGCGACCTCCAGGAGGCGCAGGACGCGTTCGCCGGACCGCTGGCCGACCACGGCTTCGACCTCGCGCCGTACCGTCAGGACCATGTCCCGGCCGGCAGCGACGACGACCCGGCGCACTGGACGAAGCGGCTGTGGATCCGGCGCGGTCACCCGGAATCCGACGTCAACCTCCATGTCCGGGCGGCCGGTTCGCCCAACGAACGGCTGGCCCTCCTCTTCCGTGACTGGCTGCGGGCCCACCCCGAGGCCGTTCCGGCCTACGCGCGCTTCAAGCAGGTGCTCGCGGGTGCCGTCCCGGACCTCGCCACCTACGCCGATGTCAAGGATCCCGTCGTCGATCTCGTCGTCGCCGTCGCCGAACCCTGGGCACGCGCCACGGGCTGGCAGCCGTCCGCCACGATGACGGTCAGGCCCGCCTCCCACCGGGCCTGAACCCCGGGGACTCAGCGCACCGACCCGGCCCAGGCCACCCACTGCGCCACCGCGTTGGTGGCGTAGCAGCCGGAGGGCAGGAAGAGGGTGAGCTCGCAGGCGTGCCGGCCCGGTGTGTCGGTGTCCTCGCCCGTACGGTCCACCCGTACCCGGGTCTGTACGACCGTCGGACGCAGGCCCTGGGTGCGGCGCATCTCCCCGCCGTCCCAGCGATGGCGCTCGTAGGGCAGCGCCGTAGCCTCCTGGAGCAGGGCCAGCACATCGTCCCGATGGGTGGCGAAGGTGTAGGGGATGCCGTCGCGGACGGTCTCGTCGAGCGGATGGCGGCCGACCTTCCGTAGGAGCGCCGCCAGTTGGGCGTTCCAGACGTACGAGGCGTGCGCGCACAGGTAGAAGGCCCGCACCCGGGGGTCGATCCGGTCGAAGAAAGCGGAGGCGGGACCGGTGAAGAGCAGGGCGCGCTCCGCCTCCGGGGACTTCGACTCCCGGACGAGACCGAGCGCGGTCCCGTGGTCCCCCTCCAGAAGGGCACGGCCGATCTGATGGGTCGTCCGGGGGCCGCCCGCCACCCCGAAGCGCTGGGTGTCGTAGTAGTTGACGAAGAACAGGTCGCCGGCGCGCTCGCCGAGCGCCTCGACGGTCCGCACGAACCCGGCGCTCAGCCCGCGCACGATGATCCGGAAGCCGTTGCCCTCCAGATGCCCGGCGCGCAGCCCCTGGTGACCGTAACCGTGGAGACTGAGACGCATGGTGCGCTCGCCCGAGCCATGGCGGGTGTTGAACTCGGCTATGCCGTCCGGGGAGAGTCCGCCCCGGCACGCGAGATGCTGCTCGGTGACGGCGTCCTCGTCCTTCAGCCCCGCCGTCGACAGGTCGGAGGCGGGGACGCCGCAGACCGCGGCGATCCGCTCGACCGCCTCGAACGTGGTGTACCCGCGCTTGCGCAGCCGCAGATACTGGAACGGGGCGTCCTGCTCGTCCTGGACGGGCAGGACCATGCTTTCCTGGACCACGAAGTCGGTGTCGTGAGCCTTGAGGATGGGGTACTCCACGGTCACTCCGTTCCTTTCGTCCTGCCGGAACTTCCCGGAACTTCCCGGGGCGGCGCGGGGAGGTGCGGGGCGGATGGTGCGGTGGTGTGGTCCGGTGGCGGTACGGGCCGCTGCGTGCCGCCGCGCAGCAGCGAGGACGCGGTGGCCGCCAGACACAGGCAGAGCAGAACCAGCAGCGCCGTACGGTGCTGCCCGACGAGAGTGTCCGGGCCGCCCGGCGCCGCGAGAACCGACGACCGGACGTCGCCGCCCGCCGGCCCGCCGGACGGTACGTGACCGGCCACCAGGGCCAGGGCCAGGACCGAACTGATCAGATAACCGGCGTTCTGGAGCATGGACCGTACGCCGTTCGCGATGCCCCGCCGGTGCGCCGGTACCAGCGACATCAGTTCGCCGGTGTTCGGCACTCCGAACAGGCCGGCGCCGACCCCGGTCAGGAACAGCCCCGGCCCGACGAGGCCGGTCGGCGCGGGCGGGCCGAGCGACAGCGCCAGGACCAGCAGCGCGATCCCCAGCGCGGATGTCGCCGTGCCCACGCTGGACAGCAGCCGCGCCGGACGGCGGGTGGCCAGATGCCCCGCAACCGGGGAGGCGAGCATGGCTCCGACGGCCATGAGCATGACCTGGAAACCGGCGGACAGGGCGTCGAGACGCTCGACCGTCTGGAGGTACAGGGACATCACCAGGACGACGGAGAAGTACGACATCGCCGTCAGGAAGGCGGCCAGCAGCGCCATCGCGCGGCGCCGGTCACGGAAGAGCCACGGGTCCACCAGGGGATGCCGCTGCCGCCGCTGGACCAGCGGGAAGACGAGGAGCGCGGAGACCGACACGGCCGCGCTCAGCAGGACGGGTCCGGACGTCCACCCCCGTGAGCCGCTCTCGGTCAGCGCCAGCGCCCCGCCTCCCAGGAACAGGACCGACAGCAGGGCGCCCGCCACGTCGAACTTCTCGGAGGAGCCCGAACCGCGGTCCGGGCGCAGGACATGGACCGCCCAGCAGCAGGCGACCAGCCCGGCCGCTCCGCTGGTCCAGAAGATCCCGGACCAGCCCTGGAGTTTCGTCAGCACCCCGCCCAGCAGGGGGCCGGCGGCCTGGGTGGCGGAGATGAGCGTGGCGTTGATGCCGAGGGCCCGCGGCAGCCGCTCGGGAGGGAAGGCGTCCGCGAGCAGCGCGGTGGTGTTGGCGATGACGGCCGACGCCCCCACACCCTGGAGGATCCGGCCGAGGACCAGCCACCAGGCGTCCGGGGCGAGGGCGCAGCCGACGCTGGCCAGGGTGAACACGGCGACACCCCCGACATAGAGCCGGCAGCGCCCGAACAGGTCCGCGAGACGGCCCCAGACCAGCAGCAGGACGGTGCCGGCCAGCAGATAGCCGAGAATCATCCAACTGGCCTGCGCGGCCGAGGCGTCGAAGTGCCGGACGATCCCAGGCAGGGCCACGTCGAGCCCGCTGGTGTTGAGTCCGGTGAGCAGTGCGGTCAGCGAGGTCACGGAGAGCACTCGGCGGCCGTGGCGGACCGACGCCGCGCCACCGGCCGGGGCCTTGAGGGCGGTGTGGTGGAGATGGGTCAACGAAGGGGGCCCCGATCGGTCGCGGGGCCGCCCGTTCGCCCGTGAGCCGGAACATGTCGGTGTGTCAGATGAGTGATGACCCGGAACCTCCCTGGTCGGGCGGTCCGGGATGCGGTCCGTCCGGGTCGGGTCGTCCCACGTCCGCGCCGGCTCACTGTACGTCCGTGCCGTGCGGTCCTACGTCCCCGACCCGCGCCCCGGGCAGGGGATCGCCGACGGCGGTGCCGGCCGTGGGATCGACGAAGTGCACCAGGAGGGTGCGCCGGTCCTGGGAGGCGGCCGGGGAGACGGGGGTGACGGAGTGCCAGGAATCGGCCGACCGGACCAGCAGCACCGAGGAGCCCTGCCGGGGCGCGATCTCGGCCCGTACGTCGTCCGCCGCGGGCGAGCCGAGGATGCGCAGGGTGCCCTGCCACCGGGCCGGCCACTCGGAGTTGAAGTACCAGAGCTGGGTGACCACCTTGTCGGCCCGGTCGGTGTGTGGCGCGATCCAGTAGCCGGGCCCGTAGCGGACCGCGCGCGCCTCGATCACGCAGCGGTCGAGCGGGCGGCCGGTCGCCTCGGCCACCGCGGCGCGGTAGTCGGGCGAGGCCAGTTCGCCGACGAGCCGCCGCCACAGGGGGGACAGCGAGGGGAGGCTGTCGGCGACGGGACGCCCCTGCTCGATCAGCGGCAGGTTGCGGGTCCGGTAGGTCTTCTCCGAGTCCGCGCCGGTCCGCTCGGTCAGCCGGAAGCCCTGCGTCGGGAACTCCTCCTCCAGCTTGCGCGCGGTCTCGCCCGGTGCGCCGCGCAGCGTGCCGGGCAGTTCCGCCCAGCGGTAGGGGCGCTCGGTCAGTTCCGCCCGCCGCAGCGCGGGCAGGTCGAGCACCGCGCGGGAGCTGTCGGGGCCGTCAGACATCGTGGAGCGCCTCCTTGTCCTGGGTATCCGCGGGGTCCGCGGTGCCGGGGACGTCCGGGGCCCTGGACGTACCGGGGGTGATCCGCCCGCCGAGGGCGCGGAGCTTGGCGGGGAGCCGCGCGTAGCCCCGGGCCAGATGCTCCACGCCGTACAGCCGGTGCGGGGTGCCGACGGCCAGCGCCGCGAGCAGCAGCGCGGCGGCGGCGCGCAGATCGGTCCCCCGCAGCGGTCCGGGCGCCGGGCGCAACGGGCCGGGGTGGATCCGCAGTTCCTGCCCGTCCACGGCCAGCCGGGCGCCCATCGAGCGCAGGCCGTCGACATAGCCGAACCTCCCCGACCAGACGGTCTCCACCAGAGTCGCAGGCGCCGAGGCGGACAGCAGGAGCAGGGCGAACAGGGGCTGGGCGTCGCTGTAGACGAGATGGGACGCGGCGACGACCCGATCAGCCGTCAGGGGACCCACGGCCGGCCGGATGTGCAGCATGTCGCCGTCCCAGCGGAGCGGGACCCCGATCCGCCGCAGATGGCGCAACTCCGGGGCGAGTCCCTCCCGTACCACGTCCGGGCGTGTCAGCCGCAGGGTCAGCTCCTGGTCGAGCAGCACGCTCGCCGTGACGAAGGTGACGACCTCCAGGAGATCGGACGGCAGGGTGACGGAGGCAGCGCCGATGGGCCCGTCCGCGCCCTGGATCTCGATGGCGTCCGGGGTCACATCCACCGCCACCCCGGCCAGCGCCAGGACGCGGGCGAGTTCCTGGGCGTCGGGTTTGGGATAGGGGTGCCGCAGCACCGTGGTGCCCCGGGCGGACGCCGCGGCCAGCAGCGCGGTCTTCGTGGCGCCCGAGTAGTGGGGGCCGGTGGGCAGTCCGCTGTGCGGGTCGGGGGTGGAGAACTCGGCCAGGTCGATCACCGCGCCGCGCAGGCCCCGCGGGGCCGTCGCGGTCAGCCCGCCGTCGTCCGTGGCACAGGTTGCCCCGAAGCGCTCCAGTACGCGGGCGATGTGTTCCACCGGCCGGCCGCCCCGGTGCCCGCCGCCGATCCGGCAGCCGCCGTGCGCCCCGGACTCCACCTGCCCGTGCCGGGCCAGCAGGACGGGCAGCAGATACGCGCCGCCGTGCACCTGGGCCGACCAGTCGGCCGGTACGCGGTGGCCGGTCAGCGGGGCCGCGTCGATCCGTACCCGCTCCGCGGCGCCGTCGACGCCGACGCGCGCGCCGAGCGACCCCAGCATGCCCGCCAGTGCCTGACGGTCCGTCAACTCCGGTGCGTTGTGCAGGTCCCAGGGTTCCTCGGACAGGCAGGCCGCGGCCATGCAGCCCACCATGAGGTGCTTGAAGCCGGACATCCGCACCTCGTCGGCGAGCGGTGACCCGGACTCGATGTCCCAGTACGGCTCGTGTCCTGCCGGGTGCGACGGGGGAGGGGCGGCGCCCGTGGTGGGGTCGCCGG
Source organism: Streptomyces sp. NPDC050509 (assembly GCF_044457965.1). Taxonomy (NCBI): domain Bacteria; kingdom Bacillati; phylum Actinomycetota; class Actinomycetes; order Kitasatosporales; family Streptomycetaceae; genus Streptomyces; species Streptomyces sp. NPDC050509. The sequence continues at coordinate 364,043 of NZ_JBITHL010000001.1, read as the reverse complement.
TGAGCAGCGAGGGGGTCAGCCGAGGTTCCACATCTCCACCTGGCAGGTCAGCCGGAACTGCGGGGCATGGGCGGCCACCGGGGCGACCGCGTGCCAGGAGTGGTCCGAGCGGGCGAAGAGCACCGAGCGTCCGCCGCCCGGCACCACGGTGGCGTACGGGCTGACGGACAGATCGGGGCCGGTCCTGACCTCGAACTGCCCGCCGTGGTCGTCCGCCCAGTCGTCGTTGAGGTAGATGACATGGGTGGCGCGCTTGCCCGGCTTGTCGGTGTGCGCGGAGATGCGGTCCCCGCCCTGGAAGACGAAGAGACCGATGTCCAGTGTGGTGTCGCTGACGTCGATCCCGATGGTCCTGGCCACCCAGGCGCGGTAGGCGTCCGCCCGGAGGTGTTCGACGAGCCCGTGCCAGGTCTCGCCCATCTTCGCCATGCCGGGCTCGGGTTCGCCGTGGCGGATCAGCGGGAGGACCGCCATCCGGTACGTCTTGTCGCCGTTGCCGGTGCGCTCGGCCGGATGCAGTGCCTGCGGCGCGGGCATCTGCTCCCGCAGGCTCCGGGCGGCCGGCGCCGGGATCACGGACTGGGCCACGGCCCATCGGTACGGTTCGTCGTGCCGTTCCACCGGCGCGTTCAGGTCCAGCAAGAGCTCGTCCTCTCCGTCAGTGGTGCTGGATGGGCAGGGGAGCCGCCGTACCCCCGGCCGCGGCGGGCTCCTCGGGGGTCTGCGGCACGCGCGCCCCGTAGGACACCTCGGGGGTGCCCTCGGAACCGGGCTCGCGGCTGCGCAGGATCTGCACCTCGGTGAATGCCCGCCGCTGGGTCGCCGCGATGTTCCAGATGATCTCCGCCACCTCGCCGGGGTCCATCATGGCGCCGAAGTCCAGGGCGAGACCGGTGTGGAAGTCGGGTACGGCCAGCCCGCCGGGGTTGACCAGGGTGATCCGGTTCTCCGGGTGCGCGGCGAGCAGTTCGGGCACCAGGTTGCGTACGAAGGTGGCCTGCGCCGCCTTCAGCCCGCAGTACAGCGACTCCCGCTCACGCCGTTTCCAGGAGGACGAGGACGCGATCGTGATCAGGTGGACGGGGCCCTCGGCCTCGGCCAGCAGCCGGCGCAGGAAGAGCACCGGGCCGGAGAACAGCAGCCGGGTCAACTGCTCCACCTCGTCCTCGGTGGTCTCCACCAGGGCCTTCTTCAGGAACGCTCCGGCGACCCAGAGCACGTAACAGGGGCCCGGCACATCGACGGAGGCGGTCCGTACGCTCTGCGGATCGCACAGGTCCAGGGAGCGCGGCAGAAGACCGTCGGCGTCGGGGAGCAGGCCCTCGGAGCCGGAGAGGAGGTCGTCGGCGTCGGGCAGAGGCGTGGCGGAGCGTCCGTACACCACGGTCCGCAGCCCGCGGTCCCGCGCGCCGAGGGCGAGGGCGCGGCCCAGACCGTGGGTGCCGCCGATCACCGCGGCACCTCGGAAGGGGCCGGGGAGTGGCTGTGCCGGGGGAGACGATGGGTTCATGTGGGCTCCTGTCGCCGGGAGTTCGGGCAGGTACGGGCGGGGGCCGGAGGGTTTCTCCGCCCCGGGGGAGGAGGCAAGGAGCCGGCCGCCGTGGCAGGGGCCGGCCGGGAGTTCCGGTGAGCGGCTTTCTGGGTGTCCCACGGCTGACCTTCTCCTCGCCTCCACCGCCGGGCAGAGGAACCGCCGGGGCGGCGCGCTGCTGAGCGGTGGGGAAAAGACGTGCGGTGTGCCCGCGTGGTGGGGCGGTCAGTGCCGGTCGCCGGGGTGTGCCCGGGAGGTGAGCGCCGCCGTGAGGGCGGTGAGGTCGGCGGGGCGGGCCCCCGCCGTGATCAGCGCGGCCCGCACACTGCGGTGCTGCCGCCGCAGCTCGGCGAGCCAGGTGCGCATCACCACGGCCGGTGTGCCGAGGTGGACCAGGTAGTCCTGGCGCGTCCAGCCGTGCGCCTGCCACTTGTGCGCGTAGCGGTCGACCAGCGGAAAGAGCGCCGCGCCACTGGCCGCGTAATCCGCGGCGATCAGCTCGTCGGGCACACCGGCCAGGGCGAGGAGGGCGGCGACCACCACCGCCGTACGGTCCTTGCCGAGATGACAGCAGACCAGGAACGGCTCGTCGGCGGCGTCGGCCAGAGCGGCGAACAGCGTGGGGACGCTGCCGCTGGTGCTCTCCATGAGGATGGCGTGGTAGTAGCGGACGTAGTGGTCGGGCGTCGGCCGGGGGACGTGCACGAGGTCACGCGGATATCCGGTGAGCGGGCCACGGGCCCAGCGCACCCCGCGATCGAGGAGTTCGTCCGGGCCGCCGGAGCGGTCCGTCTCGTCCTGCGACCGGAGGTCGATCACGGTTCGCAGGCCATGACGGTCCGTCAGTTCGGCGGCGGCGCCCGCGTCCATGACCGCCCCCGCGCCCGCGCGCCAGATACGGCCGGGCACCACACCCGGAGGCGCCACCACGCGGAGGTTGACCGCGTCGGACAGGGGCCGGGGCGGGTACGGGGCTGACGGCGGGGGCGTACTCACCAGGGGAACGGCGCGTAGAGCGGGGCCGGGGGAAGCGGAGTGCGGGGGCTGTCCATAAGGGGCCTTTCCGGGGCGTCAGGGGTAGAGGAAATCGCGGTTCGCGGACCGGAAGACACGCCGGCGGGCGAAGGCGGGACCGGCAGGCGGTGTGACGGGCGCGGTGGTGGGGCGTCTGAGCAGCCGCTCGGCCACCACATGCGCCGCCAGTTTGTGCGCCCAGGTCTCGTGACCGTCCTCGGCGGGATGCCGGCCCTTCCAGCCGGTGCCGGACGTACGCAGTACATCGGCCATGGACCCGTCGGCGTCGCCGAACCGGTAGAAGTGTGTGCGGTCCACCATGTCCACACCGCCGCTCCCGGCCAGACCGGCCCGGCCGAGGGTGTCGAAGGAACTCTCGATGGCGTCGAAGAACAGATACGGGATCCGGTGCAGCCGCAGGAACGACTGGAGGGACAGGATCTGCGTGATCAGCCGGGCCCCGGACTCCTGGTCGTGCCAGGCCACCTCGCGGTAGACGTCCGTCAGTCTCTGGAGGTCCGCATGCTGATGCTGCTGGTACGGAATGACCTGCCGGAACTCGCCGTCCACGTAGAACTCGCGGCGCATCGCGCCCGACCAGCCGATGACGACCAGCAGATGGCCTTTCTCCACGGTCTCGCGATGTCCGGCCAGCCAGTCGACGGTGGTACGCAGTATCCGGTCGTTGGAACCTGAGATCACGGCGTCGTTCACCACGTCTTCGGCGTCCAGGAAGTCACCCAGCCGGGCCGGCCAGGAATGTTCCTCTCTATAGCGTTGCAGCACGGCATCGGGGTTGAGATCGTCCACCAACTCGGCGCCGTATGTCATGGAACAGCCATTGGCATACACAAGCACGACTTACCCCCGGACAGCACATGGAAGTAACGCGACGAAATGCGAGGTGCTGGTGTGAATGAAACACTCCATGGCGCGGGCGGGCAACCGTGCCGGAGGCTCTTCCTCAGTGTGTCCCGTCGATTCCGGCCATATGGAAGAAGATACGGGCCGGTTCAAGTGGCTCCGCCTTCCGTCTGACCTCGAAATATCCGTCGACGTCACAACAGCCGAAGGGAAAGAACCGGTCAAGAACGGCCGGGGTTCCTCCGCACCGGTGAATAGGAAGGGCGTCGAAAGGGGTAGAACGCACCACATGCTTCCGGCGGAACAGGGGCGCACCATGCCCGTTCTCCGGCCGGCCGCGTGGTCATGGCCGGCGCGCCCCGCACACACGCGGACGTGTCGGGGCCGTCGTCCGAACCCCCTCTTTCCCGCCGGGCGGCACCGGCCCACAGTCATGCCGCCGCACGGCGGCCCTCGCAGTTCCGACCCATCGACGCAAGGGAGCGCACATGACGGACGTGCTGCTGATCTGGCCGCCCCACGTGCCGAGTTACTTCAACGCCGGCCACCACAGCCCGCTGTACATGGTGGCCGGCCATCTGCGCCACCGGCCGGGCACGGGGCGGGTGGACACCTGCGAGGCCGGCACCCTGAGCATGAACTGGAAGGGCGTCGGTGACCTGCTCTACCAAGGCCGCTACGACGTCATCGCGGTGATGAACGACTTCGACGCGGTGGACGGTCTGGCGCGATTCACCGAGTACGCGCGGGTGCTTTCCCCGCACAGCCGGCTGATCACCTTCGGTCGGCTATCCAGCCTCAACCCCGGTTATTTCCGCCAGTTCGACCTGGACGCCGTCGTGCAGTCCGGGGACTACGAGTGCGGAGTGGCGCACTACGTCGACGGGCTCGCGGAATCCGGTCCCGAAACCGCCCCTGTGGCCGGATTACCCGGTGTCGCGGTACGGCACGGCAAGAACTGGCTCGAACCCGGCGGCCCCGGCGACCGGCTCGCTCCCGAGGAGTGGTCCCTGCCCGATATCGACGAAATCCCCTACCAGGACTACGATCGCTTTTACGCCAAGGACGAGCACAAATTCTGCGGGATCCCCTTCCGGCGCGAACTCGTCGTACCGGCGGCCCGCGGATGCCCGGTCGGCTGCGAGTTCTGCGAAGTTCCGGAGATCTTCGGACTCCGCGAGCGGCGCATGACGGTGGACGCTGTCATCGACTACATCCGGGACAGTTATGCCCGACACCCGTTCGAATACGTCGCCTTCTACGCCCCTACATTCACACTCGACCGGCGCTGGGTCCGGGAGTTGTGCGAGCGGTTCATCGAGGGCCCGGTCTCGCCGCAGTGGAAATGCGCGACCACCATCCACCACCTCGGGGAGGAACTGGTGGCCCTGATGGGCCGGGCCGGCTGCGTCCGTATCTCCGTGGGACTCGAAACCCTGGAGGCGGAGGGCCAGGGCGGGCTGCCCCGGAACAAACGCATCGAGGAGGAGAGGTTCCGGACGCTGGCCCAGTGGTGCGACGCGGCGGGCATCGAACTGAACGCGTTCGTCATCGTCGGGCTGCCGGGCACCTCCGTCGAGGGCACGGCGCGCACCGTCGAGTTCGCCCGCTCGCTCGGCGCCCGTATCCGCCCGACCATGTACACCCCGTTCCATGAGATGACAGGGGACATGACCACCCATCAAGTGGCGCGCTTCAACCGGCAGTTGATCAGCGGGGAACCGGTCCTGGGGGAGGCCGACGGCGACGGGACCGACGGCGACGGGACCGCGCGGCGGCCCGAAGTCGACGCCCGCTACGCCTTCCTGTTCGGCCGGGAAGACCGGCTCACCAGCGTCCACGAACGCATTCCGCAGCAGGACCCCCGTTGACCGGCCCGGCACGCGGCACACCCGGACCGACCCGCACCGTGGACCTCGACGGCTTCCGCTTCCCGCTCGGTACGGAGACCCTCGGCCTGAGCTGGCAGCCCCGCGAGCGCCGCACCGGCACACTCAACCTCAAGAGCTGCGAACTCCAGCACCCGTGGAGCGACCGGCTGGTGCGGAGCGAACTGGCCGCGCTGCCCCTGGCGGAGACCATCGCCTACCCCTTCCAGGACCGCGCCCTGGACGCGCTCGGCGCCTACCACGGGCTCGACAGCGCCCACGTCCTGCTCACGGCGGGGTCGGACAACGGCATCGGCCTCGTCGTCGACGCCCTCGTCCGTCCGGTCGGCCGGCTGCTGCTCCAGGAACCCGCCTTCGAGGCCTGGCGCCATTACGCCGAGCTGCGCGGGGTCCGGGTGACCGGCGTCCCCGGCGTCACCGGCGCACCACCCACCGCCGACCCCGACCCCCTGCTGGACGCGCTGCGGGACGCGCCGGGGCCGACCGTGGCCGCCGTCACCAACCCGGGCAGCCCCAGCGGCCTGCTGTACCCCCCGTCCACCATGCGCCGGTTCGCCGGGACGGCCCGGGACCTGGGCCATCTGCTCGTGATCGACGAGGCCTACGGCGACTTCGTCCACACCTCCCACGCGCCGCTCGTCGCCGAGTTCCCCAACGTCGTCGTCGTGCACTCCTACTCCAAGGCGTTCGCCCTGGCCGGACTGCGCATCGCCGCGCTGCTCGTCCATCCGGCGCTCCGGGAGCATCTCGGCCGCTTCCGTCCCGAGAACGCGGTCGGCGCCCCCGGTGTCGCCCTGCTGGAACGTCTGGCCCCGCAGCGCGAACGCTGGCAGGAGATCTGGCGGGACGTCCGCGCCGTACGGCAGGAGTTCACCGACCGGGTCCTGTCCACCCACCCCGGGTGGCACGCGCTCCAGCCGGGCGCCAACTTCGTCACGTTCTGGTCGCCCGACCCCGCCACCGCCGACGCGGCCCGCGACCATCTCGCCGCGCACCGCGTCCGTATCCGCTCCCTGTCCGACCTCCCCGGGCTGCGCGGCTGCTTCCGGGTGTCCCTGGCGGACCGTCCGACGATGGAACGGGTGGCGCGGCTGCTGGACGCGGTGGCCGACCGTCCCCGCCCTCGCGTCAACGCGCCGGCCGCCCCGAGACAGGCCGCACGGCACGGGGAACGGCCGTATTGACACCGCCCCCCGTCCCTCCCCGGCCTCCGCCCGGGACGCCGCCCCCAGCCCGCACGGCTCCCGCGACCCCGACTTCGCGCACCACTGGAGGTGCCGCACCATGGCGCACATCCTCGGCCTGTCCTGCCGCAGCCACGACGCGGCGGTCGCCGCCGTCCGCGACGACGAACTCGTCTTCGCCTCGCACTGCGAGCGGTACAGCAGACGCAAGAACGACGCCGCGCTCTCCCCGCAGGCGGTGTCCGCGGCCCTCGCCCACCTGGACCGCGTCGACGACGTCGTGTACTACGAACGCCCCCTCCTCAAACGCACCCGGCAGCTCCGCTCCGGACAGTTCGGGCTCGCGACCGAACCGGTCGGCCTGCGCGCGTATCTGCGGCGCTTCCCGCAACTGCGCGGGGCGCGCGTGCACATCGTCGACCACCACCGCTCGCACGCGGCCGGTGGCTACTACACCTCAGGCATGCCGGAGGCCGCCGTGGTCGTCGTGGACGGCATCGGCGAGTGGAACACGGTGTCGCTGTGGCACGGCCGCGGCGACCGCCTCGACCGGGTCGCCACGGTGAACTACCCCCACAGCATCGGCCTGTTGTACTCCGCCTTCACCCAGCGCGCGGGCTTCAAGCCCAACGAGGAGGAGTACATCATGATGGGCCTGGCGGCCTACGGCACGCCGGACCTCGCCGATGTGATGTGGGAGGACTTCGTCGAACGGGCGGACTGGCCGGACTTCCGCCTCACCCGCTCAGTGCACCGCGGCATCGCCGACTGGCGACCCGAACTGGATGACCCGGCCACACTCGCCGCCAGCGCCCAGGAGGTGACCGAGCGGCTGCTCGACGGGCTGTTCGCCTGGGCGGCCAGGGAGACCGGGTCCCGCAACCTGGTCTTCTCCGGCGGAGTCGCGCTCAACTGCGCCTACAACGCCCGCCTCGCCCGTTCCGGCCTCTTCGACACCATCTGGATCATGCCGAGCCCCGGCGACGCGGGCAGCTCGGTCGGCTCCGCCCTCGCCCACCTCGGTCGGCCCGTCCACTGGCCGGGCCCGTACCTCGGCCACGACATCGACAGGGAACCCGACGTGGACGACGCCCTCAAGCGGCTCATCCGGGGCGAGGTCCTGGCCGTGGCCCACGGCAGGGCCGAGTTCGGGCCGCGCGCACTGGGCAACCGCAGCCTGCTCGCCGACCCCCGCCCGCCGACCGCCAAGCGCCGGGTGAACGAGATCAAACGCCGCGAACCCTTCCGGCCGTTCGCCCCCATCGTCCTGGAGGAGCACGCCCACGCCTCCTTCGACCTGCCCGTACCGACCAGCCCGTACATGCAGTTCGTCGCCAACGCCCGCAAGCCCGAGGCCCATCTGGCGGTCTGCCATGTCGACGGCACCAGCCGGGTCCAGACCGTCAACGCGCGGCAGAACCCGTTCCTCCACAACCTGCTGCGGCGCTTCCACGAGGAGACCGGCTGTCCGATGCTCCTCAACACCAGTCTCAACATCAAGGGCGAGCCCCTGGTGAACACCGCCGAGGACGCCGACCGGTTCGGGAAGCTCCATGGCATCCCCGTCCTGTGACGCGCCGCGCGGGCGACCGCTGCGGCGGATCGTCGTCCTCGGCAGCCCCGGCAGCGGCAAGACCGCCTTCTGCCATCAACTCGCCGGGACGACGGCCCTGCCGCTGTACCACCTCGACGACCTGTACTGGTCCCCGGGCTGGTCCCGCCCGGGGGAGGAGGAGTGGGACCACCGTGTCCGCGCCCTGTGCGCCCTCCCGCGCTGGATCGCCGACGGCAACTACGCCGACAGCGCCGAACCGCGCGCCCGCGCCGCCGATCTCGTCGTGCTCCTCGACCGCCACCCGCTGCTGTGCGCGGTGGCGCTGGTACGGCGCAGCCTGCGCCTGCGGCGCTCGGCCCACGACACGGAGGTACGGGGGACGACGCCGCGCGGCGGACCGGGACGGCGCCACGCGGCGCGCGGAACGGAGTACGTGCCGCGCCGGCTCCGGGACTCCGGCGACCCACCGGTGCTCAGCCTGACCGCCCTGCTCCGCAAGGCCCTGCTCTTCCGGCGGCGGGACCTGGTCGTCATCCACGACGTCCTGCGGCGCACCGGCGCCCCCGTCCACCGCTGCCGCACCCGGCGCCAGGCGGCCGCCCTGCTCGCCGAACTCGGCCCGCCGGGCCCGTGTCCGCCGTCGGGGGAGGACCGTACTGCCGGACACCCGGACGCCGGGGAGCCGGGCGGCCCGTTGCCGCACGAACCGGGCGGGCGGTCCACGCGGACCACCGTCACCCCCTGCACCTGCCCGGCCTCCGCCACCGCGACGTCCCCATGGAGGAGCACATGACCACCGCATCCGAATCGGCTCCGGTCCGGCCCGACGCCCCGGAGCCGTCCCGCGGCCTCACCGAGATCGCCGACATCGTCACCCCGTTCGCCGTACGGGCGGCGGCCACCCTCCGTCTCGCCGACCACATCGCCGCCGGACACACCCGGCTGCCCGACCTGGCCGAGGCGGCCGGCGCCGACCCGCAGGCCCTCGCCCGGCTCCTGCGCTTCCTCACCTGCCGGGACATCTTCGCCGAGCCGGAACCCGGCACGTACGCGCTCACCGAGCTGGCCGGGGAACTGCTCTCCGGCCACCCGGCCAATCTGCGCCAGTGGCTGGACGCCGACGAGGTGGCCGGCCGGCTCGACACCACCTTCCCGTACCTGGTGGACGCGGTCCGCTCCGGAACCCCCGTCCACGAGAAGGTCCACGGAGCCCCGTTCTGGGCGGACCTGGGCGCGTCGCCCGCCCGGACCGAGTCGTTCGACCGGCTGATGGCCCAGGTCTCCCAGTCCACCCGGGGCATCGGCAGCGGGTACGACTGGTCGGGCGTCCGGCATGTCGTCGACGTCGGCGGAGGCACCGGAGCCCTGCTCCGGGAGATCCTCCAGGCCCACCCGCACCTGCGCGGCACGGTGGCCGACCAGGCGGGATCCGTGGCCGAGGCGCGCCGCTACCTCGCCGCGCACGGCCTCGGCGACCGGGCGGACGCGGCGGTCCACGACATGTTCGACCACCTCCCGGCGGCGGACGCGTGTCTCCTCTCCCGGGTGCTGGCCGACTGGGACGACGAGAGCGCCGAACGGATCCTGCGGACCTGCGCCGCCGCAGTCCCCGACGGCGGACGGGTGTTGATCGCCGAACGGGTACTCCCCGGCGAGCCGGCGCCCGGCACGCCGGACAGCGCCGAGGACCTGGCCGAGACCCGCCGGCTGACCTCGCACGATCTGCGCATGCTGGTCCTGCTGGGCGGCCGGAAGCGATCGGTGGCGGACTACGCCCGGCTCGCCGGACGGGCCGGGCTCACCCTGAGCGCGTCCGACCGTCTGCCGGGGGGTGCCACCGTGATGGAGTTCCGCTCCGGCAGCACCCCGTGAGGGCCGCTCACGCGACGAGGTGGTCCGGCCCGGGGACGGCCGACCCGGCGTGACGCGTCTCAGGACACCGCTACGGGAGGCGGCGGCAGCAGGTCACGGTCCTGGCGGAGCATCCGCGTGTGCAGGGACCGCAGGGGCGGCCCCGGGTCCGCGCCCAGCGCCTCGGCGAGCCGCTGCCGTGCCGCCTCGTAGGCGGACAGCGCGTCGACCGCGGTGACCGGAGCGGTGGTCTTCCTCCCGGCGGCCCTGACCCGCTGGGGCCACCGGGTCGAGCGGGCCACCGCGCCCGCCTCCGGTTTCTGGCACCGTACGGCGATCGCGGCGATGCGTCGCCCGCTGCTCGCCGGCGCCGGAGTGCTCACCGTCCTGCTCCTCGCCGCCTCACCCCTCCTGGGCCTGCGCTTCGGCCTCCCCGACGAGCGCACGCTCCCCGAAGGGACCTCCTCGCGCACCACCTCCGAAATCGTGCACGAGGAGTTCCCCGCCGAACCCACCGACATGATCCAGGTCGTCCTCACGAAACCGCTCACGAACCCCGCCGGCACACGCGCGTACGCCGCCGAACTCTCCCGGATCCCGGGCGTGTTCCAGGTCGACGCGCCGTCCGGCGCCTACCGTGACGGGAAGCGGGCGGGGGAACCGGGGCAGGACCGGCTGACGGCGCCCGACGGCCGCGTACGCCTGGCGGCTCCCCGGGCGAGACCACCGACTTCCGCTCCACACTCCTCGACCGGCTGCCGCTCGCGGCCGGTCCGGTCCTCGGGGCGACGTATCTGATCCTCTTCCTGATGACGGGCAGTGTGCTGCTGTCGGTCAAGGCGACCGTGCTTCCAGGACGGGAACCTCTCCGGACCGCTCGGCTTCACCCCGACCGGTTCGATCGAGCCGAGCATTCCGGTGCTGATGTTCTGTGTGGCGTACGGACTGTCGATGGACTACGAGGTCTTCCTGCTGTCACGCATCAAGGAGGAGTACGACCGGACGGGCGACACCGAACGCGCGGTCGGCGAGGGCATCCGGCGCAGCGCACCGCTGATCACCGCGGCGGCCGGCATCCTCGCGGTGTCCTTCCTGTCGTACGCCACGGGCGGCGTCGTCTTCCTCAAGGAGCTCGGCATCGGTACGGCCCTGACGATCCTCGTCGACGCGACCCTCATCCGGGTGGTGCTGCTGCCCGTGACGATGCGGCTCGCGGGACGGGCGAACTGGTGGGCACCGAAGGCGCTGCGCCGCTTCCGGATCAGGGAGGCGGCGGAGCTGGAGCGGGAGCCGGAGCTTCGCCGGGAGTACGTGTGATCACCGTGCTGCGGGCGGGCGCCGCTCGCTCCCGCCACCCGTGTCACTCCCGCCACCAGCTCCGCAGCACCTGCTCGGCGGGTTTGCCGTGCGGGGTGTAGGCCAGCCGTCGCTCCGTCTCGCCGCTGTCCGGCCAGTCGTCCCACATCCACCAGCACACCCCGGCCCACCACGACTCGTCGTCGAAGGCCGTCAGCAGTGCCTCGTAGGCCGCCGCCTGTTCGTCGGCCCCGGCGCGCTCGCTGACGGTCCAGGAGTACGGCTCGGCCGCGGTTCCGTGCTGGCTGACGTAGCCGGCCTCGGTGAACAGGATCTTTCGGTCCTGCCGCTCGGCGAACGCGGCGAGTTCGGTGACGATCGGCCGCCAGCCCTCGGCCAGCCGGGCCGGATCGGTCGTGGCGGAGTCCGCCAGCGGCCAGTAGGCGTCGATGCCGATCAGGTCGAGGGATGTCCAGAAGCGGATGGCCGCGTACTCGTCGTAGTTGGCGGCGTAGGTCAGTGTGCCGTCGTAGGTGTCGCGCACCGCGGCGATCACGGCCCGCCAGCGCCGCCGGTCACCGGAGGTGCCCGCCAGCTCCGTACCGACCGCGAACTGCTCCACGTCCAACTCCCCGGCCAGCCGGGCGTAGTGGGTGATGAAGTGTTCGTACGCGGTGAACCAGGCGTCCTTGTCGGCGGGCCGGATTCCGGCCCGGTCGTCGCCGTTCACCAGGTCCACATGAGGTTTGAGCATCACCTTCAGCCCGGCCGCGTGGGCCAGGCCGACGATCCGGCGCACACCGGCGTCGTTTGCCGTCTCCTCGGTGGGGTGCATCGTGGACCGGCGGGTCCCGTCCTGGTACCAGGTGGGGGTGAACACCACCCACCTGGCACCGGTGCCGGCGATCTGCCGAAGATAGCTCCGGGCCTCGCTCCGGTCGTAGTCGCCGGTGCTCCAGGCGGGCAGTGTGATGCCCCGTACCCGCTGTTCGGGAGAGCCGTCCCCGTCCCCGCCCGCCGAGCATCCTGTCAGTACGGCGACGGCGGCGGTCGCCGTCGCCGCCAGGGCCGCGGTCGTCCGCCTCAGCGCTCTCATCGGACCAGGGCCTTTCTCGGGCAGCGCCCGGACGACCGTGCTGTTCCCGGCCCGCTCGGTGCGGGCCGGGAACAGCACGGGTGGTGAGGAACAGTGGTACGTGGTGCGGGAGCGGGCCGGATCAGATCAGAGCAGGCTCTCCGGGCTGACGAAGGTGTAGCCGAGCGCCAGAATGCCCTCGACCGTCTCCTGCAGCGGCTCCACCGGCTGGTACGGGTGGTAGTAGAAGCTGGCGAAGCCGTCCCGCACGGCCAGATTGGCCTTGGCGTTCTTGACCAGGTCCGCCGCCAGCCTGGGCGGGTTGTTGTTGTGGGCCTCCGGCTCGTAGCTGCCCAGGTTCTCCGGGAGCACCTTCGTACCGTAGACATCGGTGACGGGGTACGGGAAGAACTGCCCGAGGTAGCGGCTGGAATCGGACGGTTCGCCGGTCAGCGTTCCCGCGAAGTACAGGGGACGCTCCATCCTGGCCTCGAAGTTCTGTGCGAACACCCGGTAGTCCGTGGCCGAGGCCGCGTAGTGCGGGGTGACCCACAGCCGGGGCTTGGGGAGACCGACCCGCGCGAACTCGGCGAGTGCGGCGGTGACCCGGCCCTGTGCCCACTCGGCGGAGTCCTCCGTCGCGGGACCGTCGTAGATCACCGTGTCGGTGGCGTCCACATGGGCCCGGAAGAACTCGAAGTCGTCGGCGCTCAGCCCGTTGTACGGGTTGTCCGCGTTCCCGTACTGATGGGTGTAGCCGTGATCCATCAGCACCGCGCCGTTGGCCAGCATGTACTTGAGGGTGTTCACCAGAGCCGGCCGCTGGGAGAGCCGTACGGTGCGCGCCACCCCGTTGTTCTGTACGCCCTTGGGGTCGCTGTACACCGGAATGACGTTGATGCCGTACGGGATGTTCTTCGACTTCAGGTAGTCGGCGATCGCCCGCATGCTGGTGGCGTCGGACAGCGGGGTGATGTCCTCCAGACGCACCATGGCCCGGTGCTGCTCGGCGGTCTGGGGGGCCAGCGCGTCGAACAGCATGTCCTGGAAGGCGAGAATCCGGTCGGTCTCCGAGACATAGGTGAAGGGGATCTCACCGATGTAGGTCAGATTGCCCGAACGGAGCGCCCACGGGGAGGTCTTCGTCGTGCCCCCGGCCGTGTCCACCGCCTGGGCCACCTCGGTCACCTGCGGACCGCCCGCCCCGGCCGCGATGTGAGGGTGCAGCACCCCGGCGTCCTGGCCCACCGGGATCTTCCGCGTGAGCTGCTGGCCCTTGTAGTCGACCCGGCTGATCTGGCCGACGCTGCCGTCCGTCTCGTAGAAGGAGGACGTCGGGTCCCAGCCGTACCGGTACTGGAACTCCTGGAGGCTGATGGAGTTCGCCATGTTCCAGATGTTCTCGCCGATCCAGATCACCGGCCGCTCGGACAGCAGTGTGTCGAGGTAGAAGTCCTCCGGCACGGCGTCGGGGATCTCCTCGCTGTAGTACGTGGAGCCGATGTACACGGTGGCGTCGTACGACTCCATCAGCTCCGGCGTGTACTCCTGGACCGGCTTGGTGGTCACGGTGCCGAAGTGGCCGCCGAGGTTCGCCACGCCCATCGCGTACAACTCACCGAGGTGCCCGAACGGGCCCGCGGTGTCGTAGAGCACCAGTGTCTTCGCCTCGCCGGGCTCGGCGGCGCGCGGTGCGGTGCGGGCCTGCCGGCCGGTGGCCGACGCCCGCTCCCTCGACAACTCACCCGGCTTCGATGTCCGGTTCTCGGTGGTGGGCCGGGCGCTCTTGGCCGCCCGCCGCTCCGCGTCGGCGGACCGCTGCGCCGCCGCCCAGCCCTTCAGTTCGTCGGCGCGCACACCGGTGGAAGGAGCGTGCGCCGTCGACCGGTCGGCGTCCCCACGGCCGTCCCGGTCGGCGGCGGTCGCCGGTGCCAACAGGCCGCCGCCGACCAAGGCGGCGATCGCGAGAGCGATCACGGCCAGCCAGGCCGACCGTGCTCTTCTCCAGGGCTCACTCATACTTGGTACCCCCCTCGATTCAGGCCCCGCATTGTGTGGAACAAGGAGCTGAGGCATCGGCGGATCATGGCCGATATTTGATGCGATGATCCTTTCCGGCCCGTCGTGCAATTCCACAAGCGGGATTAATGAGCTCGACAGGCCGGTGATTCTTCTGACCATTCACGCCGACTGTCAATGGGGCCTCTGGGGAGAAAATCCAGACATGTGATTCCCGCGGAAGTGCCCTCCCCCCAGGGGTGCTGCGGGGGTGATGCGTCTGGTACTTTCCGTAAGCGCGCAGAGACCGGTCCGTTGGGGAGCGCCCGTCACTCCTGCGCCGAGTTGAATGTGGGGGACTGATGTATGGTAGGTCTGTTTTGGGCTCAGCCCTGCCCTTGGTGGGTCTGGCGGCGGCACCCGAGGCTTTTCCCGGGATTCCGCTGGCCAGGGCTTTGCAGGCGGCTGCCGGGGCAGGTTTCCTGTTGTACTGCCTGATTGTTTTCGGCCTGCTGGTGGCTCGATTGCGATTACGTGCCGGACTCCCCGCGACTGAACGCGGTGTTCCGGTGGCGCGCGACCGTCCCGCGGTGGACCGGTCGTGATCGGGGAGGTCCTGATATGGGCCAGCATCGCCCTCATCGCGATGGCGGGAACGTACAACTTCGCGCTCTTCCTGCTTTCCCGCCGTCAGGTGCCGCACCGCCCCGACTCCGGTGAGCAGCGCTTCTATGTTTTTCTGCTCGCCTGTCTCAACGAGGAGATGGTGCTGGCCGAAAGCCTCGCGCGAATAACCGCCCTGCCCGCCGGGAACTGCGTCGCCCTGGTCATCGACGACGGGTCCGACGACCGGACACCCGAGATAGCGCGCTCCGCGGACCCCCAACGGGTCTGGCTCCACCAGCGCAGGCTGCCCGAGGCCCGGCTCGGCAAGGGCGCGGCGCTCAACGACGGCGTACGTCTGCTGCGCGCTTCGGGCCTCCTCGGCGACCGGGACCCGAGCGATGTGATCGTCTGTGTGGTGGACGCGGACGGACGGCTGGACCAGCATGTCATCGACGCCGTCGACCCGTTCTTCAACGATCCGATGACCGGGGCCACCCAGATCGGCGTCCGGATGTACAACCGGCGGGAGGGCCTGCTGGCCCGGCTGCAGGACATGGAGTTCGTCGTCTACGGCGACATATTCCAGAGCGCCCGCCGCTTCATCGGCAGTGTCGGGATGGGCGGCAACGGACAGTTCATGCGGCTGTCCGCGCTCGACACCCTGGGCGAGGACCCGTGGAGCGACAGCCTCACCGAGGACCTGGACCTCGGGGTACGGCTGATCGCACGCGGCTGGACCAACCAGCACTGCACCACGGCGGCCGTCTCCCAGCAGGCCGTGCTGAACCTGCGGCGGCTGATCCGCCAGCGCTCCCGCTGGTTCCAGGGGCACCTCCAGTCGGCCAACCTGGTGCCGCTGATCCTGCGTGACGTTCCCGGCCGGGCGGCGATGGACCTGATCTACCACCTGTCCAGCCCGGTGCTGATCCTGCTCACCTCGCTGCTGCCGCTGTCCTTTCTCGTCGCCGTGTTCGGCACGGTCGCCGGTTCCCTCATGACCGGCCACGCGCAGGTCTCCACGATGTGGTTCCTCGGCCCGTACCTGCTGTCGTTCACCGCGGCCTGGATCTACGGCTTCGTGTACCGGCGGCGCGAGCGGTCGCTCGGCGCGCTCCACGCCGCACTGCTCGGACATGTCTTCGTGATCTACGGCTACATCTGGTTCGCGTCCGGCTGGTGGGGGCTGTGGCGGACCGTCACCGGCAAACGGACCTGGCTCAAGACCGCCCGCAGCTGACCCACGTACCGCACCTTCCGTGACATCCGTACCGCTCGTGCTCCTTCCGCTCGCCCAGCCAAGGGAGACCCATGTCCAGATCAGGCAGACCCCTGTCCTCCGCCCCGGCCGCGACGGCCGTCCGGGCCACCGAGGCCGCCGAGGCCGCCCCGGACGTCAGGCCCGTCACTCCCGGGACCGTACGCACCATGCTCGTGCTCGGCACCCGGCCCGAGGCGATCAAACTGGCCCCGGTGATCCGGGCGATGGCCGCCTCCACACTGTTCCAGCCGATGGTGGTGACCACCGGTCAGCACCGCGAAATGCTCCAGCAGATGCTCGGCATGTTCGGAGTGGGGGTGAAGACCGACCTGGCGGTGATGCGCGACCGGCAGCGGCTCTCGGAGCTGACGGCCCGGTTGGTGGACGGGCTCGCCACGGTGATCAGGACCGAACGCCCCGACCTGGTGGTGGTCCAGGGCGACACCACCACCGCGCTGTGCGGCGCGCTGGCCGCCTTCTACGAGCACACTCCCGTGGCCCACGTCGAGGCGGGCCTGCGCACCGGTGTGCTGGACAACCCGTTCCCCGAGGAGCTGAACCGCCGGCTGATCGGCCGGATGGCCCGCTGGCACTTCGCCCCCACCACCCGGTCCGCCGGCCACCTGCGCGCCGAGGGCGTCCCCGACGAGCAGGTGATGACCACGGGCAACACCGTGGTCGACAACCTGCTGTGGGTACTGGCGGAAGGCGCCGGGCGCAGCGCGTTCCGTACCGACGAACGGCGGGTACTCCTGACCCTGCACCGCCGGGAGAATCAGGGGGACCGTATGCGTTCGATGGGCGCCGCGCTGCGCCGTCTGGCCGACCGGGGCGACGTGGAGATCGTGCTGCCGCTGCACCGCAGCCCGGCGGTGCGTGAGGCCCTCTTACCGGAGCTCGACGGTCACCCGGCGGTGCGGGTGGTCGACCCGCTCGACTACCTGGACTTCGCCGCGACCCTGGCCGCCTGCGACCTGGTCCTGACCGATTCCGGTGGGTTGCAGGAGGAGGCCCCGAGCCTGGGCAAGCCCACGCTGGTGCTGCGGACCACCACCGAACGCCCGGAGGCCGTGGAGGTGGGGGCCGCCCGGCTGGTGGGCACGGAGCCGGAAGCGATCCTGGCCGCGGCCGGGCAACTCCTGGACGACCCCGACGAGTACCGGCGGATGGCGGGCGCGGGCAACCCGTTCGGTGACGGCCGGGCCGCCGACCGTATCGTCGCCAGGCTGACCGAGGACTTCGGCGGCGAACCCGCGCCGGGGCGCGGCGGTCTGGCCGGCACGTACGATCCGGCGGCATGAGGCCCGTGCGGTGGAGCGACCGGAGCCGGGGCCGGGGCACCCGGCGCTGGCGTGACTGGCGTTGGGCCGGGGGCCTCGTATTGGCGTTCGCCGTCCTGGCGACCGGCGGGGTGATGCTGGCGGGCCTGTGGGACGAGGAGCGGCGGACCGAGTCCGTCGAGTCCTGGCGGGACGGTACGGTGCACGGCCCCTGGCGCTCGGTGTTCCACGGCTACGGTGGCAACACCGGCGGGGCGGACGAGCTCACGCTCACCCCGCGCGCGGCCCGCGAGCGCGACCGTACCCACGCCTGCCTGGTGGTCTCCACCGCACGGTACGAGCGACTGGACCTGCGGGCGCGGATGCGTACCGTCGAGCAACTGCGCACCCCGGAACCCAACCCGTGGGAAGTGGCGTGGCTCGTCTGGGCGTACACCGACCCGGAGCACTTCTACTATCTGGCACTCAAGCCCAACGGCTGGGAGCTGGGCAAACGGGACCCCGAATACCGGGGCGGACAGCGGTTCCTGGCCACCGGTACGCCGCGGTTCCCCGTCGGTGACTGGTCGGAGATCCGGGTGCGGCAGAGCGGACCGCGGATGACGGTGGTGGTGGACGGCCGCGAGGTGGTCGCGTTCACCGACACCGAACGGCCGTACACGGCGGGCAGCGTGGGCGGCTACACCGAGGACGCGCGGGTGGAGTTCCGGGACATCACGATCGCGGGGCCGGAGTGAAGGTCGCGGAGCCGTCGCCGCGGGCGAATCACCCCTACTAGGCTTCCGCCGTGAACGACACCGCACATGGCATACGGATCAGGCCGGGCGCCCTCGCCGACGCGACGGCCGTTCTGGACATGCTCGACTCCGCGGTGGTCTGGATGAACGGGCGTGGCAACACCGAGCAGTGGGGCACGACACCGTATTCGCGCAAGCCCGGCGGGGTGGCGCGGGTGGAGCGGTACATGACGGAGAACGCCCCGTACCTCGCGGAGCTGGACGGGACACCGGTCGGAGCACTGGTGCTGGACTCCGGCCCCAGCCCGCAGATGCCG
Organism: Streptomyces sp. NPDC050509; assembly: GCF_044457965.1. NCBI lineage: Bacteria > Bacillati > Actinomycetota > Actinomycetes > Kitasatosporales > Streptomycetaceae > Streptomyces > Streptomyces sp. NPDC050509. The sequence continues at coordinate 345,588 of NZ_JBITHL010000001.1, read as the reverse complement.
ATCGCACCGGCCGGGGAACCTGAGCGGTACGTGCGCCTGCTGGTCTCCGATCGACGGTACGCGGGCCGGGGCATCGGGGCGGCACTGCTGGCCCACGCCGCCGAGGAGACCCGGCGGGCCGGTGTGGAGCTGCTGCGGGTCGACTGCTGGGCGGGCGGCGGGGGCGAACTGGTCGCGTTCTACGAGCGCAACGGCTTCGCCCCCACCGACCCCTTCCTGTCCGGTACCTGGCCGGGACAGGTGCTGGCCCGGCGGGTCGGCTGACGGCGAGGGCGGCGTGCGGATGATCGCCGCCACGATGGCGGGTGCCGGGAGCGACCTGGCCGTCACGGTGGAGCCCCGGAACCAGCGCCGCCGCGCTCGCCCGGCTCGCCACCCGCGGTACGTGACCTCAGCTCACCGCCGCTCGCGTCTCCGGGTCGCGAGGGGGGCGCGGCGAGCGCAGTATGAGATGACCTGGCGGCGATTGGAGTACACGGTGATCCTCATCGGCATCATCCTGCTTGTGATCGGCTTCGTGGCCGGCATCTCCGTCCTGTGGACCATCGGGATCATCCTGGTCGCGATCGGCGCGATCCTGTGGGTGCTGGGCGCGCTCGGGCATGCGGTGGGAGGCAGGCGCCACTACTGGTGACCCGCGGAGTCGGAACGGGTGATGCTCAAGGACACGGACCTCAGCCCGCCCGTGTTCTTGAGCATGCGTGTCTACGGGGCCGTCGCACCGGCACCACGTGTTCCGTCCCGGCGCAGAGCTTGGCGGACGGCCCAGAGCACGGAGACCAGCGGCACCGCCACCACGGCTCCGATCACACCGGCTCCGATCGCGCCCCCGATCACCGAGAGCGCCACCACGACCGGATGCAGGCGGACGGCCCAGCTCATCACGAGCGGCTGCAGCAGATGGCCTTCGATCTGGCCGATGATCACGATCAGCGCGATCACGACAGCCGCCACGACCGGGCCCTTCAACGCCAGGGCGACCACCGCCGCGATGGCCAGGGCGATCGGTGAACCGACCAGCGGAACGAAGGTGGCGAAGAACTCCAGCAACGCCAGGGGAAGCACCAGCGGCACGCCGAGGACGAACAGGGCCAGTCCGACGAGTACGGCGTTGGTCGCGGCCACCAGGACGATGCCGTGGGTGTATCCGATGAACGTCCCCCATGCCGTACGACCCGCGATCTCCACCCGTCCGCGCGCCGCGGCCGGCAGTTGATCACAGAACCAACGCCACTGACGTTCGCCCGAGTAGATGAAGAAGACCGAGCAGAAGACCGCCAGGGCGAACACGGTCAGCACCTCGATCAGGCGGCCCACGCCAGTGAGCGCGGTGCTGATCAGGGCGGACCGATGACTGGACAGGAACTGCCCCGTCCGGGCCCGGACATCGGTCAGCGCCCTGGGGTCCAGCCGGAACGGCGGCCGTTCGAGCCAGCGCTCGATCCTGGAGAGGCCGTCGCCGAACTGCTGCTCCAGACCGGCCATTTCCGCGGCCACCACCTCGCCGACCAGGGACAGCACGCCGAGGAACAGGACGATGCTGCAGAGGAGTGCCACGGCGACGGCGAGTGACCGCGGCATCGCCCGTGCCAGGAAGTCCGCCACCGGGCGCAGCATCGCGGCGCCGACCAGCCCGAGGAAGACCGCCACGACGAGGTCGTGGAACCGTCCCAGGACGACGAGTACGCCGTACACGACGGCCGCCACCAGAAGGATCCGCCAGGCGTAGGCGGCGCTCTTCTGCAGCGCCGGGGCCACGCGCGGCTCCCTCGCCGGCCCGGCCGCCGTGCGCCGCGCCCTGGGCTGCCGGGCCGCGGGGCCGCGGGGGCGGCGCGGTGCCCGGCGGGGGACCGCACGGATCCGGCGCCGCCGCCCGTCGCTCGGGAGGCCGGGATCCGGGATGTCGGGCTGCTGGTGCGATCGCCTGGGCATTCCTTGCTGGTATCAGACGACGGCACGTCCTCCCGGTTCCCGCGACCGCGTGCGCGAGAAGTCACCCCCACAGGCGGATCGCCGGGGCCTGCCGGGGCGGACGGCCTCCAGGGAACCGGACCAACACCTCGGCCTGAACCGGGCACAACCATCCGTGCCGCTCGCGGGTCACATCAAGTGGGAGTAACCCGCTCCCAAGGACACAAGGGGGAAATATGAGAATCACCCGTAATGTCGCGACCGCCGGAGCGCTCACCGCGCTGGCGGTGGGTGCCGCGACCGTGTTCAGTCCGACCGCCTCCGCCGCACCCAATGTCACACCGCAGGGCGTCTGCGGCAGCGCCTACAAGACGGTGAACTCGGCGCCCGTCGGCTCTCTGGGCACCGTCTACCTGACGTACAACTCCTCCAACGGAAAGAACTGCGTCGCGACCATCCGGGCCAACCCGGGTAAGGCCGTGCACGTCTCCACGTACGTCTACGTTCTCGCCACGGACGAGTGGGCCGAGGACTCCGGGATCTACACGTCGTACGCGGGGCCGGGCTACGTCTACGGCAAGGGCTACTGCGTGAGCTGGGGCGGCAACATCGACAACGTGTACGTGTCGGTGGAGAACTCCAACTGCGCCGCGCTGAAGGAGCACCGGGTCACCGAAGTCCGCTGACCCGGTTCATCGCCCGGCTCCGAGTTCCCGCGCCGCAGCCCGCGGCCCGGGATCTTGGGGCGGGCCACCGTTCTGTTTACGCCCCGCCGCCCTTGGATCCCGCGTCGCCCTCCTGGTGGCGGGCGCGATAGTTGGCGACGTTCAGGCGATTGCCGCACAGGTTGGGCATGCAGTAGCGCCGGCGGCCGGCCTTGCTGGTGTCGATGAACAAGCCGGAGCACACCGGTGAGGCGCAGGGCCGGAAGCGGTCGTGGCCGAGAGTGCGCACCACGCCGAGCAGCCCCGTTCCCACGAAGGCGCCGAGCTCCTCGGCCACGGAGGCCCCGGGACCGGTGGCGACGTGCCACTGCCAGGACCCGTCGGTGTCCCGCAGCAGCCTGAGCCCGGCGGACGCCCGCGCCGTGAGCCTGTTCGCCCCCTCGACGACCTGGTCCTCCTCTTCGGCTTCCAGCAGGGCGCGCGTTTCCTGGCGGAGCGCGTGTACCTGGGCGAGGTCGTCGGCGGTCGGCGGGCCGCCCCCGGCCAGGGCGTCGAGCCGTACCTCGTGTTCGTCGAGAAAACGCGCCAACGCGCCCGGATCCGTGAGGACTTCACCCAGGCTGGTCTGGACGAGGGCTGAGGTGTTGACGAGGTCGGTGGCTGCACCGGCGCCCTGCGTGTAACTGGAAAAAAGTACCTTCACGCCTTACTCCATGCTACGGTAATGAGAGAAAGCCGATTATACCCGTTAGCCCGGTAGGGGGTGTGGAGTCGAGGCACGGCTCGCGCGCTCCACCCCTGGATACGACCCGTAAGGGGAACGTCATGGATACCGCAGCTCTCCTCGCCTACCTCGACGGCCGGCAGATACGTTGGCGGCTCACCCTCGACGCGTGCCTGGAGGCGGCGGACCAGGGCCCCCGTGCGCAGTTGCTCGCGGTCTTCGACGCCCTCCACGAGTGGGCCCACGCGTCGTCCGACGGATTCCGCAGCAACGCGTTCGTCCATGCCCAGTTCGCACTGGCGGGGCCCGACAGTACGATCCGGGCCGTCGTCGCCCGGCACAAGTGTGTGCTGCGCGGCCGGATGCTGGCGCTCGCCGAAGCCACCGGTGCGCCCGACCCCGGCCTCCTGGTGGACCAGCTCCTGCTGATCTTCGAAGGCGCGGCGGCCACGCACTCGCTGGGCAACGTCAGCGAGGCCGCGGACAAGGCGCACCGGACAGCTCGGCAACTCATCGCCGCCGCTACACCACAGCCCATCGATGCCTTCTGGCTCGGCAGGGCCGAGAGCGCCGGAGGCGGCGAGTTCTGAGCGGGCCGACGTCCTGGAAAGGTACGTCAGCTCACGGTGAGCGTGTGCAGCAGGTTGTTGTAGCCGGTGGACGCCTCCCACGTGCCCTGGTTGGCGAGCCTGATGGAGTACTCGGGCCGCTGCGAGAGCTGCGGGTCGGGGAGGTTGAGCAGCATGCTGTAGCTGCCCGCCGGGAGGCTGGCCGGCAGGGTCACGGTCCGGTCGACCGTGGTGGTGGTGCCGGCCGCCCAGCTCCGCGGATCACCGGTCAGCGGGAGCCGGTACACCTGGGACGTGGAGGTGTTGCGCAGGACCAGTTCGAGACCGCGCGGATTGAACGGCGCGGCGAACCCGTCGTTCTTGACGGTGAATTGCACTGGCAGGGAGCCACCCTTGGTCGCCGTGCTCGGGTAGGTCCCGTTCTGCAGGGCGAACCGGTAGCCCAGATTACGGGTGATCTCGGGCAGGCAGCCGCCGCTCCGCCAGCCGCTGATGACGTTCGGCTCGTAGTCGGTGTTGAGATACGACCAGTGGAACATCTTCAGCTCGGAGAGCGTGGTCGGACAGCTCGTCCGCGGCGTGTTGACTCCGCAGGTCTCGCCGCCCATCGCGAGATAGGACGTCTCGGCCGCCAGATAGGGGTATTCGACGGCGGGGTTCTCGTAGGTGCCGTAGTCGTCGGGGCTGGCGAGGAAGCAGTCGTTGTGGTGGCCGAGCCGGGCGGCCGTCGAGCCGTTGTACGCCTGGCCGGCCGGCAGCGCGGTCGTGCCGTACATCGTCCGCTTGTACTTGGGGGTGCGCAGTTGCACCATGCGGTTCGAGGGCAGCGAGCTGAGCGTCTTGTCGACGACGGCCTTGCGGTTGGCCCAGTCGGCCGTGGACACATTGCCCGCGTCGCCGAAGTTCTTGGTGTAGTACCCCTCGCCCCAGGCGCCGACGAAACCGGCCTGCACGACGTAGATCACATCGCTGTTCGCGCCGAGGTACGGCGCCAACTGGTCCAGATGGGCGAGGACCCGGTCCTTGGTGGCGTCGGCGCCGTCCGCGGACTCGGTGTAGGCGAACCGGACGATCGTCTTGACGCCGGCGCTCCGTGCGGCGTCGAACTGCCGCTGGAGCCGGTCCAGCGCGCTCTGGCTGATGGCGCTGTTCTTGAACTCGGCCAGGTAGAAGACGCACATCACCAGCGAGATGCCCTCGTTGGTGCGGTAACTCCGCAGGGTGGCCGAGCTGAAGTCGTTCTTGTCGCAGCTGTCCGTGTGGTGGTAGAAGCCGCGCTCGGGGTTGGCGAAGGTGTCGGTGGTCTGGGGATACGTCACCGAAGCGGCGCTCGCGCCGGTCTCCCCGTCCACCCGGGCGACCTGGGCGGAGACGGGGGAGGCGCCGACGAGCAGCGCGCTCAGCAGCCCCATCGCGGTGAGGCTCTTGGTGAGCGAAGGTCGGAGGTGGGGTCTCTTCATCGCGGAGATTCCTGTCCTGGAGTCCTGTGGAGGGCCCGGCCGTACGACGGCCGGGAGTACGGGGGAGGGGAGAGGGACGGAGGGGACGGTGAGCGAGCGGAGGGGAGGGGAGGGTTGGGCAGCAGGTCAGCCCTTGACGCCGGTGTGTGCGATCCCCTGGATGAACTGGCGCTGGAGTAGCACGAAGACGGCGATCATGGGCAGCGAGGCGAGCAGGGAGCCGGCCATCAGCACGGGGTAGTCGGTCTGGAACTGCCCCTGAAGCGTGGTCAGTCCCGCTGAGAGTGTCATCTTCTCCGGATCGGTGTTGACCACCAGTGGCCAGAACAGATCATTCCACGACCAGAGCAGCGCGAGTACGGACAGGGCGATCACCCCGGGACGGGCCAGGGGCAGCATGACGGACCAGTAGATCCGCAGCGGCCCGGCGCCGTCGAGGCGTGCCGCCTCCTCCAGCTCCCGGGGCAGACCGAGGAAGAACTGCCGCAGGAGGAAGACGCCGAACGCGCTGAACATCCCCGGCACGACGATGGCCTGGAGGGTGTTGAGCCAGCCGAGGGACGCCATGATCTCGTACTGCGGGAGGATGAAGAGCTGCGGCGGCACCATCAGTACCGACAGGAAGAGCCCGAAGAGCACCCCGCGTCCGGGGAAGCGGAGCCGGGCGAACGCGTAGGCGGCCAGGGGGCAGAGCAGGATCTGCCCGGCGGTACGGCCCGCCGCCATCAGCGCGGTGTTGAGGAACTGGTCACCGAACGGCAGCAGGTCGAACATCCGGCCGTAGTTCTCCCAGCGGCCCTCGGGCAGGAGCGACGGCGGGACCCGGGTGGCCTGGGAGAGGGACTTCAGCGAGGTGACGATCTGCCAGACGAAGGGGGCGACCATCACCAGGGAGGCGGGGATCAGCACGGCGTGCGTCCCGAAGTGGGACCGGGAGGACCGGGACCGGGAGGACCGGGACCGGGAGGACCGGGACCGGGACGGAGACCGCTCCCGCGACCGGGACCCGTTGGACCCGTGGGACCCGTACCGGGACAGGTCGGCTTGCGGACGGGCCTCAGCCATAGTGCACCCATCTCTTCTGGAGCCGGAACTGAAGGGCGGTCAGGGCGATGATGAGGAACAGCAGCGCGATCACGATCGCGGCGGCGTAGCCGCGGTCGTTGGTGATGAAGGCCCGGTCGTAGAAGAGCTGGACGACCGTCTCCAGCCGGGGGAACGCCGGGTTCGCCCGCCCCGTCTGGCCCGAGCCCACCAGCACGTAGACCAGGTCGAAGAGTTGCAGGGAGCCGATCACCGAGATGACCGAGACGAAGAACGCGGTGGGCGAGATCAGCGGGAGTGTGATCCTGAAGAACTGCCGGACCGGGCCCGCGCCGTCGATGGCGGCGGCGTCGTAGTACTCCTTGGGGATCGCCTGCATCCCCGCCAGGAAGATGATCAAGTTGTAGCCGAGGCTGCTCCAGACCCCCACCACGACCAGCGCGAACAGCGCGGTGTCGGGGTCGGAGATCCAGTGGGGCCCGTCGATTCCGACCAGCGACAGCGCATGGTTGATCAGCCCGTAATCGCCGTTGTACAGCCACCGCCAGAGCATGGCGATGGCCACCGGCATGGTGACGACGGGCAGGAAGAACAGGGTGCGGTAGATCCCCGTACCGCGCAGCCCCTCCCGGTTGAGGAGTGCGGCGAAGACGATGGCGAGGGGGATCGCGACCAGCCCCAGCACGGTGTACAGCACCGTGTTGACCAGGGACTGCCCGAACTCCGGGTCGTTCAGGAGACGGTGGTAGTTGTCGAAGCCGCTCCAGGTGTGTCCGCCGAACGCCCCCCACTTGGTGAACGAGAAGTAGCCGGTCTGCACGACGGGCCACAGATAGAAGACGGCGAGCCCCAGACCGGCGGGCGCGATGAACGCGTACCCCCACAGGGCCTCGACCACCCGGTCCCGGCGGGCGGGACGGCTGCCGGGGGACTTCCGCCGGGGTGCGGGGGATGGTCTCTCGCTCCGGGCCCCCGGTTTGCTGATGATCGTCATCTCACTCCTCGGCGAGCAGGTCGTTCATCGCCGCCGCGAGCGCGGCGGATGCCTCGCCGACCGTCTGCTCGCCGGCCCACGCCTGGGTGAGATACGTGAGTTCGGCCTGGTTCCAGGCGGCTGTGTTCTTCGACACGGGGAAGGGCACCGCGTAGTCGACGGCGTCCAGGAAGGTCGTGAGCCTGAACTGCGGATGGGCCTTCACCCACGCGTCCTGAGTGCCGTCGCGCGCCGGGAGCGGACCGCTGCGGCCGAGGGCGAGGGCCGCCTTCTCGGAGCCGAGGAATTCGACGAACTCCGTGGCCTCGCGGGGATGGGCGGTTCCGGCCGAGACGACATTGGCCACCCCGTGGATGACGCTCGCTCGTCTCTCGCCCCTGGGCAGCGGCGCCGCGTCGACCTTGTCCTTGGTGTACTCGTTCGCGGAGAACTCACCCGCGTTCCAGGAACCGCCCCAGTACATGGCGATCTTGCCCGCCTCGAACAACTGGATGGGGGACGTGTCGGTCATGGTCCGCAGATCGGGCGAGTGTTTTCTCTCGATCAGATCGGTCCAGAAGGTGAGCCCTTCGACGGTCCTCTGATCGTCGTAGCCGGACTTCCCGCCGTCGGGGGAGACGACGTAACCGCCCGCCTGGGCGATGGTGTTGTACTGGTACTCCTGGAAGCTGGTCAGCGCGGCGGCGGTGCCGTACACGCCCTTCTCCGGGTCGGTCAGCCTGGCCGCCGCGCTGTTGAAGTCGCTCCAGGTCCAGTCGTCCGCGGGATGCTCGACGCCCTTGGCGTCGAAGAGCGCCTTGTTGTACCAGACCCCGACCGTGTCCATGTCCTTGGGAAGCCCGTAGAGCTTCCCCTCGTACGTGTACAGATCCATCAGGGGCTTCGGGTAGGCGGCGAGGTCGATCCCGTCCTCGGTGAACTCCTCGCCCAGCGGCCGGATCACCCCGTTGGACGCGTAGAGCTGGAACTGGGGGCCGTTCATCCAGAAGACGTCGGGCGCCGAACCGCCGGTGACAGCCGTCTTGAGCTTGTTCCAGTAGTCGGGCCACGGGGTGAGCTGCACATGGACCGTCACCTTCGGGTGCGTCCTGGTGAACTCCCGCCCCAACTCCTCCAGCACCTTCTTCTGGTTGATGTCCCAGACCGCGTACGACAGTTCGGCCTTCCCGTTGTCGTCGGCGCCCCCGGAGCCACTTCCGCTCGAACAGCCGGAGGCCGCCAGAACCACCCCCAGCAGAGCCGCACAGAGACGCGCAGACCTCTTCCCCATCCCCGGACCTCCTCGAAGTTGTACTAATCATGGAGACCAGGGAAAGTAAGTCAAGACCTCGGTTGCGTTACGGGCACGGCTCCCGGCGCGATCCGTACGCACATCACGCACATCACGCACATCACACCCATCACGCGCCGCCACGCGGTCAGCGGCGGCCCGACAGGAAACTCTCGGGCGGGGCGATCTCCCCCGACGCGCGCAGGCCGCGGTCGACATGGTCCAGCGCGAGCCGCAGCGCCCCCAGGGCGACGCCCTCGTCCCCAAAACCGGAGACCCTGACCTCAGGGGTACGGATGCACCAGCGGTCCAGTTCGCGCCGCAGCGGTTCGACGATGAGGTCGGCCGAACGGGAGAACCCGCCCCCGACCACCACCAGTTCGGGATCGAGCGTGAGCACGAGGGCGGAGGCGCCGACGGCGATGTCGCGGACATAGCGGCGTACGGCCGCCTGGGCCTTGCGGTCGCCGTCGCGGGCCGCCCGGAAGACATCCTCCGGGGCCGGGTGCGGATCGCCGTCCCCGTCGCCGCCGGGCGAACCGCCCGACCAGGACCGCAGATGCCCCGGGGCCCGCGTCCAGCCGGCCGCGGGCAGCGCCCCGATCTCGCCCGCCGCGTTCCCGAACCCCCGGTGGAGCTTCCCGTCGATGATCAGGCCGGTGCCCGTGCGCAACCCCGCCAGCAGGAACACCACATCCTTGGCGTGCCGGGCCACACCGCGCCAGGACTCCGCCAGCGCCGCGAGCTTGCTGTCGTTCTCCACCAGGATCGGTCCCGCCACCAACCGCCCGACATGGGCGGCGACATCGAGCCCCGTCCACTCGGGCAGCGCCTCCGACAGCATCACCCGGCCCGTCCCGTCGACCAGCCCCGTCGTGGCCACCCCGGTCACCCATACCCCGGTGGCGGACGCGCCCGACCCGGCCAGCGCCGCGCCGACCGCCTCGTCCACGGCGGCCAGCCGTGCGGTGCGCCCCATCGACGGGGTGACGGCCACCCGGGCGCTGTGCTGGACCTCGCCGTCCAGATCCGCCACCAGGGCCAGCACCTTGTGGCCGCCGATGTCGACGCCGAGCACCCGGCCCGCGTCCGCGCGGAAGCGGTAGCGGCGTGCGGGGCGCCCCACCGTGCCCGCAGCCGGCGCGACCTCCTCCACCCAGCCGCGCTCCAGCAACTCCCGGACCACGTCCTCGGTGGACGCCCGCGACAGGCCCGTACGCCCGGCGATCTCGGTGAGCGTGAGGGCCGGTTCGCCGCGCAGGGCTCCGATCGCGGCCAGCGCGTTGAGCCTGCGGAGCTGGGAGAGATCTCCCCCGCCCGGATTTTCGGTCATGACACACCCTTGAGCTCGACCTCGAAACGGCCAATAATAAGGGACTCCTGCGTAACTCTCGAAGGGATCCCATGTCTGCGGTGACTCTAGCCCTCGTCGGTTCCGGCCTGCGCGGGCAGTCCTACGCGCGTCACGCGGTGGCGTCCGGCATGGGGCGCGTGACCGCCGTGGCCGAGCCGGACCCGTACCGCAGGGCAGCCGCCGCGGCCGAGTTCGGGGTGCCGGCCGAGCGGGTGTACACGGACTGGACCGAGTTGGCGCAGCACCCCCGGGTGGCCGAAGCGGCGGTCGTCGCCACCCAGGACCAACTGCACATCGGCCCGGCGGTGCGTCTGGCCGACCTCGGCTACCACATCCTGCTCGAAAAGCCGATGGCCACCAGCGAACAGGACGCCGTCGCGATCGCCGAGGCCGCCGAGCGCAACAAGATCCTGCTGGCCGTCTGCCATGTGCTGCGCTACACCCCGTACACCCGGACACTGCGGGAGCTGCTGGAGTCCGGCGCCATCGGCCGCCTCGTCAGCGTCCAGCATCTGGAGCCGGTCGGCTGGTGGCACCACGCCCACTCCTTCGTACGCGGGAACTGGCGGCGCCAGGACACCTCGGCTCCCATGCTGCTGACCAAGTCCTGCCACGACATCGACTGGCTGATCCATCTCCTCGGCGAACTGCCCGACCGCGTCACCTCGTTCGGCGGGCTGACCCACTTCCGTGCGGAGGAACGGCCGGAGGGGGCGGCGGACCGGTGCCTCGACTGCCCGTTGGAGCCGAGCTGCCCGTACTCGGCGAAGCGGCTCTACCTCGGCTGCCTCGGCAACCCGGACGACGAGTTCTGGCCGCTGTCGGCGGTCACCGAGGAACACACCGAGCGGGCGGTGCTCGACGCCCTCCGCACGGGTCCGTACGGCCGGTGTGTGTACGCCTGCGACAACGACGTGGTCGACCACCAGGTCGTCAACATGGAGTTTCCCTCCGGCGCCACCTGCTCCTTCACCATGAGCGCCTTCACCCCCATGGAGCACCGCCGCACCCGGCTGCTCGGGACGCACGGCTTCGTCGACGGGGACGGGCACACCCTGCGGGTGGTCGACTTCCGTACCGGCGAGGAGCGGACCGTCGACGCCGGTACGGACACGGGCGCCTCGGCGGGACCGTCCGCCGAGGACGGGCACGGCGGGGGCGACGAGGCCCTGACCGAAGCCTTCCTGACCGCCGTCTCCACCGGCGACGCCTCGACACTGCGCTCCGACGCCGCCGAAAGCCTGGCCACCCACCGGGTGGTGTGGGCCGCGGAACGCGCCAGGGTCACCGGCACGGTCGTCCGGTTGGACGACGTCGTCCATCTGACGAGCGCGTGACGCGGACATCACCCGACGGACATCACCCGACGGTCAACACCGACGGACGTCACCCGAGCGGTACCGGTGGCTCGCGGCACGTGCCGCGAGCCACCGGCGTGGCAGTCGGCCGCGGTCAGCCGCGCGTGGTGTCGTCCGGCGCGGTGAGGTCGGCGCAGGTGGTGGCCGGGCTCTTGTCCTTGGCGAGGAAGATGGTCTGCGCCATCATCCGGTATCCCGACATTCCCTCGCGCAGGGTCTCGATGGACTCCTCCGGGTGTACGGAATCGATCACCGCGTTCGGGCCCACCGCGTTGAACTGGTGTGACACCCCGCGCGGTATCTGCATGTCCACCCAGGAGTTCGGCGGCACGATCACGTTGTGCCGGAGCCGGTCCACCCCGGTGGGCGTACCGGGCAGCGCGTCGGTGAACGTGCTCAGCGCACCGGACCAGCCCGCCGCGGGCCGCACGGCGATCGGGGACAGGCTCGACACCCGGATCGTGGTCCCGGGACCGGTCATCATCCGCACGAACCGCAGCCCGGTGTGCAGATGCATACGCGAGCAGATGTCGCGCTCGGCGGTGTCGTAGAAGTCCATCAGATAGCGGTCGGCGAAGAAGCCCTCGAAGGGGGGCTCCAGCATGAAGACATCGCCTTCCTCGAACTCCTGGGCCTGCTTGAGCGCGCCGTCCGGGGTCGGGCTCGCCTCCTCCTCCCGGTGCGCCGCCCGTACCAGACCGGCGAGGGCGTCGACCACGGCCAGGGCGACGTCCGGCGGCAGGGTCACCACCGGGGTCAGCCGGTTCCGGCCGGGATCCTGGTGGTGCCGGACGTCGAGGATCTCGTCCTCGACGTCCGGGGACTGCTTCATCCGGCCGGTCGTTTCCGTACCCAGGGTCATCCAGTTACTCCCGTGTGCTTGTTCGTTCGGAATCCGGCGTTCGTTCGGGATCCGGCTGCCGTGCCCACAGCACGCCGCCCGCGTCGTGCCGCCCGGCGCGGAGTACCGAGCAGCCCGCCGTAGGGAATCCCCGCTCACGCAGCAGAGTCAACCGCGTCCAGCGATCCGTCCCGCCGCCTTCGGCGGAACCGCCCAGGAAAGCCAGGAGCGGCCCCAGCGGCCAGACGGGTCCGTCGGCCGCGGGCCCGTGCGGAAGGACGAGCAGCGCGCCGCCGCCGAAGCGTGCTTCGGTGCCGAACGGTACCGGTGGCCCCTCGTACCCGTGGCGGGCCGCCACGTCCGCGGCGAGTTCTCCGTGCACCGCCAGGGGCCACTCGGTGAGCAGCGTCCTGTGCCAGCGGGCCTTGGCCCGGGACAGCTCCGCGTCGTCCTCGTCGTGCCAGTGCTCCCGCAGGAAGTCGAAGGCGCCGAGGACGGCGTCGTCGCCCGCTCGCGGGTGGTCACCGGACCGCTGCGCGGCCAGCGCGCGCAGGCCGGGGTCCTCGGCGCCCGAGCGCAGCAGGTGGTGGGCGGTGGCCGCGGCATGGCGCAGCAGCCGGTCGTACCGTGCGGGGGCCAGCCGGCGTGCGGCCAGGGCCCGGCTCATCGCCGTGCGCCGGGGCTTGCCGGTGGAGGTCGAGAGGAACCCGCCGAACTGGAACGCCGTCGGGCGCAGCGGTGCCCGCTCGTACAGTTCGCGTACGGCGGAGACCGGCTGCCGGGTGGCGATCAGCCCGATGTCCTGGCCGAGTGCGGGTTCGTCCACCGCGACAGCGGCGAACCGGCCGGACAGGCCCGCCCGGCGCCAGCCCTGTTCGAGGTCGAGCGGGTAGTGCTTCTCCCCGCCCCGGTTGACGCGCTCACCGGTGCGGCCACGCAGCACCAGCAGTCCGTCGCGGAGTTCGCCCAGATCGCCGGTGCGCAGCCAGCCGTCCTCGGTGACCGTGGCGGCGGTCGTACGGCTGTCCTGCCAGTAGCCGCTCATCAGGTCCGGGGTCCTGATCCACACCTCGCCGGACTCCAGCCGCAGTTCGGTGTCCGGCAGCGGCGCCCCGACCGGGGGTACGTGCTCCAGGTACTGGTCGCGGAACTCGGCGTCGTCGAGCCGGGGCATGGTGAAGCTGAAGTTGACCGCCTCGGTCAGGCCGTAGCCCTGCCGCAGGCGCGGGCCGTACCTGCGGTGGAAGCGGCGGGCGAGGTCGCTGGTCAGCGGGGCGGCGGCGGTGATCAGGTACTCCAGTCCCTCCGGCCAGTCGGGGCCGGCCTCCAGCAGGTCCGTCAGCAGGGCGGGCACGATGGACGCGGTCCTCGCCCCGCCGGCGCCCAGTGCGGCGAAGTAGTCGGCCGGGTCGAAGGTGGCCTGGAGGGTCAGCGGAGTGCCGGTGAGGTGCGTGCCGAGCAGGGACATGACCAGCGCGTTGCAGTGGTACAGCGGGAGGCAGGTCCCGTGCGGACGGCCCGGTGTCAGCCCGTGCAGCGCCGCGGTCCTGGACGCGTTGCCCCGTACCGCCCGCCGGCTGAGCATGACCCCCTTCTGCGGACCGGTGGAGCCCGAGGTGAACATGATGAACGCGAGGTCGTCCGTCGGCCCGTGGAGGTCGGGCAGGCCGGTGCGGTGCGGCCCGCGGACGTCCACCAGGGCCGTCGCACAGACGCGTTCGGCGATGTCCGCCACCGCCCGGTCGGTGGCGCGCGGGTGGAGGGGGACCGCGACGAGCCCATGGTCGAAACAGGCGAGCAGGGTGTCCGCCAGCGCACGGCCGTTCGGCAGCCGTACCACCACCCGCGCACCCGCGGGCAGTTCGGCGAGCGCGCGGACCGGGCCTCGCGGGCCGGGCGGTCCTTCCGGGTCGTACCGGGGGGCGCCGGTGCCGGTCAACGCGACCTCCTCAGCAGCTCGCGGAGGTGGACCCCGACGTCGTCCACATGCCGCGACTGCATCACCTGGTGGTGGGGCGCGGTGACTTGACGGACTGTCAGGTCGCCTCCGGTGTGGGGCCGCCACCGTTCGTGGTGCGGTACGCGGCGTCGCGTACCGGCGCCCGTCCCCGCTTCGACGTACGTGGTGTCTCCCGGGTAGCGCGGTGGCCGGTAGGTCCGGGTGAGCCTGTCGTTGTGGCGCGACACCGCGATGACACGGCTGATGTCGTCCGTGGTGAGCCGGGCGAACACGCTGCCTTCCCGGTGCAGCAGCGCCGAGACGGTGCCGAAGTCGAGGTCCGCGGAGGCGAAGCGCTCGTCGTCGAGCCCCGCGGCCGTCAGCAGCACCCGGAAGACCCGCTGGTCGTCGACGGGCTGTTCCGGTCCGGCTCCGGTGCCCGCGACGGTGTCCACCAGGAACAGGGCTCCGGCCGGTTCGCCGAGTTCGCGCAGACGGACCGCCATCGCGTGCGCCACGAGGCCCCCGAAGGACCAGCCGACCAGATGGTACGGGCCGCCGGGGCGGACCGAACGCAGCAGGTCCACGTAGCGCTCGGCCATCGCCTCGACGGTGCCGGGCAGATCCGTCACCCCGCCGGGGCCCTCGGCCTGGATCCCGTACACCGGATGGTCCCGGTCGATGTGCCGCAACAGCCCCGAGTACAGCCAACTGATCCCGCTGAGCGGATGGACGCAGAACACCGGCGTTGCCGGGCCGCCGGTCCGGAACGGCACGAGGTGCGCGGGTGCGCCCGTGGCCGGTGCCCGGTCCAGCAGCAGGCTCAGCGCGGCGGGGGTGGCCGCCTCGAAGACGTCCCGGATCGCCGGCTCCAGCCCGAGCACGGTCCGTATCCGATCGGTCAGCCGGGCCGCCAGGAGCGAGTGCCCGCCCAGCTCGAAGAAACTGTCGCCGGGTCCGACCCGGCGCAGATCCAGCACCTCGGCGAAGAGTTCGCACATCAGATGTTCGCGGAGGCTCGAAGGCGGCGCCGCATCGCCGACGGACGCCCAGTCCGGTTCGGGCAGTTGGTCGCGCAGCAGCTTTCCGTTGGCGCTGAGGGGGATCTCGTCCAGGGCGAGCAGACGGGCGGGCACCATGTGGTCCGGCAGGTGCCGGGCCAGATGCGCGCCCACCGAGCGCAGGTCGACGCCGGCGGGGACGACGTAACCGACCAGACGGCGGTCGTCGGCCTTCCGGTCGTGTACGGCCACCGCGGCCGCCTCGACGCCCTCGTGACGGGTCAGCACGGCCTCGATCTCACCCGGCTCGACGCGATGACCCCGGATCTTCACCTGGTCGTCGGTCCTGCCGTGGAAGCGCAGCACGCCGTCGGGGGTCCAGGACGCGAGATCGCCGGTGCGGTACATCCGCCGTCCCGCCGGGCCGAAGGGATCCGGGACGAAGCGGGTCGCGGTCAGCCCCGGCCGGTGCAGGTAGCCGGTGGCCACGCCCGCGCCGGCCACGTACAGCTCGCCGGTCACGCCCGGTGGCACCGGCCGCAGCCTGGCGTCGAGCACGTAGCACCGGGTGTTCCACAGGGGACGTCCGAGGGGCACGGTGGCGGTCGTCACGCGGCCGACCGGGTGGGTGGTGGACCAGACCGTGGTCTCGGTCGGGCCGTAACAGGCCAGCAGGGACGCCGTGAGACCGGTCAGTGTCCCGGCCAGCTCCGGCGGTACGGGTTCGCCACCGACGACCGCGCGGATATGGCGCAGCCGGTCGGGACGCCGGGCGGCCAGGGCCTGCCACAGCGAGGGGGTCGCCTGCATCACGGTGACCTGGTGCCGGTCGAGCAGGGCGGACAGTTCGTCGGGGTCCCGCAGCGCGCCCTGCGCGGCGAGCACCATCGTGGCACCGGTGACCAGCGGGAGGTACAGCTCCGGCTGGGACATGTCGAAGCTCGCGGGCGCGGCGGCCAGGACGCGGTCATCGGCCCCGACCGCCAGCCGCTCCCGGAGGGCGAGCACCAGGTTCGTCAGCGCGCTGTGGGGCACGACCACTCCCTTCGGCCGCCCGGTGGATCCCGAGGTGTACGTCACGTACGCCGTGGTCTCCGGTACGGACGCCGGGTCCTCGGACCCGGCGCTGAAGCCGAGTACGTCGCCGTCCCGCACCACCAGCAGGGGGCGGGCGTCCGCCAGCAGCGCCGCGATCCGCCGGGGCGGCAGCGCGGGGTCGACCGGCAGATAGGCGGCGCCGACCGACTGGACCGCGACGAGGGCGGCGGGCAGGTCGGGGCCGCGCCCGAGCTCCAGCGCGATCAGGCTGCCGGGGCCGGCCCCGCGGGCGCTGAGCTCCGCCGCGACACGGGCCGCCCGTTCGGACAGCTCCCGGTAGGTGAGCACGGTCTCCCCGTGCCGTACGGCCGGTGCGTCGGGAACGCGGAGCACCTGGGCCGCGAACAGCTCGGCCACGGTGGTCCCAGGCACGTCGTGGGCGGTGGCGTTCCAGCGGCCGATCATCCGTTCGCGCTCACCGGCGACGAGAACCGGGAGATCGGCGATCCGGCGGTGCGGCTCCGCCACCACCGCCCTCAGGAGCTGTTCCAGCCGCGCGAGCAGCAGCCGGGCGGAGACCGGGGTGAACAGCTCGGTGTCGTACTCCAGCAGGCCCTCGACCCCGGCTTCCGCACCGCGGTCCGTGTGGCGCCGGCGCAGGCTCCACAGCAGGTCCATGCGTGACGCGCCGCCGTGCGCGGCGAGCGGCTCCACCCGCAGCCCCGGCAGGTCGAACTCCACGGGCGGCGTGTCCTGGAAGGCCAGCATCACCTGGAAGACGGGATGGCCGGACAGCGAGCGCGGCGGGTTCACCGCCTCGACCACCTGCTCGAAGGGCACCTCCTGGTGGGCGAACGCGTCGAGGTCGGTGGTCCGGACCCGCTCCAGCAACTCGGCGAACGTCGGTGTGCCTCTGAGGTCGGTGCGCAGCACCACCGTGTTGACGAAGCAGCCGACCGTGTCGTGCAGCTCCGCGTCGTGCCGCCCGGCCACCGGGGTGCCGATGGGGATGTCCTCACCGGCGCCGAGCCGGTTCAGCAGCACCGCGATCGCGGCGTGCGTCACCATGAACAGGCTGGTGCCGGTGGACCGCGCGAGCCGGGCCAGCCCCGCGTGGAGGCCGGCGTCCAGCGCGAATTCGACGGTCTCCCCACGATGCGCGGACACCGGCGGCCTCGCGTGGTCGAACGGCAGCGGCAGCGCCTCAGGCGCCCCGCGCAGCGTCTGCGTCCAGTACGCGATGCCGGGGCGGAGGTCGAGGTCGCGCTGCCAGAGGGCGTAGTCCGCGTACGGCAGGGGCCGGCTCGTCCACCGAGGGGCCTCGCCCGCCACGCGGGCCCGGTAGGCGCTGGACAGGTCGCGGGCCAGCGGAGCCAGTGACCAGCCGTCGGCGGCGATGTGGTGCAGCAGGATCAGCAGGACGTACCGCTCGGGCGCGGTCTCCAAGAGCAGGACACGGAGGGGGAGTTCGGCGGCGAGGTCGAAGACGTGGGTCGCCGCGTCGGCGAGCAGGCCCGGCAGCTCGGCCTCCGAGGTGGTCACCGTCCCGAACGGCAGCTCCGCGGCCGTGCCGATGCGCTGGTAGGGCTCGCCGTCGATCTCGGTGACGGTGGTACGCAGGCTCTCGTGCCGGACGACTACGTCGCCGAGGGCCGCGCGCAGGTGTTCCGCCGCCAGAGGGCCGCTCAGCCGGACCGCGAAGGACATGTTGTAGACCGCGTTGGGCCCGGCGAACCGGCTGAAGAACCACAGCCGGCGCTGCGCGGGGGAGAGCGGGATCCGCTCCGGCCGCGTGGCCGCGACGAGCCGGGCGCGCGGTGCGCCCGCGGGCTCCGGCAGGCGCCGCGCCAGCTCGGCGACGACGGGAGCGTCGAACAGGGTACGGATGCTCAGCTCGCGGCCGGTCTCCGCCCGCACCCGGTTGATCAGGCGGGTGGCCAGCAGGGAATGCCCGCCCAGATCGAAGAAACTGTCCTCCGCGCCGACCTCGGGAACCCCCAGGGTCTCGGCGAACAGCCCGCACAGGAGCCGTTCCCGCTCGGTCGCGGGCGGCCGGCTCACCGGCAGCGCGGACTCCGGTCGGGGCAGGGCTCCGCGGTCCAGCTTGCCGTTGCCTGTCAGCGGGATCGCGTCGACCGGGAGGACGAACGCGGGCACCATGTGCGCGGGCAGGACCGTACGGGCGTACGCGCGCAGCTCGGCGGGGTCCTGCTCCCCGCCGAACACGGCGTAGCAGAGCAGTCTGCCGCCGTCGGAGTCCGGGTCGGCGAGCACCACGGCACGCTCCACGGCGGGGTGCCGTTCGAGGACCCGCTCGATCTCCCCGGGCTCGATCCGGTAACCGCGGATCTTCACCTGCTGGTCCGTCCGGCCCAGATACTCCAGCGCGCCGTCGGTCCGCCGCCGCGCGAGGTCACCGGAGCGGTACATCCGGGCGCCGGGCGCGCCGAAGGGATCGGCGACGAAACGGCTCGCGGTGAGCCCGGGCCGTCCCAGATACCCGCGCGTCACCCCGGGACCGGCCACGTAGATCTCGCCGGGACAGCCCGGCGGGACCGGCCGCAGCGCGTGGTCCAGCAGGTGCAGGCGCAGATCGGGCAGGGCGGTGCCGACGAGACCGGCTCGCTCGTCGGGATCGGTCAGCTCGGCGAAGGTCGCGTGCACGGTCGTCTCGGTGATCCCGTACATGTTGACGAGCCCCGGCCGGCCGGGGCCGTGCCAGGAACGGATACGGGAGAGCTCCAGCGCCTCCCCGGCGAACACGACGACCCGCAGCGCCGGCAGCCCGCCGCCCGGCTCCGCCTCTGCGCCCGCCCCGGCCTCGGCCTCCGCCTCGGCCCGCATGAGCTGGTAGAAGGCCGAGGGAGTCTGGCTCAGCGCGGTCACCCGCTCCCGGGCGAGCAGCGCCAGCAGGTCCCGCGGCGACCTGGCGACATCGTCCGGGACGACCACGAGGCGGCCCCCGCGGCCCAGCGCCGTCCACAGCTCCCACACCGAGACGTCGAAGGCGTAGGAGTGGAACAACGTGTGCACGTCGTCGTCACCGAAACCGAACCGGCTGTCGGTCACCGCGAGCAGCCGCCCGACGTTGTGGTGCGACACCACGACACCCTTGGGGGTCCCGGTGGAGCCCGAGGTGTGGATCACGTAGGCGACGCTGTCGGGGTCCACGACCACCCCGAGATCGTCCGCCGGACCGGCGGCGGCCGGGTCGGTGCCGTCGAGCACGAGCTGCTGACGGTCCCCGTCGATCGGTGTGTGCGTCACGACGAGTACGGGATCGGCGGCGGCCAGCACCTGCCGTACGCG
Organism: Streptomyces sp. NPDC050509; assembly: GCF_044457965.1. Lineage (NCBI taxonomy): Bacteria > Bacillati > Actinomycetota > Actinomycetes > Kitasatosporales > Streptomycetaceae > Streptomyces > Streptomyces sp. NPDC050509. The sequence goes on along the minus strand of NZ_JBITHL010000001.1, from coordinate 326,111 downwards.
CTCCTCGGGGTGGGCCGGGTCCAGGGGCAGATAGCCGGCCCCCGACTTCAGCACGGCCAGCACCGCGACCACGAGGTCCGTGGAACGCCCCAGCACCAGGGCCACCAGACGTTCGGGACCGGCCCCGCGCGCGACGAGGAGCCGCGCGAGGCGGTTCGCCCGCGCGTTGAGCTCCTGGTACGACAGGGTGGTGTCCCCGCAGGTGAGGGCCGGGGCCGTCGGCCGCCGCCGCACCTGCGCCTCGAACAGCGCGGGCAGCGCGACCGGGTCGGGTTCCGCCGCGGGGCCCTTCGGGGTGTCCCGCTCGTCGGGCAGCAGCAGGTCGAGCCGGCCCAGGGGCGCCCGCGGATCCGCGCCGATCCGGTGGAGCAGTGCGGTCAGGCGGTCGAGGAGACGGCGGGCTCCCTCCTCGTCGAACAGCTCGGTGCTGTGGTCGAGGCGCAGCCGCAGCCGGTCGCCCGGCATGGCGATGAGCGTCAGCGGGTAGTGCGTGCCGTCCCGCCCCTGGACGTCCCGGAGCTCCAGGCCGGGCACGAGCGCGCGCAGTCCGTCCTCGTCCACGGGATAGTTCTCGAAGACCACGACGGTGTCGAAGAGTTCGGTGTGCCCGGCGATCGACTGGAGCCGCGTCAGGTCGGCGTGCTGGTGGTCCAGCATGGACAGGTGCTGGGCGCGCAGGTCGGCGAGGGTCTCGGCGACCGACCGGCGCGGGTCGAGGCGGACCCGTACGGGGATCGTGTTGATCAGCAGGCCGACGATGTGCTCCGCACCGGGCAGCTCCGCGGGCCTGCCGGAGACCGTCGCGCCGAACACCACGTCGTCACGGCCGGTCAGGGCGCCGAGCAGGACCGCCCACGCCAGTTGCACGACGACGTTGGCGGTCAGTCCGTACTGCCGCGCCACGGCGTCGACCCGCGCACTCGTGGCGCCGTCCAGCTCGGCCGTCAGCCCCCGCCGGGCCGCGGCCGAACCACTCCGTCCCGCCCCGGCGACGAGCGTCGGACCGTCCACCGAGGACAGCAGTGCGCGCCAGGCGGCCTCGTCCGCGCGGGAGTCCCTCGTGGACAGCCAGTCGAGGAAGTCGCGGTACGGCGTGGCGGGCGGCAGCGCGTGACCGGCGTAGAGCGAGAACAACTCCTTGACCAGGATGGGCATGGACCAGCCGTCCAGCAGGAGGTGGTGCGTGGTCAGCACGAAGGTGTGCCGCTCGCCGCCACGGTGCAGCAGCGCCGCGCGCACCAGGGGAGGGCGGGCGAGGTCGAAGCGCCGCCCCCGGTCGGAGTCGAGGAAGCGATCGAGGTCCTCGTGCGCGGGCAACTCCTGCCACTCCACGGTGAAATCCGGTTCGACCACCTGTACGGGACGTCCCGACGGGCTCTGCCGGACGCCCGCGGAGAGCTGGGGGTGACGCTGGAGCAGCCGGTGGAGCGCGTCCCGCAGCGCGGCGGGGTCCAGCGCTCCGCCGAGCTCGAAGACGAACTGCACGAGGTACGGGTCGGCCCCGTCGTGGTCGTAGAGCGAGTGGAACAGCAGGCCCTGCGCCAGCGGGGGCAGCGGCAGCTCCCCGGTCGCCCGGGCGCGGCCCCGGTGCGCCAGCGCCGTCAGCACGTCGAACCACCGCTGCCCGAGGTCGGCGACCCGCGCCTCGGCGAGCAGTTCACCGGCCCAGGACCAGTGCGCCACCAGCCGGGGGCCGTCCGCGTGATCGGTGATGACCGTGTCGAGCGTCACGGTGTGGCTCATCGCGAGCCCGCCACCGGTCGGCGGGCCGAGCACGGTGGCATCGGCCGGCACGGTGGCATCGGCCCGCACCGCCCAGTCGCCGCCACCCACGTCGAAGCGGCCCAGATAGTTGAACGCGAACTGCGGCGAAGGCCGGGCGGCCAGCACCGGACCGCTCTGCGGGTTGAGATGACGCAGCAGTCCGTACGCCAGCCCCTTGCGTGCGGCGTCCCGCGCGCAGGACCGCACCGTGGCCACCGCGCCGTCCAGCGCGGTCGGATCCGCGCGGGCGTCCGCCCAGGAGCAGCCGGGATCGAGCACCACGGGGAACAGGGTGGTGAACCAGCCCACCGTGCGGGACAGGTCCAAGTCGGTGGCGAACTCCTCGCGCCCGTGGCCTTCGAGGTCCACCAGCAGCGCGTCGGGTCCGTCCCGCCAGTCGGCGCAGGCCAGCGCGAACGCGGTCAGGAGCAGTTCGTTCACCGAGCAGTCGAAGGCCGCGGTCGCGTCGGTGACCAAGGCGGCGGTGAGCGCGCCGGGCAGGGAGGCGGAATGCCGGCGCCGGGTGTCCTCGGTGTCCACCGCGCCGTCCAGGGCGCGTTCGGCGACGGGGGGATCCTCGGGCGCCGTGCGCCAGCGGGCGAAATCGTCGAGCACGGACGCGTGATGCGCGTGGTGCACCAGGGCCCTCGCCCACTGGGCGAAGGACGTTCCGGTCGGTTGCAGCCGGGGCGTGTCCCCGTTCCGTACGGCGTCCCAGGCGACGCGGAGGTCGTCCCGGATGATGCGCCAGGAGACACCGTCGACACTGAGGTGGTGCACCGTGAGGGTCAGCTCACCCCGCTCTCCCGGCCCGGGATCCGACCACCTCGCGTGCACCATCTGCCCGTGCTCGGGGGAGAGCACCGCGCCCGGCTGGTTCCACCCGACGGCGGCGCCCGGCAGAACGTCGAGCGACCACAGCGTGTTCACCGTGGTCAGGGAGAGCCGCAGCATGTCGTGGTGGTCGACCAGCGCCCGCACCACCGCGCGCACCTGCGCCTCGGTCATGTCCGCCGGAGTACGTACGGTCAGGGACTGGACGAAGCCGTCGATCGGGCCGCCGCGCTCGCGCAGCCAGTGCATGATGGGCGTCAGCGGGACCGTGGGATCGTCCTCGTCGCCCGGCCAGGACCGGAACCCCGATGCCTTCCCCGCGCCGACACCGACACCGCCGGCACCGCCGACAACGACGCCGACACCGACGGCGAGGCCGGCGACGGTGGGTGTGCGGAACACGTCCGGGGTGCTGATGGCCAGACCGGCCCGCCGCGCCGCCCCGGCGAGCTGGATCGCCTTGATGCTGTCACCGCCGAGCCGGAAGAAGTCCTGGTCGAGCGGGACCTCCGCCAGGCCGAGGACATCACGGAACAGCTCGGCCAGTTGGTGCTCCGCGGGGGTGCGCGGCGCCCGTGCCGGGCCGGCGCTCCCGGTGTCCGGAGCGGGCAGCGCGGTCCGGTCGAGCTTGCCGTTGCGGGTCAGCGGCAGCCGGTCCACCGCCACCACGGCCGACGGCACCATGTACGGGGGCAGCCGCCGCGCCACCGCACCGAGCAGCGACGTCGTCTCACCCGACGCGGCCACGTAGGAGACCAACTGCCGTACCCCCGGCCGGTCCTCGCGCAGGACGGTCGCGGCCTGCCGTACGCCGGGCCCGGCCAGCAGGGCGGCATCGATCTCCCCCAGCTCGATCCGGTAGCCGCGCAGCTTGATCTGTCCGTCGGCCCGCCCGGCGAACTCCAGCCGCCCGTCGTGGTTCCAGCGGGCGAGGTCGCCCGTACGGTAGACGCGCGCGCCGGGCGGGCCGGAGGGGTCGGGCACGAAGCGCTCGGCGGTCGCGACCGCCCGGCCGAGGTAGCCGCGCGCGACGCCCACGCCCCCGAGGTACAGCTCGCCCACCACACCGGGTGGCACCGGCCGCAGCGCGTCGTCGAGTATCAGCACCCGCTTGCCGTCCAGCGGCGCGCCGATCGGGACCGGGCCGGTGTCCTCGGGAACCTCCCCGACGGCGTACCGGGTCGCGAACACCGTGGTCTCGGTGGGCCCGTACCCGTTGACGACGGTGAGTTCCGGCAGCGCGGACCGTACGGCGCGTACCGCGGCCGGGGACACCACATCACCACCGGTCCAGACCTGGCGTATCCCGGCGAGGCACGCGGGGTCCTCCGCGGCGATCGCGTGGAACAGGCCCGCGGTCAGCCACAGCCCGGTGATCCCGGTGGTGGCCGTGATCCGGGACAGTCCGGCCGGGTCCAGCCGTCCCGGCGCGGCGACGACCACCTCACCGCCGGTCAGCAACGGAACCCACAGCTCCAGGTTGAACGCGTCGAAGGCGTGCGGCGAGTGCAGCAGCACCCGGTCCGTGCCGCCCTCGGACCACCACCGGTCCGCGGCGAGCCCGGCCAGGTTGCCCTGGGTGATCGCCACCCCCTTGGGCCGTCCCGTGGAGCCGGAGGTGAACATCACGCACGCCAGCGCTTCCGGCGTGAGGCGCGGCTCCGGGGCTCCGGTTCCCCTCGCCCGTACGTCCATCCGCCGCACGCCCCGGTCATGGGCCGACGCGACGACGCGGTCCTCTTCGGTCCTCCGGTCGGTGAGCAGCACCCGCGCGCCCGCGTCGGACAGCGTCGCCTCCTGCCGGGCGAGCGCGTCGTCCCGCTGCAACGGGACATAGGCCGCGCCCGTCCGCACCACCGCGAGCACCGCGACGACCAGATCCACCGACCGTTCGAGCAGCAGGGCGACCGTCCGCTCGGGGCCCGCGCCGACCGCGGCGAGTTCGGCGGCCAGCGCCGAACTCCGCGCGTCCAGTTCGCGGTAGGTGAGCCGCTCACCGGTCTCGACCGAGCGCACCGCGAACGCCTCGGGCGTGCGGCGTGCCTGCTCGGCGAACCCGCCGACGGCCGTGCCGGTGGACGCGTCGGACGTACGGTGACCGGTGCCCAGAGCGGCGCTGCGCAGGCGCTCCGGCGCGGTGGTCGCCGGGATCCGCGCCAGCGGCGTGTCCCGGTCGGCCCCCGCCGTCTGCCACAGCAGGTGCAGGAAGCGGTCGGCGATATCGTGCAGCAGTTCCTCGCCGTGGTTGGCGGGATTGGCGTCGAAGTCGAGGCGCAGCACGCCGTCGCCGCGGTCGTAGGCGACGATCGAGAGATCCTCCGACGGTGGCGCCTGGAGGTTGTGGACGGTCGCGGTCGCCGGGCCGAACCGCAGCGGCCGGTCGAAGCGCTGGATGTTGAGCACCGGACCGAAGAACTTCCGGCCGTCCTCGGGATATCCCAGGTCACGCCGTAGACGCTCACCCCGGTAGCGCTGGTGACTGCGCACCAGCCGCAGTTCGTCGGCCACCTGGTCGAGCAGGGCCCCGACGGTGGCCGCCGGATCGACGCGCAGCCGCAGCGGGACGACGTTGGCCGACATCGCGGGTACGGTCCTGGCGAGTTCCGGCGGGCGGCCCGCGACCGGCAGGCTCAGCACGACATCACGGCTACCGGTCACCGCGTGCAGGTGGACCGCGGTCGCCGCGGTGAGCAGCCGGGTCCAGCGGTGCCCGAGCCGCCGCGCGCCGGCCCGCAGTTCGGCGAACTCCGCCGCCGGCAGCACCCTGGTCAGCCGCAGCGAGCGAGCCGCGGCCGGGGCCGGACGGCTGCCGAGGCTCAGGACATCGGGCCGCCCGGCCAGCCGGTCCAGCCACCACTGCCGGTCGGCGGTGTGATCGGCGCCGTCCCGGTAGGCGGCCTCGGCCCGCACCAGGGGGAGGAGCCCGGTCCAGCCGCTCGCCGGAACAGCACGCCCGTCGTGCAGACACCCGTAGATCTCGGCGACGCGTTCGGCGAACAGGGCCATGCCGGCGCCGTCGAGAGCGATGTGGTGAACCCGGTGGAACACCAGCGTGCGCTCGTCGGTGACGCGGAGCACGGCTCCCAGGAACAACGGCCCGGCGTCGCTGTCCCCGGCCTCGGCCATGGAGGCCCGCATCCACTCCCGTGCGGCGGTCTCCGGGTCGGACGCTCCCCGCAGGTCGACCACGTCGACGGTGTGCTCCGGGTCCGGGAGAGGCCGTTGCACCGGCAAATGGCCTGTTGTCTCGGTGACATGGACGTGGAGCGCCTCGCAGTCGGCCGCCGCCCCGGTGACCGCGGCGGCCACGAGGTGGGCGTCGACCGGGCCGTCCAGGACGAGATACTCCGCCCACTGGTAGGCGCCGGGACGGCCGAGCCCGGCACGCTCCGCGAGCCAGACCCCGAGCTGGGCATCGGAAAGTTGCAGTTCAGGGCGGTTTTCGGGCATGGGCTTGAGCATCCCCATCGGTCTTGCCGGCACTGCGCCGGCGACTGCCGTCGGATGTGGTCGACTTGATCAAGAAGCGGACCGCCCCATCGAAACACGAAAGGCAATGAAAGAGTAAAGAGTCGACAATATGTTCCATCTCACGTTTGCCGGGGACCCGGTGAACTTGCTGGTGGGAAGGCGGAAATGCGCGCGTGGCCTGAAAAATCAAACCGGATCCAACCGGATCCGACCGTAGGGTCACGGGCCTGACACGCGCTCGATCCGCAGGTGCCGCGGGCCGCGCAGGATGGGGCTGTGGCGGTACGGCGGTGGATCCTCGGCCAGTTGGAAGCCCTCCAGCCGGGGGAGGAGCGCGTGCAGGGCGAGTTGGGTCTCCAGGCGGGCGAGCGGTGCGCCGAAGCAGTTGTGGACGCCGCTGCCGAAGCCGAAGTGCTGGTTGTCCGCGCGGGCCGGGTCGAAGCGGTCCGGGGCGGCGAACCGCAGCGGATCCCGATTGCCGGCGGCCAGGACGAGGATCAGTGGGGCGCCCTTGGAGACGGTGACGTCCGCGACCTCGACATCGGTCAAGGGGCTGCGCTGCGGGAGCAGATGGACCGGGGGCTCGTAGCGCAGGAGCTCCTCGACGGCCCCGGGCATCAGTCCGGGGTTCTCCCGCAGATACCGAAGGGCGTCGGGGTGCCGCAGGAGGGTGAGTGCTCCGTTGGTGATGAGGTTGACCGTCGTCTCGTGCCCGGCGATGAGCAGCAGCGTCGCGGTCGCCATCAGCTCACCCCTGCTGAGGTGCCCGTCGGGGCCGGAGTCGTGCACCAGGGCGGAGAGCATGTCGTCCGACGGGTCGTCACGGCGCTTGTCGGCGAGGTCCCCGAGGTACGCGCCCATCGCCTGCCGGGCTTCCAGCCCCGCGTCGCGGTGGCTCTCCTCGTCCTTCCCTGGCGTCAGGTCGAGACTGGCGATGACCGTGTTCGTCCAGCCGCGGATCCGGGGTACGTCCTCGTGCGGCACCCCCAGCAGCCGGCAGATCACGGTGACGGGGAGGGGATGGGCGAAGTCCTCGACCACGTCGATCCGGTCCCTGTCCCGGAACCCGTCGATCAGCTCCCCGGAGATCCGGGTGATCTCGGTGCCCAGGGCGTCGATCCGGCCGGGGGAGTGGGGCGGCCCGAAGGGACGCATCGCGATACGGCGGAGCCGGTCGTGCTCGGGGTCGTCGAGGCCGATGAAGGCCGGCTGCGCGCCCCTCCTGAGCGGCGGGACCGTCTGCGGGTCGGCGCGGCTGCGGGAGTCCGAGCTGATCCGCGGGTCGTGGAGCAGGGCGGCGATGTCGTGGTAAGCGCCGACCAGAAAGCTGCCGTCGGCCTGCCGCGTCACCCCGTTCTCGCGGAGTTCGGCGTACAGCGGATAGGGGTCGGCGCGGTTCGCGTAGTCCGTGATGCGCTGGAGAAGAGTGTCCGGGGACATGTACGGGGCTCCTCATGGACGGTGGGCGACGGCGCAGGGAGGTTCGTTCCTGACCAGGGTCAGGCGCCGGTCCGGCAGATGGCCGGTGAGGGCCACGGTGGGCCCGTGCGAGAGCAGCCGGGGGTCCGGCACGTCGGAGGGGACGGGCGCCTCCGATTCGGGCCGGTCGGCCGCTCCGCGCCCGGGTGGGAAGGGGGCCGCCGTCTCGATGAGGTGCTGGTAGTGCTCCAGCCACTTGGCCCGGTTCACACTGACCGCAGCGGTGATCCGCCCCCGGTAGCCGTAGACCGCGACGAGACGGCCCTCCCGCAGCGACCCCTGGGCGATGACCACATGGTCGGAGAAGGTCGGCACGCCGACGGACTTGATGTTGAGGCCGAACTGACTGGACCAGAAGGCGGGCACCGCCAGGTGCGGGCGTCTGTCGGGCCCCGTGCTGACCATGTTGTGAGCCGCCACCTCGGCCTGGGCGACCGCGTTGCCCCAGTGTTCGAGGGCAAGCATCTGGTATTCGAACAATGGGTGGGGGAAGCGGGCCACGTCACCGGCGACGAACACATCGTCGGTGACGATCCCGTACATGTTGAACGCGCGGCAGCCCGCGTCGCACGCGACGCCCCGCGGGCCCGCGGCCAGCTCCGAGCCGGCGAGCCACTCGGTGTTGCGGACGGCGCCCAGCGCGACCACGGCGACATCGGCCTCGATCCTGCTGCCGTCGGAGAACTCGGCGCCCGTGAGCCGTCCGTTGCCGCCCTTCAGCGCGGTGACCGTCACACCGCAGCGCAGATCGACACCGTGCGCGCGCTGCAACCTGGCGGCGAACGCGCCGAGCGTTCCGCCCAGCGCGCCGACGAGCGGCGAGGGCCCGCGCTCGGCGACCGTCACCTCGAGGCCGCGCTCCCGGCAGGCGGACGCGATCTCCGAGCCCGTGAACCCGGCGCCGATCACCAGGACCCGCCGCGGCCCGGCGTCGAGCCGGTCCGCGAGCGCCGCCGCGTCCTCGCCCGTACGCAGCGTCAGTACGCCGTCGAGGCGGGCCTCCGCGGGGTTCGGCCAGGGGCGGGCACGGGTTCCGGTGGCGATCAGCAGCCGGTCGAACGGCAGCCGTTCGCCGTCGGCGAGGATCACTCGCTTCCCGACCGGGTCGACCCCTTCGGCCCGCACCCCGAGCCTCCAGCGGGCGTCCACCTCGCGGCGGCGCGGCAGCCCGACGTCCGCCGCCCCCGTCCGCCCGAGCAGCACCTGCTTGGAGAGCGGCGGCCTGTCGTACGGGGGCCGCGGCTCCTCCCCGACCAGCGTCAGCGATCCGGCGAAGCCCTTGTCGCGCAGCGTCTCGGCGGCCCGCAGACCGGCCAGCGACGCCCCGACGATGACGATCCGGCCGTCCCTCGGGTCACCGTTCACCGGGGCCCGCCCGCTCACCCACGAGAATGGCCTGCACCGGACAGGCCGCCGCCGCCCTGCGTACGCGCTCGTACGAGCCGTCGGGGACGGCGGGCGTGAACATCAGGGCCTCCTCGCCATGCAGCTCGAACACCTCGGGAGCGAGGAACGCGCACTGCGCGTACCCCTGGCAGCGATTGAGGTCGACAACGATCTGCATCCAGGTCCACTCCTCCGCGCGTCGCCCGCAGTCTCCGTCCTATGGCCTGCGGGCGGGAGGCGCGAGCGGTGGTGCGCCAAGGGGGGAGGCGCGAGCGGTACGGGGCCGGACCCGGCCGGGGCGGTGCCCGCGACGGCGTGACGGGTCCGGCCGGCGGCCGGACCCGATACGGTCCGTGCCCCTTCAGCCGGCTGCCACGGCGCGCCTGACGCTCTCGCGCAGCAGGGCGCGGCGCTGTTCGTGCACTTCGGGGGGGTCCTGGGCGGTTGCCGCGTAGACGTTGCTGACCGGCGACCAGGCCATGGACATGGCGATGACCACGGCCATCACGTCGAACGGGTCCCCCTGGCGCACCAGACCGGCGTCCTGGGCCTCGGCGATGGCGCGCAGCTTGCGGTCGTCGAGGCGGTCACTGTTCTCCACCAGGTGCCCCGTGGGGCGGCGCTCCAGGCGCGCCCAGGTGGCCAGCCGGATCAGGTCGGGGCGGCGGAGGTACTCGTCGTAGAGGCGTACGGCCCAGTCCGCGAGGTCGGTGGCGTCGATGGGGGCGACGTTCATGATCCGTTCCAGCGAGCCGAAGAAGATGGCGTCGAAGAGCCCTTCCTTGTTTCCGAAGTAGGCGTAGAGCTGCGCCTTGTTCGTACGCGCGGCGGCCACGATCCGCTCGACGCGCGCTCCGGCGATCCCGTGCTCGGCGAACTCCTGGGTCGCCGCGTCGAGGATGCGCTGGTAGGTCGCCGCTCCGCGCGGGCTCAGGGGCTGGTCTGCCATGTCCGTCACGCTACCAGACTGAACGGTTGGTTTGCCTGGCGGCCCGGTCGGGCCTATGTTGAAGCAGACAGAACAGTCTGTTTAAGGAGATGTGCTGTGCGGACCACCACTGGCTGGCAGGCCGACGGCTCGACGGCGACGCTGCGGCGTACACCGCTGGAGCGACGCGACCTGCGCCCCGACGACCTCGCGGTCCGGATCGACTACTGCGGCGTCTGCCACACCGATCTGCACGCCGTCCGCAGCCACGACGGCGAAGCGGACCGCCCCTTGGTGCCGGGGCACGAGTTCACGGGCGTGGTGACCGGGACCGGGCCCGCGGTCGCCCGCTTCCGTGCCGGCGACCCCGTCGCCGTCGGCAACATCGTCGACTCGTGCGGCGAGTGCCCCATGTGCCGGGCCGGTCAGGAGAACTTCTGCCACACCTTCCCGACCCTGACCTACGGCGGTGTCGACCGGCAGGACGGATCGACCACCTTGGGGGGCTACTCCCGCGAGTACGTCGTCCGGGACCGCTTCGCCCATCCGCTTCCCGCCGGTCTGGAGCCGGCCGCCGCCGCTCCGCTGCTCTGCGCCGGGATCACGGTCTGGGAACCCCTGCGCGCCCTGGGGGTGGGGCCGCACAGTCGCGTCGCCGTGGCAGGACTGGGCGGCCTGGGCCATCTCGCGGTCAAGATCGCCGTGGCGCTCGGCGCCGAGACCGCGGTCATCAGCCGCTCACCCGGCAAGGCCGACGACGCCCGCCGTCTCGGCGCCCACGATCTCATCGTCTCCACGGACCCGGAATCGATGGCCGCCGCCCGTGACCGGTTCGACGTCGTCATCGACACCATCTCGGCCCCGCACGACGTCGGCCCGTACCTGCGCCTGGTCGCCATGGACGGCACGCTCAGCCATCTCGGGCACCTCGGACCCGTCACCGTGGAGACCATCGACCTGCTCGTGGGGCGCAAGAAGCTCAGCTCCGCGGGCAGCGGCGGCACACCCGCGACCGCCGCCCTGCTGGACTTCTGCGCCCGGCACGGCATCACCGCCGACATCGAGCTGCTTCCCTCGGCGCGGGTGAACGAGGCCCTCGACCGCCTCAGGGACAACGACGTCCGCTACCGCTTCGTCCTCGACATGTCCGACCTGGACTGACCGGAACGGCCCTCGGCACGCGGGCAGATGGAGCAGGCGAAGAACGATTCTGCGGGTTGTTCCGCACACGCTCCGCCGCCGTCCGCCCGCCGGTCGCACGGCGGCGGAGTAGACATCGGCCATGGACGATCCTTTTGCCTTCAGCCCTGTTGCCCTCAGCTCTGTTGACGTGGTCGGCGGGCCGCCGGTGGGCGCGGTGGCACCGTCAACCAGATCTCCCCGCGGTCCGGACGGATCAGGGAGCCTGCTGCCGGGGGCGGGGAGTGAGAGCCCGAGCGCGACGGAGTACGGCGGCGGCGTGCGGCTGACGGCGGAAACCACGCAGGGAGGTGTGCAGATGCCGAAGAGCCCGGTCCGCGGTGGCCGAACGCAGACTCGGGTAGTGATCGAGGAAGACGTGCCAGTGGACGCATGACTCCTCCAGACGCCCCAGGGCCAGCAGGGTCTCCGCGAGCCGCGCACGGGTGAGCGCGCTGGACCTGTGCCGGTCGTCGGATCGGGCCCCGGCCGCGGTCCCCAGTGCCTCCACCGCCTGGGCCGCGTCACCCAGGGCAAGGAGCGCCCGGCCACGCTGATAGTCGAGGCCGGGGCGCGGATAGTGGCTGAAGGGGCCGGCCGGGCTGGTCGCGCGGTCGTGCTGAGCCTCGGCCGTCGCGAGATCGCTGACGGCTTCTCTGCGGTGCCGCGCGTGCGCGTGGGTGAGGCCGCGCTGGCTCAGCAGAAAGGCCCGGGTGGACGGGTCGGTACGCGGACCGGCGGTGTCCACGGCGGCGTCGGCCAGATGCCACGACTGTTCGAGGAACCCGAGGTGCAGCGCCTGGAGGCTCATGGCGCGCAGGGTGATCGCGTACAGGCGGCGGTCGCCGGCCTCGCGCGCGAGGCCGAGCGAGGCGGTGAAGTAGCGCTGCGCCAGGCTCTGGTGGCCGGCGTCCATGGTCATACGGCCCAGCAGATGGGTGAGTTGGCCCGCTCCGGTGAACAGTTCCCGGCGCAGGGAGGGCGGGGCCGGAGCCGCCAGCAGGCTGCCCGTGTCATCGGCGACGTAGGCCGTCACGGCGGTGCGCGCGTGGGCTCCGCCATGGCGTTCCATGAGATCCGCGAAGAGGGGGATCATCCAGTGCATTCTCCGGAGGTCCGCGGCCGTGGCCCGGGGGACCAGGGCGGGTTCCCGCCCAGGAGTGGGACCGGCGGGGCGGGTTCGGGGCCAGGCGGGCGCGGTGGCGTTGCCGAGGTTGTAGGCGGAGCCGGTCAGCGTGACCCGGCGCGCGGGGTCGGTGTCGGCGCGGCTCAGGGCCGCCAACCGGTCCAGGACATCGTCCTGGGGGGACTGATGGGGCGCCAGCGGGTCGTCGGCCGAGGACCCGTGCTGTGCGAGGCCGGTCTCCTCCGCGGTGACCAGCCGGCCGCTGCGGCGGCTGAACGCCGATGCGACCAGGGTGGGGACGGGCGGCCGGGGGCGGGAGCCGGCCAGCCAATGGGCGACCGAGGTGCGGTCGTAGCGCAGCGGAAGGCCCTGCGCGGCGCCCAGGCCGTTGACGGCCCTCGCCAGCTCCGCCGCACTCCAGTCGGCCTCGCCGAGCAGGGCGGCAAGGTGGGGATTGGGCTGACCGCGTGCCACGCCCCTGCCTCCTCGGGGTGAGCCTTGTTCGCCCGTCAGGCTCGTGACGGCGCACGCGCCGGGCGGTTACGCGCGTCGGTCATGGCGGGCCACGTTTCAGGGACGGACCAGTGGATCGTCGTGGGACGTCATTCCCGGTCTCCGGCTCATCATCCTGCCAAGGGTGCCGGAGCGGGAGTAGCGGACCGGTAATCCTCCTCGTTCTTTACCGAGGACGGCCTGATGGCTGGTCTCGCGTACGCCCGCACGTGGGAAACGCGACGGGACGATGCGCGCCTCCGGAGCGGTTCAGCGGTTCGGCGGTTCGGGTTCGGCGGTTCGGCGGTTCGGCGGGCCAGCGCTCCAGGAGCTGTCCCCGCCTCGTTCACAAGTACGCAAGCGTTCAACGCGGGCACGCATCGTCGGCCGAGGACCGGTATCCCGCCGAGTGGGCCGGGCAGGCGCCTCCCAGAGCGGGACCACCCCCTACGCGTCGATCCCCTCCACCTCCAGGCCCTACGCCTCCAGAAACAAAGAGGAGTGCCCTTCGATGACACAATTCGACGACCTCGCCGATATCTACGAGGAGTTCTCACGGCTGCCCTTCCGCCGAGAACTCGAATTCCCCAGCGTGATCGGGTTGCTGGGTGATCCTTCGCATCTGCGGATTATGGACATGGGCTGCGGAAGCGGCGTGTACAGCCGGGTATTGGCCCGGCGCGGCGCCGGACAGGTAGTAGGGCTCGACGAATCCAGCGGAATGATCGAACACGTCCGCGCCCGTGAATCCGGAGAACGTCTGGGCATCGGCTACGCCGACGGCACCCTGCCGGCCGAACTGGTGGGCAGCTTCGATCTGGTCCTGGGCGTGTACGTCATGCCGTACGCCACCACGTACAAGGAACTCGTCGGCCAGTGCCGGACCGCCGCCGAGGCCCTGCGGCCCGGCGGAAGGTTCCTCACCCTGCCCCTTCACCCCGAGGTCCATCAAGACCCCGATCACTACGAACGCTACGGCTTCCGCCTGACCACCGACGGCGCCCTCACGGACGGTTCCCCGGTGGATCTCGCACTGTGCTTCGGCGGCCACGACATCCACGTCACCGCCCACTACTGGAGCGCGGCGACCTTGGAAGAGGCGCTGCGGGAGACCGGATTCGGCCCCGTCCGGTGGCGGCGGCACTGTCTGTCCCCCTCGGCAGCCGCCGGACCGCCCGATTTCTGGGAGCCCTACCTCTCGGCGCCGCACGCCGCGATCCTCGACACCTGCAAGGAGGACGAACCGTCATGACACCCCTGCCCGAACTCGCCGCACGCAGTGAACTCCTCATCGAGAACGCCCGGTTCACCACCCTGGCCACCCACGGCCCCGACGGGCCCTGGGCCTCCACGGTCAACTACGTACCGCTGCGCGAACCCCTGCGGCTGCTGTGGTACTCGCTGCGCCGTGCCCGGCATTCACGCAACATCGAGTCCGACCCGCGGATCTCCGGCTCGATCTACCTGACCGGACTGCCCGGATTCGGGCTGGACGGCGCTCAGTTCACCGCCACGGCCCGACCGGTGGAGCCGGATGAACTCGACGAATTCAGTGGCTGGTACTACGAGCGGAACTTTCCGGACGAGGACGTACGCCGCCAATGGCGGTTACCTCTCGACGAGTTCAGGGGCGAGGGCCCCCGGCGTTTCTACCTCCTCGAAGTCCAGCGGTGGTGGCTGCTGGACATCGACCAGTGGCTCGTGGACAAGAACGACCAGCGCATCGACGTTCCACTGGACGCGATCACCGGCCACCCGGCGCCCGCCGGGGACTCTTCGGCAGGTGTCCGGTGAAGGCGCTCGTCAAGCAAGGGCCCGGCGAAGGGCTTGAGTACGTCGACATCCCGACGCCCGTACCGGAACGCCACGATGTCCTCATCCGGGTGCTGCGCACCGGCATCTGCGGTACGGACCTGCATATTTACGAGGGAAACCCCTGGGCGACGCGGACGGTCAGGACACCACGTGTCGTCGGCCATGAGTTCGTCGGCGAGATCGCGGCGGTCGGACCCGGCGTCGGCGGGCTGCTGCCCGGCCAGCTCGTCAGCGCGGAAGGACACCTGACGTGCAACAGTTGCGTCAACTGTCAGGCCGACCGTAAGCATCTGTGCCGTGCGGCACAGGGCCTCGGGGTACAGCGTGACGGGGCCTTCGCGGAGTACCTGGTGCTGCCGGCGGAGTCCGTCTGGGTGCACCGCCCCGGTGTCCCCCTGGATGTCGCGGCCATGTTCGACGCCTTCGGCAACGCCGTGCACGTCGCCGACGCCTTCCCCCTCCGCGACCGAACGGTCCTGGTCACCGGCGCGGGGCCGATCGGCGCCATGGCCGCGGCCGTCGCCCGCCACCGGGGCGCACGCCTGATCGTGGTCAGCGATCTCAGCCCCTTCCGGCTCGACCTCGCCCGGCGGGCGGGCGCCCATCTCGTGGTCCAGGCCGGTGAACAGCCCGTCGACCCTGCCGCACTCGGTCAGGAACAGGGCTTCGACATCGGCTTCGAGATGTCCGGCAACCCGTCCGCCCAGAGCGACCTGATCGCCGCCATGGCCCATGGCGGGCGGATCGCCGCCCTCGGCCTGCCCGACGAGGACGTACCCACCGACTGGTCGGACATCTCCCTGCGGATGCTGACCATCCAGGGAATCAGCGGCCGCAAGGTGTTCGACACCTGGCACACCATGGCCGACCTGCTCGACGACGGTCTGGACCTGTCGTTCGCCGTCACGGACCACTTCGCCGCGCAGGACTACGAGAAGGCCTTCGCCACAGCCGCGCAGGGCGACGCGGGCAAAGTGATCCTCGACTGGGCCCCGAGGGACTGAAGGGAGCCGTCATGCCGTACTCCGTACGTGTCCACACCACGATCGACGACATCGACGAGCGCTGGGACGACCTGATGACGGCGGCCCGCGCCCCCGTCTTCTACCGGCGCCCCTTCCTGCGTGCCTTCGAGAAGCATCCGCTGCATCCGGTCCTGCGCACCGCGTACCTCCTGATCGAGGACGAGGCGGGGCAGGTCCAGGCGGCCCTGCCCGCCTACCTGCAACGCGACGTCGACCCGATGCGGGTCATCGCCGACCACTACCCGCACGCGGTCGGCCGGACCGTGCTGCTCAGCCATGCCTGGCACTGCTACGACAGCGTGCTGCCGGTACGTCCCGGCCCCGGGAGCCGGTCCGCCGCCCGGCGCGCGGTGAGCGCGCTCAGGGAGGTGGCGGCGCGGTGGGACGCGCGACTGTGCGGCATCGTCAACGCGGACGCCGACGGCCCACTGGGCACGCTGCTGCCCGACGCCGGATTCACCGGCGTGGACATCGACGTCGGATGGGGACTGACCCTGGACGACTACGACGGATTCGACGACTACCTCGGCAACGCGCTCAAGAAGAAGCCGAGGCGGAACCTCAGGCATGACCTGCGCGAGGCCGACAAGGCCGGGGTCACTGCCCACACGGGCCACGCGAAGGACGCGGACCTGGACACCTTCGTACGGCTGGCCCGCGCCACCGCGGCCAAATTCGACAACGCCGACTACTACCGGCCCGGCCTCTTCCAGGACTTCGTCCTGGCCCTCGGAGACTGTGCCGGGTCGGTGGAACTGCGCGTCGGAGACCGTACGGTCGCCTCCGCGCTCACCCTCACCGACGACACCCGGCTCCACTACTGGGCGGTCGGATACGCCCAGAAGGACACTCCGGGCTACAGCCCCTTCTACGTGGCGTACGCGCACGTGATGCGGGAGGCGTGGGCTTCGGGCCGGGAGTGGGCCGAACTCGGCCGCCGCAACCCCACGTTCAAGCGGCGGTACGGGCTCCGCCCCCGGGCACTCCGCGGCTACTTCGCCGACGCCGTACCGGAAGGGGAACGCCTCCGCGGGTGATCGCGGCGGCCTCCGGCGTCTTCGGACGCCGGAGGCCGGCCCGGCACCCGCCCAGGACCGCCGCGGCACCCTGCAGCGCGACACACCCGAGCGCCGCCAGGACGGTCAGCCCGGGCCTGATGCGCGTGAGCGAGGGCAGCAGGACGCCGAGCCCACAGAGAATGTCGCCTCGTCCGCGCATCGGTCGGGCAGATCTGCGGCACCCCGGAGCACGCGCGGCCGACCGGTGACCTGCGCGCCGACCTGGTCCGGGAACTGCTCGACTTCGCCGACGACCTGTCCCAGGGGCACCTGACCCGGGTTCTGGGCGGAGTCCTCGAACGCGCCGGGAACGATCCGGTGGTGGACGAGATGCGCCCGACAGCTCTGCGAGGAGGGAACGCGCTCCATGGAGGCGATTCTCCGTTCCCACCTGCCCGCGGAGTCGGTCCAGCCGTCCCTGGCACTGCTGACCGGCGGCGTGCTCGTCCGGGTCGCCCTTCAAGCCTCCCCGACGACCAGGGAGTTCGTCGAAGACCTCGTCGAGAGGGTGCTCGTCTCGTCAGGGCTGTAGCGACAACCCCGCCGGGCGCCCCGGTTCACGAGGCCGTGGAGAAGGTATTCCGTGGCACGCGCGGCGCCGCCTTCAGTAGGGTTCCGCGGATGCGGCGATTCGCGGACATCGAAGACCTCTCGGGGCTTGTACGGGACGCACTGGGCGCGGGCGGCCGTGTCGTCGCCGCGGAACGGTTGCGCGGAGGCAGCAAGAAAGGGGTGTACCGGGTTCGCCTTGAAGGAACCCGCGCGGCGAGTGTGATCGTCTACATCTGGGCCGAAGCTGAGAACTTCTGGCCGGGCACGCGAGAGACCGACCCCACCGACCCGTTCGCGCCCGCCTCCGGCCTGGTCCCGTTCCTCACCGCGCAGCGGAGCCTGGACGGCCTCGGGGTACGGGTACCGCGCGTACTCCTCGCCGATGACAGCCGACGCCGCTTCCCGGCGGACGTCGCCGTGGTCGAGGACGTCTCCGGTGGCACGCTCGAAGCACTCTTCGAGACCGATCCCCGGCGCGCGACGGCAGCCCTGGGTGTCCTCGCCGCCATGCTGGAGACGATGCACCGGCACCGGGCCCGGCGCTACGGCAGGGTGGATGTGCTGGAGCGGGGCGGCCCCGCCCCACAGGTCTCGTGCGAGCGACGCGTCCTCGATGGCGCCCTGCGGGACGTCGAGGAGGGGGCGGGGCGCGACGGCAGGATCGCGAAAGCCGGCGACGCCTTGCACGAGCGGCTGCGAGAACTCGCCGATGGGGTGAGCCCGCGCACGGAGTACGGCCTGATCCACGGAGAACTCGGCCCCGACCACGTCCTGGTCGACACCGACGGGCGCCCCGTCCTGATCGACATCGAGGGCCTGATGTACTTCGATGTCGAGTGGGAGCACGTCTTCCTCCAACTCCGCTTCGGCGACCGGTACACCGCACTGACCCGACCCGGTCTCGACCCGCGGCGACTCGACCTCTACATGCTCGCGATGCGCCTGTCGCTGGTAGCCGGCCCACTGCGTCTCCTCGACGGCGACTTCCCCGACCGGGAGGCGATGCGGGGAATCGCCGAACACAACACGAAGGAGGCGCTGGCACTCCTGGCGTAGCCCTCGGACACGCGGGGCCGCGGGGAAACTGATGGGGGCGGCGCGGTGTCATGTGAGCGTCGACCAGCTCGTGGAGGTTCAGCTTTGAGGAGCGACTCCACGGTCCTGGAGAAGTCCAGAGACACTCCTCAGGTGTGTCCAGGGGGGAGAGAACTGTGCGACCGATCGAGAGGGAGATCGCCCGTCAGAACTGGAAAGGCATGGTGTGCGGGTGCGGCAACTCTGCGGAACACCTTGCCGAGGACCTGCTGCGGCTTGCGGGGCGCGGCCCCGGGCGGGAGCCGGGCCAGGTCAGCTTCGAGGAGCATGTCTGGTCCCCGGCGGCCTTGTGGGAGCCCGCACCCGCGGTGGCGTCCGTTGCTCTGGCGGCCCTCACGGACGAGGTGACACCGGCTGCTCGTGGGTGGTTTCTCAGCCTTCTTCAGCGTCTTGTGGCCGGCGAGGGCACGGATGGGGCATCTGCCGGACGTGGGCTCGATCTTCCGGAGATATGCAGGGACCTTGCCGTGCAAGGACTTTGGCTCCTCTACGAGGAGGTGATGCTGAATCGATCCCCTGGTAGCGCCGGTACCGCCTTCGAGATCTTGACGATGGTGGAGCTCGACCGGACCCGTCTGCAACGCGCTCGGGAGATCGCCGCTGACTGGCTGCCGGTGTGCTGCCGGACCGGCCATTGCGACGACGACACTGTTGCCGACGGTGCGAGCGGTGTGTAGTTGCCGTGCCGGGGCGCGGTGGCGGCTCCGGTACCGGAAGTTGGGACAAAAACGGTGCCCCCGAAGGCTCACCGGGTTGTGACAACAGAGCAGGCTTGCCCATACGCGTTTCCGTCGTGGTGAGGCATACCCCTACGGTGATGCGGTGACAACTCAGGTGATCGTGTTGAACGGTGGTTCCAGCTCGGGCAAGTCCGGGATGGTCCGGTGTCTGCAGGCCGGTCAGTTCGCAGCGGGCCGACCGACGTCCGCTGTGAACTGACCGACGTGCCCCTGTGGTCACGGCCGAGGGACGCGGACCGGTCCGGTCGCGTGATCGGAGCCGGAGGCGTGGGCCTCGCCGTCGTCCAGGTGGCGGTGGCCGCCGGAGCCACAGTGATCGCCGTCGGCCCGCATGGACCCAGCAGGGCCCAGGCCCTGCGCCACAGCGCCGCCCAGGCCACGGCGTGCCCGCTGGAGGCGGTACGGGAGATCACGGACGGGCACGGCTGCCATGTCGTCGTCGACACCGTTGGCACCGGGGACACCCCCGGCCTCGCCGTAGGGATGACCCGCCCCCGAGGCCGCGTCGTCCTCTTCGGCTGCGCCGGAGCGCCCGCCGCCCTGGACGTACTCGCCGATGGATCGGTCGTGGGCCGCCTCGTCATCACACCGTAGGCAGCGGCCGAGCCGGCTGCCGGCCGAGCGCGGTATGACCCTGTCCGAACGGGTGGCCAGGGTCGAGGTGACGGTGGCCGACCTCTCCGTCCTGACACTTGTTGCTCCGCGTGACTCCCGAGGGGGAAGGACAAGCTCATCGAAGCCGCCGCGAACGGATTTCTCTTTTCGGACAGATTCGACTGATGCGCGGTGGTTTCCGGTCGGGAGTCCCGACAGCGGCGTTGTCCCTGTCGCGTACTGCTCATCCTGGTGCCCGGCCCGTCCATGCGCGGGCGGGTCCCTTCACGCAGGGGAGTTGGCGATGGGTGTACGCGTACGGGCCTGGGCGCGCGCGACGGCCGGGGCGGTGTTCGCCGCGGCGCTGGTGGCCGCCGGACCGGTGGGGAACGCGGCGGCCGCGGACTGGCGGGGCGAGCCGGGGATGCTGGAGGCCGCGCACATGCCGCCGGACGTCCTGCCCTGGTACGGAGGCTCGATGGGGCGAGGCTGGGACACCTACACCCCCTGTCTGTCGGACTGGGCGTTCGAGCCGCCCGAGGAGAACGTCTGGAGGGGGCACTTCCAGACCTCGGAGACGGCTTCCGCCTACCAGAGGGTGATCGCGTTCCCGACGGAGACCGAAGCCGTGGCGTTCGCCGGGGCGGCCCGGCAGCAGTACGCGGGGTGCGCGGACCGCCAGACCTACCCCGGCTACGTCGTCACGGCCTACGACCACGGATCGGTCGATGTCGAAGAGGGCGCCACCGTTGGGGGTGTCGGCGTGGTGGACGGCAGCCGGTACCACAACTACTTGTACGGGGTAGGCCGGGACGGGGACACCGTGACCCTGGTCGAGTGGGAGAGCAACTGGACCACCCCGGACCCCACCGCGTTCAAGGAAACCGTCCGCGCGGCCGTCGACCGGCTCTACTGAGCCCACCGCTCTCCCGGCCGTACGGTGAAGGGCCCGGGCCGAGCGGGACGGTTCGCCGGATCCCGGGCAGGGCCATGGCTTCTCGACCGGCCGCCGGAGGGGTCATGGCCGCCAGACTCCCGCTGCCGCGGCCCGCACGACATAGTCCTCGAAGGTCCGGGGCGCACGCCCCAGCACGGTGGCGATACCGTCCGTCGTTTCGGCGAGTACCCCGCGCTCCATCAGCACGAACATTTCGGCGACGTGGTGGGCGTCGTCCTCGCCCCAGCCCTCCTTGACCAGCGCCGCGGTGTACTCGGCGGGGGAAACCTGCCGGTAGGCGATGGGCCGCCCGGACGCCCGGGAGATCAGCACGACGGCCTCGGCCCAGGTCAGTGCGCGCGGCCCGGTCAGTTCGTAGATCCGTCCGGCGTGCCGGCCGGGCTCGGCCAGTACCGTGGCCGCGGCGTCGGCGACGTCCTCCAGGTCGATGAACGGCTCGGGGACCGAACCGGCAGGGAGCACCAACTCGCCGGCGACCAGCGGGGCGTGGAAGAGGTCCTCGTCGAAGTTCTGGTTGAAGTTCGAAGCACGCAGAACGGTCCACTCCAGCGCCGAGCCGCGCACGGCCTCCTCGGCCGAGCGCATGTCCAGCCCGAACGGGGAGTCGCCCCAGGTGTCGGCGCCGTGCCCGGAGAGCAGGACCAGACGCCGTACGCCGGCGGCCTCGGCCCGCGCCACGAACGCGTGCACCGGTCCGGGCACGGGCGGGGGCACCACGTAGACGGTGCTGATGCCCCGCAGGACGGCATCCCAGCCGTCGGGGTCGGACCAGTCGAAGCGGGTACGGCTGGATCGGGAGGCGGCGCGCACCTGTGTGCCGTGCAGCCGCAACCGGGCGGCGACCCGCCGGCCGGTCTTGCCGGTGGCGCCGAGGACAAGGGTGGTTTCGTTGCTCATGCCGATGATTCAACGGCACCCGCTCGGACGAATCCATGGGTGAAAAGCCGGATCGCATGTGCCATCGTCTAACCTCGGCGGAATGGACGCGTTCGGTGACCTCTTCCGCGGGATGCGGGCCCACGGCTCGTTGTTCGGCACCTCGACCCTGTCCCCGCCCTGGGCGCTGCACTTCGTGGACGGCGCGCCACTGACGTTGTGCACCGTCCTCGGCGGGGCCGGCTGGATCGTGCCGGAGCACCGCCCGCCCGAACACCTCAGCGCCGGCGAGACGGTCATCGTGCGGGGCCCCGATCCGTTCACCTTCGTCGACGAGGTCGGCACCCGGGCCGAACCGATCGCCTGCGGCGAGGACTGCGCGACGCCCGAGCAGGGCGGAACCCGGCACCGGCTCGGCTGGAACGACAGCCGTGACGACTGCGGTGACGGTGCGACGACGCTGATCGTCGGCGCCTACCCGGTGCGCGGCGAGATCAGCCGCAGGCTGCTGGACGCGCTGCCCGTCGTCCTGCGGGTGGCTTCCGGCGGCGGCACCGACCCCGTGATGGACCACCTCGCCGCCGAGGCCGCCGCCGACACACCGGGCCAACAGGTGGTCCTGGACCGGCTGCTGGACTGGCTGCTGGTCTGCGCGATACGCGAGTACTTCGACCGGCCCGGTGGCCGGCCCCCGGCCTGGTACGCCGCCCAGCGGGACCCGGTGGTCGGCGACGCGCTGCGCCTGCTGCACGCCGAACCGGCGGCGCCCTGGAAGATCTCCTCGCTGGCCGACCGGACCGGGGTGTCGCGTTCCACACTGGCCAAGCGGTTCGCCGACCTGGTCGGCGAACCGCCGCTGACCTACCTCACCCGCTGGCGCATGACCCTCGCGGCGGACCTGCTGGCCGAGCGCGAGGCGACGACCGTCGCCGAGATCGCCCGCGCCGTGGGCTACTCCGACGCGTTCGCGTTCAGTGCGGCGTTCAAACGGATCCGAGGCGTCAGCCCGAGCGAGTTCCGGCGCACCGGCACGGTCGTTCCCGAGCGGCCGACCGGCCTGACCGGCCCGCCTCTGCCGGAGGAGGCCGTCAGTGGCTGATGACGACCTTGCCGAAGCGTGGTCCCTTCGCGAAGGAGGAGAACGCGTCCGGTGTCTCGTCGAACGGGAAGACACGGTCGACCACGGGCCGTAGCCGGTGCCGGCTGATGACCCGGTTCATCCGTTCGAGGTCGCTCCGGCTGCCGACCGTGATCGTTCTGAGCGTCGCGCCACGTCGGAAGAACCGCGTCAGGTCCATGCCGCCGCCCGAGGCGAGATTGCCGACGAGGGAGATGCGCCCGCCGTAGGCGACGGCGGCGATCGACTGGGAGATCGTTCCGGCGCCGCCGATCTCGACCACGAGATCGACACCGTGGCCGCCGGTGAGCGCCCGTACCTGGGCACCCCACTCGGGCGTGCTGTAGTCGACGACCTCGGACGCGCCGAGAGCGCCAAGGCGTCGGGCTTTCTCGGCACTGGACGTCGTGGCCGGCACGCGTGCGCCGGCCAGACGGGCGAACTGCAGCGCGAAGACGGACACGCCGCCCGATCCCTGGACGAGCAGTACATCGCCCGCACCGACCCCGGACACGGCCGACCACGCCGTGAGCGCGGCGCACGGAAGCGTGGCCGCTTCCTCGAAGGACAGATGCTCCGGCACACCGACCACGCTCTGTTCGTCGACGGCGATGTACTCGGTGAGCCATCCGTCGCGGTGCACCCCGTACAGCTCACCCCACTCGGGGAACGAACCGTAGAGCCAGGTCGGGTGGAAGGTGCTCATGACGCGATCCCCGACGCGGAACCGCGAGACCCCGTCCCCGACCGCCTCGACGACGCCCGCGCCGTCGGAGAGCGGGATACGCCCCGCGGGCACAGCGACCGGATACGTTCCGTTCGCGATGAGCAGATCGCGTGCGTTGAGCGAACTCGCCTTCACTCGTACGAGCACCTCGCCCGCCGACGGAACCGGCACCGGACGCTCCGCCGGGGCGACCGGGCCGCCGTCACCGTTCATCTGGAATATCCGCATGGCCCGTCCTTCGTCCGTGGATCCGACATCTTCACGGTAGGGGCGGGTCGCTGGACGGAATGTATTCTCGCGTCCAGGATTTGGTGCACATCGTCCAGGAGAAGCATGGATCCGATCGACGACCTCCTCACCACGATGAAGATCGAGAACTCTCGGTACGTACGGGTGGAGGCATACGCGCCGTGGGGTATCTCGTTCCCTTCCCGGCACCTCGCCAGATTGGTCCTGATCTCCCGCGGATCCTGCTGGCTGACCGCGAGCCCCCTTGACCGGCCCCTCCGTCTGAAGACGAACGACTGCTTCCTGGTCCGGGCCGGCGTGAACTTCACGCTCCAGGACGAGACGGGCAGCGATGTCGTCGACTGCGACGGAGTGTTCGCCCGGGCGCCCGGCAACTCGGCGCGGGCCGGGGGCGATGGCGAGATGACCGAGATCATCTCCAGTCGGTTCGCTTTCGACGCCGTGGCGTCCGAGCCGTTGTTCGCACTCCTGCCGCCGTTGTTCCGGCTGAGCCTGGACGACACGGCCGGTCAACTCCTGCGCGCCACGTTCGACCTCATCGCCCAGGAGAGCGCGGCGAGCGGGATCGGTGCCGGCTTCGTCATGAGCCGGCTGTCCGACGTGTTGTTCGTCCAGGCGCTGCGCGCCTGTTGTGCGGAGGCGGGCGGCGGCGCCATCGGGTGGCTCGCCGCACTGCGGGAGCCACGGCTCTCCGTCGCCATGCGGGAGATGCACGCGGACCTGGCCCATCCGTGGACGGTCGACGCACTCGCACGCAAGGCGGGAATGTCACGTTCGGCGTTCGCCGCGTTGTTCAAGGAGAAAGCGGGGGACACACCGCTGGGCTATCTCGCGTCGTGGCGCATGTACCGGGTGAAGACCCTCCTCCGGGAGACACCGCTGAGTGTTCAGGAGATCGCCGTCAGAGTCGGCTATGACACCGGTACCGCGCTGAGCCGTGCGTTTCTGCGCAGGGAGGGCGTCGCTCCCGGAGCCTGGCGGCAGTGCGCGGACCAGGGTGCCCTGTCCGGAACTCGACGCTCCCAGGCCGGGGACATTCCGTCGGGCTGAGGTGCGATGCCGCGCCGCGCGGGGTGGCCTTGCTCGCCGTACGACCGGCGATCTAGGATGAATGCGCTTTCATAGCGGTTCGGTGACAGGCACCAGCGCGTACCCGGGTACGGCGGAAGAAGCGGACGGTCGGTCGAGTGAGCGCCCCCACGGTTTACGACGTCGCCGAGCGGTCGGACGTCTCCATCGCCACGGTCTCGCGGGTCTACCGCAACCCCGGATCGGTGCGGGCCAAGACCCGTGAGCGGGTCCTGGCGGCGGCCCGCGAGCTGGGTTACGTACCCAGTGGGAGCGCCAGGGGCCTGGCCAGCCGCACCACCGGTGTGCTCGGCCTCTGCTTCCCCGACTACGCCGATCCCGACGCCGAGGCCGACGCGGAGGCGGAGGGCGACGCCGACGACGCGGTGATGCTGTACTCCGACCAGATCATCCGCGGTATGGAGCGGGCGGCACGGCGGCACGGTTACGCGCTGCTGATCGCCGCGTCGCTGGAGGGCGGCCCCGAGAGCCTGGTCGCGAAGGTCGCGGGGCGGGTCGACGGCTTCGCCGTCCTCGCGCGGACCGTACCGACCGAGGACCTCGAAGTGATTTCGAGCCGGCTGCCGATCGTGATGCTCGCCGGGCCGCGCGAGATCGACCACCTGGACCACATCATGGTCGCCAACGCCGACGGCGAGCGGGCGCTCGCCCGCCATCTCATCGAGGACCACGGGCTGCGCCGGCTCGCGTTCGTCGGCGGCGATGTCGACTCCCCGGACGCGGAGGCCAGGTTCTCCGGCTTCCGGGACGCGTGCGGAGAGGCGGGACTGCCGGTGCCGGACGCGCCCGACCTGCGGGTCGGGATGATGACCCGGGCCGAGGGCGCGCGGGCCGCCGAGGCGTTGCTGGACCGGGCGGGCGACCGGCCGGAGGCGATGCTCTTCGCGAACGACCAGATGGCGGTGGGCGCGCTGCGCGCACTGGACCGGCGTGGTGTGCGGGTCCCCGAGGACATCGCGGTGACCGGGTTCGACGGGATTCCGCTGGGCCGGATCGTGCAACCGGCGCTGACCACCGTACGGCAGCCGATCCGCCACCTCGGCGAGCAGGCCGTGGAGTTGCTGGTCCAGCGGTTGGGTGACGGCGACCGGGCCCCGGTCTCGCTGACGCTGCCGGTCTCCCTCGTCCGGCGCGCGAGCTGCGGCTGCGGCTGACGGAGCCGCGGCACCCCGGCCGAGCCGCCGGGTCGCCCGCCATTTCCCGGTGGCGTCCATCGCCTGGCGATGCCCCCGCCTCCCAGCGGTGTGTGCCGGTCACGCGTGTCGTCGCGGCCCGTGTGCCTGGTGTGCGCGGTGTCCGCCCAGTGTTCTTCGCGTTGCACGAGTGTGACCCAGCAGCCTCTTGCGTATTTCCGGCCACCTGGCGCAGAGTGATGTATGCGCTTACAGGCAGCGCATACATCCGGATTGCTCAAGGAGGAGCCCTCCATGTCCCGCACCGCCAGAACCGTCTCGGCCGGTATCGCAGTCGCTCTCGCCTTCGGCATCACCGCATGCGGCGGGTCGGGCGGCGGTGACGTCGCCGCGGACGCGAAGCAGACGATCACCGTCTGGGCCATGGGGGCCGAGGGCGAGAAGCTCGCGGAGGTGGCCGAGGAGTACACCGAGGCCCACCCGAACGTCACCGTCAAGGTGACTCCGGTCGGCTGGGACGTCGCCCACCAGAAGCTGGTCTCCGCGGCCGCCGCCGGCACTCTGCCGGACGTGGCGCAGATGGGGGGCAGTTACCTGGGCGAGTTCGCGGAACTCGGTGTGCTGGAACCGGTCGACACCAAGACCTTCGACGAGAAGGACTTCTTCCCCTCCGGCTGGCAGCAGGGCGAGGTGGACGGCCAGGCGTACGGCGTGCCGTGGTACGTCGACACCCGCGTCCTCTACTACCGCACCGACCTGGCCGAGAAGGCCGGGATCGACAAGGCCCCGGCCACCTGGAAGGAGTTGCGGGACCTCGCCACCGCGTACCAGCAGAAGGCCGGCACCAAGTGGGGCCTGTCCATCCAGCCCAGCGGCCTGGACACCGTGCAGAACTTCTACTCCTTCCTCTACTCGGCCGGCGGCGAGATCGTCGACGACAAGGGCGAGGCGGTCATCGACAGCCCCCAGGCGGTCAGGGCGCTCAAGGAGTACGGCTCGTACTTCGACAAGGGGTTGTCGAACAAGTCCGTGCAGCCGGGCTACGACGTGGTGAAGGACTTCGGCAACGGGCGGGTCCCGATGTTCTTCGGGGGACCCTGGCACGTCACCCTGCTGAACGAGGGCCAGCCGCAGATCGCGGGCAAGTGGGCGGTGGCCAACGTGCCCGCCGACGCGTCCTCCGTCTCGATGGCCGGCGGTTCCTCCCTCGTGATCTCGAAGGACAGTGAGCACAAGGCCGCGGCGACACGCTTCATCACGTACCTGACGGACACCAAGGGCCAGGCCGACTGGTACAAGCGCACCAAGGACCTGCCGGCCAACACCTCCGCCTGGACCTCCGGCGACCTCGCCGACGACACGAACCTCCGGGTCTTCAAGAAGCAGATGGACACCGCCAAGTCCGCCCCGTCGTCTGCCGAGTGGACGGAGATCACCGACAAGGTCGACCAGGCCATCGCCAAGGTGACGCAGGGCAAGGCGTCCGCCGAGGACGCGCTGAAGACCGCGCAGTCCCAGATCGAAGGGCTCGTGAAGTAGGCGCCATGAGCACCACGACCGGAAAGGCCGCACAGGCGGCCCGGGTACGGGCCGGGACGGGGGCGCCCGCGGCCCCGGCCGGCGGGCCCGGAGGGTCGCCAAGGCGCCGGAAGTCCTCGATGGGCGTGCAGAACCTGGCCGGCTGGCTGTTCTCCACCCCCTTCCTGGTTCTCTTCCTCGTCTTCATGGCCGTCCCGATCCTCGCCACGCTGGCGATGAGCTTCACCGACTTCGGGCTGCGCAACGTCACACGTCCGCTGGACGCGGAGTTCATCGGCTTCGAGAACTACGTCAACCTCTTCAACGACGACAAGTTCCTCACGTCGCTCTTCAACACGGCGTACTTCGTGGTCGTCGGTGTCCCGCTGACCGTCCTCCTCGGACTGGTCGTCGCGGTCCTGCTGAACAACGGCATCGACCGGGCACGCACCTTCTTCCGCGTCGGCTTCTACGCCCCGGTGGTCACCACCATCGTCGCGGTCGCCGTGGTCTGGCGGTTCGTGCTCGATCCGAGCGACGGGCTCATCGCGGGTCTCCTCTCCGAAGTAGGTCTCACCGCACCGGACTTCCTCGGCTCGGAAACCCTGGCCATGCCCTCGATGATCGCGATGGCGGTCTGGCGCAACCTGGGCACGGTCATGGTGCTCCTCATCGCCGGGCTCCAGGCGGTCCCCACCGAGGTACGGGAGGCGGCGCGGCTGGACGGCGCGGGGATGTGGCAGGAGTTCCGCCGGATCACCGTCCCGCTGCTGCGGCCCACCCTGCTCTACGCCACGGTCATCACCACCATCGGCTACCTCAACGTCTTCGAGGAGCCGTTCGTGATGACGCAGGGCGGGCCCTCGGACTCCACACTCACCGTGTCGCTGAACATGTACCGCGAGGGCTTCAACTTCTTCCACATGGGCTATGCGAGCGCCATGGCGTATGTCCTCTTCGTAGTGATCATGGGCATCACGGTGCTTCAGCTCCGACTGCTGAAGGACAACACGAAATGAGCGCCACCAGTGCACCGGGCGCCGTGGCGACGGCGCCGTCACAGCCCGGGCCCCCCGAGCGGGACCGGCCGGGCCCGCCCTCCGGCCGCCGTCCCCGGTCCGTGAAGCGCGTCCTGGTCTACGCGCTGCTCACACTCGGACTGCTCGTCGTGTCGGCGCCGTTCCTGTGGATGGCCCTGTCCGCCTTCAAGACACCCGGCGAGCTGACCGCCAGCCCGCCCGTATGGATCCCGACCGAGTGGACCCTGGACAACTTCCGGGATCTGCTCGACAAGCTCGACCTGCCGCTCCACTTCATGAACTCGGTGATCGTGGCGGTCCTCGTGACCGTGTCGAACCTGGTGTTCTGCTCCATGCTCGGGTACGCCCTGGCCAAGCTGAACTTCGCCGGCCGCGACAAGATCTTCGGGCTGGTGCTCGGCGCCCTGATGGTGCCCGGCAACCTGATGCTGCTCCCGCTCTTCGTGCTGATGAGCAAGATGCGTCTGATCGACTCGTACGCCGCACTGGTGCTGCCGTTCGCCGCCGGAGCCTTCGGGGTCTTCCTGATGCGGCAGTTCATGCAGTCGATCCCGGACGAGCTGCTGGAAGCGGCCCGGATGGACGGCGCCGGTGAGTGGTACATCTTCTGGCGGATCGTGATGCCCCTGGTCAAGCCCGCCCTGGCGACGCTTTCGATCTTCACGTTCCTGGGTTCCTGGAACAACTTCGTCTGGCCGCTCATCGCGACCAACGATCCCGGCAAGTACACCCTGCCGGTCGCCCTGGCCACATTCGCCACCGACCCCAACAAGGCGGGAGGCTCGAACGGCATGCTGATGGCCGGCTCCTTCCTGATCGTGCTGCCGGTCCTGGTGGTGTTCATCGCCCTCCAGCGGCACTTCACGCAGGGCATCGCCACGGCGGGCATGAAGTAGCCCTCCCGCGCCCCACGCGTACGTTCCCGCGCCCCCCTTCTCACACCCGCCACGCACCCTCCACGCACCGGAAAGACATTTCGCGATGACGCACACCCAGGTCCCGTTCCCCGAAGGCTTCCTGTGGGGCGCCTCCACGGCCGCCCACCAGATCGAGGGCAACAACACCAACAGCGACTGGTGGGTCAAGGAACACACCGCGGGCACCCACATCCAGGAGCCCAGCCTGGACGCCTGCGACAGTTACCACCGCTGGCGCGAGGACATGGACGTGCTGGCCGGACTCGGCTTCACCGACTACCGCTTCTCCATCGAGTGGGCGCGCATCGAGCCGGCCGAGGGCCGGTTCTCCCGCGCCGAACTCGCCCACTACCGCCGCATGGTCGAGGGCGCCGCCGAACGCGGCCTGCGCCCGATGGTCACCCTCCACCACTTCACCGTGCCGCAGTGGTTCGAGGAGCGCGGCGGCTTCACCGCCGACGGCGCCACCGAACTCTTCGCCCGGTACGTCGCCGCCTGCGCGCCCGTCATCGCCGAGGGCGTCGGCCACGTCTGCACCATCAACGAGCCCAACATGATCGCCGTCATGGCGGGCCAGGCCAAACGCGGCGACATCGGCTTCCCGCCCGCCGGGCTGCCGACCCCGGACGAGGAGACCACCCACGCCGTGATCGCCGCGCACCACGCGGCCGTCAAGGAGGTCAGGGCGATCAACCCGGACATCCAGGTCGGCTGGACCATCGCCAACCAGGTCTACCAGGCGCTGCCCGGCGCCGAAGAGGTCACCGCGGCCTACCGGCACCCCCGCGAGGACATCTTCATCGAGGCCGCCCGCGGCGACGACTGGATCGGTGTGCAGTCCTACACCCGGACCAGGATCGGCGCCGACGGCCCGATCCCCACCGCCGACGACGCCGAGCGCACCCTCACGCAGTGGGAGTACTACCCGTCGGCGGTGGGCCACGCGCTGCGCCACACCGCCGAGGTCGCCGGCCCCGGCATGCCGCTGATCGTCACCGAGAACGGCATCGCGACCGGGGACGACGACCGCCGGATCGACTACTACACCGGCGCGCTGAACGAGGTCGCCGCCGCCCTCCAGGACGGCCTGCGCATCGAGGGCTACCTCGCCTGGAGCGCACTGGACAACTACGAATGGGGCTCCTACAAGCCCACGTTCGGCCTGATCGGCTGGGACCCGGAGACCTTCGAGCGGCTGCCCAAGCCGTCCGCCACCTGGCTGGGCGCGATGGGCCGCACCCGCACACTCCCTCGGACCGCCGGCTGACTCCGGCCACCGACCGGGAGCCGCCGCCGTACGGCTCCCGCCCGTACGGCACGGCCCGGGTCCATCAACGACCCGGGCCGCGCCGCCGCACGCTCCCATCGCACCGCATCGCACCGCATCGCACGGCACCGCAACACACCGCGCACGCCACGGAACTTCCCCATCCCCTTCTGCCACCAGGAGCTGGATCGTCATGGACCGTCGTACGTTTCTCACCGGGAGCGGAGCCGCCGCTCTGTCCCTCGGCGCCGCCTCAGCCCCCTCCGCACTCGCCGCGCCCGCCGCGCGGAACGCCGCCGCACCCCATCTGCTGCGCTGGTTCCGCGACACCTACCGCTCCATCGAGGCGATGACCACCGACCTCGGTCTCGCCGTCGACAAGATCGACCTCAGCGGCGCGGGCGGTCCCGTACTCTCCCGCCAGACCTCGCCGACCAACATCGGCTGCGGCCTCTGGTCGACCGTCGCCGCCGCCGGCCTCGGCGTGATCGACCGCACCACCATGGAACGCCGCCTGACCCGCACCGTACGGGCCGTCGAGAAGCTGGAGCGCCCCCACGGCTTCTGGCTCAACTGGTACGACGCGCACGACGGTTCCGTCCTGACCGAGTGGCCGGGAACAGGCGCCCCGGTCCGCCCCTTCCTCTCCTCCGTCGACAACGCCTGGCTGATCACCGGACTGCGCGTCGCCGCCGACGCCGCGCCCGCGCTGCGCCCCCGGATCGCCCGCCTGCTGGCCACGGCCGACTGGTCGTACTACTACACCCCGTACGACCCCGCCGACCCCGTCGCCGGACCGGGGCAACTGCGCGGTGGCTTCTGGACCGACACCGAGGAGCCGACGGCCCACCACTACGGCGCTCTCAACACCGAGCCCCGTATGGCGAGTTACCTCGGCATCGCGGACGGTTCACTGCCCGCGGACCACTACTGGCACCTGCTGCGCACCATGCTCCCGGAGCACGAGCAGGAACAACGCCCGCGGGGCGGTCACACGGTCATGGACGGTGTCCGCGTCTGGCAGGGGCACTACACACACCGCGGCCGCGCGCTCGTCCCGAGCTGGGGCGGTTCGATGTTCGAGGCGCTGATGGTGCCGCTGTTCGTCCCGGAGCCGGAGTGGTCGCCGCGTTCCTGGGGCCTCACCCACCACCGGTACGTCCGCGGCCAGATCGAACACGGCCTGGAAGAGGCGCGGTACGGATACTGGGGCTTCTCCCCGGCCAACATCCCCGAGGGCGGGTACCAGGAGTACGGGGTCGACGCGCTCGGCATGCAGGTCGACGGATACGCCTCCAACACCGACCGGACGTACACCACGGACGGCGCGCCGCTTCCGCCGCCGTCCGCGTTCACCAACGGGGTGGTCACCCCGCACGCCTCCTTCCTCGCCCTGCCGTACGCGCCCCGCGAGGCGATCGCCAACCTGAACGCGCTGGACCGCGACTTCGGCGCCTACCACGACGGCTACGGCTTCCGTGACTCCGTCAACGTCTCCACCGGCCGGGTCAGCGACTTCGTACTGGCGCTCGACCAGGGCATGATCGCGGCGGCACTGGCACAGGCGATCCGGCCCGGCCTCCTGCAACGCCCCTTCCGTACCGGCGGTTTCCACACCCGGGTGCGTCCGCTGCTCGCGAAGGAGCGGTTCTCCATCTGACGTGCGCGGACCCGCTGACGCGCGGACCCGGACGGGGAGCCCCCGGTCGCCGAATCCTTCCGGCGACCGGGGGCGGTGGTGCCTCAGGCCGGTTGCCAGACCCGGGCGAGCGTGGCGGGGGTGAGGAGCCGCTCGGGGTCCCCTCGGCCGACCAGACGGCCGTCGCGGAGCAGGAGGCAGGCGTCGGCCGAGCGGGCGGCGTCGAGGTCGTGTGTGGCGTGGACGACGGTCACGCCGTCGTCGACCAGGTCCGTCAGCAGTGTCGCTATGCGTTCCCTGGCCTCGGGGGCGAGCCCCGTGGTGGGCTCGTCCAGCAGCAGCAGGTCCGACTCCTGGGCCAGCCCCTGCAACAAGGAGATCGAACGCAACGAGAAGTGCCCCGGCGTCCACGGCGAAGCCGCCGCCCAGGGCGAGGCCGTCGGCGTCGGCTGCGAGGACGGCGTCCTGATCTACAAGGACGGCGAGTTCACCAAGGCCGACGCCCCCCGACGACTACGGCCGTATCGGCAACCAGGCCGGAAGCGACGCCTCACCGATCCTCCTGGGCGACTACACGTCCGACCCGGACGCCGAACTGGAACGGCCGACCCGTATCTCCCTCATCGACACCGAAACCGCGAAGCTGCGCCTGGTCGACCTGGGCACCAGCTACTCCTTCCGCTCGCTCGGCCGTGGACCCCATGGCGAGGCACTCGTCCTCGGCACCGACGGCACCCTTCACGTCATCGACCCGAAGACCGGCACGGTCGAGAAGAAGATCCCCGTCGTGGACACATGGCAGGAGCCGCTGGACCGGCAGCAGGCCAGGCCCACGCTCTTCGTCCGTGACCACACCGCGTACGTCTGGGAACCGGGCAAGCGCACGGTGCACGCCGTCGACATCGAGTCCGGCGGGAAGATCACGTCGGTGACGCTGCCGAAGGGCACGAACGAACTCTCCGGCGTCGTCGGCCACTGACATCAGCGCCGCGCCAGCGCCAGCACGCTCAGGCCGAACATCAGGACGCCCAGGGGGAGATGGACCGACGGTACGTGCGCGATGCCGACCACGACCTGGACCGAGGCGAGGACGAGGAAGCCGGACGCGTACCGGACGGGCCGGAGCGAGCCGCCGCCCGGCTTCCACGCCAGCACCGCGGCGAGCACGTACAGCATCGACGCCCCGTACATCACGCGGGCTCCGACGCTGTGCAGCGTCTCTCCGTAGGACGAGGTCAGCAGCAGTCCGGCGGAGATCGCTTGAAGGAAGATGGTCAGGGTCTGCAGGGCGATGGCGATCTGCAGAAACGAGAAGCGGTGCTGTGCCGTCACCTGGGTTGCCATGCCGCGGTCCCCTTTTCCCGCCCGGGGGCAGTAGGTCGATAAGGTCTCACCAGCCCGACGACGCGGGCCTGCGAAAGGTAAGGCGAGGGGGCGGCCGGGGGTATGGGGACGGCGGGGACGAGTACCGATGAGGTGACCGGTGAGCGGCGCCAACTGATCAATGTCGCTTACCGGTTGCTCGGTTCGCTGGCCGAGTCCGAGGACGCCGTGCAGGAGGCCTACGCGCGCTGGTACGCGCTGCCGCCGAGTCGGCGGGACGAGATCGTGTCCCCCGGCGCCTGGCTGACCACGGTGACCGGCCGCATCTGCCTGGACGTGCTCGGCTCGGCGCGGGCCCGGCGTGAACGCTATGTCGGCGTGTGGTTGCCCGATCCGCTGCCCGACCACGCCGAGTGGGACCACGGCCATGGCACCGACCCCGCCGACCAGATGGTCCTGGACGAATCGGTGACCATGGCCTTCCTCGTCGTCCTGGAGTCGATGACACCCGCCGAGCGGGTGGCGTTCGTCCTGCACGACGTCTTCCGGTACCCCTTCGCCGAGATCGCCGGCATCGTCGGCCGGACCCCCGCGGCCTGCAAACAGCTCGCGGCCTCCGCCCGGCGGCGGGTACGCGTCGCGCGGGCTCCGGTGACGGCGGCCGGGCAGGCCGACGCGGTCCGGCATGTCAAAGAGGCATGGGAGACCAAGGACATCGCGGCCCTCGTCGACCTCCTCGACCCGGCCGCCGTGATGACCGCCGACGGCGGCGGCCTGGTCGGCACCGCCCTACGCCCGATCGAAGGCGGTGCGCGCATCGCCCAGTACATGGTCGCCATCGCCGACAGGGCGCCGGGGCTCGAACTCCTGGAGCGGTCGGTCAACGGCGTGCCGGGTCTGGTGGCCCGGCGGGCGGGCGCCGTCCTGACCGTGGCCTCGTTCGATGTCGTCGATGGCCGTGTCACCCGGATCTGGGTGGTCCGCAATCCGGAGAAGCTGCGGGCGTGGGGGTGGGACGGCTAGACAGTGGCGCCGAGGACCGCGCTGAGTGCGGCGCCGGCGTCGAGGAGGGCGCGGGAGCGAGCCGTGATGCTGTCGTCCCGGGCCGCCAGCGCGGCTTCGATGTCTTCCGAACGGTGTCCCCGCCGCAGGTCCGGCAGCAGGGCCCGGAGCTGGTCGATTCGGTACCCGGCGCCGCGCAGTTGGTGCACGATCCGGGCGTCCCGAGTCTGGGCCGGTGAGTATCGTCGCGTGTCTCTCGGGGAGACCCGGTCCGGAACGGCAAGCCCCTCGGCGTCCCAGTGCCGCAAGGTCGACGGGCGTACCCCGAGCGCGGCGGCCAGTTCGGAGACGCTCATCGCATCCGATGGGCGTACGTCTTCGACCGGCTCCGCCGAGATCGCCGCCGCAGCCTCCTTGGCGAGCCGGAGGTCCGTACGCTCCCGGTCGAGTCGGGCGTGTGCCGCGTCGAGCAGCGCGAGTACGTCCGGGAGCGGGCGCTCGTGCACCGCGCGAACGATCCGCTTGGCCTCAATCGGCCCCGTACCGACCGCCAGGGCCCGGTAGGCCAGGGCGGAGTGAAGGTGGATCTCCCGGTAGATCCGGTAGCCCGAAGCCGAGCGCGTGGCCGGCGGCAGGACACCGTCGCGTTCGAGATCGCGTACCTGCTGGACGGAGTACCCGGCACGCCGCGCCACATCGACCGTGCGCAGAGCCGACTTGAGAGTTGACACCCGATACTCCCTTGTCTTCCAGCTCGAAGTCTCCACAAGCACCTTAATGAAACGCTTGAGCACATGACCATGGAAGAGATCATCGACCTCGTGGAGAACCTGGATGGAGCCCTGGCGGTCAGGCCGGAGCCCGGTGACGGCTCACCGGAGATCAGTTGGGGGGATACGTTCTTCTTCTACTCCCCTGAGGGCGTCATGCCGGAATCGACTCAACCGTTCGCGACGATCGTGACGAAGAACCAGCCGGGCGACGAGAGGTCGCGCCTGGACCGCCCGGACACGTACCGCGTCAATATCGCCGCAGGGAAGGAATCGTTCATCAACTGGACCGGCCACGCGCCGCGCGAACCAGCCGTCGACGACGACCCCAGCGTCACCGATGCTGTGATCGCGCACCCCGTCTACGGCTCCGTCGGCTGGCTCGCGGTGGTGAATCCGGGCCGGCGGACCGAGGAGGCGGTCCCCGAGCTGCTCCGCAAGGCCCATCACCTCGCACGTTCGCGCCATGAGCGACGAACGGGCTGAAAGGGACGAGGGCCGCCGCCCCGGAGACACTCCGGGGCGGCGGCCCTCGACTTCTCGCTAGCGGTCCGTTCCGAAGTAGCGGTCGCCGAAGTCGCCGATGCCCGGCATCATGTAGGCGTTCTCGTTGAGTCCCTCCTCGATGGCGGAGGTCACGATCCGCACCCCGGGGTAGCGCTCGCCCACGGCGTCGATGCCCTCGGGGCAGGTGATGAAGTTGACGAAGACGATGTGCTCCTCCGGAACGCCGAGATCGCGCAGGACCTCGATGGCCGCGAGGGCGGTGCCGCCGGTCGCCAGCATCGGGTCGAGGAGGAGGACCTGGCGTGTGGCGATGTCCTCGGGGAACGCCGTGTAGTACAGGCGCGGCTGCTTGGTGGTCCTGTCGCGCTGGATGAGGATCTTGCCGATCCTGATGCCGGGGACGACGGCGCGCAGCTCGGCCTCCATGCTCTCCCCGGCACGTACGATCGGCACTCCGACCAGGTTCTCGGCGAAGCGCAGGCCCTGGTAGGTCCGGCCGACGGGAGTGGTGACGTCGCAGGGCTCGAAGGGCAGGAGGTTCAGGGCCGCCTCGGTGAGCAGGCGGATGATCCGGCCGGCGTAGAAGACGAAGTCCTCGCGGCGGGCGTCGCGGTCACGGATGACGGTGTGCAGGGCGCGCAACTGGTCGGTCTGCGGGAGCAGGTGGACGCTCGTGCCGAGGCGGTGGTGGTACGTGCTCGTGGCAGTGGTGGGGTGCGCGGCAGCGGTCCTGGGCTGTGTGGCGATGGTCATCTGTGACTCCTGGAGTGGGGGAGGGACGGGGGAGGACGGGGCGGGACGGTTCAGTCGACCGGGGGCTGCTCGAAGGTGGCGGGGAGCTCCGGGGTGGTGGTGAACTGCCCGGCGGCGACGCGGTACACGGACCTGCCGCCCGAGCCGCGCCACAGCTCGCGCATCACGTAGACGAGCTTGGCGTTGTGCTCCTCTTCCTCCTCCACGGCCCGCGCGATGTGCCAGTCCCATTCCCGGGCCCAGCGCGGGTCGTCCAGGTCGTCCAGGGCGGTGTCGAAGAGGCTGTCGATCGCGGTCAGCTTCGCCGGGGCGACGAAGTGGCCCCGGGAGAAGAGCACACCGAGGATGCCGGTCCAGTAGCACGCGACCGCTCGTCGCTGCTGCTCGGCGGGGAGGGCGTCCGCGATGTGCCGCATCGCGTGAAGCGCGGTGACCAGGTGCAGCAGGAGGAAGTCTCCCGGTTCGGTCAGGTAGAGAACGGTGACGAGGTAGGCGAGCTGGTCCCAACTGGTGCCGGGGTCCTGCGCGGCGATCCAGGAGGGTGTCCCGTGCATCAGCGGGTGGCCCTCGCCGAGCATCCGGGCGATCCGGTACTGCAGCCCGGACCGCAGGAGTTCGGGGTGGATGTCGGCGCTCGTGGTTCCGACGAGGTCCTCGACCCAGGCGCCGAGCCGGGGCCCGTTCTCCTCCCAGTGGCGGGCGATGCTCAGCAGCGAGTCCCCGGGCCGGTCGGTGCCGGGCGCTTCCGAGGGCACGGCCCGCTCGGGATGGCAGTCGACGTACGCGAAGGCCAGGTAGGCGATGCCCTCGATCGCCATGCGGCGGTTGCCGGCGTCCAGGGCCCAGCCCAGGTGGATGGTCGCGTGCTGGAGCGCACCGGCCCAGCCCGCGAGCAGGCGCGGTACGTACTGCCGCAGCAGGCCCGCCATGCCCAGTTCCCGTTCGCGCCGGTCGAAGAACGCGCAGTAGGCGGCGAAGTCCTCGCGCCGACCGAGGTGTTCGAGCCAGTTGCCGTCGTCGATCACACGCTGAGGAGGCCTGGCCGGCTCGACGCGGCAGCCGTACGGGGTGAGGGCGATGTAGTTGTCGTGGTAGGCCTTGATCCGGCCGGGGTCGACACCGAGGCCGGCGAGGGCGACGACGGCGTGCTTGATGTGGTTGGTGAGGTGGCCGTTGAACTCGATGTGGTACGTGCTGTCGTCCAGGAGGCTCTCGACGGTGCGGGTGTCGTCCGGTCCGCCGTCGGCCGGCAGGACGGCGAGGATCTGCTCCACGGCCTGGGCGAACGTGTCGGCGACGTGTGTCGGTGAGGCCGTCTCCAGTTCCGCCCGCTCGTGGACCCCGTAGGTGACCGCCACGGACGCCAGGCCGGCCGCCGTGGCCATCTTCAGGTCGTGGGTGGTGTCGCCGACCATCACGGCGTGCTCGGGCCGGGCGCCGAGCTCTCCGAGGATCAGCAGCCCCGACTCGGGGTGCGGCTTGGGGCGGGTGACGTCGTCGGCGCCGACCAGTGTGGTGACGTGGTCGCGCAGGCCCGCGGCGGTGAGCAGGGCGTCGGCGCTGGCATGGAACTTGCTCGTGGCCACCGTCACCACGACACCCCGGCGGCGCAGTTCGGCGAGGCCCTCGGGGACGCCGGGGAAGACCAGCGAGCGGGCGCGGGGGAGGATGAGGGTGCGGAACGCCTCCTGGTAGCGGGCCACGCCGTCGGCGACCGAGGGGTCGTCCTGCGGTACCCCCAGCAGTTTCCCGAAGGCCTGCTCCAGGGGCAGGCCGATGGTGGCCCGGATGTCCGCCGGGTCCCGGGGCGCGAGGCCCATCGCCCAGAAAGCGGCGGCGAACGCCTCCACGATCGCCCGGGGCGAGTCGACGAGGGTTCCGTCCAGGTCGAACATCGCGACCCGGGTCGGTCCTGTCTCCTCCGTCCCGGCGGGAACTGTCGCAGTCGTTGTCGGGACGGTCTCGACCGGGGTCGTGGTCACTGGTCTTCCTCTCGTCGGAGCCGGGCGTGGGCCGCCGCGAGCCGGCCGCCGATCTGCGCGGTGTGGATGAGTACGGCGGTGTTGGCCCGTGCGGAGCGTCCTTCGGTGGCGCGGTCCACCGCGCGCATGACGTACTTCGTGACGGCGCCGCCTCGTACACCGTCCGCCTCGGCGCCGCGCAGGGCGTCGGCGATGGCCCCCTCGATGTCCTGTTCGTCGATGGCGTCCTCCGGCCGGGTCGGGCTGGTGACGAGGACGCCGCCGGGGTTGCCCAGGGCCCAGTGGGTCTCGACGGCACGGGCGATCAGGGTCTCGTCGTCCAGACGCTGAGGGGCGCGCAGCCCGCTGGAGCGGCAGTAGAAGGCGGGGAAGTCGTCGGAGCCGTGGGCGATGACGGGCACGCAGTGGGTCTCCAGGAACTCCAGCGTCAGACCGAGGTCCAGGATCTTCTTCGCGCCGGCGCAGACCACCGCCACCCTGGAGCGGGTGAACTGGATCAGATCGGAGGAGATGTCCATGGTGGTCCCGGCGCCCCGGTGGACACCGCCGATACCGGCGGAGGAGAAGAAGGGGATGCCTGCCAGTTCCGCGGCGACCAGCGAGGACGCGACCGTGGTGGCGCCGGTGCCGCCCGAGGCGAGGACGGCCGCCAGGTCCCTGCTGCTGACCTTGGGAATGCCCGGGGTGGCGGCGAAGCGCTCGATGTCGCCGTCGGTCATCCCGACCATGATGCGGCCGTCGTCGATGCCGATGGTCGCGGGCACGGCGCCGCCGGCCCGTACCGCGTCCTCCACCTTGCGGGCGGTGGCAGCGTTGTCGGGGTACGGGAGCCCGTGGGTGATGACGTTCGATTCCAGGGCTACCACGGGGTCGCCGTCGGCGAGCGCGGCAGCCACCTCGTCGGTGAACACCAGGGGCACCGAACGGTGCCGG
The DNA here is from genome assembly GCF_044457965.1 of Streptomyces sp. NPDC050509. Taxonomy (NCBI): domain Bacteria; kingdom Bacillati; phylum Actinomycetota; class Actinomycetes; order Kitasatosporales; family Streptomycetaceae; genus Streptomyces; species Streptomyces sp. NPDC050509. The sequence continues at coordinate 286,773 of NZ_JBITHL010000001.1, read as the reverse complement.
GGGGCGGGGATCGTCATGGGAGGTCCTTCTCGTCGGCTGCGGGCGGCGGTCAGTAGTTGGGCGTCTTGCGCAGCAACTCCGGCCGGGCGACGATCTCGGGGATGTAGACCCGCTCGTTCCACACCTCCTGGGCGACGGGCTCCAGGGCGATGGAGACGACCTCCTCGGTGCAGCCGAAGGCGTTGCGCACGGCCGTGGTGACCGCGGCGACCAGCTCCAGCTCCTTCTCCTCGGTGATCGACACCGGGAAGTGCTTGATGTTGATGTGGGGCACTCCGACCTCCTGGACCGTGGCTTGCGCCGGCTGGCTGTGACGGGGGGACGTGCTGGGACCGGCGGACAGCCGGTCGTTGAGGACGGTGGCGAGCCGGGCGACGTGCGGCTCACGCAGCAACTCGTAGTGGCCGGACCGCAGTTGGTGGACGGCGGGCGGCCGGGCGGAGTACCCGCCCTCGTGCTCGATGAAGGAGTAGTTGTCGTCGGTGGCCCTGACCAGGGTCACTGGCGCGTCGAGACGGCGCCCGCGCAGCTCGTGGAACTCGTAGGTGAGGGAGTACGTGCGGCGTACGATGCCGGTGACCGCCCGTACCAGGTCCTCGCCGAGGCCGGGGAAGCACGCGGTGACGAACGCGACGAAGCCGTCCTCGTCGGTGACGGTGTGCAGGCACTGGTCCAGTCGCGGGCCGCTGAGCGTGCCGGCGAAGACGGAGAAGAGCAGGGCGAGGAAGGCTCGGTCCGTGAAGTCCGCCCGGCCGGTCGCGCCGACGGCGTCCTCGGGGCGCAGCCGCGGCTGGCCGGGAGCCACGAGGAACAACTGCTCCACCTGCTCGCCCGCCTGTTCCAACTGGCGCGCGGCCTCGAAGGCGACCCGGGCGCCGAAGGAGTATCCGCACAGCAGGTACGGGCCGTGAGGCTGGATCTCTCGGATCGCCTCGACATCGGCGGACGCCATGGCGCGGACATCGTCGTACGGGCGCTCACCGGGGTTGATGCCGTGGGCCTGGACCCCGTGGACGGGCCGCTCCGTGCCCAGGGCCGCGGCCAGCGGACGCAGGTTCATGGGGTAGCCGCCGAGGCCGGGCCAGCAGTACAGCGGGGTGCCTCTGCCCTCGGGCTGGAGCGGCACCAGGCGGGAGGCGGGCCGGGGTGACGTGGCTTCCAGGGCCGTGGCGAGCCTCTCCACGGTGGGGGCCTCGAACAGGATCTGCAGGGGGATCGCGCCGCCGAAGTCCGCGTTCAGGCGGCTGACCAGAGCCACGGCGAGCAGGGAGTTCCCGCCCAGTTCGAAGAAGTCGTCGGTGACAGAGACCTGATCCCGCTTGAGCACCGCCTGCCAGATGTCGCGGATCCGCCGCTCCAGCGGGGTGCGGGGAGCCATGAAAGCACGCTCGCCGACGGTCAGTTGGGCTTCCTGAGCGGTTTGCAGGGCCTTCAGGTCGATCTTGCCGTTGGCGGTCTGGGGCAGCCGGTCCAGGACGACGATCCGGTTGGGCAGCATGTAGCGGGGCAGCAGCGCGGCCAGATCCTCCTTGATCAGCTCGGCGGGCCCCTGCATGTGGACCACGTCCTCCTTCATGTCCTCGCCGCGCCACTGCGCGTCGCTGACCCGCCCGCCGACGCAGAAGTACGACGGTCCGGCGGGCAGCCCGCCGTCGGCGAGGATCCGGCCCAGCCGCTTGGCCGACGGCAGGTCGTTGCCGGACTTCGAGCTGTAGCCCGAGGACATGAAGCCGAGGTGCAGGTCGTTCATCTGGAGGCGCTGGAGCCCGCGGCCCAGGTCGAGGTAGCGCCGCCAGGAGGCGGAGCCGGTGGCGACCAGGCTGATCCCGAAGTCGGAACGCTCGTAGACCCGCTGGTTGATGGCGATGACGTGCTTCTTGAGGATCACGTCGTCGCCGACACGGACGAGATCGGCGCCGGTGTACCGGTACTGACCCGGCGGCAGGCCGTCGATCCGGGTGGAGTGGGCCTGGACGTAGATGTCGAGGGTGCCGGTGTCCCCGGACGCGCCCCGCGCCTGCGGAAGGAGGTCGAAGCTGCCCAGGTAGTGGTCCTCCGGCGCGCAGTCGAGACGGTGTCTGACGGCGGGCTGGTACGCGGCCGCGGCGATGCGCAGGCCGTGGGCCGGCAGCACCTCCTCGAACAGACCGACCATGTGGCCCGCCTCGATCTCCAGGACCTCGCGGACGTTGTTGCGGTAGACCGGCTCGATGGCGCCGTGCTTGCCGAGGAAGTGGATCCGTACCCGGGAGGCCGCGGCCTCGGAGGCGGGGCCGACGAGCACCAGCCGGTGGTGGAGCGGGTGGTAGTAGTACAGGCCCGCGGGAATGTCGTGCCCGCCGCCGACCTCGACGTACAACTGCGTCGCGTACAGGGAGCCGGGTGAGGCGTAGGCGTACTTGGGCAGCAGCCTCTGGTCGCTGAGGTGACGGCCGAAGTTCCGCAGGATCGTGCCGAGTTCGTCGCGGCCGACGACGTCCGAGGTCCGGGCGGACGGCCGCGGCCGGGGACGGGGGCCGAGCAGGTGCAGGATGTCGTCCCGGGTCACCGTGGAGCCCTCGTAGAAGCGGTACGTCTTGCGGGAGAAGGCGAGGGCCCGCTGCCCGGGGGTGGCCTCGGCGCCGGGAAGGTCGATGGCCGCCCGGCCGGCCAGATCGGCGTCGTCGCGGCAGCCGGGGTGCGCCAGTTGGGCCCTGACCTGGAGCCGGCTGGCCTTGGACTGGTGGTGGGAGCCATGGTTGCCCTGGTCCATCAGGGCGGCTTCCTTGGGGTTGAGTTCGACGAAAGCGACGAGATTCTGGAAGCCCGTGGTGGCGTCGTCGCGGAGCAGGACGGCCGCGGCGCGGACCCAGTCGTGCGTCTCGACGGTCTGGCGTATCTCGTCCAGTTCGACCCGGTAGCCGCGCAGCTTGACCTGGTTGTCGGCGCGTCCGACGAACTGCACCGTGCCGTCGGCGTTGACGTGGGCGAGGTCGCCGGTCCGGTAGAGGCGGGAGCCCGGTGCGTCGGAGAAGGGGTCGGCCATGAACCGGTCGCCGGTCAGGTCCGGGCGGCCGAGGTAGCCGCGGGCCACCTGCGCTCCGCCGATGTACAGTTCGCCGATCTCCCCGGCGGAGACCGGCTCGCCGTCCGGTTTCAGGACGTGCAGGGAGGTGTCGTGCACGGGGGTGCCGATCGGCATGACGAGCGGCCCGTCCTCCAGCGCTGCGCGGTCCACCACGAAGGACGAGGCGTTGATGGTGCACTCGGTGGGGCCGTAGAGGTTGACCAGGCGGGCTTCCGGCATGGTGTCCAGGCACTGCGCGGCGAGGCTCCGGGAGAGCGCCTCACCCCCGCTGAAGATGCGGCGCAGGGTCCGGCAGCCGGGGAACTTCTCGGTGTCCAGGAGCGCCTGGAGCAGGGTGGGCACGCACTGGAGGGTGGTCACGCCGTGCCGTTGGACGGTGGAGATGATCGCCTCGGGGTCGCGGTAGATACCGGGGGATCCCATCACCACGGTGCTGCCGCAGGCGAGGGCGAGTAATTCCCACTGCGCGGCATCGAAACTCATAGGGGTCTTCTGCAGCACTGTCTCGTTTTCATCGATACCGCACTCGTCGTGCAGCCATCGCATTTGGCTCACGATGCTCCGGTGCTCGACCATCACACCTTTCGGCTTTCCGGTGCTGCCGGAGGTGTAGATGACATAGGCGAGATCGTCGGGCCGTACCTCGGGCTCCGGCCGGCCGAATGCGAGGCCGTCCTTCTCCGCCGTCCTCAACATCTCATCGATAGTGTGAACAACGACTCCGGCCGGAGCCAGCTCCTGAAGGGTCGACCGAAGGAATTCCTGTGTGAGAACGATGTCGACGCCGGCGTCCGCCAGCATGTACGCGATTCTCTCCTCCGGATATTCCGGGGACAACGGTACGTAGCATCCGCCGGCCCACAGGATTCCCCAGACGCCCGTCAGCAGGTCGAGCGACGGCTCCATGAACACGCCGACCCGGCTGTCCCGGCTCACTCCGGCCTGCCGCAGGAACGCTCCCACATGGGAGCTGTCCTCCGTCAACTGGGCGAATGTCAGGCTCTGATGCTCGTGAACGGCGGCTGTCCGGTCGGGGGTGGCCCGAGCTCGTTCGCGCAACAGGCCGGGCAGGCCGAGGGTGGCACGACGAGTGCAGGGGACGGTCTCTACGCTCATGGGGGGCTTCCTTTTTCCGCGTCTTGGGAGGGCGGTGTCCGTTTCGAAGACAAGACGCCGCGTCGAACTCGGTGTTCTTTCCTGGTGCGGTACTCGGAATTGCTCGTCGACCAGTGCGGGTGGCGACCTCTGCGGAATGCGAGCAGAACTTCTGCGGAATCGAATCAGAATCCTGTCGGAAGTCTGAACGGGCGTCGCGTAGTTCGTCAGAAAATTACCACGAAGAACCGATGCGCGCCACATCCGTGCTTTACCGCATGCTATCTCCCTAAGTCATTTCCCTGCGGATGACATGGGAAATGAAAGGCGAAATGCGGGAGATGGTTCGTTTCTGTGGAGCGTTTTTCTGCCGAGCCGGTCCGTTTTAGCCGATCTGACGGTCGCGGCCCGCGGGCACGGCGGCAGTGATCTGGAGCAGGGTCAGCAGCAGGGCGAAGGTGAGGGGCAGCCGCCAGCCGTCGGAGTGGTCGTAGAGGACACCGACGACGAGAGGACCAGGGATGGACAGGGCGTAGCCGAGGCTCTGCACGAAGCCGGAGAGCCGGGCGACGCCGGCGCCGTCGCGGCCCCGCATGCCGATCATCGTCAGGGCCAGCGGGAAGGAGCAGTTGGCGATGCCCAGGAGGACCGCCCAGAGCCAGGGTGCGAGGGCGGGGTCGAGCCACAGCCCGGCGTACCCGGCGAGGCCGCACACACCGATCGCGGCGGCGAGCCCGCTCTGGTGGCGCAGTCTGCCGGCCGCGGCCGACAACGCGAGGGACAGGGGTACCCCCAGCAGGGAGGATACGGAGAACAGCAGTCCCGCGGTGCCGGCGGACAGTCCCGCGTCCCGGAAGATCTGGGGCAGCCAGCCGATGATGATGTAGGCGGAACTCGCCTGAAGTCCGAAGTACGCGGTGAGCGCCAAGGCCGTCGGGTCGCGTGAGAGCCGGCCGCCGGCCGCGGCGGGCGGACCGACCGCGGCCGGTGGACCGACCGCGCCACCGATGTGGCCCGCGGGTGGCTGCGCCCGGCGGCGCGCCAGGGCCAGCCAGGGTGGCACGGCCATTGCCGCCAGCACCGACCAGGCCCCCAGGCCGTACCGCCAGTCGCCGCCGAACGCCTGCGCCAAGGGCACCGTCAGCGCCGCCGCGGACGAGGCGCCGGCGTTCAGCGCCATGGAGTACAGGCCGGTCATCGCGCCCACCCGGTCGGGGAAGCGCTGTTTGACCACCATCGGCAGCAGCACGTTGGCCACGGCGATGCCGGCCAGCGACAGCGCCGTCAGTACGACGAACAGCACCGGATCGAAGGCGAACGACCGCAGCGCCAGTCCTACGGCGAGCACCGCACAGGCGACCGCGATGACGCCGCTCGCACCGAAGCGCCGGGCCAGGACGGGGGCCGCCGAGCCGACCACCGCGAAGCACACCGCGGGGATGGAGGTCACGAGCCCGGTCACCGAGCCGCTCATGTCGAGGCTGTCCCGGACTTCCTCCAGAACGGGCCCGAGGCTGGTGACCCCGGGGCGCAGATTGAGGGCGGCCAGGACCAGCGCCACCACGGCCGTGCGGCGCATCCCCCGCGGCGTGCCGCGGCGCGGGCCCGCGGGGGAACGAGGGGCGCTCTCGTTGACCTCATCCGTTGTCATAGACCCCATCATAGAGTCATCCCATGACTCTATGTCCAGTGATTCTCGTAGAGTCATTGGATGACTGTAGGTCTGTCGTAGGCTGTGCGGCATGAACATGGATCCCGTCCGCCGCCAAGCACTGGGCGACCAAGTGATCACCCGGCTTCGCGAGCAGATCACGTCAGGCGCCTGGCCTGTCGGCAGCCGCATCCCCACCGAGACCGAACTCGTCGAGCAGCTCGGCGTCGCCCGCAACACCGTGCGCGAGGCCATCCGGGCCCTGGCGCACACCGGGCTGCTGGACATCCGCCACGGCTCCGGTTCCTACGTCCAGGCCACCAGCGAACTCGCCGGCATGATGCGCAACCGCTTCCAGAAGGCCAGGACGGAGGACATCGCCGACGCCCGCAGCGCCCTTGAGGTACGCGCCGCCCGTCTCGCCTGCCGACGCCGCACGGAGGAGGACCTGGAACGGCTCGACCACGCGCTCCGGCAGAGACAGGACGCGTGGGCCGCCGGTGACCGGGTCGCCTTCGTCAACGCCGACGTGGCCTTCCACCTGGCCGTTGTCACCGCGTCCCGCAACACCGTGCTGGCCGGACTCCACGCGGATCTCGGCGAGGTCATCCGTGACTCCCTCCTGGACCACTTCGGCGACGCGCTGCGTTCCGAGCAGTTCCAGGACCATGCCGCCCTCGTCGACGCCATCCGTGACGGCGACGCCGACCGCGCGGCTCGCGAAGCCGGCTCCTACATGGACTGAGGAAAGCTCGTTCCGCTCGATCTGCCCGGCCGATGCGCGGGTCGCTCCGGAAGCCGTCCCGGGAGCGACCCGCACATCGGTACGCGTCCTGGCCGGAGCGCGACCAGGCGATGCCGCCGGACTCCGAGGCGCCGCACGTGTGCCCCCGCCACCTCAACTCCGGTGAGCTGGAACCGAGTCCGGCGAGTGCCCCGGTTCAGGTCTTCTGGCAGGCCGGTTTCTCGTCCTCGGCGCCGGCCATGACAAGGCCGACGCTGACGGCCTGTCCGGGGCTCCTCGGAACTGCCGCGTTCCACTGGAACGGGAGGGGCAAGCAGCCATCTGCGTGCGGCCCCGCCACGCCCGGAACTTGAAGCACGCAAGGCAGCGGAGACCGACACCCGACATTCCAGGTACCGCCTGGCCACCACCCGTGCCCGTACGGAACAGGAAGCCGCGGCCATCTGCCCCCACAGCATCACCGAGGCGACGAGGCGCGTCGGCGAGGACGGCCGTTATTCCAGCCACGCCCCGTCGCGCATGATGACTCTCCCGCGTAGTTCCGGCTCGCCGCGCCAAGCGCGCACAGTCCCCGGGACGACGCGTACATACAGGAAGGGACCCTCTTCCACGCGTGGGTCCCACCCGAACTTGTCGGCGAACGCCTCCGCCGCGCCTCCGGGCACCTCCTGGTCCGGGAAGCACTCCGCCTCACCCTGGAGGAGCACCACGTCGAAGGTGTCCGGTAGCGAAAGGCGCACGCGCGGCTCTTTGCGGACGTTCCGCGCCGTCACGGAAGTGGCGCCGGTGCACATCCACACCGCTTGCCCATCCCACAGGAACCACAGCGGCACCTGGTGCGGCCCGTGATCAGGGTGAGCCGTCGACACCCATACATCCCGCTCGGTGACGAGCCGCTCCAGAGCGTCGCGCCTACGCTCCGCCGTCCGGCGACGAACGATTCCCGTGGTCTCCATGAGGACCGACCCTAGCCACACAGGCGCGCAGCGCGCCTGAGGCGCAGGACCTACTCCCAGCGACCGATGAACCCCCTCAGCTTGTGGCTGCGTCGCCAGGCGGACCCACTGAGCCGGTGGGCCGGACCGTGAACGGGTCGGACAACAACACTGACGAACAGGCGCTGGATCCCGTTGCAGGTCAGCGGGGTCAGGTCGCACGGCGTGGGGCTGTGTGCGTGTTCGTCGGCGCGGACGACGGCGAGGAGGCATGGACCAGATGGAGAGCGGCGCGTTGGCATGGGCGCCCATCGGATGGCGGCGAGGTTGTTGAGCGGGTGGCCAAGCTCTGCCGGCCCCTGAATGTGAGCCAGGCGGCCCTGGCCAGGGAGTTCGTGGACTTCGGCGTGAGCGACGTGCTGCCGCACGCTGTCGAACGACCCATCGGTCCTGACTGGGCTCATCCCATCCGTTGGCATGGATTGTCAGTGCGGTCCCACGGCGACGCGGCTCGCGAGGGCCTGTTCGCGACGGCGCAACCTGCTCACCAGGCGATCTGCCAGCAACTCACGTCACGAACGTCCTGACCCGCAACACCTGGAGGACTTGTCCGGCCGATCAGGTGACCACCGGTTCCGGCACGGCGGCGCTGCGCCGGCGCGGAGGCGGCCCCTTCGGCTGACTGCGCGTCGATGATGCCCGCGGTCGGCTCCGGGCCCCGGCTGTCCGCTGCGCGGACCCTGCCGGCTCGGGACTGCCGGACGGATCGTCAGCGGCCTTCGTGGTCATCGTGGATGTGGTGGTGGGCCCACGGGTGCCGTACGCGGATCCACACGTCCCTGGCCCGTCGGCCGGCCTCGGTCCGGCTGCGGGCCACCAGTTCCTGGGCCTGTTCCTCGTTCTCGACCATCGGGCCGGAGCCCTTCAGCGGCTTGCCCGCCGTCTCGTGCAGGAAGAAGGTGGCGATCAGTCCGACCACACCGGCTGCCATCAGGTAGTAGGCCGGGACCATCGTGCTGCCCGTTGCCTCGACCAGGCTGGAGACGATCAGCGGAGTGGTGCCGCCGAAGAGGGAGACGGAGATGTTGAAGGAGATGGACAGGGCCCCGTAGCGCAGCCGGGTGGGAAAGAGCGCGGGCAGGGTCGAGGCGGACGTTCCGGCGAAACACACCAGCAGCAGACCGAGGATGAGACAGCCGAGGGCGGGCAGCAGGATGCCGCCGGCCCTGATGAGCAGGATCGCGGGCGCGGCGAGCGCGATCAGTGCGATGCTGCCCGCCATGAACACGGGCCGACGGCCCCAGCGGTCGGAGGTCCGGCCCACGGTGGTGATGGTGAGCACCACCACGATCATGGTGCCCAGGATCAGCAACTGGGCGGTGAGGGCGTCCTCGCCGAGGGTCTCGGTCATGAACGTGGGCAGGTAGGAGGTCACCATGTAGTTGGTGACGTTGTAGAGCAGCACCAGTCCCATGCAGATCAGGACGGCTTCCCAGTGCCGGGTGAAGATCTCCTTGAGCCGTCCCTTGCCGGACTGCCGGGCCTCCTCGGTGGGGTCCTCGGCGCCGGGTTGCCGTCTCGCCTGTTCGGCCTGCTCGGCTGCCTGCTGGAAGGCGGGGGTCTCCTCCAGCCGTAGCCGCATGTAGAGGCCGATGAGACCGAGCGGCCCGGCGACCAGGAACGGCAGCCGCCAGCCCCACTGCACCATGCCGTCGTCCCCGAGGAGGGCCGTCAGGAGGGTGACGATGCCGGAGCCGAGCGAGTAGCCGACGAAGGTGCCGAAGTCGAGCCAACTGCCCAGGAACCCGCGCCGTTTGTCGGGGGCGTACTCGGCGATGTACGTGGTGGCGCCCGCGTACTCGCCGCCGGTGGAGAAGCCCTGGACCAGACGGCAGACGAGCAGCAGGAGGGGCGCGGCCAGGCCGACGGTGGCGTATCCGGGGAGCAGTCCTACGGCGAAGGTGCTGATCGCCATCATGATCATGGTGGCCGCGAGCACCCGCTTACGGCCGATGCGGTCGCCGAGCGGGCCGAACACCAGCCCGCCCAGCGGGCGCACGAGGAAGGCCGCGGCGAAGGTGGCGAAGGTGGAGACCACCTGGGTGGCGGGCGAGCTCGACGGGAAGAAGACCTTGCCGAGGGTGCCCGCCAAATAGGCGTACACACCGAAGTCGAACCACTCCATGGTGTTGCCGAGGGCCGCCGCGGACACCGCCCTGCGCACCTCGGGAGGGTCGGTGACCGTCACATCTTCGGCACTGAGCGGCTTTTTGCCCCGGCGCAGCAGGGTACGGAGCAGCCGGTCGGTGGCGGCGCTACCGGCCCCGCCCGTCCGCCCGCCCCGCCGGGGCCGCGGCGTCTTGCCGTGTCCAGTCCTCATTCCATCCCGTCCGCAGGGGCACAGTGGTGGTGACGCATTATTCCCCCGCCGGTCCCTGCCTGCGGAAACGACGCCGGCAACCGCGTGTCCCGTATCCCACGCGGTTTTACTCCCTCGGGGAGCAACGGGGCTGACGGATGGTCCGGGCAGGGTGCGGGGGTGCCTCCAGGTCTTTCTTCAGGCGAGGTGTGGGGTTTCTGAGTTCATGGAGGATGCCGTCGCGGAGCATGGCGAAGAGCGTGCCGATGCGGTGGCGGGCGAGGCGGAGGAAGGCCTCTGCGTGGGTCTTTCCACGGGCCCGGCATCGGTCGTACCGATTCCCGGCAGCGAGGTCAGGATCGGGGAAAGAGCGGGTGCCACCAGCGACCGTCCGATCCGAGCCTCCAGGGCCCGGCTCCACCGACACGCTCGGCCTGCTGCCGACCGGGCTGGTCACCGTGGCCGGTGTCCAGGACTCCGTGGTCGGCACCCATCGCCGCCTGGCTCGCGACTACGAAAACCTCCATCGACTGGGACGGCACGGGCGTGCTCACCCCGGTCCCGCTCGCCCTGCGCGCGATGATCTTCTTCGTCAAGGGCGACATCGCCGCGGCCGAGAAGGAGGCGGCCGCGGGACTCGCGGCATCGAAGCGGGCGGAGATGCCGCTCTACGACCCCCCGCTCCGCGCGGTTCTGGTCTTCTGCGCGCTACAGCGTGGTGACCTGGCCGCCGCCGCCCACGCGTTGTGGCGGCTGCTCACCGGGCTGGTGGCCTCGGCTGAATCGGGCCCGCACGCGGCGATCGACGAGATCCGCGAGCTGGCACAGGACTCTTCCCTGCGCAGGAAGTTGGTGCTTGAGGCTCCGGTGGGTGTCGGCCCAGTTCTCGTATAGCTGCCGCCAAGTGGCGAGTAACACTGAGTAACTACACGGGGCTGCGGTCGCGTTGCCGAAGAGCGGCGAAGTCGTCGTGCGCCGCCTCGACGGCCTCGGGGTACGCCTGGGCCTTCTTGTGCTCGGCGATCGCCCGGTAGATGCTGGCGACGCTGGGGCTCTGCCCCTTGCGCTTGCCGGTGGGGATGATCAGGTCGGGCTGGATCTGCTCGACGGACTCGCCGAGCGCCTTGCGCCGAAGCACGGTGTGCAGCATGTCGTCGGTGATGACCGGGGGCCGGCCGCCGTACTTGCCCTTGCGGGCCGCGGTGTCGAGCCCTTCCAGCGTCGACTCGCGGATAGTCTCCCGCTCCGTCTCCGCCATCGCGGCGAAGAAGCCGAACAGGAGCTTGCCCGGCCCGGTGGGATCGTAGATGCCGGGCAGCGGTCCGGCGAGCATCTCCAGCACCAGGCCGTGCTCGGTCAGATGGTCGGCGAGGGCGGTGAGCTCTGCGGCATCGCGCCCGAGCCTCTTCATCTCGTACACCGTGAACAGGACCCGGCAGTGCGGCGCATGCGCCTTGATCTCCCGCGCAGTCTCCAGCGCCTCCTCGAAGGCGGGGCGGACCTTGATACGGGTGCTGATCTTCTCGCTGAAAATCTTCTCTCGCTCGATGCCGTGCTTGGCGAGCGCGTCCAGCTGCGATTCGAGCTCCTGCCCGAGCGTCGAGCAGCGGGCGTAGCCGATGCGGATGTCCGCGCTCGGCAGGTCCGGGTCGACCGCAGCGGCCACCGGGGCGCCGGGCCGCCACGGCTGGCCGGGTCCGCGGTCGGCCGGCGTCTGTACCCGCAGCTCCTTCGCGAGCTTCGGCACCTTGGTGAAGCGGCCGGTGTGGTAGGCGCTGGCGACTGCGCCGGAGCGTGAGCGGCACGGCGATCCGGGAGCCGCCTTGCACTTCGGGCACGGATGGCGTTCGACGAGATCGGCTTCTGACGCGGTGGGTGGGGAAGGTTCTTGAGGGTCCGTCATGACCCGGATTTTCGCACAACGCAAGTCGCAGAACCCCTCTCCTGCCACTTTTGAGTGAGAACGGCTTTTGCGACTCGATCGGCTTCTCGGCGGTCTCCGTCTGGTTCTGTTTGATCTTGCTCGGGCAAAGGACCGTTTGTGAGAGGGCGGAGTGCCGAGCCATGCGCGCGCCGCTGTCCGGCTCGCACGGAGTGGCCCGGCCAACTGTCTCTTCAGTCCAGGTCGGACCGCGAGCGTCATCGTGGTGGGGTCTCCGCCGGCCACCCACCGCAGGCGGGCGACTGTCGCATCCAGGCAGACAACGCGCGGGACGCCGCGGCCGGCACCGGCCCATCGCCGTCGTGTGCGATGGGCCGGCCGGATTCGGGTCCGTCAGACTCCGAAGGGTGCCGGGTAGTGGATGGTGCCCTTCGGGGCGGGAGCGGTGGCATCTAGGGCGAGGACCATCATGGCCTCGTCGGGCACCTCGAAGGTGGGGCGGATGCCGTGGCGTGAGGCCGGGGTGAACCCGAAGCGCGGGTAGTAGCCGGGGTGTCCCAAGCAGGTGACGAGATTCTCGCCCTGGGCGCGGGCGGCGTCGAGGGCCGCGCGGACTGCGGCGGATCCCGCTCCCGTCTTCTGGTAGGCGGGAAGTACCGCGCACGGGCCCAGCACGAGGGCGGGGCTGTCGTCGATGTGGCAGCGGGTCAGCAACGCGAAGCCTGCGATGGTGCCGTCCGGGGTCTGTGCGACCAGGGAGAGGCCGTCAATCCAGGCCGGGTCGGTGCGCAGGGCCTCGACCAGGTCGGCTTCCAGCGGGGTCGGGAACGCGGCGAGGTTGACCGCGCGGATCGCGGCGATGTCGGCGGCGGTCTCGGGGCGGGTGGTCCAGGTGAGGGGGTTGTTCATGAGGAGAGGCTGGTCCGTTTCGCAGAGGCACAGAGGGGTGGAGGTCTGAGTGGCACGGTCGTACGCCGTCACTGCTGACGCTCGCGGAAGCGATAGGTCGCGCGCAGATGGCGGGTGATGGACTTCTGCTGGTCGGTGCGGCCGGCCCGCATGCGGGCGTCGCTGCGGGAGGCCGCCCAGGCGCTCTCGCGCAGCAGCTTGCGGTAGCTGTCCAGGCGGCGTTCGCTCAGCTGACCGGTGTGGATCGCCCGCTGGACCGCGCAGTCGGGCTCGGTGCCGTGGCCGCAGTCCCGGAAAGCGCACTCCTGAGCGAGCTGCTCGATCTCGGCGAAGACCTGCTCCAGACCGTCGGCGGCGTCCTGCAGGCCGATCCCGCGCAGCCCCGGGGTGTCGATGAGGACGCCCCCGCCGGGCAGCAGGAGGAGTTCGCGGTGAACGGTGGTGTGCCGGCCCTTGCCGTCCTGGGCCCGCACCGCGCCGGTCGCCAGGACTTCGTCGCCGAGTAGCGCGTTGGCCAGCGTGGACTTGCCCGCGCCCGAGGGGCCGAGCAGCACCGTGGTGCCGTACGCCACCGCGGTCAGGACGTCCAGGCCCACACCGGTGGCGGCGCTGGTGACCACGGTGTCGACGCCCGGCGCCAGAGCGGTGACCTCGGCCTGCACGGCGTCGGCGCCGGACGGGTCCGCAAGGTCCTGCTTGGTGAGGGCGAGCACTGGCCGGGCGCCGCTGTCCCACGCCAACGCGAGCAGCCGCTCGATCCGGCCCGGATTGAGCGGGTCCGCGAGCGAGACGGCGACGACCGCGGTGTCGATGTTGGCAGCGAGTGCCTGCCCGCGCGAGGAGCGGTCGGCACCGGAGCGCACGATGGCGCTACGGCGCGGCAGCAGGGCCACCAGCTGCGGATCGGAGCCGGTGCGCAGGGCGGCCCAGTCGCCAGTGCACGGGGAAAGGACGGGATCCGGCGAGGAGACCGCCGAGGAGCCTGCCCGTACCGGGCCGGACTCGGTGGCGACGTCGCACTGACCACGGTCCACACGCACGATCCGGGCCGGCACCAGACCGGCGGCGCGATGCGCGGCGAAGGCGCGGTCGAACGCCTCGTCCCACCCGAATGCGGCCAGCGTTGAACCGGCCGACCCGGACGACGAGCTAGAGGTGGAAGAGGTGGAGAAGAAGGATGACAACTTGAGAGACCTTTGGATGAGGGCCCCGTCAGGACGTCACACGGCCACCGCGCGAGCGAGCACGCTCACAGCAGGATGGAGGGAAACGGATTCAGACCGGGACCCGGGACGTGAGGATGGTCCGGGCGCTGCCGACAGCAGCGGTCTCTACCGCGATCATTAACCTCACCTCCCTCGAATAGTCACAAGCCGAAAAGTCCTTCGGAAGCGTATCACCTGATTTGACTGTCGAGCCTCGGGTGACGACTCACCCGGTCACGACAAGAGTCGCTCCGGGGCTATGACACAGCTTCTCGTGCCGGAACTGCCGCTGCCTCGACCTGCGGAGCGCGCGGGCCGGGCACCGTGGCCCCGGTGGCCGCAAGGTCCAGGTCGAGACGGCTGTTCATATCCAGTTCGAATCTTCCATACGGGTTCACATGGGTCCAGAACAGCGGAGACAGCCCCCGCCGGTCCGCCTCGGTGAGCGTGTCCGCCCACTTCGGATCGGCCAGAACCTGCTGAACGAGCAAGGTATTGACATGCACGAGACTGCTCTGCAAAAGGTGCAGGGCGAGCATCGAGACCTCCTGGCTCTCCTTGTCCGCACCCGTCAGGTCACCGTCCTTGCCGTAGAACAGGTCGGAGTTCGCCGAGTTCCAGTTCTCCACCACCTGCAAGCCCTCGCCGATCTCCTTGCGCATCTCCGCATCCGACAGGTAGTTGCAGATGAACGCCGTACGCACCACGCGCCCCAGCTCCTCGATCGCCTGGTAGGTCGGGTGCTTGGGGCCGCCCTTGGTGAAGCGGCGCAGGACCTGCTCAGCCTCGGCGGTGCCCAGCCGCAGGGCGGTGGTGTACTTCACGATCTGGTCGTACTGCTGGGCTATCAGGTCCCAGTCGATCGTGCGGGTGGAGAGCACCGGGGCCAGGTGCGGCCAGTTCTTGTCCTCGCCCGCCGCCGGCCGGTACAACCGGGCCCGCCCGATGTTCTTCAGCCTCGGCATCAGCTTGAAGTCGAGCATGTGCGCGAAGGCGAACCCGACGATGGAGGCCCCGTGGGTGTCGGTGTACTGCCGGTCGACCTCCATGTCGGTGCAGTGCCGCAGCACGCCCTCGATCATCGAGGCGACCTCGGAGGCCGAACAGGACTTCAGCTGGCTGTAGATGCACACCGATTTTCGTTCCACGTGCCAATAGATCATGACCCCCGGGCCCCGGTACCGCTGGTGCCACTCCGTCATGAAGTTGGACGACCACGCGCCGAACTTGCGGCTGTCGGAGGCGCACGCCGTCCCGGTGCCCCACCACATCTCGTCGCGGGCCGCGAAGGTGGCGTTGACCAGCTTCACCAGGGCCGCGCGCATGTTGGCCCGGTTCACGAACAGGTGCCGCACCCGCCGCAAGGTCGCTTCGCTCTCGCCGTGCTTGCCCGTCACCGCGACACGCTTGATCCCCATGTTCGTGCCCAGTCCGAAAAGGACCAACAGCAGCCTTCTCCGGAGCACCTCCCGGGACAGGTTCTCGCGGGTGGCCACCGTGGTGAACTCGGCGATGAAGTCGGTGTCGAACTCCGCGTACTTCAGGATGTCCAGCAGATCGATGGTGCCCCAGCGCCGTTCGATCTCCGCCTTCACCGCGACCAGGCTCGAAGGCTCCTCCTGCTTGGGCCGCGGCGAGACCTTGATCCATCCCTCGCCGTTCTTCTTGACGATCGCCACCCCGCCCGTGATGTCGTTGGCCAGCGCGGCCTCGAACCGGTCCAGGGCCTCGCGGTGTGTCCTCTGCAACTCCGCGATGAACTTCGCCGGGTCCTGGGGCTTTTGGATCGCGTCGTAGTGCACGTCCCGGTTGTCCTCGAAATCCTGCGGCAGGTCGTCCTCCGGGTTACGCCACCGGTTCGCCCCCACCACCTATATCTCCCGGCGCCGCAACGCCTCACGCAGGCTGACCAGCACGCACAGCTCGTACGGGATCCGCTCGACGCGGCCCTTGTCGTCCACCACCGCGGCCCGCCACTGATCGGGCACCACACCCTCCAACGGCACGGACTCCGCCGCGTCGAAGAACGCACCCTCCTTCAGCGGCTGCTCCAGGTACCGCTGGAGCAGGTCGATGGCGTCCATCACCGGCCGGTAGGCGGTGTTGTTGCACTTGAGCGTCAACGCCTTCAACAGCGGGGTGAGCATCCGCCGCCAGTGCGCCGAGTACGCCGATCGCAGCACCGTGCGGATACGCGCCTTGTACTTGGCCTCGTTCGCCGCGGCCTCCGCGGCGAGGGCCTTGAGCGTCTTCTCCCCGCCGACGACGGGGTAGATCACCTTGCGGACCGTGCCGGAGGGCTCTGACAAGGCCGCCTCGGCGACCCGGAGCATCATCGCCTCCTTGCCCCGCACCTTCTTCAGCTCGCCGGTCAGCTCCTTGTCGACCTTCTTCTCCGCCCGGGTGTTGATCTTCAGTACGAGCTGGATGAACAGCTCCACCAGCGAGTCGGTGATCTCGGTGTGCCGCACATGGCACAGCGCGGCCAGCAGCGTCAGGCGCATCGGCGGCTTCATCCGCTCCAGGTTCGCCGGGTACTCCTTCGCTGCCCGCGCCCGCCAGGCGTCCACCTGCTTCTCCGACACGTCCGCGAACAGGTCGGCCGGAAGATCCAGCTTCCGCACCCGCTGGAGCTTGTCCACCTCCGCGAACAAGCTTTCCAGCCCCGGGGCTCCCGGGTCGGCCTTGAGCTCGGTGAAGAACGACCGGCCACCCCCGGCCACCACCTGGTCTTCAGTCGGCTCCTCGTCGCCGTCCTTGCTGCCCGCGACCAGGTCCTCCAGCCGCGAGCGGGTCGCGTGGGACAGCCGGTCCACGGTGGTACGGCAGAACCGCGTATCGAAGTCCCGGACCGCCTTGCCCACCAGGCGCCGGACCTTGGCCGGGGCCGGCGGCTCGACGAAGTCGTTGCGGCAACGGGCCACGACCGCCTCCGCCAGCCGGTCACGCGACAGTTCCACCCCGCACAGCTCGGCCGTCAGCCACTCGGCCAGCCGCTCCTGGTCCTCCTCCGTGCCCGCCCGGAACCCGAAAGCTTTACGGATCTCCTTGCGGTGGCGCTTGATCCGGTCGCCCTGCCAGTCGTACGCCGCCCACTGATCAGCCGGCACCTTCACCTGCTGGGACACGTAACCCACCGCGGCGGCCGGGACTTCCCTCTCGGTTTCCGGGAAGCGGGCCTCCACCTCGAAGAACTTCAGCAGCATCGCGAAGCCCAGCCGGTTCGCCCCGGACTTGTTCCGCAACCGCTTCATGTCGTCTTCGAGCAGCGTCCAGACCTCAGCGGCCGTTCGCTGAGCGGATCGTGGTCACCGCCGAGGAGATCGCCTCGGTCAATCAGCGTCACGGCCCGCTGGTGGCGGCGGCGCGGCACGGCCGGGCGCTGCTGGACGGCGACCTCGCCGCGCTCGCCGGGCTCGGGGAGCTCTACGGCGATCCGTGGATGATGGCCTCGCTTGCCGAGGACCTCGGCTCACGACGGCGTGAGACCGACCGCGAGCAGGCCGTCGAGGAACTGAACCGGGCGATGGTGATCTACGAGGAGGCGGGTGCCGAATGGGACTCGGCGCGGGTTCGGCGCAAGCTGCGGCGGCTCGGAGTCCGGCGCCGGCACTGGAGCCACGAAACCCGGCCCGAGACGGGCTGGGACAGCCTCACCAGCACCGAGGCCAAGGTCGCCCGGCTCGTCGCACAGGGGCTGACCAACCGCCAGGTCGCGAGCGAACTGTTCATCTCCCGGCACACCGTCGGCTTCCACCTGCGCCAGATCTACCGCAAGCTCGACATCCAGTCGACAGTGGACCTGGCCCGCATCGTGCCCTGACGACACCGGGCCGGACCGCACCGCACCGGAGCGACCCGGCCGGACCGCGTACGTCGGACAGGGACCGTTCCGGCTGCTCAGCGGGGCGCGGGAGCGGCGTCGGAGACGATGCGCATGCCCAGTCCGCGCACCCGGTAGATGCAGGTGTCGTCCCCCCACAGCGACGCGTCCGCCAGCGTGTACGGGCCCCGCGCGTCCGTACCGGACTCGACGATGTCCAGGTCCACCCGGATCAGCCGGCTGTCCGGGGTGATCTGGCCGCGGTACGTCCAGACCGTCTCGCGTCCGGGCAGCACCGGCTCGAACCGGGGGTACGGGACGTCGTCGGCGGCGCCGCGTTCGAGCAGGTGGTACTGGAGCAACTGGCACATGGCCTCCAGCCCCAACGACCCCGGCTGCACCGGGTCCTGGAAGAAGTGCGCCCGGAAGAACCACTCGTCAGGGACCACGTCCTTCTCCGACCGCAGCCGGCCGAGCCCCGCGCGGCCCCCGTCCGGCCACGAGCCGGTGATCCGGTCGAGCATCAGCAGCATCGGGCCCGGCAGCCGCGGCTCCCCGGCGAAGTACCGGGCGGGCCGCCCGGTCAGATCGACGACCGGGCGCCCGCAGGGCTCGTCGAGCCGGGCCCGGTCCTCCACCGCCACCGCGAGGCCCGGCTGGTGGTCGAAGGAGGACGCCGGGAAGTAGCCGAAGACCGTGGAGAGTTCGAACAGCGGGGCGCCGTCGGCCGTGCACGTCACCCGGAAGGACTCGACGATCATGTCCCCGCCGCGGGATACACGGGTCAGTACGGCATGGGTGCGGACCGTGCCCGTCGCCGGGGTGACCTCACCGCTGACCGTCCCCGTCCCGTCGAGGTTGCGGAACCGCAGATCCGTGTCGCTGGTCAGCGCGCTGCCCACGTACGAGGCCAGCCACCCGCAGGGTTGCAGCGCGATCTCCATGAGGACCGCGAACGGCATCGTCCGGCCGCCGCTCTGCTCGAAGTACCAGGCCCGCGCGGGTACGTCGTACTCCGCGACGACACCGCTGTCCTCCCGCATACCGCCCTGCGGCCCGTCCACCGAGACGATCCGGCTCATGAAGTGGTACGGGGGGCCCGGCAGCCGCGCGACCCTCCGGGCGCCGTCGAAGGGCTCGTACGCGGCGCCGAACGCCTCACTCGGTCTGCCCCAGGCGCACGCGAGCAGCGAGGCGTAGCCGAAGGGGAGTCCGTCGGACGCCGCCGCCACGGGCTTCTCCTCCCGGTGCCCGGCCAGCCCGCCGAGCAGGGGGAGCGGTACCGGCGTGGCGTCGGCCTGTACGGCGGGCGGGCCCGAGCGCCGCCACTGCGACAGCGGCCAGTCGGGCACCAGCCGCAGCGCCACATCGCGGCCCAGGAACGCCTTCGCACCGTCCACCGAGCCCAGCACATCGGCGTACAGCGTGGGCACCGGGCCGGCCGAGACGCCGCGTACGAACACCTCGTAGACGACCCGCCGGCCCGACGGGGTGGCCTGTCCCCGGCACATCGTCCGGCACGGGTGACCGTCGACCGGCTCGAAGCGCCAGCCGTCCCGGTCCCTCGTGAAGCCCATGGCCGCCAGATAGAACGCCATCGCCTGGAGACCGCCCTGGAGCATCAGGGTGCCGGGCATGCAGGGGTCGTTCTTGAAGTGCCCCGCGAAGAACCAGTCGTCCGGCGACAGCGGGGTCTCGGCCCGCAGATAGCCGCGGCCCCACGGCCCACCCGCCGGGTCGAACGCCGTCACCTCGTGGATCAGCCGCAGACGGCCGTCGTCGAGCCCCGGCGGACGGACGTGGGCCGCCGTCGTCCCCCAGCCGGGCCCGAAGCAGTCCGCCGGCCGGCCCTGGGCCAGGGCCGAGACGCGTTCCGCGTCGAAGCGGGTCAGCCCGCACCGTACGGTGGGCGGGTCGAGCGGCAGGCCGTCGCCGGGCGGGTGTTCGGCGGGGTCCCACCGCACACCGCCACCGTCGGCCAGCTCCCGCGGGGTGAAGAACCCGGCCTGGCCCTCGCGCACGCTCAGCCGTAACTCGCCGTCCACGAAGCACTCGTAGTGGAAGAAGGCCAGCCGGACACCGTCGTGCTCCGCGTGGCCGTCGATGTGGATCTCGTAGCACAGGGTGTCCCCCGCCTCCGGAGGGCTGCCGTAGTACGTCACCTCGCAGCCGAGCAGCCGGTAGGCGCGCTCGCCCCGGTTGAGGAGATCGACGCCCAGCCAACTGAGCAGGAGCAGGTCCGCCTGGCCCGCCTCGATCAGCAGCCCGGCCGGCATCCGCCCGGTGGAGTCCAGGTACCAACTGCCGGGCAGGACATCGGTCTCGGTCCAGATCCTCCCGTCGGTGCGTACCGGGCCGGGCGTGGCGAGCGCCGCCGGCACCGCGTCGATGCCGGTGACCCGGTCCGCGAACAGCATGGGCGGCTCGGGCATCCGCGTCTGTACCGCGTACGCGTCCTGCTCGGCGAAGCGGGGGCCGAACAGCGCGGAGATCTCCCGGGAGGCGAGGTGTTCCAACTGGGCGCGGTCGAACTTCGGCCCCGGCCGCACGAGTTGGGCGGGCGCCGGTGGAGTCTCCGGCAGCCGCTCGGGACGTACGGGGACGAGTGCCCCGGCGGCCGGACGCGGCGCCGGAAGGCCGGGCGCCCGTGCGGGGAGGGGCCCGGCGGCCGTCAGCGCGGTGACCGCCAGGGCCGACATCCGCAGGAAGCGCTGGTGGGCGTCGGTGTGTACGGCCATGATCTCCTGGTGCAGCGCGGCGACCCGCAGGCTCTGCCGGACGACCGCGGCACGGACCCCCGCCGCTCCCGCCCGCTCGGCCACTCCCGCCGACCGGGGCCCGGGGGCCGGCGTGTCGGGCCGACCGGCCTCCCGCTCCGGGACCGGCACCAGTTCGGGGGCCCGGGGCAGGGTCACCACCGCCGGCTCCACGAACGACAGACACGGAGCCGGGGGTACGGCAACGGTGACGGTGGGCCCCGGGCGCGGGACCTCGGTGGCGGCGTCCGCGAGCCGGGCGAACAGTTCACCGGCGCGTACCGGCACCCCGGCGACGACGAGTTCGGCGACCGCGAGGCACAACTGCCGCAGCCCCGTGTCGTCCGGGGCGTCCAGGGCGACGGCCACATGCTCCCGGTCGCCGAGCACCCGCTTGACCCAGCCGGTGCACAGCTTGCGCGGACCGTGCTCCACGAAGACCCGGACACCGTCGGCCCACGCCCGCTCGATCGTGGCCGCGAAGTCGATCGTGTTCAGCCCCTGCGCGGTGAGGGCCTCGGCGGCCCGCTCGGCCGTCGGCCGGTACGACTGTCCGGTGGCCCCGCTGTAGAACCGCACCCCGGGGACATCCATGGTGGGCCGGTGGTGCACCGTGCGCCACGCCTCCTGCACCTCGGTCAACTCCGGTGCGTGAGCCGCCAGTTCGTAGTCCAGCTCGATCGCTCGGTCGGCGCCGGTCCGGGCCACGACGGCCGCGCACGCGCGGGACTCGCCGCCGATGACGCAGACCCCCGGCGCGTTCACCGCCATCAGGTGGACCGCGACCTCACCGGCCAGCTCCGAACGGACCACCTCCAGGGGCGCGTTGACGAGATGGGTCGCCCAGCGGGAGCCCTGGACCCCCAGCCGCGCCCAGTGACGCCGGACCGCACGGAGTTCACCGGTGAGCTCTGTGGTGAACAGCCCACTGTCCAGGGTGGCGTCGTACAGACCCGAGGCGTCCGGCCAGGCCCCCAGGGCGACCAGCGCGGCCGACTCGCCCGAGGAGTACCCGACAGCGGCGTCCGGCCGCAGCCCGAGCACCTCCCGGGAGAGCACGGTGTGGAAGACGGCGAGTTCGGCGGCGTCCCAGATCTGGTCCAACACGCCCCGCTCCGTCCGGGAGCGCAGCCGGGCGCCGATCGCCCCGTGCCCGGCCCGGACGGTCTCCCCGAGGGACGGCAGCGCGAGCATCAGCTCATGGCCCATCCCCGGGTACGCGGCCGAGCCGTTGGTGTAGACGAACGCCGTCCGCCCCGTGACCGGCTGGTCCCGGTACAGCACATCCGCCGGACGGATTCCGCCCTCGGCCAGCCAGCGGCGGGCGGCCTCCTTGCGGCCCGGCAACGCGGCGTCGTCGACCACCAGTGCCAGTCGGGCCGGTCCCGCGTCGGACCGCACGTCGGACTCCAGCGCCGCCAGCACCTCCCGGCGGTCCGCTCCGGAGAAGACGTGCAGGCGCGGAGCCCGTCCTCGCAGCCACGGCCGGGCGTCCCCCGCGCGCAGCCGGACGCTCGCGACAGGCCCCTCCATCGGTGTCACCACGACCCTCGCGGTGTGTGCGACGGCCCCGGCGTCCGCGGGCCCGCCCGGACGCGGCACCGCGCGGTGCTGGAGCGCGAGCGCGGCGACCGCGACGGAGACCAGCCCGTACGCGGCGTGCGCGCGGCCGAAGGCCGACGCCGGGTCGAACACCGCGTCGGGGCCGTCCCCGATGACCATGTCGGGCACGTCGGCCGGGGCGGAGGAAGCGGTCGGGGCGACGGGTTCCTCGTCGAGCAGCGCGATGACGGTGTCGCCGTCCCTGCGGGCGGTCTCCAGGGACTTGAGGACCAGGACGACGGCGGCGTCCCCCGGTTCGCTCTCGTGCCCCAGCTCCTCCAGCGCGGCCCGGTGGACCACCTCGTGGGACAGATCGGTGGCACCGACGAGCGCGGCGTCCACCTCTCCCGCCCGGACGGCCCGGGCCGCGACCTCCAGCGCCACCGGACCCGACGCCTCCTCCGCCGACACCGCGAAACTCGCCCCCGCCAGGTCGAGTTGGGTACTGATGCGGTTCGCCACCAGATTCGGCATGCTTCCCACCACCGCCTCCGCCGTCATGGGCCCCACGAAGGCGTCCTGGGCGAGGGCCGTGGCGGGTACCGCGCCGGACGGTCCGGCCTGCTCCAGCCAGTACGGAACCCGCCAGCGTGCCCCGGCCCGCGCCACTTCCGGGTCCACCCCCATACCGATGACCACCATGGTCCGCTCGCGGGGCAGGGACACCGTTCCCGCGGCCTCCCGGGCTGCCTCCAGCACCAGGAGCTGATGGCGTACGGTCCGCTCCAGGGCGAGCGGCGGAAAGCACAGGTCCGACAGCTCCACGGCGATCTCCGTTGCGGGCCCGCGCCGTTCACCGCCCAGCACCGCCCGGCGGAAGTCCTCGGTGCAGGTCCCGTCGCCGACCCGGGCGCCCAGGGCGACGATGGCCACCGGGCCACGGCCGCCCGGCGCGTCCCGTACCCGGGCCGGGGCGGGCGCCGCGGACACCGGGTGCGCCGGGGAGCGTACGGCGGACACCGGGGCGCCGTCGTCCGGGAGGTCCACGATCAGATGGGCGTTGGTCCCGCCGAATCCGAAGGCGCTCACCGCCGCCCTGCGCGGCCCCGGCCACGGCTCCGGCGCGGTCAGCACCCGCAACGGTGTGCCCGCCAGCGCGTCCAGCGGACGTTCGGCGCCGAGCGTCGCCGGGCGGATCCCCGTACGCAGCGCGCCCAGCACCTTCAGCAGCCCCGCCACCCCCGCCGAGGCCAGCAGATGCCCGACGTTCGACTTCGCCGAACCGATGGGCACATCGTCACAGGACCCGAAGACCCGGGCCATGGCGCGCGCCTCCACCGCGTCCCCGACCGGCGTCCCCGTCGCGTGGCACTCGATGAGCGAGACGCTCCCGGGTGCGAGGCCCGCCGCGTCGTACGCCAGGCGCATGGCCCGTACCTGGCCTTCCTCCGCCGGACTGATCAGCCCGGCGCCGCGCCCGTCGTTGGACAGCCCGACACCGCGGATCACGCCGAGCACGGGCAGCCCGGCGGCGCGTGCCTCGGACAGCCGGGTCAGGGCGACGAACCCGGCGCCCTCGCCGTGCACCAGCCCGTCCGCGTCCCGGTGGAAGGGCCGGCTGCGCCCGGTGCGGCTCGTCGCCGACAGCCCGCAGAACCCAACCTGCAGATAGAGGGGATCGGCCCGGCTCACCGCTCCCGCCACCATCAGGTCCGCAGTGCCGTCGTGCAGTTGGTCGCACGCCAGCTTGATCGCGTACAGCGAGGAGGCGCAGGCGGCGTCGAGGGACCACGCGCCCGCGCCGAGTCCGAGCGCGCGGGCCGCGAGGTGGGCGGGCAGTCCGGACGAGAAGCGGTTACGGGCGTCGGGCCGCACCCGGCGCTCTCCCGTCAGCAGGGCGTCACGGACCGGGGGGCGCTGCGCGGACAGCCAGAGGTGCTCGGCGAAGGCCGCCCCCATGGGTGTGGGGTAGGACAGATTTCCCAGCACCAGCCCCGCGCGCGGAAGCGGGCCCGCCAGGCCCGCCTCCGTGAGGGCCTGGCGGACGCCGTACATGACCCAGTGGAAGAGCGGGTCCAGCGACAGGATCCGCTCCGGGGCGATCCGCAGGCCGCTCGGCTCGAAGACGGACTCGAACCCCCGTACGTACCCGCCGATGTCGGAATAGGTGCGGTCGAGGTGGTCGCCCACCGAGCCCGTGGCCCAGCGGTGCGGCAGCCGCCACCGGCCTTCGGGGACGGCCGACAGGCTGCTGCGGCCCGCCGCGATGTTGTCCCAGAACGTGTCCGGATCGAGGGCGTCGGGCAGCACACAGCCCCGGCCGACGACGGCGATCGGTTCGAATTCCATGCGCGTCTCACTTCGGGGCGGGGCGGGGCGGGGCGGGGCGGGGCGGGGCAGGAATGGGGATGGGGATGGGGACGGGGACGGGCGGTGGGTCGCGCGGGTCGTTCAGGAGGGACGGCTGACGAGTTCCACGCCGAGCAGTTCCAGACGGACCGACCCGTCCGCGTCGATCAGTGCCGCGTCGCAGCGCGCTCCCGTGCTGTGTGCCTTACGGCCCCGCACCACACACCGCACGGTGCCGTCCACCGGGCCGCGCCGGTGCACCCTGCACTCCGCGACGGCCATCGGCAGCGTCGCAGCGCCGACGGCGTTCCGCGCCCAGACCAGGGCGAGTTGGAGCGCGCCGTCCACGGCGGCCGGGTCCAGCGGCCCGTGTTCCGCCGTCCAGCCCAGCGCGCGCCCGCCCGCGACGGTCGCCTCGGCGCCGTGCTCCGAGACACCGTGCGGCGTGCGGACGGCCTGGAACCGGGGGCCGTGGAAGAGGACCTCTCCGTCGTAGAACTCGGCGCGGTCCAGCGGCTCCAGGCCGTCCGGGCTGCCCCAGGCGGCCGGATCCGCCTCCACGGCACCGGTGTCCAGCACGGCCCGGAAGTGCGTCACGCCGTCCGCGCCCCGCAGCTCCGCCTCCAGCCCCGCCGCCGAACCGGCCGCGCCCCGAACCCCGTGCACGGTGAACCGGTGTCCCTCACCGGCCAGTTCGGGCAGGGCGAACTTCTTGTACACCCGCAGGTCCCGCAGGACGAGCGGTCCGGCATCCGGCCGCCAGGCGGTGGCCGCCCCGGCGAACCAGTTCAGGACCATCGCCACGGGCAGTACGGGAACCCCGGCGATCGCGTGGTCGGCCAGGTGCGGCAGGGTGTCCGCCCGGACCAGCACCTGTGCCGGGGGAGGGTCGCCGACGGGGGACAGGGCCGCCGGATCGTCCCCGGCGGCCAGGACGACCCGCGCCTCGCCGGTCGTCCCGTCCAGTTCCGCGGTGAAGGCGGCGGCGCCCCGCTCCAGAGGGATGAGCGGAACCCCGGACCGGCCGAAGTGCGCGGCCAGGGCCGGCGTGACCATACCGCCCTGCCACGGGCCCCAGGCGACGCACCGCACCAGACAGCCGGGCCGGCGGGCCTGCTCGGCGGAGGCCACCTGGCCCAGGACCTCGTTGGCCATGGCGTAGTCGCCCTGCCCCACGTTGCCGTAGACGGCGGCCACCGAGGAGAACAGGCAGATGACGTCGAGCGGATCGTCCGCCGTCGCGGCCAGAAGCGCGCGCAGACCGTCCACCTTGGTGGACATCACCTGCTCGACCTGCGCGTCGGTCTTGTCGACGATCCGCTGGTCGGCCAGCACCCCCGCACCGTGCACGATGCCGGTGACCGGCCCCCACTCCTCGCGTACCTCGCGCAGTGCGGCGGCGAGTGCCTCGCCGTCGCGGGCGTCGACCTGGACGTACCGGACGGGAGACCCCGCCGCCGCCAGGGCGGCCAGCGTCGCCCGTACCTCACGCGCGGCCAGGATCTCCCGGGCCCGTGCCGTGATCCGGGCGGGCGAGGAGTCCGCCGTGCCGGTGGTGGGGTGCTCCGCTGAGCGCTCCACCACCGGGTGCTCCGCGGCGCGCTCAGCGAGCAGCCGGACGAGCGCCGGTTCGTCACCGGCCGACGCCAGCCCGTCCGGTTCGGGGGCGAGTTCCGTCCGGCCGAGCAGCACGATCCGCGGACGGTGTGTCCTGGCCAGGTCCAGCAGCGCGGCGGCGGTCACCCCGCGGGCCCCTCCCGTGGCCACGATCACCGACGCGGAGGTGATCCGCCGCGTGGCGGCGGGCGTCACCGGCGCGGGCACCGCCCGGGGGGTGGTGCGCGTACCGTCCGCGCGCAGACCGGCCTCCGTGGCGGGGCCGCCTACGAGTAGTTCCCGTACGACCGCCTCGGCGACCGCCTCGTCGTCCCGGCCGCCCCGCTCGCAGTCGACGGCCTTGACCGAGGCGCCCGGCCACTCCTTCGCCGCGGTCCTGACCAGACCGGCGACACCGCCCAGCCAGGCGCGGTCGGGCGCGTGGCCGCCGAGCCCGAAGTCGCCCCCGGTGTCCTGCACGGTCACGAACAGCCCGCCCCCTTCCGCCGCTCGGGCCGCCACCGAGCGCGCCGCGCGGAACACCGACCGGTGGACCTCCCGCGCCTCGTCCGGCGTACCGTCCGCGGTCAGTGCGCCGAGGTGCACGACCCCGCGCGCGTCCTCGGGCACCTCGGCGACAGCGGTGGCGTCCACGCCGCGCTCCGCCAGCTTCCGTGCGACGAGGCCGGCGAGATCGCCGCCGTCGAGGCCCTCGCCGGTCACCACGAGCGGCCCGTCCAGGAGCCCCGCCATCGCCAGACCCGCCGCCGGTGACTCCACCGCGCGCGGCACCAGCCTGGTCAGCGCCGCCTCCGGCCCGGCCTCGGCGTTGACAGGCGGGGCGGGAGCCTCGGGGGCGGTGGTCGCGGTGAGCGCATCGACGATCTCGCGCAGGGTGCGGAGTTTGCCGAGCTGACCGACATCCCCCGCCGCGACGTCGCCGACCTGCCGGCGTACGGCGGAGAGGATCTCGACCCGCTTGATGGAGTCGACCCCCAGATCCGCCTCCAGCTCCATGTCCACGCCCAGCATCTCCACGGGATAGCCGGTGAGCCGGGCCACCACCGAGAGCAGCAGCTCCTCCAGCTCCGACGCCGACAGGGGTGCGCCGGCGACGGCCGGTGTCCGGTCCTCAGCGGTGGACGATACGGGTGCGGGTGCGGCCATCGGAGCCGCTGCGGCCGTGACCGGGGCCAGGGGCGCCGGTACCGGAGGCGGAGCCGAGGGGCGGGGGAGTTGCAACGGCACCGGAGAAGCCGGAGAAGCCGGAGAAGCCGGAGAAGCCGGAGAAGCCGGAGGAGCCGGAGAAGCCGGGGCCTCGGCCACCCCGCCGGCCCGCTGATCCCCGACGCCCTGGATTCCCGGTCCTCCCTGCACTCCTCGCATCGCCTGCCCGCCGGGCATCCCGAGCATCGCGGACAGGGTGGTCTCGGTCATCCGCAGGAAGGCGATATGGCTGTCCGTCAGCATGCGTTGACAGGCGGCGTGGGCCTCCGCGGTCTGCCGCTGGACGCTCTCGACCGCGGCGTACCAGTCGGCGCCGACGGTGGCCCCGGGCACGGTGCCGTAGCCGGGCACCGCGGCATCGGCGGGCTCCGTTTCGTACACCGGTGGCTCCGGCGCCTGGCGAGGGGTGGAGGAGTACGAGGGCATGGGAACCGCCATGGTGTCGGGAACAGGAACAGGAACGGGAGCGGTGCTGGGGTCGGGAGCGGGGCCAGGGGCGGGCTGCGGCTGTCGCTCCAGCGGGGCTTTCGGCGCGGGCGGCGGTGGTTCGGCGGCTCCGCCGAGGGGCGGGTAGAGCTGACCGTGGTTGGCTCCGCTGATCTTCACGGTCATCCGGGGCGCGCGCTCCTTCGCCGGAGTTCCGGGCGGGGCGTACGGCGCCCAGAGAGGGGCGAGATCGAGGGGCACACCGCGTACGGCGAGTGCGCCGAGCGCGGTGTGCAGGGTACTGATCCCGGACCGGCCCGGCCGCTCCAGGGGGACGGCCGCGTGCTCGCGGTCGCCGAGGATCTGTCCGACCAGGCCGGTCAGCGCGGTGCCCGGGCCGACCTCGACGAAGGTCCGGACCCCCGCCGCGTACATCGCCTCGATCTGGTCCTGGAAGAGCACCGGCGAGGCGAGGTGGCCGGCGATCCGGCGGCGTACCTCGTCGGGCGAGGCCGGGTAGGGGGCCGCGTCCGCGTTGCCGTAGACCTCGATCCGGGGCTCCGTGAGCGGGACCGTGCGCAGGAACGCGGCGAGCGGTTCACAAGCCGGGGCGACCAGTGGGCTGTGGAAGGCGGTCGAGGTGGTCAGTCGGCGGGTGCCGACCCGCTCGGCGGCAAAGGCCCTCTCGGCACGCGCCACTGCCTCCGCCGTCCCTGAAAGTACCGTCTGAAGAGGGGAGTTGTGGTTGGCGGGCCAGAGGTCGCCGAGTCCGCCCCCGGCCAGTACCGTCGTCACGCGCGCGCGATCCGCCGCCACCGCGAGCATCGCGCCCGGCGCGGCGGCCACGTCCCGCATCAGCTCACCGCGTCTGCGGGCCACGGCGACCAGCGACCCGGCGTCCAGGACACCCGCGCAGTGCAGTGCCACCAGCTCACCGAAGCTGTGGCCCGCCACGCAGTCGGGCCGCAGCCCCAGGGACCTTGCCACCTCCAGCAGCGCGAGCGCGTGCACCGCGAGCGCGGGCTGCGCCCACTCGGTGGCGGCCAGCGACTCCCGCTGGGCCGCGCGCTCCTCGTCGGTGAAGGCGGGCGGCGGGAACACCATCCGGTGCAGCGGCGGTCCGTCGAACCCGGTGCCGCCCCGTTCGTCCCACACGGCCTGTGCGGCCGGTGCCAGCATGGCGAGTTCGGCGCCCATCCCGACGTACTGGGACCCCTGTCCCGGGAACAGGAAGCCGATACGGCCGGGCGTGGGTGTCCCCGAGGCGTACCGGACACCGGTCGGTGTGGAGAACGCCGTGCCGGGCCGCTGCCGGATCAGTGTGAGCGCCCGCGCGTACTTCTCCCGCAACTCCTCGACGCCGGTGGCGACGACGGCCAGCCGTACCGGGGCGGTGGGCGAGAACGCGCCGTGGCTCTCCCGCGCGAGCGCGGCCAGCGAACGGCCGTCCCCGGTGTCCGGCGCCACCAGGTCGGACGGCGACGCGCCGCTGAACAGGACGAGTTCGCTCGGCGCCGTGCGGTGGCGCGGTGCCACCCGGCCCGGGGTGCCCGAGGGCACGTACTCCTCCAGCGTGACGTGGAAGTTGCTGCCACCGAAGCCGAAACTCGACACCGACGCCCGGCGCGGGTGACCGGCGGGCCGTACCCAGGGGCGGGCCTCGGTGTTGACGTAGAACGGACCGTCGGGCGCGGCTGCCGCCGGGTTCGGCCGGTCGACCTTGATGGTCGGTGGCAGCACCTTGTGGTGCAGGGCCAAGACCGCCTTGAGCAGTCCCGCAGCGCCCGCCGCGCACTTGGTGTGACCGATCTGCGACTTGACCGAGCCGATCGCGCACCACTGCCCGTCCGTACGCCCCGACGCCCCGAACACCTCGTTCAGTGCGGCGAGTTCGGCGGTGTCCCCGGCCTTGGTGCCGGTCCCGTGCGCCTCGACCAGCTCCACGGTCCCCGGACCGTAGCCCGCCTCCTCGTAGGCGCGTTGCAGGGCCCGGGCCTGCCCGTCGGGCAGCGGCGCGTAGATCGCCGAACTCCTGCCGTCGGACGAGGTGCCGATGCCCCGGATCACCGCGTGGACGCGGTCGCCGTCCCGCTCGGCGTCGGACAGCCGCTTCAGCGCGTACATGACGACCGCTTCGCCGAGCATCGTGCCGTCCGCCGTGTCCGACAAGGGCCGGCAGTCGCCGCTGGGGGACAGCGCGGGCGTCTTGGAGAAGGACAGGAACATGCCGATTCCGTTGCCGGTGTCCACACCACCGCTGATCACCAGGTCGGCCCGGCCGAGCGCCAGCTCGCCGACCGCGGTGGACAGCGCCGCCAGGGAACTGGCGCAGGCGGCGTCGGTGGTGTGGTTGGTGCCGTGCAGATCGAACCGGTGGGCGATCCGGCCCGCGACGACATTGCCGAGCAGCCCGGGGAACGTCGACTCCCGCCACGGCGTGTAGTGCGCCGCGATGCGGTCGCACACGGCCCGTGCCTCGGCCTCGGGCAGTCCACTCTCCCGTAACGCCTTGAACCACACGGGCCGTTCGGTGCGCCCGTACATGTGCGACAGCAGTTCCAGGGCGGACACCCCGAGGACGACGCCGATCCGGTCCCGGTCCAGTCCCGCCGGACCACCGGCGTCGGTCAGCACCTGATCGGCCACCATCAGGGCGAGCAGTTGCGAGGTGTCCGTCGCGGACAGGCTGGTGGGCGGCACCCCGTACGCCATCGGGTCGAAGTCGATGTCCGGCAGGAACGCGCCCCGGCGGGCGTACGTCTTGTCGGGGGCGGCCGGGTCCGGATCGTAGTGGTCCGCCACCAGCCAGCGGGAGGCCGGCACCTCGGTCATCAGGTCCTGGCCGCCGGTCACGATCCGCCAGTAGCCGGCCGCGTCCCTCGCGCCGGGCACGAGGGCGCCGACACCGACGACGGCGACGGGCACCTGGCGAGGGGCGGCGGCGGTCACGGTCTCTCCTCGGGGTGGGGCGGCGGGAGCTGACGGATCGGAGGCGCCGGGGCCGCTCATGCCAGCGCGCACGGCGTGTAGGCGAACGCGTCGGACGTCAACGGGACTCCGTAGGTGCGCAGTTGGTGGGCGCGGGTGAGTACCGCGGCGCCTTCGAGCAGGTTGAGCGCGATCTGCGTCACGGACCGGTTCGCCGGTTCGGCCAGAAAGGTGCCAGCGGCCCACCGGTTGAACGCGCCCATCGCCGGACCGCACCAGATCTGGTAGTCGGCGCGCCGGGCCGACTCGCCGGTGATCGCCCATCGGCTCGAACTGCCCAGGTACCAGCGGAAGACCAGCGCCATACGGTGCTTCGGGTCGGACGCGGCTCGGGTGATCTCGGCGGGGTCGCGCCGCTCCCAGAACGCGACGGTGTGCCGCCAGACCTCGTCGAACGGGGCGCGCAGGACGTCCCGTTCGATCGGGGCGCGCACCGCCGGCGGGATCTCCTCCAGCGAACCGTGCGCCCGGTACGCCGCGAGGAGTCGGCCGGCCCGCCGCGCGAACATCGTTCCCCGGGACAGCACTTGGAGATGGACGCCCAGCTCGAACATGTCCGCCGCCGGTGCCATGGCCACATCGGCGATGTCCGCCGCGCAGAGCATCGCCTTGGCGTCGTCGGACAGCCCCGCCTCGATGGCCGTCTGGTTCACCGAACCGACGACCACGTAGGACGCGCCGAGGGCGAACGCGGCGGCGACCGCGTCCGGTGTGCCCAGCCCGCCGGCCGCGCCGACCCCGACCGCCCGGCGGTAGCCGAACCGCCGGCACAGTGTGTCGCGCAGCGAGGCGATCCTCGGCAGCAGGACCGACAGCGGCCGGTTGTCGGTGTGCCCTCCGCTGTCGGCCTCCACGGTGATGTCCTCGGCCACCGGCACGAGGGCCGCGCACTCCGCTTCCTGAGGCGTCAGCTCCCCCTGGGCGACGAGCCGGTCCAGCAGTGCGGCCGGGGCGGGCGAGAGGAACCTTTCGGCGACCTCGGGGCGGGAGACCTTGGCGAGCATCCGGGTACGCCGGACGATTGCGCCGTCCGGGCCCCGGCGCAGCCCCCGGGCCGAGCACAGCACGACGGCCGGGGTCAGCTCCATGAACGCCGACGCCGAGATCCGGGGCACCTCGCAGCGCAGCAGCAGCTTGGCGACGCGGAACTCCAACTCGGGTTCGGCCGGTGAGTGGATGAGGTTCACGCCCCAGTTCCGGTGGGAGCGCAACTCGTCGGCCAGTGTGCGCACGGCCCGCTCCACGTCCTCGTAGGCCAGGCCGCCGGCGCCGAAGAAACCGAGCATCTCGGCACGGGCCATCGCGGACACCATCCGGGTCGTCGCGATGCCGTTCGCCATCTCGCCCGCGACATAGGGGAAACGGACGCCGTGCGCCTCGCAGAAGGTGCGCCCGCCGAGCCACTCGGGGTACAGCGGCGGCAGCGTACCGAGCACCGGGCCGCCGGGCACGGGACCGGTCGCGAGCCCCAGTTCACGTCCGTCAGGACCGCTGACGACATGGACGGGTTCCCGGATGAGCCGGGCACGGGCGGCGATCCCCTCGGGGGAGAAGATCGGCGTGGACGCGGCGAGGGCGTCGGAGGCGACGAGAACGGACACGGAGGGCTCCAGCGGGAGAGACGGGTCTCACGGTCATTCAGGAGTACGGACGGTTCACGAGGGGGTGCTGACGGACACTCAGGGATGGTGACCGGAGGGGAAGTCGGTCGTGGGCGGGGCCGCCGGCCCGGCGGGGACGTGGTCCCTCGCGGTCAGGCCGGAGTGGAGATAATCGAGGTCCACCCGGCCGGAGGCCGCCGAAGGACCGAGCAGGGTCCTGACCCGGGTGTCGTCGAAGCGCCGCCGATGGGCGAGATAGGCCGTCAGCCCCGGGTAGAACTCCAGCAGGGACTCCAGCGCCGACGGGTCGTCCGGCTCCGTGGCGACCAGCTCGATCGAGACCGATGCCAGCCGTTCCAGCAGGGTCACGATCGTCGGTACGGGCACGTCACGGTCGTGGACGACATGGTACGTGTCGACCCCGCCCGAGGGCGTCCGGCCGGCGAGGCGCACCATGACCTCGGCCGCGTGCTCCACCTGTAGCAGGTTCAGCCGGCCGTGCGGATGCCCCACCAGCCGGACCCGGGGGCGGCCGTCGCGGCTCTGGCCGCTGGTTCCGGCGGTGCGCCGCGCGTCGCGCATGATCCGCTCGACGACCTGGAGCGGATGCGCGGGCAGCTCCGCGTGCGGCGGCAGGTCCGTGACCAGGATGCTCGGCCGCAGCACCACGACCGGACGGGCGTGCTCCCGGGACCACGCGTGGATCAGCTTCTCCGCCTCGTACTTGGAGTGTTCGTAGGCGTTCTCGAAGCCGTACGCGTCGTCCAGTTCGTCCTCGTACGCCACGCCCTCGCGTCGCCGCCCGGCCACGAAAGCGGTACTCACATGGTGGACCACGGGCCGCCCGCGCCCGGCGGCGGCCAACTCCAGTACGTGCCGGGTGCCTTCGACGTTGGTCCGGCGCAGTTCGGGGAGGTCTCCCTCCAGGTTGATACTGCCCGCGCTGTGCCAGATCGCGCCGAGACCGTCGGCCAGTTCCTGGAAGGCGCGCCCCGAGAGGCCCAGCCGGGGCCGCTCCAGTTCGGTCTCCACCACTCGCAGCCGGTCGGCGAGTGGGGTGGTGAACGCCGCGGGTGCGCCGGTCAGTTCGAAGAACCGGGTGATGCGGTGCAGCGCGTCACCCGAGCCCGCGTGGGCCAGGACCGTCACCGACCGGTGCGTGGTGAGCAGACGGCGCAGCAGGCGCAGTCCGAGGAATCCGGTGGCGCCGGTGAGGGCGACATGCACGGCCATGACTCCAAAGGTTTCGAAGAAGGCACACAGTGCCAGGCGGCGGGCGGTGGCGGAGCCCCGATTCCTCCTCCTCACCTGAACGGAGTACCCGCGCCATGGCCCGGGGCGTGCCAGGAGGGTTCTGCGGGAGTCCCGTCGCAGGTCAGGGCGGTCGACTGTACGGATGTGCGGAAGCGGCTCCTGCCGTACCGACCGCCCACGGCCCTGTCCTCCTTTCGGGTGGTTTCGCGGGCGCCGGGCGGGGTGTGGTCCCGAGGCGCGCGACGCTGGTCGGCGGTCGGGGTGGCCGCGCCGGGCCGGATACGAGACGGGGCCGGCGCACACTCCGGGGCGCCGGGCGGGTACGGAGGTCCACCGCAGCCGGATATAAACGGGCGTCCATCACGTCCGGACGGGCACCCGTGCCGATCCGCACGCGGTCCGGTGCAGGGTGTGACGCGCCCCGGCCGGCCGGGCGGAGCGCCGGTCCCGGTCGTCCCGTCACCGACCTGCCCCGTCACCGACCTGCCCCGCCACGCGCCTGCCCGCCGCCGTCGGCTCGAACTGGAGTGGTCCGATGCCCGAGTCCGTACCGTCAGCCCCGTCCGTTCCCTCGCCCCGCCACCCCGCCCACGCGCTCGACCGGGCGTTCCTCAGCATGGAGCGCCGCCACCCCGACGCCCGCTGGGACGCCGGTGGCGTCGCGTATCTGAGCGGTCCGCCCCCGAGCCTGGCGGACTTCCGCGCGTACGTGGGCTTCCGCCTCCCCCAACTGCCCTTGCAGACGAGCCGGGTCGAGGGAGGTCCGCGACGCCCCTGGTGGCGGCCGGACTCGGACTTCGCCGTCGACCGGCATGTGCACGAAGTGGTCGCCGACGGCCCCGGGGAGTGGGACTCGGCCCTGCACACCGCGCTCAACGCCCCGTTCGCGCCCGGCACCTACTGGGGGGCCTGGCTGGTCCACGGTCACGTGCCCGACCGGTACGCGGTGTGTTACCGCTTCCGCCATGCCTGTCAGGACGGGTCGGCCGCCGCGATGACGTTCCGGGCCATGCTGGGTGAGGGGGAGCCCTCGGCCCGCCCGGTGCCGGGGAAGGGCCGCCGGGCCGACCTGCCCCGACGGGTGGGCCTGGCCGTCGGGCTGGCCGTGAAGTTCGCGGCCGGCCCCCTCGTCGTCCGCGGCCCCCGTCCGGCCCTCCCCTTCGTCCCCACGGGCGAGAGGCGGCTGTGGCGCGGCCGGGTACCGGCGGACGCCCTCCGCCGGATCGGCGCCGCGCGCGGCGGCTCGGCCCACGACGTCCATCTGGCGGCGCTCGCCGGTGCGTTGGCGGCCTGGTCGGCGCGGTCCGGCGTACCGCTCCCACGGGTGACGGCACTGGTACCCGTCGACGCGCGCCGCTCCGACGAGGATCAGACCTGGGGCAACCGTTGTTTCGCCCTGCCCCTGGAGCTGCCCGTACGGACGGGCCCGAAAGGCGCGGACGCTTCCCAGGACGGCGACCCGCCGCTGTGGCGGGTGGACCGCGTCATGGCGAGGACCCGGAAGCTGCGGGGTGAGACCTGGCGACAGGCCATGCAGGACATGGTCCGGTTCATGCCGGGCCGTCCGACCGAGTGGTACCTGCGACGGGTGACCTCACCGCGCGTCACCGACGTCATGGCCACCTCCATGCCGCTCGCCGACCAGGGCAGCCTGGGGGACACCCACGTGACGGGAACCGCCCTGCTCCCGCTGCTCGTGCCCGGACACCTCTTCGGGGTGGGCCTGTCCTTCTTCGACACCTGGGCCGAGGTGTCCTTCGTGGCCGACCGGGCCCTTCCCCTCGGGGAGTCGCTGCCGGGACTGTGGGAGCGGGCCGTGGCCGAACTGGAGGAGGCCCCGACGCCCAAGTGAGCGGTGTGCGGCGCCGTTTCCGCCGCCATCCGGAAGACCTGACGACGAAGACCTGACGACGAAGCCCCGAAGACGGAAGACCTGAAGACGGAAGACCGAAGCGGAAATCCAGAAGACCGGAAGACCCGCAGGGACGGAGCGGCCCGATGGACGTCAGAGAAGTGCATCATTCCTACCGTCGGCACGCCGTCCTGCGAGGCGTCGACCTCCATCTGCGGCCCGGGGTCCTCGCCGGGATCGTCGGGGAGAACGGCGCGGGCAAGACGACGCTGCTCAAGATCCTCTCCGGTGAACTCGGTCCCGACCGGGGCTCGGTGCGTCACAGCGGGAGGTTCGGCTACTGCCCGCAGTCCGTGGTCCTGGACGACTCCTTCACCGTCCGCCAGCATCTGGACCTCTTCCGGCACGCCTTCGGGCTCGCCGATCTGCGGCGGGCCGAGGAGGTGATGGAGGCCCTGGCCCTCACCGAGTACCTCGACCGGCGCGCGGGGGTGCTCAGCGGGGGCTCGCGGCAGAAGCTGAACCTGACCTTGGCGCTCATGCACGACCCGGACGTGCTGCTGCTGGACGAGCCGTACCAGGGCTTCGACTGGGAGACGTATCTGCGCTTCTGGGAGTTGGCGACGGCTCTGCGCGACGCCGGACGCTCGGTGCTGGTCGTCTCACACCTGGCGTACGACGTCGACCGGCTGGACGAGTTGTGGCGCCTGGAGGACGGACGCCTCACCCGCCAGGACCGGGGATCGGGGGCGCCGGTATGAGGAGGCACTGGGCCCTGTTCACCACGGCTTCCCGGTACGCGCTGATCGGGCACGCCCGCAACCGGTTCGCGATGCTGCTGGTGGTCGTGTACATCCCCGTCTGGATCGCCCTGGCCTACGTGACCATTCCCGACCGGCCTGCGCCCTTCCGGCTGCGGGCCACGGGCGAGGTGCTGTCCCCGCCCGGCAACCACCTCACCCAGATCACCGGAGCGCTGAACGCGGTCACCCTGATCGCCGGGTTCATGATGTTCGCCGCCACCTTCACCGGCGGTGCCTTCGACCGGCGCCTGGCGATGGCGGGATACCCGCGCTTCCACCTGGTGCTCGCCAAGCTGTCCGCGCTCACCCTGGTCTGTGCCGCGATCTCCGCGTACGCCACGGCGGCGGCCGGCTTCGCCTGGTCCCCCCGGCAGCCCCTCATGCTCGCCGCCGGGCTGTTCTGTGCCGCCCTGACCTACGGTGCGCTCGGTGTGGTCTTCGGGTCGGTGCTCGGCCGGGAAGTGGAGGGGATGTTCGCCATCCTGATGATCAGCATCCTCGATGTCGCGCTCCAGAACCCCCTCTCCAGCTCCGGATCGGACAGCGCCGTCGTACGCTTCCTGCCCTCGTACGGGGCCGTGCAGGCCAGCATGTCCGCGGCCTTCTCCACCGCGTCGGTGGCCCAGGGCCTCGCGATCCAGCTCCTCTGGCTCACCGGCGCGGCGTTCGCGGCGTTCCTGGTCTTCCGCCGGCGTACCCGCGACGCGCTCCCACGGGCACGGAAGCGGCGTCCCCCGGACCCCACCGGGTCGAACGCGGACCGGGCCGACAGCCCCAAAAGAAGTGTTTGACAGTGCGCTGACCGGGGCCGGATACTCGTGGCATGTCCGCTGCCGAGAGACGCGCGGAGCTCGGCGGGCTGCGTGCGCTGGCTCATCCGCTGCGCCTGCGCCTGTTGTCCCTGCTCACAGCGCATGCCATGAGCGCCAGTGAGGCCGCGCGCGAGTTGGGCGAGTCGCAGGCGAATGTCAGCTACCACATGCGCCATCTGCACGCCGCCGGCCTGCTGGAGATGGTCGAGGAGACCTCCGTGCGCGGCGGCCGGGCCAAGCGGTACCGCCACAATCCGGCGAGTGGGGAGTCCGTCTCCGGCGGATCACTCGACGACTACGCGGGCCTGGCCGCCGCCCTCTCCGAGGAACTGCGGCGCCGCAGCCGCGAGCGGGTCGCCGGGTCGCCGGGGGCGTTCACCGACGCCGAGTTGTGGCTGCCCCCCGAGGCGTGGCAGCGGGTGCGGGAGCTCGCCGCGGAGCTCGGGGTGATCATGCACGCCGAGGCCCGGCCGCCGGACACGCCGGGGACCGTACGTGCCAGCGCGACGCTCATGCTGTTCGAAATGGCCCGAGAGGGGACCTCAGAGTGACCGAGCGAGCTGAGAACGCTTCCGTTCTG
This sequence comes from Streptomyces sp. NPDC050509, assembly GCF_044457965.1. NCBI lineage: Bacteria > Bacillati > Actinomycetota > Actinomycetes > Kitasatosporales > Streptomycetaceae > Streptomyces > Streptomyces sp. NPDC050509. Next base: position 249,316 of record NZ_JBITHL010000001.1, on the reverse strand, counting down.
GCGTCCTTACGCCACCGGAACTTCCGCAACCTGGTGTTCGGCCGCACGATGACGCACTGCGCCAACTCCATGGCGCCCATCGCCCTGGCCTTCGCCGTCCTGGACATGACAGGCTCCGCCGTCGATGTCGGGATCGTCGTCGGCTCGCGGTCGATCGCCAACGTCCTCCTCGTCCTCTTCGGCGGCATCCTCGCCGACCGGGTGCCGCGCTCCCTCATCCTCCAGGGGTCCAGCCTGTCGGCCGCGACGGTGCAGGCGGCGGTCGCGGTGGTGCTGCTCACCGAAGCCGCCTCGCTCGGGGTGCTCATCCTGCTGAGCGTGGTCAACGGTGCGGTGGCCGCCGTGTCGATGCCCGCGTCGGCCTCGCTGGTCCCGCAGACCGTTCCGGCCGGGGAACTGCGCGCCGCCAACGCCCTGAGCCGCATGGGTGTGAACACCGGCATGATCGTCGGCGCCTCGGTCGGCGGCATGATCACGGCCGTCTTCAGCCCCGGCTGGGGTATGGCCGCCAACGCCGTCGTGTTCGCGGGCGCCGCCCTCGCCTACCACGGTGTGCGCGTGCCCCGGGCGAAGCCGACGCCGGACGCGCCCTCCCAGCCGCTGCGCGAACTCCGGGAAGGATGGAAGGAGTTCACCGCACGCACCTGGGTGTGGGTGGTGGTGCTCCAGTTCTTCGTGGTCAACGCCGTGACCGCGGGCGGCATCCAGGTGCTCGGGCCGACCATCGCCAACAGCACCTACGGGCGCACCGCCTGGGGGCTGGTGCTGGCCACACAGATGGCCGGCGCGCTCATCGGCGGGTTCGTGGTGGGCCGTTCCCGCTCCCGTCACGCCCTGCGCATCGGCGTGGCCGTGGTGGCCCTCGACGCCCTGCCGCTGATCGCGCTCGCCGAGGCGGCTCCCCTGGCGCTGCTGGTGGTGGCGATGTTCCTCAACGGCCTCGCACTGGAGCAGTTCGGCGTCGCCTGGGACGTGTCGCTCCAGGAGAACGTCCCGCCCGACCGGCTGGCACGGGTCTACTCGTACGACATGCTCGGCTCGATCCTCGCCCTGCCCGTCGGCGAGATGACGGCAGGCACCCTCTCCGAGCGCTTCGGGTCGCGCGCGACGCTTCTCGGCGGCGTGTGCCTGGTCCTTCTCGCCACCGTCGCGGCGCTGTGCAGCAAGGACGTCCGGTCGCTGACCGTCAAGGGCGGGCTGATGGACGCCGAGGCGCCGGGTGCGGCGGCCGTCGCACCCGGCACCGTCGCCGTTACCGAGCCGACGCGGGATCCGGCGGGGTGAGGACCGTGAGGCCCGGCAGTGTGAAGCGCGCACCGACCGGGCCGGACGGTTCCGTGCCGGAGCCGGCGGCCGTGGGCCCCGGCGGCTCCGCCCGGCCGGTGCGGTGGGCGTGGTACGCCGCCACCACACCGCGTACGAGAGGACCGGCGCCCGCGCCGTACGCCTCCGGGCGCCGCGAGACGACCGTGAGCCGGTGCTCCTCGGGGCCGAGGACGAACAGCGCCGCCGACTCGTCCGGCAGTTCCCCGGTCAGCCGGGGCAGCGCCCCGACGGTGGCGTTACGGGCCCGCAGGAGCACCGAGGGGCCCAGGTGCGCCCGCAGCGCGCTCAGCCACGCCCCCCGGTCCACCCGGCCCACCAGGCGCAGCGAGACCTCGGCACGGCCGTCCGGCAGCGGTCGCCACGCCCAGGCGTCCGGCCGGGGGTCGTGCTCCACCGGGAACGGCGCGGGCAGCCGGTCCGCGGCCGGGAGTTCGGGCAGGACGACGACGGCGCCGGGGCGCCGTCCTTCGGGCAGCCGCTCGGCGAGGTGGGCCGTCAGTGCGGCGGCCAGCGGCGCCGTCGGGTCGATGACCGCCGGTGTGGCCGCGTACTCCGTCAGGCGGTCGGGAGCGGGCGGCCGTGCCGGGGCGTAGCCGCCGGACGGAACCGGAGCACCCTCCTCGCCGTCCGGCCCCTCCGCGCCCCGCCAGAACACCGCGTCGAGGGCGGTGGGGTCGAGGGGCGACCAGGTGACGGTCACGGCGTGGCCCAGGCGGGCGCCGAGTGCCCGCAGGGCGTCAGGATCGGGCACCGTGGGGGGCGGTGCGGTGCGCAGCAGCGCCTTCGCGGTGGCGACATCGGCGCCCGCGTCGAGCGCGCGCAGCGCGGCGGTCTCGGCGGTGATCCGGGCGTTCAGGACCGACTCCAGACGCAGGGCCGCCCCCGGGCCGTGCCCGGTCAGCAGCTTCACCACCTCCGCGAGCGTGTGCGCGCCCTCCCTCCAGCGCACCCGCGGGGCGGCGGAGAGGTCGACCGTCGGACGGGCGGTGCGCAGCACGACGTCGTACCGGTAGCGCGTCAGCTCGTTGTGCGCCCGCCCCTCCTTGATCTGGAGGTCGACCGCCGTGATGCGCGGGAACACGGCGGGCAGCGCGGCGAAGAACCCGGGGTCGAGGTGGAGTTCCTTGTCCTGCGCCAGCCCGTCGGCGAGGCCGCGCAGCAGTGTGGCCCGGTCCGACGTGCCGTCGTCGCGGCTGAGCCGGACCGCGCAGTGGAAGCCCCGTTCGAGCGTGGCGGTGCGCACGTCACCGAGGAACAGGGAGCCGTCGGGCGCGGTGAGCGAGAGCGCCTTGCCGATGACGTCGAGCAGATGGGCGTCGTCGGGGAAGTACTGGATGACGGAATTGAGGACGACGGTGTCGAAGTGACCGGCCGGCAGTCCGTCGACGACGTGGGCGGGAACGCACCGCAGCCGTACCCGCCCGGCGAAGGAGGGGTGCTCGCGCAGCCGGTCGTCGAGCAGCGCGACCGCGCGCGCCGAGTAGTCCGTGGCCCAGTACTCGGCGCAGTGCGGGGCGAGTTCGGAGAGGAGCAGCCCGCTGCCCGCGCCGATCTCCAGCAGCCGGCGGGGGCGCAGCGCCCGGACACGCGCGACCGTGGCGTCGCGCCACTGACGCATCTCCTCCAGGGGGATGGGGCTGCCGTCGTAGGTGCTGAACCAGCCGCCGAAGTGCTCCCCGAGCGGCAGCGGCTCCGGGTCCGCGTACAGGGACTCGAACACCTGGTGCCAGTCGCTGAGCTGCTCCAGGCGCAGTTCCTCCCCGGCCCAGGCGCGGGGAACCACGTACGAGGCGCTGCCGTCACCGGTCGTCAGGGCCTGGCGTACGCAGGGGTGGTCCAGCAGCGCGGCGTCGATCTCCTCGGAGCGGAGCGTCGGTTCCATTCTGTGCCTTTCCGTCCTTCCGTCCTTCTCTTCCACCGCAACCGTCACCGCCACCTGCCGGCGGTGCGGGGGCCGGGCGGGGCCGCAGGGTGGCCCGCAGGCCGGACGGCGCCCGCACGGCCTCCGGTCTGCCGGGCGGAGCCGCCGCGCCCGGGGCGTCGATGTCGTAGTGGGCGAGCAGGGTCGTGATCCCGCAGACCATCTGGACCATGCCCAGTTGGGCTCCGGCGCAGATCCGGGGACCGCCCCCGAAGGGGCGGTACGCGCGCGGTGCGTGGGCGGGGGCGTCCGCCAGCCAGCGGTCGGGGCGGAACGTCCCGGGCTCGCTCCACCAGCGGTCGTCGTGGTGGAGGAGGTAGAGGCTGAACGCCACCCGCTCGCCGGGCTCCAGACGTACGCCGCCCACGGTGACCGGCCGGACCACGTCCCGTTGGAGCAGCCAGGCGGGGGAGTGGAACCGCAGCACCTCCTTGGCGAACGCCACGCTCAGCGGGGCGGCGCGCAACGGGTCCCGGACGATCCCGGCGAGGCCGACCGAGGCGATCTCCTCGCGCAGGGCCGCGGCTTCCGCGGGGCGGAGCGCGAGTTCCCGTACCCCCCAGGCGAGAGCCGCGGCGGGGGAGGCCAGGGAGGCGACCAGCAGGGTACGCATCATCGCGGGCAGCCGGCCGCCCAGCTCGTCTCCTCGCGCGGCCAGCACCTGGAGGAAGTTCCGCGCCTCGGGGTCGTCGGGCGGCGCGCCGCGCGCCACGGCGTCGTCGATCAGCTCCGCCAGCTCCGCGCCGGTCGTGCGGATACGGCGGGCACGGGGCAGCGGGAGCCAGGAGGGCAGCAGCCCGGAGGTGGCCGCCCCCGCCAGCAGCGCGCGCAGGTGGTCGGCCGCGGCGCGCTCCAGCCGCTCCCCGTACGGCCCGGCGCACAGGTCGGCGACGGTGCTGCCGCAGATGTCGAAGAACGTGTCGACCACGTCGATCTCGGAGTCGGCGTGGCGCGCGAAGTGCGCCTGGAAGGCCGCCGCGACGGACTCGCCGGAGGCCCGTGCCGCCGAGGTCCCGAGGAGATGGGTGCTGTCCGCGCGGGCGCTCATCCACGCCTGCCCTCCGGTGACGCCGCCCTCTCCGGCCGCCTCGCCGGCGCCCAGCGCGAAGGCGCCATGGGTGTCGGCGAAAATATCGTGAATGTGGTCGGGGTGCTGGAACACCGTCAGGGTGTTGCTGAAGCGGAATATGTCCCCATGCAGTCGGAGCTGACAGCGGAGAAATTCCAGCGGGTCCTGTTCGAAGGCGCTCGCATTGCGGATCTGCTGGCGCCGGGTGAGCGGATCCAGAGGTCTGCCATTTTCCATTTCCATCCACTTCCCGCCCGCTGCGCCGTGGGGCCCGGAGATGTGGCGCCGGGACCCACGGCTCCGTTTCGGAAGGTCAGAGCCAGACGATCGGGGTGTAGGCGACGCGGCGCATCCCCTTGTCGTTGCGGCCCATGACGTGGAGGATCGTCGCCTTCATACGAGCCATTTCAGCAACTCCTTCGGTGAGGGAAAACCGCCGACTGGCGATTCGGGATAATCCTAATGACGCCGGACTTGGTCGTCCATAAGGGATGAGGGGGGAATTTCGGTCGTATCATCCGGCGGTTTCGCCTCGCTGCTCGCTTTCCATTCCGTGCAGCGATTTCAGCCAGGCCCGCGTTTCCCGCGCGGCCGACCACACATGAGGCCGGCGCATGACACTGTGGTGGTCGCCGGGCACCTCCCGGACCGTCAGGCCCTCGCCGAGCACCGGCCGCCACGGCTCCCAGCGCTCGTCGGCCCGCTCGTCACGGCAGGCCAGATAGAGCGCCGGCCCCGGATGCGGTGGGACACGATGCCGGGACAGCGCCGCCAGATGGGCGCGGAAGACCGCCAGCCGCGCCCGCAGCCCGTCGAGTTCCGTCTCCTCGCCGAGTACGCCGCGCCGGCGCGCCCATCTCAGCAGCGCGGCCGCGTCGGGCCACTTCCCGTCGTGGACGTGCTCGGTCAGCCCGGCCCCCGCGGCCAGATGGGCGCCGAACTCGGCGAGAGGGTCGGCGACATCGAACTCGGGTCCTGGCACAGTGCTGTCGATGAGCACCACCGGGGGCGCCACACCGCCCGCCGCCCGCAGCCGGTGCGCCATCTCCACCGCGACCACCCCGCCCATCGACCACCCCACCAGCGCCGCCGGCCGGTCGACGCCCTCCTGGCGCAGCAACGTCAGGTAGTGGGCGGCCATCTCGGGTACGGACTCCAGCGGGCGCGGGCCGCATACGGGATCGAGACCGGGAGCGACGGCCCCGAGGACCGGGAAGCCGGCGCCGAGGGCGGTGGCGAACTCGGCGTACCCCAGGACGTCCCCGCCCACCGGCGGCAGGCAGACCACCGGCGCCCGGCCGGAGCCCTCCCGCAGGACCGTCACCCGTGTCGCACCCGCCGGCCCCTTCGCTCCCCGCGCACCCGGCGTCGCCAGCAGCCCGGCGTACAGCTCCACGGTCGGCGCCTCGAACAAGGAGGCAGGGGCCAGCCGCGCACCGGCCTCCCGGTTCAGCCGGCCGACCGCGCGCAGCGCCGTCAGGGAGTTGCCGCCCAGCACGAAGAAGTCGTCCGCCAGACGCAGCCCTTCGCGCCCGAGGACCGCGCCCCAGACCTCGGCGACCAGACGCTGCTCCGCCGTGCGCGGCGGCGGCGAGTCCGGCCGGCCGGCCGGCGCCCCGGGGTCGGGCAGCGCCCGCCGGTCGGTCTTCCCACTGGCTGTCAGCGGGAGCGCGGGCAGGACCACGTACTGCGACGGCACCAGGTGCGCGGGGAGCCGCGAGCGCAGCGCGGTGGCCAGCGCGCGGGGGGCGAGCGTCTCCGGACCCGCCACGTACGCCACGAGCCGGGCCTCCGGGCCCTTCCCGTACGCGGTGACGGCCGCGCCGCGCACACCGGGCGAGCGCAGCAGGGCGTGTTCGATCTCGCCCGGCTCGATCCGCAGGCCGTGCAGTTTGATCTGGTGGTCCGCACGGCCGAGATGCTCCAACTCCCCGTCGGGACGCTGCCGCACGAGATCCCCGGTGCGGTAGATCCGGCCGCCGGGGTCCGACGTGAACGGGTCGGGCACGAAGTGCGCGGCAGTGAGCGAGGGACGGTGGAGATAGCCGCGCGCCAGACCCGCGCCGCCGAGGTACAGCTCGCCCACCGCGCCCTCGGGCAGCGGACCGCCGCGCTCGTCGAGCACGTAGGCGAAACAGCCGTCCACCGGCCTGCCGATCGCGGGCCGGGCCGTCTCCGGCGGTACCTCGCTCCAGGTGGAGTAGACGGTGTCCTCGCTCGGCCCGTAGAGGTTGACGACGCGGAGGTTGGCGACGCGCCGCACCGGCCCACGCGCGTGCACCGTCCTCGCGAGCGTGGCGGGCAGCGGCTCACCGGCGAGGTTCACCGTGCGGACGGATCCGGGCAGCGAGTGCTCCAGCAGATGATCCTGAAGGAGGCTGGGGACCGTGTTGACCAGGGTGATCGGCGGGGCGCCGTCCGGCGGCGCGGACAACCCGCCCAGGCCGTCGGCGAGCACCACGGTGCCGCCCCCGGCCAGCGGCACGAACAGTTCGAAGACGGAGATGTCGAACGAGAGCGGAGTGGCGGCCAGCACCCCCGCCAACTCCTCTGCCGTGTACGTCCGCAGGGCCCACTCGACCATCGCGACGACACTGCGGTGTTCGACCGCCACGCCCTTGGGGCGGCCGGTCGAACCCGAGGTGTAGAGCACATAGGCGAGGTCCGCGGGGCCCACCCGCGCACCGTCCCGCACTCGTGCCCGCTCCCGCCCCGGCTCCCGCGCACCGTCCCGCCCCCGCTCCCGGGACACCGGTCCGTCCTCGCCGCTCCCGTCGACCCGCAGGGCGCGCACCCCGGCCGCCCGGACGGTGTCCTGCCCCGCGTCCGTACCGGTGACCACGAGGCGCACACCGCAGTCCTCCAGGACCCAGGTCAGGCGCTCGGCGGGCAGTGCGGTGTCGAGCGGTACGTAGGCCGCCCCGGCCATGAGGACGCCCAGGACGGCGACGGGCAGCCGTGCGGTCCGCTCCAGATGGATCCCCACCCGGTCGCCCGGGCCGATCCCGAGCGCCACGAGCCGGTCGCGGAACGCGCGGGCCTCCTCGTGCAGTCGCCGGTACGTCAGCCGCTCCGCGCCGGCGGCCAGGGCGAGGGCGTCCGGGGTGCGTTCCGCCTGCCGCGCCACCAGGTCGCACACGGTGCCCCCGGACGGTCCCGCGGGGGCCGCGCCCCGCAGGGCGGCGGGACGGCCCGCCGTCCCCAGTCCGGACAGAGCGAGCGCGGTGCCGTGGTCGGCGACCGCCGTGAGGACGGCGACCACATGGTCCAGCATGCGCCGCGCCGTCGCCTCCTCGAAGCGCTCTTCGGCCAGGCTCAGCCGCAGGGCCAGGCCGCCGTCCAACCGCTCGCTCACCCACAGGTCCACGTCGAAGCGGGAGCCGCCGCCGGGCGGTGTGATCTCCTCACCCGGCACGCCGCCCAGTGCCACCGGATGCTCCGTGAAGCCCTCCATGGACAGGAACGCCTGGAAGAGCGGATTGTGTCCGGGCACCCGCCGCGCGCCCGTCGCGTCCACCAGGACGTCGAAGGGCACATCCTGGTGGGCGTAGGCGTCCAGCGCGGTGCGCCGCGTGCGCGACAGCAGCCCGGCGAAGGTCTCCGCCCCCGTCCGCACACTGCGCAGCACGACGGTGTTCACGAACAGCCCGACCGTTCCCTCGCCCTCCTGCCGGTGTCGGCCGGACACGGGCGACCCGACCAGCACGTCGTCCTGCCCCGTGAACCGGTGCAGCGCCAGGGAGTAGGCGGCCAGTACCACCATGAACGGCGTGGCGCCCTCGGCGTGCCCGCGCTCCCGCAGCCGCGCGGCGGTCCGCACGGGCAGCTCCGCGGCGGCTCCGACGACCCCGTCCGCCGCGCCCGCCCCGTCCGCCGGGCCCGGGACGTCCGCCGCGCCCGGGACGTCCGCATGGTCGGCGGGCAGCGCGAGGAGTTCGGGCGCGCCCGCCAACTGCCGCCGCCAGTAGGCGATCTGCTCCGCGGCCTCCGGACCCTCCAGCCACGCACGCTGCCAGGCGGCGTGCTGCGCGTAACGGTGCGGGGGCGCCGGCAGCGCCGCCCGCCGCCCGGCCGCCTCCGCGTCGTAGAGCGCGGCCAGGTCGGCGAAGAGGATCTCCAGCGACCAGCCGTCGGCCACGCTGTGATGCAGCGTCAGCACCAGCACCGTGACCTCCCGCGTGAGCAGGATCCCGGCGCGCACCAGCGGCCCCCCGTCGAGGCGGAAGGGGGCGTCGGCCGCCTCCTCGACGCGCCGCCGCACCTCCTCGGCCGCCTCCTCCGGCGATGCCGCCCCGCGCAGATCGGTCACGGGGCACCGCAGCGGCTCCCCGGAGGGCAACTGGACCGGCACCCCGTCGATCTCCGTGTACCGCATCCGCAGCATCTCGTGCCGCTCGACCAGCGCGTGCAGCGCCCGGCGCAGCGCGGCGGCGTCCACCGGTCCGCGGAAGCGGTACGCCAGCGGAATGGTGTAGACGGCTCTGCCGGGCGTCAACTGCCCCATGAACCACATGCGCCGCTGCGCCGCGGTCAGCAGGACCTCGTCACCGAGCCGCTCGTCGCCACGGACCCGGGTGAGGAACGCGCTCCGGCGCTCCGGCGGGAGGAGCGAGAGGCGCTCGAAGGGGCCGCCGGCGGACGGGCGGGCGCCCTCCGCCGGCAGCGGCCGTCCGGTGTCCGTCACCGGTCGCCGACGAGCACGTGCCGGGTGTCCTTGCTCCAGGCGGACCAGCAGCGGCCCAGGTCCCTGCTGACGCTGATGCGCTTCAGCCAGCGGTCCTTGCCGTCGTACCGGGCGGCGAACGGCCTGCGGCCGTGCACGGCGCTGCGGTTGTCCACCAGCAGCAGGTCGCCGGGCGCCAGCGCCACCTGGCGCAAGGAAGCCTCCACGGTGTCGTAGAACCGCCGCAGCACCTCGGCCAGCCGATCGTCCTCCGGGGGCTCCAGGAAGTACGGGTCCACACACGCGTACGGGCGCTCGCGCGGCCCGAAGAGCACCGGGCGGCGCTCCGCCCCGTCCCCCGTCACGCCGTGCGAGTGGTCGGGGAGCTGGCGGAACCTCGGCTCGAAGAGCACGTCGAAGGCAGGGTCGCCCAGGTCCCAGTCGGCCGCGCAGCTCACCGTCGTGGCGGCGGCCGTGGGGTTGCGCAGGCACAGCAGGCCGACGTAGTCGGGCCGGAAGGGGTGGAAGGCGTCCTCCGTGTGCCACCAGATCGGCTCCTGGCTGGCGAAGTTGATCTGGGTGTTCTCGTACTCCCGCATCGGCAGTACGTCGTGCACCACCGCACCGTCCTGCTGGCTCCGCCAGCCGAAGACCTCGCCGAGCAGGGAGCCGATCAGCACCGCCTGGACCTCCTGGCGGCGGGTGCGGTCCCGCGCCGGTCCCTCACCCCACGACGGGGGCGTGGTGCCGATGGCCTCGTCGTCCACCGCGAGGCCATGGACGAGGGCGTAGGCGGCCGGGCCGTCCTGCCGCAGTCTCCCCAGAGCCCGGCGGAGCCGGACCGGCAGCTCATGGGCGATCACCGGGGCCTCGCGGCAGAGTTCGTACGGCGCCGAGGCGGGCACCTCGCCGGCCAGCCGGGACGTGACGTCCTCCACCACCCGGCGCTCGGCGTCCGTCAGGGTCAGCTCGATGCCGGGGGCTCCCGGCGCGCTCACGTCCTCCCCTTCGGGCAGGCCGGCGGTCTCAGCCATGGTGTCCTCCGCTCGCCAGGGCGCCGCGTACCGACTTGGGGCGCATATCGGTCCAGTGCTCGTCGATGTAGGCCAGGCAGGCGGCCTTGTCCTTCGCCTCTCCCACGGTCCGCCAGCCGTCGGGAACGGGGCGGCCGACCGCCCAGACCGAGTGCTGGTCCTCGTCGTTGACCACCACGAACCAGGCGCTCTCCACGCCCTCGTCGCTGTCCGTGTTCTCCATGGAGCCGTTCCTCCTCACTCGGGCCGTTCCGCGCCGGGATCACCGGCGGGGCCCAGCAGTTCGTCGAGCAGCATGTCCAGCCGTGCGAGACCCGCGCCGTCGTCCGCGGCGCCCGTCGCGCCGGCCTCGTCCCGCGCGGTCCCCTCTCCGGCCTCGGTCCCCTCTCCGGTTTCGGCCCGTGCCACGAGCCCGGCGAGGCCCGCGACCGTGGGGTCGCCGAAGAAGCCTGTGAAGGGCACGGTGACCGAGAACTCCTCCCGGATGTTCGTCAGCAGCCGTGCCACCAGCAGGGAACTGCCGCCCAGCCGGAAGAAGTCCTCGTCCCGCCCCACCGCGTCCGTGCCGAGGACGGCCGCGAACCGGTGGGCGACGCGCCGTTCCCGCTCGCCGCGCGGCTCGACGCGCTCCCCGTCGCTCCGCCGGGCGGAGCCGAAGCGCGGCTCCGGCAGCCTCCGCTGGTCGACCTTGCCGTTGACCGTCAGCGGGAACTTCTCCAGCAGGACGTACGCGGCGGGCACCATGTACGCGGGCAGCCGGGCCCGCAGGTACTCGCGCAGCCCCTCCTCGTCCGGGTCCGCCCCCGGCGGCGGGGTCGCGTACGCCACGAGCCGCCGGTCGGCGGAGCGTTCGCCCCACACCCGGACGAAGGCGGTGCCCACCTCCGGGTGCTCCTCCAGCACCGTCCGGACCTCGCCGAGTTCCACGCGGTAGCCGCGGATCTTCACCTGGTCGTCGGCGCGGCCGAGGAATTCTAGGGTGCCGTCGGGCCGGTACCGCGCCCGGTCGCCGGTCCGGTACAGGCGGGCGCCCGGCTCGCCGGAGAACGGGTCGGGCACGAAGGCGGCGGCGGTGGCGGCGGGCATGCCGAGATAACCGTGGGCCAGGCCGACGCCGCCCACGCACAGCTCCCCGACGACGCCGACGGGCACCGGACGTCCCCACGCGTCCAGCAGATACACGCGGGACGCGGTGACGGGCCGTCCGACCGGCGCCCACGCGGGCCAACCGGCCGGATCGCGCGCGAGGGCGTGCGCCGTGGTGACATGGGTCTCCGAGGGGCCGTACTCGTTGTGCAGCCGTCCGTCCGGCAGGTCGGCGAACAGATGACGCAGGTCGTCCGTGACGACGAGCTGTTCCGATCCGGAGATCACCGTCCGCAGGGTCTCCGGGAGCCCACCGCCCGCCCGGTGTCCCTCGGCCATCTGCTGGAGCGCCGCCGCCGGGATGAAGAGCCGCTCCACGCGGAGCGCGGTGAGCAGCCCCGCCAGGCCGTGGACGTCGCGCCGCTGGTCCTCCGAGATGAGGACGAGCGTCCCGCCGCCAGCGAAGGTCGAGAAGATCTCCTGGAAGGAGACGTCGAAGCTCAGCGAGGCGAACTGGAGGGTCCGCTGCCCCGGCGGCACCGGGGCGTAGCGTTCGAGCTGCCAGCCGACGAGGTTGCCGACCGCCCGGTGCGGCATGCAGATGCCCTTGGGACGGCCGGTGGATCCCGAGGTGTACGTCACGTACGCCACCGCGTCCGCCGGGATCCGCGGCACCGGGCCGGGCACGGCGGGTGCCCGCCCGCGGACCTCGGAGACGTCCAGGAGACGCGCCGAGGTCGGCGGCAGCGCGGCGCGGGTGTGCGCGTCGACGAGCACCACGGGGGCGGCCGTGTCATCGAGGATCATGGCGAGGCGTCCCGCCGGATGATCGAGATCGAGGGGCACGTACGCGGCGCCCGCCTTCAGCACACCCAGGACCGCGGCGACCATGGCGGGGGAGCGGCGCACCGCCACGGCCACGAAGTCACCCGGCCGCACCGACGCCTCGCGCAGAGCGTGGGCCACCGCCTCGGCCAGCGCGTCGAGTTCGCCGTACGTCACCTGCCGGCCGTCCTGCTCCAGCGCCGTACGGCCGGGCTCGGCCGCCGCCCGGCGCTCGAACCACTGGTGCGCGAGCGGTACGGGGGAGGGCGCGGTCCCGGTGTCGTTCCAGACGCGCAGGACCAGGTCGCGTTCGGCGGGGCCGAGCAGGTCGTGATCGGCGAGCGGGGCGTCGGGGGAGGCGGCGAGGGCGTCGGCGAGCCGGCCCAGCCGGCCGGCCATCCCCTCCATCGCGTCCCGGTCGAACATCGACGCGTCGTACTCCAGGGTCAGCCGGGTGGAGTCCCCGGCGCCGGTGGCGAACAGCGCCAGGTCGAACTTGGCGTCGCCGCCCCCGGCCGGGATCTCCCGGCACGTGGCACCGTCCAGCTCCAGGGGGTCCACGCCCTCGCCCTCGGCGGCGAACCACACCTGGAACAGCGGGTGACGTACGTCCTGCCGTGGCGGGTCCACGGCTTCGACGACCGCGTCGTAGGGGGCGGCGCCGTGGGTGTGGGCCCCGGCGAGGGCGTCGGAGGTGTGGGCCAGCATCCGCCGGAAGGAGGCGTGGGCCGGTACCGCGAGCCGCAGCGCGAACGTGTTGAGGAAGAAGCCGACCGTCCGGTGGGTCTCGGGCCGGTCACGCAGCGTGGCAGGGGTCCCGACCACCATGTCCCGCTCCCCGGTGACCCGGTGCAGCAGGGTGGCCCACACCGTGAGCAGCACGGTGAACGGGGAACAGCCCTCCGCGCGGCCGAGGTCCAGCAGCGCGCCGAGCGCGGCGGGGCGGGCCGGGACACGGACCCGAGCCGCAGGGGAGTCCCCGGGCGGACCGGAGACGGGCAGGTCCATGCGCCGGGGAGCGTCCCGCAACCGCTCGGCCCAGTACCGCACCTGGGGCCGCGTCAGGTCCCGCCGCTCCTGCTCCCGCTCCGCCCAGTCCAGGTACGAAGGGCCCGGGGCGCCGTCCGCCTGGTCGCCGTCGCGGGCGGACCGGTAGAGCGCGGCCAGATCGCTCTGGAGGATCCCCAGGGACCAGTCGTCGACGAGGATGTGGTGCAGCACCATGCCGAGCGTCCAGCGGTGTCCGGGGTGCCGGTAGAGCGTCAGCCGCACCGGCGGCGCCTGTGCCAGGTCGAACGGGGTGCCGGCCCGCTCCGCGAGCGCCGCCGCGAGAGCGGCCTCGTCGTCGTGGTCCGGGGCCGCGGCGCCGAGTTCCACGATCTCCACCTCGGGCGGGGCATCGAGCACGACCTGCTCCAGCGCTTCTCCCGCCGCGCGGAAAATGGTCCGCAGCGCCGCGTGGCGCAGGCACAGCCGCTCCAGGGCGCGTACGAGCGCAGGCTCGTCCACGTCGCCTTCGACCCGCCAGGCCGAAGCGACGTTGTACGCGGCGCTGTCCGGCCGCATCGTCTGCGCCAGCCACATCCGCCGCTGCCCCCGGGAGAGGGGGCCACGGCTCCGGTCCCCGGGCGCTGCCGGGCCGTCCCCGCCCGGCCGGGTGAGGCCCCGCTGGGCGAGCAGCGCGGCGATCCGCTCCTCGCGACTGTCCACACTCATGGCGGTGTCTCCTCCAGGCAAGATCCGAACGAGAGGTCCGGCGCTACTTTCGAAACACGCCCTGGGCGCGCGGGAATCCGGCGGCCAGCGCGTCGTCCCCGACGGTCACCACCGGGTCGGGGGCGCGGCTCGCGAGGAACTCGGGGCGCGGGTGGGGCACATCGCGCAGCGGGTTCTCCACGCTGTTGTAACTGATCAGCACCATGGTCCTGTTGTCCGGGGACATATTGGGCCCGGAACCGTGGAGGATGTTGCTGTGGAACAGCAGCACGGACCCCGCCGGGGCCTTGGGCGCCACGATTCCCCGCTGTTTGGCGGCGGACGCCAGCGCCTCCACGCGCAGTGAGTACTTCAGCTTCGACGTGAGGGTCTGGGTCCAGTCCGTGTCACGCCTGTCGACGGCGCAGAGCCCGTCCCGGTGCGACCCGGGGACGAACATCAAAGGGCCGTTGAACTCGTCCACGTCGTCCATCAGTACCGCCACGCTGAGCGCCCGGTCGGTCGGCATTCCGTCCTCGTCGCGCCAGAACCGGTAATCCTGATGCCATTCCCACACATCACCCACGAGAGCGAGTTTCGCGTTTATCTTGAACTGGAACACATGGACGTCACTGCCCAGCAACTGACGCGCCGGCTCGACCAGCCTGGGAAGCCGCACCAGCGTACGGAACACGGAGTTGGTCTCGTGCACACCGTGCACTCCGCGCACGACGCCGCTGCCCTCCTCCAGGACCCGCCGGGGCGAGTCCTCGTCGAAAACCACGGGGAGTTCTCCGCGCAGTACGTCGAGTTCCGCGTGGTCCAGGTACCGGGGCAGCAGAAGATATCCGTCCTCCTCGTACTGCTCGATCTGTTTCTCGGTCAGCAACGGAAAGCCTGCCTCTCTGATCGGAGGTCTCTCGTGCCTTCGCAGGATTTCAATGACGGTGACGGCCTGTTGAGTCACGGAAAAACGGGACTTGACACCGCGGGTGAATTCGGGCGCATGCCGAAATACCCTCCGGGCACCGGTGGAACCCGCGTCCTACCTCCCGCTCATTCCCGCTCGCGCTCGTCCGGCGCGACGGCGAAGTAGACGCGGCTCACCGCGATTCCCAGGTCGTGCACCGCGAAGGGCAGCAGGCAGTACAACTGCGGTACGGCGTCCTCTTCGATCTCGACCGTGAATTCCGCCCGCGCGGACTGCCCCGCCGCCACCTCCACGCGCCGCAGCGTCGGCCGCACCCGTACGCGGATGGTCGGTGACGGCACGATGCCCAGGTTGACCGTCCCCGCCCGCTGCGCCACGGCCTCGACCCGCACTGTGACGCTCGTCCCCGGCGCACCGCCGATCGGGGTGTCGACGCGCAGCAGCGGCGCCCCCACGAGCGCGTTGTACACGTCGCCGCACCGCGCGCAGACTCCGCGCACCGTGTCCGTCACCTGGGGCACCACCCCCCGGTGCAGATAGCCGTCCAGCGGGCTGCCGCACGCGCACGCCGCGTCGAGGGCGGTCCACTCCTCCGCGACGCTGCGTTCGCCGAAGTACGTCGAGAAGTCGAACACCGGGTCGTCGCGGTGCTTGGCGAACCGCTGTGCCAGCGCCAGGTCGAGCGAGGTCACCTCCTTCGCGAGCGCCGCGAGCGCCGCCCGCCGCTCCGGAGCGGAACCGGTGACCGTACGCACCGTGTCGCGCAGCACGGTGTCAGCGAGGGGGCGCAGCCGAGGACGCAGCGGGTGGTCCTGCGCCGTCAGCCCGCTGTCCAGCAGGCCCGACAGCCGTCCCCCCACCTCGCGCAGGTACGACCCCGCGGCGTCGCGGTCCTCGATGTCGTCGCCGGGCACGACCGGCTCGTGGGCCGCGGGTGCCTGGAGCCCCACCTGGACGAAGGCGGGGTAGGGGTTGATGTCGGCGAGCCGGTCGTTGAGGGCCCGCGCGGCGCTGCCCCGGTCGGCGGCTCCCAGCCAGGCGAGGACCTCCGGGCGCTGCGCGTCGCACGCGAAGAGGGTGGCCACGACGGTCTGGGCCGCCCCGTCCACGGCGGCCAGCAGACCGAGGTATTTCGGGTCGTACGCCCCGTGGTCGGCGAACGGGCCGCTGAAGCAGTTGGCGAGGACGAGTTCGGCCGCCCGCACCGCACGCGCCGGCACCAGCTTGTCCTCCGGCTTGACGCATCCGAGCCCGAAGGCGCACTTCGGTCCCTGCCGCCCCGGCTCCCGGTCCCCGGCGGGGCTGAGGCCGCACACCGTGAACTGGCCCAGGTGCAACTGGTCCTCGGTGCCGTTGCCGTGGAAGAGCAGACGGCGCCACACCCGGTTCAGGGCGAGCCCCTGGATGTCGCGGTGGCGCATGTCGTCGGCGCCGAACCACTCCACACCGGGCACCGGGGACGCCGAGTCCAGCGCGGAGAACATCCCGACCGGCCCCCGGGCGTCCGGCGCGGCGTACTGCTTGGCGATCATCCAGCTCACACTGTGCACGTCACGTCCCGTGAGCAGGAACAGGTTCCGCGACGAGCGGTGCGTGGCGTCGACCAGGGGCCGCAGCTTCTCGGCGGTCAGCTCCGGGTACGCGCCGACGACCAGCACCGAGCCGGACCCGGGCAGGTCGTCCACGTCGGTCACCCAGGTCAGGGCGAGGGGGCGGGCGGCGCGCAGGACGGGCTCGGGGAGGGCGGTGCCGAGGACGACACCGGTGGCGCACGGCCGGACCGCCCGGCGGGCGGGGTAGACGTCCTCGGCGAGCGCGACGCCGTCCAACAGGTCCTCCCGCGCCCCGGTCCACACCGGCACGGGGGACGTGGCGGAGTCCGCGAACCGCGCCACCGCGGCCCGGTACTCGTCCAGCGACTTGCACGGCAGGAAGACCGCCTCGGCGGAACTCATGGGATGCCTCGATTCCTGGAGGGCCTCGGTAGAAGTCGGCGCGCGCCGGCGCGCGTTCCGCCCCGTGGGTGCGGGTGGGGGTCAGGCGCCGTCCGCGGCGTGCTCGACGACGTACTCCCGGCACAGTTCGCGCAGGTCCTCGGCGTGCACCTCGCGCCAGCCGGCGGGGACGGACAGGCCGCTGGGCCACACCGCGCGGCGCCCCGCCTCGTTCTCGACCACCCGGAAGGTGCCGTACTCGTCCTCGTACGGGTCCTCGGGCCAGGGCTCGGCGAGCACCTCGACCCGGCCGTCCGCGCACCGCCGCGCGGCGCGGGCCGCGCGCCACATCCGGGCGCCCGGCCGCCGGTAGGGGTCGGGGAGGAACCGCTCAGCGGTGTCCCCCGGCAGGTCCGGGTAGCCGGAGGCCACGCCCGCGCCCGCGACACAGAGCGCGCCGGTGGAGCCGGGCGGCACCGGGCGCAGCGCGGCGTCCAGCACGTACATGTGGTGGTTCGGGGCGACCTTCACCCCGCCGTCCGTGCCGTGGACGCGTACCAGGCGCGCCTCCTCCGGTCCGCCGCGGTGGACGAGACGCAGACCGAGGTCCCGGGTGGCGCGGACCAGCGCGGGATCGGGGTCGTACGCGTCGCCGGTCACGGTGAGGGAGCGCAGCGCCTCGGGACGCCGGTCGCGCGCGGCGATCGCGTGGCACAGCCGCAGCGCGGTCTCCTGCCCGGCCATCGCGTCCCGCGCCCCGCTCTCCGCCAGCCAGGCGGCGAGCGCCCGCGGGTCCCCGAGCGCGTCCGGCCGGGGTACGAGCACGGTGTTGCCCGCGGCGAGCGCCGCGAGGAGGTCCACCGCCCCCGCGCTGCCGCCGTACGTGCCCTCGGCCAGCCAGGCGGCGCGCGCGCCCGGCAGCGTCTGCCGGCGGTACGCCGCCGCGGCGTCCACACGTCGCGCCCCGATCCGGCAACCGCCCGCGACCGCCCCCGCCTCGCCGTGGAGGACGAGGCCCCCGTCGGCTCCGGCCCGGGCGGCGGCCACCAGGGCGGCCACGTGGTCGACCGGGGAGGCGAACAGCGACGGCGGCCCTCCGGGACCGGCCTCCCGCCCCGTCGGCGTCGCGCCGACGCCTTGGGCGCGCAGGGCCAGCTCCCCGTACGTGACCACCGTGACCACCGTGCCGGCCGGTCCCGTACCGTCGGCGCGCTCCAGCGCCGGGGTGCCGGGGGCCTCACGGATCGTCGCGTCCAGCAGCCGTGCCACCGTGCCCGGTTCCAGGGGCTGTTCGTCGCCGTTCCACTGCCTCTGCGCCCGCTCCAGGGCCGCGGGGGCGATCAGGTCGAGGCGGCCGACGGGCCGTTCGGGGTCGTCCATGGCCGAGTCGAGAAGCGTGATCCACGCGTCGACCAGGCCGGCCGCGGTCTCCCCGGCCACCTCCTCGCCCCGGAAGAACGCCGTGACGCCGATGCCCTCGCGGGCGCCGGTGTGGCTCTGCTCCTCCGTCAGCACCAGGCTCAGGTCGGCCCCGTCGCACGGAGCGGGCGCCGGCTCGGCCGCCGCCTCCACCCCCGCGACCTCGGCGGACGGGAGGGCCGGGCGCCACAGGGCGAGTGCGACGCCCCCCGGCAGGGCCGGCTCAGCGCCCGGCCGGAGGCAGGCGTGGACCACCGCCTCGTGCGCCCGCCGGACGAGGACACCGAACGCCGGGTCGTCGGAGGTGTCGACCCGCAGGGCGCGGGCGGTGGTCAGCGGGGCCACGGTCCGGCGGGCGGCCGGGCCGCCGGACCGTGCGACGGGGACCGTGGTGACGATCGGGCCCTCCGCGCCGCGCCGGGTGAGGAGCGCGGCCAGCGCCGCGTGCAGCAGCGCGGACAGGGTGGTGTCGTGCTCCGCGGCGTACGCGGCGAGCCGACCGTGCAGGTCGGCCCGGATACGGGCGCGGTGGACGCCGTGCCCCGGGACGCCGTCGTCCGCTCGTCGTCCGGCGGCGGTGGCAGCGTTGGAGGTGGAGGTGGAGGTGGAGGTGGAGGTGGAGGTGGAGGTGGCGGTGGGCAGGGGAGTGGGCCGTACCGCGTCCGGTGCCGCGACCCGCTTCCCGGGCTCCGGGCCGAGCGGGGGCAACGGCTCCCAGCGCGGGGCGTGTTCGTTCACCCGGGAGCGGTAGGCCTCCAGCAGATCGGCGCCGAGCGGCGCGAGCGACCAGACGTCGGCGAGCCACGGGTGCAGCCGGACCAGGAGCAGATGGTCGTCGGGACCCACTTCGTGCAGTTCGGCCCGCCACGGAGGGGTGGTGCCGTACGGATCGGGGAGCGGGCGCCCCGCCGCGCGCAACACGTCGGCGACGCCGGTCCCGGACGGCGTACGGAGGACCGGCAGGTCGACACGGACCGCGTCGGGGGCGCCGGTCGCGCGCGCACCGCCGCCGCGCCGCCCGGTGGCGGTGAACGTGGCGCGGAGCATCTCGTGGCGCCGTGCCACATCCCGCAGCGCGGTGCGCAGGGCCTCCGTGTCCAGGGGCCCGGTCAGCCGCAGCGGCAGCAACCGGCAGGTGTCCGCGTCCGGTTCGGGTGATTCGGCTGCGGGCGCCTCCCGCCCCGGGACGCCGTCAGGTTGGTGTGCCCGGGCGGTCTCCTCGCCGAGGAGCGCGGCGAGCGCGGCCGGTGTGGGGGCCTCGTACAGCGCGCGTCCGCCGGGGTCGACCCCCAGGGTGGTCCGCAGCCGGGAGAGGAGCCGTGCGCCGGCGAGGGAGTGCCCGCCGGACAGGAAGAAGTCCGAGTCGGCGTGGAGGTCGCGCCGGGGCATGCCGAGGGTGTCGGCGAAGAGGTCGCACAGGGTCTCTTCGAGGGGGGTGGCGGGCGGCAGCCCGGGGGCGGACTCACCGCGTACGGGTTCGGGCAGCGCGTTGCGGTCCACCTTGCCGTTGGTGGTGAGCGGCATGGCGTCCAGCGTCGTGAGGGTGGCGGGGACCATGTAGTCGGGAAGGTGGTCCCGCAGGTATCTGCGGAGTACGAGAGCCGGGTCGACGGTACGGTCGAAGGCGGTCGGGGTGTTGGCGCAGTCGCCCAGCTCGCGGGGGTCGTCCTCCGCGGTGACGAACACGGATGTCAGCCGGCCCGGCGGGAGATGCCGGGGGTCGAGCAGCACCACGTCCAGCGATCCGTCGGGTGATCCGTCGGTACCCCGCGCACCCGACCAGGTCGCCAGGGCCTGGTAGCCCATGCGCTCGGCCAGCGCGCACAGCTCCTCCGGGTCGCCGGCCCCTCCCGCGCCGACGGCGGGCGGCGACGACAGGGCCGCCAGGGCGGCGGCCACCGGGGCACCTCCGTCGAGCGCGGCCGTGGCCGCCCGTTCCCGCGCGGTGCGCGCGTCGGGCACGCCGGTGACACGGAGCCGGGCGGGCCGGTGTTCCTTCAGATGGCGGGCCAGTTCCTCGGCGTCGGCGATGTCCTGCCCCCAGTCGGCCCGGGGCGCCTCCCGCAGGTCGGCGGCGGGCGGAGCGGTACCCAGCACCGCGTCGAAGCGGTAGCGCGTCAGCTCGTTGTGGCACCGGCCGCGTTTGACGCGGACGTCGGTGGAGCGGATGCCGGGCAGATCGCGCGCCAGGATGTCGAAGAAGCCGGGGTCGAGGAGCAGTTCGGTCTCCACGGTGACGCGTTCGTGGATCTCCCGGCGCACGGCTTCGGCCTCCCGCTCCGTGCCGCCGGGGGCCAGGGCCACCCCGGTCTGCATGTGGTGCTGGAGTGCGGCGTTGCGCAGGTCGCCGAGGAACACACAGCCGCCGGGGGCCAGCAGCGGCAGGACGCCCTCGATCACGGCGCGCAGATAGCCGGCGTCCGGGAAGTACTGGACGACCGAGTTGAGCACGACGGCCGTGAAGTGGCCGCGCGGCAGCCCGGCGGTGACGTCGGCGGCCTGGCAGCGCAGGGTCACCTTGTCCCGCAGCTCGGGCCGTTCGTGGAGCTGGAGCCGGAGCGCGTCGAGCACGGTCCCGGAGAAATCGGTGGCCCAGTACTCCTCGGCGCCGGGCGCCAGGTGCGCCAGGAGCAGCCCGGTGCCCACACCGATCTCCAGGACGCGCCGGGTGTCCAGTTCACGGATGCGCGCCACGGTGGCGTCGCGCCATTCGCGCATCTCGTGCCGGGGGATGGGCGCATGGTCGTAACTGCTGTTCCAGCCGACGAAGTTCTCGCCGAAGCCCGCCGTGTCCGGCTCGCTGTAGAGCGTCTCGTAGATCTCGTGCCACTCGGCCGTCAGCGCGTCGACATCCGCGGTTCCCGACGTGGCGGGCACGACGTACGCGGCGAGGCTCTTGTCGCCGGTCGGGGTCCGGCGCGGGACCACGGTGGCCTGGGCGACGCTCGGATGTCCGACGAGCACCGCCTCGATCTCGCCCGGTTCGATACGGAAGCCGCGCAGTTTCACCTGGTTGTCGACGCGGTCCTGGAAGACGAGGGCGCCGTCCTCGCGCACCGTGACCCGGTCTCCCGTGCGGTAGAGCCTGTCCTCCCTGTCCTCCCTGCCGTCCCCGTCCCCGTCCCCGTCGCCTGGACCCGGGCTCCCGGCGGAGGCGGCCGGGTCGGGTACGAAGCGCTCCCCGGTCAGGCCGTCCTGGCCCAGATAGCCCAGGGCGAGACAGGGGCCGCCGAGGTACAGCTCCCCAGTGCCGCCCGGCCCCACCGGAGAGCCGTGGTCGTCCAGCACGCGGGTGACGGTGGCGCCGATCGCCGTGCCGATGGGGATGGGCCGGGTGGTGTCCTCGTGCGCGCCGATCTCGTGCCAGGTGGCGAAGGTGGTGGCCTCCGTCGGCCCGTAGACGTTCAGCAGCCGGGCGGGGGGAGAGGCGTCCAGTACGCGCCGTACGGTACGGGGGTCGCACACCTCGCCGCCGAAGAGCAGGGTGCGCAACGGGGCGAAGGCCGACGGCCGTTCGTTCGCGATCTGCTGGAAGAGCGCGGTGGTCAGGAAGAGCACGGTCACCCCGTGGTCGCGCACCGCCGTCTCGAAGGCGATCGGGTCCAGGATGACGTCCTTCTCCAGCCCGACGACCGTGGCGCCGGCCCACAGCGTGGCCCAGATCTCGAACGTGATGGCGTCGAAGGCGGGGTTCGCCGCCTGCGCGACCTTGTCGTCCGCCTCGATGCGGACGTAGTCCGTGGAGTTCACCAGGTCCAGGACGGCGCGGTGCGGGACGACGACGCCCTTGGGCGTGCCGGTCGTCCCGGAGGTGTAGCACACGTAGGCGGTCGCCTCGGGGCCCACGGACACCGGGGCGAAGGTGCTGTCCCTGCCCGCGATCCGCTCGGCCGCGGCGTCGAGGGCGATCACGGTCGGGCCCGTGTCCGCGTGGGCGTCGGCGAACCGGGACAGGGTGACGACGGCCCGCGCAGCGCAGTCGCGTGCGATCAGCCGCCGCCGCTCGTCCGGATGCCCGGGGTCCAGCGGTACGTACGCGGCGCCGGCCCGTACGACCGCCAGGAAGGCCACCACCAGATCCGCGCCCGGTGGCAGACAGAGCACCACATGGTCCCCGGGGCGCACGCCCCGCGACGCGAGGTCACCGGCGAGCCGGGCGGCCCGCCGGTCCAGCTCGCGATAGGTGAGCGTGCTCCCCTCCGCCGGATACGCCACCGCGACCGCGTCAGGGGCCGACTCCGCGTGCCGCCGGACGGCTTCGACCAGCCCCGCGACGCTCCGGGATCCACCATTCTCGGACATGCGCGCCCCACCCTTCCCCGTTGGTCCGCCCGGTCGCACATCACGCGGCAGCGGCGCCCGAGCCGCCCATGTCATTCGTCAATGAAATTCCGAGGCGGACGATATCCGCGTGCGTTTCCACTTCACATTTCTGACGTACTCGTCGAATATAGGTATTGACGGTATGTACGCTGATTCCCAGCCGGGTGGCGATCTGACTGTATGTAAAACCCCGGGCGACGTATTTCACGACCTGGAGTTCTCTGGGCGACACGCTCTGGCCGTTCACGTGTGCCCCATCTTCGGGTTTACTCGCTGACCTGTGCAACGCACGTTCCCCCTGCGGATCATCGGCAAAATCGAGCTCGGTCAACCCTCAACGGACGTCAAATATAGGGCACTTGGCTCGCGGTCGCCATTTCGGGCCCTCTTGACTTTTCCAGCGGCTCATGATGGGTGGTCACCCGGTGAATTCCGTCGGTGATATCAGTTCGTAAGCGGTCCGGACCACTTCGGGGTCGCGCAGAAGATCTTCCTGACCGACCGGGAACCGGATTTCCCGTCCGGTGAGCCCACCGGTCCGGCCCGTGGAGAGCAGAGAGGTCGCCGACGCCCAGCCGGGCCCCGGCCCCAGGGCCCGCGCCGCCGAGAGGTACCCGGTGTAGGAACGGAACAGCCTCGTGAGCTGTTCGGCGAAGTCACCGCCGACGCCCATACGCGCGAGGACGGTCCCGTACGCCTCGCGGTACAGGGCGACGAACGCCTCCGCCGCCTTGTCGAAGTCGTCGCCCGCCGCGTCGCGGATCCGGCCGATCCCGCGGCGCAGTTCGGCCCGCTCCCCGTCGCTCACTCCGTCCATCCCGTCCACCGCCACGCGGATGTCCCGGTCGAGGCTCGCCACCGCGGGCACTTCCGGGTCGAAGAGCAGCAGAGCCGGCCGCTCGCCCTGCCGGCGTTCCACGAGGTCCGCCAGACGCGCGGCGAACACGCTCCCCGCGCAGTAGCCGAGCACCGCGCGCACCGGGCGGGCGGCGGGCCCGTACACCACCTGGCCGGCCCACCAGTCCAGGTGGTGCCGCGCCCGGTCGTCCTCCGGTGCCGCGTCGGGCGGCGGCACCGCCTGCCGTACGTCGAGCGAGCCCGGCAGCAGCCCGGCGAGTTCGGCGAACGTCGCCTCGCGCCGCCCCGTCGTGGCGAAGTCCACCGCGAGCACCACATCCCCGTCGGCGTCCGGGACGAGCGGAGCCCAGGCGGACCTCGCGTCACCGCTGCCCGGCATCGGTTTCCTCCCCGTACACCTCGGCGGCCACGGCCACGATCTCGGCGAAGCGGGGCACCTCGGCGGAGCGCGCCTCGACGGCCTCCGCGAGAGCGGCCACGGTGCGGTGACCGAACAGGGTCGCCACCGGCAGCTCGATGCCCAGGACGGCCTGGACACGGGCGAGGACCCGCACGGCGCGCAGCGAACTCCCGCCCAGCGTGAAGAAGTCCGCGTCCACCCGTGCGACGGGCGCGTCGAGCACGTCGGCCCAGATCGCGGCCAGCCAGCGCTGAAGGTCACCGGCGGGCGCCACGGCGTCCTCGGACGCGGCGTCGTCAGGCCGCTCGCCGGTGTCCCCGAGGGTCGCGTCCCCCGACGGTGACGACAGGTCCGTGACCGGGACGAAGCGCAGACACACCGCCTCGTCCGGCAGCAGCCGCGCGGTGTGGGCGCGCAGCTCCGCCTCGCCGGGCGGCGACCCGGGCTCCGGCACGTAGTAGACGGTCAGCTCGGCGAGGGCGTTCTCCCGCGACGCGGTGCCACCCGCTGTGAGGAGGTCCTCCAGCGCGTCGAGCTGGGAAGGGGAGAGGCCGGCGATTCCGGGGAAGGACACGGAGTTCCTTTCTGCCACTGCTCAGCGGGTCGCGGTCACGACGGTCATCCGGTCCGTCCACCAGTACTGACAGTCCGGCGGCGGCTGGAGACCGTCCACGACCTCCACCGCGAACGAGGAGAAGTACCGCAGCAGCCCACGCTGGTGCCGGCGGCTCAGCGAGTCCCGCTCGTTGGTGTAGTACGTGAAGACCCCGCCGGAGCGCAGGTGGGCGGCGGCCTCGCAGAAGAACGCCTCCGCGACCGTGCTGTCCCGCAGCACGTACTGGTCGAACTCGGCCTCGCTGGTGGGGAAGGCGTCCCACAGGATGCCGTCGAAGTCACCGAGTCGCGGCAGGGCGGCCTGCCAGTGCCCCCGCAGCAGCTCGATGTCGGAACCGGGGCGCTCGGCGGCCCACTGCCGGGCCTTGTCGAGCACGCCGTCGTTGTACTCGACGATGGTGTGCGAACGCACCCCCTGCTCCTCGATGAAGGTCGCCGACAGTCCGAGGCCGAACCCGATCTCCAGGATGTCGCCGTGGGTGGCGGTCACACGCTCCGCCATGCGGTGCATGAGCCGTTCCTCCCAGTCCTGCATCACCTGCTGGCCCTCGATGAGGAGCTGGTCGTCGTGGTAGTCGGCCTCGCTCTCGTGCCAGTTCGCGTGGATCTCGCCGCGCGTGGTGCCGCCGATGAAGTCCGGCGCGATGACGTCGAGATGACGTAGCTGCTCGGCCAGCTCGTCGACGGCGCGATGGATCACCCAGCGCCGCTGTTCCGCGCGCGGCGCGTCGATGAAGGCGTCCCGCCGGATGTCGAGATCCACGGCGAAGTCCTTGTAGCGGCGCAGCATGGTCACCTTCCGGTCGGCGGGATGGTCGGGAGAACGTCCGCCCCGGTGACCGCGCGCAGCGCGGCGGCGGCCACCTCGGGCGGCGCGGCGGCCAGGAGTGCGGCCACCCGCTGCGCCGGGGCGGCGCCGGGCGGCGTCGCTGCCACGGTGGCGGAACGTACGCCCGGATGGTCGGCCACCTGGGCGGCGATCCGGCTGAGCCGCACCCGGACGCCGCGGAGCACGGCCCGGTCGTCGGCCGTACCGCACAGCTCGATGTCGCCGGACGGCCGCATCCGCGCCGGCTCGCCCGTCCGCACCAGACGGGCACCGGCCGGCAGTTCCGGGTGGCGGCTCTCCACGAGACGCCGCCGGTCGACGGCGGCGCTCGTGACACCGCCGGTCCCGTCGCCGTCGTCGTCGGCGGTCAGGCAGAGTTCGCCGAGAACGCCGTGGGGCACCGCCCGGCGCCGGTCGTCGACGACAACGGCCGAGCCGTCACCGGCGACGAGTCCACGGCTCTCCTCCAGGTCACCGGTCATCGCCCGGACCAGCGCGGCCAGGCCCCCTCCCGCGTCCGTGTGCAGGTGGTACAGGCGCGCGGCCGGAGCCAGGGCGGCGAAGCGGCGCGCCGCCTGCTCCCGGGGCGCCTCACCGATGGTGACCACGGTCCGCAGGGCCGCGAGGTCATCGGCGCGACCGGGCTCGGCCGACACCTGGTCGACCAGGTCGGCCAGCGCGCTCGGCAGGAGGAAGAGCGTGTCCACGCCGTCCCGGGCCAGTGTCGCCGCCAGCGCCTTCGGGTCGGTCCGTTCGCCGGAGCCGGGCAGGACGGCGGTCCCACCCTGCGCGAGCGGCCACAGCAACTCCCAGACGCCGTGCGCGCGGGCGGGCGGTGTGGCGTGCAGGACCGTGGGCGCCTGCGTACCGAAGTACCGGACGGCCCACGCGGTGTGGCGGGCGAACGCCCGGTGCGCGACGACGGCCGGATACGGCGGGTCGGCCGGCCCTGTCGTGCACACCGCGTACATCGGGCGCCGTCCGTCGCCGGGCGCGTCCACCGCGTACGGTACGGCGTCCGCCGCCCCGTACGCCTCACCCGCGTCCGGCCGCGGCCGGGCCCCGACGGACAGCGGCCGCACACCCGGCGGCACGGCCGACGTGTCCGCGTCCTCGGCCACGACGGCGAACGGGTTGCCGGTCCGTGCGACGAGATCCGCGACGCGCTCCCGCGACCAGCGCGGGTCGACGGGCAGGAAGGCCCGGCCCAGGCTGTTCACCGCGAGCATCGCGGCGATCAGCGCGGGCCCCTCCGGGAGCACGAGCGGCACGAACGCCGACATCGGCGCCGCGTCGCGCAACCGGGCGCGGACCTCCTCGACGAGCCCGGACAACGCGCCGTACGTCACGCCCCGGCCGTCCGCGACGAGAGCCGTGCGCTGCGGCCACCGCCGGGCGGCGGCCTCGAACCGCACCGCGAGCGGCGCCTGTTCCTCCGGCCCGAGGGCCGGGGCGGCGGCCGTGGCCAGCGACCGGTCCGCCGGGCGCGCGGCGTCCATGTCCCGCACCCGCAGATCCGGGTCGGCGACGACCTGGTCCACCAGCGTCAGGAAGCTCGCCACCATGCGCTCCGCGGTCTCCGGGCCGAACACCTCGGCGCAGTACCACAGACGCCCGCTCAACGTCCCGTCGTCGCCGTCACCGACGGCCAGCGTGAGGTCGAGCGCGGAGGACCGCACCGGCACATGCGCCGACCGGACCTCGGAGCCGGACAGCCGCAGCGAACCCCGCTGCTCCTCGTCCATCACGAACAGCGTCTGGAACATCGGATTCCGGGTCGCGGACCCGTGCCGTCCGACGGCGCGGGCGATCTCGTCCACCGGGACGTGCCCGGCGGCCTGCGCGGCCAGTGTGCTCTTGCTGACGCGGCGCACCGCCTCGGCGAAGGTGGGGTTGTCCGCCAGCCGCGCGCGCACCGGAAGGGTGTTGACGAAGAACCCGATCAGCTCCTCCAGCTCCTCCGAGCCCCGGTTGGCGGCGGGCACGCCCACCGCCAGGTCGTACGTCCCGCTGTAGCGCGCCAGCAGGACGGAGAACAGCGCGAGGAGGGTGTGGTAGCGGGTGACCCCCTCGCGCCGGGCGAGGGCCGCGAGGGCGGCGGCCTGACGGCGCGGCACGGTGAAGCGCCGCTCGTCGCCCACGCGGGTGGGCCGCTCCGGCGGGAGCAGGTCGGCGGGCAGGGTCTGTTCGGGCAGCCCCTCCAGGTACTCCCGCCAGAATCCGAGCCGCTCCGTCACGCGCCGCCGGACCGCCGGGTCCGCCTGCCAGCCGCAGAAGTCCAGATAGCGCGCGCCGAGCGGGCGCGGCGCGGATGGATTGCCGTGCAGGGCGCGGGCGTACGCGTCGCTCAGCTCGTCGAGGAACAGCCCCACCGACCACTCGTCGAACGCCACATGGTGGACGGCGAAGGCGAGGAGGGTCCGCCCGGCCGCGCACTCGACCACCGTGGCGCGCAGCACCCGGCCCGCCCGGAGGTCGAACGGGCGCGAGACGAACGCGGCCAGCAGGCCGTCCCGCGACTCCAGTTCCTCCTGGATCGTGTGCGGGACGGAGCCCGTCTCCACGGGGACGTCCGGTGCGACCACGACCTGGGTGAGCCGGGTGCCGTCGAGCCGTACGGCCGTACGCAGCGGCTCGTGCCGCGCCGCCACCGCCCGCAGCGCGGTCCGCAGCGCCGGCACGCTGACACCGCCCGTGACCTCGAAGGCGAGCGGGATGTGGTACGCGGCGGACTCCGGCAGCAGGCGCTGGAGGAACCACATCCGCTCCTGGCCGGACCAGCACGGTCCCTCGTCACCCGCCGTACGCGGCAGCAGCCGGGGCGGACCGCTCTCGTCGTCGCGCCCGCTCTCCTCCGTCATCACGCCGGCCGTGACGAGGGCCGACGCGAGAGCGGCCACCGTGGGCTCGTCGAAGAACCGGGCGACGTCGACGGCCACGCCGTACCGTCCGCGCAGCCGGGTCAGCAACTGGATGGCGAGCAGGGAGTTGCCGCCCAGGTCGAGGAAGCTGTCCCGTTCCGCGATCTCCTGGTCGCCCAGCAGCTCCCGCCACACGGCCGTGACCGCCGCGACCGCCGCGCGATGGGCCTGCCCTGCGCCCGGCGGGCCCTCGGTGGCCCCGGCGGCGTCGGCGCTCCGCGAGGGGCGGCCGGACGGGCCGAGCGTGCGCGGCGACCCACCCCCGTGGGAGTGCACCACGTACCGCTGCGGGCAGGCGTAGTCCGGCAGCCGCTCCGCCGCCCGCCCGCCGAGTTCCCCGACGAGCCGCTCCGCCTCCCCGGCGGCGGCCGTCGCGACCACCTCGGCGACCAGCAGATCCCTGCCGTCCGGCCCCGGCTCCGTGGTCACCGCGACCTTCTCGACCCCGGCCACCTCGGCCAGCACGCCCTCGACCTCACGCGGCTGCACGGTGAAGCCCCGGATCTTCAGGCGCGTGTCGATGCGCCCGGCGAAGCGGAAACCGCCGTCGGTGAGGGCCACCGCCCGGTCCCCGGTCGCGTACATACGGGCGCCGGGGCGGCCCGCGAACGGGTCGGGCAGGAACCGCTCCGCCGTGCGCGCCGGCTGACCCGCGTAGCCGCGGGCCGTGGCCAGTCCGCCGACGTACAGCTCTCCCGGAACGCCCGGTGGCCGCCGGCGCAGCCCCCCGTCGAGCACATAGGCGTGGACGCCGGGCAGCGGCCGGCCGATCACCCCGCTGCCCACCGGGTCACCGGGTGCGAGGGGCCCGTCCACGACGGAGGTGATGGCCTGCTCGGTCGACCCGTACATGTTGAACGTGCGGCACCCCGGCCCGGCGACGGCCTGCCAGCGGGCGATGTCGTCGGCGCCGACCTCCTCACTGCCGACCGCGACCGTCCGTACACATCCGGGAGGCGGCGGCACATCCCCAGCCTCCACCGCCGACAGCCACGCGGTCCAGAAGGAGGTCGGCAGATCGAGGGCGCTGACCTGGAACTCCTCCAGGAACGCGGTGAACCGTACGAGGTCGCCCGCGGTCGTGGGATCCATCAGGGCGAGCGCGGCACCCGCCGTCCACGCGCTGAACGCCTCTTCCAGCGTGATGTCCACGCCGAGCGAGGTGAACTGCAGCACCCGGTCCGCCGGGGTGAGCCCCCAGCGTTCGGCCATCCGGGCACAGGTGTTGGCCAGGGCCGCGTGCTCGGTCAGTACGCCCTTCGGCGCGCCGGTGGAGCCCGAGGTGAACACGAGGTAGGCGAGGTCCGCGCCCGTCCCGGCCCACAGTGCCACCGGCGCCGGGCGCTCCGGCGCCAGTGCCTCCTCCACCGGGAGCACCAGGGACAGCCCGGCGTCGCGGGCGAGAGCGGTGTGCTCCGCGTCGACGAACACATGCCGCAGGCCCGCGACTTCGGCGACCTCCGCGATACGGGCCGGCGGCCACGACGGATCCAGGGGCACATACGCCGCGCCGCTGCCGAGCACCCCCAGCACCGTGGCCAGGAAGTGCGGGCGGCGCGCCCCCAGGTAGCCGACGGGCAGCTCCGCTCCCTCGGAGGGGGTGCCGAGCGCCCGTACCGAGGCCGCGACGGAATCCGCCATCGTGCCCAATTGCCCGAAGGAAAGATCACCGTATGCGCCGGTGACGGCCACGGCGTCGGGATGTGCCGCCCGCCGCGCGGCGAATGCCTCGCATACGGACGCCCATGCCCCCGAATCGACCACTGCGGTCTCCTCACATCATCCGACGGTACGTCACATGTACTTACTCATCACGGCTTTTCGTTGTCCGAGGATTACTACGCAAGCTCCCGCCAATCCACTAGACACATTTGCCGACGGCCGACGCGCACACCATTCACCAGAACCTGTGACTTGACAGGTTTGGGTGCCATCGATCTAGTTCCTTGCGGTACGACGCCCCGTTGACAGCCCCCCACCCCTGTGGCAGCTTCGGCACATCGCGGCTCCGCCCTTCCACCACGTCTGTGAACGCCGTCCCGCTCACGCGCGAGGGAATATCCCCGCCGACGCGCACGCGGCGTCCTGCCCCGTTGGGAGAGCTGAGAGTTGTCACCGTCATCCGCCGTACCCGCCACCGCGCGCGTTCCGTGGCACGGCCCCTCGCGCCAGATCCCCCCGGCCACACTCCCCGAACTGTTCGAGGCCCGGGCCGCGGCCACACCCGACCGCACCGCCCTGGTCTTCGAGGGGAGCCGGACCCGCTACGACCGGCTCGACGCCGACGCCAACCGCCTCGCGCACCTGCTGCTGGAACGCGGCGTAGGCCCCGGCGACCGGGTCGCTGTGGCGGTCCCGCGCTCCGTGGAGCTGGTGGTCGCCCTGCTCGGGGTCGTCAAGAGCGGAGCGGCGTACGTACCGGTCGACCCCGACCACCCCCGCGACCGTGTCCGCCGTCTGCTGCGCGACTCCGCACCCCGCGTGGTGCTCACCACCACCCCGGTCGCCGAGGCCGTGGACGCGCCCGACGACGCCGTTCTCCTGGACGATCCGCGCACCGCCGCCTCACTGGCGGCCCTCCCCCCGTCCTCACCCACCGCGGCGGGCCGCGGCGCCCCGCCCACCCCCGGCCATCCCGCCTACGTCATCTACACCTCGGGCTCCACCGGCCACCCCAAGGGCGTCGTGGTCCCGCACCGCGCCGTCGTCAACCGCCTGCTGTGGATGCAGCACACCTACGGCCTGGAGGCCGACGACCGCGTCCTGCAGAAGACCCCCGCCGGCTTCGACGTGTCGGTCTGGGAGTTCTTCTGGCCCCTGATCACCGGCGCCACGCTGGTCATCGCCCGGCCCGGCGGACACAAGGACCCCGGCCACCTCGTCCGGCTCATCCGCGCCGAGCGGGTGACCACCGTCCACTTCGTACCGTCCATGCTCCGGTACTTCCTCCAGGCGCCGGGCGCGTCCGGCTGCGACAGCCTGCGCCGGGTGTTCTGCAGCGGCGAGGCCCTCCCGGCCGACCTCGTGGAGCCCTGCCTCCGTACGCTCGGGGCCGACCTCCACAACCTCTACGGCCCCACCGAGGCGACCGTCGACGTCACCTCCTGGCCCTGCCTCCCGGGCGGCGACACCTCCGTGACGGTTCCGATCGGCAGGCCGGTGTGGAACACCAGCGCCTACGTCCTCGACGGGGCGCTGCGCCCGGTCGCCCCGGGCGGGACCGGCGAGCTGTACCTGGCCGGCGTCCAGCTCGCCCACGGCTACCTCGGCAGGCCGGGCCTGACGGCGTCCAGCTTCGTCCCTGACCCCTTCGGGGCACCGGGCGCCCGCATGTACCGCACCGGTGACCTCGCCGCCTGGCACGAGGACGGCCACCTCCTGTTCCACGGGCGCGCCGACCACCAGGTGAAGGTGCGCGGGTTCCGTATCGAGCCCGCGGAGATCGAGGCGGCGCTGACCGCGCGTCCGGACGTCGGGCAGGCGGTCGTCGTCCTGCGCGAGGACCGGCCGGGCGACCCCCGCCTGGTGGCGTACGTGACCCCCGCCCCCGCCCCCGGTGTCGGGGCCGCCCGGCCGGACGGCCCCGACACCGCACGCCTGCGGGACGCGCTGACCGCACGGCTGCCCGACTACATGGTCCCCGCGGCGTTCGTCACCCTGGACGCGCTGCCGCTGACCCCCAACGGCAAACTGGACCGACGCGCCCTCCCCGTACCAGGGAACCCCACTCCGGCCCGCACCGGCCGGGAGCCGCGAACTCCCGTGGAACGCACGCTGTGCGCCTTGGCCGCCGAGGTCCTGGGCGCCACCGGCCTGACCATCGACGACAACTTCTTCCACCTCGGCGGGAACTCCCTGCTCGCCGTCCGCTACGCCGCGGGCATCCAGACCGCGCTAAGCACGCAGATCGAGGACGTGAGGGTCTTCTTCGAGGCACCGACCGTCGCCGAGCTGTCCGTACGCCTCTTCCCCACGGCGGGCTGACGCGCGTCCGGTTCGGCGCGGCGGGGGAGGGGGGCGGGGAACGGGGCGGGGGCTGATGCGGGGGCTCGGGCGAGACGGTGCGCCGGAGTAGGTAGGCTCAGGGCTCAGTACGCGCACGCCGCAATGCCTGCCACCCGTCCGCCACGGAGGCGTACGTCCCGAAAGATGCGACCCATGCGACCGCTCCGCCCGATGTGCTCCGCCTCCCCGGCGACCGGGGTGCTCCGCGGGCTGCGCGCGGGGGCGCTCGCGGTGTTGTGCGTACTGCTGCCGCTGGCCGGACATGCTCTCGCCCAGGGACACACACCCCGGTGGATCATCGTCGCCGGAGTCGCCGCGGTAGCGGTTCCCGGCGCCGTGGCACTGACGCGCCGTCGGCTGACCGACACACAGGTGGTCGGTGTTCTCGCCGCCTCACAAGCGGCCTACCACGTCGCCTATTCGCTGCCCGGTGCCTGTCGGACGGTGATGGGGGGAGGCGGCGGGACCGCTGATGGCCTGCCCGCCCTGATCGAGCACGGTGCGGCCGTCGGGCCGCCGCCCGCGGTGCTGCTGGCGGGGCATCTGGTGACGTTGTTCCTCGGCGCCCGGTTGCTGGGGATCACGGAACGGCTGCTGTGGCAGAGCAGGCCGTTGCTGCTGGCCGTGGGACACCTGCTGTTGTTCATCTGGCCGTCGTCGCGTGCCGCTCACCGCCATGGCCCGGAACAGGAAGTCCGGGAAAGGCCCTCGCCCCTGAAACCGGCCGTGCTCGCGCGCCTCCACTCGGGCAGAGCGCCGCCGCGTCATGGGCTTGCTCCCTTCGCCCTTTCCCGGCCGGCGCCGGTCGGCGGTCCCTGCCTGCCCTGACGGGCACGACGGTCGGACCGCACGCGGGAACGCCGGCGATGGGCCTGTCCCGTACGCCCGCACCCGCCGTACGCGACGCTCCGCAGTCACCCGCAGAGGAAGTGTGCTCGGCTTCGCCGTGCCGCCCCCGCTCGGGGACTTCCATGTCGTCGGGCTGCTCTTCCGGCGCCGGGTGGTGGGGGGACCCTCGACCGGCCGTGGATCGACCACCCGCGCGCTCTCCGCACCCCGACAACCCGAGGAATCATGAAGAAGCACCTGTACATCGCCGCCGTGCTGGTCGCCTCGTTCGCCGCCGCACTCGGCTCCTTCCTGCTGTTCCGTCCCGACAGCCCCAGCGGCGCGGTGAACGCCGCGCCCGTCGCCGAGGCCCAGCCCGTACGCGGGACGAGCCACCGTCTCACCCGGCCCGAAAGCTCCGAGCTGACCGTCGTGGAGTTCCTGGACTTCGAGTGCGAGGCGTGCGGGGCCGCGTATCCCGTTGTGGAGAAGCTGCGCGAGGAGTACAAGGACCGGGTCACCTTCGTCGCCCGCTACTTCCCCATGCCCGGCCACCGCAACGGTGAACTCGCCGCCCGTACGGCCGAAGCCGCCGCCCAGCAGGGCAAGTTCGAGCAGATGTACAGCAAGCTCTTCACCACCCAGGCCCAGTGGGGCGAAGCCGAGGAGTCGAAGGAAACCGTCTTCCGCGGCTTCGCCGAACAACTCGGCCTGGACATGGCGGAGTTCAATGCCGCGCTCAACGATCCCGCGACCGCCGAGCGCGTGCGGGCCGACCAGCGCGACGGGCTCGGGCTCGGTGTGCAGGGCACACCGACCTTCTTCATCGACGGAGAAGAAGTCACCCCGGCCTCGCCCCAGGAACTCACGGCACTCATCGAGAACCGGCTGTCCCGCCCATGACGCAGGGAGACTTCGCCGCGTCCCCTTCCCCGAACAAGGAGCTTCCCCCGTGCCCACGCAACACATCACCCGCACAACACGGCGTTCCGGACTCGTCGTTGCCCTCGCACTGACGGCCACTCTCGCGACGGCCGGTACGGCATACGCTCACGCGGAGGTTACCGCCGACAAGCCGCAGGCCCTGGCGGAAGACGTCACACTCAGCTTCATCTCCGAGGCGGAATCCTCATCCGCGGGCTTCACGCAGCTACGTGTGGTCCTGCCCCAAGGCATCGCGCCGGACGACGTCTCGCTCACCGACGGCCCCAAGGGCTGGAAACTGAAGACCGTTCAGGACGGCTACACCGTCGAAGGCCCGGCTCTCCCCGCCGGCACCGACGCCGAACACAAGATCAAGGTCCGGCAGCTTCCGGAAAGCAGCGAGATCGCGTTCAAGACGGTGGAGACGTACAGCGACGGAGAGGTCTCCCGCTGGATCGAGGTACCCAGCGGCGGCGAGGAACCGCAACAGCCCGCCCCGGTTCTCAAGCTCAAGGCCGCGGCACCGGGGGCCGCTCCGGCGAGCCCGAGCCCGGCAACCAGCGCGCCCCCGTCCGCCACTGAAGCGGCCCCGTCCAGCACCGAGACGCCTGATCCGAAGAACAGTGCTCAGGAGAACAGCGCTCGGGAGAACACGGCTCAGGAGAACAGCGCTCAGGAGAGCGACGACTCCTCTCCGGTGCCGCTGATCGGCGTCGGTGTCGCGGTGCTGCTCGGGCTCGGCGCAGGCGGGTGGTGGTGGCTCGCCCGACGGCAGAAGACGGCCGGCGGTAGCTGACCGCGTGGGGGTGGCCTGTGGGACGGCAGCAGTGCCGCCCCACAGGTGGCCATGCGGAGGGTGCGCGAGCGGGACCGTCGCCGAGGCGAAGCCGTCCGGATGAACTCGCCTTGATTCGGCCGAAGTCATCTTTGTGGCGGGTGAGTGGGATGACTGGATCACTCGTATGTAACGGCACACGGATACCCAGCCGGCCTCGTTCCTTCGCGGCCGGGGACAGGAGCCCCACACGTGTCCCGTAAGAAGACCCTGAGCCGTAAGAAGACGATTTCCCTGCTGGTCGGCGCCGCAGCGCTGGTGGGCGGTACGGCGGTGGCGATGACCGGTACGAGTCAGGCGTCGGTGGTCTGCGACGGGCTGGCCACCGCCCTGGGCAACAACGAGAGCTTCATCGCCGCGCAGCGCGCCGCCCCGGACGCGCAGTCCGAGGCGCGGATCGCGAACCGCGCCGCCGTCATCGAGGAGATCAAGCGGAAGCAGGCGGCGTCCAACTGCGAGGTCGGCGAGGGCGGTAGCGGTGTCGGTGCCGCCGATGAGGCAGGTTCGGGGGCACCGGCGGGAGGCGGAGCGGAAGCAGGAGGCGGGGCGGACGCGGGCAGTGGAGCGGAAGCGGGCGGCGGAGCGGAAGCGGGCAGTGCCGCGGGTGCCGGGGACGCCGGCGGAAGCGCCGAAGGCGCTGTCGTGTGCGCCGGATCCACCGTCACCCTTTCCGGCGAGACAGGTGCCCCGGCAGCCTCCAGCAATCAGTTCCCCGTCGGTACCACGCTCCGCGTGACCAACCTCGACAACGACAAGTCCACGACGGTGAAGGTCACTTCGACGTCGGGTAGCTGCGCCCTGCTGAACAACGAGGCGTTCGAGCAGGTCCGCGAACCGGGCAAGTTCTTGATCCGTAACGCCAGGATCGAACAGATCCAGAGCGCCAACTGACGGAAGGCTCCGGGTTCCGGCGAACTCGTCCGGATACGGTACGCGCGCCACGTCTTGGAGAGGGGCGCCCCTCTCCAACACGTGGCCGGCCGTGCCCGTGCCCGGGCACGTAAGGGCATGTCCCGCTCGGCTTTCGGCACGGGCCGGGGCAACGCGTGGCCTGCGGTGGATCAGTGCAGGTTGCTGAGCGACTCGTGGCTGAACGGCGTCAGCTCGGTCTCCCTGCCCTCCAGGATCTTGTCCGCCCATTCCGGGTCCGCGAGCAGCGCGCGGCCGACGGCGACGAGGTCGAACTCGTCGCGCTGCAGGCGCTCCAGGAGACGTTCCACGCTTTCCACCCCGGCCCGCGCCCCGGGGGTGAAGGCGCTGGGGTCGAAGATGGCGTCCAGCCCTACCGAGCCGACGGTGATGACAGGCTTGCCGGTGAGCTTCCTGGTCCAGCCCGCCACGTTCAGGTCCAGGCCGGACGCGGGGAACTCGGGTTCCCAGTAGCGGCGGCCCGAGGCGTGGAAGGCGTCGACCCCGGCCTGCGCCAGCGGCTCAAGGAGCGCCTGGAGCTCGTCCGGGTCGGTGGCGAGCTTGGCGTCGTAGTTGTTGGCCTTCCACTGCGAGAAGCGCAGTACCAGCGGGAAGTCCGGTGAGACCCGTTCGCGTACCGCGGCGACGATGTCGGCGGCGAACTTCGTGCGCGAGACCGCGTCGCCACCGTAGGCGTCGGTGCGCCGGTTGGTCCGCCCCCAGAGGAACTGGTCGATCAGGTAGCCGTGCGCGCCGTGCAGCTCGATGCCGTCGAACCCGATGCGCTCGGCCTCCCGCGCGGCGTCGGCGAACGCCTCGATGATCTTGTCGATGTCGGCGAGGGACAGTGTCTCACCCGCGTCGGCGGTGCCGTCGAGCGCGACGCCGGACGGGCCGACCGACGGTGCCTGGGGAAACGGCGGCTTCCCGGCCCCGCGCTGGATGCCGACGTGCCAGAGCTGGGGCATGATCCTGCCGCCCTCGGCGTGTACGGCGTCGACGACCCGGCGCCACCCGGCGAGCTGTTCCTCTCCGTGGAAGCGCGGCACGCTCTCGACGTCGCCCGCGCTCGGGTGGTCGACATAGGTGCCCTCGGTGATGATGAGGCCGGTCCCCGCCGCGGCCCTGCGCGCGTAGTAGGCGGCGACGTTCTCCCCGGGTATGCCGCCGGGGGAGTGGGCGCGGGTCATCGGAGCCATCACGATCCGGTTCCGCAGTTCCGCCGAGCCGAGTGTGAAAGGCCGGGCCAGGGACTGAGCCGCGCGAGTGGGCATGATGCCGTCCTCCTGAGTGACGTTTCGATCGAGCAATCTGTTCCTGTGAAAGGTACAGTTTCCCTGGATGTAAATGCAACAGTGATTGTTGCTATTATGGTGGGGACGGTGCGGCTCGATGCACTGTGGCTCGACCGACGGAGGGTGGTGCGCAGAGTGCTGGATGTCAGGTTCTCCAGCGCCCTGAAGGTGCTGCTGTTTCTCGCGGTCGCGGCCGAGACCGACTCCCCGGTGCTGAGTTCCGCGCAGCTCGCCGAGCATCTGGACGCCAACCCCAGCCTGATCCGCAAGCTTCTGGTGCCGCTCGTCAGGGAGGGCCTGGTGACGTCGGTGAAGGGCCGCGCGGGCGGTACGAGGCTGGCCCGGCCCGCCGAGGACGTCACCCTCGCCGAGGTCTACCGCTGCGTCGTCGGCGACAAGCCGTTGTGGGCGTGCCGCCCCGAGAGCCAGCACATGTGCCTGGTGACCGCCCACATGAACGACTACTTCACCCGGCTCACCGAACAGGCCGAGCAGGCGGTGCTCGGGGCATTCGCCGACCAGAGCCTCGCCGACGGCCTGCGGGAGGTGCGCCGCCTGGAGCGCAACACCGTCCAGGAGAGCTGACCCCCGCGCGCTCCGCGCCTTCTCCGGCCTGACCGGCCCCAGGTGGCGGCGCCACGACGGGACGAGGCCCTACTCGTCGGTCGGCCGTCAGAAGGACGCGGCGCCCCGCTCCGGGGAGCCGATGACCACGGCACCGCGGAAACGGTCCGACGAGATCAGCGACATCGCGTCGAGCGACGCATCGGGTACGGGCAGCAGGTGGGCGTCGACCCACGTGTCCCCCGTGGCCGCGTTGGCCCAGGGGTCCTCGATCACGACCGCGCCGGGTACGGCGCCGTGACAGAGCACCCAGTGCGGCACGTCGAACCCCTGCATCCCGGCGAGCGAGACCAGGAGCAGCACGCGTTCCCGTCGGCCGATCGCGCTCCGGATCGCGGTCATGGGCAGGTGGCGTGCGTCGATCGGGACACCGGTCTCTCCGGCGCTCCTTCGCGACACGCGTTGGAGCACGGCACGCCACTCCCGCTCACTCTCCGTCAAGTGGTCGAGCAGGACGGGCCGGTCCACGTCGAGAAAGATCGTGACCGGGGACGAGGGCCACGCCCGACGCACGGCGACGCCCAGTCCGACGGGCTCGCACGCGGGGAAGTTCGTCGCGTCGCGCCACAGGGTCAACTCCGCCGTGCGGTCGAGCGACTCCCGCGGCAGTGTCCCCGCGTGTGCCTGCGCGACCAAAGCGGTGACGGCGCCGCACGTGAAGTGTGTCGTCTGTCCGTAGTACGGGGGCTCGGTCACCGCACCGTCGCACAGCCAGCGTACGTAGCCGGAAGCAGGCCCTCCCGCGTCCTCCGCCCGCGCGAGCGGAACACCCAGCGGGGCGAAGCCGGCGCCGGCGGCCATCTCGGCGCTCGCAGTCCACCCTTCCCACTTGACCTGCGCGAGCCCTCGGTGGAGCGCGGAGGAGACCACGGCGCCGACGGCCGCCGGCACGTCACCGACGGCATCGACGATCTTCAGATAGGCCGTGTCCGGGCGCGCTGTCACGAGCGCGGCGGCGGCCCAGTCCTCGCCGTCGTGCCCGGGAACGGCCACCAGGTGCGGGGCGTGGGCGGAACGGTCGACCGCGCGCCAGCGCTCCAGCACGTCGTGGGGTCCGAGCCGCCTCAGCGGGGCGGGCAACGTATCGGGCTCGAACGGGACGACGGTGCTCTTCACGGGCGATTCCTGATGAGGCGGCATTCCGGCACTCCTGGCGGTTCGGAGAGGGCGGGGCGAGGGCGGGGGCGGGGACTTCGGCGTCATGCGCGTGACTGGCGAAGCACCCAGACGAAGTACGGCGCTCCGACCAGGGCGATCATGAGGCCCGGCGGCATCTGGGCAGGTGCGACGAGCGTGCGGCCGAGGGTGTCGGCCACGCAGACCAGCAGCCCGCCGAGCAGCATCGCGACCGGGATCGCGCGGCCGTGCCGGGCACCCACCAGTGACCGGGCGAGGTGCGGGGCGACGAGTCCCACGAAACCGACCACGCCGATGGCGATCACACTGAGCGCCGCGAGCACCGCGGCGATCGCCAGGGCGGCGAAGCGTGTGCGTTCCAGCCTGACACCGACCACCCGCGGGGTGTCCTCGTCGACGGCGAGCAGGTCGAGTTGACCGCGCATGGCGAGGAGCAGGGGGAGCGCGAGCGCCAGTGCCACCGCGACCGGTAGGACGTCGTGCAGTGTGCGCCCGTAGGTCGTGCCGGAGAGCCAGGTGAAGAGCCGGGGTGTGTTCCACGGGTCGGCACGCAGCAGGAGGAAGGTGGTGACGGAGCTGAGGCCGTACCCGCAGCCGATACCGACCAGCACGAACCGGTCGGGCAGGAAGCCGCCGCGCCAGGTCAGCAGGGCGATCACCGCGAACGTGGCGAGCCCCATCGCGACCGCCGCTGCGATGAGCAGCGGCCGTCCGCCGGGCAGGTCCGACGTCACGACACTCGCCGCGCCCAGCCCGGCGCCCGCCGTGATGCCGAGCACACCCGGCTCCGCCAGCGGGTTGCGCACCGCGCTCTGCACGGCGCATCCGGCCAGTCCGAGCGCCGCGCCGGCGAGGACCGCGGCGGCCACGCGCGGGACCCGGTCGTCGAGTGCCTGGCCGATCAGGTCCGGGGCGGCCCCCCGGGCCCAGAGCGCGATGTCCCCCGTCCGCAGCCAGAGGCTCCCCGCCAGGACCGCCACGAGGACCGCCCCGGCCAGGAGTGCCACCGCGCCGAGCACGACGAGGAGGAACGCGCGGCGCGACCGGGTGCGGACCCGCGCGTGCGGTGGTTGCCGGAGGTGGCCCGTATCGCGGAGGCGGAGCGCGAGGACCACGATCACGACGGCGCCGAGCAACGCGGTCGGCACGCCCGTGGGAATGGAGGCGGCCCCGTCGGCACCCTGCACCGCACGCAACGACGCGTCCGCGAGCAGGATGAGCAACGCGCCGAGCAGCCCGGACGCGGGCACCAGGAGGAGATGCCGGTGCAGCGCCCGGACCCGTCCCGCGATCAGGCGGGCCAGAACGGGGGCACCGAGGCCGACGAAGGAGATCGGGCCCGCGAGCGTCACCGCCGTACTGGTCAGGAGCACCGCGCAGAGCACGGCGGTCACGCGGATGGTCCGAATCGGCACGCCGAGGGTGGACGCGGCGTCGTCGCCGAGGCCCATCACGTCCAGCTTCCGGGACAGTGTCAGGGCGACGCACAGCACCACGGCCACGAGCGGGAACGCGCGTACCGACGCGTCGATGTTCAGTTGCGCGAGCGAACCGCTTCCCCAGGCGAAGAGACCGGTCGTGTTCTGGTCGAACAGGATGAGCAGCATCGCGGTCGCCGCGTCCAGGGCCATCGCCGTCGCCGATCCGGCGAGGATCAGGCGCGTACCCGTGGTGCCCGCGGCCCGGCCCGCGAGGACCAGCACGAGCGCCGCCGCGAGCAGGCCCCCGGCGAAGGCGACGGCGCCCGACGCCCACAGCGGGACGGCGAGACCGAGGGCCGCGACGAGCGAGAGCGTGAAGTAGGCCCCGGCCGTGACCGCCAGGGTGTCGGGGGAGGCGAGCGCGTTACGTGTGACGGACTGCAGCAGCGCGCCGGCCGAGCCGAGGGCGAAGCCCACCGCGACACCCGCGAACAGGCGGGGCAGGCGCGATCCGGTGAGGATCTCGCCGACCGGCGCCCCGCCGGTGCTCTCCGGGCCACCGACGAGATACCGCACCAGGTCCCCGACGCCCACGCCCGACGTCCCCTGCGTCAGGTGCCACATGCCCACCAGGGCGGTCACGACGAGCAGGAGTGCCAGGACGGCCACCCCGGTGGGACCGCCGCCGTGGTCGGCGTGCGGCAGCGCTCTCCGTCCGGGTGCCGATATTCGCGGTGTGTTCACTTCTTGGCGAGTACGTTGACGTACGCGTCGATCGCCTGCGCACACGACCGCGGACCGCCGGCGCCCCACACCCTCGCCGGGAACGCGTGCGCGCGGCCTTCCTTCACGGCCGGGATGGACTTCCAGATCGGGTTCTTCCCCAGTGCCTCGACGTACCCTCCCACCCCTTCGTCGTTGGCGTAGAAGAGGTTGGCCTTCCCCACCGCGGTCAGTCCCTCGACGTCGGTCTGGGCAAGGCCGTACGAGGGATCGACGCCCCCGTCCCCGTGGGCCTTGTTGACGTCGTCGGTCCACGCGGGGGTCATGCCGAGCTGCTCGCCTATCGCGGTGAACAGGGCGCCCTCACCGTACGGGCGGACGGTGAGGTTGCCTCCCTGAAGCCATCCGTCGAAGAACAGGAAGTCCTTCGTCGGCAGCCCGGCGGCGCTCACCCGCTTCTTGGCCGTCGCGAGGTGCTCGTCGAACTCCTGGAGCACCTGCTCGGCCCGCTCGGTGCGCCCCGTCGCCTCGCCGATCATGCTGAACACGTCCCGCATGTTCCCGATCGGGTCGGCCGGATTCGCCCCCAGCGTGGCCATCACCGGCACGCCTCGCCTCTCCAGCTTCGCGATGGTCTCGTCGTCGGCGTCGAACGCCTCCACGATGACGAGGTCGGGCTTCGCCGCGAAGAGGGTGTCGAGGTCGGGCTCCTCCCGGGTACCGACATCGGTCACCCCGCCGGGCAGCTTCTCCGCACTGACCCAGGTGCGGTATCCCTTCGCGTCGGAGACCGCGGCGGGGGTGACGCACAGTGTCAGCGCGTCCTCGACCTGCTGCCATTCCAGGACCGCGATCCGTTCGGCGGGCTTGTCGAGCTTCACCTGCCGGCCGACGCCGTCCTTGAAGGACACCGGCTTCTTCGAGGTCGTCGTGGTGTCCTCGGCGCAGCTCTTCGACGAGGGTGACGCGCTGCTGCTGGTCTCGGCCTTGTCGACAGCGGTCGTGCCACAAGCCGTTGCGGTGAGGACGACGAGCCCTGCGGCGGCTGACGCCGCCAGGTGACGGGCACGGTTCATGAAGGGTCTTCTTTCTTGTGATGCGTCGGAGCGGCGGATGCGCCGCTCCGGGCGGAGTGCCGCCCGAGTGGATCGATGCGGAGACGGCCCGTGCGAGGGTCGACGCCGACCTCGACACGGATGTCGTAGACCGCGCTGATGTTCTCCGCGGTGAGGACGTCGGCGGGTGCGCCCGCGGCATGCACACGGCCGGAGCGCATCAGGACCAGCGTGTCCGCGACGCGGGAAGCCTGGTCGAGGTCGTGCAGCACGATCCCCACCGCGACGCCGTGCTCCTCGACGAGATCGCGCACCAGGTCGAGCGTCTCGATCTGGTAGCGCAGGTCCAGATGGTTCGTCGGCTCGTCCAGCAGGACGACGCCGGTGTCCTGGGCCAGGCAGGCCGCGAGCCAGACGCGCTGCATCTCCCCGCCGGAGAGTTCCCCGACCGGCCGGCCGGCCATGTCCCGCACGCCGGTGACACCCATGGCGTGCTCGATGGCGCTCCGATCGTCGGCGGACAGGCCGGCGAAGCCACGCCGGTACGGGTGGCGCCCGAAGGCCACGACCTCCGTCACCGTCAGGCCTTGGGGCGCGGGCCTCGACTGGGAGAACAGCGTGACCTCGCGCGCGAACCGGCGCGCGCTGAGCAGGGCCGCCTCGCGCTCGGGGTGCCCGTCACGGGGACCGAGCGTCACCCGGCCGTCGTCCACCTTGTGCAGTCGGGAGAGTGCGCGCAGCAGCGTGGACTTCCCGCTGCCGTTCGGTCCCACCAGAGCGGTCGCGCGACCGGGCTCCAGGGCCAGCGAGACGCCGTGGACGACCGGCGTCCCGCCGTACCGCAGCACCAGGTCGTGCCCGCTGAGGGCGGCCACCGCGGCCACCGGCGTGGCCTGACCGGCCGCGCGCCGACCGGCGGGCGGGGAGGGGTTTGTGAACATGGGTGGTTCCGGACGCTTGGAGGGGCAACGACTACGGCACCCTCCGTCCGGACGTTGCCGACCGGGCCGTAGAGACCCTCCAGCGCCGGGAGAGATCCCCCCGTACGCGGCGAGCGGCAACTAAGGGTTGCCTTGCCTAACTGGAGGAAGGTTATATTCCACTCGCCGTGTCGGCAATCCGGTGTTCCGGACACCCGATACGGGGTTCCGGACACCGCCCGGTGTCCCGTCGCCCGCGCCGAAGAACGCGCCCGGCGTGGTTCCCGTGACCCGACGGAAGGCGGCGATGAAGGTACTGGGCTGCGCGTAGCCGAGCGTCTCGGAGACGGTCCGCACATCGAGCCCCTCGGAGAGCAGCGTCAGCGCCCGATGGACGCGCAGCACCTGTCGCCACTGCGCGAAGGACAGCCCTGTCGCATGACGGAACGCACGGGTGATCGTGCGGTCGCTGACCCCCAGCGCGCGCGCCCACTCCTCCAGCGAACGGCAGTCGGCGGGATCGTCCAGCAAGGCTTCGGCGATCGCGTCGATCCGGGCGTCGCCGGGCAGGTGCAACGCGAACTGGTGCTCCAGCGGCTGGAGCACGTCGAACACCACCGACTCCGCGCGCGCCCTGGCCCCGGCGTCAAGATCCGTGCGGGACAGATGGGTCAGCAGCGACTCCAGCACCGGCGTCATCGCGACCGCCATCGGCTCCTCGAACGTGAACGGCGTTCGGTCGGGGGCGAAGAAGGCGTCGTGGAATTCCGCACCCGCCGTCGACCGCCCCTCGTGCACCACTCCGGCCGGCATCCACAGTCCGTGCCCCTCGGACACCGTGAAGATGCGGTCCTCCACACGGGACGTAAGCGTTCCCCCGCGTACCCAGACCAGCTCGTGCAGAGGATGCGCGTGCGGCGCCCACTCCGTGGGAACGCGCGGAACCCGCGACCCGGCGATGATGACGAAGGGGCCTGTCGCCCGGTCCGGAAGCGCCGAGGCCCGGCGTACCACGGTCCCCTTCTCGCGCCGCCACATGCCGGGGCTCGCGCCGGCAGGGGACGATCGGACCATGCGGAGGAGTCTATCCGGGGTACGGGCCGCAGGCCGGATCCGGCCTGCGGCCCGGCGGCGGCGGCCATGACTGGTCTAGGGGAAGAGGGGCCCGTCGAGCTGTTCGGCCGCCGGGCGCAGCGCCCACAGGTCGCCGCCCGGTGGCGGTTGCAGGCGGGGGATCGCCGCGCGGGCGGCGCGGTCGCCCGCGTCCGCCGCCGCGTGGACGATGTCCGTCGCCGCGTAGCGGTAGAACTCCAGCTCTGGGTAAGGCCAGTTGGCCGCGCCGGTGGCGGTCGGCAGCAGCGTGCGGACGGCCTTGTGCAGGTTCTGGCCCTGTGGCCCCTCGTACGCCCAGAGGTTCACGCCGAGTTGCCGGCCGGTGGCGGCCAGGCGTGCGTACGCGACCAGGTTGAAGGTCGAGTAGTGCCAGCTCCGGGTGCGGGCGAGTTCCTGGGGCTGACTGCCGTCCGCGGCGATCTGTACGTCGATCCGCTTCGTACGGGCGTCGAGGACGGTCCGGCGCGCGAGGGCCCGGTCGCCGGTGGCCAGGGCGAGGGCGGCGACCTGCATGTCCATGAAGGTGCCGTGGTTGTTCCTGGCCGCGGACTCTTCCTGGCCGAAGGGGGAGTTGACCAGCCAGTCCAGGAACTCCTGGTTCCAGGCGCGCATCCCGGCCCGGTCGCTCCTGGTCCACCCCGGGGCTCCGGTGTCGAGGAGGGCGAGGGCGTCCAACAGGGCGGTGTACTGCTGGGAGAAGTCGATGACGCCGATGGAGCGGCCGTCGTACTTGCACGGGATGAACTGTCCGTGGTTCAGGTTCGGGTTCATCCGGGTGGCCGGGGCCACGAACCAGGTGCGCAGGATCTCGGCGGCGTGTTCCGCGTACCGCTGGCGGCCGGTGTAGTACCAGGCGAGGCTGAGCGTGGTGGCGGAGGTGACCACCCGGCTGAGGTCGGGCCGGTCGGTGCCGGTCTCCAGGTCCGGGTTGCGTTCGCCGTCGCGTTCGACGTACGGGCAGCCCCAGGGGTTCTCCGTGGTCTTCGGCTGTGAGGGCCACCAGTACGGGGCCTGGCTCAGATAGTCGTGCGGGTCGCCGCTGGGGGCGGGTCGCGGCTTGTCGGTGACGGTCCACGGGCCCCGTCCGAGCCAGGAATCCGCCTGCGCGGCGAGGGTGGCGACGGATTGACGGAGCACGGGGTCGCCCCGGTCGAGGGCGATACGGGTCTGCCGCATCCGCTTGCCGTCGATCACGACGGTCGCCGGGATCGCACGCGTGCCGT
The DNA here is from genome assembly GCF_044457965.1 of Streptomyces sp. NPDC050509. Lineage (NCBI taxonomy): Bacteria > Bacillati > Actinomycetota > Actinomycetes > Kitasatosporales > Streptomycetaceae > Streptomyces > Streptomyces sp. NPDC050509. The sequence goes on along the minus strand of NZ_JBITHL010000001.1, from coordinate 204,455 downwards.
GGCCAGGGGCGGTGGAGGTGGCGGTGGCGGTCGGGGCGAGCGCCGCGGAGAGGGTGACGAGGGCGAGGGTCACCGAGAGGAACAGGGCTGCCGGACGCGACTGAGGAGTGCCGTTCATCGAACGCTCCCATCATGTATATGAACACGATTCACGAACGAGACCGTGTGAGCGTAGAGGCGCGGCGTATCCCTGACAACAGGTGTGCGCGGCACGGAAGTTGCCGTGTCCCCGTGGCCAATGCTCCGAACGGCGAGGGCAGATGCTCCGAGCGTCCCGTGAGCCAGGGCCGCCAACGCCGCGTCCCGGCGGACGTGTTCAGCCGTTCCTCAGCAGCCCGGCCCGGTCACCGTGAGCGGGCGTACCGCCGGTTCGAGCAGTGACAGGGTCCGCTGCTGTGCGTCGAGGGCGACGCGGGTGCCGACGGGCATCGGCAGATTCGGTCCGGCGTGTCCGACCTCGACGTTGCCCAGGACCGGGATGTCGCGGTCGCCGAGGACGTCGAGGACTATCTCTTGCAGGGTCGGGGACGCGTCGGGCGAGTCGAGACCGTCGATCGCGGTCGGGATGCCCACGACCATGCCGGCGATCCGATCGAGGATGCCGGCGTGCCGCATTACCTGGAGATAGCTCCACACATGCGATGCATGGCCGCCCAACTCCTCCCAGAACAGCACCGCGCCGTCGAACCATTCGAGTGGCAGCGCGTAAGGCGTCGCCTGCGCCAGCACGATGCGGTTGATCACCCCGCCGATCAGCCGGCCTTCGGTGCGACCGGCACGCCAGCACTCCCACGACGGGGTGGCCGGCAGCGCACCGATCGGCTCCGTACTCGTCAGCAGCGTCGAGTAGAGCTTTTCGAGTTCCGCCCTGCGTGCGGCGGGCGCGGCCTGCCAGTGTCCGCCGAGCCCCGGGGTGGCCACGTCGGTATGGAACCCGACCAGACCCGTTTTCGCGTAGAGCACCAGATGCAGCAGCGAGATGTCGCTGTAGCCGAGGATCGGCTTGGGGTCGGCTGTGATTGCTTCGAAGTCGATCAGGTCGAGGTAGCCGAACACCGTCTGGCCTCCGTCATGCGCGATGATCGCGCGCACCTCGGGATCACGCAGAAGAGCATTGAGCTCCTTGGCGATCGCCGCCGGCGTCGCCGCGCTCCACCAGCGGTGCCGCCCCGCTTCGAGCAGCGGCGCCCGACGCACGCGAAATCCCATCCGCTCAAGCACGACCACCGCCTGCTCCAGGTCGGGCTCGTACGCGGCGTGGAGCGGCCCGGACAGCGATGCGACAACGACGAGATCTCCGGGCTGCAGGGCGCGAGGCCGCAGCAGTTGAGGCAACTCAGCAGGAATCACCGAGGCAGTCTCTCGACGCCCTCGGCAACATGCCACCCATTTACCGATCACCTGCCCCGCAGGGCGGGTGCCGGATCGCGGCCGGCTTCCGGAACGGACGTCGGCACGACATGCGCGGACGTCCGTTCCGGCCGGCCTGCTGGAGGCCGACGTGGATCTGGCCCAACCCGTACGATCCGAGCCGCCGTTCGAGCGTCACGCACGCCGTGCGCACGGCCGCCCTGTACACCGAGCAGGATGAGGATTCGACTTTCCGCCGATCTGAAGAGAAACCAACTCTCCGAAGGGGACATGCTGGTGACTACACCCGATCTGCAAGGTTTCTGCGCTCCACCTTTCGATGCGGTGCGCGACGCTCTGAGTGCGAACCTGGACTCCGGCGAGGAACTCGGAGCTTCCCTGGTCGTCGACATCGACGGGGACGCCGTTGTCGACCTCTGGGGCGGTTTCCGCGACACTGCCCGCACCACGGCATGGGACAAGCACACGATCACCAATGTGTGGTCGACCACCAAGACCGTCACCAGCCTCGCCGCGCTGATGCTCGCCGACCGCGGTGAAATCGACCTCCACGCGCCGGTCGCCGAGTACTGGCCCGAGTTCGCCGCCAACGGCAAGGCGGACGTCGAGATCCGGCACCTGCTCTCCCACGCCTCCGGGGTGTCCGGACTCGACCAGCCCGCGGTCCCCGAGGATCTCTACGACCTGGAGACGTCCACCGCGCGGATGGCCGCGCAAGCGCCCTGGTGGCCGCCGGGGACGGCGTCGGGCTATCACCTCTCCAACTTCGGGCACCTGATCGGCGAAGTGGTCCGCAGAGTGAGCGGAAAGCCGCTGAAGCGGTTCGTCGCCGAGGAGATCGCCGGCCCTCTGGGTGCCGACTTCCAGATCGGGGCCGCCGAGCGGGACTGGAGCCGGATCGCGGACGTGGTCCCGCCACCTCCGATGGAGTTCGACCTCAAGGCGCTGAGCCAGGGCAGTCCGGCGTTCAAGACCCTGACCGGGTCTGGCGGGGACGCCGCCCACGCCAACAGCCCTGCCTGGCGGCACGCGGACCTGGGCGCCGCCAATGGACACGGCAACGCCCGCTCCGTGGCCCGCGTCCTGTCGGTCATCGCCCGCGGCGGCGAGGTCGACGGTGTCCGCCTGCTCGGCCGCGACACGATCGACCTCATCTTCGACGAGCAGGCCCGCGGCGTGGACTTGGTGCTGGGGATACCGCTGCGCTGGGGCATCGGCTACGCGCTGCCCGAACCGGCGACCCTGCCGTGGATCCCCGAAGGCAGGATCTGCTTCTGGGGCGGCTGGGGCGGTTCGATGATCATCATGGACCTCGAACGGCGGATGACCATCTCGTACATGATGAACAGGATGGCGCCGGGCATCATCGGCTCCGACCGGAGCGCCGCCTACGTGACAGCCGTCTACGACTCGGTCCGATAGGACCATCGTCAAGCTCGTCCCAACCGAACCGACCTCGGCCGGGCGAAGACCTCCAGGGTGGTGGAGCTGTCCAGGACCGCACCGCACAGGAGGTCTTCGCCACCGCCACCGACACCGCAGCCCGGCCAGGTCGGTCGCGAAGACGTCGATGTGCGCTTCGTACTCGACCTCGAAGGGAGGTTCGGCGGCATGCAGGAGGTCGGCGAGTTGGCCTTGAGCGGCCGGCTGCCTGCGACCATCAGCCGCCGGTACACGCTCGACCAGGGCCCCCAGGCGTGTGTGGACCTCGTCCGTACGCACACCGTCGGCAAGCTGGTCGTGACCATGTGACCCCCGGCGCGGCGGGTGTCTCGGCGTCGACTCATGGGTGCGAGCCGGGGCATTGGCGCTGCGGCCGCCCGGCTCGTCATCGGCACGCGCACCGCGGACGCGATCGAAGCCGCGAGCTGCGGTCAGGCCCTCGTTCGTCCCCGCGACGAAGAGCTCGCGGATGAACTCCGCGAGCGCGGCGAAGACGTGGAAGATCAGACGCCCGCCGCGAGCGCCGCCGCCTCCTCGACGGGATTGACGGGATTGGCAGGACGGACGGGACCGACGGACGGCGGGGACGAGATGCCGGAGCCCGGGAGGAGCGCGTTCAGTCCAGCTCCAGGACGCGAACTCCGTACGGGGCGATCACCACGTCCCGCACCGGCTCCCCGCTGTCCAGGTCGCGCAGTTCACCCTCCGCGTGGGGGCGCACGGTCAGCTCTCGCTCCGCCTGGCTCACCAGCCAGACGAAGTGTTTTCCGTCCTCCCGTACCAGCGTGTCCGCCGAGACGTACGGCGTGTCGACGGTCACCGGCCGCGCCGCCCCGGCGATCCGCGCGAGCGCCGCGTACAGGCGGTGGGTCTGCTCCGGGTTGACCCGGACGGTGCGGGCCGCCATGTGCTCCAGCGGATACGTGGCGAGGACCGTACGGCCCCGGCCCGTCTCGTGGATCAGCAGCGCCGGGCGGCCGTGCGCGTCGGTGGCGACGACCCGCGCCCCGGCGGGGACGACGGGCAGATAGGCACGGCTGTCCTCGTTCCCCGCGACCGGGAAGCGCAGCGTCTCGCCCGCCGCGACCGAGCCGAAGTCCTCGGTGAACGTCATCTCCAGCACGTCGTCCTCGATGGGCTCGGCCACCCCGTACGAGAGCTGGAGCTCCACCCCGAAGAGCCCGTCCAGGTCGTGGAACCACGGGCCGCGCGTCGTCGGGTGCTCGCCCGAGCAGAACGACAGGTACACCGTCGCCCCCGCCTGCGCCCGCCGCTCCAGCTCGCGCCGGGTGCGTGTGGTCAACTGCCGGGTCGAGGGCAGCAGATAGAGCCTGGCGTCCTCGGGCAGCCCGTCCGCCTCGCGGACGAGGGCGACGGGCAGATCGGCGGCGCGCGCGGCCACGTACCCCTGATGCAGCGAGGTGAAGATCAGCGGGCGGTCGGCGGGCCGGCTGTAGGGGTAGCCGCGTTCCAGGAACGCGGGCACCACCAGCGCCGCGTCGGCGTCGCCGCGACGGCAGCGCGCGAAGTCGACGCGCTCCAGCACCTTCGCGAAGGCGGCCAGCTCGCGCAGCGGCTCCTTGGGCCGGCCCGTGTGGTCGGTGATGCCGAAGTGCATCTCGAAGGGGTGGTGGTCGTACGGCGACCGCTCCCACAGGTCGTCGTAGTCCGTGTTGTTCCACGCGATCCAGCCGGTGGCGCCGCCGAGCAGCGAGTTGTGCAGCGTCTGCCGGTAGAAGACGCCCGCGTTCGCCGCCGAGACCGTGTCGGTGGACAGGCCGAACTCCTCCAGCACGACCGGCTGCCCGGTGACGGCGGCGAGTTCGCACTCGAAGGCGGCGCGGTAGTGCTGGCGCGGCCGGTCCGTGTCCGAGCGGTACACATGCGGTCCGACGAAGTCGACGTACTCCGCGGTGTCGCGCAGCGAGAAGCCGTTGTCCCGGCCGGTCACCTCGATGCCCCACGCGCCGTCGCCCAGCGACACCGGCTGCGTACCGCCCGCCGCGCGCACCGCGTCGCACATGAACTGCGCCCAGGCGGTGACGACGTCGGAGGACGGCGGGTCGACCTGGTAGACACGGCCGTAGCCCGGCATCTCGTTGGTGATCAGCCAGCCGGTGACGGCGGGATGGCCCTTGAAGCGCCGGGTCATCTGTGAGACGAACCAGGCCTGGCGGCCGACGAGCCAGACGTCCTCGTACAGATCCCGGCCGCCGCGCCACGCCGGGTCCCAGTTCTCCCCGGACATATGGCCGACGATGAAGGTGGGGACCGTGCCCATCCCCGCCTCGGTGTGCGCGTCGAGGAAGTCACGGAAGCGGTCGCACAGCTCCTCGTCGATCCGGTGCGGTTCCGGGTGGAAGTCCGGCCAGTAGAAGAAGGACCGGGTCATCGTCAGGCCGTGGTCGCGCAGGACGGCCAGTTCCTCGCGGACCGTCTTCGGCTGGTAGTCCCGCCACATCAGCGGACCGCCGCTGCGGGACCAGAAGTTGGCCCCGAGCCAGGGCAGAACGGCGGAGTCATGGGTGAGCTGGGCGCTGTGGCGTCGCATGGGGTCTTTCTCTGGATCTCGGCGGGTGGACGGTTCGAGACGTGGAGGTGAGATGAGGAGGCGGGAAAGAGACAAGGGAAGAGGGACGAGGGAAGGGGGACGAGGGAAGGAGGACGAGGGAAGGAGTGCAAGGGAAGGGGGGCAAGGGAAAGGGAGCGGGAGGCGGTCAGGTCGCGGAGGGCGCAGGGCCGGTGGTCTCCCGTACGACCAGCCGGGGTCGGCCGTCGAGCACGGGCGCCGGTACGTCTTCACCGCACTCGGCGAGCAGGGCCCGGGCCGCGGCGGCGCCGACGGCCTGCACCTGCTGGTCCACCGTGGTCAGCCGGGGGTACATCCAGCGGCCGAGCGGCAGGTTGTCGTACCCGACGACGGACAGGTCGCGCGGCACCCCGAGCCCGGCGCGCTGGGCCGCGCCGATCCCGCAGACGGCCATCGAGTCGTTGGAGTACACGACGGCCGTGGGCCGGTCGGCCAGGGCCAGCAGTTCCTCGGTGGCGGCGACCGCCGCCACCTCCGTGAAGTCGGTCTCGCGCACGGCGACGGGCCGTACCCCGGCGTCGGCGAGCGCTCCCTCGAAGGCGGCGCGCCGCAGCCGGGTGTGCGTCAGATCGGCGGGGCCCGTGACACAGGCGATCCGTCGGTGGCCCAGCGCCAGCAGGTGCGCGACGGCTTCGCGCACCCCGGCGTCCTGCTGTCCGAGCCCCACGTTCACGACCGGGGAGGCGAGATCGGGAGCGCTCAGCAGGACGGCGGGCAGCCCGAGGCCGCGCAGCAGCGGCGGGCGCGGGTCGTCGGCGCGGGCGTCGGTCAGCACCGCTCCGTCGATCCGGCCCTCGGCGACCAGCCGTTCGTACAGCGCGCTCTCCTGAGCCAGGTCGGAGACCATGTGGAGCAGCAGACCGTAGCCGCGCGGGGCCAGTTCGCCCTCCAGGCCTGTGATGAGTTCGCCGAAGTGCGGGTCGGCTCCGAGGACGTCGGTGGGGCGGCGTACGACGAGCGCGATCGTACGGGTCCTGGCCCGGCGCAGCGCGGTCGCGGACGCGCTCGGGGACCAGCCCAGCTCGGCGACGGCGTCGAGCACACGGCGGCGGGTGGCCTCGGTGATCCGGCCGGTGCCGTTGACGGTCTGGGAGACCGTGGCGGTGGAGACGCCGGCCGCGGCGGCCACGGCCTTGATGGTGGGGCGCGCCCGGACGGGCGGGGTGTCCCGTTGCCGGGGTGCCTTGTGGGGATGTGGGGTCACATCTTCACCGCCCCGCTGACGAGAGCCTGTTGCATCCGCTTCTGGAGCAAGGTGTAGACGATCCATACCGGCACCAGGGTCAATACCGTACCGGCGGTCAGGATTCCGTAGTCGGTGCCGGTCACGGACCTGAGGGTGGGCAGCGCCACCTGCACCGTGCGCTGCGCGGGATCGGGGCCGATGATCACGAGCGAGTAGAGGTACTCGTTCCAGAAGGTCAGGAAGTTCAGCAGCAGCACGGTCGCGATGCCCGGCATGCACATCGGTGTGTAGACATGCCGCAGCACCGCGAAGGTGGACGCGCCGTCGATCCGCGCGGCCTCCTCCATCTCGCGCGGGATGGTCCGCATGAACTGGACGAGGATGACGACGGAGAGCGGCATCGCCGTGGCCGGGAGGAACAGCACCATGAAGGAGCGTGTGTGGAACAGCCCGGTGGCCGCGGAGAGCAGGAACGTCGGGAAGAGCGCGGCGAACGTGGGCACCAGGAACCCGAGCGAGAACACCCGCTCCACCAGCGCCCCCAGCGGCCCTTCCGCGCGGGCGATCGCGAAGGCCGCTGGGATGGCGAGCAGCAGGGTCAGCACGAGCGCGAACACGGTGACGAGGGCCGAGTTGAGCACGGCCAGGCCCAGGTCGGCGGAGGAGAACGCCTCGTCGAAGTTGTCGAAGGAGAGGGAGGTGGGCAGCGCGAAGGGGCTGCCGAAAACCTCGTCGTTCGTCTTGAACGCCGAGACCAGCAGGTAGTAGAGGGGGACCACCAGCAGCACCGCGTACAGCCACGCGAGAATGTGCGCCGGCAGCCAGGACTTTCCGAGTTTCGTGGCACTGGGCTTCATGGCACGGGCTCCAGATCTGCGGATCGGTCAGTAGTTCTGGCGGAAGACACGGCGGATGACGAGCAGACCGGCCAGCCCGACCAGGAAGAGGATCACACCGACGGTCTGGCTGTAGCCGAGGTCCGCCGCGATGAACGCCTTCTGGTACACGAGGAAGGACAACGTCGTCGACGAGCTTCCCGGGCCGCCCTGCGTGAGCAGCAGAACGTTCTGGGCGGAGCCGAACAGCGTCCACAGGAACTGGAGCATCGTCACGACGCCCACGAAGTCCCGGATGACGGGGAAGTGGACGCGCCACATCGTGCGCCAGTGTCCGGCGCCGTCGAGCTGCGCGGCCTCGCCGATCTCGTCCGGCACACTGCCCAGGCGCGCGGCGAACAGGACCGCCGTGAAACCGATGCCGCTCCACACGTCCACCACGATCAGGCAGAGCAGCGCGGTGGAGGGCGAGGCCAGCCAGGCGTCGGCCAGCGAGCCCAGGCCGGCTTTCTCCAGTGCCCCGTTGAACAGCCCGTCCGGAGAGAGGACCGCGTAGAACACCATGGCCTTGGCCGGGGTCGAGATCAGACCGGGGATGAAGAGGAGGTAGCGCAGCACACGGTGGCCCGGCGGCTGCTGCGCCACGTAGTAGCCCAGCATGTACGCGGCCACGATCATCACCGGCAGCGCGACGGCGAGTTGGACGGCCGTGTTGGCCACGGCGTCCCGGAAGACCGGGTCGGCGAGGACCGTACGGACGTTGCCCAGCCCGGCGAAGGAGACCGGCTGGAGCATGCCGGGCCAGTGCAGGGCCGCGATGACGAAGATGGCGACCAGCGGGCCGACCATGAAGACCAGGTACCAGAACAGCGCCGGAACGGCCAGGATGACGCCGCCCTGGTTGCGGCGGTCGCGGCCGGCGGGGGAGGGGGACGGACGGGTGGGGACGCGGTGGGCCGTGGTGCCGCCGGGGGTGGCGGACGAGAGCATCGTCATGGCCTGACTTTCGGAGGCTCGGGCGAGGATCCGGGGGTGGGGGGGGGGGGGGGGGGGGGGGGCCCCCCCCCCCCCCCCCCCCCCCCCGCCCCCCGCCGGGGCCGGGGGGGGGGGGGGGGCGGGGGGGGGGGGGGCGGCGGGGGGGGGGGGGGTGGGGGGGGGGGGGGGGGGGGGGGGGGGGCGGGGGGGGGGGGGGGGGCGGGGGGGGGGGGGGGGGGGGGGGGGGGGCCCCCCCCCCCCCCCCGCCACCGCTCAGGCCCCGCGGTACGCGGATTCGAGGGCGGAGCGTACGGAGGCGGCGCTCGTACCCTGGGTGAAGGCGGTACTGGTCGCGGTGATCAGCGGCTGGGTGGCCGCCGGGGGCACGTACAGATCGGGCAGCAGCACCTGCCCGACCCGGTCGCCGAGCCGCTGCGCCGCGGCCACGAGCGGGAAGTCCGTGCTGACCGTGTCCGTCACCAGCGCCATGTCCCGGCCGCTCTCGGTGATGAAGCGGGAGACCACGTCGGGCCGGTACATGAAGCGCAGGAACTTCTCGACGGCGGGCAGCTTCTTCGTGCCGTTGGGACTGATCCAGAAGCCGACGAGAGTGAAGGCGCGCATGATCGTCGGCTTGTCGTGCGCGGCGCCGGGCGCGAGCGGCCAGCCGCCGACCTCGGTGTGCGCGGCCACCTCCGCCGGCACCTTCGCGAGGGCCGAGGACATCGCGGACGCCATCGCGGCGGCCTGGGTGTTGTACTGCGTGGTCATCGTGTCGGAGGTGAGCCCCTGCGCCTTGTCGGCGAAGACCCCGGCGTCCCGTAGGGAGACGAAGTACTCGATGCCCTCGCGGACGCCCCTGCCGCCGAAGTCGCCGGTCGCGTAGACCTGTTGGGCCTCCTCCCGGGTGAGGAAGGTCTGGATGATCTGGGCGAGCAGCTTCTGTCCCGTCCAGTCGTTGCCGCCGACGGTGACGGGGGCGATGCCCTTGGCGCGCAACTTGCGTGCCGCGCCGATGAGTTCGTCCCCGGTGGTCGGTATCGCGCTCACCCCGGCCCGGTCCAGGAGGGCCGTGTTGAAGGCGATGGGCCAGTTGGTGGCGAAGTACGGGAAGCCGCGCAGCCGTCCTTCCCCGTCGGTCCAGGCCGCCAGCGCGGCGGGGAGGACCCGCTTCCGCAGCCCCCACTCGTCGAGGTACTCCTTGACGTCGACGGTCGCCCCGACATCGGTCCAGGCCAGCGTCTTGTCGTACAGGTTGACCATGACCAGGTCGGGTTCCTTGCGGGCCAGCCGGGAGGTCTCGTACACCTGGGCGAGGTCGTCGCCGTTGACGAGGTTCTTGATCCGGAGTCCCGGATTCTCCTTCCGGAACTGTTTCACCATGGCGGTGTACGTGACCGAACCGGGTGCGGTGGTGCCCAACTGGGTATGGACGAGCAGGGTGTCGGGATCGGAGTCGGCCGCGGCGATGGAGGAGCAGCCGGACAGGGCGGGGAGAGCGGTGGCGGCGGTGATACCGGAACCTGCGGCAAGGAAGCCACGCCGACTCAGAGGTGAGCGCACAGCGGGATGTCTCCAACCAGAGGACGTCAACCAGTGATGGTTAATCGATGTACCAGCGGGTTGCGAGAAAGGTAGGGGCAGTTGTGTGTACGGTCAACCCCTCGTGCGGGCGGCGGGACGCGTATGTTCGCCCATCCGCACTGGTTCCGTCGCCTGCGGATCCGCCGGGAGATCCGCGACGACCTCCATGTAGCCTTCCTCACCCTCGCATACGCGCTCATCCGCTGGAGGCGCTTGAAGCCCTCGGATGAGGAGTTCTTGGAACTTCAACAAAGTGACAGGCCTGTCACCCGGCTGACCCGAACAGGCCCAAGAATCAGGCTCCGGCGATGGTCCGGCCCGGCATCGGCTCCACGAGCGCGGCCCGCCAGGCCGGCACGCCGAAGGGGTCGGCGAAGTACTGCGTCTCGTGCACCACGTGCTGGTCAGCGAATTCCATGATGCTCACCGAGTACGAAGGCACACCGTCGTAGGTGATGAGGCATTCACTCACCCACAGATTCGCATGGCCGGTGATCCGCTGGACGGTGAAGCGCCGGTCCGCCGGGTGCCCGCCCCGTTGTGCCGAGATCGCCGCTCGGCCCCGGAACCGCTCGCCTGACTGCGGGTAGTCCAGGATCGCGTCCGTGGCGTAGATGGCGTGCTCGGCTTCGGTGTCCCCGTGTTCCGAGGCCCGCCAATGCTCCTCGACCGCAGCCCTGGTCCGGGAATCAGCATCCATGGCACCGCCCTTCCGTAGCGGTGACAGCCTAGGCGCTCCGGGCCACAGCCGCCCCGGGCCGGGCCTGGGCAGCCAGGTCCTTCCTTCGGCCGGATCGGAGGGCGGCAGCCGACCACCGTGGCAACGGCGTCGAGCGACAGCCACCCGGCTCACCCCATCTTCGAGCCATTCTGTGAGGAGTGCTTGGCCCACAAGGATGACGAGGCCCGCACCAGAGCGGCGCGGTGCCGGTCAGGGCCAGTGCCAGGGCCGGTGCCGGTGCCGGAAGAGCGTGGTACGCCTCTCCTGCGGGCAGGACCGCGCCGCCGCTGCTCGCTCGCGGGCTCTGCGGCATCGTCCGCTACCGGGATCAATCGCAGTGCACTGGGCTTCAACCCGGTGGTGATGCGATTCCGGGAAGTGCTCCGACCCGCGGGGCAGAGCAGACGGTTCCGCTGATCGATGTGTACGGGCCGATGATCGGCTGTGGAGCTCCGCCCACCGATCGCCCGTCGCGCATCGGCGCCGCGTTCACGGCCCGCCTCGCGTACCCCGTACGTCAGTTCACAGTGGTGCTGCCCGAGGAGTGCACCGTCGAGGCAGAAACCCCACCTTCGAGTGAACCGGTGGCGGACGCGGTCGCAGTCGCGGGCACCCGTCGTGCGCCGGGGGAGCGGCGGCAGGCGAGGCTTCGAACAGCCTGCCGTCACCAACTACGAGATCCTGCCGGACGCCTCGCAGACGCAGGCGCCGAAACGGGTTTCCCGGCCGGCACACCACCGCCTCCGACCACATGATCGAACTGCGGCGGTCAGGCTTCAACGGTGTGCCGGCAGCCGAGGGCACTCAGTTCGCCGAGCTCAACGCGAACGAGGTCGCCACGCTGTACCAGGATCTGCCGACCACCCCGGGGACCAAGCTGTACTGGCGCTTGTACCACCGTGGCCGCCAAGGGCAGGACACCATGGCGCTGGACATCGGCGCTCCGAGCTCCGCGGTCGAGCAGCGCAGGTGCACCGACGGCAACACGGCCTGGGGTTACTACACGGGCACCCACACCGTCCCCGCCGGCCAGACGCTGACGCGTTTCGCTTTCCGCTCCATTTCCGCCGCGGGCGGCAACCGCGGTATCGGGAACTTCCTCGACGGCATCTTCTTCGGCACCGCCCCGTACGTGGTTCTCACCAAGTCCGCGATCCCGGTCGGACCGTTGGAGGTAGGCGATGTCATCGCCTACCGCATCACCGCCAGGAACGAAGGCGGTGGCGGTGCCGACGTCCTGACCCGCCACCTACGAGAACCGCCTCGGTCCGACGGCGGAACCGCTGAGCGCCACGTCCAACGAGGCGGTCACCGAGGTCAGGCCGGCAGCCGACCTGACCGTGGTGAAAGCGGCCGACGCCACCACCGTCACCGTCGGCCAGACCGTGACCTACCGCATCACGGTCCGCAACACGGGCCCGAACGGGGCCACCGGAGTCGTCGTCACCGACCGGCTTCCCCACGGCCTCACCTTCCTGACCGAGCACGCCTCCACCGGCACGTACGCCCCGGCCACCGGACAGTGGACCCTGGGAGCCCTCGCCGAAGGCGCCACCGCGAGCCTCACCCTGCGGGCCAAGGCCACGCGGACCGGCCCGGTCACCAACACCGCCACCGCGAGCGGCAACGAACGCGATCCCGTCCCCGGCAACAACACCGACGCCGTCACCGTCTGCGTAGAGCGAGCCCCCACCTGCTGCACCCCCTGCTCCCCCGCGAAGTAGCGCTACGCATGCCCCGGGCCACGTCGGACGACCCGGGGCACTGGTGGCCGGGGCCCGTCCAGGGCACTCCGCCGTCGGTCAGGCCTCACTTGCCGCGCATCAAGCGCCGAGATGAAGATCTTGTACGAGGCGATGCCCTCGGCGAGCCAGGCATCCCGGTCGGCGGCCGGGCCGGGCAACTGCTCGGCGACGGAGCCGCCCTCCGGTAGCCGGACCCGGGCACGGCGCAGCGCTGTCAGCCATGGACCGCTGCCACCGCACGACCGGGTGATGTGATCCGTGGCCGTGCTTCTGCCCTCATGGGGAAGAAGCACGGACGCACACCGCTGTACGGGGCGCTGCCGAGCGAAGTGGCAGGCCTGCCGCTCCATGAAGTGCCCCCATTCCAGCCTTGGGGCGGTGTGGCCGGTCGTTACCAATCGGTCAGGTCGACCGTGTGGAGGAGGCGCGTGAGGTACGCCTGCTGCTCGGCCGTCTCCTCGCAGACGCCGCTCATTCGTTGACCCAGTTCAGGGGCCGCCCAGGCCGTTGTCGACTTCGCTACCCGCCGCGGCTGAAGCGCACCGTTGCCGGGTGCTCAGGCTGCACGCCGACCGCAGATCCAGGCACGATGCCGATCCGCCTTGCGGCGGACGCCGGGCCGCCGGCAGCCTCACACCGCCGCGCCCCCGCTTCTGTCCTCACCGCATCCAGTGCCCGTCGGTGCTCCACCCCAGAAAGCGCCGGGCGCGGCCGCTGTCCGCCGTTCCGTCATGGCCGAAGGCTCCGCCCTCGACGACCAGGGCCAGGCCCGCCAGGACGGGGGCGAGCCGGGTTGCGGCATGGGCCGGGTGACGGCCTGTCTCCTCGTTCAGGCCCGCGATGACCCGCCGCTGCTCCTCCGGCGGGCACAGGGACAGGTGGAACACCATCTGGCGCCATGCGTACGCAGCATCCTTGATGGTGCCCAGCGGCCGTGGGTTGTGGTGCACACGAGAGGTCAGTCGGCACACGGTCACGAAGCAGCGGCGTGCCAGGTCGGCCCAACCGGGCCGTGGGGCGACGCCCACCCGGTGGACCAGCGTGGCCAGGTTGTGCGTGGTGAGGATCTGCGCCTGCTCGATCACCGTGCCGTTCGCCGCGACGGACCAGGACCGCGACGCCGTTCCGGCCCGCTCGGCGCACAGCCGCGCGAAACCGGGAGAGGTGCGGGCCTTGTACGAACGGGTCAGGGCCGTGCTGATCTCGGTGATCGCCAGATTACGGATCGCCGCGTAGTCGATGCCGTAGTACCGCTCGTACAGTGTGCCGCCGCCGAGCAGTTCGCCCGCGACCCGCGCCGCCGTGAGGAACTTCGGGCTGAACGTGCCCATGAAGATGTCGGCGGCCAGCTCCTCCACGAACGGGGCGCCCAGATCGCACTGGCGTTCAAGAACGCCGAACTCGCGGATCAGCGGGTTGGGCAGGATGGTGCCCGGGAATCCCTGCACGGCCAGCTCGCCCAGCTGCCGCAGTACGTCGAGGGCACCGTCGCCCTCCGGACTGCCGAGCACTGCGGAACGCTGCCCCGACACCGCTCGTACCCAGGGCAGCTCCTCCACACGTATCTGCCGTTCCAGGTTGAGCAGGAGCAATGAGCGGCGGCTGCGGAACGCCCGGTAGTTCGCGGCCATCAGCGCTCGCAGTGTGTCGTCGCCGTACGCGTACGCTGTGGTGGCGGCGACCAACTGCGGCACCAGCTCGGCCAGGACCTCAGCGGACGGGACGACGCCCCGCTCCACGAGTGTGCCCAGCGGTGCGCTCAGCGCGGACTCGACCACCTGGCGGATCGTGGCAGGTACAACTGCTCCTGCGGGCAGGCCGGTCTCCCGGCTCTCCTCGTCGGTCACCGTGCCCAGGAAAGAGGCGACGTCGGTGATACCCGTCTCGTGCGGGAGAACAGCGAGTCGACGCAGCATGAGCTGGGCCAGGTCATGGTGGGAGGGAAGTGCCGCCTGCTCGGCCTGGCGATGTCGCAGGGCCATGTGCGCGGCGGAGCCGGGCTGACCGCGCCTGCGCACCATGGACTGCACCGCGTGCCGCAGCAGACCGAGCCGGCGCATATCCAGCGGACGTCCGGCAACAGTCTCCTCCAGCGTGCCGCGCAGAATGCCCAGGTTCTCCTTGGGGTCGCGGTGCTTGGTGCAGCGGGTGTGTTCCGCGGCGAGCAGCCGGTAGCGGCCGAGCAGAACCTCGCCCTGTGCCAACCAGTCGGCATCCGGGACGCGTTCGAGGACCTGTCCGTCCCGCGCCGTCCGCAGCCAGTGGACGAGCAGCTCGTCGCTGAAGGGCTGCCACACGGCGAGCGCCTCGCGCTGCGTCTCGACGGCTGTGTTGGGCCGCCGACGTATCAGGGTGTCGACGGCCTCGGAGACGGTGTGCCGATGGACGGCGGCGGTGGCGTCCGTCGCGGGCCCGTCAGCCGGCCGGGGCAGGAACCGCAGCCGGTCGGCGAACGGCTCCAGCTCCGCCACGAGGTCGAGCGCCGCGTCGGTCTCCCCCTGTCGGACCAGCCAGGCCATGGTGAGCAGCGCGGCCTCCTCGGCCACGCCGACCTCGTAGCGGCCACTGTCCAACCGGGCCCACAGCCAGGCGAGTCCGGGCTCGGTGAGGCAGTAGGCGAAGAGCGCGCGCCGCTCAGCGGGCACCCCGAAGCTCTGCGCGGCCTCGGTCTCGTAGGCATGGAGCGGGCCGCCCGCACTCGCAGTCCCGGTGGCGAAGCCGCCCCGCACCACCTCAGGGGTCACCCAGGGCGGAAGCCCGTCCACGGGTGTACGCGAACCGACCGACAGCCGGCCTGCGGCCATTGCCTCCAGGACTTCTCGCCAGCGCTGCCCGCGCACCTCGGCCCGGCGCCGGGTGTCGGCGTCCTCGTGGGTCAGCGCGGTCACAAAGGCCTTGGCCAGCTGGTCCTGCGGATACGACAGGG
This sequence comes from Streptomyces sp. NPDC050509, assembly GCF_044457965.1. Lineage (NCBI taxonomy): Bacteria > Bacillati > Actinomycetota > Actinomycetes > Kitasatosporales > Streptomycetaceae > Streptomyces > Streptomyces sp. NPDC050509. The sequence goes on along the minus strand of NZ_JBITHL010000001.1, from coordinate 189,078 downwards.
CCGCGGTGAGAGGCTGCTGTTCAGCGTTGTCGTTCATAAGCCGACGTGGCAGGTTCCGCCCCTGCGCCCTCCGGGTCCAGAGCCCGGTGCTCTGCTGCTGAGCTACACGTCGATGACGCTTGAGGGTAGATGTCCGGCTGATCACCCGGCAACCGGATTCCCTTCGGGAAAGCGATCTGGAACTGCGCAGCGAGTCGCGGACCGCGTGCCGGCAGGACTGGCCGGGCGAGCCGACAGCCCGCTCGGCCGTTTCGTCGAACACCTGGCTGCCCGTGCCCCCGCGGCGTTACCCACCGACGAATTCCGGTATCGAGCGAGAAGCCGTTGGCGGCGCCGACCCGCTCAGGGGACGGGTACGGTGCACGGCGGCGAGAACTGGTGGCTTCGGGGTCGCCGCGTGCCCAGCGCTCGGGCAGGAACACGTGTGCCGGCGCATTGCCCTGGAGGCGTACGACCGCATCATCGGCCTCGTCCTGGACCAGATCGCCGTCGACGGGTGATCACCAAGGCGCCCGGAGGCGGAGAAGCCGCTGGACGCTCGCCGGTCGACCGGGGCGATCAGGGTCTCAAACGCTCAGCTATGACGGACGGGTACGGAATCGCGCCGGGCCGTGTCCCGGCCGGGGCAGACTGCCACGACTCTCCGCTGCTCGCCCCAACCCTCGACCTGCTGGACGGCCTCGGTCCACTGCCCGACGACATCACCGTGCACCTGGATGCCGGCTACGACTCGGCCAGGACCCGCACCGCCCTCAGCGAACGCGGGCTACGCGGTCAGATCGCACACAGAGGCGAGAGGGCCCTCGTCCAGGCCGCCCAGCGCTGGCACATAGAGCGGCACGCACGCCTGGCAGAACGCCTTCCACCGCCTTGCACGTTGCTATGAAAGCCGCACCAGCGTCATCGACGCCTTCCTCGACCTTGCCGCTGCCGTCATCACCCTACGCGGCCTCATCCGCCGCGCCTGGACCACTCACCGCCGGGACGACCGGCCCACCAGGCGACCACGACCCACGCCCTTCCGCGCGAGTTCTCAGCCCGGTTGCTTGATGCTCTCGATGATTCGGGCGAAGCCTTCCTCCCCATGGCCTGCATCAATCTGGCGTTGGACGAGCCGCTGGACCATGGTGACCACCTCGGTGCTGATGCCCTGGTCGGAACTGGCGGCCAGGAGGTCACCGAGGTTGGAGAACTGGAGGCTCTGCTGCCCTTCGACGGTGTAGTCCCCGCCGTCGATGACTGCGGCGAATCCTTGGAAGGCGCCGGTCATGGCGGTCAGCCAAGGCGTGGCCTTGGCAGCGAACTCGCCCGCCGTCACTCCGGCTGGCGCAACCATGGCGGCGCCGTGCATGAATCCGGCGAACATGACGTACATGCCCGCGAGTAGGGCGAGATCGTACAGGGACGCAAGCCCGGCGTCCTCACCGAAGTAGGTACTGGTTCCCCATAGGTCGAGCAGCGGCCTGTACTGGTTGAAGACATCGGCCGATCCGCTGTAGAGGATCGATGCCCCAGGCCGGCCGATCATGTGCGGCACGGCCATGATGCCGCCGTCCAGATACGCGACCCCGGCTTGGGCGGCCCAGTCGGCCAACTCTCGTGACTGAACAGGTGACGCCGTGGTCACGTTGACCAGGGTTCGTCCGGCCAGCTCATCGGAGAGCGGAACGAGCACCTCATGGACCGACGCGTGGTCCAGCAGGCATACGATCACCAATCGGCTGGCCCGGACCGCGTCTCCGGCCGTGTCGGCGGCCTTGGCGCCCTGCGCAACGAGGTCGTCCGCCTTCCCCGGTGAGCGGTTCCAGCATGTGGTCGCGTATCCGGCCCTCACCAGCGCGCCCGCGAGAGCGCTTCCCATCGCCCCCAGCCCGAGAACACTCACCTGGACGCTGTTGTCAGTTGTCATTTTTGGCGCTCCCCCTCGTGTTGTCCTTCGGCTCGATCCTCTCCGCAGCCAGTGGTGTTGACCAGTACGGACAAATTAGTCGGGTACCCACCCGTGAGTAAGTACCTCTTGGGGGATGACGACTTCAGCGCGGCGGGTCCCTATTTCTGTGGCATCGACGCGGCGATGGACGTAGTCGCCGGCAAGTGGAAGTCGCTCATCCTCTGGGAGCGGAAGGGCCGGATCGCAGACACAGGTCTCCCGGTGATCACAGAGCGTCGCAACTCGTGATCGTTAAGCCTTGAGCCTGTCCTGCTCCTGGGGTGCTCCATCACACCTATCCGCGTGAGTTCTCAGCCCTGCTCTTCGTGCGGGTCGGGCCGGCGGCCGAAGGGCCTGGTGCCACCTGGGGCCGGTGCCGAGGACGCCTGCCCTCCGGAGTTGATTGACTGCTTCCCATGACCTCAACAGCGTTCGAGACCGACACCCCCGACCCGATCGCCTACCTCGATCGGGTCGCCGCGACCGACCTCGGCCGCTCCTACAAGGGGCGCATGCTCGACGAACTCGACATCCGTCCGGGCCAAACGGCGCTCGACCTGGGCTGCGGTCCCGGCACTGATCTCGCCTCGCTCGCCCAAGCCGTCACCGAGACAGGCACGGTGATCGGTGTCGACCACGACCAGGCCACGGTCGATGCCGCCAGGGATCGCACCGCCGGCCGGCACGCTGCCAGCGTGCGACTCGGTGACCTCCACGACCTGCCCCTGCCCGACCACACCGCCGATCGTGCCCGCACCGACCGGGTACTACAACACGTCGCCGACCCTGCCCAATCGCTCCGGGAAATTCACCGCGTGCTACGACCCGGCGGGCGGCTCGTCATGGGGGAGCCGGACTGGGACACCTTGACTGTCGACCATCCGGACAGCGTCCTTTCGCGCGCCTACACCCAGTACGTCACGGACAAGGCCGTCCGCAACTCTCGCATCGGCAGGCAGCTCCCCCGACTGGCAACAGCGGCCGGATTCACGGTGCCCTCGGTCATCCCGATCACCCCCGTATTCCGAGACGCCGAGGCAGCAGACAAGATCCTCGGACTGGAGCGGACGACCCGGCGTGCTGTGGCCGCCGGATACCTCACCGAGGAAGCGGCAGGACGCTGGCTGGACCACCTCTCCACCGGGCCCTTCCTCGCGGCGGTGACGTTCTACATCGTCGTAGCCCAGTCGTAGCCGAGTCATAGCCGTCAGTCCAGCGACGACAGCCCGTCGGGAACAGCTCCCGGCGGGCACGAACAGTGACTGACACCCCACTCAAGCCCGGCCGCGCCGCCGGCCGGCTCGCACGCGCCGGCCGCGCCGCCGGCCGGCTCGCACGCGCCGGCCGCGCCGCCGGCCGGCTCGCACGCGGTTGAGCGGCCCCGTAGCAGATGGCCCCGTCAGGCAGAGGGACGCCGTCCGGTGCCGCCGCCACTGCCGTTCAGCGGGATCAAGGTTTCCAGATGAGCGCCTTTGACCCAGGAGCCCAGCAGGTCGCGGTGCAGGGCCACGATGTCCTGGCGTAGCGCCAGGCCCAGTGCTGCCTTGGTGAACGTGCGGCAGGTGGTGACGAACAACGCGATGTCCGCTCCGTGTTCGAGGCGGGCGGTGCCGACGAACTTCTGCATGTCCTGCGAGGGGACGCTGCGGTGCGGCGCATACTTTTTGCATTGGACGACAAGCTTGCGGCCGTCTGCCAGGTAACCGACGACGTCCGCGCCCAGGTCGCCGCTCTTGCCGCTGACGACGACCTTCGTGCAGCCGTCACGGCGGCACAGATCGGCGACGTACGTCTCGAACTCCTGCCACGACAAGGCGTCGACCTCGGACATCGACAACTCCCGTGCCCGTGCCTCCTCCCGCGCTCGCCACGCGCGGTCCTTGCCGACCGCGAGACGGTGCGCACGCAACAGCGCCCATCCGGCCCCGCCCACCACGGCCGCAGCGAGCACGGCCACCAGGACGGGCCACACCACCGCCCAGTGCCCGGCCACCCACACCGCGGTGGCCACCGCCGCCACCGCGCCCCAGCCCCGCAGTTGCCTGCGCGTCCGCTTCTTCAAGCGTCGACGCCGTCGACGTGCTGCCATCATTCCTCCGCTCCCCGGGCCCGTGCTCCGCAGCGGGCACCGACAGGCCCATACCTGTGTGTGGGCTCATCGGTCGGCCTGGGCGACACCGCTCACAAGCTGTCCCAAGATGTTCAAGATCCCCTGGCCCGCCGGAGTGGGGGCGAGCAGCACGCCCAGGGCCAGCACGATGACGACGGTGAACTTCTCGTCCAGCCGGCTTCTCGCCTCGGTCCGCCGTCGCAGCCGCAGAACCACGATGACCGCGAGCAGAATGGCCACGTCGATCGTCAGCACCGGCCGCCCCCTGTCAGGCCTCGGCCGTCCTGGTGTGACTGCGCAGGACGGACCTCTCAGCCCCCTTGTGTATCGCGCAACCACCCGCCCGCACCCCCTGGTTACCGGTGATTGACGCAAAGTGATCGCGTGGCCGGATCCTGATCAGGAGCCGGAGACGACGTACTGGGCGGACGGACGGGCCATCGGTTGCACTGGACGAGCAGGTCCGGTGCAGGAGTGTGGGCAGTTCGCCCGGTTGGGCAGCAATTCGTCCAGGGTGCAGTGCCAGGCTGCCATGAAGAACTCGATGAGGAGCCGCAGTTCGAGACGGTTGTGTCCGTCGAGGAAGACGTCGGCCAGTGGCCCGGACTTCTTGATGCCGTCCAGGACTTCCAGGTAGACGTCCCGGAGGTGGGTGACGGCGGTGAGTGCCACGTCCTCCTTGGAGCGGAAGTTGCGGAAGAAGGTCCGCCGGGACACCTCCACCTGCTCCAGTAGTGCGTCCAGCCGAACTGCGAGCCGTACCCGCCGCCCGGCTCGGCACCGCACCGAAGGACACCGACCCCGGCGCACAGGCGTGGGCGACCGAGACGAGGGTGACGTGGTGGTGCCGGCCTGGCCAGGTTCGGCCTTCGAAGTGGGCCAGGCCGAGGGCCTGTTTCATCTCGCGGTAGTCGTTCTCGATGCGCCGGCGGAGCTTCGCGGTGCGCACGAGGACGGGCAGCGGGGTGGTTTCGGGCAGGTTGGAGAGCCAGAACTGCACGGGCTCGTCCTGGTCGGCGGGCCATTCGGCCGGCAGCCGACGGACCGGAAGCTCGGCGGTGGCCGTGGTCTTGCGGATCTCGCGTCCGGCGGGCCGGATCCGCAGGGCCACGAAGCGCGAGTACATGCGCTTGAATCCGCTGCGGCCGCTGCCCGGCTGTGTCCGGCGCAGGCAAAACGCCAACGGGGCCCTGGCCAAGACCCGCAAACTCCGCTGGATCCCGGTCGGCGATGAAGTACCCCAGCACATATGAGCTGTTCCAGCGCCTGGCGAAGAAGGCCGGGTTCACCGCCCGCCCCCACATGCTCCGCCACTCCGCCATCACCCGCTGGCGCCGTGAGGGCAAGCCCGACTACCTGATCATGGATATGGCCGGGCATGTGTCGCGGCAGTCCATGGACCAGTACACGCACGCCGGCGATCAGTAGAAACGCGACGCCGTGAACCACGTCGCGACCCTCGGGAAGGCTCGCCCGTGACCGTCGCAGTCGTTCCGGCCCAGCCTCGGCTGCTGGACCGCCGTCCCGACGGCGACCTGGTCGTTGCCGCGTGGTCCGAGTGGCTCCGTGGGGAGCTCGATCCCGGCTGGCGTCCCGGCGAATGGAACGCGGACGTGCTGCTGTTCGTCGGTGATCCGCACAATCCGCGGACAAGCGTCGCGGTCTGCCGGATCGCCACCTGCGGGGCGACCATCTTGAATCCGGGCTACTGCAAGCCCTGCCGCGACGCCTACCGTGAGAGCGGCCTGACCGAGGAGAAGTTCGAGGCGACCTACACACGGACGTTCCGTCGCGTCGCCGCGCATCGCAGTCTCGCCACGTGTGCCGTGTTGTCGGCGTACTCACCTCTGCACATACGCGAGTACGCCGACAGCACGTCCTGCAAGCGCTCATGGACCACCGATCGGCGAACACCACAGCCGTGTACTACCAGGTGTCGAAGAAGATGAAGCGCGAGGCGGTGGACACCCTGCGGGTCCTCGCGATCGACCGGCAGGGCAACTCCGCGCCCATGGGCTCGGCCACAGCATACGAGGTGCGGTCGGTCGCCGTGCCCTGGGGCAACTGCGTCGAGCCGTCCAACGTGAAGGCCGGAGGCAATGCCTGCCCGATCCGCTTCCAGCGCTCCGGGTGCGGCTCCTACCGCCCCGACCCCTCACACCTGCCCGCCATCGAGGACCAGGTCCGCAGCCTGAAGGCCAACCTGGAACTGGCCCGCGCGATGGGCGCGGCCGACTACACGATCAAGGGCATGGAAGGCGAGTTCGCGGACTACCTGAACGTGGTCAAGAGGATGAAGGCGAAGATGGAGTCCATGCCCGACGAGGAACGCCACGAGGTCGAGGAGGCCAGCAAGATCTTGCGGCGCCTGCGCGCCGGCTCCGCTGCCTCCGGACCGGTCGCCCTGCCCATGCCCGTCGTCCGCCCTGCCGACGAGGCCGGGGCGTGACCACCAAGCGCACCCCCGCCGACGTGCTCCGCGAAGCCAGGAAGAAGGACAGCCTGGCCAAACGGGCGAAAGTCCTCGCGGTCGTCGATGACATGAAGGCCAAGGGCGAGCCGATCACGTTCCTCGGCGTCGCCAAGGCCGCCCGGGTGTCGAACTGGCTCGTCTACGCCGAAGGCGTGCGCGAGCACATCGAGGCCGCGCGCAAGGCCCAGACCGCAGGAAAAGTTCGGCAGCGCAAGACCGGTGCCGTCGCCAGTCCGGCGAGCATGGCGACCGACCTGGAACTGGCTCGCGCCGAGCTCCGGGCCCTGCGGGAGGAGCGGGACCGGCTCAAGGCCGCAGTCCAGCGCGGCCTCGGACAGCAAGTCGGGCAAGCAGGACACGCTGAACTCGTCGCCCGCATCAACGAACTCACCGCGACCAACCAGGCACTCGCCGACAAGCTGACTCGCGCCGAAGCCGACCGGGACGGCCTGCAGCCCGCGCTCACCGAGGCCCAGGACGACCTGATCTCCGCCCGGCAGGCCCTGCGGAACATGATGCGCGACCAGAACCGCCCCGGCGAGTGACAGCCGCGATACCGGACGGCGAGGTCCTCCGGTCGGGACTCCTGCGCAGGCCCGTTCGTCAGAGCCGGCCGTCGGCAGGGAGGCCCACCCCGCCCAGAACGGTGAGATCCGTGCGGTGCGGTGCGGCCGACAGCAGGGCAAGGACGTCGGCGGGGGCCGGACCGTCAGCGGGTGGCGGAGCAGCGAGGGCGGCCTGCGCGCTGGCGTCGTCCTGCCAGACCTCGGTGACGTGCACCGTGTCCGGGTCTGCTCTGTCCTGGCTGATCAGGTAGATCTCGCAGCCCGGGAAGCCGCGAAGCCTCTCCGCGACCCTCAGCAGGACGGCGGCGAGTTCGCCACCCCTGCCCGGGTGCGCTGTCATGGTCATCAATCGGCCGATCATGTTCAGACCAGGGTGGAGATGCAGAACGGGTGGCCGGCGGGGTCCAGCAGGACCCTCCACCGATCGGGCTGGGGCTGGGCCGGGGGCTCGACAGCGCCCAGGGCCAGCAGGTGAGCCTGCGCGGAGTCCAGGTCGTCGACGCCCAGATCGATGTGGGCCTGCTTCTCCTGAGAGGGGTCCGGCCAGGTGGGACGCTGGTAGTCGGCCAGCCGGTTGAACCCCAGTCCGGCCGAGCCCTCCTGGCCGAGCAGGACGAAGTCGTCGGTGGAGTAGACGACGGGCAGGCCAAGGGCGTCGCCATAGAAGCGGGCCAGTTCGGCGGGGTCCGGGCAGTCGAACGTGACGGCCGCATAGCGGATCGCGGGCGCGGATGTGTTTCCAGTGCTCATGGGACAGACGCTATGACGGGACCAGGACAGATTCGGTCCTGGTCATGCGGGACACTTCACGATGTGATCAGCACATCCGCCCGCCTGCTGCGACTGGTCTCACTGCTGTCCGCACGGCCGTCGTGGACCTGCGGCGAGCTTGCCGAGCGGATGGCAGTCACCGAGCGCACGGTGCGGCGGGACGTCGCCAGGCTCCGGGAACTCGGCTACGGAATCGAATCCGACCCCGGGCCGTGGGGCGGCTACCGCCTCGGGGGCGGCACCCGGATACCGCCACTCATCCTCGACGACGAAGAGGCACTCGCCGTGGCTGTCGGGCTGCGGGAGGCCGCGCTCAGCGGCGTCCTCGGCAGCGACCAGGCCGCGCTGTCGGCGCTGCTGAAACTGCGGCAGGTCCTGCCGCCGCGGATCGCGGACCGGCTGGGCGAGATGGATGCGGCATTCGTGCACACCTCCCGGCCCGACGAGCCGCAGATCGCGCCCGGCATGCTGCTGGAACTGGCCACCGCGTGCCGCCGGGGCGAGCGCACCCGCCTGTCCTACCGCGACCGGGAAGGCAAGGCGACGGTCCGGGACGTCGATCCATACCGCCTCGTACACACGGGACGCCGCTGGTACTTCGTCGCCCGGGACGTGACGCGGGGCGAGTGGAGGACGTTCCGGGCCGACAGAGTCGGGCAGATACGGCCGACCGGGCATCCAGTGGAACTCGTCGACTCGCCAGACCCAGCACTGCTGGTCTCCCGCTCCATCGCGAGCGGCGCCTACCCCCTCTACGTGACGATCCGCCTCCCGCTGCCCATGAACCAGGCCCTGAGGCTGATCCCGGCGACGGTCGGCACCCACCGCCCGGAAGGCCCCGACGCCACGATTGTCGACATCGGCGGCCCCGACGCGGACGGGCTCGCCAAGTACCTCCTCAGCCTGGGTACACCGCTCCGGGTCCTGTCGCCGGACGATGTGCGGGAAGCACTGTTGCGCCGTGCCCGGCAGCTGTTCGAGGACAACGTGAACAGTCAGCTCCAATAGAGGCACGTTGGGCAGTCACGAGTCCAAATTGTGGTACATGACATGCAGGCCGACCGGACCCAGCACTGGATGCCAGAACGCGCCGGGAACGGTGCCGATCATGGCGAACCCGAGACGCTCATACAGCCTGACTGCCGGTGCGTTAGAGGCCGCGACAGCGTTGAACTGCACGCCAGCGAACCCGCGACTCCGTGCCCAGTCCAGCAGATACTCGCCCAACGCTTGGCCGACACCTCGACCGCGTGCTTCTGGCGCGACCATGAAGTTTCCGCTGGCGATGTGCGAACCCGGGCCTGGCCGGTTGGGGTACATGTTGGAGGTGCCGATTATGCGCTGCCCCTCCACGGCCACTACGACGTGCCCTGGCGGCGGTACCACCCACCCGTCGCGCGCCTGCACCTCGGTTTGTAGCGGGTCGTAGCAGAAGGTGTCCCCTTTGCGGATGATCTGCTCGATGATCGGCCAGATCTGCGGCCAATCAGACTCCTCAAACGTTCGAATCTCCATCGGCGCGAGACTAACCAACGGTGAGGGGCATACCCACCGGTTATTTCCAGCTGCGGCGCCGGTCGTGTTCATGCGTCTACAGAACAACCGCTTCACGGCGCCGGGTCTGTGCGTCGAAGGCCGGGGAAGTCATCAACGCCGCTTGACAGAGATCGTCGCCCTCACGAGCGGCTGTGGCGGCGCGTCACCCAGGCCCACGCTTGCGATCCCCACACGCTCAGGGGTGCCCTCCAACATCGACACCCATACAGCACACGTGCCTAACGTCCCTGAACTACACACAACCAGCCTGTCTGCACTGAAGCTTGACAACCCTGGATAACACCGAGCCCCTGGGCGATGTCGTGGGTGTGCAGGAGCACCTCGGCGACACCCATCGCCGCGAAGCCTGGCGCGTCGCAAGGACCCCAGTGCCAGGCCCGCGCCTCCCGGCCGGCCGTGGCCAGTGCACTGCCGAGCAGCCCCGCGCAGGCGGTGACCACCTGGAGCACCTCGCGTGGGGAGCTGTCCGAGCGGACGGCGAGGTCGAAGGGCAGGTAGGCGTCCGTAGGGCGTGCGGCGATCTGCCCGGCGTAGGCCAGCAGGTCATGGGCGGTGTGGGCGGCCGTCGTCCAGCAACTCCAGTCCAGCGAACCTGCCGGTACCGACCAGTCCTCCGCGTCGTGCGGGCCGAGTACCCGCACCATCTCGGTCACCGCCTCGTTGACGTCTCGGTTGTCGATGTAGCGCATCCGGCGATGCTATGACTGCGGCCAGGAGGGTTCATCCGTCCACGGTCAGGCTGTCGCGCTCGCGAGGGGGCGTCCGCCCCAGCGGAGGTCCTTCTCGCTGCGGATGCGTGCGCGTTCACGGCGTTGGGCGGCCAGGACGTCGGGGTGGCGGGCGTTGGCGTTGCGCCAACGGAGGTATCGGTGCAGTTCACGGGTCTGGACGGTGTGGTTGGGGTGGTTGGAGTTGGCGAGGGTGAACTGCCGCAACGGTCCGAAGTGCGCCTCGATGGGGTTGGCCCATGGGGCGTTGGTCGGGGTGAAGCACAGCTCCACCTTGTTCTTCCGGGCCCATTGGCGGATCTTGGCGCCCTTGTGGGTGGAGAGGTTGTCCATGATCACGTAGATCGGGGCGCCGTCGGGGCGGGCGGCGCGGATCGACTTGAGCGCGGCCAGGCTGTTGGCGGTGCCCTTGCGGCGGCGGTTGACGCCCCAGAGGGTGTCGTCGCCGATGGAGTAGCAGCCGTGGAGGTAGGTCACGCCGTGGGTGCGGTGGTAGGTCGCCGGGACCCGGTCCGGCCGGCCCTGCTTGGCCCAGCAGGATCCGCCGGTCGGGCGTATGCCGAGCGGCCCGAACTCGTCGAACGCGAAAACGCGGTCAGGGAAGCGGTCCAGGACGTGCTCGATCCGGTCCAGTTTGGCGTCGCGGTCGGGGTCGGTGGGCTCCTTCCAGGTCTTGGTCCGCTGGAAGGTGACGCCGCGTCGGGCGAGTAGGCAGCGCAGGGCCTCGCGGCCGGTGCGGATCACCCGGTCGTGGACCTTGCGGAGGTAGGCGGCGAGCTTGCGGATGGACCAGCGGGTGAAGGGTTGGGCGAGCTCGGTCGGGCGGGTGGTAGCCGTCTGGACGACGAAGTTCTCGTCGTCCAGACTGAGTTGGCGGGGACGGCATCCCGCTCACTGAGGGTCCAGGCAGGCCAGGCCGATCTCGTTGAAGCGGTGAATGACGTCGCGGACCGTGTCCTCGTCGGCGGCCACCAGCTGGGCGATCACCGGGACGCCGTTCCCGCCGGCTGAGGCCAGCAGCATCATCGCCCGCCGGTAGCGCACCGGGCTGGTGCTGCCCCGATGCACGATCTGCTGCAGCCGCTGCCCCTCCTGATCAGTCGGTCTGCGGACCCTGACCGGCTCTGCCACCACACCTCCACACGCTGGCTGGGATGTCAGCCCCCATCCCATCGGCCCCAGCCTCAGCGCGGGCAGGAACCCGGTGAACCTATGCGGTCAGAGCACTAGCGGCCGGATGCCTGCCAGACCGTTTTCGTCTCCAGGAACGGGGTGATCCGGGCGAGGCCCGGCAGCGTCTCCCAGTCCGGGCGGGGGGCCGGGCGCAGTACGCGGGTCAGGGTGGCCGCCGCCGCCGTCTCCAGTTCTGTCGCGAGGTCGCCCGCACCGGCCAGGTCGATCGCGTTGACGTCGGCGTGTGCGGCGAGTGTGGGGGCCAGGTCCGCCGTGCGGCCGGTGAGGATGTTGACGACTCCGCCGGGAAGGTCGGAGGTGGCCAGTGCCTCGGCGAGGACGACGGCCGGCAGCGGGGCGCGTTCGCTCGCCACCACCACCGCGGTGTTGCCGGCGGCGATCACCGGGGCGAGGACCGCGACCAGGCCGAGCAGCGGCGCGTCCTGGGGGGCGAGGACGGCGACGACGCCGGTGGGTTCGGGGGCCGAGGTGTTGTCGTACGGGCCCGAGACCGGGTTCCCCGTGCCCAGGACCTGGGGGATCTTGTCGGTCCAGCCCGCGTAGTAGATCCAGCGGTCGATGGCGGCCGAGACGAGGTCCTCCGCCCGTGACCGCGCGACGCCCCGTGCGTCGGTGGTCGCCCGGACGAAGTGGTCGCGGCGGCCTTCCATCATCTCGGCGATCCGGTAAAGGATCTGGCCCCGGTTGTAGGCGGTACGGGCGGCCCACGGACCGAACGCCGCGCGGGCCGCGACCACTGCGTCCCTGGCGTCCTTGCGGGAGGCGAGCGCGGCGTGGGCCAGGTGGGCGCCGTCGGCTGAGGTCACGGGGATGCTCCTGCCCGACTCGGAACGCGGGAAGGCGCCTCCCACGTAGAGCTTGTACGTCTTGAGGACCGGCAGCCGTGCGGGTACGGGAGGGCGCGCGGGCGCCCGGTCGGGGGTGGTGGCCGGTTCAGCCATTGAGGTAAGCCTCCAGTCCGTGCCGTCCGCCTTCGCGCCCGTAACCGGACTCGCGGTAGCCGCCGAAGGGGCTGGCGGGATCGAATTTGTTGAAGGTGTTGGACCAGATCACCCCGGCGCGCAGCCGGTTCGCGGTCCACAGCATGCGGCTGCCCTTCTCCGTCCAGATACCGGCGGACAGCCCGTACGGGGTGTTGTTCGCCTTCGCGACGGCCTCCTCGGGCGTGCGGAACGTCAGTACGGAGAGCACCGGGCCGAAGATCTCCTCGCGTGCGATCCGGTGTGCCTGGGTGACGCCGGTGAAGACGGTTGGCGCGAACCAGTAGCCGCGTGGCGGCAGTTCGCAGGCCGGTGACCATTCCTCGCCGCCCTCGTCGCGCCCCGCCCGTGCGAGGTCCTGGATCCGGGCCAGTTGGGCGGCGGAGTTGATGGCGCCGATGTCGGTGTTCTTGTCCAGCGGATCGCCGAGCCGCAGCCGGGACACCCGCTCCTTGAGACGCTCGACGACCTCCTCGGCGACGGACTCCTGGACGAGGAGTCGCGAGCCGGCGCAGCACACGTGCCCCTGGTTGAAGAAGATCCCGGTGACGATGCCCTCCACCGCCTGGTCGAGTGCGGCGTCCGCGTAGACGATGTTGGCGCCCTTGCCGCCCAGTTCGAGGGTGACGCGCTTGGTGGTGCCCGCGACGGTACGGGCGATTTCCCGGCCGACGCCGGTGGAGCCGGTGAAGGCCACCTTGTCCACTCCCGGGTGGGCGACCAGGGCGCGTCCGGTGTCGCCCGCTCCGGTGACGATGTTGACGACGCCCGGCGGCAGTTCAGCCTCCCGGCAGATCTCCGCGAAGACCAGGGCGGTGAGCGGGGTGGTCTCGGCGGGCTTGAGGACCACCGTGTTCCCGGCGGCCAGGGCCGGGGCTATCTTCCAGGCCAGCATGAGCAGCGGGAAGTTCCACGGGATGACCTGCGCGGCCACGCCGAGCGGCCGGGGAGCGGGGGCACCGGGCAGGGCGAAGGGCAGTTTGTCGGCCCAGCCCGCGTAGTAGAAGAAGTGGGCGGCGGCCAGCGGGATGTCGACGTCCCGGGTCTCCTTGATGGGCTTGCCGTTGTCGAGGGATTCCAGGACGGCCAGTTCGCGCGCACGGTCCTGGATGATCCGGCTGATCCGGTAGAGGTATTTGCCCCGTTCCGAGGGGGTGGTGCGTGACCACACTCCGTCGAAGGCGCGCCGGGCTGCCGCGACCGCGCGGTCCAGGTCCGCCTCGGTGGCCGTGGTCACCTCGGCGAGCGCCTGTTCGTCGGCGGGGTTGACGGTGGTCAGGGTCTGTTCGCCGGGTTCGGTGAACTCGCCGTCGATGAAGAGCCCGTACGCGGATTTCAGCCGGACCGCCGCCCGTGACTCGGGCGCGGGCGCGTAGACGAGGCCGCCGGGGGCGGGGCCTGTGGTCTGTGACATGGGTGCCTGGTCCCTTTCAGTCCGCGGAGTAGTAGTCGGGACCGGGATAGGTGCCGGTCGTCAGCTTCGCCCGCTGCATCAGCAGGTCGTTGAGGAGGCTGGAGGCGCCGATACGGAACCAGCGCGGGTCGAGCCAGTCCGGCCCGGCAATCTCGTTGACCAGCACGAGGTTGCGCAGGGCGTCCTTGGTGGTACGGATGCCCCCGGCCGGCTTGACGCCGACCTGCCGCCCGGTCGCGGCGCGGAAATCCCGTACGGCCTGGAGCATGACCAGGGTGACGGCGGGCGTGGCGGCCGGGGCGATCTTGCCGGTGGAGGTCTTGATGAAGTCGGCTCCGGCGTGCATGGCGAGCCAGGAGGCGCGGCGCACATCGTCGTAGCCTGCCAGTTCGCCGGTTTCGAGGATCACCTTCAGATGGGCCGGCTCGCCGTCCGGGCGGGCGCAGACCTCCTTGACGGCGACGATCTCCTCGTACACCTTGCGGAAGTCGCCGGCCAGGAACGCGCCCCGGTCGATCACCATGTCGATCTCGGTGGCCCCGGCAGCGACCGCGGCCCGCGTGTCGAGGAGCCGGGCCTCCAGCGGGGCACGGCCCGCCGGGAAGGAGGTCGCCACCGACGCGACGCCGACGGAGGCGGACCGCAGGGCGTGCACGGCGACGGGCACGAGGTCGGGGTAGACGCAGACGGCGGCCACCGGCGGCACACTCCGGTCGGCGGGGTCGGGCAGCAGGGCCTTCGCGGCCAGGGCCTGTACCTTGCCGGGGGTGTCGGCGCCCTCCAGTGTGGTCAGGTCGACCATTCGGATGGCGAGGTCGATGGCGTGGGCCTTGGCGGTGGTCTTGACCGAGCGGGTCGCCAGGTCGGCCACCCGGGCGTGCACCCCGGCCTCGTCGACGCCGGGCAGACCGTTCAGGAAGGCGCGCAGCGCGGCGTTGCCGGTGGCGATCTGGGCCGGGGCCGGGAGCGCGGCGGTGTCGGTGTCAGGCACGGGAACCCCGCTTCTCGATGAGCATGTTGAGGATGAGCGCGATGACGAGGATCAGTCCGGTGACGACCATCTGGAAGAACGATCCGAGGCCCATCAGATTGCACAGGTTGCGCAGGACCGACAGCAGCAGGACGGCGACGAACGTGCCCATCACCCCGCCGCGCCCGCCGAAGAGGTTGGTGCCCCCGAGTACGACGGCGGCGATGGCGTCGAGTTCCAGGCCGCTGAACGCGGTGGGCTGGCCGATGGTGAGCCGTGAGGTGAGCAGCACCCCGGCCAGCGCGGAGAGCGCCCCGGAGATGGCGAACACCGCCGTGATCACACCGCGTACCGGCAGACCGGAGAGCCGGGCGGCCTCCTTGTTGCTGCCGACGGCGTAGATGTACTCGCCGAAGGTGGTGCCGCGCAGGAGCAGCCCGGCGGCGACGGCGACGGCCACGAAGATCAGGCCCACGATCGGTACGTATCCGATGAATCCGCCGCCCAGCAGCTGGAAGGTGTGCGGCAGGTCGCCGCCGGCGGGCTCGCCGTCGGTCAGCAGATAGGTCAGACCGCGGATGGCGGTCAGTCCGGCGAGCGTCGTCATGAACGCGGGCAGCGACAGATAGGCGGACAGCCCGCCCATGACGGCGCCGAACAGCGCGCCGGCGGCGAGGCTGACGCCGATCGCCAGCAGGAAGTTGATGTCCTTGTCGATGAGCAGCGCGACGGTCATCCCGCCGAAGGCGGCCACACTTCCCACCGACAGGTCGATCCCGGCGGTGAGGATGACCAGGGTCATACCGACGGCGACGATCCCGGTCAGCGCCGACTGCTGGAGCAGGTTGGACATGTTGCGGGTGGTCAGGAACTCCGGTGCCAGCAGCGTCGCGACGACGCACAGTGCCAGGAAGACCAGCACCAGGTTGAATTTGACGACGAGGTCGGCGCCGCGCCGGCGGGTGGCCCCCGGGCTCCGGTCGTCGGTGGCCGGTGTCGGCCCGGCCGCCGTGGTGGGTGTGCTCATGAGGGTGCTCCAGGAGGTGTCGCTCCGGTAGGTGTGGCGCCGGCCGGTTTCGTTCCGGTGGATGTCACATCGGTGGATGTCGCGTCGGCCGGCTTCGCGTCGGCCGGCTTCGCTCCGGTGATGACGGTGTGCGCGATGGTGGTCTCGTCGGTGGTACGGGGGTCGAAGCAGGCCACGTTGCGGCCCTCGTGCAGCACCCAGATCCGGTCGGCGTTGGCGGTCAGCTCGCCCAGTTCACTGCTGGCGAGGAGGACGGCCACGCCCTGGTCGGCGAGGTGGCGCACCTGGCGGTAGAGATCGGCCTTCGCCCCCACGTCGAGCCCGCGCGTCGGTTCGTCGAGCAGCAGGACCCGGATGGAGCCCTTGGTGATCCACTTGGCCAGGACGACCTTCTGCTGGTTGCCGCCGGACAGCTTGCCGACGGGCTGGTCCGCCGAGGAGAACCGGACCCCGAGGTCGGTGAGGACCGGTGCGGACAACCGGCGGCCGAGCTTGCGGGGGGCCAGCCAGGGCGGCCGGCCGAGCGCGGTGACAGCGGCGTTGCGGCCGACCGAAAGCCCCGGCATCAGCCCCTGTTCCTTACGGCTCTCCGGTACGAGGGCCAGTCCGGCCCGTACGGCGGCGGCCGGGCTGCGCAGCCGTACGGCCTCGCCGTCCAGGGTGACCGAGACGCTTGCCCCGGTGTCCCCGAACAGCGCCTTGAGGAGGGTGGTGCGGCCGGCGCCGCCGAGCCCGGCGAGACCCACGATCTCCCCGGCCCGCACCTCGATCCCGGCGACGTCGATCAGCCCGGGGCTGCGCACGGACCCGATCGCCAGCAGCGGCGGCCCCTGCGGCCGGGGCCGTTCGTTGGTTCCGGTCAGCTTCCCGGCCGTACCGATCATGTCGGTGACCAGTTCGTCGGCCGTGGTGGTGGCCAGATCCCGTACGGCGACCGACCGGCCGTCGCGCATCACCGTGGCCCGGTCACCGATCTCCATCACCTCGTCCAGCCGGTGCGAGATGTAGATGACGGAACGGCCCTGCGCGGTGAGCGAGCGGATCACCTCGAACACCTTGCGCAGGTCGCTCTCACCGAGGGTGGCCGACGGCTCGTCCATCACAATGACCCGTGCCTCGGCGGTGAGCGCCTTGGCTATGGCGGTCAACTGCTGTGCGGCGATGGGCAGATCGCGGACGAGGGTGTGTACGGAGAAGTCGCCGCCGACCCTGGCCACGGCGGTACGGGCCAGCTCGGCGCGTTCCTTGCGGCGTACGAAGGGGCCGTAGGCGGGCGCGTGGCCGAGCAGCAGGTTCTGGGCGACCGTCATATCGGGTATGAGGTCCAGCTCCTGGTAGATCACGGCGATACCCGCGGCCATCCCCGCCTGAGGGCTGGTCAGTTCGACCGGTTCGCCGTCGAGCAGGATCTCGCCCCCGTCCGGCCGGTAGGAGCCGGCGAGAATCTTCATCAGGGTGCTCTTGCCCGCGCCGTTCTCCCCGAGCAGACAGTGGGTCTCTCCGGCGCGCACGATCAGTTCGGCGCCGTCGTTGGCGAGGGTGCCGGGGAAACGCTTGACGATGCCGCGCATCGACAGCCGCGGTGTTCCGCCGCCGGTGCCTTGATGGCTCATGGCTCCTCCTTCCCGGGTCTCCGGGCTCCGCGTGCTCATCGCTCCTCGCGCGAGGGCGGGTTGAGCAGATGGGACGCGGTGTGATGGTCGGTGACGAGGGTGTTGCACAGCCCGCTGGAGACCACCGCGGCGCATACCGCGTGCTTGGCGGTGCCGGAGACGACGGCCACCGAGACGGCGCTGTGCCGCAGATGGTCCAGCGGGAGGCCGAGGGTGCGGTCGTCCAGCGCGCGGTCCACGATCGCGCCCCGCGCGTCGATGAACCGGCCCGCGACATCGCCGACGGCGCCGGCGCCGGCCAGCCCCGCCAGATCCTCCGCCGTCAGATAACCGGAGCCGACCAGTACGGAGTCGGCGCCTATGCCGCCGGGGCTGAACAGCACCGTGTCCGCCGAGGCGGCCTGGGCCAGGACGTCCGCGACGGCGCTGTCCTCCTCAAGGAGCCGGCGGGTGGCCTCCTGCTCCACGATGGACGGCACGGGCAGCACACTGAGCGTGCCCTGCGCGAGGTGTGCGATCCGCCCCGCCATGTCCTGCGCGGAGGTGGGGGTACGGGAGCGGCTGAGCCCGCCGTTGATCTGCACGACATGCACGCCGGTCGCCCACCCAGGGTGGAGCCGGGCGGCGAGCAGGTCCAGCGTACGGCCCCAGGAGACACCCAACTGCCGTGGTGCGGGCTGGAGCCGGGCGAGGTAGTCGGCTCCGGCCTCGGCGACCCGGGCGCGCAGCCGCTCCTCGTCGTCACCCCGGTCCGCGGCCACCACGACGGCGTCGCGCAGTCCGAAGACGTCGCGCAGCCGTTCCTCCAGGCCGCGCATCCGCGCCTTGGGGTGGACGACCTCGATCCGTACGATCCCGGCCTGCCGGGCGTCGGCCAGCAGCCGGCCGACCTTCCAGCGGGTGAAGTGCAGCTCCTCGCCGATCTGCTCCTGCGTCCTGTTCTGCTCGTAGTACAGGGAGGCGACCTGGTAGAGCAGGGCCTCGTCCTCGAAGTTGGTCATCCGGACCTCCTTGTCCGTGTGCCCGATCAGACCGGCTGCCGGTCCGGCGCGCTGAGCCGGTGGGCGATCGTCCGGGTGGCCTCGGTGGCGGCGAGGTAGTCCGCGTATCCGCGCTCCAGGGCGTCGCGGTGGGTGGGGTCGGGCTCCACGATCCGTACCCGCGGCGCGAACCCGGCGGCGGCCTCGGCCAGCGAGGCGGCCTGGCCGGAGCCCGCGGCAGCGGCGACCGCGCACGCGCGCAGCGTCAGATTGTCCTCCCCGACCAGCCGCAGCGGACGGCCCAGCACATCGGCGGTGGTCCGCAGCCAGAGCGGGTTGTGCCGGATGCCGCCGGAGACGAACACCTCGTCCACGGCGATCCCGCCGTCGACGAACGATTCGAGGACCTGCCGGGTGCCGTAGGCGACGCCCTCGACGGCGGCCCGGTAGACCTCCGCGGGGCTGCTGCCCAGGGTCAGCCCGAGGACGGCGCCCCGCAGCCGCGGATCGCGCAGCGGGGTGCGATTGCCCATGAAGTAGTCCAGGACCATCAGCCCGTGGGCGCACGGCGGCAGCGCCGACGCCTCCTCGATCAGCTCCGGCAACGCGGCCCGGTCCCGGCCGAGCAGCTGCTCACCGGCCCAGGTCAGCACGGACCCCGAGGTGACCTGACCGCCCTCCACCAGCCACCGCCCGGTGTTGAGGGCGTCCGGATAGGGGCCCCAGACGGTCGGCGGGAAGACGGGCTCGTCGATCTCGGTGACGAACGCGGTGGAGGTGCCGCAGACGACCGACACCCGGCCCGGACGCGCGCCGCCGACGGCGAGCAGCGAGAGATGGGCGTCGATGCCTCCGGCGCAGACCACGGCCCCGCCGGTGATACCGAGTTCGTCGCGGGCCGCCGCCTGCACGGAGGCGACCGGGTCGCCTACCGGCACGATCCGGCCGGGGAGCTTGTCCCGCAGACCGGGCACACCGAACTCGGCGTAGAGGTCGTCGGGCAGCCCGCCGCCGCGCGGGTCGTAGTTCCACTTGCACACGGCGTTCATCCGCGAGCCGGTCCACTCGCCGGTCAGCCGCCACACGAGATAGTCGACGGCTTCGGTGATGTGGCGGGCCGCGCGGTAGACGCCGGGCTCGTGGCGGGCGAGCCACATGGCCTTGGGCACCAGCCACTCGACCGCGTCGGAGCCGCCCGCGTACCGCAGCACCGGGTGGGCGGAGCGCCCCGTCAGCTCGGACTCGGCGCTGGCCCGGCTGTCCATCCAGAGCAGCGCGGGACGCAACGGCCGCCCGGCGCCGTCGAGTACGGCGACCGTCGAGGCGGTGGTGGCGACGGCGACACCGGCCACCGGGGGCGAGCCCGCCTCGGCGAGCGCGGCGCGGGTGGCGATGACCACGGCGCGCCACCAGTCCTCGGGGTTCTGCTCGGCCCGGCCCGGGTGCGGGAACGAGGTCGGGTAGCCGCTCTGGCTGCCCCCGAGCGCTTCGCCGCCGGCGCTGTAGACGGCGACGCGGGCGCTCTCGGTCCCCAGATCGATGGCGAGGAGCGCGGTCATGGACGGCCTCCGTTTCGCGGGGTGCTCACGGACGGTCTCCGTTCGGCGGGGTCCCGTTCGGCAGGAAGAGGACCTTGGAGCTGAAGACGGACCGCTCGCCGAGCTGGTGCAGGGTCGAGGACACGTCGTCCAGGCCCAGTTCGTGAGTGATCATGAACTTCCAGCGGAGGCTGCCGTCGCCCATCGCGCGGGCGGCGGTGCGCCACTCGTCGCCGGGGAAGGGCGCCGAGAAGGAGTTCCAGGCGCCGTGCAGGGTGACCTCCCGGCGCAGGAAGTTGCTGAACGTGGCCTTGGGCAGGACCACCGGGTCGTGCGGGATGCCGATGAAGACCGCCTGCCCGTGCCGGGCGGCGAGCCTGACCGCCTGGTCGGCGGTGGCCGGCACCCCGGCGGACTCGATGATCACGTCGTACCCGTGGCCCGCCAGCTCGGCGGCCCGCTCCGGAGTGGCGGCGGTGTGGGTGGCGCCCGCCTCCAGCGCCATGGCGGCCTTCTGCTCGCTCACGTCGATGGAGAGCACCTCGCTCGCTCCGGCCAGCCGCGCCCACTGGACGGCGAACAGGCCGATCGGGCCGGCGCCGACGACGGCGACCCGGTGGCCGGTGCGCAGCTTGGTGCGCCAGATGGCGTGCAGGGCGATCGCGGCCGGGTCGAGCATGGCGGCGGCGCGCGGGTCGAGGCCGGCGGGCAGGACCATCAGGTTGCCCTCGGGGACGGTGACGTACTCGGCGTACGCGCCGGCGCGCCGGCTGCCGAAGTAGTCGTAGTCCTCGCAGAGACTGAAATGCC
The DNA here is from genome assembly GCF_044457965.1 of Streptomyces sp. NPDC050509. Classification (NCBI taxonomy): domain Bacteria; kingdom Bacillati; phylum Actinomycetota; class Actinomycetes; order Kitasatosporales; family Streptomycetaceae; genus Streptomyces; species Streptomyces sp. NPDC050509. The sequence continues at coordinate 168,417 of NZ_JBITHL010000001.1, read as the reverse complement.
CCTGGGAGCAGGGCGCGCAGCGGCGGCACGGGATCAGCGGCGGTACGGCGACGAGGTCGCCCTCCTTGACCGTGCCCGTCGCGGCGAGTTCCGCGCCGAGTGCCACCACATGGCCGGAGAATTCGTGGCCGCAGATCAGCGGGAGGTGGTAGGCGCCGCCCGGGCGCAGCATCCGGGGTATGTCCGAGCCGCAGACCCCGCAGGCCGCGACGCGCACGAGCGCTTCGCGGGGCGCGGGCTCCGGTACGGGAACCTCCTCGACGCGGATGTCGCCCGGGGCGTGCAGCAGGGCGGCTCGCATGGTCTGCGGCATGTTCGTATCGCTTTCTCGGACGGAGCCGGGCGCACGGTCGGATCCGGCCTGCGGCGTGGGGTGCGGTGTCATTCCTTGCCCGCGAGGGCGAAGGTGCTGGAGCCCGTGTACGTGCCGGCGTTGGCGCCGTTGATCAGCCCGGTCCCGGCGTCGACGGAGGCGGCGACCTTCTTGCCGGCCTGGACGTCCAGCGCGGTGCTCACGGCGGTGGCGCCCAGGGAGATCGGGTCGTTGAGCGCGGTGGCGAGGTAGGGACCGTCGGCCGCGATGGACTTCACGGCTTCCATCAGCCCGTCGACCCCGGCGACCCTGACGTCGGTGCGGTTGTTCTCCTTGAGCACCTGGAGCGCGCCGAGGGCCATGTCGTCGTTGTGCGCGTAGACGGCCTTGACGTCGGGGTTCGTCTGGAGGAGGTCCTGCATGGCGGTGACGGCCTTGGAGCGGATGTAGTCGCAGTAGGGGCCCGCCACGATCTTGATCTTCTTGTTGGCGGCCACGGCCTCGTGGAACCCGGCGCTGCGGTCGCGGGCCACCGCGCCGCCGGCGTCGCCCTTGATCTCGATGATCTTGCCGCCCGCCGCGCCGAGGGCCTTGCCCACCTCCGCGCCGACGAGCCGGCCCATCTCCGTGTTGTCCCGGCCGACGTGGGCGGCGGCGCCGGAGGGCACCGGGCGGTCGACGCTCACCACCGGAATGCCGGCGGCCTTGGCCGCGGCCAGCCCCGCCTTGACGCCCTTGGGGTCGACGGGGTTGATCAGCAGCACGTCGACACCGCGCGTGATCAGGTCCTGGATGTCGTTGTTCTGCTTCGTGACGTCGTCACCGGCGTCCGCGAAGTTCAGCTTGGCCCCGGCCTTCTTGGCCGCCTGCTCGGCGCCGGTGCGCAGCTGCACGTAGAAGGGCGACTGCTGGGTCGCCTGGCTGAAGCCGATGGACAGGGAGTCGGTGGACTTCTTGCCGCCGCTGTCCGAGCCACCAGGGGTGGTGGAAACGGAGCAGGCGGCCAGTGACGCAAGCGTGGATGTTGCGACAAAGATCCCGAAAATGCGCTTCATACGCATGTGGGCCTCCAGATGTGGTCCTGGCGAGGGACAGTAGGCCCGGAATTAACCTCCCGGCAACACATGCGGTTTTTTTTGCTCTCATGAGCACAAGCTGCGCTGACCAGGCGCGATCCACTGGACGCGCGGTGTGACCGGTGCGTGGGTGTGCGCGGGCGGCACGCCCACCAGGCGCCGCCCGCGCACAACGAAAGCGGACCCCGGCCGGTGACCGGACCCGCCGGAACCACTCGTGTACAGCCGGGCGAGGTGAACCGCCGACGGTCACCCCGCCGCGCCGCCGTGCCCCGCCAGAGACGTCACCGCGGTGACGTCACGCCTCGGGCAGCCTGCCGGCCGCGACAGTGCAGCCTGCGGCGTTCATGTGGCGCAACTGCGCGCCGACATCCTCGCCCGGCTTCCTCCTGATCTCTCCGGAGCCGGAATGTCCACGCCTTCGCGTTCGTCCACTCGAAGAACTCGTGCTGAACCATCCGTGCACTGCACGTACACCGGTGTCACAGGTCTGCCAGGGTGAGGAGCCGGCGCATGTGCGCGAGCGGCAGACGGGGGTTGCCGGCGGCGGTGGCCGTGACGAACTCCGACGGATCCGCGAGCAGCCGGATCAGATCCCGGATCGGAAGCAGGGGGTGCGTCGCGATCGCGCGGCGCACCGTGTGATCGGGATCGGCGGCCAGGCGGCGGACGAGTTCCACCGGCAGGCCGGGGTCGCGGGGAGCCAGTTGCCGCATTCTCGGATCCGGGTCGGTGGCCAGCCGCCGAAGGACCTCCACCGGGAGGGGGAAGTCGTCGGCCGGACGCCACCGGCTCCTTTTCTCCGGGCGGTAGCCGCGGTCGATGCGTTCGGCGGTGGCGGGGTCGATCCGGTGACGGGCGTGCAGGGCCATCGTCGTGCGGACGCTGCTCTCCGCGTCGTCGAGCAGCCGGGCCGACACCGTTTCCGGGAGACGGTCGGACATCGCGGCCGAGGTGCGGAAGCAGGTGTAGGGCGAGTCGGTGTACGGCAGGGGGTCGGCGGTCACCCAGGGCAGACGCAGTGTTCGAAGCTCCATTCGCGCCAGCTCGTTCATGAACTGACGCTCCAGCGCGTCCTCGTCCAGGAGATGGCTGTTGGCGGGCCGGTCCAGCGGGGGCGCGTCGGCCAGGATCCGGGCGTGGATCGCGGCACGGGTCGGCTCCGGGGTGTCCTGACGGGCGAAGACGCGGAGCCTGACCTGTGGGCTGGGGTCTTCGGCCAGCACCTCGCGAAGCCGCGGCGGCAGGGCGGGGTGGATCGCGAGTTCCTCGCGCACCTCCTCGTCCGGATCGTCGGCCAGACGAAGGGCCGTGCCGGCCTCCAGCGCGCAGTGGCGCACCGCTCCGGCCCGCGTGACCGGGTCGGCCAGCAGCACCGGGAGCAGGTCGGCGGGGAGGGCCGGGTGGGGGAGTCGTGGGTAGTAGGTCGCGCAGGCCGCCGCGCGCACCGAGTCCTCCCGGTCCGTCAGCAGGCGCCGGCGCACCGGTTGTGGGGCCTGTGTCCACCATGCGGCGAGGGCGGCCCGGATCTTCGGGTCCGGATCGGCCGCCAGCCGGGCGCGCAGATCCGGCGGTACGTCATCGCTCTGTGCCAGCTCTTTGCGAACTCGCGGGTCGGCATCCTTGGACAGCCGCTCGAACAGCTCGTACGGCGCGCGGCCGGCGCCGACGACCACGGCCGACCGTACCGCCGGGTCCGGGTGCTCGGCGAGCGTCATCCGAAAGGCGTGCGGGAGGCGGCGGTTGAGGGCGAGCGAGTGTGTGAGCCAGTGGTCGTCGACGGCGATGACCTCGGAGATCATGTCGTCGGTCAGGTCTGGGCGCTTGGAGACATGGCCGAGGCCCTTGCGGCGGGCGAAGAGGCGGCGGATGGCCTCCGGCGGCAGCGCGGGGTTCTCCGCGAGTCCCTCCAGCGCCTCGTCGAGGTGGACCGGCAGAGGTGCGTCGTCCGACACGTCGAGTGGCCCTTCTGGCTCCGGGGCTGACCGTCGAGTCTCGCATGCACGGTCCTCACGGCGCACCTCCCTGCCCACACCGTCGATTCCCGCCCGCCGTAGCGGTGTTGGCGAGAGCGAAGGCTCCCTCCGGCGGCCGGCGGCGGCCACTCGGACCGTCGGCTCGCATCGCCGTGGAGGCGAGGACGGGGGCGAGTTGACATTCCGGTCGATCGCGCGGGTACTCCCTCGCATGTATGAGGTCTCGCTGCTCACCGCGACGTCCGCGTGTCCAGCAAACGGTGTTGACCTTCCGGTCCACCTCGCGCCACGCCCCCGGGTGGGTCGGCACGGCCATGGAACGGTGCTCGGTCCGCGGCGCTGAACCACGCGCACCGCCACACCCCGTCCGACGAGGCCGCCACCGTCCCGCCCACCCTCCGGCGTCTCGAGTCCCGCACCGAGCCGTGCCCGCACCGCCGCGGCGCCGGCCGAGCACGGATCGCAGCCAAGATGAGCCCGGAATCCTCTGATACATCCCCAACACCGTGGAACCGGACCACTGCGACGACAGCACCACCCGGCTTTGCTGCCGCAGCGGCCATCAAGCACCTGGAGTTCGTCTGGAACGGGACCTGTCCGCGGACGACCCGGACCGGTTCCCTCCCCGACATCGACCCCGACCTCGGCGAGCACACCGTTCCCCGCAGGCGGTCATCTGCACGATCGACTTCGCCGACGGCATCGACGCGGCGGCCGTCGCGAAGGTGCTGCGCGCGAACGGGATCGTCAACCCCGAGCCGTACCGCAAGCTGGGCCGCAACCAGCTGCGGATCGCGATGTTCCCGGCGATCGACCCGGCGGACGTCCGCGCTCTGACGGCCTGCACCGACTACATGATCGAGAAGCTCTGGCCTCTGGGCATACGAAGGGGCCGGCACCGGAACACATTCGGCGCCGGGCCCTTCGTCGTCACCCGGGCAGGACCTGTCTGCGGAAGTCGCTCGGCGGCATCCCGTACGCGCGGCGGAAGGCCCTGCTGTAGTCCGCCTGGTGACGGAATCCCCACCGCTCGGCGATCTCGCCGATCCGGCGGTGACCGAGGCCCGGGTTCGCGAGGTCGGCGCGGCTGCGTTCGAGGCGGAGCCGGCGGATCGTGGCGCCCACCGTCTCCGGCTCGTCGCGGAACAGCAGGTGGAGCAGCCGAACGGAGATGTGGTAGTGCGCCGCGACGGTGACGGGGCCGAGGCCGGGATCGGCGAGGTTGGCCTCGATGAACGCGTGGACCCGCGCGAGGAGGACCTGGTGCCGGGTCTCGTGGGCCGTCGGGATCGGGCTGTCGGACCGGGTCGCGAGGAACGTCGCGGAGAGCGCGAGCGCGACGGCGCCCAGCCGGCGCAGCTCCTCCGGCTCGCACCGGCCGGCCTCGGCGTGCAGTCCGGTGAGGTACGAGGCGAGCAGCGCTCCCGACCCGGTGCGGGCGGGAAGGGTGGTGCCCAGCAGCTGGTCGACGCGGTCCTGGGGCAGCGGCAGGGTGGCCCTGGGGAGGCGCAGCATACTGACGTGCGAAAGCCGGCCGTCGTCCCGGAACTCGCAGCTCAGCGGGTGGGAGGTGTCGAAGAGCGCCATGTCGCCCGCGGTGAGCAGGGTGTTGTTGCGGCGCTGCTCGATGCCGATCGGGCCGCCGTGGACGAGGAAGAGGAAATACTGCTCGGGGTCCGCGCGCCGGATGTGGGCGGCGGCCCGCCGGGCGGTCATCGGCGAGAAGGCGAAGTCGGAGATTTCGGTGTCGGTCAGCCGGATCGCCGTGGCGGTGCCGCGGAAGTGTTCGGCGTACGGGCTGGCGATGGCCACGGGCATGACGGCGTCGCCGACCATCCGGGACCACCACTCGAAGCCGTCGTGTGCGCCGACGCTCGTGGTGGAGACCGTAGTGATCCCGTTCACGCTCCCCCCTCCGTGATGTGGACACGTCCATTGTTGGGGCTGGTCGGGCCGCGGACATAGGGCGAAGTCGGTCAACCGGCGCAGTCGTGCACTCGGTGCGAAAGGAACGTGCGCACGACGCCAACGACGGGAGGGGCCCGCGCACCCCACAGTGATGATCCGACGCACGACCACGGACGAAGCAGAGGTGACCCGATGATGAAGCCGAAGCAGGGATCCTTACCGACCGGCGGGTGGGCGAAGGCCCTCGCCGCCCTTGTGATGGCCCTCCTGGCCCTCGTGGCCACCCCCGCCTCCGCCGGAGCGGCCGACGCCGCGCGGGGCGCCCGCACCGACTTCACGGCCCAGGCCAGAAGCGCGGGGCTGAACGGCACCGAGGCGAAGGGCCTCCAGGCCCGGGTCGACGGCTACCTGGCGAAGATGCCCGGGACGCAGGCCGACGCCAACAAGATCGTCCTGGCGGGCGGCGGTGAGCTGCTGCTCACGCTCCCCGGCGAGCGGAACGCCCGCGACCTCACCGCCCCGGACGCGGGGCTCGGCGCGGCCGCCGGCTGCCCGTACACCTATGTGTGCGCCTACCAGTACGAGAACTTCGAGGGTGACGAACTGCGCCTGTACACCTGCAACTACCTCAACTACATCCCCTGGAACGGGACCGGCTCCTGGATCAACAACCAGCGCTCCACCCTGTACGCCAAGTTCTACGACTCGAACGGCAACCTCGGCTGGACCTCGCCGGGCGGCTACAGCGAGGACCGCCACGCCCCCTGGGGCTGGGTGTGGTGGCTGAGCCCCTGCTGACGGCGGAGGCGTAAAGCGACGCGGCGCGCCCGAGGGGCGCGCCGCGTCCGGCCGTCGGGCGCACGGTCCACCCCATCGGTGTATTGACCGGAGCGTTGTTGACGCGGCTGATGGGCGGGTGTCCGCCCAGTACGGTGTGGCAGCGGTGGTGGTTGTAGGTGTGGAGGAAGTCTGCCAGGGCTTCGGTCCGCTCGCTGTTCAAGAGAGCCGCTCCGCGCCACCACGAGCAGTTGGCGGTCGCCGCGACCGGGGCCGACTCGGTCCTCACCTCCTCGTCCGAGCCACCGAACGCCGCCGAGACAAAGCCGCCGAGAAGCAACGTCGGTGCGCCGATGACGAGCAGCGTGGTGACCAGAAGGCACACGCAGCGAGGACTTTCGTCAGCCCCAAGAGGACTGCCCCGGTCAGCGCGGCCAGGGCGAGCCATCCCAGCAACAGGACGTACTCACGGATCCCGATCAGCAGGACCAGCGCACCCTCGTCTCCCGACTCAAGTCCGGCCACGGCCACAGCGCCGAGGGCGACTGCCATCGTCAGCAGCAGGAAGGCCGACGGCCTGCGATACCGCGTGCAGTTCATGATCCCCCGAACGATGTGGATCACGCAGCATAGGAGTTCGTGCCTGGTCAGCCTTGTCCGGGATGGTGCAGCGGATTCCGCGACGGCTCAGGTAGGCACGGTTCCTGCGGGAGGAGTACGCCTTGTCGGCCCGCACGCGGTTGGGGCGGAGGCGTGGCCGGCCCGGTCCGAGGCGGGGCACGCGGACCTTTGCCAGCACGGGTTCGAACTGCGGTGAATCGCCGCGCTGCCCTGCCGTGATCACGATCGGCTTATGTCCTTGGGGGCGAGAAGGTCTTCACGCGTTGGAGGCGGCTCCCTCACTGATGACGGGCGGATCGCGGTGCAGCCAATCCAGGAACGGCTTCGGAGCGAGGTCGCCGACCCGCTTCCGGTACGCATCGAGATCGTCCTCGGTCAGAAAGCCCCGGCTGTCACCCGATCGCCCGCCGCGGAAGAATTTCGCCGGATCCCTGAGTATTTCGGTGTCGGGTGCCAGTCGCTCCGCGCGACTCTTCATCTCGTCGAACGTCGCGGCTTTTACCAGATCGGGCCAGACCGACTCGTTCACCGTGATGCCCAGCCACTCGGCCAGGGCCGCCATCTGGCCGGCGAGGTCGGCGCACAAGTCGACGTAATGCAGGACCTTCACGTTCGGCTGCGTCTGCCGGTTCCACGCGTCATAGAGGTGATGGACAGTCTGGTGCAGGCTCTCGGGAACCGCTATTCCCTGGTCGTCGGTCGGCTGGGGCAGACACCAGTGCTGCAGCCATTCGCGCATCGACGGGAGTGCCGGGGGAGCCTGTCGGGACTGTGCCTCTGGGCCGTCCTGGGCAGCGAACACTCGCTCGACGTCGATATTGGCGGTTTGATGGTAGACGGACAAGGCCCGGTCGAGGGGATGCCTGGCGACCACGATATAGCTGACACGCGGGTCGAGCGGCAGGCCGTCGAGCGGGGTGTGCGTCTTGATGACACGGCGGTGCTTCTGCGCTGAGAGACGCGCGTACACCTCCTCCTGCGAACGCAGTCGGTCCAACCACGTGGGCTGGTCCAGCCACGGTGACAGGACTTCCAGAGGCTGCGGGAGGTCGGGCGTCTGGAAGATGAGCAATGCGCACATCATCTGTACCCACGTCGTACCCGATTTCGGTGGGGTGCTGACGACGATGTCGCCGTCGCGCAAAGGAAACTCGTCCCAGCGGACGCTGTTGTGCTCCGGCGACAGGTATCGGCGCTGTGCTTCTGCCATGGTTATCCCCCGACCACGCTGAGGACGCCACTCAGCGCTGATTCGGGGTGAGGGGCCGGAATGTGAGCGGTGTTCCGCTGTGCAAATCGGTCGACGAGCGGCCGGAGCATGGTGCGAAGAACGGATTTCGGGACCGGTGCGGGATTATGCTCCATCGGGACAGCGCCTTGGACGTGCATGGCAGCACTCCTTGTAGATGCGTACAGAAGTGGCGTACAGAAGTGACGGATACGGTTCCAACCTTTCGTTGTCGTGGTGGAGAAACATCCGCGATTACCGCAGTTACGCCCGACCGGGCTGAGTATGAGGAGGCCACGCGAAGAGGCGGACGCACGTCGCCCCGCAGCTCGGCGATCATGTACCGGGTCTCTTTCAAAGCCGGATCATGCCCCGGCCGCAGTCCGGGCCTCGGTCGTCCGCGATGCGTTGAGGCACTCGCAGCGAAGTGGTGTACGCGAGGCGGGATGACGTGTCGATGGCGGCATGGGCCGGGTACGGAGGTCCCGGTGGCGGACAGACGCAAAGCCCCTTGCGGGACAGGTCTCTCTCACAAGACGGTCCGGAACCAGAGGCTTCACATCGGTCGCCTGAGGGCGTAGCCATCCCGCTCGGGGGTGGGTGGCGAGGCCGCTGTCAGGGGGCATCACGCGGGGGCGCGGTCGCTTTTCTGCGACCTTCAGAAAGGGACCCGAGGAGGGGCTCCCCTACGGGCGGTCGTCGACCGTGACGCGCACGGCCTGTCTGCGCACTTCGTCCACGCATTCCATCAGAGAGATCGCGTCTCGCCGCCGGTCGGCCTCCGCGCTTGCGTCGCCCGCTTCGCCCCCGCGCACCGCAGCCGCGAAGTCCTCCAGACAGAGCCGCAGTTGATCCGACGCCGGTAGCCTGAACCGCTCCTCGCAGTCCCGTTCCTCCAGCACCAGAACCGGCTGGTGAGCCGCGGGCGGGGTGAACGCGCGCGGCACCGACAGCCGACCCCGGTCTCCCCACAGCGTGTACGACGACACGTACGCGTGCTCGAAGCCGAACGTCACCTGGGCCAGTACTCCGGAAGGCGAGACCAGCAACGCCTGCCCCGACAGATCGAGCCCGTCCGAGGCACGGGTGCGCAGCGTCGCCCCCGCCACCCGCTGCCCGGGCCCCAGGAGCAGCGCCGCGGCGCGCAACGGATAGACGCCCACGTCGAGCAGTGCCCCGCCCCCGAGGCCGGGTGCGTACCGGATGTCGTCAGCGGGCAGCGGCGGAATGCAGAAGGACGCCTGGAACGTGCTCGGTGTGCCGATCCGTCCGCGCCGCACCAGGCCGGCGGCGAACGCGTGCTGCGGATGGTGCGGGAACATGACGTTCTCCCGCAGCACGAGACCGCGCTCCCGCGCGAGGGAGCACAACCGGCGTGCCTCGTCGGCGTTCACCCCGAGCGGCTTCTCGACCAGGACGTGCTTGCCCGCGCGGAGCGCGCGGTCCGCCCATAGGTGGTGCAGCGCCGTCGGCGTGGAGATGTACACCGCCTCCACGTCGGGGCGATCGAGCAGCACCGCGTAGTCCGTCTCCGCAGCACAACTGAACTGCTGGGCGAAACGGCCGGCCTTGTCCGCGGACCTGCCGGCGACCGCAACGAGATCGAGCTCCGGCATGCTCACCGCGGTTGGTAGCACGCGCCTGAGGGCGATGGACGACGTGGCGAGCGCCCCCAGCCGCAACGGCCGGACCCCGGCCGGGTTCACCACGCCCGCAGCGCCGCCACCAGGGTCCTGGCCTGCACGTTCACGTGATGGTTGTAGCGGAGCAGCTCGTCCAGCTGGCATGGTGTCACCCAACGGAAATCGTCCGACAAGGCGGGGAAGTCGCTCTCCACCTCGATGATCAGGTAACGGCTCTGGGCGTGCCAGAACCGGCCGCCTTCCTCCGACAGAACCACGTCGTAGCAGGCGCCGCCGGCGCGGGCGAGTGCCTCGGCGAGATAGGGCGGCTGGTCGGCCGCGGGCAGATGGGCGTAGTTCTCGGGCACGCACTGCACCGTGGGGCCCAGCTCGACCACGTTGAGGAAGCCCGGCTCCGCCCGCGCCCGCAGCAGCGCGTGCGGTACGCCGTCGACACGGCGGACGAACAGGGCCACGACGCCGGTGCCGTGTGGTTCGAGCAGCGGCTGTGACCAGGCGGACACTTCACGCCGGTGCGAGGAGACGTCGACCGCCACCACCTTGAAGTACAGCGCCCGCTCGTGGGCCACCTCGTCCGCGGTGCGGTGCCAGCCCACGGTCTGGGAGAGGCCGGTCGGTACCACCTCGACCTCGTGCTCGGCCCGTCGCCGCGTGATCCAGCTACGGATCTCCTGATCCGCGTGGAGCGCCCGCCGTGTGTCGTCCTGCCGCCAGTCCGGAAGGCAGGACAGGACGGTCCGCGCGTCCATGTTGACCAGGTTGTCCTGCCGCAGCAGCGTGTTGACCTGTCCCAGCGTCAGCCAGGCGAAGTCCTCACCTGCCTCGGCCTCGGGGCCGACCTCCACGATCATGTTGCGGTTGCGCTTGTGCAGGAACCACGAGCCCTGTTCCGACTGGAGGACGTCCGCGACGACGGCACCGGGTTCCGAGTGGCGGAAGAGCTTCAGATAAGGGACGGCGGAACCACCGTGCACCCGGAGGTAGTTGCTCTTGGTCGCCTGTACTGTCGGCGAGAGCTGCACGCCGTTGACGTTCCCCGGCTCGGTCTTCGCCTGCATCAGCAGATGCGGCACACCGCCGAAGTCCCGCAGTGCGATGCCGAGGATGCCGATCTCCGGCTGCCGGATGATCGGCTGCGACCAGGCGGACACCGGACCGAAGTCCGACCGCACTCCGAGCCCGTGCACCGAGAAGAACCGTCCGCTCACATGCCGCAGATCGCCCGTCCGTTCGTCGAAGCCCCAGCCGCGCAACGCGGCGAACGGCACCCGCTCCACTCGCTGTGCGTGTTCGCGACGCCGGCTGTCGAGCCAGGCCCGTACCTCGAGGTTGCTCATCACCCCGCCGTCGACCGCGGCAGCGGAGGCGGCGAGTCTCGATGCACTGACGGGCGCCGCGACGCGGCATGGCAACATCAGTCCTGTCGCGGTCATCAGCTCCGCCTCTGCTCGTTCCGGGAAATACGGTCGCCGGGAGCGCTGCGATCCGCGGGCCCGCGCGGTGCACGGGGTCGGCGATGCGCCGCCACCCGGCGTGTGGGTACAAGGGGTGGATCGCGGTGTCTGTTGCGCAGCAAGACTGGCACAGGAAGGTCCGCGTGGCACCGGTGGAGGGCGCGACCGGATCCGTAACTGTGGCTCTCGCGGATCACCCCTCCTGTCGCGACACGTGAGGATGGCGACGTTCAGATGGTCGCCCACGTAGGACGGCATGAGAGGTGGAGACTGGCGTGAATCCTTTCGACGACCCCGGCGCCGAGTTCTTGGTGCTGGTCAACGACGAGGGACAGCATTCGCTGTGGCCCGCCTTCGCGGATGTGCCCAGCGGCTGGCATGTCGCCCACAGCAAGGACACCCGTGAAGTGTGCCTGGCCTACATCGAGGAGAACTGGACGGACATGCGGCCCAAGAGCCTGATCGAGGCGATGGGCGACTGAGCCGTCCTCGGCTGCGCGTCACGGAATGAAGGGGACGGTCCTCGCGGTCGGGAGCGGGGCCCGCGCGCGTCTTTCGAGACGCATGAGGACCCCTCTCGTCGACGAGAGGACGGGAACACCGGAGAAAGGACCAACGGGAACTATGACGTCGCCCGCCACCGGTGAGAGCAGGTGGTTCCGCAGGTTCCGTCCGAGCCCGGAGGCCGAGATCAGCCTGGTGTGTCTGCCGCACGCCGGGGGGACCGCGAGTTTCTACTTCCCGCTCACCGAGCTGCTGCCTTCGACCGTGGAGGCCCTGGTCGTCCAGTACCCGGGGCGACAGGACCGGCTGCGTGAGCCGTGCGTCGAGAGCATCCCCGAGATGGCGCGAGCCGTGTTCGACGTGCTGAAGCCGCTCGCCGCGAAGCGTCCCGTCGCACTGTTCGGTCACAGCATGGGCGCCAGTGTCGGATTCGAACTGGCCATGCTGCTCGAACGAGAGCTGGGGACAACCCCCCGGGCGCTCTTCGTGTCCGCCAGATCCGCGTCCTCGCTGCACCGCGGCCGGGACATGCACCGCCTCGACGACGCGGGGCTCGTCGCCGAGCTGCAACTGCTCAGTGGTACCGACGCGCAGATCCTCGAAGAACGCGAACTGCTGCAACTGGTCCTGCCGTCGATCCGCAGCGACTACAAGGCGTTCGAGACCTACACGGCGGAGCCCGGCGCGGCACTGCGGTGCGATGTCGTCGCGCTCACCGGGGAAGCCGACCACCACGTTCCGGTCGACGAGGCGGCGGGCTGGCGGGAGCGCACCACGGGCGGCTTCGATCTGCGGGTCTTCCCCGGCGGCCACTTCTATATCGCCGACCACCGGGCGGCCGTGGCCGCGGTGATCACGGACACCCTGTGCGCGGCGCCGACCCGCGGCGGACGAACCAACGGCTGAGGAGAACCCGACGATGCGTGTACTTTTCGTGACGCTCTCCGACAGGTCACATCTGCTGTCCATGGTGCCGCTCGCCTGGTCCCTGGCCGTCGCAGGCCACGACGTCCAGGTCGCCAGCAGCCCGGCGCTGGTGGACGCCATCAAGGGCGTGGGGCTGACCGCGGTCTCCGTCGGCGAGGACCACAACTTCCACGAGATGCTGGCGCGGAACCGCGGCTCCCTGGAGAACCCACTGTCCGACTGGTCCACCCCGACCCTCGAAGCGCACTCATGGGAGCTGGCGCTGGCGAAGCTCAGGGCCGGCGTCATGTTCTCCCACCAGGTCTACAACGACCCCATGATCCCCGACCTGGTTTCCTATGCCCGCCACTGGCGACCCGACCTGGTCGTCTGGGAACCCCTCACCTACGCGGGGCCGGTGGCGGCGCGCGTCGTCGGCGCCGCCCACGCCCGGCTGCTGTGGTGCTTCGACAATCATTCCGCGATGCGCGACGTCTTCCTCCGACGCCAGGCGGAACGCCCGCGGGAGCGCCGGGAAGACCCGATGGCCGATTGGCTCGGCAGGCACCTCGGCCGCTACGGCAGCTCGTTCGACGAAGAGGTCGTGGTCGGCCAGTGGACCATCGACCAGGTACCCACCAGCCTCCAGTTTCCGTCGACGGTGGAGCGGATACCGCTCCGCTACCTCCCCTACAACGGCCCCTCCGAGATTCCGGACTGGCTGCACGAGCCACCTGAACGCCCGCGCGTCGTCCTGACCCCCGGCCTCGCCACGCATGCCGTGGTCGGCGACACCCTCCTCCCGATCCCCGACATGATCGACACCATGGGCGACATGGACATCGAGGTGGTGGCCACGCTGCCGCCCGCCGAAGCCGCGAAGCTCGCCAAGGTCCCCGGCAACACCCGTATCGTCGACTTCGTCCCCCTGCACGCCCTGCTTCCCACCGCCTCAGCCGTCATCCACTACGGCGGCTTCGGCTCCTGGAGCACGGCACTCGTCAACGCCGTACCCCAGTTCATCCCCACCATCCGCTACGCCGACTGGTGGAACAGGGCGACGAGCCTGGCCGGGGCCGGTGCGGGAATCGCCGTGCACGCCTCCGAGCTGACGGCCGATGTCCTGCGCGACAGTGTGCAACGGCTGCTCAGGGACCCGTCCTTCGCGGGCGGAGCCGAGCGCCTGCGCCAGGAGAACCTGACCGCACCCACCCCGCACGATCTGGTGCCCGTACTGGAAAACCTCACCGAGGAGCGTCGCCGATGAAGGTCCGAGAACTGGCAGTGCCCGGCGCCTACGAGTTCGTACCCGACGTGCACCGCGATCACCGCGGCGCGTTCGTCGCCCACTACACCGAATCCGCCTTCTCGGAAGCCGTGGGGTACCCGCTGCGGCTGGGCCAGGTCCACTACAGCTTCTCCCGGCGCGGGGTAGTCCGGGGCGTGCACTACGAGGACGTACCGCCCGGCCAGGCCAAATTGGTGACCTGCCCCGCCGGGGAGCTGCTCGACGTGGTGGTCGACCTGCGGGTGGGTTCCCCCACGTTCGGCCGTTGGGACAGCACCCGGCTGAACCCCGATTCCTGCCGTGCGGTGTACCTGGAGGAGGGACTCGGGCACGCGTTCGTCGCCCTGCGGGACGACACGGTGGCCGCCTATGTGACGTCGGTGGAGTACGACCCGGCCGCCGAGCACGAGATCGACGCCTTCGACCCGGCCCTTGGGCTGCCCTGGCCCGAAGGCATGGAGTACCTGGTCTCCCCACGTGACCGGGGTGCGCCGACCCTGGCCGAGGCCCGTCGCGCCGGCAGGCTGCCGTCGTACGAGGCGTGCCGGGCGCTGCATGTGGACACGCACGTGGAGAGGGGGGACCGGGCATGACGAACGACGTGATCGACGCGCACGCGGGCTCGGCCGTCGTCCTCGGCGGCACCGGATTCATGGGCCGGAACATCTGCACAGCGCTGGTCGCCCGCGGATACGACGTCCTGGCCGTGGCCAGGAAACCCGCTGAGCCGGCTCCCGGGGCCCGCTTCCTCGCGCTCGACGTGACGTCCGCGACGGCCGGGGACATCGCCGAGGCCGTGGGCCCGGCCGGTCTCGTCGTCAACGCGGCGGGTGACATCGGGGCGGACGACGAGGATCGGATGACGGCCGAGCACGTCCTGCTCGTCGACCGACTGGTGCGCGCCGTCTCGACGCTCCGCCGACGGCCGAGGCTGCTCCAGCTCGGCACCGTGCACGAGTACGGTCCTGTCCCGGAGGGCACCGCCATCGCGGAGGACCACCCGACCGCCCCCGGCAGCGTCTACGCGCGCACCAAGCTGGCCGGCAGCCGCATCGTCCTGGATGCCACGGAGGCGGGACGCGTGGACGGTTGCGTGCTCCGCCTCACCAACGGCTGCGGACCCGGAGCTCCGTTGCACGGCTTCCTCGGCCGACTCGCCGCGCAACTGCGTGCCACCAGCGAGGACGCGCCCCTCGATCTGACAGTCGTCGACGACCAGCGCGACTTTGTCGACGTACGTGACATCGCCGAGGCCGTGGTGCTGGCGGCGGGCGTGCGGGCGACCGCGCACCTGATCAACATCGGTTCGGGGACCGCCACCAGCATGCGGGAACTCGCCGGAATTCTCGTCTCCGTATCGGGCGTGCCCCCGCACCTGGTGCGGAGGGGGCAGGCCCCGGTGCACAGCAAGGGCGGTGCGTGGACCCAGGCCGACATCCGGCTCGCGCGCAGGGTGCTCGGCTGGTCCCCGCAGGTGCCGCTGAAGCAGTCCCTCCACGACCTGTGGGCCGCGTCGTGACCCCTTCGGCCTGAGGCGGCGCAGACCCTAGGCGGACGGTGCGCCGTTGAGCCGGAGCAGGTCGGCCGTCATGGGAAGCTCCCGGTGCGGCTCGAGCGAGTCGAAGGAGTGCGAGTGGTGTCCTTCGGCCACCGGCTTGCGGGTCAGGAAGGCCAGCAGGTCCCGCGTGGCCCGCTTAGACCGGTCCGCGGCGTACAGGGTCGAGACGCTGTGCTTGCTCTCGTGGTCGACTATCAGGCACGTGTCGAGGAAGTCACGATGCTGCGCTTCGGCGCGAACGAGGTGGGCGTTCGCGTCGTGCCATCGGGTGCCGTTCACCTCGCGCATGTCGTGCAGGAAGGTGACGGCGCTGTCGTCCGTCATGTTCTCGCTGCCCAGGTAGGTCGTCATGGTGTGGTCGACGCCGTCGCTGTGCACCCCTTCGAGTGCCGGCTCGCCGATCAGGTCACCGTCGGTGGTGGTCCTCACGTTGAGCAGTGTGCAGATCCACTGGTCGCTGTCGTAGCCCAGTTTCGGCCGGTGGGTGACCGTCACGCCGTCGAAGACCATGAACTTGAAGACGAAGAGCGCCTGGAGGGCGGTGTTGAGCTGGAGGTCGTTCTGAATCTCGTCGAAGACGCGTACCCGGCCGGAATCGTGCCGTACGAAGTCGTCCTCCAAGGACAGCATGAACGGCTGGAATTCGAGCCGCCGTACCCGCATGGACCGTGGGTCGAAACCGAAGCGGCCGGTCCTGGTCTTTCGGAACGGAAGAGTCGGGTCGCTCTTCAGCCCGTCGCTGACGGTGGCGAGGTTCTCGAGGTCATCGTCCGTGGCGCCCAATTCCTTGACGATCCCGGTGAGCTGGGCGCCGGGGACGAAAACGAAACGGTCGCGGACATAGGTCGAACGTATCTCTGCGATTTCGGAAGCCACGGCATCGTGTTTCGACATACCCCTTGTTCCCTCCATGGTGATACGGCGGATGTAATGGGCTGAGGCCAACGGCCGATCAGGTGTGATGCGCGAAGTCCGTGTGATGTACGAGGTCCGGAAATCCGCTCGGCAAAGGTGCGGTTCACCGGGAAACGGGATCGGCCGGCCGAAGTCGGAACGCTCAGCATGCGCTGACACCACATTTATCATCCGACGGCCCGTCGGGCAATGGACCGCGAAAGCTGTCGCCGAGGCGGACGATCCGCGGCGGCAGTCGGTGACATGCGCGTTTGGCCGGCCGGACGCACACGTCACCGGCGTTTCGAGATGGCCCGGAACTTCCTCCTGCCCGCTGTGGGACACCGGTGCGATCACCGCCGTAACGGCGGTGATCGCCGACGTGGCCGAAGGGTGTGGTGTCGGACAGTCAAGGGCGGCTGATGCCCGGTATATCGAGAGCATGAACTCCACGCCGGGCTTCTGCTGAATTCGTTTCCGTTCGGCCGTACGTCCGGTGCTGGAGGTTTCTCTCGATGACGACTGTCGGCCTGCCTGGAGAAGTTCTCACCGGAGGCGCTGTCGATCCGGACACGGCGATAGCCGTGATCGGCGTCTCGTGCCGGTTCCCGCGGGCGGGAAGCCCGCAGCGCCTGTGGGAGTTGTTGGCGGCCGGCGAGAGTGCCGTCACGGAGGTCCCGCCGGACCGCTGGACGGGTCCGGCCTCGGACGGGGCGCCTCGGTGGGGCGCCTTTCTCGACCGGCCCGCGGACTTCGACGCGGGCTTTTTCGGTCTCTCCCCCCGCGAGGCGCCTTTCGTCGACCCGCAGCAGCGACTCGTACTGGAGCTGGGCTGGGAAGCACTTGAGGACGCCCGCGTGGTCCCCGGCGAGGTCAGCGGCAGCCGACTGGGCACGTTCGTCGGCGTGAACGCCGACGACTACGCGAAGCTGCTGACGCGTCATGCCCAGGCACTCGGCGCGCACCACACCATGCCGGGCATCCAGCGCGGCATCATCGCCAACCGGCTCTCCGCCTTCCTCGGCGCCAGTGGCCCGAGCCTCACGATCGACTCCGCGCAGTCCTCCTCCCTGGTGGCCCTGCACCTGGCCTGTGCGAGCCTGCGGTCCGGGGAGTCGGAACTCGCCATCGCGTGCGGCGTCAACCTGCATCTGATGCCGGAAGGCGTGCTGCTCGCCGCGAGCCTGGGCGGCCTCTCGCCGGACGGTCGCTGCTACACGTTCGACGCCAGGGCCAACGGATATGTGCCGGGCGAGGGCGGCGGCGCCGTCGTGCTCAAGCGGCTGAGCGCGGCGCTCGACGACGGGGACCGCATCCTGTGCCTGGTACGTGGTAGCGCGACCAACAACGACGGCAGGGGGGAGACGCTCACCTCGCCGACGGTGGGCTCCCAGGCCGACGTCGTCACCCGGGCCTACGAGTGTGCCGGTCTGTCCCCGGCCGCCGCCCGCTACGTCGAACTGCACGGCCCCGGAACCCCGGTGGGCGACCCGGTCGAGGCCGCCGCCCTGGGAGAGGCCATAGGCCGTCGGCGTCCCGCCGGCCTGCCTCTGGCGGTCGGGTCGGTCAAGACCAACATCGGCCACCTGAGCGGCGCGGGCGGTATCGCCGGGTTCCTCAAGACCGTCCTGGCCCTCAAGCACCGACTGCTGCCCGCCAGCCTGAACTTCGAGACACCGAACCCCCGGATCCCCCTGGACGACCTCAATCTCCGGGTGCAGCGGGAACTCGGTCCGTGGCCCGGGGATCCGGCGCCGGACGAGCAACTCGTCGCCGGAGTCAGCTCGTTCGGGATGGGCGGCAGCAATTGCCACGTCGTACTGTCGGACTGGCGACCGGAACCCGGGGACGAGCGCACCGGCGGGCGTGCCGGACCGGACCTGCCGGTCGTGCCCTGGATCGTCTCCGGCCGCTCCCCGGAGGCACTGCGCGGACAGGCGCGCCGACTGGCCCGGTTCGCCGAGGGCGCCGGTGACGCGGACGCGGCGGACGTGGGCTGGTCGCTGGCCTCGTCGCGGTCGCGCTTCGGGCACCGTGCGGTGGTGGTGGGCACGGGTCGGGGTGAGTTGACCGAAGGGCTGTCAGGGCTGGCCGAGCGGGGCGGCGGACCCGGGGTGGTGTCGGGTTCGGTGGTGGACGGTGGCGTGGGGATGGTGTTCTCGGGCCAGGGTGCGCAACGAGTCGGCATGGGTGAGGGCCTGTCGTGTTTCGGTGCGTTCGCCGAGGCGCTGGACGAGGTGATGGGCGTCTTCGACGAGGTCGTCGGAGATGTGGCCGCTGACGTACGTCTGCCGGAGGAGTCACGGGAGTTCTTCGGGGTCGGAGGTGACTACTCAGGTCGACTGCGTGAGGTGATGTCCGGAGGCGTCGACGGGCTGGACGGGACAGGGTGGGCGCAGCCGGCGTTGTTCGCCTTCGAGGTTGCTCTGTGGCGCCTGCTGGGCTCGTGGGACGTGCGTCCTTCGGTGGTGGCGGGTCATTCGCTGGGCGAACTGGTGGCGGCTCATGTGGCGGGTGTCTGGTCGCTGCGGGACGCGGCTCGGGTGGTGCTGGCGCGTGGCTGGTTGATGCACGGTCTGCCGATCGGTGAGGGCGTGATGGTGGCGGTGGGGGCCGGGGCGGAGGCCGTGCGGTTGGGGGACGGCGTGGAGCTCGCGGCGGTGAACGGTCCTGAGTCGGTGGTGCTCACGGGCACGGTGGAGCCGGTGCTGGCCGAGGTGGGGCGCCTGGCGGAGCTGGGGGTGAGGACACGGCGTCTGGCGGTGTCGCATGCGTCCCATTCGGCGCTGATGGAGCCGATGTTCGAGGCGTACGGGCGGGTTGTGGGGTCGGTGGAGTCCCGGGACCAGTCGGTGCCGGTGGTGTCGACCGTCACGGGACAGGTGGCGGCTCCCGGGGTGTTGCGGGATCCGGAGTACTGGGTGCGCCAGGTGCGCAGGACGGTGCTGTTCGGTGACGCGGTCGCCACGATGCGTGAGTGCGGGGTGGCGACCTTTCTGGAGATCGGCCCCGACGCCGTTCTCACCCCCATGGTCAAGGAGTCGGTCCGGGCCCGGACCGAGGACGTGCGGACGCCCGCCGATGTCGTCGCCGTCCCGTTCTGCCGCAGGGACCGGGACGAGACCCACACCGCGACAACCGCGCTGGCCCACCTGTGGGTGCGCGGGGCGGAGGTCGACTGGCGACCGTTCTTCCCGGGGGCGCTCCAAGTCGACCTGCCCACCTACGTGTTCCAGCGTCGGCGGTACTGGTTCGAGAGCCAGGAGAGCCAGGAGAGCCAGGAGAGCCGGCCGGAACCGGAACGGACGGTCGCCGAGCCCCCTCGGAAGGACCTCGACGAGCCCGACGGGACCGGGGTGGCAACGACGTCGGGCCCGGGGCGGACCGACGGACACCTCGTCTCCGTCCTGGCCGGACTGTCCGAGCCCGAACAACGTGACGCCCTCCTCGACGCGGTGTGCGACCAAGCGGCGGCCGTCATGGAGCACACCGGCCGGGTCGATGCCACCCTGACCTTCAAAGACCTCGGCTTCGACTCCCTGATGGCACAGGAGCTGGCCGACGGTCTCGCCGCACGCACCGGTCTGCCCGTCGCCGGCCGCCTCGTCTTCGACCACCCGACCCCGCGCGGTCTCGCCCACCACCTCCACGAAGAGATCACCGGAAAGCGGCAGGCGGCCGTCACGCGCGTCGCGAAGGCGACGGCCGAGCCGCTGGCCATCGTGGGCATGGCGTGCCGCTACCCCGGCGGGGTGAACACGCCCGAAGAGCTGTGGCAGTTGGTCGTCAGCGGCGAGGACGCCATCTCCGGTTATCCCGCCGACCGGGGCTGGAACCTGGACGCCCTCTACCACCCGGACCCCGATCACTGGGGCACCAGCTACACACGGAGCGGTGGCTTCCTCACCGGGGCCGGCGACTTCGACGCGGAGTTCTTCGGGATCTCGCCGCGTGAGGCGCTGGCGATGGACCCGCAGCAGCGGCTGCTGCTGGAGACGTCCTGGGAGGCACTGGAGCGCGCCGGAATCGATCCGCGATCGCGCCGCGCGTCGGCGACCGGTACGTACATAGGTGCCACCACCCACTCCTACGGTCCACGTGCTCATCAGGCCACCGAGGGCTTCGCCGGATACCTGCTGACCGGTAACGCGCCGAGCGTGATGTCCGGCCGCATCGCGTACGCCCTCGGCCTGGAAGGCCCGGCGGTGACGGTGGACACGGCGTGTTCGTCGTCACTGGTGGCGCTGCACCTGGCCGGTCAGGCGCTGCGTTCCGGCGAGTGCGACCTCGCCCTCGCCGGCGGAGTCACGGTCATGGCCTCCCCGGACATGTTCATCGAGTTCAGCCGGCAGCGCGGGCTGTCGGCGGACGGTCGGTGCAAGGCGTTCTCGGCGGGTGCGGACGGTACGGGGTGGGGTGAGGGCGTGGGCATGCTGGTGGTGGAGCGGCTGTCGGACGCCAGGCGCAACGGACACCGGATCCTTGCCGTGGTGCGGGGTTCCGCGGTGAACCAGGACGGTGCGTCGAACGGGCTGACAGCGCCGAACGGCCCGTCACAGCAGAGGGTGATCCGGGCGGCACTGGCCAGTGCGGGAATCGGCACCGGTGAGGTCGACGCCGTCGAGGCACACGGTACGGGAACGAGGCTCGGGGACCCCATCGAGGCGGAGGCGTTGCTGGCCACGTACGGGCGGGACCGGGGCGAGGACCAGCCGTTGTGGCTGGGGTCGCTGAAGTCGAACATCGGGCATACGCAGGCTGCCGCGGGTGTGGCCGGTGTGATCAAGATGGTGCTGGCGATGCGGCACGGGGTGCTGCCGAAGACCTTGCACGCACAGGAGCCGACGCCGCAGGTGGACTGGTCGGCGGGCAGGGTGGAACTGCTGACCGAGGCGCGTGCGTGGGCCGGGGGCGGTCGTCCGCGCCGGGCGGGGGTGTCCTCGTTCGGGATCAGCGGCACCAACGCACACGTCATCCTGGAGGAGGCCGAGGAGGCCGAGGAGTCCGAAGAGACCCCGCACGGGCCGGGAGCGCCGCCGCAGGAACCGGGTGGCGCCTCCGCCGCCGTGCCCTGGGTCCTGTCGGGCACGTGCGAGGCGGCGCTGCGCGGGCAGGCCCGGCGGCTCACGTCCTTCCTGGAGGCGCGCCCCGAGGTGTCGCCCGTCGACGTCGGAATGTCACTGGTCACCTCGCGGTCGCTCCACGAGCGGCGTGCGGTCGTGACGGGCGGCTCGCGGCAGGAACTCCTCGAAGCGGTACGGGCCGTGGCGGAGGGCACCGCGCCGAGCGGTGCGGCGCGAGGCGGCGGAATCACGCCTCGGCCCGTGTTCGTGTTCCCGGGGCAGGGATCGCAGTGGGTGGGAATGGCCCGGGAGCTGCTGTCGTCCTCGACGGCGTTCGCCTCCCGGATGAGCGAGTGCGCGGCGGCGCTGTCCTCGTTCGTGGAGTGGTCGCTGCTGGACGTCCTCGACGACGCCGATGCGTTGGCGCGCGTCGACGTGGTCCAGCCGGCGCTGTGGGCGGTCATGGTGTCGCTGGCCGAGGTGTGGCGCTCGTACGGTGTCGAACCCGCGGCCGTGGTGGGCCACTCGCAGGGGGAGATCGCGGCCGCGGTGGTGGCCGGCGGCCTGTCGTTGCGGGACGGCGCCCGGGTGGCGGCGCTGCGCAGCCGCGCCATCGGCACCGTGCTGGCCGGGCGCGGCGGGATGGTGTCGGTGGCGTCACCGGTCGACGACGTGCGCCGGCGCATCGAGGCGTCGGGCGCGGCGGTGGCGGTGGCGGCGGTCAACGGTCCGTCGTCCACGGTGGTGTCGGGTACGCCGGAGGCGCTGGACGCCCTGCTGGCGCGGTGCGAGCGCGACGGGATTCGGGCGAGCCGTGTCGCGGTGGACTACGCCTCGCACTCCTCGCAGGTCGACGAGGTGCGCGAGCGCGTACTCACCGACCTGGCGCCGGTGGAACCCGGGGCGTTCACGGTGCCCTTCCTCTCCACGGTCACCGGGGAGTGGCTGGAGGGCGGGCGTGGTCCGGACGCGGAGTACTGGGTGCGCAACCTGCGGCAGACGGTGCGTTTCGAAGAGGCGATCCGGGCGCTGGCCGGTTCGGGCTTCGGGGCGTTCGTGGAGTGCAGCGCGCACCCCGTGCTGACCGCGAGTATGCGAGAGACACTGGAGAGTGCGGGGAGCGACGCCGTGGTGGTCGGTTCGCTGCGGCGTGACGACGGCGGTGCGCGACGGGTGCTCACGTCCCTGGGCGAGGCGTTCGTCCACGGTGTGCCGGTGGACTGGACGCAGGCGTACACCAGGTCGGGGGCACGGCGCGTCGATCTGCCCACCTACGCGTTCCAGCACGAGAGGTTCTGGTGGGCTCCGGACGACGCGCCCGCGCCCGAGGACAGCGCGGCGGACGGGGCGTTCTGGCAGGCCGTGGAGGGCGGCGACGCGGAGGCGCTGGCCGGCGCACTGGAGGTCGACGACGCGTCGCTGGCGCAGGTGCTGCCCGCGTTGAAGTCCTGGCGGCAGCGGCAGCGCGTGACCTCGACGGTGGACGGCTGGCGTTACCGCACCCGGTGGGCGCCCGTGAGCACGGCGCGTCGGCCGACGCTGTCCGGCACCTGGCTGCTGGTCGCCCCGGAGGGCTGTGCCGCGGAGGTCGTCGGGCCGACCGCGGCCGCGGTGCGTGACCACGGCGGCGACGTGGTCACGGTCGAGCTGCCCGCGGGAGCCGCCCGCGACCGGATCGCCGACCTGCTGCGAAGTGTGCGGGCGGAGGGTGGCGCGTACGGGGGTGTGCTGTCGCTGCTGTCCCTGGCCGACGGGCCGCCCGTCGAAACCGGTGTCCCCCGGGCGGGCCTGACCGGGGCGCTCGCCCTGTTCCAGGCGCTGGGCGACGCGGGGGTGAACGGCCCCCTGTGGTACCTGACCCGCGGCGCGGTGGCCGTGGCGGACACGGACCGGGCCGGCGTCCCCACCCAGCGGATGGTGTGGGGCCTCGGCCGGATCGTGGCCTTGGAGCACCCGGAGCGGTTCGGCGGTCTGGTGGACCTGCCCGAGCGCTGGGACACGCACACGGGGCGCCTGCTGGCGGCGGTCCTGGCCGGCGCGGAGGGCGAGGACCAGGTCGCGATCCGTCCCTCCGGAACGTTCGCCCGCCGCCTCGCCCGAGCCCCGCGTCCCGACCCGCGGGCGCAGTGGCACCCGCGCGGCACCGTGCTGGTGACGGGCGGCACCGGTGCCCTGGGCGGGCGGGTGGCCCGCTGGCTGGCCCGGTCGGGCGCCGCGCACGTGGTGCTGGCCGGCCGCCGCGGACCGGACGCGCCCGGCGCCGGTGCGCTGCGCGAGGAACTGGAGGCCACCGGCACGCGGGTGACCCTCACCGCCTGCGACGTGGGCGACCGCGCGGCACTCGCCCGCCTCCTCGACGGGATATCCGACGGCTGCCCGCTGTCGGCGGTGGTCCACACCGCCGCGGTTCTGGACGACGCGGTCGTGGAACGGCTGACCCCCGGGCAGATCGACCGCGTGCTGCGGGTGAAGGCCGACGGCGCCTGGTACCTGCACGAGCTGACCGACGGCATGGACCTGGACGCCTTCGTGCTGTTCTCCTCCGTGGCGGGCACCCTGGGCGCCTCCGGACAGGGCAACTACGCGCCCGGCAACGCCTACCTCGACGCCCTCGCCGAGTACCGGCACGGCCTCGGCCTTCCCGCGTCCTCGGTGGCCTGGAGCGCCTGGGCCGACGAAGGCATGGCCGGGGGCGGGATCGGCGCGGTGGCGCGCCGGCACGGCCTGCCGGGGATGGCCCCCGAACTGGCGGTGTCGGCACTGGCGGGCGCGGTGGCAGAAGGCGAGCCCGGCGTCGTGATCGCGGACATCGAATGGGACAGGTTCCACGTGGCGTACACCGCCACGCGCCCCAGCCCTTTCCTCGCCGACCTGCCCGACGTACACCGGCTCGCACGGACGGCCGATCCCGGCACGCACGCGGCGAACGCGCCCGGCGGCCTGGTCGGCAGGCTGGCCGGCCTGGCGACCGGGGCCGAACAGGAGACGGCGATGCTCGCCGTGGTACGCGGGCACGTGGCGTCGGTACTGGGCTACGCGCAAGCCGACGCGGTCGATCCGTCCCGCGCGTTCAAGGACCTCGGCCTCGACTCGGTGACCGCCGTTGAGCTGTGCAACCGCCTGAGCGCGGCGACCGGCCTGAGCCTGCCTTCCACCGTGGCCTTCGACTCCCCGAACGCCCGCGCGCTCGCGGTCCGCCTGCGCGCGGAACTGCTCCCCGGGCCGGAGACGGCGTCCTCTCCGCCCGTGGCCGCCGAGCCGACGACGGGCGAGGACCCCGTGGTCATCGTCGGGATGAGCTGCCGGTTTCCCGGTGACGTCCGGTCGCCCGAGGACCTGTGGCGGATGCTCGACACGGCCGGGGAGGGCATCACCCCGTTCCCCGACGACCGCGGCTGGGACGTGGAGGCCCTGTACGACCCGGACTCCGGCTCCGGCCGAGCCGGGACGTCCTGCGCCGTCGAGGGCGGCTTCCTCCACGACGCGGGGGACTTCGACGCCGACTTCTTCGGGATCTCGCCGCGTGAGGCGCTGGCGATGGACCCGCAGCAGCGGCTGCTGCTGGAGACGTCCTGGGAGGCACTGGAGCGGGCGGGCATCGACCCCTCGGCGCTCAGGGGCACCGCCACCGCCGTCTTCGCCGGGACGAACGGTCAGGACTACCTCGCCATGAGCCCCGACGTGCCCGAGGACGCGGCGGGATACGTCACCACCGGCAGCACGGCCAGTGTGCTCTCCGGCCGGGTGGCCTACGCGCTGGGCCTGGAGGGGCCCGCGGTGACGGTGGACACGGCGTGCTCGTCCTCGCTGGTGGCCCTGCACCTGGCCGTACAGTCCGTGCGCACCGGCGAGTCCACGCTCGCCCTCGTCAGCGGTGTGACCGTCATGGCCACGCCCGGCCTGTTCACCGAGTTCACCCGCCAGGGCGGGCTCGCTCCCGACGGGCGCTGCAAGGCGTTCGCGGCGACGGCCGACGGCGCCGGCTTCTCCGAGGGTGTCGGCGTCCTGGTGGTGGAGCGGCTGTCGGAGGCCCGGCGCCGTGGGCACCGGGTGCTGGCGGTGGTACGGGGCTCGGCCGTGAACCAGGACGGCGCCTCCAACGGTCTGACGGCGCCGAACGGTCCCGCGCAACAGCGGGTGATCCGGGCGGCGTTGGCGAGTGCGGGGCTGACCGCGGGCGAGGTCGATGCGGTGGAGGCGCATGGTACGGGTACGAGGCTGGGTGATCCGATCGAGGCGCAGGCGTTGCTGGCCACGTACGGTCGCGACCGGGATGGGGACCGTCCGTTGTGGTTGGGATCGGTGAAGTCCAACATCGGGCACACCCAGGCTGCCGCGGGGGCGGCCGGTGTGATCAAGATGGTGCTGGCGATGCGGCACGGTGTGCTGCCGCCCACCCTGCACGTCGACGAGCCGTCGACGCACATCGACTGGTCCGCGGGCCCGGTGAGGCTGTTGACCGACCCCGTCGTGTGGCCCGAGGCGGGCCGACCGCGTCGGGCCGGTGTGTCCTCCTTCGGCGTGAGCGGAACGAACGCCCACGTCATCTTGGAACAGGCACCGGAACAGGCACGGGAACAGGCTGCTGCGGAGGCCGGGGCGGACGACGGGGCGGTGCCGGGCACCCTGGCGGTTTCCGTCGGCGGTGTCACTCCCTGGGTGCTGTCGGCCAGGTCCGAGGCGGCGGTCCGGGACCAGGCCGCGCGGTTGCTGCCGCTCACCGACGAGGGCGCGGGGCCGGACGCGCTGGCACCGGGCGATGTCGGTTTCTCGCTGGCGACCACCCGCGCGGTGTTCGACCGTCGCGCGGTCGTCCTGGGTGCGGATCGTACCGGCTTGGCGTGTGGTCTGACCGCTCTGGCCCAGGGGCGGGAGGCCCCAGGTGTGGTGCGCGGTGCGGTGGTCGGCTCCGACGACAGGGTGGTGTTCGTCTTTCCCGGCCAGGGGTGGCAGTGGCTGGGGATGGCGGTCGAGTTGCTGGACTCGTCGCCGGTGTTCGCGCAGTGGATGGAGAGGTGCGCGGCGGCGCTGACGCCCTCGGTCGAGTGGTCTTTGGTGGACGTCGTGCGAGGCGTCGAGGGCCCGGAGTGGTTCGACCGGGTTGACGTGGTGCAGCCGGTGATGTGGGCGGTCATGGTGTCGCTGGCGGGGACGTGGCGTTCGTTGGGCGTGGTGCCGTCGGCGGTGGTGGGGCACTCGCAGGGGGAGATCGCCGCCGCGGTGGTGGCGGGTGGGCTGTCCCTGGAGGACGGTGCGCGGGTCGTGGCGGTGCGCAGTCGCGCGCTGCGGGCACTGTCGGGCCGTGGGGCGATGGCGTCGGTGGGCCTGCCCGCGGGGGTGGCCGAGGAGCGGCTGGCCGCCTGGGGCGAGCGGTTGTCGGTGGCGGCGGTGAACGCGCCGACGGCGGTGGTGGTGTCGGGCGATGTGGAAGCCGTTGAGGAGTTCCTGGAGGTGTGTGAGGTGCAGGGCGTTCGAGCACGTCGGGTGTCGGTGGACTACGCCTCGCACGGTGCGCATGTCGAGGCGATCGAGGCCGAGCTCGAGCGGAGTCTCGCCGGGATTGCTCCGCGGCCGTCGTCGGTCCCGTTCTATTCAACGGTGACGGGCGGTGTGTTGGACACGGCGGAGCTGGACGCGCGGTACTGGTACCGGAACCTGCGCGGGAGGGTGCGGTTCGACGAGACGGTGCGGGTGCTGCTGGGCGCGGGCTTCCGGGTGTTCGTGGAAGCCAGCGGGCATCCGGTGCTGGTGATGGGCGTGGCGGAGACGGCCGACGACTGCGGGGTCGACATCGCGGCGGTGGGGTCGTTGCGCCGTGGAGAAGGCGGTCCCGACCGGTTGCTGGCGTCCGTGGCCGAGGCGTTCGTGGGCGGCGCCAGGGTGGATTGGCCGGCGGCGTTCGCGGGATCGGCGCCGCGGCACGTGGACTTGCCGACGTACGCGTTCCAGCGTCGGCGGTACTGGCTCGCCCCGCGCGTTGCCGCGGTGTCCGGTGATGCCGCCTCGGTGGGGCTGGAGCCGACGCAGCACCCGTTGCTGGGGGCGGCGGTGCCGCTGCCCGGGTCCGAAGGCTTCCTGCTGACGGGGCGTCTGTCGCCGCGTGCCCAGCCATGGCTCGCCGATCACGTGCTGCTGGGTCGGGTGGTCGTGCCGGGGTCGGCATGGGTGGAGATGGCCTTGCGAGCGGGGGAGGAGGTGGGGTGCCTGCGGCTGGAGGAACTGACGCTGGAGGCGCCGCTGGTCCTGGCCGACGAGGGCGCGGTCCGGGTGCAGCTCGTCGTCGGCGGGCCGCAGGAGGAAGGCCGGCGCGAGCTGAGCGTGTACGCCAGTGGTGGCGGCAGCGGTGCCTGGACCTGCCATGCGCGGGGTGTGCTGGGCGTCGGTGGCGAGGCGGACGGCTCTGGGGACATGAGCGCTTGGCCGCCGCATGGGGCGGAGACGGTGGACTTCGCCGGGACGTACGAGCGGTTGGCGGGCGCGGGGCTTGCCTACGGGCCGGCGTTTCGCGGGCTGCGGTCGGTGTGGCGCCGGGGAGAGGAGGTCTTCGCCGAGGCGGAGTTGCCCGAGATGCCGGGCACGGATCGCTTGGGGATGCATCCGGCGTTGCTGGACGCGGCGTTGTACGCGTGGCTGGCGTGCGCGGACGGCGCCGAGGACGGGGTGCGGTTGCCGTTCGCGTGGTCTGGTGTGTCGCTGCATGGGGCTGCGGCTTCCGCGGTGCGGGTGCGGTTGGCGCCGAGGGGCGACGGCGGGCTGTCGGTGGTGGTGACCGATGCGGCGGGGATGCCGGTGGTGTCGGTGGATGCCGTGGTCACACGACCGGTGCGGAAGGCGGACCTCGCGGCCTCGGTGGGGGCGGGGGAGCGCTCGGGCCGGGTGGAGTGGGTGCCGGCAGCGTCGTGTGCGGTGTCGGAGGGCGGAGCGCGCAGATGTGCTGTGGTCGGGGCGGACCTCTTCGAGCTGGCCGAGGCGTTGGGGGCGGAGGCCGTCAAGGGTCTCGCCGGGCTCAGCGAGCACGTGCCGGATGTGGCGGTGGTACGAGTCGGTTCCGCGGTCGGCGAGGGGGCGGCGCCGGCCGTGAGCGGTGCCGTGGACGGAATTTCGGGTGTGGTGCGGGAGTGGCTGGCCCAGGAGCGGTTCGCCGGGTCCCGGTTGGTGGTGGTGACGCGGGGCGCGGTGGCCGTCGAGGCCGGTGAGGAGGTCCGCGATCCGGTAGCGGCCTCGGTGTGGAGAGTGGTGCGCTCCGCGCAGGCGGAGAATCCGGGGCGGTTGGCGTTGGTGGACGTGGACGATCAGGCGTCGCCCGAGGTACTGCGTCATACCGTCCTGGCCGGAGAGGACCGGGTGGCCGTACGTGGCGACGCGGTGTTCACCCCGCGCTCGACCCCGCTGAAAGGACACGTCCGTCGGCCGGTCCCCGTACGAAGCGCCCCCACCCATGCCGAAGCCTCCCGTTCGGAAGAGGCGCCGTTGATACGGCGCTTGTCGGGCCTCGGCCACGCGGAGCGACAGCGGGTGCTGCTCCGGTCGGTCCGGGAACACGCCGCGGCCGTCCTCGGTCACGGGGCAGTGGGGTCCGTGGCGCCCGATCGCGGTTTCCTCGACCTCGGCTTCGTCTCGCTCACCGCGGTGGAACTGCGCAACCGGCTGAACGCGGCCACCGGGCTGCGGCTGCCCGCGACCCTGATCTTCGACCACCCGAGCCCGGCCGCGCTCGCCGAACACCTCGGAGAGGAACTGGCACCCGCCGGGACGACGGGGGACGCGGACCCCTCCCTGACCGCCGAGCTCGACAGGCTGGAAGCCGCGCTTCTCGGCGCGCGCGTGCAGCCGGACGACGCGACGCGCGCCATGGTCGTGAGCCGCCTGACGAGCGTCCTGTCCCGGTGGAGCGGCGACCGGAACGGCGCGGTCACGGACGTTCCCCTTCCCGTTCCCGACGCCCCGGCACCGGACGGCACGGAGCAGAGGGCCCCGGTCGACGTCCCTGGTCATCTGGAGTCCGCGGAGGCCGACGAGCTCTTCAGCTTTATCGACCGGGAATTCGGGCCCTCCTGAACGGCACCCTCTCGTACGCCGCACACCCGTCGCACGCCGTACACCCAAGCTCCCGAAGCCCAATCCCGTGAGGTATCGATGTCGGAACAAGAAAAGCTCGTCGGCTACCTCCGACGGGTGACCGTCGATCTGCATCAGACGCGCCGGCGCCTTCAGGAAGTGGAGGCGGCGGCGCGGGAGCCGATCGCGATCGTCGGGATGAGCTGCCGCTACCCCGGGGGCGTGCGGACTCCCGAGGAGTTCTGGGAGCTGCTGGCAGGGGCACAGGACGCGATCTCGGCTTTTCCCGAGGACCGTGGCTGGGACGTCGACGCCCTGTACGACCCGGATCCCGACCGGCCGGGAACGTCCTCCACCCGCGAGGGCGGCTTCCTCGGCGACGCGGGGGACTTCGACGCCGACTTCTTCGGGATCTCGCCGCGTGAGGCGCTGGCGATGGACCCGCAGCAGCGGCTGCTGCTGGAAACGGCGTGGGAGGCCGTCGAACGGTCGGGCATCGATCCCGCGTCGCTCAAGGGGAGCCAGGCCGGTGTCTTCGTCGGGGCCGTCGCCCCGGACTACGGCCCCCACCTGCACAAGGCGGCCGGCGACGTCGAGGGCCACCTGATGACCGGCACCGGCCTCAGCGTCGCGTCCGGACGCGTCGCCTACGCGCTGGGCCTGGAGGGGCCCGCGGTGACGGTGGACACGGCGTGCTCGTCCTCGCTGGTGGCCCTGCACCTGGCCGTGCAGTCCCTGCACCAGGGTGACTGCTCCAGCGCGCTGGTCGGCGGTGTGACGGTCATGGCCACGCCCGGTACCTTCATCGGCTTCAGCCGGCAGCGCGGGCTCGCCCCGGACGGCCGGTGCAAACCCTTCTCGGCCGCCGCGGACGGCTTCGGGCTTGCCGAAGGCGCCGGCATGCTGTTCCTGGAGCGGCTCTCCGACGCGCACCGCGACGGCCATCCGGTGCTGGCCGTCGTCCGCGGCACGGCGATCAACCAGGACGGGGCCAGCAGCGGACTGTCCGCACCGAACGGTCCCGCGCAGCAGCGGATGATCCGGGCGGCGTTGGCGAGTGCGGGGCTGACCGCGGGCGAGGTCGACGCGGTGGAGGCGCATGGTACGGGTACGAGGCTGGGTGATCCGATCGAGGCGCAGGCGTTGCTGGCCACGTACGGGCGTGATCGGGTTGGGGACCGTCCGTTGTGGTTGGGTTCGGTGAAGTCCAATATCGGGCACACCCAGGCTGCCGCGGGGGTGGCCGGTGTGATCAAGATGGTGCTGGCCATGCGGCACGGTGTGCTGCCGCCCACCCTGCACGTCGACGAGCCGTCGACGCACATCGACTGGTCCGCGGGCCCGGTGAGGCTGCTGACCGACCCCGTCGTGTGGCCCGAGACGGGCCGACCGCGTCGGGCCGGTGTGTCCTCCTTCGGTATCAGCGGCACCAACGCGCACGCCATCATCGAACAGGCCTCTGATCCGGTGGAGGGCGAAGCGGACGGCGGACCGGATGACGACGCCGTACCGTCCGAGGTGGCCCCGGCGTCGCTCCCGCTTGTCCCGTGGGTCCTCTCGGCCAGGTCCTCGGCGGCCCTGCGTGGCCAGGCCGCCCGGCTGCTGGACCACGTGCGCGGGCATCCGGAGGTGGCCGCGGCGCACACCGGTCTGTCCCTCGGGACCACCCGAACCTCCTTCGACCACCGCGCGGTGGTCCTCGCGCCGGACCACGCGGGCGCGGTGGGCGAACTGGAGAAGTACGTCGCGGGCCACGACACCCCGGGGCTCGTCACCGGGCTCGCACGACGCGGCACCGGGGTGGCGCTCGTCTTTCCGGGGCAGGGAGCGCAGTGGGCCCGGATGGCGGCGGAGCTGCTGGACTCCTCGCCGGTGTTCGCCGCGCGGATGGGCGAGTGCGCCGTCGCGTTGGAGCCGCACGTGGACTGGTCGCTGCCGGACGTCCTGCGGTGCACCGAGGGGGACGGCTGGCTGGGCCGGGTGGACGTGGTACAGCCGGCGTTGTGGGCGGTGATGGTGTCACTGGCCGAGCTGTGGCGTGCGTACGGCGTGGTGCCGGCGGCGGTGATCGGTCACTCCCAGGGGGAGATCGCCGCCGCGTGTGTCGCGGGCGGGCTGTCGCTGGCGGACGCGGCACGGGTGGTGGCGTTGCGCAGTCGGGCGTTGCGGGCGCTGTCGGGCCGGGGCGGCATGGCGTCCGTCGGCCTGTCCGTCGCCGAGGTGCGGGAGCGGCTGTCCGCGTGGCGCGGACGGCTGTCGGTGGCGGCGGTGAACGGGCCCTCGGCGGTAGTGGTGTCGGGTGACACCGACGCACTGGAGGAACTGCTGGCGCGGTGCGAACGCGAGGGAGTACGGGCGCGCAGGGTTCCGGTGGACTACGCCTCGCACTCCGCACATGTGGAGGCGATCGAGGACGAGTTGCTGCGCGATCTCGCGGGGATCGCTCCGCGGTCGTCGGCGGTGCCGTTCTATTCGACGGTGGCCGGCGGGGTGCTGGACACGGCGGAGCTGGACGCCGCCTACTGGTACCGGAACCTGCGGCAGACGGTCCGCTTCGACGAGACGGTACGGGTCCTGCTGGGCGAGGGCTTCCAGGTGTTCGTGGAGGCCGGCGCCCATCCGGTACTCACCATGGGGATCGAGCAGACGGCTGACGACCACGGAACGCAGGCGACGGTGGTCGGGACGCTGCGTCGTGGCGAGGGCGGACCGGCGCGGTTCCTGACTTCGCTGGCCGAGGCGTACGCCGGTGGCGCCGACGTCGACTGGCGGGAGGTGTTCGCCGGTACCGGCGCGCGACGCGTGGAGCTGCCGACGTACGCCTTCCAGCGCCGCCGTTACTGGCTGGGCTCCGGGGCGGCTGAGGCCGGTGACCTGGCGTCGGCAGGGCTGGCCTCGGCCGGGCACCCCTTGCTGGGCGCCGTCGCTCCGTTGCCCGACTCCGGTGGTTTCCTGCTGACGGGCCGTCTGTCGCTCCGTACCCACGCCTGGCTCGCCGACCATGCGGTGCTGGGCCGTGTCGTCCTGCCCGGCACGGCGTTCGTCGAAATGGCGTTGCGAGCGGGAGACGCCGCCGGATGTGATCGGCTGGCAGAGCTCACACTTGAGACGCCGTTGGTGCTGCCCGAGGACGGCGCGGTCCAGGTGCACCTGGTCGTGAGCGGGCCGCGGGAGACGGGGCATCGCGAGTTCGGCGTGTACGCGCGCCACGACGGAGCGCCGGACGACTCGTGGACGCGTTGCGCGCGAGGCATGCTGACCGCCGAGAGCCCGGCGGTGACCTCCCCGGAGCTGAGCGTCTGGCCGCCGGCCGGCGCCCAGGCGGTCGGGACCGCAGGCCTCTACGAAGGGCTGGCGGCCACCGGGCTTGCGTACGGCCCGGCGTTTCGCGGACTGCGCGCCGCCTGGCGCCGAGGCGACGAGCTCTTCGCCGAAGTGGCGCTGGCGGAGGAGGCGCGAATCGAGGCGGGCCGGTTCGGGGTGCATCCCGCGTTGCTGGACGCGGCGCTCCACGTTTGGGCGGTCCATGACGATACGGACACCGCCCCGAGGGCCGGGCGGGTCCGGTTGCCGTTCGTGTGGAGCGGTGTCTCGTTGCACGCGGTCGGGGCTTCGGCGGTGCGGGTGCGGCTGGCGCCGACCGGCGACGGCGGGGTGTCGGTGGCGGTGGCCGACGCGGCGGGGGCACCGGTGGCCTCGGCGGATGCCCTCATGACGCGTCCGGTGGGGGAGGAGGAGTTTACGGCCTCCGCCGGGGTGGAGGAGTGGCTGTACCGCGTGGAGTGGGTGGCCGCTCCGCCGGCCACGGGGCCGGACGCCGGGGTGCAGGGGTGTGCGGTGGTCGGAGAGGATGACCTCGGAGCAGTCGAGGGGCCGACGGTGCAGAGGTATGCGGATCTCGATGAGGTCGGCGAACGTGTGCCCGCTGTCGTGGTGGTGTGTGTTGATGGTGTGAGCGATCAGGGTGTTGTGCCGGGGGTGACCGCGACGGTCGACCGTGTTCTGTCCTTGGTACAGCAGTGGTTGGCCCAGGAGCGGTTCGCCGGGTCGCGGTTGGTGGTGGTGACGCGGGGGGCGGTGGCCGTCGAGGCCGGTGAGGACGTGCGTGATCTGGCCGCGGCCCCCGTGTGGGGACTGGTGCGCTCGGCGCAGGCCGAGCACCCGGAGCGGTTGGTCCTGCTGGACGTGGACGACGCCGGCGTCTCGCCGGACGCCCTGCACGAGGCGGTGTCGACCGGCGAACCTCAGATCGCCGTGCGCAGGGGTGCGGTACAGGTGCCGCGCCTGACCCGGGGCCCGGCGAGCGCAGTGCCGGCGCCCCCGGACGAGGGGCGGCCATGGCGGCTGGAGCCTTCGGGGGAGCGGACGCTGGAGGGGCTGACCCCGGCGCCGGCCGAGGACGCGGCTCGCGAGCTGGGCGAGTTCGAGGTACGCGTCGCCGTACGCGCGGCAGGACTGAACTTCCGCGATGTGCTCATCTCGCTGGGCATGTATCCGGACCACGGGGCGCTGATGGGAAGCGAAGGAGCCGGTGTGGTGGTGGCCACCGGCCCGGGGGTCGAGTCCTGCGCCGTCGGTGATCGCGTGATGGGTCTGTGGACCGGTGGTTTCGGGCCGCTGGCGGTGGCGGACCACCGCACCCTGACCCGGATCCCGGACGGCTGGTCGTTCACCGAGGCCGCGTCGGTTCCGGTCGCGTTCGTGACGGCGCTGTACGCGTTGCGCGAGCTGGCGGCTGTGCGGCCCGGTGAGTCGCTGCTGATCCACTCCGCGGCCGGTGGGGTGGGGATGGCGGCGGTGCAACTGGCGCGGACGTTCGACCTCCAGGTCTTCGCCACCGCCGGCCCTGGCAAGTGGGACGTGCTGCGCGGTCTGGGAGTCGACGACGCGCATCTGGCGTCGTCGCGGTCGGTGGAGTTCGAGCAGCGGTTCCGTTCGGCATCGGGTGACCGTGGTATCGATGTCGTGCTGGACTCCCTGACGGGTGAGTACGTCGACGCCTCGCTGCGGCTGCTCGGCGAGGGCGGGCGCTTCATCGAGATGGGGAAGGCGGACGTGCGGTCAGCCGACGAGGTGGCGGCGGCGCACCCCGGTGTGACATACCGGGCGTTCGACCTGGTGGAAGCGGGTCCGGAGCACATCGGGGCGATGCTCACGGAGATCGTCGGCCTCTTCGAGCAGGGTGCGCTCAAGCGGTTGCCGACGCGGGTGTGGGATGTGCGCCGGGCGGGTGAGGCCCTCCGGTTCATGCGTCAGGCGCGGCACACGGGGAAACTGGTGTTGAGCGTTCCGGCCGCCTTGGACCCGGAGGGGATCGTCCTGGTGACGGGGGCGGGGGGCGTGCTGGGTGGCCTGGTGGCCCGGCATTTGGTGGCCGAGCGCGGGGTGCGTCACCTGCTGCTGGTCAGTCGTCGTGGCCCGGCGGCCGAGGGCATGCCGGAGCTTGAGAGGGAGCTGACCGGCATGGGGGCGTCGGTGACCGTCGCCGCATGCGACGTGGCCGATCGCGACGCCCTGGCGAAGGTACTGGCGGGGTTGCCCGGGGGGCGTGGGGTGACGGGCGTGGTTCATGCCGCGGGGGTGTTGGACGACGGGACGGTGATGTCGCTGACGCCCGAGCGGGTCGCCGCGGTGCTGCGGGCGAAGGTGGCGGGGGCGTGGAACCTGCACGAGCTGACCCGGCACCACGATGTCGCGCTGTTCGCGCTGTTCTCGTCGGCCGCCGGTGTGTGGGGGTCGGCGGGGCAGGCGAACTACGCCGCGGCGAACACGTTTCTGGACGGGCTTGCCGCGCATCGTCATGCGGTGGGTCTGCCCGGTGTGTCGTTGGCGTGGGGCATGTGGGCCGAGCGTTCCGGTATGACGGAGCACCTCGATGAGGCGGATCTGTCGCGGATGGCGCGGGTCGGTGTGGTGCCGTTCTCGTCCGACGAGGGGCTGCGGCTCTTCGACGCGGCGCACGCCCTGGCCGAGAGCCTGGTGGTACCCGCCCGGCTGGACACCGGTGCCCCGGCCGCCTCCGGCACCGCGATCCCCGCCCTGCTCAAGGGACTCGTACGACGGCCGGTCCCCGCACGACGCACCCCCCTCCACGTCGAACCGCGCCGCCCGGTCGGCAAGGCCACCGAACTGCGGCAGAGGCTGCTCGGCATGAGCCGCGCCGACCGCGGCCACACCGTGCTGGAGCTCGTCCACGCGCAGGTGCTGGCCGTGCTGGGGCACTCCACGCCGGACGCGGTCGAGTCCGACCGGGCGTTCAAGGATCTCGGCCTCGACTCGCTGACAGCGATCGAGCTGCGGAATCTGCTCAGTGCGACGACCGGGCTGCGCCTGCCTGCCACGCTCGCCTTCGACTACCCGAACAACAAGGCGCTGAGCGAGTACATCCTGGCCGAACTGGTGGGGCGGGCCGACACCGATGGCGCGGCGGCGACGTCCCCGGCCGGCCGAAGCGAGGGCGCGTCCGAGGACGACCGCATCGCGATCGTCGGGATGAGCTGCCGCTACCCGGGCGGAGTGACGTCCCCCGAAGAGCTGTGGCAGCTCGTCGTCTCCGGCGGGGACGCGATCGGCGGACTGCCCACCGACCGTGGATGGGATCTCCAGGGCATCTACGACCCGGACCCCGACGCGCCCGGCAGGACGTACGCGCGCGAGGGCGGTTTCCTCTACGCCGCAGGCGAGTTCGACGCGGAGTTCTTCGGGATCTCACCGCGTGAGGCACTGGCGATGGACCCGCAGCAGCGTCTGGTGCTGGAGACCTCGTGGGAGGCGCTCGAACGCGCCGGGCTGGTCGCGTCGTCGCTGCGCGGCAGCAGGACGGGTGTCTTCGTCGGCTCCCACTACCAGGAGTACGGCCCGCGGCTGCA
Source organism: Streptomyces sp. NPDC050509 (assembly GCF_044457965.1). Classification (NCBI taxonomy): domain Bacteria; kingdom Bacillati; phylum Actinomycetota; class Actinomycetes; order Kitasatosporales; family Streptomycetaceae; genus Streptomyces; species Streptomyces sp. NPDC050509. The sequence continues at coordinate 132,281 of NZ_JBITHL010000001.1, read as the reverse complement.
CGAGGCGGTGGAGGGTTTCGAAGGCCACCTGATGACGGGGACCGCGGCCAGCGTCCTGTCCGGGCGCGTGGCGTACGCCTTCGGTTTCGAGGGACCCGCGGTGACGGTGGACACTGCGTGTTCGTCGTCGCTGGTGGCCCTGCACCTGGCGGTACGGTCGCTGCGTCAGGGCGAGTGCGATCTCGCGCTGGCCGGCGGTGTCGCCGTCATGCCGGATCCCGGCCCGCTCATGGGGTTCAGCAGGCAGCGCGGTCTCGCACCCGACGGGCGGTGCAAGACGTTCGCGGCGGCAGCGGACGGGACGTCGCTCGCCGAAGGCGTCGGTGTGTTGGTGGTGGAGCGGTTGTCCGACGCTCGGCGGCGGGGGCACCGGGTGCTGGCGGTGGTGCGGGGTTCCGCGGTGAACCAGGACGGTGCGTCGAACGGGCTGACGGCGCCGAACGGCCCGTCACAGCAGAGGGTGATCCGGGCGGCGCTGGCGGATGCGGGGGTGTCGGCGGCGGAGGTCGACGCAGTGGAGGCGCACGGGACGGGGACGAGGCTGGGGGACCCGATCGAGGCGCAGGCGTTGCTGGCCACATACGGGCGCGAACGGGCGGGCGGAGGCCGGCCCTTGTGGCTGGGGTCGTTGAAGTCGAACGTGGGGCACACCCAGGCGGCTGCCGGTGTGGCAGGCGTGATCAAGATGGTGCTCGCGCTGCGGCACGGCGTGCTGCCGCCCTCGCTGCACATCGACGAGCCGACACCGCACGTGGACTGGTCGGCCGGTGGGGTCGAGCTGCTGCGGGACGCGGTGGAGTGGCCCCGGGAGGGAGGGCCGAGGCGTGCGGGCGTGTCGTCGTTCGGGATCAGCGGGACGAACGCGCACGTGATCGTGGAGCAGGCTCCGCAGGAGGAGCGTGCGGAGACACCGGCGGACGACGTGGGCGTGGTGGCGTGTGTGGTCTCCGGGCGTTCGGAGGCGGCGTTGCGTGCGCAGGCGGAGCGTCTGGCGGAGCTCGTACGGGCCGACGACGGCTTGTCGCCGGCACAGGTGGGGTCGTCGCTCGTGACGTCCCGGTCGGTGTTCGAGCACCGGGGTGTGGTGCTCGCTGCGGGGCGTGACGGGCTGGTGGCGGGCCTTGCGGCTCTGGCGTCGGGGAAACCGGCGGCCGGTGTGGTGCGCGGCACCGTTCTCCCCGGGAAGTCGGCGGTGCTGTTCTCGGGACAGGGCAGCCAGCACATCGGCATGGGGCGGGGGCTGTACGCGAGGTTCCCGGTGTTCGCGGAGGCCTTCGACGCGGCGTGCGCGCGGTTCGACGCCCTGCTGGAGCGGCCGTTGCGGGAGGTCGTGTTCGGGGACGAGACAGCCTTGGCCCGGGCGGATTTCACGCAGTGTGGGCTGTTCGCGGTCGAGGTGGCCCTGTTCCGGTTGGTGGAGTCGTGGGGTGTGCGGCCGGACTTCGTGGGTGGTCATTCGTTGGGGGAGGTGGTGGCCGCACACGTGGCGGGGGTGCTGTCGCTGGACGACGCCTGTGCGCTGGTGGCGGCTCGGGGCCGGCTGATGGGGCAGTTGCCCGAGGGCGGGGTGATGGTGTCGGTGCGGGCGGCGGAGGCGGAGGTGGTGCCGTTGCTGGTGGGGCGCGCGGACGAGGTGAGCGTCGCGGCGGTCAACGGTCCCGCGTCCGTCGTGCTCTCGGGAAGGGAGGCGGCGGTCGCCGAGGTCGTGGGGGCGTTGCGGGAACGGGGCGTGGAGACGAAGCGGCTGAAGGTGTCGCACGCCTTCCACTCGCCCTTGACGGAGCCGATGCTCGCCCCGTTCCGCGAGGTGGTGGACGGGCTCTCCTTCCGCGCGCCGCACCTTCCAGTGGTGTCGAACGTGACCGGCGAAGTGGCCTCGGCCGAGGAGTTGTGCGCGCCCGGTCACTGGGTGCGACACGTGCGGGAGACGGTGCGCTTCGCCGACGGGGTGGCGGCGCTGGCCGGACGGGGAGTCACGACGTTCGTCGAACTCGGTCCTGACGGTGTGCTCTCCGGGATGGGGCACGAGTGCCTGCCCGATGCGGTGTTCGCGCCGGTCCTGCGCGGGGACGTGGACGAGACCGGATCCGTCGTCGACGGGCTCGCCCAGGCGTACGTGCGGGGCCTGGCGGTGGACTGGCCGGCCGTCATCGCCGCCGGCGGCTCCTTGCCGCAGCGTGTGGACCTGCCGACGTACGCGTTCCAGCGGGAGCACTTCTGGCTGTGCTCGACCGCCGGGACCGCTGCGACGACCGCCGGTGACACGGCGCCCGGCGGGCCGGCGGACGCCGGTTTCTGGGAGGCGGTGGAGCGCGGTGACACGAGCGCGCTCGCGAGGGAGCTGTCGGTCGAGGACGGAGACGCAGCGGGTGAGTCGCTTGCGGCGGCGCTCCCGGTGCTGTCGGCGTGGCGGCGGCGTCGGCGGGAGCGGGGATCGGTGGACGCGTGGCGCTACCGGGTGGCGTGGTCGCCGGTGGCCGGTGGGACGGGCAGGCCGACGGGAACATGGCTGGTGGTCGTCCCCGAGGGGCACAGCGCGGACGCGTGGATGTCGCACGTCGTGAAGTCGGTGGAGGGGCGCGGGGCGTCCCCCGTGGTCGTGGAGCTGGCGCCGAGCGCCACGGACGGCGGCGCGGTGGCCGAAAGGTTGCGCGCGGCGCTGACACAGGCCGGTGACACGGGGATCACCGGCGTGCTGTCGTTGCTGGCGCTGGCGGAGGGACGGCACGCGGTGTGCGGGTCGGTGCCGCTGGGAGTGGCGTTGACGCTGGCCACGGTGCAGGCCGCGGGCGAGTTGGGGGTGCGCGCCCCGGTCTGGTGCGTCACCCGCGGGGCCATGTCCGTGAACGGCGCGGAACGGGTGCGGAGCACGGAGCAGGCCGGAGTGTGGAGCCTGGGACGTGTGGCCGGCCTTGAGGCGCCGGAGAGCTGGGGCGGGGTGGTGGACCTGCCGGACGTGCTGGACGGGTGGGTCATGGATCGTCTGGCCTGGGTACTCGCCGGCGGCTCGGGCGAGAGCGAGGTGGCGGTCCGAGGCGCGGGTGTGTTCTGTCGCCGTGTGGTGCGGGCCGCCACGGACGGACATCGTGGTGCCGGGTGGCGACCCTCGGGAACCGTCCTGGTCACGGGCGGTACGGGAGCGTTGGGCAGGCACGTGGCGCGGTGGCTGGCACGCGCAGGCGCCGAGCGCCTCGTTCTCGTGTCCCGCCGTGGCCCCGGGGCCGACGGCGCGGACGAAGTGCGCAGGGAACTGGAGGAGCTGGGTACGCGGGCGGAGGTGGTGGCCTGCGACGTGGGCGACCGGAGGGCCGTCGCCGAGCTGGTGGCGCGCGTGACAGCGCGGGCACCGTTGACGGGAGTCGTTCACACGGCCGGCGTTCTGGACGACGGTGTGCTGGAGGGGCTGACCGTGGAGCGGTTCGAGGAGGTCCTGCGGTCGAAGAGCGAGGCGGCGTGGCATCTGCACGAGGCCACGCGGGACCTGGGGCTTTCGGCGTTCGTGCTGTTCTCCTCGTTCGCGGGCGTCGTGGGTTCCGCCGGGCAGGCGAACTACGCGGTCGCGAACGCGCTCGTGGACGCCCTGGCCGAGCAGCGGCGGGCCGAGGGGCTGGCGGCCACCTCGGTGGCGTGGGGGCCGTGGGCCGACGAAGGCATGGCCGTCCGCAGCAGCGAGGCCGGCGGCAACGTCCGGCGCAGCGGTCTGACCCCGATGGACCCGCGGTCGGCACTCATGGCGATGGAACGGTCACTGGCGGAGGACGGGACCTCCGTCGTCGTCGACGCCGACTGGCATCGCTTCACCGCAGCGTCCGAGGCCCGCTTCGTGGAACGGCTGCTCAGCGGGATCCCGGAAGTACGGCGGCTTGTGACGGACGCGGCCGACGGCACCGATGCGACACGGGCCGAGGATCCGGCCGCCCTCGCCGGGCGCCTGCGATCACTGCCCGAGACCGAACGGAGCCGGGAACTTCTGGAACTCGTACGCTCCCATGCCGCCGCCGTGCTGGGGCACACCGGCATGGACGCGATTGCCCCCGGCCGCCGCTTCACGGAGATGGGGTTCGACTCCCTGACCGCCATGCGCCTGAGCAACCGGATCTGCGCCGCCACGGGCGTCCAGCTCACCGCTGCGACGGTGTTCGCCCACATCACGCCGACCGCTCTGACCGACCACCTGCTCGCCACGTACGCGGCTCCCCCCGGGCGTCCGAGGCCCCGGCTGCGGCTACGGGAGCGGGCATGACGGCGTCGGCCGCTACCGGGCAGGCCGGGACACACCGCGCGTCCGCGGCCCTCGCGGACGCCCCGGTTCCACCTCAACACCCACGCGCCGACTTCCACCGTGCTCGACGTCGCCGTCCTGCGCTACGTGGTGGGCGGTTCTCCGCGGGGTGTTCCGGGCGCTCCACCGTGGGGGCCCGACGAGACCTTGCTCAGCGCGTAACCGTGGCTCTTGCCGATGCCGGGCTGACCGCCCACGCGTGATGCTGGCAGAAGTTCGGAGACCCCTTGCCCACACCGGCGAACGACATGAAAGGCAGGGAAAGGCGTGAATTCTGCTGATGAGTCAGATTACGACGTAGTGGTCGTCGGGGGTGGTCCTGGCGGATCCACACTTTCGACGCTGGTGGCACTCCAGGGCTATCGGGTGTTGCTCCTGGAAAAGGAGGTTTTCCCGCGGCACCAGATCGGCGAGTCACTGCTCCCCTCCACCGTGCACGGGATCTGCCGCCTCCTCGGAGTCACGGAGGAGCTGGAGAATTCCGGCTTCATGAAGAAGCACGGCGGTACCTTCCGGTGGGGGCTCAACGCTGAGCCCTGGACCTTCGATTTCTCCGTTGCCACGAAATTCTCGGGCCCGACCTCTTACGCTTACCAGGTCGAGCGCATGAAGTTCGACAAGATCCTTCTCGACAACGCCCGCAGCAAGGGTGTGGATGTCCGCGAACGCTGCGAGGTCGTGGCGGTTCTTGAGGAGGGGAACCGGATCTGCGGTGTGCGGTACGACGACGCCGAAGGCGTCCGGCGGGAGGTCCGTGCCCGATTTGTGGCGGACGCCTCGGGTAACAAGAGTCGAATTCACCGGCGGATCGGCGGTGCACGCCAGTACTCGGAGCTGTTCCAGAACATCGCCGTATTCGGTTATTTCACCGGCGGAAAGCGCATGCCCGCCCCCGGGACGGGCAACATCATCTGCGCGTCATTCGACCTCGGCTGGTTCTGGTACATCCCCCTCTCCGATGAGCTCACCAGCGTCGGCGCGGTGCTCAGGCGTGAGGCGCTGGAACGCCTCCGGGACGGGCCCCGGGAAAAGGTGCTGGCAGGCCTGATCGAAGAATGCCCACTCATTGCCGACTACCTGTCGGATGCGGAGCGGGTCACGGAGGGGCCCTACGGGGAGGTCCGCGTCCGCAAGGATTACTCCTACATCCAGGAGAAGTTCTGGCGGCCCGGCATGGTGCTGGTCGGCGACGCAGCCTGCTTCATCGACCCACTGTTCTCCTCCGGCGTTCATCTGTCCACGTACAGTGCCCTGTTGGCGGCCCGGTCGATCAACACCACACTGCGCGGTGCCATCGACGAGGCCGACTGCTTCCGAGAGTACGAAGCCCGTTACCGCAGGGAGTACGACGTGTTCCACGACTTCCTGGCCGCTTTCTACGACCTCCAGAAGGACGAGCACGCGTACTTCCGTGAGGCGAAGAGCGTGATCGGGAGTTCCGCCTCGGCCGAGGAGTCGTTCGCGGAACTGGTGGGCGGCGGCGCGTCCGACGAGAAAGCGCTGATCGGTACGGCGCCCTCCGTCAGCCGGGAACGCAGGGCGGACCTGCTGGAGCGGTCGCGGAAGATCCACTGGCAGGGATCCCGGGTTCAGGTCCAGGCGGTCTTCGGCGAGAGCGTGGGGGACGACCCCCTGTACGAGGGCGGTCTGGTCGAGTCACCCGACGGCATGCACTGGGCCCGCTCCGAACAGCCCGCTCCCTGAGGGACCCCCACGGGCTGACCGGCCACCGGCGGGTGCGGTGGTGCTCCTGGCGCCCCGCCGTGGTCGCCCCCGAGGTCTCGACGAGGCCTTTCTCACGACGTCGGCGCGTCCGCCCGGGACGCGTCGACGTCGATCTCGATGCCGGCGACCGCGAGCAGACGCCCCGTACCGGAGTCACGCATGGCCATGTCGGCGATCTCGATCCGCGGACGCGCCGTGCTGCGCCACCTGCGCACCTTGATGGTGAACACCGCGCCCGGGTCCGCGTTGCCGAAATACCCGACCTTCTGGTCGACCACCTTGCGCCGCAGGAACTGCGCGTCGCTGCGGCCGAGCGACCGCCACACGCGCAGCAGGGCCGTGTCGAAGATCGAGAAGTACGAGGCGAAGTACACGAGCCCGGCGCCGTTGAGGTCGCGCACGACGTCCAGCGCGTACTCGGACGTGTGGGCCGGCCCGGCCGTGACCAGGCCGGGCGGCCCCGCCGAGTAGAAGCTGCCCGCCTCGCGGGCGCGTCCGACGAGGGTGCGCGGGGAGTGGGCGTTGGGCAGCCGGGGGAGGCCGCCGTAGGAGAAGTCCGGGGGCGCGACCTGGGACAACTGCTGGTTGCTGCCCGGGCGTTCACGGGCGATCCAACGGTTGAAGTTCTCGGCGTAGAGACAGTCCGGGTGGGGGCGCTCGTACAGCTCCGCGGGGGCCAACGGAGCGTCGGCCAGGCCCAGCCTCGCCGGCGCGAGCCGGTGGAGCGTGATCACGCCCTGGCTGCCGAACTGGAACACCCGGGAGCTCACCTGGAGTTCGTCGCCGAAGGCGAGGCCGTGGGGATGGACGACGTCGCCGCCGCGTACGTGGAAGTAGTAGAAGGACAGGTAGGCGGGCTGCCCTTCGGAGGTGCGGGCCGCGTGCACGTTGGTGCGGCAGGCGGCGGCCACCGCTTCCCAGGTCCAGTCCCCGATCTGACCGAAGACGAGTGATCCGCCACTGCACATGCCCGGGGCGACGACCACATGGCGGGACAGCGAACTGTCGTCAACCATCCGGACGGGCTGTGCCGTAGTGCTCCGGTTCACTGTTCCCACCTTTCCGCTCGGGCTGATCGGGGCTGACCGGGCTGTTCGCGGGGCCGGCTCACCGGGGGTGGCCGGGGGTCACCGTTCTGCCGCTCGTGACTCACCTGCTCCGGCTCCGGCCGACGTCCTCGTGAGCCATTCGGCCGATGCGGCGAGGAAGGCGTCGTTGTCCTCGGCGCAACCGATCGACACGCGCACGCCCTCGCCCGGAAACGTCCGCACGGCGATGCCCTTGCCCGTGCACCACCTGCCGAACTCGGCCGAGGCATCGCCCAGCCGGAGCCAGAGGAAGTTGGCGTGGCCGGCCGGAACGTCCCAGCCGTGGGCCGCCAAGGCGTCCCGGACCCTGCCGCGTTCCGCGACCGTGGCGTCGACGCGGCGCAGCAACTGGTCGTCGAGCCCGAGGGCCGCCACGGCCCCTCGCTGCGCGACCCCGTTCACCGCATAGGCGAGGCAGGCCTTGCGCAGTTGCTCGGTCACGCGGGGATGACCCACGAGGTAGCCGACCCGGAGGCCGGCGAGTCCGTAGGCCTTCGAGAACGTGCGCAGCACCACGAGGTTCGGGTGCGCCGCGCAGAGGTCCAGGCCGCTTGAGGCGGCCGGCTCGCGCGTGTACTCGTAGTACGCCTCGTCGAGGGCGACCAGGCAGGTCGCCGGGGTGCGCGCCAGGAACGTCCGCAGAGCCTCCCCGGTGACCACCGTGCCCGTCGGATTGTTGGGATTGCAGATGAGGACCAGCCGCGTGGCGCCCGTGACCCGGTCGGCCATGGCCGGGAGGTCGTGCGCGCCGTCGACCAGGGGCACCCGCACGGAGCGCAGGCCGGCGAGGTCGGCGAGAACGGGGTAGAGCTCGAACGACCGCCAGGCGTACACGACCTCGGTGCCGGGGTCGCCGACGGATTGCATCAGCGTCTGGAGGAGCGCGACGGACCCCGCGCCCACCACGACCCCGTCGTCCGTGATCCCGTGCCTCCGCGCGATCGCACGCGTCAGCTCGCCGCACCCCGGGTCGGGGTAGCGGTTCACCGTCGAGGCCGCATCCGCGATCGCTTCCGCGATGCCCGGCAGCGGGTCGTGGGGAGATTCGTTCGCCGACAGCGGGCGCGTGCGCGCCGCCGTATGCACGCCCTCGGTCGCCTGGTATGCGGTGAGACGGCCGAGGACCGCGCGGAGTCGGGGCAAGGACAAGGGGACTCCCAAGCTCGCAAGGCCGGTGCATCGTGGTCCGGTGGGTTGTCCGGTGGTCGTGGGACAGGCTCAGGGGCGCCCCTCGGCGGTCTCGGCTCCGGCGCGCGGCAGCCGCTCCTCCAGCAGACGCCCGATGTCCGCGACCGTGGCGGCGTCCAACAGCTCGTAGTCGTGGATCTCGATGCCGAGCCGGGTGTGCAGCAGCGCCGCCAGTTCCACCGCGGTGAGGGAGTCGAGGCCCACCTCCTCGCGGCGGGCCGTCGGTACGATGTCCTCCTCCCTCATCTGGAGGCCGTCCACCAGGATTCCTTTGAGTACCTCGTACATGGCTTGTTCCTCTTTCGCCGTCACAACTGACCGGAGGGCCGTGGTTCCCGGGCGGGCCGGCCGCTGCGGGCCTCCTCCCGCAGGGTGAGTGCGACGTCCACGATGAGGTCTTCCTGGCCGGCCACCGCCTGGCGCTCGCCCAGCTCGAAGAAGACATCGCGCGGGTCGACCCCTTCGCGCCGGGAGACATCGAGGACCCGGTTCTTGAAGCCGGAGAACACTCCGGACAGGCCGCTGACGACGCCGACGGAGTCGATGGTCGGCGGGGCGGGCATCAGCTCGCGTCCGGCGAGGTCCGCCGCGTCCAGGAGACCGTACAGATCGATGCCCGTGGCGAATCCCATCCGCTCCAGCACGGGTACCAGGACCTCCAGTTGGGTGTTGCCGGCCCCAGCTCCGAAGCCCCGGGCACAGGCGTCCACGATGACCGCCCCCGCCTCGACCGCGGCGACCGAGTTGGCGACGGCCATACCGAGGTTGTTGTGCCCGTGGAACATCACCGGTACATCGACGGCCCGGCGGATGGCGCCGACGCGTTCCGTCACGTCCGCCGGCAGGAAGTGACCGGAGGAGTCGAGAAACCCCACCCCGCTCGCCCCGTACTCCACGAGCCGGGCGCACTCCTCCGCCAACTGCCGGGGAGTGGCCATGTGGCTCATCAGGAGAACGCCGTGCGCTTCGACACCGGCGTCGCGGAGGAACCCCAGATGCCGCTCGGCGAGGTCCCCCTCGGTGCAGTGTGTGCCGATCCGTATCATGTCGACGTCGTGGGCGATGGCCCTCTTGAGGTCCTGGACGGTGCCCCATCCGGGGATCATGAAGGCGGCCATCCTGCTGTTCGGCAGCGCCTCACGTACGACGGACAGCATCTCGTCGTCGCCGAGCCGCGCCCGGCCGGCCTGGAGGGAGGACGCGCCCAGGCCGTTGCCGTGCCCCACTTCGACCACCGGAACACCCGCGGCGTCCGCGGCCGCCGCGTACCTGCGGAGCTGGTCGGGGCCGAGGGCGTGGCGGACCGCGTGATGTCCGTCGCGCAGGGTCGGATCATGGACGAGAACCGGCTTCCGCCCGCCGCTCTTCCTGTCTGCCGTCCCGGTCACGACATCACCGCCCCGGCCGTCGGGACGTGGGCCGCCGCGTACAGTTCGGCGACCTGGAGCGCGGCGGAGTTGATGATGTCGAGGTTGCCCGCGTACCGCGGAATGCGGTCACCGGACGAGGTGACCTCGATGGCGACGAGGGCCTTCCCGCCGTCCACGACGCACGCCGTGACCTCGAAGCCACCGGCGAACGCCCGGACCGGTTCCGTCGCGGTCGCCACGACCGCGCGTACCGATTCCGCGGTCAGCCCTTCCCCCAGCACGGACATGGCGACCCGGAAGGTCGCCGGCGGCCTGGCGGGGCTCACATTGAGGATCGCCTTGACATCCTTGACCCCGGTGAAGCCACGGACCGCGTCCTCGGTGGTCTCGATGTACTCGTCGAGATTCCGCCGGGTGGACGGGCCCACACTCTGACTGGCCGCGGTGGCCACCACCTCGACGTAGTCGATCCGGTGCCGCCGCGCGATCGCGTGCAGGATCGGGATCGACGCCTGGCCGCCACAACTGATCATGTTGATGTCGCCGTGGTCCAGGACATCCGCCCCGTTCACGGTCGGGACCACCATCCGCCCCACCTTGCTCGGCGTCAGGTCGACGAGCATCGTCCCGAGGGGCCTCAACCGCTCCGCGTGCTCGGCGTGCGACACGGCGTTGGTGGCGTCGAAGACCACGTCGAACGGGTCCGGAGCGCCGACCAGGGACTCGACGCCGCCCGTCGCGGTCGGCAGCCCGAGCCTGGCCGCGTGCCGCAGACCCGGCGTGTCCTCGTCGCGTGCCACGACCAGCCGGCAGTCGAGGGAGCGCGAACGCATGATCTTGGCCGCAAGGTCCACTCCGATGAGGCCGGCGCCGAGCACCGCCGCGGACAGTCGCCCGGTTCTTCTCCTGGCTGTACTCATGGCTGTGCCGCCCTTCCTTGTGTGCAGACCTGCCTTGACGAGCCCTGGTACGGCGTTCCGGTCGGAAGGACGGTTGCCCAGGGCCTCTCGTTTGGATCTTGCTGGGCTCGCGTGCCCGCGGCGACATCGGCCGCTGACGCGGCGGCCGCTCCCTGACCCAGCCAGACCCAAACGAAAGACCCTAGGGGCCGTCCACGTGCAGGGTGAGGGAGCCCAGGCGGTCGAACTCGGCGACGAACGTGTCCCCGGGACTCATCGGGACCGCGGCGTGGAGCGCCCCCGTCATGATCAACTGCCCCGCCTCCAGGGACACCCCGCGCGCGCCGAGCACGTTCGCCAGCCATGCCACGACGGCGACCGGATCTCCCAGGGCCGCGGCGCCGGCGCCGGTCGCCACGGTCTCGCCGTTGCGCGAGAACACCATGCCGATCAGACGGGGGTCGCAGTCCGCGGGGGAGACGGCGGACCGGCCCAGGGCCACGGCACCGTTCGACGCGAGATCCGCGATGGTGTCGGCGAGCCTGATGCGCCAGTTCTCGATCCGGGAGTCGACGATCTCCAGCCCCGCCATGACCTCCGCGACGGCTCCGCGCGCCTGCTCCGGCGTGATGCCGGGACCCGTGAGGGGCGCGCCAAGACGGAAGACGATCTCGGCCTCCACCTTGGGCGCGATGAATGAGTCGCACGACACGGTCGCCCCGTCCGCGTACACGGTGGAGGCCAGCACGGGGCCGTAGTCCGGCGTGTCCACGCCGAACATGTCCTGCATCGCAGCGGAAGTGAGGCCCGCCTTGTACCCGACGACGTGATCGCCGTCCGCGACGAGCATCTGCACGAGTTCACGCTGGACGGCGTATCCGTCGTCCATGCCCAGGGTGGGGTCCGCGTCGGTGAACGGAGCGACGGGTACCCGCTTCGCGCGCGCCTCGTAGAGGGCTCTCGCTCGTGCCGTGGTGTCTTCGGCCGACATCCTCACAGTGCTCCTGTCCTATCCGGCGGCCACGAACATCCGGCTGCCGGGCATCCGCAGCGGTGTGCTGGTCACGTCCGAGAACCCGGCCCGACGGAACGCGGCGCGCCACTCCTCCTCGGGCGGCAGCCGCACGTCCATCGAGCAGGCGTGCAGGTACGTGAAGAGCGCGCTGAAGCCGCGCTCCCTCGGATCGGCGACGTAGGGCACCGCATCGGTCACCACGAGGCACCCCCCGTCCGCGATCGACGCCCGGCAGGTGCGCAGCACGCCGTCGAGCACGTCGGGCCTGCTCACCACGTCGTGCATTACGAATCCCGCGTGCACGACGTCCGCGTCCCGCACCGGAGAGGGGTCCTCGGCAAGCGATTCGATCGAACGGTGCACCACCCGGAGACGATCGCCGACCTCTGCTCGCCGGGCGGCCTGTTCGGCTTCCTCGCAGGCCGCCGCGCTCAGGTCCAGTGCCAGCCCGGTGCTGTCCGGCAGGGCGGTCAGCAGGTGGATCAGCAGTCCGCCGGCTCCCGCGCCGAGATCCACGATCCGCCCCGGTTTGCGCTGGGTGATCTCCGAGATGACGCCGGGGTAGAAGCCGTACGACCCGATCCACCGGGACGAGACCGCCACCCGCCGCCCGTCCCGCTGGTACCGCGCGCCTGCCGCCGCGGGGTCGCGGAGAAACAGCACCGCGTTGTCGACGTACGGGCGGTTCGCGTTGAGCGCCCAGGAGAGGTAGCCGGCCGCGTACCGGCGGTCGGCCATGTCGGAGCAGGGTGTGAAGTGGTGCGCTTCCTCGCCCCGCTCCAGCAGTCCCGCGCAGAGCAGCGCGTCGAGAAACGCGGCGGCACCGGACTCGGGCACGTCGGCGGTGGCCGTCACCTCGTGGAGGGTGAAGGGCGCGGCTCGGTCCAGGAGGGCGGAGAGGCCGAGGCCCTCGGCGATCTCAAGGAGAGCGGCGTCGGCGGCGAGATCGGCGGCGGTCTCCCTGGAGTCGGTACTGTTCATGCGTCCCTTCCGGATGGAGGAGGAAACTTCTCGGAGCAAGGCGTCGTAGAGTGTCCCGCGCATGCGAGCCGGGTGACGTCGAGCAGAGGCGGCCGGAGCCCGTCGACCTTGGCACAGGGCTGGAAACGGTGGGACAACCGATCTGGCGCCCATCCCCGATCTTCCATGCGTCATGATTCGGTGACACGCGGCCCAGAGACATCGGTGACGACCGCCGTTACGGTCGCAGTACCGCACGGCCGGACATCGGCAGGGCATCGAGCCTTCCCGGTGGGCCCGGGCTTCCTGCCGCGAGCTCTTCCGCGCGCTCTCCGCGAGAGAGGGACACAAGCGCCGCTCGGTGGCCGACCCGGCCGACGGAACGACGGGAGAACCACGGGGCGAGGCGTAACTGTGGCTCCCACCGATGCCGTGAGCAGGCATGTCTTTGGGAGCATCGCACCCGTTGGAGTGGATGCACGGTTTGGTCGGCGCCCGGATCCCCGGCTGCCACAGGGATCGCCCGAAGCCCTGTCACAGTCGTTCTCCTTCCTTCGCCGGATGCGCCCGTCCGTAAGGAGTTCTTGTGATCCCCGCGTCGTACGCGCAGCGTCAGATGTGGTTCCTGGACCAACTGAAAGGCCCGACCGCGCTCTACAACATCCCGCTGGTGCTGCGGATGTCCGGACGGCTGGACGTCGTGGCGCTGCGGGCCGCGCTGGACGACGTCCTGGCCCGGCACGAGAGCCTGCGCACACGTTTCCTGCAACGGGACGGGGAGCCGTACCAGCAGATCCTTTCCCCGGACGAGGCGAGCGTCGGCCTGACCCTGGTTCCCACTCCCGCCGACGAGGTGGAGTCCGGCATCGTCCGCGCGTCCCTGGAGGTCTTCGACCTGGCGGCCGGCATCCCCTTGCGGGCCACGCTGCTCACGCCGGTCTCCGGGCAGCCGCCGGCGGACCGCGACCCGGTGGTGACCGGTGAGTGTGTGCTGGTGCTGGTGGTGCACCACATCGCAGGCGACGGGTGGTCGGTGGCCCCGCTGGGGCGGGATCTCTCCGAGGCGTACGCGGCGCGGTGTGCCGGGCGGGTGCCGGGCTGGGAGCCGTTGCCGGTGCAGTACGCCGATTACGGCCTGTGGCAGCAGGAGTTGCTGGGCGAGGCGCACGACCCGGACAGTGTGCTCGCCAGGCAGCTCGCGTACTGGCGCAAGGAGCTGGCCGGGGCGCCGGAGGAACTGGCCCTGCCGGTGGACCGGCCGCGGCCGGCGACAGCCGATCATGCCGGCGGTCTGGTGCGGCTCGACCTGCCGGCCGACCTGCATGCGGGGTTGGCGGAGCTGGCGGCCCGGCAGGGCGTGACGGTGTTCATGGTGTGGCAGGCGGCGGTGGCGGTGCTGTTGTCGAAGGTGGGTGCGGGGGAGGACATTGTGATCGGTAGTCCGGTGGCCGGTCGTAACGATCAGGCTCTGGAGGATCTGGTCGGGTTCTTCGTGAACACGCTGGTGGTGCGTACCGATCTGTCGGGTGGTCCGAGTTTCGCCGAGGTGCTGGGCCGGGTGCGGCAGAGGGTGCTGGGTGCGCTGGAGCATCAGGAGGTGCCGTTCGAGCGGTTGGTGGAGGAGCTGGCCCCGGCCCGTTCCATGGCCAGGCACCCGCTGTTCCAGGTCAACGTCACACTCCACAACACCCCCGAGGGGACGGTGGACCTGCCGGGCCTGGCGGTCCGGGCCCGTCTGGGAGAGGTGCCCCTGGCCAAGTTCGACCTGGACTTCCAGGTGATGGAACGGTTCGACAGCCAGGGCCGGCCGGCCGGTACGGACGCCGTGCTCATCTACGCCACCGCCTTGTTCGACCGGGTCACGGCCGAAGACCTCGTCGCCCGCCTCGTCCAGGTCCTACGCGGGGTTGCCGCCGATCCCGGAGTCGGGCTGGACCGCCTTGAGGTGGTGGACGCCGACGAACGCCGGCGGACGCTGGTCGAGTGGAACGACACCGCGCGCCCGGTGGCGGCTGCGACGGTGCCGGAACTGTTCGGCGCGCAGGCTGCTCGCACTCCTGAGGCCGTGGCCATGGTGTCGGGGGAGGAACAGGTCTCGTACGCGGAACTGGAGGCGGAGTCGAACCGGTTGGCCCGGTATCTGATCGCGCGGGGGGTGGGCCCGGAGTCGCTGGTGGCGGTGGTGATGGACCGCTCGCCCGAGCTGGTCACCGCGCTGCTGGCGGTGATGAAGGCGGGTGGTGCGTATCTGCCGGTCGACCCGGAATATCCGTCCGAGCGCATCACCTCGATGGTGGCGGATGCGACCCCGGTCGCCCTGCTGACCACTGCCGCGGTCTCCGGCCGCCTGGGCCGGTCTGGAGCACATGCCGGACTGTCCGTGCCGCAGTGGGTCGTGCTGGATGATCCGGCGGTGCGGGCCTCGGTGACCGGGCAGGACGCACACGCCCTGGTCCAGGCCGACCGAGCCGCCCCACTCCGGCCCGAACACCCTGCCTATGTGATCTACACCTCTGGATCGACCGGTGCTCCCAAGGGTGTCTCGGTCGCTCACACGAGTGTGGTGGCCCTCTTGCAGGGGGCGGGGGAGCGGTTCGGCTTCGACGGCGGGGACGTGTGGACCTGGTTCCATTCCTTTGCGTTCGATTTCTCGGTGTGGGAGCTGTGGGGCGCCTTGCTGCACGGCGGGCGCCTGGTGGTGGTTCCGTTCGAGGTCTCGCGCTCCCCCGGGGAGTTCCTCCGCATGCTGGCGCGGGAGCGGGTGACGGTGCTCAGCCAGACCCCCTCGGCCTTCCACCAGCTCGTGCGGGCCGACGGGCAGCACGCCGAGGTGGGTACCGGACTGGCGCTGAGGCTGGTGGTGTTCGGCGGTGAGGCGCTCGACCTGCCCCGGCTGCGGGAGTGGTACGCCCGGCACCGGAGTGAAACTCCGGTACTGGTGAACATGTACGGCATCACCGAGACCACCGTGCACGTCAGCCACCTCCGGCTCGACGCGGCCATGGTCGACGGGGAACACATGGGCAGCCTCATCGGGTACCCGCTGGACAACACCCGGGTGTACGTTCTCGACGACTTCCTCAATCCGGTGCCGGTGGGCGTGGCAGGTGAGCTGTACGTGGCCGGTGCCGGGCTGGCCCGGGGGTACCTGCACCGTCCGGGCCTGACCGCCGAGCGGTTCGCGGCCTGCCCGTTCGAGGGTGCCGGCGGGCGGATGTACCGGACCGGGGACGTGGTGCGCTGGACCCGCGGCGGGCAGCTGGAGTTCGTGGGACGGGCGGATGACCAGGTCAAGGTCCGCGGGTTCCGGATCGAGCCGGGTGAGGTGGAGACCGTGCTGCTCGCCCATGAACAGGTGGGGCAGGCCACGGTGGTGGTCCGTGAGGATCAGCCGGATGACAAGCGTCTGGTGGCGTACGTGGTTCCGGCGAGGGGTGAATCCGGGCGTGACCACGGCCAGGAGGACCCCGCGGCCTCGGGCGACACGAGCGCGCTCGCCGGTGAACTGCGTACGTACGTGAGCGCGTGCCTGCCCGAGTACATGGTGCCGTCCGCGGTGGTGGTGCTGGACGGCCTGCCGCTGACGGTGAACGGGAAGCTGGACCGGAAGGCGCTGCCGGCGCCTGATGTGTCCGGGCCGGCGCACGGGCCGCGCACACCGCGGGAGGAGATCCTGTGCGAGGAGTTCGCCGCGGTTCTCGGGCTGCCGCAGGTGGGCATCGACGACAACTTCTTCGAGTTGGGCGGGCACTCGCTGCTTGCGGTGTCCTTGGTCGAACGGCTGCGGCAGCGGGCTCTGGCGGTCGATGTGCAGTCGTTGTTCACGGCACCGACGGTGGCGAGTCTGGCCGTGGTGGCCGGTCAGTCCGAGATCGAGGTTCCCCCGAACATGATTCCGGCGGGCGCGGAGGCCATCACGCCGGGCATGCTGCCGCTCGTCGATCTGACCGGCGAGGAGGTCGAACGGATTGTCGCGCAGGTACCGGGCGGGGCGGCGAACGTGGCGGACGTGTATCCGTTGGCACCGTTGCAGGAAGGCATCTTCTTCCACCACCTCATGCGGGACACCGGCAACGACGCATACGTCGTGTCCATGGTGTTGGAGTTCGATTCCAGGGCCCGCCTGGACCGCTACCTGGAGGCTTTCCAGACGGTCGTGGACCGGCACGACACATTCCGGACAGTGTTCCTGTGGGAAGGCCTACGGGAGCCGGTTCAGGTGGTGCTCCGCGAAGCGCGGCTCCCCGTACGGGAAATAACCCTGGACGGCAAAGCCCCTGACACGGTCCAGGAGCTGCTGGCCGCGAGCGGTTCGGCGATGGACATCGGCCGGCGCCCGTTGTTGCGGGTGTGCGTCGCGGCCGAACCGGACGGTGAACGCTGGCACGGGGTGCTGCAGTTTCACCATCTCGTGCAGGACCACACCGCCCTGGACGTGGTGCTGGACGAGATGCAGGAGATCCTGGAGGGGCGGGAGGACCAGCTCCCGGCGCCCCTGCCGTTCCGCACGTTCGTGGCGCAGGCACGGCTGGGCATACCGCCCGCGGAGCACGAGCGGTACTTCGCGGGACTGCTGGGAGACGTGACGGAGCCGACGGTTCCGTTCGGGCTGGCGGACGTGCACGGGGACGGTACGGCTGTCAGGGAGGCCCGTCTGCCGGTGGACGGGCGGCTGGCGGTGCGGTTGCGGCAGCAGGCCAGCCTGCTGGGGGTGAGCCCGGCGACGGTGTTCCACACCGTGTGGGCCCGCGTCCTGGCATCGGTGTCCGCCCGCGACGACGTGGTGTTCGGCACCGTGCTGTTCGGACGGATGAACGCCGGAGCGGGCGCCGACCGCGTTCCGGGGCTCTTCATCAACACGCTGCCGGTGCGCGCGCGGGCCGGCAGCGGCGTCGGTGTGCGTGACGCGATGCGCGCGATGCAGACTCAGCTCGCCGACCTGATCGTGCACGAGCACGCCTCACTGGCCGTCGCCCAGCGGGCCAGCGGCGTCCGCGCCCCCGCTCCGCTGTTCACCGCCCTGCTGAACTACCGCCACTTCTTCAGCGGCGACTGGGTGGCGCCCAGGCCGCACGGGACCCGGATCCTCGGCGCCTGGGACCGTACCAACTACCCCCTCGTCGTGTCCGTGGACGACAGCGGCTACGAGTTCGCCTTCGTGGTGCAGGTGACCGCGGCGATCGACCCGGACATGATCACCCGCCTGCTGCATACCACCACCGAGAACCTGGTCAACGCTCTGGAACGGCATCCGGACACCCCGCTCGGGCACATCGACGTCCTCCCCGCGGCCGAGCGACAGCGGATTCTGGCGGAGTGGAACGACACCGCCCGCCCGGTGCCCGTCACCACCCTGGCGGACATGTTCACCGCCCAGACCGTCCGCACCCCCGATGCCGATGCCCTGGCCTACGGAGACGTACAGCTGTCCTACGCCGAGCTGGAGGCGGAGTCGAACCGGTTGGCCCGGTATCTGATCGCGCGGGGGGTGGGCCCGGAGTCGCTGGTGGCGGTGGTGATGGACCGCTCGCCCGACCTGATCACCGCGCTGCTGGCGGTGTTGAAGGCCGGTGGTGCCTACCTTCCGATCGACCCCGGCCAGCCCGCTGAACGGGTCGCCTTCATGTGTGCCGACGCCACCCCGGTCGCCCTGCTCACCTCCACGGAGATCGCCGGCCGGCTGCGTGAGCCCCACGCGGACGGGCACGGACCGGAAGCCGGACCGCAGTGGATCATGCTGGACGACGCGGTGGTCCGGGCGACGGCGGCCGACCAGGACCCGCGCGCACTCACCCAGGCCGACCGGATCACCCCCCTGCGTCCGGACCACGCCGCCTATGTGATCTACACCTCCGGCTCCACCGGGACGCCCAAGGGCGTCGTGGTGGAGCACGCGAACGCCGTGAACCTCATGGCCGACCGCTGGCCGGGCCTGGACTGCGACAGTCGGCTGCTGCAGTTCGCGTCGATCGGCTTCGACGTCGCGACCTGGGAGATCATGATGGCGTTCTCCGCAGGGGCATGCCTGGTGGTGGCGCCGGCCGAGCAACTGCTGCCCGGAGCCGGACTGGCCGGTGTGATCGCCCGGCACGCCGTCACACACCTACAGCTCCCGCCCACGGTCCTCGGCATGGTCGAAACCGAGGCCGAACTGGCGACCGTACGGACGCTGCTGGTCGCGGGCGAGGCACTGGGCTCCGAACTCGTCGACCGGTGGGGCGCGGGCCGCTGGTTCGGCAACGCGTACGGACCGACCGAGACCACCGTGATCGCCGCCTCCGCGGGCCCGCTGCGCCCCGGTGACCTGCCGTGCATCGGCCGGCCGCTCCCCAACACCGGCGTCTACGTCCTCGACGAACACCTCGCGCCCGTACCGGTGGGGGTGGTGGGCGACCTCTACGTCTCCGGCGCCGGTGTCGCCAGGGGGTACCTGAACCGCCCGGGGCTCACCGCCGGCCGGTTCGTGGCCGATCCGTTCCAGGGGGCGGCGGGGCCCTCCTCCGGTTCGGCGGCCGGGAGCCGCCCGGAGCCCGGCGGCGGCCGCATGTACCGCACCGGCGACAGGGTGCGCTGGACCGCTGACGGCCAGCTCCTCTACGTCGGCCGCGCCGACGACCAGGTGAAGATCCGCGGCTTCCGGATCGAGCCGGGCGAGGTCGAGGCGGTGCTGGCCGCGCACGAGCGGGTGGCGCAGGCCGTGGTCGTCGTCCGGGAGGACACTCCCGGTGACAAGCGTCTGGCGGCCTACCTCCTCCCCACCGGTGACCCCGGCGCGGTCGCCGGCAAGAGGCTGGAGTCGGCAGTACGCGGGTACCTGGCGGGCAGGCTGCCGGAGTACATGGTGCCGTCGGCGATCGTCGTACTGGAACGGCTGCCGCTGATGGTGAACGGCAAACTGGACCGGGCCGCCCTGCCGGTGCCGTTCCACGCCCCCGCGGGGCGGCGGCCTGTCACCATGCGCGAGGAGCTTCTGAGCTCGCTCTTCGCGCAGGTGCTTGGACTGCCCCGCGTCGGGGCCGAGGACGACTTCTTCTCCCTCGGTGGGCATTCGCTGCTCGCGGTGCGGCTGGTCGGCAGGATCCGCGCGGTCTTCGGTGCGGAGGTGCCGGTGCGGGCGGTGTTCGAGGCGCCGACCGTGGCCGGTCTGGCGGTGCGGTTGGCGGAGGCCGGTGGTGTGCCTGCGCGGCCCGCGGTGGTGGCCGGACCGCGTCCGGGAGTGTTGCCGCTGTCGTACGCCCAGCGCCGGTTGTGGTTCCTGGACCGTCTCGAAGGCGCGAGCCCGCTGTACAACGTCCCGCTGGTGCTGCGGTTGTCCGGGCGGCTGGACGTGACGGCGCTGCGCGCGGCGCTGGCCGACGTGGTGGCGCGGCACGAGAGCCTGCGGACGCGCTTTCCGGCGGTGGAGGGGGAGGCGTACCAGGAGATCGTGCCCGTCGCCGAGGCGGGTGTCCCTCTGCCTCTGGTCCCGGTCGCCGCTGCCGACGAGCTGGAGGAGCGGATCGAACGGGCCGCCTTCCACGCCTTCGACCCGGCGGCCGAACTGCCCGTGCGGGCCACACTGTTCGCGCTCGACCCGGACCAGCCTCCGTCGGAGGACGCCCCGGTGGTGACGGGTGAGTCCGTGCTGGTGCTGGTCGTGCGCCACATCGCGGCCGATGGGTGGTCGGTGGGGCTGCTGTGGCGGGATCTGTCGGTGGCGTACGCGGCGCGGTGTGCCGGGCGGGTGCCGGGCTGGGAGCCGTTGCCGGTGCAGTACGCCGACTACACGCTGTGGCAGCGGGAGTTGCTGGGCGAGGCGGACGATCCGGACAGTGTGCTGGCCGGCGAGATGGCGTACTGGCGGAAGGCGCTGGCCGGGGCGCCGGAGGAACTGGCCCTGCCGGTGGACCGGCCGCGGCCCGCGGAGGCCGGCCACCGGGGAGGGCTGGCGAGCTTCCGGATGCCCGCGGAACTGCACAGGGAGCTGGCGGAGCTGGCCGGTGCCGAGGGCGTGACGATGTTCATGGTGTGGCAGGCGGCGGTGGCGGTGCTGTTGTCGAAGGTGGGTGCGGGGGAGGACATTGTGATCGGTAGTCCGGTGGCCGGTCGTAACGATCAGGCTCTGGAGGATCTGGTCGGGTTCTTTGCCAACACGCTGGTGGTGCGTACCGATCTGTCGGGTGGTCCGAGTTTCGCCGAGGTGCTGGGCCGGGTGCGGCAGAGGGTGCTGGGTGCGCTGGAGCATCAGGAGGTGCCGTTCGAGCGGTTGGTGGAGGAGCTGGCCCCGGCCCGTTCCATGGCCAGGCACCCGCTGTTCCAGGTCGCCCTGACCCTGCACAACGTCCCGGACGTGGCGCTCGACCTGCCCGGGGTCGAGGTCGGCGCCTTGCCGCCCGGGGCACAGGGCGCCAAGTTCGACCTGGACCTTGAGGTCGTCGAGCGTTTCGACGCGCAGGGTCTGCCCGCCGGTCTTGATGGCGGCATCGTGTATGCGACCGATCTGTTCGACCAGGCCACGGTGGACATGCTCGTCACCCGGCTGATCCGGGTCCTGCGGGCGGTCGTCGCCGACCCCCGTCGGCCCATCCGCGGTATCGACCTGCTGGATGCCCCGGAGCGGCAACGGATCCTGACGGAGTGGAACGACGCCGCTCGTGCACTGCCTGCGGACACGCTGCCCGAGCTGTTCGCCGCGCAGCCCGCGCGTACGCCCGATCCCGCGACGTCGGTACCCGGCGGGGAGCGCGCATCCCTCGTACACCCGCCGGTCGGCACGCGTGTCTACGTCCTGGACGACTCCCTCGAACCGGTGCCGCCGGGGGCGGCCGGTGAGCTGTATGTGACGGGTGCCGCGCTCGCCCGTGGGGAACGGGACCGTCCAGGTCAGGTCGCCGAGCGGATCGTGGCCTGCCCGTTCGAGGAACCCGGCGCACGGATGTACCGCACCGGGAACGTGATGCGATGGGACCGCGCCGGTCGGCTGGAGCTCGTGCGCCGGGCGGAGGAGCAGGCGGAACCCCCTTCCGTCGCCCCGTCTGCCCCCGAGTCCCGGTCCGGCACGCCACGAAGGCGACCGGCCACCGTGCGCGAGGAGCTTCTCTGCGCGGTCTTCGCCCAGGTGCTGGGCGTGCCGCAGGTCGGGGCCGACGACAGTTTCTTCGCGCTGGGCGGGCATTCGTTGCAGGCGGTGCGGCTGGCCAGCCGGATCCGCACCGTGCTGGGGGTCGAACTGCCCGTCCGTGTCCTCTTCGAGGCGCCGACGGTGGCCGGTCTGGCGGGGCGGTTGGAGGGGGCCGGTGGTGTGCCTGCGCGGCCCGCGGTGGTGGCGGGGCCGCGTCCGGGGGTGTTGCCGTTGTCGTATGCCCAGCGGCGGTTGTGGTTCGTGGACCGGCTTGAGGGTGCGAGCCCGCTGTACAACGTTCCGCTGGTGCTGCGGTTGTCGGGGCGGCTGGATGTGGCGGCGTTGCGGGCGGCGTTGGGTGATGTGGTGGCGCGGCATGAGAGTCTGCGGACGCGTTTCCTGCAACGGGACGGGGAGCCGTATCAGGAGGTCGTGCCTGTCTGCGAGGTGGGTGTGGATCTGCCGGTGGTTCCGGTGGGCTCCGAGGTGCTGGAAGCGGAGATCGACCGGGCGTGTTCGTACGTTTTCGATCTCGGGGGCGAGGTGCTGCTGCGTGCCACGCTGTTCACCTCGGGCACCGGTCGGCCGTCAGCCGATGCCGGGTCGGCGGTCACGGGTGAGTCCGTGCTGGTGCTGGTCGTGCACCACATCGCGGGTGACGGCTGGTCCATGGGAGTGCTGTGGCGGGATCTATCGGTGGCATACACGGCGCGGTGTGCCGGGCGTGTGCCGGGCTGGGAGCCGTTGCCGGTGCAGTACGCGGACTACGCGTTGTGGCAGCGGGGGCTGCTGGGCGAGGCGGATGATCCGGACAGTGTGCTGGCCGGCCAGGTGGCCTACTGGAAGGCGGAACTCGGCGGTGCGCCGGAGGAGTTGGAGCTTCCGGCGGACCGGCGACGGCCCACGACGGCCAGTCACCGAGGCGGCTGGGCGGCGATCGACGTTCCACCCGAACTCCATGCCGACCTGGCGGAGCTGGCCGGTGCCGAGGGCGTGACGATGTTCATGGTGTGGCAGGCCGCCCTGGCGGTGCTGCTGTCCAAGCTGGGTGCGGGCAAGGACGTTCCGATCGGCAGCGCGATCGCCGGACGGACCGACCAGGCGGTGGAGGATCTGGTCGGGTTGTTCATGAACATGCTGGTGGTGCGCACCGACCTGTCCGGTGACCCGAGCTTCGCCGAGGTGTTGGGCCGGGTGCGGCGGTCTGCTCTGGGTGCGCTGGAGCACCAGGAGGTGCCGTTCGAGCGGTTGGTGGAGGAGCTGGCCCCGGCGCGTTCCATGGCGAGGCACCCGCTGTTCCAGGTCACCATGACGGTGCAGAACGTTCCCGAGGCGACGATCGATCTGCCCGGCCTCGATGTCGAGGCCCGCCCCGGCGGGGTCACCATGGCCAAGCTCGACCTCGACTTCCAGGTCGTCGAGCGGTTCGACGACCAGGGGCGGCCCGACGGCATGCTCGGCGGGCTCACCTACGCCACCGACCTGTTCGACCCGGCCACGGCCGAGACGCTGGTCAATCGGTTGATCCGCCTCCTGAAGACCGTCACCGCCGGCCCCGCCCGCCCGATCAGCCGCCTGGACCTGCTGGACTCCGCCGAGCGGCGGCGACTGCTGACGGAGTGGAACGGCGACCGCCGCCCGGCCGCCGTCACGGTGCCGGCGCTGTTCACCGAGCACGCCACCCGTACCCCCGGGGCCATTGCCCTGGCGTCCGGCGAGGAACGGGTCCCGTACGGTGAACTGGAGGCCCGGTCCAACCGTCTCGCCCGGTATCTGCACGACCGCGGGGTGGGCCCCGAGTCCCTCGTCGGGGTGGTCATGGACCGGTCGATCGACCTGGTGACCACTCTGCTGGCGGTGATGAAGGCAGGCGGCGCGTATGTGCCCGTCGACCCCGGTCAGCCGGCCCAGCGCATCGGGCAGGTGCTGCGGCAGGCGGGCGTGGACGTGTGCCTGGTCGACCCGGTGTACGTGCCGACCGTGCGGGAGTACGTCGGCACGGTGGTCGTGGCCGGCGAGGAGGGGCCGGAGGCTCCGTGGGCCGGTGCGCCGGACTCGGCCGTACCGGTGCGGGTCCTGCCCGACCAGTTGGCCTACGTGATGTTCACCTCCGGATCGACGGGTGAGCCCAAGGGCATCGCGACCACCCACCGGGACGTGAGGGAACTGGCCGGTGACCGCTGCTGGCACTTCCCCGGGCAGGCCCGGGGCCTGTTCGCGGCGCCGCACACCTTCGACGGCTCCACCCTCGAACTGTGGGTTCCGCTGCTGACCGGCGGACAGGTGGTCGTCGCCCCCCGGGGCCGGATCGACGCGGCGCTGCTCAGGTCGCTGATCGGCGATCACAAGCTGACCCACGTCCAGTTGACCGCGGGCCTGTTCCGAGTGATCGCCGAGGAGGACCCCACCGCCTTGGCCGGGGTGCACGAAGTGTTCACCGGCGCAGACGTGGTCCCCACCGCGGCGGTACGGCAGGTGCTGGAGGCCGCGCCCTCGATCACGGTCCGCAACACGTACGGCCCGACCGAGGTGACCGTCATCGGCACTCAGATCCCGATCCAGGATCCTGAGTCGCTCGGGGACGTCGTGCCGGTCGGGTATCCGATGGACGACACGCGGATGTACGTACTCGACGAGTACCTCAACCCCGTGCCGGCGGGGGTGGCCGCCGAGCTGTACATCGCCGGCGCCGGGCTGGCCCGGGGGTATCTGAACCGTCCCGGACTGACCGGTGAGCGCTTCGTGGCCTGTCCCTTCGAGGGAGCCGGTGCGCGGATGTACCGGACCGGTGACGTGGTGCGCTGGAACCGCGCCGGTCAGCTGGAGTTCGTGAGCCGGGCGGACGACCAGGTGAAGATCCGCGGCTTCCGCGTCGAGCCGGGTGAGGTCGAGGCGGTGCTGGCCCGGCACGAGCTGGTCGCCCAGGCGGTCGTCCTCGCCCGCGAGGACACCCCTGGTGACAAGTACCTCGCCGCCTACGCCGTCCTCACCCACGACGCGGTCGACGCGGAATTCGCCACGGTGGCGCGGGACTTCCTGGCGAGTCGGCTGCCGCAGTACATGGTGCCGTCGGCGGTCGTGGTGCTGGAGGGGCTGCCGCTGACGGTGAACGGCAAGGTCGACCGGGCCGCGCTGCCCGCGCCGCACCACGCCTCCGGCACGGGACCGGGCAGGCGACCGGCCACCGTGTACGAGGAGCTTCTGTGCTCGGTGTTCGCCCAGGTGCTCGATGTGCCCCGGGTCACCGTGGAGGACGACTTCTTCGCGCTGGGCGGACATTCGCTGCTGGCCGTGCGGCTGGTCAGCCGGATCCGGGCGGTCATGGGTCTGGAGGTCCCGGTCCCGGCGGTGTTCGAGGCGCCGACGGTGGCCGGTCTGGCGGTGCGGTTGGAGGGGGCCGGTGGTGTGCCTGCGCGGCCCGCGGTGGTGGCCGGGGCGCGTGCGGGGGTGTTGCCGTTGTCGTATGCCCAGCGTCGGTTGTGGTTCGTGGACCGGCTTGAGGGTGCGAGTGCTCTGTACAACGTTCCGCTGGTGCTGCGGTTGTCGGGGCGGTTGGATGTGGCGGCGTTGCGGGCGGCGTTGGGTGATGTGGTGGCGCGGCATGAGAGTCTGCGGACGCGCTTTCCGGCGGTGGAGGGGGAGCCGTATCAGGAGGTCGTGCCTGTCTGTGAGGCGGGTGTGGATCTGCCGGTGGTCCCGGTGGCCTCCGAGGTGCTGGAAGCGGAGATCGACCGGGCGTGTTCGTACGTCTTCGATCTCGGGCGTGAGGTGCTGCTGCGGGCCACGCTGTTCACTCCGGGTGCCGGTCGGCCGTCGCCCGATGCCGGGTCGGTGGTCACGGGCGAGTCCGTGCTGGTGCTGGTCGTGCACCACATCGCGGGTGACGGCTGGTCCATGGGGCCACTCCTACGAGGTCTGTCGGCCGCCTACGCCGCCCGCCTCGCCGGGCGTGTGCCGGACTGGGAGCCGCTGTCGGTGCAGTACGCGGACTATGCGCTGTGGCAGCGGGGGCTGCTGGGCGAGGCGGATGATCCGGACAGTGTGCTGGCCGGCCAGGTGGCTTACTGGAAGGCGGAGCTCGGGGGTGCGCCGGAGGAGTTGGAGCTTCCGGCGGACCGGCGACGGCCCGCAGTGGCGAGCCGCCGCGGTGGCTGGGTGCCGCTGACCCTGCCGGCCGAGCTGCATGCGGGGTTGGTGGAGTTGGCGGCCCGGCAGGGTGTGACGGTGTTCATGGTGTGGCAGGCCGCGGTGGCGGTGGTGTTGTCGAAGGTGGGTGCGGGGGAGGACATTGTGATCGGTAGTCCGGTGGCCGGTCGTAACGATCAGGCTCTGGAGGGTCTGGTCGGGTTCTTCGTGAACACGCTGGTGGTGCGTACCGATCTGTCGGGTGGTCCGAGTTTCGCCGAGGTGCTGGGCCGGGTGCGGCAGAGGGTGCTGGGTGCGCTGGAGCATCAGGAGGTGCCGTTCGAGCGGTTGGTGGAGGAGCTGGCCCCGGCCCGTTCCCTGGCCAGGCACCCGCTGTTCCAGGTCATGCTGGCGGTGCAGAACGTTCCTGAGGCGACGATCGACCTGCCGGGCCTGGACATCGAAGCCCGGCCCTCCGAGGTCCGCATGGCCAAGTTCGACCTCGACTTCCACGTCGAAGAGCGCTTCGACGACCAGG
Organism: Streptomyces sp. NPDC050509; assembly: GCF_044457965.1. Classification (NCBI taxonomy): domain Bacteria; kingdom Bacillati; phylum Actinomycetota; class Actinomycetes; order Kitasatosporales; family Streptomycetaceae; genus Streptomyces; species Streptomyces sp. NPDC050509. The sequence continues at coordinate 105,991 of NZ_JBITHL010000001.1, read as the reverse complement.
GGCGGTCGGCCGGTCTGAACGGCGGGCTCACCTACGCCACCGACCTGTTCGACCGGGCCACGGCCGAGGCGCTGGTCACCCGGCTGGTCCACATCCTGCGCACGGTCGCGGCCGACCCCCACCGGTCCCTGAACGGAATCGACCTCCTCGACGCCGACGAGCGGCAGCGCATCCTGACCGAGTGGAACGACACGGCACGCCCGGAACCCGCCGCCACCGTGCCCGAGCTGTTCGGGGCGCAGGCCGCCCGCACCCCCGACGCCGTCGCGCTGGTCCGCGGCGCGGCGCGGATGACGTACGCGCAGCTCGACGCGGAATCCAACCGCCTCGCCCGGTACCTGATCGACCACGGGGTGCGTTCCGAGTCCGTGGTGGCGGTGGTGATGGACCGTTCGCCCCAGAGGGTCGTCCTGCTGCTGGCGGTGCTCAAGGCCGGGGGCGCCTATCTGCCGATCGACCCGTCGTACCCCTCCGGTCGCATCGGTCTCATGGTGGCCGACGCGGCTCCGGCCGCCCTGGTCACCACCGCGTCCTTCGCCGGCCAACTCGACCGGCCCGACTCGGACTTCCTCGACCCCGGGTCAGGCCCGGAGCGGATCACATTGGACGATCCGGCGGTGCGGGCAGCGGTGGCCAACAACGACGACGCCCCGCTCACCCGGCTGGACCGAGCGGTACCGCCGCGTCCCGACCAGGCTGCCTATGTCATCTACACCTCGGGCTCCACCGGCACGCCCAAGGGCGTCACGGTCACCCACCGGGGAATCGACCGTCTGGTGCGTCCGGCCACGTACGCCGGCGTACGTCCCGGTGACGTCGTAGCGCACCTCGCCTCGGTCTCGTTCGACTGCACCACCTTCGAGATGTGGATCCCCCTGGTCAACGGGGCGACACTCGCGGTCGGCCCCGCCGGGACGCTGTCCGTGCCCGCCCTCGGTCGCTTCCTGCTCCAGCACCGGGTCACCGTCGCGGCGCTGCCCACGGGCCTGTTGCACCAGGTGGTGGACATCGACGTCGAGGCGCTGCGAGGCGTCCGCAGCCTCCTCACGGGCGGGGACGTGCTCTCGGTACCGCAGTGCCGGACCCTGCTCGAAGCCCTGCCGGGCACCCGGCTCGTCAACGGGTACGGCCCGACGGAGAGCACCACCTACACCCACACCCACCCGGTCACCTGGGCCGACGTCGGCGACGGGGACGACATCCCCATCGGGCGTCCGCTGGCCGACACCCGGGCGTACGTGCTGGACGAGCGGCTGGCTCCGGTGCCGATGGGTGTGCCGGGAGAGCTGTATCTGGCCGGAGCCGGGCTGGCCCGGGGATATCTGAAGCGTCCGGGGCTGACCGGTGAGCGGTTCGTGGCCTGTCCCTTCGAGGGGGCCGGTGCGCGGATGTACCGGACGGGCGATCTGGTGCGCTGGAACCGTGCCGGTCAGTTGGAGTTCGTGGGCCGTACGGACGACCAGGTGAAGATCAGCGGCTTCCGTGTCGAACCCGCCGAGGTCGAGGCGGCGCTGGCCGCTCACGAACTGGTCGCCCAGGCGGCCGTCGTCGCCCGCGAGGCCGCCCCGGGTGGCAAGCGCCTGCACGGCTACGTGGTGCTCCGGCCCGACGCCGCCTTCGCCGGGAAACCGGGCGGGACCGCGGTGGCCCCCGCGATACGGGAGTCCCTGGTGGCCCGGCTGCCGGCGCACCTGGTGCCGTCGGCGGTGGTGGAGCTGGAGCGGCTGCCGCTGACGGCGAACGGCAAGGTCGACCGTGCCGCGCTCCCGGAGCCGGACCGCCACCCGGGTGCGGGGCGGTCGCCGGCCACCGCCCGCGAGGAGCTCGTGTGCGCGGCGTTCGCGCAGGTACTGGAGCTACCGCGGGTCGGGGTCGAGGACGACTTCTTTGCCCTGGGCGGGCATTCCCTGCTGGCGGTGCGACTCGTCAGCCGCATCCGGGCGGTCCTCGGGGTGGAGGTCTCCGTGCGGACCGTGTTCGAGGCGCCCACCCCGGCCGGTCTCGCCCGGGGGCTGGCGCGGTCCGGCGGTCCGGCGCGGCCGGCGGTGGTGGCCGTGCCGCGTCCGCGCGAGCTGCCGGTGTCCTCCGCGCAGAGCCGACTGTGGTTCCTGGACCGGCTCGAAGGTCCCAACCACATGTACAACATCTGTCTGAGGCTGCGGCTGTCCGGGGATCTGGACACCGCGGCGCTGCGGGCCGCCCTCGCCGATGTCGTGGCCCGGCACGAGAGTCTGCGGACCACCTTTCCCCTGGTGGGTGACCAACCGTCCCAGCGCGTCCGGCCCGTCGGAGAGGCGGCCGTCGAGCTGCCGGTCACCGCAGTCGAGGCCGAGGAGCTGGAGGAGCGCCTCGGCCGGCTCGCCGCCCACGCCTTCGACCTCGCCGCCGAACTCCCGCTCAGGGCCGACCTGTTCCGCCTGGCCCACGGCGAGTCACCCGGCGGCGAGGAGTGGGTGCTCTCGGTGGTCCTCCACCACATCGCGGGGGACGGGTGGTCGATGGGCCCGCTGTGGCGGGACCTGTCGGAGGCGTACGCGGCGCGGTGTGCGGGACGCGCACCGGGGTGGGAGCCGCTGCCGGTGCAGTACGCCGACTACACGCTGTGGCAGCGCGAGTTGCTGGGCGAGGCGGACGACCCGGGGAGTGTGCTCGCCGGGCAGGTGGCCTACTGGAAGGACCGGCTGCGGGGGGCGCCGCAGGAGCTCGCCCTCCCGGTGGACCGGGCGCGGCCGGCGGTGGCGAGCCGCCGTGCCGGATGGGTGCCGCTGCGGATCCCGGCGGAGACCTACACAGGGCTGACCGAGCTGGCGCGCGGTCAGGGCGTGACGATGTTCATGCTGCTCCACGCGGCGGTCGCGGTGCTGTTGTCGAAGAGCGGAGCCGGCCGGGACATCGTGATCGGCAGCCCGGTGGCCGGCCGTCTGGATCAGGCCCTGGACGACCTCGTCGGGTTCTTCGCCAACACCCTCGTGCTGCGCACCGATCTGTCGGGTGACCCGGACTTCGTGGAACTGCTCGACCGGGTGCGCGCGACCAGCCTGGAGGCGTTCGAGCACCAGGACGTTCCCTTCGAGCGGCTGGTGGAGGAGCTCGCCCCCGCGCGTTCGATGGCCAGGCCCCCGCTGTTCCAGGTCCTGCTCGCCGTGCAGAACAACTCTCAAACGGCGCCGCGGCTGCCCGGTGTACGGGTGACCGAGAAACCCGCCGGGTTGCTGTCGGCCAGGTTCGACCTGGACATCGAGGTCCATGAGCGTCGTGATGAAGCGGGGATGCCGGTCGGCCTGGACGGCGGGATCGTGTTCGCGGCCGAGCTGTTCGACCAGCTCACCGTGGAGACTCTGGCGGCCCGGCTGGTGCGGGTACTGGAGGCGGTCACAGCCGATCCCACCGTGCCGGTCCACCGCATCGACCTGCTCGACGGCGCGGAACAGCGCCGGATGCTCCAGGAGTGGAACGACACCGCCCGCCCGGTGCCGGACGCGACCCTCGGTGACCTGTTCCGCCGGCAGGCCGACCGTACCCCCGACGCCGTCGCACTCGTCTTCGAGGGCGGGCGGATCTCCTACGCGGAGCTGGAAGCGCGGACCAACAGGCTCGCCCGGTACCTGATCGCCCGTGGCGTGGGACCGGAAGCCGTGGTCGGCGTGGTGCTCGACCGCTCGGTGGAACAGGTCGTCGCACTCCTGGCCGTCGTCAAGGCCGGCGGCGCCTACCTGTCCATCGACCCCGGCCAGCCGCTCGTGCGTATCGACCAGGTGCTCGCCGACGCCTCGCCCGCGGTCGTGGTGAGCAACGGAGAAATCACCGCCCGTCTGCTCGAACTCCAATCCGGCCAAACCCGGTTGGCGCGTTCCGCGGCGGAGTGGATCAGGCCGGACGATCCGGTGGTGCGGGCGGCCGTGGCCGCGTCGGACGCCCGGATGGTCACCGACGCCGACCGGACGACGCCCCTGCTGCCCGGCCACCCGGCCTATGTGATGTACACCTCCGGGTCCACCGGCACCCCGAAGGGCGTGACCGTCCCGCACCATGGGGTGGTCAACCAACTGGCATGGATGCAGGAGGAGTTCCGCCTGAGCGTGACGGACCGGATCGTGCAGAAGGCGTCGTTCGCGTTCGACGCCTCGGTGTGGGAGCTGTTCTGGCCGTTGCTGAACGGCGCCGGGATGGTGATGGCCCGACCGGGCGGCCACCGGGATCCCGCGTACCTGACCGAGTTGATCAACCGGGAACAGGCGACGGTCATCCAGTTCGTTCCCTCCATGCTGCGGGCGTTCCTGGAGGACGCCGCCGCCGTGGAGAAGTGCACCAGTCTGCGGACGGTCATCTGCATCGGGGAGGCACTTCCCGCAGCGGTGCGCGACCGCTTCCACACGGTGCTGGCGGTGCCGTTGCACAACCTCTACGGCCCCACCGAGGCATCGGTGGCCGTCACCTCGTGGCGGTGCGATCCGCGGCGGGACGGCGCGACGGTGCCGATCGGACGGCCCCTCCGGAACATCCGGGCGTATGTGCTCGACGGAGGGCTCCGGCCCGTGCCGCCGGGTGTGGCGGGTGAGTTGTACGTGGCCGGCGACGGGCTGGCCCGGGGCTATCTGGGACGTCCGGCGCTGACGGCCGAGCGGTTCGTGGCCTGCCCGTTCGGGCCGGCGGGTGAGCTGATGTACCGGACCGGGGACGTGGTGCGGTGGGACGCCGAGGGGCGGCTGGAGTTCGTCGCCCGCGTGGACGAGCAGGTGAAGATCCGGGGTGTCCGGATCGAGCCGGGTGAGATCGAGGCGGTGCTGGCCGGGCACGAGCGGGTGGCGCAGGCGGCGGTCGTCGCCCGTGAGGACACCCCCGATGCCCCGCGTCTGGTGGCCTATGTCGTTCCGGAAGCCGGGGCCGGTGACGGGGCAACCGGTGAGGCCGGACCCGGTGACGGCGGAGTGCCGCTGGACACGGTGGTGCGGCAGTTCGCGGCGAGCCGGCTACCGGAGTCCATGGTGCCGTCGGCGGTGACGGTGCTGGAGCGGCTGCCGTTGACGGCGAACGGCAAGCTGGACCGGGCCGCGCTACCCGCACCGGACTACTCGGCCGGCACCGGAAGGGGCGGACGGGGCCCCGCCACGCTGCGGGAGCAACTGCTCTGCTCGATCTTCGAGCAGGTGCTCGGAGTGTCGTCCGTCGGGGCCGAGGAGAGCTTCTTCGAGCTGGGTGGACACTCGCTGATGGCGGTGCGGTTGGTCAACCGGATCCGGGCGGTCCTCGGCATGGAGGTGCCGATGCGGGCGGTGTTCGAGGCGCCGACCGTGGCCGGCCTCCTCGCCCGGAGCGCCGAGGGCGGCGAGCAGAGGCCCACGGACGTGCTGGTGCCCATTCGGCCGACCGGCGACCACGCGCCGTTCTTCTGCGCCCACGCCATCATGGGGCTCGGCTGGGAGTACGGCTGGCTGGCCGACTGCGCGCCGGAGCGGTACCCGTTCTACTCCCTGCGGCCCCGGGGCTTGGACGCGGGCTCGGCCGAACTGCCTGACTCCCTCTCGCAGATGGCCGCCGATTACGTCGCGCAGATCCGTACCGTGCAGGCCAACGGCCCGTACCACCTGCTGGGCTGGTCCTTCGGCGGCCATGTCGTCCAGGAGATGGCCGCTCAACTGGAGGAGGCCGGCGAAGAGGTGGCGGCCCTGGTCGTCGTGGATTCGAGCCCGGTGGACGGCCGCCCTACCGCCGAGGTGCGGGCGGACTTCGCCGAGCAGGAGAACACGGTGGCCGAGGCTCTCACCGGCGTGGAGCACGAGGCGTACGTCCGGATCGTCCGCAACAACACGAAGATCCTGCTGGCGCACCGGACGCGGAAGACGGTCGGTGACCTGCTGCTGATCTCCGGTGACTCGGACACGAAGGCCGACCTGTGGCGCCCCTCGGTGTCCGGCGAGGTCCGGGAGCACACGCTCGACCGCCCGCACCGCGAGATGCTGCTGAACTCCAAGGCCGCGCAGCAGGTCTGGGACATCGTGGCGAACGAGCTGGGCTCCGCCGAGACCGATTAGCCCCTTTCGGGGTGCATTCCCTTTCACGGGTACCGATCTGCCGCAGGGTCATCGATGAGGAGGAACTCCATGCAGGACACAACCTCTCGCGGGGCGGACGACGCGGGGGCCACACCTGCCCCGGAACCGTCCGAAGAGCCGACCGGCGCCGTCACCGTTCTCGCCCGCGCCTGCGGCGTCGGCGTGGAGACGGTCGAGGCCGTCGCCCGGCTGAAGGTCGCTGCCGCCGCGACCGGGGCACCCGTCCTCTCCCCCGACGTCACATGGCGTGAGCTGATCCGGCGTGTGGCCACGCAGGGAGGGCGGAAGGAGGCCGACGACGCCTGGGACAGCGCGACCGGGCTGCCCCACCTCTCCGTCGAGCGCCTGGGCGGCCATGTGCGGGTCGCTCTGCGCGTGCTCACCGAATTCCCCGACGAACCGCACAGCGGCCACGGCCTGCTGTCCGAGGCGGAGACCGAGGCGACGATCGCCTTCTGCTCCGGTCCGGTGAAGCCGCTGCCGGGGCGTCGTTTCCACGAGCTGTTCGAGGAGCGGGCACGCCGCCACCCCGATGCGGTGGCCGCCGTCCAGGGCGCCCGAAGCTGGACCTACCGCGAGGTGAACGAGAACGCCAACGCCATCGCCTGGGCCCTGCACCGGGAAGGGGTGTGCGCCGAGGACGTCGTGGCGGTGGTGACGGAACGCACCCTGGAATGGCTCGCGGCCGTCATCGCCGTCTTCAAGGCGGGCGGTTGCTATCTGCCGCTCGAACCGCACTTCCCCGCCGAGCGGATGGCGAACACACTCACCAGGGCGGAGTGCAGGTGGGTGCTGGCCGACCACGGCGTCGCGCCGCTGGAGGAGGCGCTGGCCGGCCAGGACACGCGGCGCCTGTACGTGGCGGACCTTCTCGGAGGAGGCGGCCCGCGCCACGACCTGGACCTCGCCGTCGCGGGGGACCAGCTCGCGTACATCTACTTCACCTCGGGCTCCACCGGCGAACCCAAGGGCGCCATGTGCGAGCACGACGGCTTTCTCAACCACCTCTACGCCAAGATCGAGGACCTCGGCGTCCAGGAGGGGGACGTCGTGGCGCAGACCGCGCCGCAGTGCTTCGACATCTCGCTGTGGCAGCTCGTCTCCGGGCTCCTCATGGGCGGCCGGACGCTCATCGTCGAACAGGACGTGATCATGGACGTGCACACGTTCATCGACGCCCTGGCCGAAAACGGCGTCCACGTGGCGCAGTTGGTGCCCACGTACCTCGAACTCGTCCTTGCCACACTGGCCGAGGGACACCGGGAGCTGCCCTGCCTACGCGTCATGGCGATCACCGGCGAGGCGCTGAAGAAGGATCTGGTACGCCGCTGGTTCGACGCCTTCCCCACCGTGCCGGTGGTCAACTGCTACGGCCTCACCGAGATCAGCGACGACTGCAACCACGGTGTCATGAGCGCCCTGCCCGCCCACCGCTCCGTGCCGCTCGGCGACCCCGTGCGCAACGCGCGCGTCTACGTCATGGACGAGCGGCTCCACCTTCTCCCGGTGGGTTTCCCGGGTGAGATCGTGATCGCCGGCGTCTGCGTGGGCCGCGGATACGTGAACGATCGGGAGCGCACGGCGGCCGTCTTCGGCCGCGACCCCCACCGGCCGTCCGAGCGCCTCTACCGCTCGGGCGACTTCGGCCGCTGGCTGCCCTCCGGCGAGCTCGAGTACCTCGGCCGCCGCGACTCGCAGGTCAAGATCAGCGGGTTCAGGATCGAGATCGGCGAGGTCGAGGACCGGCTCCTCCAGGTTTCCGGCGTCCGGGACGGCGCTGTGGTCGTCGCCGGATCCGCCACCGAGCCGCAGCTCGTCGGCTTCTACACCGGCGCGGACGCGCCGGACGCGGGGCAGGTCGCCAGCACGCTCGCCAGGACCCTGCCCGGGTACATGGTCCCGCCGCGCCTCTACCACACCCCCGAGCTGCCCCTGTCCGGCAACGGGAAGATCGACAGGATCTCCCTGACCGATCTCGCCCGGCGGCAGCGGCACACCACCGAGTACGTGCCGGACACGGAGTTCACCACGGAGACCGAGCGGAGGATCGCGGACCTGTGGGCACAGGTGCTGAAGGTCCCGCCGGAGCGGATCGGGCGCGACTCCCGCTTCACCGAACTCGGCGGTACCTCACTCTCCGCGATCCGCCTCTCGATCGCCCTGGACCGGCAGGTGACCGTCGCCGACCTGTGGGACACCCCCACCGTCGCGGACGTCGCCGCCCTGGTCGACCGCAAGGGCGCCGCGGCGCCGGACACCGCGTCGCGGCCCGCACTCCGCGTGCTCGCCGTACGGCCCGGCAAGGGCCCCGTCGCCTGGGCCGCCGGCCACCGCACCGCCGTCCGCGCGGCCCTCGCCGAGTCCGGCGCCGTGCTGCTGCGCGGCCTCGGAGTGCGCACCGCCGCCGACGTCGCCGCGGTCGCGGAAGGGCTCGGGATCACCGCGATGACCGAACGCGAAGGCTTTGCCCCGAGGACCGCCCACTCGCCGGGGCTGTACTCCTCCAGCCACTGGCCGTCGGACGAGCCGATGTGCATGCACCATGAACTGAGCTACGCCGCCGCCGTCCCCGGCACCCTGGTCTTCGGCTGCCTCACGGCCCCCGACCGGGGCGGCAGGACCAACGTCGCGGACTCCCAGCAGGTCCTCAAGGCGCTGCCGCCCGGTCTCGTCGCCCCGTTCGAGCGTCACGGCTGGCTGCTGACCCGCATGTACCACGAGGTGGGCATGGCGTGGCCGGAAGCGTTCGGGACCGACGACCGCGCCGAGGTGGACGCGTACTGCGCCGCCGCCGGCATCGGCCACGAGTGGCTGGCAGGGGACCGGCTGCGCACCCGTCAGCGGCGCGCCGCCGTCGTACGCCATCCCACGACGGGCGTGCCCGGATGGTTCAACCAGATCGCCTTCCTCAACGGGCAGACGATGGACCCGGCCGTCCGCGAGTACCTCACCGATGTCTACGGGCCGCACGGCCTGCCGTTCGACACCGCGGTGGGTGACGGCACGGTCATCGACGGCGACACCGTGGAGGCCGTCAACGCCGTGTACGACCGATTCACGGTCGGCGAGCCGTGGCGACGCGGAGACGTCCTCGTCGTCGACAACCTGCGGATGGCCCACAGCCGGGAACCGTTCGAGGGAGAGCGCGAGATCGCGGTGGTCATGGGCGACGCGGTGCGGATCCCCGGCCACGTACGGCCGGACACCGGCGGTGAGCAGGCGTGACCGGAGCCCGCTCCGCACCCCGGCCGTGCCCGCCCCACCCCGCGCCATGACGGCAGGACCAGGGCGCGCGGCGAGCGTCGGGCCGCGGCCGGTTCCCGGTGCCGCGCCGCGCGCCGTTCCCGCGTCCTCGGCACAGGAGCGCGTGTGGTTCGCCAGCCGGATGGCGCCCGACGCGTCGGCGTATCGGATCGTGGACGAGCTGGTCGTGCACGCCGAGGTGACCGAGGCCGACCTGCGGGGTGCCTTCGCCCTGCTGGTGCAGCGCCACGAGACCCTGCGCACCGCCCTGCGGATCGTCGACGGACGGCTCACGCAGTACGTACTCCCGCGGATCGACCCGGCGCTCCGCCACACCGACCTGACCGGCGCGGACGACGCCCAGAAGGCGGACGTCCGGCGTTCTCGCAGGGCAGAGCTGGTGCGGCTGCCCTTCGACCTGGAGCGAGCCCCCCTGTGGCGCGCGGAGTTGCTCGCGCTCGGGGAGACGGAATGGGCGGTCGTGTTCGCCGCCCACCACGTCATCTACGACGCCGCCTCACGGTTCAACCTCCACGTCGAGCTCACCGAGATCTGCGCGGCCGTGGAACAGGGGCGGGAGCCGAGGCTGCCGGAGCTTCCGCTGAGCTACACCGGCTACGCCCGGCGGGAGCGCGACCGGCTGTCGCCCCGCCGGCGCATCGAGCTGGCCGCGTACTGGCGCACGCGGCTGGCCCGGCTCCCACCCGTCCACCGCCTGCCGCTCGACCGCCCGCGGCCCGCGGCCCGGACGTTCGCGGGGGCCGAGGTACGGGCCGGCCTCCCCTCGGTGGTCATCGCGTCGCTGCCGGGCTCGGCACGGCGGCTCGGCACCGAGCCCGTCATGCTCTGCCTCGCCGCCTATGTGGCCCTGCTGCATCGCCACTCGGGGCAGGAGGACATCGTCGTCGGTCTGCCGGTGACGGGCCGTCGCCAGGCCGACGTGCTGCCGATGATCGGCACGTTCGTCAACATGCTGGTGGTCCGGGTCGATGTGAGCGGCACTCCGACCTTCGCCGAACTGGTCGGCCGGGTACGGGCGGCGGCCCATGTCGAGGAACGGTACGACATTCCCTTCCAGACCCTCGTCGAACTGCTGCCCGCGCCACGGCTGCCCGGGGTGCCGCCCCTGTACCAACTGGCCTTCAACCACGTGCCCGTCGGCGGCGGCCCAGGGGCGGCCTCCTCCGGTTCCGCCGGCTGCGAGGACGACCTGCTGCTGGAGATCACGGCGGACACGGTCCGCATCGAGTACAACGCGGCACTCGTCGAGAAGAGCACCGCCGAAGCGCTGCTCGCCGACTACCTCGCGCTGCTCGTCGAGGGACTGTCCGCGGCGGACGCCCCCCTGCCGTGTCTCCCGGTCGCGCCCCGACCGGGAGACATTGATGTGACGCGCCCCGCCCGGACGGCCACGGGCGGCGCGCCACGCACCGCGACGGCGAAGCTGGTCGCCGACGCGTGGCGCGCCGTCCTCGGCACCGCGGTGACCGACGTCCACGACGACTTCTTCCACCTGGGCGGTCACTCGGTGCAGGCCCTGCGCATGCTGACGCGCCTCGCGGCGGAGCACGACGCCGAGCTGAGTATCCGGGCGTTCTTCGCCGACCCGACGGTGGCCGGTCTCGCCACCGAACTCGAACGCAAGCGCCCGAGGAGGACGGCATGGCGGTGACGGGCAGGATCGACGGCGTACCGAGCGACATCTGGCACGAGGAGGTGCTCGCCCCGCAGTTCGCCTACGAAGCGGAGCACCTCCTCGGACACTACCTCGCCATCGAGAAGGTCCTGCTGCTGGAGTACGTGCGGATGGGACTGGTGGACGCCACCGGGGCGGCCGGAATCGGAGCCCGGCTCGACTCGCTGACCCCGGATGGCGTCCGCGCCGACCCGAAGGAGAACATGTCGGACATCTCCTTCGCTGTCGAGCGGCACGTCCTGTCCGGCCCTGTCCCGCCGTTCCCCGCGTGGCACGTGGACCGCAGCCGCAACGACCTCCAGGTCTGCGCCCAGTTGATGTCCGCTCGCGAGAACCTGACCGCTGTCGCCGCCGACCTGCTGTCGTTGGGCCGTGCGGTCACCTCGCTCGCAGCCCGGCACGCTGACGTGCCCATGCCGGGATACACCCATGCCCAGGCCGCTCAGATCATCAGCCCCGGCTTCCACCTCGCGGCCCTCGCCGCCGAGACCACGGTCACTCTGCGCAGGATGCTGCACACCTACGACGAGGTCGACGCCTGCCCACTCGGTTCGGGAACCATGGCCGGCCAGGAGCTTGCCTGGGACCGCGCGCGCATGGCCGAACTGCTCGGCTTCTCCGGCGTTCAGCCGCACGCGCTGGTGGCCGTCGCCTCCCGCGGCTGGGCCCTGGCGATGGCCGGCGACCTGGCCGGCTACGCGGTGACACTGAGCCGTTTCGCCACCGACCTCATGGCCTGGGGCGGCAGCGGTTTCGGCTTCCTGGAACTTCCCGACGAGCTGTCGGGCATCTCCGCGGCCATGCCGCAGAAGCGCAACTTCCCCGTACTGGAGCGCATCCGCGGCCGGTGTGCCCACGTCACCGGGTGCGCGGCCGACCTCGCCGCCGGGCAGCGCAACACCGCGTACACCAACACCGTGGAGGTGTCGAAGGAGGCGGGCGGCCACCTGCGCACCCAGTTCGACGCCATGCGCTCGGTGCTGCGGCTGACGCGGGCGGTCGTCGCCGGAGCGGCCTTCTCGGCGGACCGGATGCGCGAGGCGTGTGCAAGGGAGTATCTGGGAGGATTCACCCTCGCGAACCGGTTGACGCTGGAGTGCGGCATCCCCTGGCGGACGGCCCAGGTGATCTCCGGGCGGTACATCAAGCGCGCCCTGGAGAAGGGGCTGAGGCCGGTCGAACCGGACGGCCCGCTGCTCTCCGCCCTCTGCGCCGACGAGGAATACGAGGTCGCGCGCGCCGACGCCCTCCTCGTCGCCGCCTTCGACGTGGACGAAGGACTGCGGGCCAAACGATCGGCCGGCTCGGCCCACCCCGACGAGGTACGGGCGATGCTCGCCGACCAGGACGCCGAACTCGCGAGGCTCACCGACGAGTGGTCGCTGCGCGAACGGCAATCCGCCGATGCCGCCCGCCGACGGGACGACCTGCTGGCAACGGCCGAGCGGCGGTCATGAGGGAGCCGGCGCTGGTCACCCGCCGGCCGGGCGTGGACCTGCGCGAGGGCGTCGGCACCGCCTGCGGAACCTTCGGCGAACTGCTGCAAGGGGCGCTGTCCGACGGGGCCGGCTTCCTCGTCACGTTCCCGATCACCCGCGGCACCCGGGCGTGGTTCCGGTACGACCGCGACGGCCCGCTGAGTGTTTTCCCCTCCCACAAGACCAAGTCGCTGCGCGTGGCGCGAGCCATGCTCGACGCCCAAGGGGCCGGCGGCGGCTCCCTGGTCCTCGACAGCAGCCTGGCCGTGGGGAAGGGGCTCTCCAGTTCCTCCGCCGACCTGGTCGCCACGGTCAGGGCCGTGGGGGCGGTGCTCGGCGTGGACACCTCGCCCGCGGCCGTCGAGGGCTGGCTGCGCCCGATCGAGCCCACGGACGGGGTGATGCACCCGGGCATCGTGGTGTTCGAACACCGGAGGGTCCGGTTGCGCGCGTCGCTCGGCACGCTGCCCCCGGCCACGGTGGTGGCCGTCGACGAGGGCGGTCACCTCGACACGGTGGCCTTCAACCAGCGGCCCCACCGCCGCACGGCTGCCCAGAAGCACGAGTACGAGCGCCTGGTGCGGGACCTCGCCACGGCCGTCGAGCACGGTGACCTCGCCCGGGTGGGCGCGATCGCCACACGCAGCGCGGTCCTCAACCAGCGGCTGGTTCCCAAACGGAACCTCGACGCCATGATCCGGGTCCGCGACGAGATCGGCGCTCTGGGCGTGGTCTGCGCCCACAGCGGCACCATGCTCGGCCTCCTGCTCGACGCCGGCGACCCCGACCACCGGCACAAGCTGTCGGCCGCCGCGGCGGCATGCTCGCGCCTGCCCGGCGCCACCACCGTCTTTCGTTCGTTCACGTCACCAGGGAGCGCGCATGCGTTGTGACACCGTCGTCGACGCTATAGGCAACACCCCGGTCGTACGGCTGAGGGTGGACGCCGCCGAGGGGGTCGAGGTCTACGCCAAGCTGGAGCTGCTGAACCCCTACGCCATGAAGGACCGCGTCGCCCGGCAGATGATCCTTGAGGCCCGCCGGTCCGGTGCGCTCGCAGAAGGCGCACCCATCGTGGAGAGCTCGTCCGGCACGATGGCGCTGGGAATCGCTCTCGTCGGCACCTACCTGGGGCACGCCGTGCACATCGTCACGGACCCCCGTATCGACCCGATCACCCTCACCAAGCTGGAGGCCCTCGGGTGCGTGGTCCACGTGGTGGAGGCGATGACCGGGCAGGGGTGGCAGGGTGCCCGGCTGGAGCGGCTCGCGGAGCTGATGAGCGGCATGCCCGGCGCCTACTGGCCCCAGCAGTACAGCAACCCGCAGAACCCGGCTGCGTACCGCACGCTGGCCGACGAACTGATCGGCGACCTGGGAACGGTGGACGTCGTGGTCGGCTCCGTCGGCAGCGGCGGCTCCCTGTGCGGCACGTCCACGGCGCTGCTGGAGCGGCTGCCCGACCTGAAGGTGGTCGGTGTCGACTGCGTCGGCAGCATGCTCTTCGGCCAACCTGACGTACCGGCCCGCAAACAGAGCGGACTGGGCAACAGCCTGTACCCGGACAACATCGACTACCGCCTCCTCGACGAGGTGCACTGGCTCTCGGACGACGAGGCGTTCGACGCCACCCGGCGGCTCGCCCGGGAACAGAAGATATTCGCCGGGAACACGTCCGGGTCGGTGTACCGGATCCTCACCCACCTCGCCGCCGAAGCGTCGCCCGGCACCCGTCTGGTGGGAATCCTGCCGGACCGCGGCGACCGCTACGTCGACAGCGTGTACCGTCACCGGCCCGCGGGCCCCATCGCCGCCCGGCCTGTCGAGGTCCCCTACGGCACGACGGTCACCCGTTGGTCGTTCGCCTCGATCCCGCGCGGGAACCGTCCCGTCCTGGCCTTCCTGGAGTCGAACACGACAGGGACCGGCATGCTCGCGCTGCGCACCGCGGTGCGGCTCGGCTTCGAGCCGGTCCTGCTGGCCAAGGACCCGACTCGCTACGCCGGCCTCGACGCCGCCGGCTGCCGGACGGTCATCTGCGACACCGAGAACGACGCGGACGTCCTCCGGGCGGTCCGGGAAGCGACCGGGAAGCGGACCGTCGCAGGGCTCACGACGACCAGTGACTTCTATCTGGAACACACCGCGCGGCTGGCCGCCGCGCTCGGCCTGCCGGGCCACGCCTCGGAGACGATGACGGCCTGCCGCGACAAGTCGCTGACCCGCGTGGCGCTGAGGGACGCGGGGGTGCCACAGCCGGCGTTCGAAGTGATCGGCGACTCCGCCGACATCGCCGGTGCCGTCGCCGCCGTAGGCCTGCCGTGCGTGGTCAAGCCCGTGGGCGGATCGGGGTCGCAGGACGTGCTGTGGTGCGACGACGCCGCCACGGCCGCGGAGCACGCCACACGCGTCCTGGCCGTCACCGAGAACGTCCGGGGACAGGCCACCGCCCGTAAGGTCCTGGTGGAGGAGTACACCCGCGGGCCCGAATACAGCGTGGAGATGTTCTGCGACCATGGGGAGGCGACCTGCATAGGGGTGACCCAGCGCACCGTCGGCGCGCTGCCGTACTTCGTCGAGACCGGCCATGTCTTTCCCGCCGAGTTGCCGGAGGCCGCCTCCGGCGAACTCGCGGAAACCGCCCGCCAAGCACTCAAGGCGGTGGGCTTCGATCGGGGTCCGGCGCACGTCGAGATCAGGATGACGGACACAGGTCCCGCGGTCATCGAGATCAACGGCAGGCTCGCCGGTGGCATGATCCCCGAACTCGTCCGTGCGGCGACCGGGATCGACCTTCTGGAGCAGCAGGTGCGGGCCGCGGCCGGCTACCCCGTCCGGCTGCTTCCGGACCGGACCCGGCACACGGGCATCAGGTTCCTGACCGCGCGTCAGGCGGGACGTCTCGTGGCCATCACGGGAACCGCGGAGGCAGAGCGTGTGCCGGGCGTCGAACGTGTGGTGACCACCGGGTCCCCGGGCCGTGCGGTACGGCCGCCGCGGGACGCCTATGACCGACTCGGCCATGTGATCGCGGGCGGCGGCTCGGTCCGGGAGGTCGAGGAGACCCTGGACGCCGCCGTGCGGCTGGTGGACGTGGTGACGGTCCGGGACTGACCGCCGGCGTACGCCATCGCCGGTGCGGCGGGGGCCGAGCGGGGGCCGCACATGTGCGGCCCCCGCTCGGCCCGGGACCCGCGGTGCGGTCGTCCGCCGCTTCGCGCGCCCCGCAGCTCACGCGATCGAGAGGACCGGGCCGCACTCGCTGCGGGCACCTACACGAGCGGACCGCCGTCAGCCAGCACCCCCCGGCCCCGGGGGGACAGCACGGTGCGGTGCGAGGTCGCCGTTCGCTGCCGCACCGCCCATGCCGCGATGTGCGCACGCGAGCGCAGGCCCAGGGTGGTTCTGATGTGGCGGATGTGCGTCTCGACGGTGCGCACCGACACATGTATACGGGCGGCGATCTGCCGGTTGGTCAAGCCTTCGACCACCAGAGTGGTCACGTCCCGTTCCCGCTTGCTCAGCAGGCTGTCGGCCGCTTCCGCGGTCGTGTCCTTCGCCTGGGAGCCGAGGGCGAAGGCGAGGACATGGTGGTGCTGCATCGCGCGTCCGGCTTCGAGCGAGGCGCTGGCCCGGTTGGCCGGCAGGGCCCTCAGCGCCGCGGACCGTGCCGCGTCCACCCGCTCCTGCCACCACGCGTCACCCCACGAAGCACGCGGGCCGATCTGCTCGGCCGCCCCGATGAGCTGGAGTACCTTCTCGAACCGGTGGGCGCGGGCGGCGACGATGGCCAGTCCTTGGAGCGAGTCGACCGGACCCCGCGTGTGCACCGCGGGAGTGCGTGACGACTCGGCGAAGTACGCCTCTGCCGTCGGCAGGTCGCCCTTCTCAAGAGCGAGCGCGCCCGCCGTGACGAGACTCGTGTGCAGCCACCGCGGCGACACCTTCATCCGCAGAAGGGGTAGGACCTCCTCGATCACCTGCTCGGCCCGGCCCACCTCACCGTTCAGCAGCTGGTACCGGGCGAGACCGGCCCGACAGAGGGCCGTCAGGGTCTCGTTGCGCAGACGGTGGCCGATCTTCAGGCACTCCCACAGGTCCGCCACAGCACTGCCTTGGTCGCCGCGTGTCTCGTGGAGCGCGCTGCGCAGCAGCAGGAGACGGCTGAGGAACGGATCGCGGCCGTGGCCGCGTTCCAGCTCCACGGCCTGCGCGGCGTAGCGCAGGGCCGCGCCGAAGTCCGCCTGCCGCCCCGCCAGAGCAGCCGCGGACGCCAGGGCGACGCTCCGGTAGGTCGGCGACTCGATGCCGCGGTCCAGGACGCGTGAGACCAGCGTCAGCGTGTCGCCCGCGGATCCCCCTGACAACTCCACCGTGGCCAGTGCGCCGACCAAGAGCAGTTGGCGCTCGTCCGTGCCGGTTATCAGCCAGCGGAGGGCATGGGTGAGATTGCTGTGTTCCTCCTCCAGACGCCGGAGCACCGCGGGCTGGATGAAGATTTCCCTGTGGAGCGGTTCCGACAACCGTGTCAGCCAGGTCACCAGCCGCCCGTACGTCTCGGTGTCCTCGCTTTCGGCAACCAGCCGTTCGTGACCGAAACTTCGCATCGATTCCAGCAGCCGGAACCGGGCCAGGCCGTCCTGATCGGTGTACGGGGTGATGACGGATTTGGCCGAAAGGGCGATCAGCAGTTCGGACGTTCCCGGTTTCGCCGCGTTGTCGTCGGCGGCCACCGCGGCAGCCGTCTCAGGCCCGAACCCGCCCGGTATGACGGACAGTCTCCGTAGCAGCGACCGTTCGGCCGGATTCAGCAGATCGTAGCCCCACTGGAGGGAGGCCCGCAGGCTCTGATGCCGTTGGTCCGCCAGGCGCCATCCGTTTGTCAGCAGGGACAGGCGGTCGTCCAGGCGGGCCCTGACCTCGGCCGACGGAAGCATCTTTATCAGCCGGGCAGCCATCTCGATGGGGAGCGGCAGGCCGTCGAGCCGGATACAGATCTCGCCGACGTGCCTGGCGTTCTCCTGGGTGAGCTGGAAATCATGCACCACTGCTCGTGCCCGGTCCAGGAAAAGAAGCACGGCGTCCGACCGCAGGCACTCCGAGAAGAACGAATCGCCGTTCATATCGGGCAGCGCCAGACCGGACAGCGAGAATATCGCCTCCCCCGGGAGGCACAGCGGTTCACGGCTGGTGGCGACGACCCACAGACACGGATGTCTCGGCAGCAGTTCGCTGAGAATCAACCCGCACTCGTCCAGGACGTGCTCGCAGTCGTCGAGCACCAGAATGCGGTCTCGCTCGTTCGCGTACGGGGCCGCCTGTGGTGCGCACGGAGCACTGTCTTCGGCCGACTCGCCGACGGCGATCAGGATCTGCCGCCGTATCTCGTCGAGGTGGGTCAGTGTCGCCAGCTTCACGACGACGACTTCGCAGTGCCTGCTGCGTTGCTCCTGACCGGCCAGTTCCAGGGCCAGGCGCGTCTTGCCCACCCCGGCGGGTCCCGTCAGCGTCAGCAGTCGTACGCTGCGGAGTAACCGGCTCAACTCCACCATCTCGTCGGTCCGGCCGACAAAGCTGCTCAACTGGGTCAGGGGGCCGCCGCCGACCGCCGTTCCCATCCCGCCGGCCTTCTGCCGCTGCCGATAGGAACGCTGTCGGCAGGCGTTCGAGCAGTACCGGGAGCGAAGCGGTGTCGCGCTTTCGGGGTTTCTCTTGTACATGTGCTTGCCGCACATGTTGCAGGAATTAGTGGTGTGGGGGGATTCTGAGGTCAATTCCGGCACCTCTCCGTACGTGCTGCCTTGCATTGGCGTCGCCCCGTGTCATGGGGGTCACATCTTCTGTGACTGACTGAAGGATTTTGCGACGATGGCATACGGCTGTACTGCGTGAATGAGGCTGGATCACCCGCGAACGAACGCAGTGGTGCTTGTCGTCGGAAGTGATTTCCGGGGTGCGGCCCAGCGCTGCCGGCTGCGGCTGGTGCGACCGGCTGTTCCATGGGATTCGACGACGGGCGCAGCGTTGAAAAGGGCGCACCGGCGCCACCCGGTCAGGGATTACCGCCCGGGGAGAACCGGAGGGAGGAAGAGACGTCGTCATGGATGAAAATCTGACGTGTGACGTTCTGTCGGGCGTTTTTGGGCCGAACGCTGTAGTCGCTGCCGTGCCAGGATGATGCGCCGCAGCGTGGGTCGGTTATCGGCTCAGGGAGTAACAGGTGGGGGGAGAGGCCGGTGCTTTCTCGTACCTCCTGCAGTGGGACGCCAGGGTTTTTGGCCGGTCGACACCCACGGCACGTACGCCTTCCCCGCGCCGGGAGATGAAAGGCCGCTGATGAGCTCATTCGCGTGGGTAAGACGCAAACCGGAGCTCTCCTTTCGGGTTCCGGACCTCGATGTCACTTTCGTGACCGTGCGGTAGCTGCACCCCGTCAGCGGTTTGGCGTCCCATGCCAATCACGCCGCGCTTGCATCTAATCATGATTGAACGCATGACCCAAGCCCGTTCTGTTTTCATCGCTGCCCGAATCCTGCCCGCATGCGGCAGTGAAATGCTCCCCTTTATTCCAGAAATGACATAAGTGCGCTGCCCCTTGGGTGATTTCGTCGCGGGCGAGCGGCCCCTCCGCTTGGGCGCAGGGCGTCGGCCCGGGTCGCGTTTCGCCGGCCCCGGGCGCGGGTGGGGAGGTCGTGCTCCTCGGGAGCTCCCGGACGGTGGAGACGGCGACTTCGAGGCCCGGGGTTCGGGGCGACCGGATGGTGGCCGGGCGTACCGACAGAAGGAGTTGCCGCGGCTTCTCCGAAGGCAGTCGTGGAGCGGGCGGACGAGCACGGCGCGGTCTGTGTCCTCGCTCCCGGGGTGCCGACCTGGCGCCGTCATGTCCCCTGTTGCTCCTCGGCGGCAGACGCCGGGACGCGATGGTGCCGGACGCAGCGGGACAGGCCGGACGCAGCGGTACGGCAGACCAGGATGCCCCGGCTTGTGAGTCTCCCGGGCGTGAGTCTCGGGAAGGGCGCCGACCGCCGGCGGCGGTCCCCGAGATTTCCGGGTCGCACCGGAGTGCGACGGCAAGGACGACCGTGCCTGTCACGGACGCTCGGCCTCCCGTAACTGCGGCAAGCACTGGCGCCGCTCACGGAAATTTTCTGGAGCATCGCGTTCATGTCGAGGCGAAGGAAGAACGGGTGGTCTGTCGCGTGCTTCTGAGTGATTTTTGGACGCGTGGTCACCGTGTGCGAAATAACCGCCGGATCGGCGAAGACCCATGCCTCGTACGAATGTGAACTGTCCTTCGTTCTCCTCCGTGATGCTCCCGTCCTCGAGAACACGGGGCACACGGAGTCCGGCGGCGCCCCGCCGGGACGCTCCGAGCGGAGTGGCGTTCCCCCTGGCTGACCGCGCGCGGCGAGGGCGTGGACCGGTAGCGGCAGCCCGTCGCCCCGGCACCACGCCGAAGAGACGTCCGAGGGCCTTGGAGGGCGGCCCCGGCGCCGCCTTGCGCTTCCTCGGCGTCACCGGCCGCCGCCGCACGGCACCGACGTCACCACCCCCCGCCAGGTCGGTGTCGAGGCCGAGCGCACCGCGGTGCCTGTCCGGCACCGGCGGCTGTCCGGCGGCGCGCTCCACGGGTTCACCCTGGCCACCGTCCACGAAAACGGCCCCGCGGACCACCTCGTCCGAGTCCGACGGCCCGGCGGCTCACGCGGCCGAAACCCGTGACCGGTCGGCCGGGCCGGTCACGTGTCATACGGAGGAGAAACGTGCGCGCAACGCAGCAACCGGCGGCCTCGGCTCAGGAAAGCCCTCCGGAGCGGACGGGCTCCGGTGCCCCGGGTATCACCGGCGTCGGCACCGCCGTGCCGATGACCTCCTACACACAAGAGGAAATCCTCGACACCTTCGGCATCACCGACCGGCGTATCCGCTCCGTCTTCCTCGGCGGTGCCATCGAACGCCGCAACCTCACCCTGCCCCCGACCGGCCCCGACGGGCTCCCCGCCGTCGAGTCCCAGGGCGACCTGCTGAGCAAACACGCCGTGAGTGGGCTGCGGATGGGACGCGAGGCCGTCGGACGCTGCCTGAAGGACGCAGGCGCCGTGCCCGGCGACATCCGATACCTCTGCTGCGTCACCTCCACCGGACTGCTCACCCCCGGATTCTCCGCGCTGCTCATCAAGGACCTGGGTATCGAACAGTCCTGCCAGCGCCTGGACGTCGTCGGCATGGGCTGTAACGCCGGGCTGAACGCCCTCAATGCCGTCGTCGGCTGGGCAGCCGGCCATCCGGGCGAGCTCGCCCTGGTGGTGTGCGTCGAGGTCTGCTCCGCCGCCTACGTCTTCGACGGCACCATGCGCTCCTCGGTGGTCAACAGCCTGTTCGGCGACGGAGCGGCGGCCGTCGCGGTCCGCGCCGCTCCACAGGTGCCCCCGCAGGACCCGGCTCTGCTGCGGTTCACCAGCCACATCATCCCCGAGGCGGTCGACGCGATGCGCTACGACTGGGACGACGGGCACGGCAAGTTCAGTTTCTACCTCGACCCCGAGGTCCCCTACGTCGTGGGGGCCAACGCACGGACCGCCGTGGCACGGCTCCTGGAGGGCACCGGCCTGCGCGTCGGCGACATCGCCCACTGGGTGGTGCACTCCGGCGGCAAGAAGGTCATCGACTCGGTCCGCGTGAACCTCGGACTGTCCCGGTACGACGTACGGCACACCACCGGGGTCCTGCGCGACCACGGCAACCTCTCCAGCGCCTCGTTCCTGTTCTCCTACGAGCGACTGCGTGACGAGGGGGTCGCGGTACCCGGTGACCTCGGGGTGCTGATGACCATGGGGCCCGGGTCGACCATCGAGACGGCCCTGGTGGGCTGGTGACGGAAGAAAGGTTTGCCGACATGAAGACCGAGCCCGACCGGACCCCGCCGCCCGACGGCCTGGGCATCCTGGCCCGGCTGGACGGCGGCCCGCTGCCTGAGTTGACCGCGGCGCTGAACGCCGTGTGCGAGGAGGCCGAGGAACAGCGCGAACGGACGGTCGTCGCCCTCCGGTTCGCACCGTCACCGCCCGGGGCCCGCGAATGGCCCGGCGACGTCTCCATCCATGAGGTCAACCGCTGGGAACGCGCCGTCCGTCGCCTGGAACGCCTCGACAACGTCACCATCGCCGCGGCCCAGGGTACGTGCGGCGGCCCCGTCCTCGACCTGCTGCTGGCCGCCGACTTCCGGATCGGCACCCCGGACCTGAAGCTGGTACTTCCGGTCAACAATGGGCAGTTCTGGCCCGGTATGGCCCTTTACCGGCTCGTCCGGCACATTGGTCCGGCCCGTGCCCGTCGCATTGTGCTGTGGGCCTCCGAGATCCCTCTCCCCGACGCCATCGAACTCGGCATCATCGACGAGGTCAGCAACGACGTGACCGGGGCCGTCCGTAACGCGGCCCTACTGCGCGGAGGGCTCTCCGACGGGGAGGCCGGGATCCGCCGCCGGTTGCTGGAGGAGGCTGCTTCCGCCGAGTACCAGGACGCCTTCGGCGCGCATCTTGCCGCCTGCGACCGCGAGCTGCGCCGCCTGCGGAACAGCGGGCCCGGCACCTCGGCCGGTACGGCGGCGGGCCGCGCCGGGGCGGCCGGATGAGCGCCGGTGCGCCCAGCGGCGCCGCCCTCGATTCCGTACCCGAGCCGACCGGCGGCGTCGACACGGACGCCCGCCGACTGGCCGGGTACATCGCCGGCACGGAGCGGCAGCTCGCGGCACTGCCCCCCGTTCCCGACCGCGCCCTCGACGACCGAGGCCGCGCCGCCGCGGTCCACGCGCGCGCCCGCCGGGCCCGCCGGGCCTTTCTCGCCCGGCACACCGAGACCGTTTACGGGGTGCTCACCGACGGCCTGACCCGGCCTGTACGCCTGGCGGACCTCCTCTACCAGGCCGCCGACCGGTTCCCGGGCCTGGTGCCGACCCGCGCCCAGATGGCGGCCGAGCGTCGCTTCGTCCAGGTGGAGAAGGAGGGCCGGGAGATCGACCAGGGCATTTTCTGCGGTGCGGTGCTGCGCTCGCCCACCGCCGGCCGGCACCTCGTCGAGACAATGCTCAGGCCCACCCCACGTGCCCTCACGATGCTCGACTGCTTCCGCACCGCGGGCCGGATCGAGCTGGACACCGTGTACCTTGAGCGTCAGGGTGTCGCCGGTCACATCGAGTTCCGCAACGTCGACCGGCTGAACGCGGAGGACGACCGGCTGATCGCGGACCTGGAGACCGCTGTCGACCTCGTTCTGCTCGACGATGCGGTCAAGGTCGGTGTGCTGCGCGGCGGCACCGTCGATCACCCCAAGTACCGGGGACGGCGTGTCTTCAGCGCCGGGGTCGACCTGACCGACCTACGCGACGGGCGGATCTCCTTCGTCGAGTTCCTCCTGGGCCGCGAGCTCGGCTACGTCAACAAGATGCTTCGCGGTCTGCTCACCGCCCCATCGCCAGGTGACCGGTGCGAACGGAGCGTCGGCAAGCCGTGGATCGGCGCCGTCGACACCTTCGCGATTGGCGGTGGTATGCAGCTCCTGCTGGTCCTTGACCACGTCATCATCGAGGAGAACGCCTACATCAGCCTGCCCGCCGCAGAAGAGGGCATCGTGCCCGGCCTCGGCAACCTCCGGCTCACCCGGCTCACCGGGGCCCGGCTGGCCCGTCAGGTGGTGCTCGGCGGGCGCCGGATCGCCGCGACGGAGCCGGAGGTCCGCTATGTGTGCGACGCCGTGGTGGCTGCCGAGGATATGGACGGCGCCGTCGACAGGGCTGTCGAAGCGCTTTGCGCGCCCGCGGTCCCGGCCAATCGCCACATGCTGACCGTCGCCGAGGAACCTCTCGACCTGTACCGTGCCTACCTTGCCGAGTTCGCCGTCGTACAGGCCGAACGCGTCTACGCCCCGGACGTTCTGGCCAAGGTAGAACGGCGTTGGCAGGAACGCGAACGGCGGCGCGCGGCACGGGGGAGCGTCCGGTGAGCACCGAACCCGTCCCGCACACCGGCCGACAGCACGGATCGCCCCCAGAGCCGGTCCTCGGCAGGATCGGCCTCCTCGACAAGGTGAGGGGCCACTACCTGGACGCCGCCTCCTCCGCCCCGCACCGCGAGTTCGTTCAGTTCCAGGTCGTGGATCTTCACGGCGGGACGGAGAGCGTGGTGACGGCGCGTCGGCCGGGGTGGGGACGCGCAGGTGGCGTTCACCTTCGCGCGGGCATGAGGAGGTCAGGCGGATGAGGCTGTATTCCTCCTCGTTGCACAGCTCGTTGCGGGATCCGGTTATCGGTTCGATCGGATTTCTGAACGAGGTGATGAACCGCTATCCGGAGGCGATATCCTTCGCACCCGGCGCACCGCATCCGGACACACTCAAGAATATCGACACCGAACGGTACGTCAGCAGATTCCTCGATTATCTCGTCCACAAGGGACGGAGCCCGGGGCAGGCACGTCGACTGCTTTTCGAGTACGGGCCGAGCGGCGGTATCGTCAACGACATTGTCGCTGACGCCTTGCGCCGGGACCACGGGATCGATGCCCCCGCGAACTCGCTCGTCATGACGGTCGGTGCTCAGGAAGCGATGCTGCTCGTGTTGCGTGCGCTGTTCCGCTCGGCCGAGGGTGTGCTCGCGGTGGCCAATCCGTGCTTCGTGGGCATCATCGGGGCGGCCCGGCTCCTGGACATCGATGTGATTCCGGTCGACGAGACGGACGCCGGGATCGATCTCGACGGTCTGGAGCAGACGTGTCGTTCTTCCAGGGAAGCCGGCCGGCCGGTTCGTGCGCTGTATGTCGCACCCGATTTCTCCAATCCTGGTGCGGCACGTATGTCGCTCGGCTCCCGCCGGCGACTTCTCGACCTTGCCGAGCGCGAGGGCTTTCTCGTTATGGAGGACAACGCTTACGGGTTCACAGCGGCGCCCGGATCGGAACTGCCTCCGCTCAAGGCCCTTGACACTGCTCAATGTGTGGTGCATATCGGCACGTTCGCCAAGGTTGCCTTTCCGGGAGCCAGAGTCGGCTATGTGATCGCTGACCAGCCGATCGGATCGCCTCGCGGCGAAACACTGCTCGCGGACGAGCTGGCGGCCGTGAAGGGCATGGTCACCGTGAACACGTCCCCACTGTGCCAGGCCGTGATCGGCGGGATGCTTCTGGAACACGGAGGTTCTCTGATCGAGTTGAGCCGTCGCAAGTCCGAGATCTACCAACGGAATCTGACCCGCCTGGTCGATGCGTTGGACCGGCATCTGGGAGACGGATCGCATCCCGGAATCCGCTGGAACCGCCCTTGCGGTGGGTTCTTCGTCCGGGTGCAACTGCCCGTCCCCGCGGATGCCGCTCTGCTGGAGGTGTCCGCGGCCAAATACGGTGTGCTGTGGACTCCGATGCGGCAGTTCTACCTGGATCAGGCAGGCGATCACCAACTTCGGCTTTCGTGCAGCTACCTTGATCCCGAACAAATCGGGGAGGGGGTGCGGCGCCTGGCCGCCTTCCTGTCGGAGGAAGTCGAACGCCGGTTGGACAGCGGCTGCACCTTGCTGTCCGAAGAGTGAACCGTTCCGGGCTTGGTAGAGACTCGATCGTTTGAGAGGATCGAGTCGTGGCACGTCCTTCCCAGTACCCGCTTGAGCTGCGCCGTCGTGCGGTGCGCATGGTCGCTGAGGTGCGGCCCGACTACGACACCGAGTGGGCGGCGATGAAAGCGGTCGCCCAGAAGCTCGGCATCGGCACGACCGAGACCCTGCGCAAATGGGTGCGGCAGGACCAGATCGACGCCGGCGCCAGGCCCGGCACTACGAGCGAGGAATCGGCCGAACTGAAACCTTAGATTCAACCGGTCAAGGCAACACTCTCGGCCGGGGTGCGGAATCCCAGGCACTTGCGGGGGCGGTTGTTGAGTTTCGCCGCGATGGCGTCAAGGTCGCCCTGGCTGAACGTCGAGAGGTTCGTCCCTTTGGGCAGGTACTGCCGGAGCAGCTTGTTGGTGTTCTCGTTGGTGCCGCGCTGCCAGGGGCTGCGCGGGGCTGCGAAGAACACGTCGACGCCGGTGTCAGCGCTGAGACGCTTGTGGGCTGCCAGTTCCATGCCGCGATCCCAGGTCAGCGTGCCGTGTAGTCGGGAGTCCATGCGCGTGTATGTCTCGGCCAGAGCTGGAACGACCACGTTGGTGTGGCGGCTGGCGAGTTTCACGGCCGTGAGGAACCGCGTCTTCCGGTCGACCAGTGTGGCGACCTGGCTGTTGTTCGAGCCGATGACCAGATCGCCTTCCAGGTGCCCGAGCTCGCTGCGGTCCTCCGCGGCCTGGGGGCGCTGCTCGAGCGGCCGGGCATCGGTGATCTGCGAGCGCCCTTGCCCCTTCACCGTGTGTCGCTTGTTCTTCCGGATCGGGCGGCCGGTGCGAAGGCGTTTGCAGACTTCGCGGGGGATCACTTTCCACCGGGTGGTGTAGACCGACCGGTAGATCGTCTCGTGGCTGATCTCCATCGTCGGGTCATTGCCGTGATAACGACGAAGGTGGCCGACTATCTGCTCGGGTGACCACTCCTCGCAGAGCAGGGTCAGTACCGTCTGCCTGAGCGCCGGTCTGGCGGCGAGCAGGCACTGTTTCGGGCGCCGGGCACGGTCAAGTGCCCGTTCCTGCGCAGCGATTGCCCGATAGACGTCGCGTCCGCCGTTGTTGCCGACTTCACGGCTGATCGTCGACACCGCACGCCCCAGCAGGCGGGCGATCGCCCGGTAGGAATGGCCGGCAGAAAGCCCGCGTGAGATCTCCTCCCGCTCGCCCAAGGTCAGGCTTCCAGCGCGCGCCTTGCGGGGCGCGGGAGCGATTCCTCCGTGGTGCTTGAGGACGGTGAACACCGAGCCGGGTGGTTTGCCGATCTGTCTCGAGATGACGCTGATCGACTCCCCGGACCTCCACCGCCGCCACAGGTCGGCCTTCATCTCGTCCGACATCCCCGGCCGACCCAATCTCGCCACGTATACCGTCCTCAACCAGCACTGTTGCTCTGACCGGTTGAATCTAAGGCGTCTTTCTTCGCGGCCGAGCTCGACCGGCCACACACACGCTCGTAGCGTTCATCGACGAGCACAAGGGCCGCTTCGGCGGCGTCGAGCCGATCTGCCGGGTCCTCACCGACCACGACTGCAAGATCGCCCCCTCCACCTACTACGCCCACCACAAACGCCAGGTCGTACCTGCGGCCCGCACCCTGCGCGATACCGAACTCAAGCACCTCATCCTGCGGGCGTATGAGGCCAACTACCGTGTCTACGGCGCCCGGAAGATCTGGCGGCACCTGAACCGCCAAGAGGTCACGGTCGCCCGGTGCACCGTCGAGCGCCTCATGCGGGACCTCGGCATCACCGGCGCGGTCCGCGGCAAGAAGGTGATCGCCACGATTCCCGACGCGAGCGCGGAGCGGGCCCCGGACCTGGTGGACCGCGACTTCGTCGCCCCTGCCCCGAACCGCTGCTGGGTCGCCGGCTTCACCCACGTCGCCACGTTCGCCGGCGTCGTCTACGTCGCCTTCGTCGTGGACACCTTCTCCCACCGCATCGTCGGCTGGTCCGCTGCCACCTCCAAGGAGACACGGCTTGTCCTGGATGCCCTGGAGATGGCCCTGTGGCAGCGTGACCGAGACCAACACCAGTACCAGAAAGGTGAGTTGATACACCACTCCGATGCCGGGTCGCAGTACACATCGTTCGCGCTCGCGGAGCACCTCGACCAAGCAGGCATCGCCGCATCGATCGGATCCGTCGGTGACGCCTACGACAACGCCCTGATGGAGTCGACGATCGGCCTGTTCAAAACCGAGCTGATCAAGCGCCGCCGCCCCTGGAAGACGCTCTCCGAGGTCGAGCCGGCCACCGCCGAATGGGTCGACTGGTACTGCCACCGCCGCCTGCACGGTGAGACAGGACACCTCCCACCCGTCGAATACGAGACCAACTACTACAGCAAGACCACGAAACCCCAGGTCGCAGTCAAGATCTAGAGTCTCGATCAAACCCGGAACGGTTCAGTCTTGACGGCGCCGACCAGGCGGTGTCGAGGGCGGCAAGGCGTCCATACCGCATGCGCGCGGGCTTCGACGTCGCCGAAGAGAACTCCAACCCCCTTGTGCCGAATTGAAGCTCAGCCTCTAGGCTGCGGATCGGCCGCCCAACAGCTACCGCCTCCCGGGGACAAGGCGCAGCCCGGCGGTTTGTCCTTGGTCGGTACGCATTGCATCGGGGACCTGCCAGCTGTCGGGGAGGCGTTTCCAGGCCATCGCGGCGTCGTCGAGCAGGCCCCCGTGCACGTCGCGGTGGCGCGAGCGGTCTGCCCAGGCCACCGGGGAGCCGACTGCGAGCGCGGCTCCTGAGCTGCCCACGACGAAGGCTCGCCGGGAGATCGGAGTCATGGCTTCGGCCTCCTGAGGGCTCACGGCAGCGTCGATTGCTGTCTCGCCGTCAGAGATCCGAGGAATATGCGTCTGGGCGAGGATGATCCGGGCGTGCGTCGTCTCCTCGCGCCGACACATTGGACGACTCGCGGAATCAGCGACATGGAACGTCGCCGTCAAGTCTTCAGACGTAATTGATCGGGCGAATGAGTCGTAGAAGCGGGCCGCTGGGAGCTGCGGCGGCTGGTGGTGGTATGGCAACGCGACCCCGAACAGGGAGACCTTGTGCGGAGGTACCGCAATGGGGATCATGAGGCCGCCGCCCGCGAAGGCAGCACCTGAATGCTGCTCAACTCATATGGATACAAGGGAGTTTGCATGAGGCTATGGATGCGCTCGGGGACCGTGGCGGTTGCCGCCGCGCTGGCCCTGGGCATGGCGCCCGGGATCAGACCCGGCCTGTCGGCCGCGGCGGAGACCGCACCGGCGGGAGGTACGGCGCACAGTGGCGGCCGCACCGTCACCCTGATCACCGGGGACACGGTGACGACCGACGGTACGGGGCGGGTCACCGGGGTCCGGGCGGGTGAGGGACGCGAGGACATCGCGATCTCGGTCCACCGCTACCAGGACCGCAGCTACGTGATTCCCGGGGACGCGGTGCGGCTGCTGGCCGAGGGCACCGTGGACCGGCGGCTGTTCGATGTGACGGAGCTGCTCGCCTCGGACAACGGCGACACACAGCGGAACTCGACGCCGCTGATCGTGACCTACCGTACGGCCGGTGAGGCATCGGCGAAACGGGAGCTCGCCGCCGCCGACGCGGACGTCGAGCGGAACCTGCCGGTGATCAACGGCCAGGCGGTCGAGGTGGCCGGGTCCGACGCCTCGCAGGTGTGGCACGCGCTCACGGACGCCGGTACGGGCGCCAGAGCGGGTGCCACCCGGATCGCCTCCGGCATCGAAAAGGTGTGGCTGGACGCCGCCCGGACGGCGAGCCTGGACCAGAGCGTGCCGCAGATCGGCGCGCCCACGGCATGGGCCTCCGGCTACGACGGCGAGGGCGTCACCATCGCCGTACTGGACACGGGCGTGGACCAGACCCACCCGGATCTGGCTGACCAGGAGATCGCCGAGAAGAACTTCGGCTCCTCGCCGGACAACGTGGACCGGGTCGGCCACGGCACCCATGTCGCCTCCACCGCTGCCGGTTCCGGCGCCAAGTCCGGCGGCCGCTACAAGGGTGTCGCCCCCGGCGCGAAGATCCTCGACGCCAAGGTCCTCAACGACAGCGGATCGGGCTCCGAGTCGGACATCATCGCCGGTATGCAGTGGGCCGTCGACCAGAATGCCAACGTTGTCAACCTCTCCCTGGGTGGCACCGACACCGCGGGCACCGACCCGCTGGAAGAGGCCGTCAACACCCTGTCCGCCACGACCGGAACACTGTTCGTGGTAGCCGCCGGCAACGCGGGGCCCCTCGCCGGCACCGTCGGCTCTCCCGGCAGCGCGGCCGCCGCGCTCACCGTCGGCGCGGTGGACAAGCAGGACCGGATCGCCACCTTCTCCAGCGTGGGCCCCACCCAGGACGGCTCCCTGAAGCCCGACCTCACCGCGCCGGGCCGGTTCATCGTCGCAGCCAAGGCGGCCGAGGGCACGATAGGCGCCCCCGCCGGCGACGGGTACGTCTCCCTCAACGGCACCTCGATGGCCACCCCGCATGTCGCGGGCGCCGCGGCCATCCTCGCCCAGCGGCACCCCGACTGGACCGGGCAGCAGCTCAAGCAGGCCCTCGTCTCCTCCACGAAGCCCACGGCCGGCCTGACCGCGCAGCAGCAGGGCACCGGGCGGGTGGACGTCGCGAAAGCCGTCGGACAGACGGTGAGCAGTGAGGCGTCGTCCGTCGGCTTCGGTGCACAGCAGTGGCCGCACACCGACGACACTCCGCTGACCAAGAAGTTCACGTACCGCAACACCGGCACCTCGGCAGTCACCCTCCGCCTGGCCGTCCAGGCGACCGACGCCGACGGAAAGCACGCTCCCCGGGGGCTGTTCACCGCTTCGCCGAAGCGCGTCACCGTGCCCGCGGGCGGCACCGCCTCCGTGGACGTGACCGCCGACACCCGCACCGTACCGGCGGGAGGCGACTACTCGGGCGCTCTGGTCGCCACCGGCGGCGGCCAGAGCGTACGCACCGCCCTGGCGGCCGACGCCGAGGTGGAGTCGTACGACCTGAAGGTGAACGTCCTCGACGGCAACGGCGACCCGGCGTACTTCCCGTTCATCATCCTCTACGGCCTGGACAGCCCGGCCCTGTTGTGGAACCAGCGGGACACCGACGGCATCGCGCGGTTCCGCGCGCCGAAGGGGGCGTACAACGTCTTCGCCCTTGTCACCACCTGGAGTGGTGCGGCCGCGGGGACGGCGGAACTGGTGCAGCCGCGGCTGTCGCTGACCGCGGACACCCGCACGGTCCTGGACGCCCGTGAGGCCAAGCCGGTCTCGCTCACCCCACCGGACCCTGACGCCACGTCCAACGGCGCCTACGCCTCGTACGTGATGCGCGCGGCCGGGTCGGGTCTGGCCGTGGGCATTCTGACCGGCAGTGACTTCTCGCGGCTCAGGATCGCCCGGTCCGGCGCCTCGGCATCACCCGCCGACGGTTTCGAGGCCCAGGTCGGCGCCACCTTCAGCAAGGGCACCGACACCGCGTACGACCTGCTGTACACCAAATCCGGCTCGTTCTTCGACGGCTTCTCGCACACGACACGTACGAGCGAACTCGCGCGCGCGGACATCAGCGCGGGCGCTCCCGCGGCGGGCAAGACAGGCAGTGTCGGGGCCGCCTGGTACTCGCCGTTCGACGAGGGCTACAGCGTTGCCGCCACCGACTTCGCCCTCCCGGGGCGTCAGCGGCACTACGTCACCGTGCCCAAGAACTACACCTGGGGCTTCGACTTCCTGCAGAAGGGCGCGGACGGCGGCCACGAGACGTACCAGAGCAGCGCGGGCCGGACGTACCGGGCCGGACGGAGCTACTCGGAGACCTTCAACACCGGAGTGTTCGGGCCCAGCCTGGCCGAAGGACCGGGTGGCGGAGGCGTGTCGCGTACCGGTGACGACCTGAAGATATGTCTGCCGCAGTTCACCGACGGCTCAGGCCATGTCGGCGACTCCGTGACCGGGACGGCCAAGGTCACCCTCACCTCGGGCGGCGTCCCCTACCTGTACCGCACATCGAGCGCACTGGAGAGGAAGTACCTGCGCTGCCGGCCCGTCACCACGCTCCCCACGGCACGGCAGTCCTACCGCCTCACCTCGGAGTTCTCCCGGCCTGCCGAGGTCTCCGGGGTCAGCACCCGGGTCAGCGCCTCCTGGACGTTCGTCTCTGGCCGTGTGTCCGGCACGCGTGAAGCCGTACTGCCGCTGTCCTCGGTCCGCTTCGCCCCCGAACTGACGTCAGCGAGCACGGCGAAGGCGGGCACCCGTCTGACGGTGCCGCTCGTCGTCGAGGGCGCGGCGGCCACGCGGGGAGTGAAGGCGCTCACGGTCGAGGTCTCGTACGACGCGGGGGCCACCTGGCGGAAGACGGACGTCCGTTCCTCCGGGAGCACGCGCCAGGTGACGCTGACCCACCCCGCGGACGCCGGGTCCGTCTCCTTCCGAGCCCGTCTGACGGACACGGGCAGGAACACACACACGGTGACGATCACCGACGCGTACCGCCTGACACGCTAGTACTCCAAGTTCCTGGACGGTGTGCGGGATCGGGCCAACCACCTCATCGAGCAGTCGATGGAGGAGTGGGATCGTGTCGGTCGGGGTGCCGCTCCTGACAGATGAGCCGGTGTCTTGGTCCGCGACTGGTCCGGAACAGCTGGTCAGGGGTTGGATACCAGCGGGACGATTTTTGGATTTGCGACGCACATCGGGCTGAGGTCTGAGCGGATCGAGCGGAAGGCGCCTGACGGGCAAAAGCCCAGTTCAGGCGCCTTTCTTCGTACCCTCAGAAGAAGCCGAGCTTCTTCGGCGAGTACGACACCAGTAGATTCTTGGTCTGCTGGTAGTGGTCCAGCATCATCCGGTGGTTCTCCCTGCCGATGCCGGACTGCTTGTAGCCGCCGAACGCGGCGTGTGCCGGGTAGGCGTGGTAGCAGTTCGTCCAGACGCGGCCCGCCTGGATCGAGCGGCCGGCGCGGTACGCCGTGTTCATGTCCCGGGTCCAGACGCCCGCGCCGAGGCCGTACAGCGTGTCGTTGGCGGTTTTGATGGCGTCGTCGAAGTCGCTGAACGATGTCACCGCGAGGACGGGGCCGAAGATCTCCTCCTGGAAGATCCGCATGCGGTTGTGGCCCTCGAAGATCGTGGGCTGGACGTAGTAGCCGCCGGCCAGTTCGCCGTCGTGGTCGATCCGTTCACCGCCCGTCAGAACCTTCGCGCCCTCCTGCCGGCCGATGTCCAGGTACGAGAGGATCTTCTCCAGCTGGTCGTTGGAGGCCTGGGCGCCGATCATCGTGTCCGTGTCCAGGGGGTGGCCCGGAACGATCGCTTCCGTACGGGCGATGCCCGCCGCCAGGAACTCGCTGTAGTGGCCGTCCTGGATCAGCGCACGGGACGGGCAGGTGCACACTTCGCCCTGGTTGAGGGCGAACATGGTGAAGCCTTCGAGTGCCTTGTCGCGGAAGTCGTCGTCGGCGGCCCAGACGTCGTCGAAGAAGAGGTTCGGGCTCTTGCCGCCGAGTTCCAGGGTGACCGGTTTGATGTTCTCCGAGGCGTACTGCATGATCAGCCGCCCCGTCGTGGTCTCCCCGGTGAACGCGACCTTCGCCACGCGCGGGCTGGACGCCAGTGGCTTGCCCGCCTCGGCGCCGAAGCCGTTGACGATGTTGACGACACCCGGCGGCAGCAGGTCGGCCACCAGGCTCATCCAGAGGTGGATCGAGGCCGGGGTCTGCTCGGCGGGCTTGAGCACCACGGTGTTCCCGGCGGCCAGGGCGGGCGCCAGCTTCCATGTCGCCATCAGGATGGGGAAGTTCCACGGGATGATCTGTGCCACCACGCCGAGCGGCTCGTGGAAGTGGTACGCGACGGTGTCGTCGTCGATCTCGCTGAGCGTGCCCTCCTGGCCGCGCAGCGCCCCCGCGAAGTAGCGGAAGTGGTCGATGGCGAGCGGGATGTCGGCGGCGAGGGTCTCCCGTACCGGCTTGCCGTTCTCCCAGCTCTCCGCGACCGCCAGCTCCTCCAGGTGCGCCTCCATCCGGTCGGCGATCCGGTTGAGCACGCCGGCCCGGTCCGCCGCGGAGGTCCTGGCCCAGCCGGGGGCCGCGCCGTGCGCCGCGTCGAGGGCGCGCTCGACGTCGTCGGCGGTGCCCCGGGCGATCTCGGTGAACGGGCGGCCGTTGACCGGGCTGGGGTTCTCGAAGTACTGGCCCCGGGCCGGCGGGACGTACGCGCCGCCGATCCAGTGGTCGTAGCGGGACTCGTACGAGACGATGGCGCCCTCGCTGCCGGGCGCTGCGTAACGGGTCATCTCTGTGGCCTCCCGGATTTCCGGCGCCGCCCGCCGTTGGACGACGCCACTTGCGCACGCTAGGGACTCGTACGTTGCAAGCAGGTTGCCGCAGCCGTGGTCAGACAGAGGCAGTTTGATCGCTCTTGATCAGGTCTGCGCACTTCTCGCCGATCATCATCGTGGTGATGCACGGATTGACGGCCGGCAGGAACGGCATCACGGACGCGTCCGCCACCCGCAGCCCGCTCACCCCCTTGACCCGCAACGACGGATCCAGCGGCGAGTCCGGGTCGCCGGGCGGGCCCATCCGTACCGTGCCCGCCGGGTGGTAGACGGTGTTGTGGGTGTCGCGGATGTACGCGAACAGCTCCTCGTCGGTGCGCGCGCCCGGCCCCGGTGCCAGTTCGGCGCCGGTCCAGTCGGCCATCGGCGGCCGGGCGGTGATCTCCCGGGCGAGCCGGAGCCCGTGCGTCATCACCCGGATGTCGTGCTCGTGCGTGAAGTAGCGCGGGTCGACCTCGGGCTTGTCCCGGAAGTCGCGGGTACGGAGACGGACCGTGCCCCGGGAGCGCGCCCGCGTCACGTTCGGTGTGAGGCAGAAGGCGTTGTCCGAGGTCGGGTAGCCGCGCCGGAAGGTGTTCATGTCGAACGGCACGGAGCCGTAGTGGAACATCAGGTCCGGCCGGTCGAGGCCCGGTTCGGTGTCGGCGAAGATGCCGATCTCCCACCACTGGGTGGACGTGGTGACCATGGGCTGCTTCGCCTCCCACATGATCACGCCCTCCGGATGGTCCTGGAGGTGCGAGCCGACGCCGGGGGAGTCCACCCGTACGTCCACGCCGGTGTCCCGCAGATGCCCGGCCGGGCCGATGCCCGACAGCATCAGCAGCTTCGGCGAGTCGATCGCCCCGCAGGACACGATCACCTCGCGCCGCGCCGTCACCGCGCCGCTGTGGACGGTGTCGGGCTCCAGGTACTCGACGCCCGTGCAGCGCCGGGCCTCGTCGAACGTCAGCCGTCCGGCCGTGAGTCCGGTCCTGATCTCCAGATTCGGCCGTCTGCCGATCAGGGGGTGCAGATACGAGACCGACGCGGAGGACCGCGTACCGTCCTCCCGCGCGTTGATCTGGAACCAGTGCGCGCCGCGCACCACCGTCGCGCCGGTGTTGAACGGGGTGACGGGGATGCCCGCCGCCGCGCACGCCTCCAGCAGCGCCCGGCCGCACGGGTCGTTCGGCGGGACGGTACGGATGGTGACCGGGCCCGAGCGGCCGTGGTGGTCCCCGGGCGCGTCGTTGGTCTCCAGCCGCTGGTACAGGGGGAAGCACTCCGCCGCGCCCCATCCCGTACAGCCCAGCGCCCCCCACTCGTCGAGGTCCTCGGCGGGCGCCCAGAAGGCGATGCACGAGTTGTGCGAGGAGCAGCCGCCGAGCACCTTGGCGCGGGCGTGGCGCAGGAAGCTGTTGCCGTTCTCCTGCGGTTCGACGGGATAGTCCCAGTCGTAGCCGGACTCCAGCAGCGCCATCCACCGGTCGAGCCGCAGGACGCTGTCGTCGCCGACGTCGGAGGGACCCGCCTCCACGACACAGACGGTGACGTCCGGGTCCTCGGTCAGCCGGGCGGCGACGACGGCTCCCGCCGTACCGCCGCCCACCACCACATAGTCGAAGGTGTGCGCAGGGTTCTCCGGGGACATCGCTGCTCCAGGCTCGGAACGGGGGATCGGTGTGTTCAATGGGACGGGTGTGTTCAGGTGGACCGGTGTGCTTCGAGTACGCCGGTGTGCTTGCGCAGGACGAACCAGTAGTAGGCGAAGCCGCCGATCGCGACGATGCCGACGAAGAGGAACGCGCCCCATTGCAGGTACCAGTGGTGCGGACCGGTCGCGTTGTACACCTCCGGCCGCGGCCAGGCCAGGTTGAGCGACATGGCCGCGCCCCACAGCACGGCGAGCACATTGACCGGCAGTCCGAACCTGCCGAGCGAGAAGTGGTTCTCGGACGCCTGCCACGTGCCGCGCAGCCGCCGGATCAGCATGGGGACGGTGACCAGCAGATAGGCCACGTAGATCATGATGATCGCGATGCTGGTGATCACCGAGAAGATCTGCGGCTGGTTGATGTTGATCACCAGGATGACGATGGCGACGAGCCCGATGAAGACGGCGGGCACCACCGGCGTCCCGAACCGCGGGCTGACCCGGGCGATCCACGAGGACGCGGGCAGGCAGTTGTCCCGGGCCATCGCGAACGCCAGCCGGATGCCGGCGGCGTGCACCGCCAGCGCGCACACCGTGATGGCGACGACCACGCACCACAGCACGATCTGCCCGACGGTGGAGCCGAGCGTGGAGAGCACCACGTACTGGAGCCCGTCCACGGCCAGGCTCGGGGAGTGCAGATCCGGCACGGCGAGCAGCGCGAACAGCAGGATCAGCCCGCCGATGAGGAACGACGCGATCAGCGCCCGCAGGATCGCCCGCGGCGCGTTGCGGCTGGGGTTGAGCGACTCCTCGCCCAGCGACGACGCCGTGTCGAATCCGTACATCACGTACGCGGAGGCGAGCGAGGCGGTCAGGAAGGCGCCGAAGTAGCCGAGCGACTCGCCCGTGCCGTAGCCGTTGGTCTGCACGATCGCGCTGGGGCCGCGGGTGATGTGGGCCGCCAGCAGCCCGATCAGCACGATGGCGGCGATCAGCTCGATCATCACCCCGGCGGAGTTGATCTGGGCCATCAGCTTGACGCCGAAGGCGTTGACGAGCGTGGTGAAGACGATCAGGACCGTGCCGAGCAGTACGGCGTTGGCCGCCGCGTCGGTCGGCCCGGTGCCGTCCCCGATCACCTGGAACACGCTGGAGATCTGCGGCAGCGTGATCTGGTACGCGAGGGCCACCGCGGCGAGCGAGACCATGGTGGCCGTCACCATCATCCACCCGCCCAGCCAGCCGATGTGCGGCCCGCCGAGCTTCTTCGACCAGTTGTAGATCGAACCGGCCACCGGGTAGCGCGCGGCCAGCTCGCAGAAGCAGAGCGCCACCATGAGCTGGCCGAGGAAGACCATCGGCCACGACCACCAGTAGGCGGGACCGGCGAACTTGACCCCGAAGTAGAAGAGCTGGAACGTCCCCGTCAGGATCGAGATGTAGCTGATCCCCGCCGCGAAAGTGTGGAAGTTGCCCAGCGTGCGCTTCAGCTCCGGCTTGTAGCCGAACGCCTTGAGCGAGTCGTCGTCGTCCTGGCTCTGGATCTCGTCGGCCGTACGGTTCTCGGGCGCGGGGCCCGCCGGCTCCTGTCCCGGACCGGTGCTCATTCGAACCACCCCAGCGGCTTCGGGGACAGATTGCGCCACACGTGCTTGGCCTCCTGGTACTCGGCCAGTCCCGCCGGGCCCAGTTCACGGCCGAAGCCGGACTGCTTCATCCCGCCCCACTCCGCCTGCGGGACGTACGGCTGGAAGTCGTTGATCCATACGGTGCCGGCGCGCAGCCGCGACGCGACCCGGTGCGCCCGGCCCACGTCCTGCGACCAGACCGCCCCGGCCAGCCCGTAGATGGTGTCGTTGGCGAGCGCGACCGCCTCCTCCTCGTCGCGGAACCGCTCGACGGTGAGGACCGGGCCGAACGACTCGTCGCGTACGACCGACATCTCCGGCGTGCACTCGTCCAGCACCGTCGGCAGGTAGTAGAAGCCGTCGCTCAGCGCCGGGTCGTCGGGGCGCGCGCCGCCGCAGCGCAGCACCGCGCCCTCGGCGAGCCCGGCCGCCACGTACGCCTCCACCTTGGCGCGGTGCGCGGCGGAGATCAGCGGTCCGGTACGGGCGTGCTCGTCGAACGGGCCGCCGAGCGGGATCGCCCGCGCCCGTTCCACCATGTCCGTCACGAACCTGTCGTGCAGCTCGTCCTGGACCAGCAGCCGCGCCCCGGCCGAGCAGACCTGGCCCGAATGGAGGAAGATCGCCGTCAGCGCGTAGTCGACGGCCGCCTCGTAGTCGGCGTCGGCGAAGACGACGTTCGGGTTCTTGCCGCCCAGCTCCAGGGCGATCTTCTTCACGGTCGGTGCCGCGGCGGCCATGATGTGCCGTCCGGTCACCAGCCCGCCGGTGAACGACACCATGTCGACCCGGGGGTCCGTGCTGAGCGGCCCGCCCGCCGTCGGCCCGGCGCCCAGGACCAGATTGGCGACCCCGTCGGGCAGTCCGGCCTCGGCCAGCAACCGCATCAGCAGGATGGCGGTGTGCGGGGTCAGTTCGCTGGGCTTGAGGACGAAGGTGTTGCCGGCGCCGAGCGCGGGGGCCACCTTCCAGGAGGTCTGGAGCAGCGGATAGTTCCACGGTGTGATCAGCGCGCACACCCCGACCGGCTCGCGCACCACCCGGCTGTCGACGTTCGGATCGCCGGTGTCGACGATCCGGTCCGTGCCGCCCGCGGCCGTCAGATGGCCGAAGTAGCGGAAGCAGTTGGCGATGTCGTCCATGTCGTACGCGCTCTCCACCAGCCGCTTCCCGGTGTCGAGGGATTCGGCTCGGGCGAGCACCGCCTTGTCGCGTTCCAGCAGGTCCGCGACGCGCAGCAGCAGTCGGCCCCGTTCGGCGGCCGGGGTCCTGGGCCAGGGGCCGCTGTCGAAGGCGTCACGGGCAGCCACGATGGCGGCGGCGGTGTCCGGCGGTCCGGCCTCGTCGACCGTGGCGACCAGGGTGCCGTCCGCGGGGCAGCGGATCTCGCGCACCTGCCCGCCGACCGCGGCGGTCCAGATGCCGCCGATGAACAGCTCCGGCATGCGGGCTCCTCCGGTTCGGATGGGGCGCCCGGAGCGGTCCGGCGGCTCCCGCCGGCCGCGCACCAGGGCGCGCTCTCCACCGACAGTAAGGAGATATGCCCGGTTTCGCCTGCGGGGGCGGGCCGCCCGGCCGCCGGACGTCCCGTCAGGCGCGCTGCCACGCGTCGAGTTCCCGGACCCGCGCCAGCGCCGCCGGACGCTGCGGTACGGGGAGCACGGCGGCGAGCGCCCGCCACACGGGCAGGTCGTCCTCGCCCCAGGGGCTGTACGCCCAGTCCGCCAGCAGCCCCGGGTCGCCGCGGGCGATCAGCGCCGCGCGCACCTCACCGGCCAGCCGCTCCCGCAGCCGTACCACCGCGGGCGCCCGTGAGGCGGGCAGCAGCGGACCGGCGTACACGCTCATCGCGGCGGTCACGGCACCCGAGGCGATCCGCCGGCCCACCGTGTCGAAGTCCGCGTCGACCCGTGCCGCCAGCCGGTACGGGCGGGAGCGCAGCAGCCCGGGGCCGAGCAGCGCGCGCAGCCGGGAGAGTTCGGCGCGCAGCGTGACCGGGGTGACCGACTCGTCCTCGTACAGCTCCACCAGCATCTCCTCCCCGGCGACGCCTTCCGGGCGGTGTGCGAGGAGGGTCAGGATCTCGCTGTGCCGCCGGCTGAGCCGGAGCTTGTCGCCGCCCGCCACGAGCAGCGCCTCGTCCCGGCCCAGCGAGGAGAGCCGCAGGGAGTCGGCGGCGGGCGGCGGCGCGACCAGCGCGAGATGCGACTCGGCGGCCCGCGCGAGCGCGCCGACGAACGCCAGGCTGTGCGGATGGGCCAGCCGGTCGCCGCCGGTGATGTCGACCGCGCCCAGCAGCCGCCCGCTGTGCGGATCGTGGACGGGCGCCGCCGCGCAGGTCCACGGGTGTACGGGCCGCTGGAAGTGCTCGGCGGAGAAGACCTGCACGGGGCGGTCGACGGCGAGCGCAGTGCCCGGCGCGTTCGTACCGGTCACCGCCTCCGCCCAGCGCGCCCCGGGGACGAAGTTCATCCGGCCTGCGAGCCGCCGCGTCGCCGGGTGGCCCTCGACCCAGAGCAGCCGGCCGTGCGCGTCGCACACCGCCATCAGATGCTCGCCGTCCAGGGCATACGCGTCCGTCAACTCGCGGATGAGCGGCATCACCCCGGCCAGCGGATGGCCGTCCCGGTGCGCGGCCAGTTCGTCGTCGGACAGCTCGACGGCCGCGGTGCCCTCCGGGCTGACCCGGGCCCGCGCCGACCGCCGCCAGGAGGCCGCCACCACGGAGCGTACGGGCCGGTCCACCCGGCCGGCGGTCGCGAACGACTCGTACGCCCTGCCCAGCGCGCCACGGCGCTCGGCCGGGTCGGCGCCCGCTTCGAGAGCCACCCAGGTGTCGGTCACCGCGCCCTCCCCGGTCGGATCCCACCGGACCCGACCATCGTCGCCCGGGCGCCCCGGCGCGGCAAGCGTCCTGCGCCGGGAACGCGGGCCGCGCCCGGGTCAGCCGGCGGGCGCCTCGGACCCCGGTGACGGGCCGTCCTGTGCCCCGAGGGCGTCCGCGAACGCCGCCGCCGGGTCGTGGTCCGCCGGTCCCGCCGGGGCCCAGCGGGCCCCCTCCTTGCGGTACGGCCACCAGCGCCCGTCCGTTCCGTACCGGAGCTGGACCCCCGCGCCCGGCACGGTCCAGCGGCCCCGGCCGACGGCGCGCAGCCCCGGCCGGTCCCCGCCCTCCCACGCCGCGTCGAGCGCCGCTCCGGCGCGGGCGAGCTCCTCGGGCTCAGGGGCCCGCTCGTCCTCCAGTACGGCGAGGGCCGCGGCGCCGCCGTACCGCCAGGCCCGTACGGCGAGATCCAGCTCCGCCCGCTGCCGGCCGGTGCCGGAGGCCAGCCGCGCCGCGAACCGCTCGCCCCCGCTCGCGGCGGCGAGCCGTACCCCGTCCTGACGCGGTGTGAGCTCCTCCTCCCACGGCGCCTCGTGAGGGTCCGGGGCCAGCGCCTCGGCGAGCAGCCGCAGGGCGCGCGCCGCCGCGTCGGCGGCCAGGAACTCCAGCGCGTCGGCGTCGATCCCCTCGGGCGGCGCGGCCTCCGTGTCGAGCGACGGCGGCTGCCCGGGACCGGCCGGCGGCTCCGGGGGAGCGGGCGGCGGCGGCAGGAGGCCGCCCGCCGCGAAGGCCGCCACGGCGGACACCCCCTCAGGCCCTTCGGACGCCGCGCAGTCCGCCGCCTCCCCGTCGTCCTGACGCGTCCGCGCGGCCCGCGCGACACTCCGTACCTGGAGCTCGTCGAGCAGCCCGCGCTCGCCCCTGCCGCGCATCAGCAGCAGGACGAACGGGTCCTGGTCGAGCAGCCTGGCCACCTGGTAGCAGAGCGCCGCGGAGTGCGGACAGTGGTCCCACGCCTCACAGCCGCACTCCGGCTCCAGATCGCCGATGCCGGGCAGCAGCTCGATACCGACGTCCGCCGCGTCCTCCAGCAGGTGCGGCGGCATCTCCCGGTCCAGCAGCGCCGCGATATGGCCGGCCCGGTCGACCGCCATGTCCAGGAAGCGGTCCCACTCCTCCGCGCCCAGCCGCTGGAGCAGCACGTCGCTGCGCTGCGCGGTACCGTCCCGGTCCCTGACGACCGCGGTGATCCGGCCCGGCCGTACGGAGACCGCGCCGACCGCGCCCTCCCGGGCCATCTTCCGCCCCTTCTTGAGCTGTTGGCCGTCGAGCGCGGTGTCCTCCAGCGCCTTCAGCCAGGCCTGGCCCCACCAGGTCCCGGCGAAGCCGCGGCCATGGGCCGGCGGCAGCGCGGCGAACGTCCGCTCGGTGTCGTGCTCGTGGCCCTCCGTACGGGTGAACTCCCCACCGTTCTCCGTGCCGTTCGTCATCGGGTGCCCCCTCGCAGCTCCACCAGGTCCGCCAGCTCGGCGTCGGTCAGTTCGGTCAGCGCCGCCTCGCCGGAGCCCAGCACCGCGTCGGCCAGCCGCTGCTTGCGGGCGAGCATGTCCGCGATGCGGTCCTCGATCGTGCCCTCGGTGATCATCCGGTGGACCTGTACGGGGCGGTGCTGGCCGATGCGGTAGGCGCGGTCCGTCGCCTGTGCCTCGACGGCGGGGTTCCACCAGCGGTCGAAGTGCACGACATGCTCGGCGCGGGTCAGATTGAGCCCCGTGCCCGCCGCCTTCAGCGACAGCAGGAACACCGGGACCTCACCGTTCTGGAAGCGGTCCACCATCGCCTCGCGCACCGGGACCGGCGTACCGCCGTGCAGGAACTGCGTCGGCACGCCGCGCGCCGCGAGATGGGACTCCAGCAGCCGCGCCATCCGTACGTACTGGGTGAAGACCAGGACGCTCGCGCCCTCCGCCAGGATCGTGTCGAGCAGTTCGTCCAGCAGCTCCAGCTTCCCCGAGCGGTCCGCGAGGCGTGGCTGCTCCTCCTTCAGATACTGCGCGGGGTGGTTGCAGATCTGTTTGAGCGAGGTCAGCAGGGCGACGATCAGACCACGCCGCTCCATGCCGTCCGCCGCCGAGATCGCCGCGAGGGTCTCCCGTACCACCGCCTCGTAGAGCCCCGTCTGCTCCGCGGTCAGGGAGACCGCCCGGTCGGTCTCGGTCTTGGGCGGCAGCTCGGGCGCGATGCCCGGGTCGGACTTGCGGCGGCGCAGCAGGAACGGGCGGACCAGCGCCGCCAGCCGCTCGGCCGCCGCCGGATCGTCGCCGCTCTCCACGGAGCGTGCGTAGCGGGTACGGAAGGTGCCGAGGCGGCCGAGCAGCCCGGGAGTCGTCCAGTCGAGGATCGCCCACAGCTCGGAGAGGTTGTTCTCCACCGGGGTGCCGGAGAGCGCGACCCTGGCCCGCCCGCCGAGGACGCGGAGCTGCTTGGCCGTCGCCGAGTACGGGTTCTTGACGTGCTGCGCCTCGTCGGCGACGACCAGACCCCAGTCCGTACCGGCGAGCCGCTCCGCGTCCAGCCGCATCGTGCCGTACGTCGTGAGGACGAACTCCCCGTCCGCCAGGCCGTCCAGGGCGCGGGCGGCGCCGTGGAAGCGGCGTACGGGCGTGCCGGGCGCGAACCGTTCGATCTCGCGCTGCCAGTTGCCCATCAGCGAGGCGGGACAGACGACCAGGGTGGGGCCGGCGGCCGACGGGTCGGTCTGCCGGTGCAGATGGAGGGCGATGAGGGTGATGGTCTTGCCGAGGCCCATGTCGTCGGCGAGACAGCCGCCGAGACCGAGCGAGGTCATCCGGTGCAGCCAGTCCAGCCCGCGCACCTGGTAGTCGCGCAGCGTCGCGGCGAGCGCCGCGGGCTGCCCGATCGCGGGCTCCACGCCCGCGGGGTCCGCGATCCGGTCGCGGAGCGCCGCGAGCCAGCCCGCCGCCCGCACCTCGACCCGGCGGCCCGCGACCTCCGTGGAGCCGGTCAGCACGGCTTCGAGCGCGTCGACCGGGGTGAGTTCGCGGTCCTGGCTCTCCCGGGCCCGCCGGATCTCCGCCGGGTCGATGAGCACCCACTGGTCGCGCAGCCGTACGAGGGGGCGGCTCGCCTCGGCGAGCCGGTCGAGCTCGGCCCGGCCGATCCGCTGATCGCCGAGCGCGAAGTGCCAGTCGAAGGCGAGCAGCGCGTCGGCGGAGAGGAAGGAGGACAGTTCGCCGTCCGCTCTTTCCCTCGGGCCCGGCCCGTCGGCGGGCTCGGCGTCGT
Organism: Streptomyces sp. NPDC050509; assembly: GCF_044457965.1. NCBI lineage: Bacteria > Bacillati > Actinomycetota > Actinomycetes > Kitasatosporales > Streptomycetaceae > Streptomyces > Streptomyces sp. NPDC050509. The sequence goes on along the minus strand of NZ_JBITHL010000001.1, from coordinate 63,137 downwards.
CGCCGTACGGTCCGATCACGGCGCGTGCCGTCAGGCTGCGGGCCAGCTCCTTGGGCCAGTGCACCTGGACGCCGGTCGCGGCGAGCGCCCCGGACGCCTCGCCCAGCAGCTCGGTGACCTCCTCGTCGGCGAGGTCGACGGCGTCGGGCGCGGCGGCGGAGAGCAGCGGGGTGAGCGGCGGCCAGGCGCGGGCGGCGCGGCGCAGGGCGAGCAGGGCGTCCATCCGGGCGCGCGGGGCGAAGCCCGTACCCGCGGCGCCGGACCACACGTCGGCGGCGTCGGCGACGACCGCGGGGTCGCTGACGCTGTGCATCTGGAGCACGGCGCGGAAGACCGCCCCGGACCCCGCAGCCATGTCGCCCCCGGCGGGCGCCGGTTCGGCGGCGTCGGGGAGGTCAGGGAGGACGTCGGGACCCGGCAGGCCGGACAGCTCGACGCGGAGCGAGAGGCGCACACCCGCGTCGTGTCCGGCGGCCACATCGGCGGCCCAGCCGCGGAGTTCGGGAAACCGGCGCGGCGGCGTCGCGGGGGCGGCGGCGAACGCGGGCCCGCCGGCGACGACCGAGGCGGCGGGGGTCCGCGGCAGCGTGTCCGCGACCGCGTCCAGGAAGTCCCGCAACAGCCTTTCCTGCGCGGGCAGAAGGAGCGTGTCGGGCGCCGGCGTGGTGGTACGGGCGGTGGTGGCGGGCGGGGTGAGCAGCGGGACGGCGTGTGCGGTCGGCGGCATCGACGCCGCGAGTGCCCGTACGTGCTCCAGGTCCCGTGCGGTGAGCGGGCCGGCCCGCCAGCCGTCGTGATCGGTACCGGTGAGGCCGGGCAACAGCAGCCCGCGGGCGACGAGTTGCAGCGCGAACAGGGCGGCCGTGCCCCAGAAAGCGGCCGACGGCGAGGCGTCGGGCGCGGCGCGTCCGCGGGTCAGCGAGGGAAGCGCGCCGGCCACGGGCACCAGGAGCGCCCTGACCGTGAGAAGGTGGCCCTCGGTGTCGACGACGGCCAGTTCCTCCAGGGAGCCCGGGGCGGACGGCGGCGCCGCGCCGTCGGGATGCCAGTAGGCGATCCGGCCGGCGCGGGCCGGATCCGCGGGAAGAAAGACGGTGGAACAGCGGGCGAGTTCGGTGGTCCGGGAGAGCGTTGCCGCGGGAAGCCTGTGCACAGCGAAGACGCATTCCTCAAATTTGACTAATGCGGGGTCGGAGCCGCCGAGGGTACCCCACCCACGCCCTCACACGGAGCTGCCGCGGCCGTGACGTGGCTCACCCCGCCGACCGGACAGGTGTAGCCGGCAACACCCCCACCCCCCGTAAACCCCCCACCCCTTCCGGGGGTTGGCGCCATGGCCCGGGTAGGCCGCGCCGCCGTACGTTTCAGAAGGTCAGGCGCGCGGCGCCCTTCGCCCCTCGATCACGTCCACACCGTCCCCACCGTTCCCCTCACGTCCCCACCGTCCCCACCGTCCCCATCGCGCACCCACCGCGTACCCACCGTCCCGTACTCATCTCGGCCGACAGACCGGAGACCGACATGCCCCGAACCGCCGCAGCCCCCGTCGCGGAGCCCATACCCGCCCCCGCGCCCCGCGCGGCCGGCAGTGACTTCGCACCCCTCCTGCGGACGGTCAGGGAACAGGGACTCCTGGAACGCCGCGTCGCCTGGTACGCGCGGGGCATCACCGTCAACCTCCTCCTCATGGCCGCCATCGTCGCCGGGCTGGTCCTCGTCGGCCCCTCCTGGTGGGCGCTGCTCCTGGCGCCACCGCTGGCCCTCGTCTCCGGGCGGCTGGCGTTCGTCGCCCACGACGCCGGGCACTCACAGATCACCGCCCACCGGGGGAAGAGCCGGCTCGTCCAGCTCGTGCACGCCAACCTGCTGCTCGGCATGAGCCAGGAATGGTGGAACGACAAGCACAACCGGCACCACGCCAACCCCAACCACATCGACAAGGACCCGGACGTCGCCGCCGACATCCTCGTCTTCACCCAGCACCAGACCGAGGGACGCTCCGGGCTGCGCGGCTGGCTCACCCGCCACCAGGCCTGGCTGTTCTTCCCGCTGACCACGCTGGAGGGCATCGCCCTCAAGGTCTACGGCGTCCAGGCCGTCCTCGCACGCGGTGAGGACCGGATGCCGGCCCGGCGCCGGGTGACGGAGGGCCTGCTGCTCCTGACCCACGCCGTCGGTTACGCCACGCTGCTGCTGACCACGCTCAGCGTCGGACAGGCCGTCGTCTTCGCGGTGATCCACCAGATGCTCCACGGACTGCACCTCGGCATGTCCTTCGCGCCCAACCACAAGGGCATGGAGATGCCCGACCCGGAGAACTGCGCGGACTGGGGGCACCTGCGCCGTCAGGTCCTCACCTCGCGCAACGTCCGCGGCGGCCTGTTCACGGACTGGTTCCTGGGCGGGCTGAACTACCAGATCGAGCACCACCTCTTCCCCAGCATGCCCCGCCCCCACCTCCGGCTCGCGCAGCCGCTGGTCCGCGCGCACTGCAGGACGCTGGGGATCCCGTACACCGAGACCGGACTGATCGAGTCGTACCGCCAGGCGCTCAGCCACATGCACGAGGTCGGCGAACCGCTGCGCGCGGGCGCATAGTGGAACTGGCGGACGACCGTGTGCGTTCAATGAGCAGGAAGCGGCCACGCCGCGAAGGAGGCGTCGAGATGTCGACAAGCGCGAAGATCGCCATTGGGGGAGTGGCCGTTGGCCTTCTTCTGATGCCGTTGATCGGATTCTGGTTCTCGCTGCTGGTGGTGATAGGGGTGCCGACAGCCGCGTATCTGATGCTGGACCCGTCGCAGCGCCGCAGGCTGCGCAGGATCAGCCGCAAGGAGCTGGGCCGCTGAGCGGCGGACCGTGGCGCGTAGGCGGGGTCCCCGGACCGGGGTGACCGGTCCGGGGCCTTACGCGCGCGCTCCCGGCCCCCGCGAATACGTTTCCGGTTCCGGCCGCGGAGCGTCGAACGAGAGGCGCTAGGGTCGTCGGTTGTGGAGATCATCCCCATAGCCTTCGACCACCCCGACGCCGTCAAGCTCAGTGACGAGGCGCAGGCGGAGTACCTGAAACGCTTCGGCCATGACGACCTGACGCCCCTGCGTCCGTCGTACTTCGACCCGCCGCTGGGGCTGTTCCTCGTGGCCTACCGGGACGGCGCGCCCGTCGCCTCCGGCGGCTGGCGCGCCCAGGACATGGTGGCCGAGGGGTACGAGGGCGGGGACGCGGAGCTGAAGCGGATGTTCGTCGTCCCCGAGGCGCGCGGGCGTGGGCTGGCCCGCCGGGTGCTGGCGGAGCTGGAGGAGAGCGCTCGGCGCGCGGGCCGGGTACGGATGGTCCTGGAGACCGGCGATGTGCTGGCCGAGGCGGTCGGGCTCTACCGGTCCAGCGGCTATGTGCCGACCACGGGCTTCGGCTTCTACCGCGACCATCCGGACAGCACGTTCTTCCAGAAACCCCTGTGACACGGTGCCGTGAAAGCGCCGCCGCCGCGGTGGTGCCGTGCCCGCCTCAGGCAGGGCGTACGGCGATCTCGTCGAGTGCTTCGAGCAGCCCGGGCAGTTCGGGGCCGCGCCCGACCGGCAGCACCTCGCCCGGCTCCTCGTCCAGCAGGACGAACGCCATGTCGTCGGTCCTGGCCACGAAGGACCAGCCGGGGCCGTCGGCGCGCAGCGTCCGCGCCTCGTCCGGGGCGAAGGCGGACCGTATCCGGCCGGGCGGCGGCGCCGCGCCGGCGTCCACATAGGCGCGCAGCTCCGCCAGGGCGCGCACCACCCCCGGATGCGAGGGCGTCGGCATGCCGCCGGCTCCGGAGGCCGCGGGGAGCCCGGAGGACTCAGGCGCATCGGAGGGCTGAGGCACATCGGAAGCCGCGGGTGCATCGGAGGCCTCAGGGGCAGAGTCCTCGGCGCCCTCGAACCGCTCACGCCACGACGCCCATTGGAGCGCCACCTCGTCCGCCCCGAGGCGCCGCTGCGCCGGGCCCCACGCCTCGGTGTCGGGCGGCGTCAGGGGCAGCCGTACGGCGCTCTCCCCGGCTCCGGCGTCCTCGGAGGCCGCCGGTTCCGGGTCGTGCGGGGCCGGCACGCCCGGTGCCGCGACGGCCAGGGCCAGGGGCCAGCCGGGCAGCGCGGAGACGACGGTACGTTCGCCCGGGGACAGGTCGTACTCCATCCCGCAGTCCCAGGACGCGATCGCGACGGCGACCAGGGAGACGTCGTCGACCACGACCGTCCAGCGGGCACCCTCGCCGTCCTGGCCCATGACCAGGCCGTATCCGCCCGGGTACGGCTCCAGCCCGAGGGCGGCGCACGCCTGCGCGTAGTCGTCGCCGAGCACGGAGGGGAACCGCGCGGGCGTGAGCAGCGCGGCGGTCAGCACGTACAGCGCGTCGTCGTCCACGGAGTCGTCCGTCGCGGCCACGGCACCTCCCCATCCCCAGGGTCTGTCGGCGCACCCTAGCCAGTCGGTGACCCGGGCGTCGAGGGCCGGGAGGGCGCGCTTCTCACGCGGTCGGCAGGCCCAGCAGGCTGCGGGCCACGGCCTGGGGCGACTCGTCCCGCTCGCGGGCCAGCGCGATCACCGCCCGGCAGGCCAGTTCGTTGACGCCGAAGGAGAGCGCCTCGGGCGAGACCCAGCCCGCCGCCTCGTCGATCCGTTGCTGATCGTCCTCCGCGCACGCGGACACATAGGTCGCGGCGGCCTCGAACAGGTTGTGCTGCCGCGGCCGGGGGTGGTTCACGGCCGGTGCGGCGGCACCGTCCGACACAAGGATCCTGCGCAGTCTGCTGAACACCGGGTCCGCCTTCCCTGCTGCCTGGTGCGATGCGAACCGCACGGTTGAGCGGGCCGCCCCTCCAACGTACGGGCGGCGGCGCCCCGACAGAAGAGGTCCCTCGGCGTCACCGGCGCCCGGGGCCTGGACACGGGCACCGGGCCGGACGTGGCGCGTCCAGGGCGCCCCGGCCGTCAGCCGGCCCGTACCGCCAGCGCCAGGAAGCGGGTGTCCTCGTCCGCGTACGACTCCATACGCCAGCCGGCACCGGCCAGCAGGGGGCGCAGCCGGGGCTCGGCGCGCAGATCGTCCTCGGTGATCCGGCGCCCCTGCCGGGCGGCGAGCGCGGCCCGGCCGATGGGGTGGAACAGCGCCAGCCGTCCGCCGGGCCGTACGACTCTGGCCAGCTCGCACAGATTCTCCTGCGGCCGGGGCAGATGCGCGATCAGGCCCGCGCCGAACACCGCGTCCAGCGCCTCCGACCGCACCGGCAGCCGGCCCACATCGGCGAGCAGGAGCCGCCCGGCACGGTGCCGCCGGGACCGTACCGCCGCCGCCAGCATCTCCGGCGTCAGATCGGCGCCCAGCACCGTGCCCCGCTCGCCCACGGCGTCCCGCAGGGGCGGCAGCGCCCGCCCCGTACCGCATCCGGCGTCCAGGACCGCGTCGCCGGGGCGCAGCCCGAGTTCGGCGACGGCGGCGGCATAGGCGGGGCCGTCGTCCGGGAACCGGGCGTCCCACCCCGCCGCCCGCGCGCCGAAGAATTCCCGTACCTGCGTGTGGTCATGGGCCATACGCCCATGATCCCCCAGGGCCGGGCCACGCACGGCGCGCGGGTGCGGATCAGTCCGCCACGCCCGTGTACGCCAAGACCTTCTCGATCCGTACGCGCACCAGCAGTTCGCCCGGAACGCCGTTGCGCCTGCCGAACTCCGCGGCGCGCTCCTCGCCCATGTACCGCGCGGCGATGCGCGTCGCCCAGTGGAGCAGCCGCTCTGGGTCCTCATCGGTCTCGGCGCGGCCCTGGATCACCACGAAGCCGAACGGCGGCCGTTCGTCGTCCACGCAGAGCGCCAGCCGTCCGTCACGCAGCAGATTGCGGCCCTTCACGGTCTCCTTGCCCGTGTTGAAGACCAGGTCGTCCCCGTCGAGGACGAACCAGATCGGTGCGATGTGCGGGGCTCCGTCCGCTCGTACGGTGGACAGCTTGCCGGTGCGCGTGCCCTCGGAGACGAAGGCGTGCCACTCGTCCTTGCTCATGTTTGTCGCCATGCCCGCATTTTCCCGCGTGAGGTGACGCGGCGCGAAGTGACGCACCGACACTCCCTTGTCCAGGGCGCGGCTTGCCCGGAGACGGTCGGTGCGGAAGGCTACGGCGTCGTGGGACTTGGGGAACATCTGAACGGGGAGGGACGGCAATGCCACTCGAAAAGGGACTTGACTGGTTGCTGGACGACCTGACCGAACGGGTCGAGCACATCAAGCACGCGCTGGTGCTCTCGAACGACGGTCTGGTCACGGGTGCCAGTACGGGGCTGGCACGCGAGGACGCGGAACACCTCGCGGCGGTCTCCTCGGGGCTGCACAGCCTCGCACGGGGGTCGGGACGCCACTTCCGGGCGGGCAAGGCGCGGCAGACGATGGTGGAGTTCGACGAGGCGCTGCTCTTCGTCACCGCGGCGGGGGACGGTAGTTGCCTGTGCGTGCTGACCGCGGCCGAGGCCGATGTGGGCCAGGTCGCCTACGAGATGACTCTGCTCGTCAACCGGGTCGGTGAGCATCTCGGTGTCGCGGCCAGACAGCCCGACCACACCACGCTGAGTGGCCTCTGACCAGGTCTCTTCGCTCGGCCGCCGGAGTTATCCACAGGCCGGGCGGGAAAGTCCGCGGACGCGCTACGGTCGTCACCGAGAGTAGTTTCCAACTCACGGGAGGACGACGACCATGTCCATCAGCGAGACGCGGACCCAGGTCAGGACCGGCGACGACGGGGGAGCCGGGGGCGGGTTCGGGATCGGGGCCCGGTACGGCGCCGGGTTACGGATCGGGTCCGGCATCGCGTTCGAGACCGAGGCCGAGGCCGATGCCGCGTTCGAGGCCGGGGTCGAGGAGAGTGCCTCGGGCGGGGTCGGACTGATCCGGGCCGCGCGGGAACTGCAACTGAAGCGCGGAGAGTTCGAGCTCGCGACGCAGCTCGGGCACATCCGCACCGAGGCGGGGACGGCCGGCGGCCGACGGCAGGTGAGCCGGCGGGAGATCGGGCGGCTGCGGGCGGCGGAGGGGTTCCCGGACGCGCTGCGCGAGCGGGTGCGGACGGTGGGCACGGCGGAGGGGGCGGCGCTGATGTCCGTCAGTCCGGGCCGGTTCACCCGGCTGGCGAGGGCGGGTTTCGTCGCGCCGGTGAATTTCTACCTCAACCGTTACCGCACGGTGGTCTGGCTGTATCTGGCCGACGAGTTGCGGGCGTGCGCCGCCGGGGATCCGAGGCTGCGCGTCGGGCGGCTGCCGCGAGGGCTCTGTGCGGGGGTCGACGAGAGCGACGACCGGCGCCCGCGCAACTGGAGGGGTCGGCGTATCGGCCATCTTCTGCACGAGAGCGAGGACCCCTGGGAACGGGTGGCCGTCGTGGGGTGTGTGCTCGACGCCGCCCATCTCGCCGAGCTGGTGCGCGATCCGTACGAGCGCGCCTATCTGAACCGGCTGGCGCCCGATCTCTTCCGCCCGTATCCGGAGTCGGAGGCGGCGAGGTCGGCGGTGGGGCGGCTGCTGCTGGCGGACCACCCGGACGAGATCGGCTGGCACCGCGCCAGTCTGGAGACGTTTCTGGCGGAGGCGAGGCGGGCTCGTCCGGCGCCGCGGGCCGAGGGGCCCACCACGCGTGCGGAGGGGGCCGGTCCGCCGCTCGGCGGCCCGCTCGGTGGTCTGCTGACGCGGCTGCGGACCAGGCGGGAACGGGGGCCGGGGCCGGGTCCCGTGGGCGCCGCGCCGTCTCACGATCGGGGGTGACGGTCCGCGGTGGGTCGACCGTCCGGGGCGGTGACGACGGTAGGTTCCGCGGAGAAGGCGCCCCAGGTGCCGTCGGGCAGCTTCGCGCGGAGCTTCACCCGGAAGGCCTCGCCCGCGGTCCTGCTCACGTAGACGCTGTAGGTCGCCCGGCCCCGGGGAGCCCCGTCGCCCCAGACCAGGGTCGTCGCGAACTTCCCGTCCAGATGGATCTGATAGGCGGGCACCTCACCGCCGGTCCGCGGTGGGAGCCAGGACAGGTCGGCGTAGTAGGCGCCGTCGGCGGCACGCGCCGTGGCCCGCAGGCCGGTCGGCGCGGTGTCGGGAGCGTCCCCCGGGCCGTGCGGGGTGGTGATCTCGACGGTGCGGCTCGCGGGCGAGGTGTTGTCCGCCGCGTCCCGGGCGACCACCGTGAAGCGGTAGTGGGTTCCCGGCCGCAGCAGGGTGACCCGGGCCGAGGTCGCGTCCGCGCCGACACTGTGGATCCTGGAGCCGCCCTGGTGGATGTCGTACGAGACGATGCCCTGCCCGTCCGGGGCCGGGGCCCAGGTGAGGCGGGCCGCGCGGGCGCCGTCGCTCCCGCCCCGCACTCCGGTGGGGCCGGCGGGCGGGTCCTTGTCCTCGGCGACGGTCGCGGGGGTGGCGACGGACACGGTCGCGCTGTGCGGCGAGACGGTGCCGTCGGCGCCCCGGGCGCGGACCGTGAAGGTGTAGCGGCTCGACGGGGTGAGCCCGGCGATGTCGGTCATGGCGGTGTCGCCGGGGACGTCCTTGACCTTCGTCCCGCTCCGGTAGACGTCGTACCCGCGGACGCCGTCCTCGGCCGGGGCCGGGTGCCACATGACATGGGCGGACGTGGCGCTGCCTGCCTGGACGGTGACCCCGGCGGGGGCCGAAGGTGCCGTCGCCCGCCGGTCGTTCGCGCCGCACGCGGTCGTCGCGAGGAGAGCCGTGCATACGAGGCCGAGCATGGCGCCGTTACGGAACCTGGTCATGGCCGTGTCCTTCACCCGAGGGGCAATGGTCTGGACATATATGACACAGGTGTCGGGTTCACATCAAGAGGGAGGTTCGCATCAGGAGGATGGTGCGCATCAAAAGAGCCGGACGTGGCGGCGGGAGAGCCGAACGCGGCGAGGTGTGCCAGGAGGCGGCGGCGCGTGAAAGGCGCGCGGGAGAAAGGAGTTCCGGGCGCCGCCCGTCCCCGGCGGGGGCGGGGTGGGCGGCGGGTGCCGGTACTGCGGCGGTACGGTCAGCCGGTGCGGTGGACGAGCTGGGTGCCCAGTTCGTACCGCGCGCCGACGACGGCGAGCTTGCCCTCGGCCACCTTGGCCGCGAGGTCGGGCTCCGCGGCGAGGCGGGCGCGGACCATCTCCACGTTGGCGGTCACCGTGGAGTCGACGCGCGCGGTGCCGTGCTGCGTGTGGTCGATCGCGGGCCGGATCTGGTCGGCCAGGTACTGGATGTGGGCCGGGAGTTCCTCACCCGACTCGTCGGCCTCGACCGCTGCCGCGACGGCGCCGCAGGACTGGTGGCCGAGGACCAGTATCAGGGGTATGCCCAGTTCGAGCACGCCGTAGCTGATGCTGCCGAGGACGGCCTCGTCCAGCACCTCGCCGGCCGAGCGTACGGTCATCAGGTCGCCGAGCCCCTGGTCGAAGACGAGCTCGGGCGGGACCCGCGAGTCGATGCACCCGAGGATGAGCGCGAAGGGGTGCTGGCCCGAGACGAGGGCCGTACGGACGGCCTCCGTCTCGTCCGGGTGACGCTGCCGGAACGTCCGCCAGCGTCGGTTCCCCTCGGTGAGTTCGGCCAGTGCCTCTTCGGCGGTGGTGGGCCGCGGGCGGGCGGGCCGGGCGGCCGGTGCGGCGGCGCCGGCGACAGGAGCGGTCAGTGCCACACCGGCGGTGGCGGCCGTCCCCGCGAGAGCCGCGCGGAGCAGGGTGCGGCGGGGGGTGCCGGTGGTGGGCGATGGTCTCTGTGTGCGCTTGGTCAATATCACCGCCGGAGACTAACCGTGACAACCTTGGCCATTGCTTTTCGCGGAGGGATTGTTGACGCATTCTTGAACCAAGCATGCGGCGTACGCAGGAGGTTGGGCCTTCGGACCCGCTGCGTTCACCACCCGGCCGGGTGGTCGCGGAGCGCTTCGGCGGCGGGCTGTGGTTGCATGGTCCGGGTGAATCGACAGACTATGCCAGCGGCCGATGACATCCCGATGTGCGATGTCCGGCGACGCGACGTGGGTGATCTCGACGATTGCGTGAGTGTGCTCGCCGAGGTGCACAAGGTCGACGGCTATCCGGTGAACTGGCCCGCCGCGCCCGCCGATTGGCTGGCGCCGCCCGAGCAGCTCGCCGCCTGGGTGGCCGAACTCGACGGCCGGATCGTCGGCCACCTCGCACTCTCCCCGCCCGTCGAGGGCGACGCGGCACCCGCGCTCTGGGACGAACGCACGGGCGCGGCCCCCGGCGAAGTCGCCGTGGTGACCCGTCTGTTCGTCTCCCCGGACGCCCGCGGCCACGGCATCGGAGCCCTCCTGATGTCCCAGGCCTTACGAGAGGCCGGAACCCGCGGGCTGCACCCCGTCCTGGACGTCCTGGCGGCCGACACGGGCTCCGTGGCGTTCTACGAACACCTGGGCTGGACCCTGCTGGACATCGCCGAGCAGCGCTGGAGCCAGGAGCAGACGGTCACCGTCCACTGCTACGCGGCCCCCGTCAGGTCCACGGACCAGGCGTCGCGTCACCCCTGATCCGCACGTGCGGACGCGGGCCGTCCAGCCGGTGGAGCCCCATCGGCCGGTGCCCCACGCGCCGACGCCTCCAGCACCCTCGGAGCGACACCGCGTCCGCGCTCCGGGGGAGGGAGGGGCGCGTCCCGTACGGGCGGTCGGCCTCGCCCGCCGCGGCCGGGCTACTTCCCGCTCTCCAGACGGCGCGTGGAGCTGCGGACCACCAACTCGGGCTGGAGCACGACCGAACGGTGCGTGTGGTGCTGCGCGTCCGGCCCCGTCTCGTCCATCAGCATCTCCGCGGCCGTCCGCCCCATCGCGTCCGCGGGCTGCCGTACGGACGTCAGCGGGACGACCGCCGCCGCGGCGAACTCGATGTCGTCGTAGCCGACGATCGACACGTCTCCGGGGACGTCCACCCCGGCCCCGTACATCGCTTGGAGAACCCCCAGCGCCAGCAGGTCGTTGGCGCAGAACACGGCCGTCGGGCGCTCGGCGAGACCCAGCAGCCGCGCCCCCGCGTCGATGCCCGAGGAGACGTCCAGCCGCGCCGACTCCACATGGCGCAGCGCCTCTTCCGGCAGTCCGGCCTCGCTCAGGGCCGCCAGCGCGCCCGTACGGCGGTCCCGGCACTGGGGGAGCGACATCGGGCCGCTGATGTACGTCACGGAGCGGTGCCCGGCGGCCAGCAGATGCCCCACGGCGAGGGCGCCGCCCGCCACGTCGTCCACCGAGACGGAACAGCCCTCGGAGGCGGGCACGGCACGGTCGACATGGACGAACGGAATGTCCCGGCGCGCGAACTCCCGTACGTTGTGGCCCGTCGTGTCCGCCGGAGTGAGCAGCACCCCGCGCACCCGCTGCTCGGTGAAGAGCGACAGGTACTCCGCCTCCTCGGCCGGGCTGCCCGCGCTGTTGCAGAGCATCACCCCGAGCCCGGTCTCGCGCGCCGCGCGCTCCGCCCCCTTGGCGACGGCCACGAAGAACGGGTTCGCCATGTCGAGCACGAGGATCGCCAGAATGCGGCTGGTCCCCACCCGGAGCTGCCTGGCCGTCTCGCTGCGGACGAATCCGAGCTGGTCTATGACCGCGCGCACCCGCACCCGGGTGGGTTCGGACACCTTCTCGGGACGGTTGAGCACGTTCGAGACGGTGCCGACCGAGACACCGGCCAGCCGGGCCACGTCCTTGATGCCGACCGTCTGCGCCACGCGTCCTGCCCGTTCTGTCACATCTCGCTGGTACCCCTGACCGGGTGAACCATCATATCGGGGGACACGGGCCCGGACACGTGCCGTGTACACCCGAATCGCCCGACGCGCCGCGGCGCGCGCGGTCGGCCCGGGTCCGGTCCGTACGTCAGCGCCGTACCCCCGCGTCCGCGATCAGCGCGGCGGCCCGGTCCCACGCCGCCCGCCCGGCCCGGTCGGCGGCCGGTTCGTACCGGCGTGGCTCCAGCGTGGCGCGCAGCAGCGCGCGCAGATCGGTGAGAGTGCCGTCGACGGCGCCCGCCGCGCGCGCCTGGACCAGTACGTTGCCGAGGGCCGCGGCCTCCGCCGGGCCCGCGACGACGGGCAGGCCGCAGGCGTCCGCGGTGAGTTGGCACAGCAGCGTGTTGTGCGCGCCGCCGCCCACGATGTGCACCGTGTCCACCGAGCGGCCGGAGAGCCGCTGCGCGTCCTCGATCGCGCGCCGGTGTGCCAGCGCCAGCGAGTCCAGGACGCACCGGGCCGTCTCGGCGGGCCCCTGCGGCACCCGTACGCCGAGGCTCCGGCAGGCGTCCGCGATACGGCGCGGCATCTGCCCGGGCGCCAGGAACGCCGGGTCGTCCGCGTCGACGAACGACCGCAGCCCCGGCACCTCGGCGGCCTCGGCGAGCAGCCGGTCCAGCGGCTGGGGGGCGGCCTCGGCCTCCCAGGTGCGCAGGCACTCCTGGAGCAGCCAGAGCCCCATGATGTTGCGCAGATAGCGGACGGTGCCGTCCACGCCCAGCTCGTTGGTGAAGTTGGCCCGCCTGCTCTCCTCCGTCAGAACCGGGGCGTCCAGCTCCAGGCCGGCCAGCGACCAGGTGCCGGTGGCGACGTAGGCGAACCGGTCGCCGGACGCGGGCACCGCGGCGACGGCCGACGCCGTGTCGTGCGAGCCGACGGCCGTCACCGGCACCGGACCGCTCAGCCCCGTCTCGGCCAGCACGTCGGGGAGCAGCGTCCCGGCCGGCGCGCCGGGTGCACGCAGGGCGGGGAAGAGGGAGAGGTCGATGCCGAGCGGCTCGGCGACGGACCGGGCCCAGTCCCGCGTCCGGGGGTCGATGAGCTGCGTCGTGGAGGCGTTGGTCAGTTCCGTACCGGCCTCGCCGGTGAGCCAGTAGGCGATGAGATCGGGGATCAGCAGCAGCCGGTCCGCCGCGGAGAGCGCCGCGCTGCCCCGCGCGGCGGTGAGCTGGTACAGGGTGTTGAACGGCAGGTACTGCAGGCCGGTCGCCCCGTACAGCGCGGCGGGCGGCAGCACCGCGGCGACCTTCTCGGCCTCGCCCCCGGTACGCGTGTCGCGGTAGTGCACGGGGTTGCCGAGCAGAGCGCCCGACGCGTCGAGCAGCCCGTAGTCGACGGCCCAGGTGTCGATGCCGACGCTCGCGGGGGCCCGCCCGGCCGCCGCGCCCGCGGCCTTCAGACCGTCCAGCACCCCGCCGTACAGGGACAGGATGTCCCAGTGCAGGGTGCCGGAGGTCCGCACCGGACGGTTGGGGAACCGGTGGACCTCCTCTAGGCGCAGCGTCCCGGCGCCCCGGCCGGAGACATGGCCGACCATGACGCGGCCACTGGACGCGCCGAGGTCGACGGCGGCGAAGGGAAGCGGTTCGGTGGATGACACGGCGGACCCCGGGATGACGCGGCCGGCCCCGGCGGACGCCGGGGAACAGCGGGCGGAAGAAGGAACGGGCGGACGGCGGTGACGAGCGGGGGAGCGCGGTCCGGGACCTGTTGTCAGGGACAGGCCCCGGACCGCGCGGTCCGGTACTGGGCCAGGCGGGACTTTCGGCACACGCCCTGGCTAGCGCAGGAACGCCGCCGCGACGCCCGCGTCCACCGGGACGTGCAGACCGGTGGTGTGGCTCAGCTCGCCGCCCGTCAGGACGAAGACCGCCGCCGCCACATGCTCCGGCAGCACCTCGCGCTTGAGGATGGTCCGCTGCGCGTAGAACTCGCCCAGCTTCTCCTCCTCCACGCCGTACACCGCCGCGCGCTCCGCGCCCCAGCCGCCCGCGAAGATCCCGGAGCCCCGGACCACCCCGTCGGGGTTGACGCCGTTGACCCGGATCCCGGCCCCGCCCAGCTCGGCCGCGAGCAGCCGTACCTGATGGGCCTGGTCGGCCTTGGTCGCGGAGTACGCGATGTTGTTCGGGCCCGCGAACACCGCGTTCTTCGACGCGATGTAGACGATGTCCCCGCCGAACCCCTGATCGGTCATGACCCGGGCCGCCTCCCGCGAGACGAGGAACGAGCCGCGGGCCATGATGTCGTGCTGGAGGTCCCAGTCCCTGGCCGTCGTCTCCAGCAGCGGCTTGGAGATCGAGATGCCGGCGTTGTTGACGACCAGGTCCACCCCGCCGAAGGCGAGGGCCGCCGCGTCGAACGCCGCCCGGATCTGCTCCTCGTCCGTCACGTCGACCGTCACCGCGACGGCCCGGTCCGTGCCGCCCAGCTCCTCGGCGACGGTGGCCGCGCCCTCGGCGTTGAGATCCGCGACCACGACGCACGCGCCCTCGGCGGCCAGCCGGTGCGCGACGGCCCGGCCGATCCCCGACCCCGCGCCCGTCACCAGCGCCACCCGGGTGGCCAGCGCCTTCGGGGCCGGCATCCGGCGCAGCTTGGCCTCCTCCAGCTCCCAGTACTCGATACGGAACTTCTCGGACTCCTCGATGGGCGCGTACGAGGAGACGGCCTCGGCGCCGCGCATCACATTGACGGCGTTCACATAGAACTCACCGGCGACCCGAGCGGTCTGCTTGTCCTTGCCGAACGAGAACATCCCCACGCCCGGCACCAGCACGATCGCCGGGTCGGCCCCGCGCATCGCCGGTGAGTCCGGGGTGGCGTGCCGCTCGTAGTACGCCCGGTACTCCGCCCGGTACGCGGTGTGCAGCGCGGCCAGCCGCTCCCGCGTCTCCTCCAGCGGCGCCCCGGCGGGCAGGTCCAGGACCAGCGGGCGGACCTTGGTGCGCAGGAAGTGGTCCGGGCAGGAGGTGCCCAGCGCCGCCAGCCGCGGATGCTCCTCACGCGCCAGGAAGTCGAGGACCGGATCCGCGTCCGTGTAGTGGCCGACCTGGGGCCGGTCCGTGGAGGCGAGCCCCCGGATCAGCGGGGCGAGCGCGGCGGCCTTCGCCCGCCGCTCGGCCTCGGGCAGCGGCGCGTACCCCTCCCGTACGGGACCGAAGGGCTCGGGCGTGCCCCGCTCCGTCAGGAACGCCTCGGCCGTACGGATGATGTGCAGCGAGTTGCGCTCGCACTCCTCGGAGGTGGCGCCCCACGCGGTGATGCCGTGCCCGCCGAGCACACAGCCGATCGCGGCGGGGTTGGCCTCCTTGACCGCGGCGATGTCCAGGCCGAGCTGGAAGCCGGGGCGCCGCCAGGGCACCCAGACCACGGTGTCGCCGAAACACTCCGCTGTCAGTTTCTCGCCGTCGGCCGCGCAGGCCAGCGCGATCCCCGAATCGGGGTGGAGATGGTCCACATGAGCGGCGTCGACCAGTCCGTGCATCGCCGTGTCGATGGACGGCGCCGCACCGCCCTTGCCGTGCAGGCAGTAGTCGAACGCGGCGACCATCTCGTCCTCGCGCTCCACCCCCGGATACACCCCGGTCAGCGCGCGCAGCCGGTCCACCCGCAGTGCGGCGAGACCACCGGCGGTGAGGGTGCCCAGATCGCCGCCCGACCCCTTGACCCACATCAGCTCGACGTCGTCGCCGGTCACGGGGTCGGTGGTGGATCCCTTGGCGGAGGTGTTGCCACCGGCGTAGTTGGTGTTGCGCGGATCGGCGCCGAGCCGGTGCGAACGCTCCAGCAGTTCGGCCGCCGCCGGATGGATGGAAGGCTGGTCGGTCATCATGTCCCTCTGTGAGGTGCGGTCTTCGGGGGCGGAAGGCGCGGACGGGCGGTGGTACGGGGGTACGGGACGGGCGGTTGGTACGGGGGTACGGGTCGGCCGGGCAGGGGTACGGCGCTGCTGTGCCAGCCGTCTCAGGCGCCCCAGCCCGCCTGGGTCCCGCCGATCCGTTCGGCGACGATCTTCTCGCCGTACCCGGAGGCGCGGTACGCGGCGACGGGGTCGGCGTCCGCGCCCAGTTCGGCGCGCGCCTCGGCCACCAGCGGTCGTACGTCCGTGTTGAAGGCGTCCATGATCACCGCGTTGGCCCCGAGTACGTCGCCCGAGCGCTGGGCCGCGTCCAGCGCCTCCGCGTCCACCAGCAGCGCCTTGGCCGTGGCCTCCTGGACGTTCATCACCGAGCGGATGATCGCGGGGATCTTCTCCTCGATGTTGTGGCACTGGTCGAGCATGAACGCGGTGTCCGCCGTGTACCCGCCGCCCCTGATCACCTCGTACATGATCCGGAAGAGCTGGAAGGGGTCCGCCGCCCCGGCCATCAGGTCGTCGTCCGCGTAGAAGCGGGAGTTGAAGTCGAACCCGCCGAGCTTCTTCTCGCGCAGCAGGAGCGCCACGATGAACTCGATGTTGGTGCCCGGCGCGTGGTGCCCGGTGTCCACGACGACCTGCGCCTTCTCGCCCAGCTTGAGGCAGTGCGCGTACGCCGTGCCCCAGTCGGGTACGTCCGTGGCGTAGAAGGCGGGCTCGAACAGCTTGTACTCCAGCAGCATCCGCTGGCCCTCGCCGAGCCGCTCGTACACCGCGGACAGCGCCTCGGCGAGCCGTCCCTGACGGGCGGAGAGGTCGTCCTGGCCGGGGTAGTTGGTGCCGTCGGAGAACCACAGCTTCAGATCGCGCGACCCGGTGGCGTCCATGATGTCCACGCACTCCAGCAGATGCCCCAGCGCCTTGCGGCGCACGGCGGCGTCCGGATGGGTGACCGAGCCGAGCTTGTAGTCGTCGTCCTGGAACACGTTCGAGTTGATCGTCCCGATACGCAGCCCCAACTCGCGCGCGTGGGCGGCGAGGGCGCCGTAGTCATCCACGCGGTCCCAGGGGATGTGCAGCGCCACCGACGGCGCGACCCCCGTGTGGGCGTGCACCCGCGCGGCGTCCGCCAGTTTCTCCTGCGGTGTGCGCGGCACGCCCTGCTGTGCGAAGACCTTGAACCGTGTACCGGAGTTCCCGAACGCCCACGACGGCGTCTCGACTGCCTGCGACTTCAGCGCCGCCTTCACAGCGGACACGGCGGATCGACCCGTCATCTCTCAGCGCTCCCGTGGTGCGGACTCGCGGGGCGAGTCGGTGTCACGATCCTTTATGAATCGTTTCATCGCGTGAAGCTATGGGAGTCCCCCACCCGTGTCAACCCTCCGCGCGGCACCTTTGAACGCTGTGCGTCATGCCCCCGTGAGCCTCGCCGGAAAATGTCAAGCGCACCCCATTGACGTCGCAGACCATCGCCGTTTAGCTTCCGTGCAACCTCATTGAAACCTTTCAGGGCGGGTGGCACAACGCGTCCCCCTCGCTGAGGAGCCCCTCATGAACGAGCCCGCCAAGGACCCCGCTACGGACCCCGCTACGGACCCGGCACCGGCCCCCGCCCCTGTGCTGGCCCTGAGGGACGTGAGCAAGTCCTTCGGCGCCGTGCGCGCCTTGCGGGACGTCTCCCTCCAACTCCTGCCCGGTGAGGCGCACGCCCTCGCCGGGGAGAACGGCGCGGGCAAGTCCACGCTGATCAAGACGCTCGCCGGGGTGCACAGGCCGGACGCCGGGGACGTACTCCTCGACGGCGAGCCCGTCGTCTTCCACGGTCCCGCGGACGCCAGGGACGCGGGCATCGCCGTCATCTACCAGGAGCCCACGCTCTTCCCCGACCTGTCGATCGCCGAGAACATCTTCATGGGCCGTCAGCCGCGCCGGACCCTCGGCAGGATCGACCACCGGGCCGTACGGGAGACCACCGCCGCCCTGATGAAGCGGCTCGGCGTGGAACTCGACCCCGACCGGCCCGCCCGCGGACTCTCCATCGCCGACCAGCAGATAGTGGAGATCGCCAAGGCGCTCTCCTTCGACGCGCGCGTCCTGATCATGGACGAGCCGACCGCGGCGCTCACGGGCGGCGAGACCGCCCGGCTCTTCTCCGTCGTACGAACGCTGCGCGCCGAGGGCGCCGCCGTACTGTTCATCTCCCACCGCCTGGAGGAGATCTTCGCCCTCTGCCAGCGCGTCACGACCCTGCGGGACGGCCGCTGGATCTCCTCGCAGCCGCTGGCCGGGCTCACCGAGGACGACCTCGTCCGCTCCATGGTCGGCCGCGACCTGGGCGAGCTCTACCCCAAGCAGCAGGCGACCGTCGGCGAGATCGCGCTGTCGGTACGGAGACTGACCAGGGAGGGCGTCTTCCGCGACGTCTCCTTCGACGTACGACGGGGCGAGATCGTCGCCCTGGCCGGCCTGGTGGGCGCGGGCCGCAGCGAGGTCGCGCAGGCCGTCTTCGGCGTCGACCGGGCCGACGCGGGCGAGGTCCAGGTCGGCGGGCGGACGCTGCCGGCCGGATCACCGACCGCCGCCATGGCCGCGGGGCTCGCCCTGGTCCCCGAGGACCGCCGGCTGCGCGGCCTCGTGATGGACATGTCCATCGAGCGGAACATCGGCCTCACCGGACTCGGCCGGCTCGGCCGGGGCGGCATGGTCCGCCGGGTCCTGGAGCGCGGCCGGGCCGCCGACTGGGCCGTACGCCTCCAGCTCAAGTACAACCGCCTCGCCGACCCCGTCGGCGTGCTCTCCGGCGGCAACCAGCAGAAGGTCGTCCTCGCCAAATGGCTGGCGACCGAACCCGCCGTGCTCATCGTCGACGAACCCACCCGGGGCATCGACGTCGGCACGAAGGCGGAGGTGCACCGGCTGCTCTCCGCGCTCGCCGCGGACGGACTCGCCGTCCTGATGATCTCCTCCGACCTGCCCGAAGTGCTGGGCATGGCCGACCGGGTGCTCGTCATGCACGAGGGGCGGCTCACCGCGGAGATACCGCGGGCCGAGGCGGACGAGGAGACGGTGATGGCGGCGGCGACCGGTCTGGGCGAAAGGGCTGCGGCATGACCACCGTGACGGACCGGCCCACCACGGACACCAAGGACGACACCTCGGCGCGCTCCCTCGTCGACACCGTGTTCCGGGCCAGGGAGATCAGCATCGCCGGAGCGCTGGCGCTGCTCATCCTCGGCACCTGGATCTCCAATCCGCGCTTCCTCGACGACCAGGGCGTCAAGGACCTCCTCCTCAACGCCTCCATCCTGGTCCTGCTGGCCGTCGGCCAGTCCGTGGTCGTCCTGACCCGCAACATCGACCTGTCGGTCGGCTCGGTCGTCGGGCTCTCCGCCTTCGCCTGCGGCAAG
The DNA here is from genome assembly GCF_044457965.1 of Streptomyces sp. NPDC050509. Classification (NCBI taxonomy): domain Bacteria; kingdom Bacillati; phylum Actinomycetota; class Actinomycetes; order Kitasatosporales; family Streptomycetaceae; genus Streptomyces; species Streptomyces sp. NPDC050509. The sequence goes on along the minus strand of NZ_JBITHL010000001.1, from coordinate 44,089 downwards.
TTCGTCGCCGGCACCGACCACGGCGTCCTCACCGTCCTGCTGCTGGGCATCGCCCTCGGCGTGGCCTGCGGACTGGTCAGCGGAGCCCTCGTCAGCTTCGGCCGGGTCCCCGCGCTCGTGGTCACCCTGGGCATGCTCTACATCATCCAGGGACTCGACTACTGGTGGGCGCAGGGCGACCAGATCAGCGCGAGCGACGTCCCCGACCCGATTCTGGGGCTCGGCAGCGGCAGCGTCCTCGGCATCCCCTACCTCCCGCTCATCGCCCTCGCCCTGCTCGCCGCCACCGCGTACTTCCTGCGCGGCTACCGGTCCGGACGCGAGCTGTACGCGATCGGCTCCAACCCCGAGGCCGCGCGGCTCGCCGGGGTCCCGATCCGCCGCCGGATCCTCGGCGCTTACGCCTTCTCCGGCGCCGTCGCCGGGTTCGCCGGCGCCCTGTGGCTCGCCCGCTTCGGCACCGTCGTCGCGGACAACGCCCACGGCTGGGAACTCACCGTCGTCAGCGCCGTCGTCGTCGGCGGCGTCGCCATCACCGGCGGCACCGGAACGGTCTGGGGCGCGGCGCTCGGCGCGCTGCTCCTCACCACCATCGGCAGCGCGCTGATCGTCCTGAAGGTCGACGCGTTCTGGCAGGGCGCCATCACCGGCGCGCTGCTCCTCACGGCCATCAGCGTCGACCGGATCGTCTCCCTGCGCATGACCGCAGCACTGAGGAAGAGGAGCGCCCGACATGGGAATGGCGCCTGACACACAGGCCGCGCCGCGGCCCCCGGTGAAGACGCCGGAGCAGCGCCCCACGACGGCGGGGGAGCGGGTACGGGCCGTGGGCCTGCGCTGGGACACGGCGGTCGGCGCCCTGCTGGTCGCGGTGTTCGTCGTTGGCCTCGGCACCACGGAAGGGTTCGCCTCCGGCGAGAACCTGGCCTTCGCGTTCAACGACATCGCCGAGGTCGCCCTCATCGCCCTGCCCATGACCCTGCTGGTGGTGGCCGGACAGGTCGATCTCTCCGTCGCCTCCATGCTGGGCCTGGGCAGCGCGCTGACCGGAGCCCTGTGGAACGCGGGCTGGGCCTTCGAGACGATCGTCCCCGTCGTACTGGTCGTCGGCGTCGCCGGAGGGCTCCTCAACGGCTGGCTCGTCACCCGGGTCGGGCTGCCCTCGCTCGCCGTCACCATCGGCACGCTCGCGCTCTACCGCGGCCTCGCCTCCGTGGCGCTGGGCAGCGACGCCGTCACCGACTTCCCCGCCACGTACGCGGACTGGGCCGTGGACACCACCACCGTCCCCGGCACCTTCCTCACCTACCCCGTACTCCTCTTCCTCGTGCTGGCCGTGGTCACCGCCGTGGTGCTGCACGCCACCGCCTTCGGCCGGTCGCTGTTCGCGATCGGCGCCCAGGAGGAGGCCGCCTACTTCGCCGGCATCCGGGTCAAACGCTTCAAACTGATCCTGTTCGTGCTCACCGGGGCGGTCTCCGCCTTCGCCGGTGTCGTCTTCACCCTGCGGTACGGCAGCGCCCGCGCCGACAACGGTCTCGGCTTCGAGATGCTCGTCATCGCCTCCGTCCTGCTGGGCGGCGTCGACTTCGACGGCGGCAAGGGCACGCTCTTCGGCGCGGTCGCCGGTGTGCTGCTCATCGGGGTCCTGAAGAACCTGCTCACGCTGAACGACGTACCCAACGAGGTCCAGGTCATCGTGACCGGGCTGCTGCTCGTCGCCTCCGTCCTCACCCCCCGGGTCATCGCCGCCGCCGTGGAACGAAGGCACCGGCGCGCCGCCGACACCGCCCCCGGGCCCTGAGCTCCCGACCTGTCTCCCGCGTCCCGAGCCCTCCCCGCCCTGTCCCTCCGAGCCCGCCGAGCCTCCCGAAAGGTCCCGCCCGCCATGCTGATCCGTCACCCTGCCCGTCGCCGCGCGGTAGCCACCGCCGCCACCGCCTGTGCTCTCGCCGTCGCGCTGACGGCCTGTTCCGGCACCACCAAGGACAGCGCGGAGAAGGACACCGCGACCGCCGCCGCCGGTGCCAAGGCCGACCCGGACGCGCCCCTGAAGAAGGGGCTCAAGCTCGCGTTCCTCCCCAAGCAGATCAACAACCCGTACGAGAAGATCGTCGACGAGGCCGGGATCGCGGCGGCCGGGGAGTACGGCGCCACCGGCAAGGAGGTCGGCCCCTCCGACGCCAACGCCTCCTCCCAGGTCTCGTACATCAACACCCTCATCCAGCAGCGCCAGGACGCCATCCTGATCGCGGCCAACGACCCGAACGCCGTGTGCGGCCCGCTCAAGCAGGCCATGAAGAAGGACATCAAGGTCGTCGCGTACGACTCCGACACCGCCAAGGACTGCCGCCAGCTCTTCATCAACCAGGCCAGCTCCGAGGAGATCGGCCGCAGCCTCGTCCAGCACCTGGGCGAACAGCTCGGTCACCAGGGCAAGATCGCGATTCTCTCGGCCACTCAGAACGCCACGAACCAGAACACCTGGATCGAGTTCATGAAGGACGAGCTGAAGCTGCCCCAGTACAAGAACATGCAGCTCGTGAAGGTCGCGTACGGGGACGACGCCGACCAGAAGTCCTTCCAGCAGACCCAGGGGCTCCTCGCGGCCTACCCCGACCTCAAGGGCATCATCTCGCCCACCACCGTCGGCATAGCCGCCGCCGCCCGCTACCTCAGCGACTCCTCGTACAAGGGCAAGGTCGTCCTCAACGGGCTCGGCACACCCAACCAGATGCGCAAGTACGTCAAGGACGGCACCGTCGAGCAGTTCTCCCTGTGGAACCCGGAGGAGCTGGGCTACCTGGGCTCGTACGCGGCGGCCTCCCTCGCCTCCGGGCAGATCACCGGCGCCGAGGGCGAGAAGTTCACGGCGGGCAAGCTCGGCGAGTACACGATCGGCAAGGACGGCGAGGTCATCCTCGGCGAGCCGACCGTCTTCGACAAGAAGAACATCGACAAGTTCGACTTCTGAGCGGGACGGTGACTTCCGTGCAACGCGTCTGTTTCCTGCTGAAGGTCCGCCAGGGCCGCATCGCCGAGTACCGTGAGCGGCACGCCGCCGTCTGGCCGGACATGCTCCAGGCCCTGTCGGAGTGCGGCTGGCACAACTACTCGCTCTTCCTGCGCGACGACGGCCTGCTCGTCGGCTATCTGGAGACCGAGGACTTCGCGGCGGCCCAGGCCGCCATGGCAGCCACCGACGTCAACACCCGGTGGCAGAACGAGATGGCCGACTTCTTCGAGGCGCTGGACGGCGCCAAGCCGGACGAGGCCATGCGACCGCTCACCGAGGTCTTCCACCTCGCCTGACGCCCGCCCGGCACCTCACCCGACCCACCTTGCCCGGCCCACGCTCCGCAGGACGAAGGAGAGATCCGCGCATGAGGCCCCTGACCGCCGTGCTGCCCGCCCTCGCACTCCTCGCCACCGCCGCACTCCCGGGGGCGCCCACCGCGGCGGATCCCGCACCGGCGGTCACCCGGGTCGCCGACACCCAGCTCGACGGCCAGGCCGTCTACTTCGTCTCGTACGACGGCCTGGTCAACAACAACTCCTTCCAGAAGAACGGCCTGCTGACCTACCGGGGTCACCAGTACGCCGCCTGGTACACTGCCGACCGCACCGCCGTCGTCGGCCGCCGCGCCCTGGGAGCCGCCTCCTGGCAGACGGTACGGCTGCCGCACCGGCTCACCGTCAACGACTCCCACAACGTCATCTCGATGGGGCTCTCGCGGGTCGACGGCCGGCTGCACCTGAACATGGACTCGCACAGCAACGGCTTCTTCTACGTCAAGTCGGCCGCCGGGCTCCTGGACGACCCTGCCGGACACGCCTGGAACAGCGGTCGGTTCGGGGCCGTACAGACCACCCTCGACGGCGTCGCGCTCACCTCCCAGTTCACCTATCCGCAGTTCGTCGCCACCCCCGAGGGCCGACTCCAGCTCAGCTACCGCGTCGGCGTCTCCGGCAACGGACGCAACGCGCTCGCCGAGTACGACGGCTCGAAGTGGACCGCCCTCGGCGAATGGGCCGGATCCACGGGCACGTACACCAGCGAGCACGGCTCCAGCACCGCCCGCAACATGTATCTCCACGGCATCGACTACGGTGCCGACGGCCGGCTGCACGCCTTCTTCACCTGGCGCGAGCAGAACGGCGCCGTCATGTGCGCCGGGGGCGGCATCACCAACCACGACACCGGCTACGTCTACAGCTCCGATCGCGGCCGTACCTGGCGCACCGCGGCCGGCGGCGTGGCAGGCACCACCGGGGGCGCCGACCAGGTGACCGTCGGCGACGCCGGTACGGTCGTGGACCCGATCAACCCCGACCACTCGCTGATGAACCAGGAGAGCCAGGCCACCGACTCCGCCGGTCTGCCGCACGCGGTCATCAGCTACGTCCCCGGCCGCTTCGGCCAGTGCACCACGAACTACGTGGCCGACCGCACCGCGAACGGCCGGGCCTTCCACCTCTTCAGGAACGCGGCGGGCACCTGGAAGAAGACCGAGATACCGGTCGCGCTCGGCTCCAGCCAGCGCACCCATCTCGTCCTCGACCGGTACGACAACGCCTACGCCGTCCTGCCGTACGGCCGGATCGTCGCCGCCTCCAAGGCGTCCGGGTACACCGACTGGAAGACCCTGTTCGACGGCGCGGGGCTGAACGCCTTCGGTGAGGTCGTCGTCGACGACACCCGCATTGCCCAGGACGGTGTCCTGTCGTTCATGTACCAGCAGAAGTCGAGCGGCACCACGCCCTCCGCCCTCCGCGTCGTCGACTTCCGGCTGCCGTCCTGACACACCATTCAGTCCCGAGAGGTACAGAGGAGCCGCCATGACCGCAGGTACCCCCGCCCGCCCTTCCGTCCGTACGCCCGCCGTAGCCCGCAAACCGAGGATCGGACTGGTCGCCGGAGGTCTGGGCGCCTACTGGCCCCAGTTCCCCGACCTCCTCCCGCAGCTCCGGAGTTCGGCGGCCCGCGTCACCGAACGCATGAGGGAGTTCGACGCCGAGGTCGTCGACGTCGGGTTCATCTCCGACGCGCGGGAAGGCGCCGAGGCCGCCGAGAAGCTGCGCGCCGCCGACTGCGATCTGATCGTCGGCTTCCTCACCACCTACATGACGGCCACGATGCTCGTCCCCGTCGCCCAGCGCAGCGGCGCGCCCGTCCTGCTGATCAACCTCCAGCCGTCCCCGGCCATGGACCACGCCTCCTTCGACACCGGCAAGTGGCTGGCCTACTGCGGTGCCTGTCCGCTGCCCGAGATGGCCAACGCCTTCGAGCGCGTCGGGGTCCCCTTCCGCTCGGTCTCCGGCCATCTGGAGGACGAGCGCGCCTGGCAGCGCATCGGCCGCTGGATCCGGGCCGCCGGGGTCCGCTCCGTCCTGCGCGGCGGCCGGCACGGGCTGATGGGCCACCTCTACCCGGGGATGTACGACGTGTCGACGGACCTCACCATGGTCCCGGGGCAGCTCGGCGGCCATGTCGAGGTCGTCGAGTTCGACGACCTGCGGGTCCGGGTCGAGCAGGTGAGCGACGACGAACTGTCCGCGAAGCTGGACGAGACCCGGGAGGTCTTCGAACTCGCCGACTCGGTGGTCGCGGAGGACCTGCGCTGGGCGGCGAAGGTCTCCGTCGGTCTCGACCGGCTCGTCGCCGACTTCGATCTGGACTCCCTCGCGTACTACCACCGCGGCCTGGACGCCGAGATCCACGAACGGCTCGGCGCCGGCATGATCCTCGGCTCCTCGCTGCTGACCGCGCGCGGGATCCCGGCCTGCGGCGAGTACGAGCTGCGTACGTCGCTGGCCATGCTGGTCACGGACCGGCTCGGCGCGGGCGGCTCCTTCACCGAGCTCCAGGCCCTGGACTTCGACGCCGGCGTGGTGGAGATGGGCCACGACGGCCCCGGACACCTCGCCATCAGCGCGCGCCGGCCCCTGCTGCGCGGACTCGGCGTCTACCACGGCAAGCGCGGCTGGGGCGTCTCCGTCGAGTTCGACGTACGGCACGGCCCCGTCACCCTGGTCGGAATCGGCCAGACCCGCGACGGCCGCTACCGGCTGATCGCCGCCGAGGGCGAGGTGGTCGACGGACCGCACCTGGAGATCGGCAACACCACCTCCCGCGTCGACTTCGGCTGCGACCCGGGCGAGTGGACCGACGCGTGGAGCGCCAGCGGTGTCGGCCACCACTGGGCCCTGGCCACCGGCCGGCTCCTGCCGGAACTGCGCGCGCTCTCCGGCCTGTCCGGCCTGGAGCTCGTGGAAGTCTCCGTCTGATGCGACGTCCGGTGGGGATCAAGGACGTGGCGGGCGCGGCCGGTGTCTCGGTGGGCACCGTCTCGAATGTGATCAACCGCCCCGAGTCCGTCACCGAGGAGACCCGCCGGCGCGTCCTGTCCGCCATCGAACGTCTCGGCTACGTGCGCAGCGAGTCCGCGCGCCAACTGCGCGCGGGCCGCAGCCGCATTCTGGCCATGCTCGTCCTCGACATGGCCAACCCCTTCTTCGTGGACGTGGCCTCCGGAGCGGAGCGCTCCGCGCGCGCCGCCGGGCTCGGCGTGATGCTCTGCAACAGCGCGGAGTCCCCGGCCGAGGAGGCCACGTATCTGACGCTCTTCTCCGAGCAGCAGGTACGGGGCGTCCTCGTCACCCCGGCCGACCTGAGCGGCCGCAACCTCGACGCGTTCCGCCGCCACCGCATCCCGTTCGTCCTCGTCGACCGCATCGTGCCCAGCGCGGACGGCTGTTCGGTCTCCGTGGACGATGTCAGCGGCGGCGCCCTGGCCGTACGCCATCTGCTGCGCGGCGGCTGCCGCGACATCGTGTACGTCAGCGGCCCGATGCATCTCGCGCAGTGCAGGAACCGCCGCGAGGGGGCGCTGCTGGCCCTCGCGGAGGCGGGGCTGCCGCCCGGCGCGCTGCGGCATGTGGAGGCCGCGCGCCTCGATGTCGCGGAGGGCCGGGACGCCGGGGCGCGGCTGCTGGGCATGGACCCCCGCCCCGGCGCGGTGTTCTGCGCCAACGACCTGCTCGCGCTCGGCGTGCTCCAGACCCTCTACCACGCGGGCGTCCGGGTGCCCGAGGACATCGCGCTCGTCGGGTACGACGACATCGAGTTCGCCTCGGCCGCCGCCGTGCCCCTGACCTCGGTACGCCAGCCCGCCGTCCAGCTCGGCGGGGCCGCGGCCGATCTGCTCATCGAGGAGACGGGGGACGCCGCCGCCGCGCACACGCACCGGCGCATCGTGCTCCAGCCCGAACTGGTGGTCCGCGCCTCCACACTGGCGCGTTCACGCCACTGACGTCCGGGAAGTGACGCCGCGCCACCCCCGACTTGGTCTAGACCTTGACAGGTGCACGCGATTCCGGTTGGTTCTGTCTCACCCCCCATGGCGAGCGCCGGACGCCGGTTGCTCGCGCGAAGGAGTGAGTCGTTTGAGACAGCGCGCACTTGCATTCCTCACGGCGATGGCAGCGGCCCTCGCCCTGGTGATCTTCCTGCCGGCCACCCCGGCGTCCGCCGCGGCCTGCGCCTCGGGCTGGTCGGCGTCCGCCGTCTACACCGGCGGCGCCACCGCCTCGTACAACGGCCGCAACTGGTCGGCCAAGTGGTGGACGCAGGGCGAGGCCCCCGGCACCAGCGATGTCTGGGCCGACCAGGGCGGCTGTGACGGATCGAGCCCCGGTGGCGGTTCCGGCACGAGCTGCGACTACCCCGCGTGGGCCGCGGGACGGTCGTACGTCGCCGGTGACATCGTCCGGTACACCGACGGCAAGCTCTACCGGGCCGAGCACGACAACCCGGGCTACGACCCGGTCATCTCCACCTGGTACTGGGAGCCCTACACCTGCACCGGCGGGCCGACCGACCCGCCGCCCTCGGGCTCCTTCGTGGTCAGCGAGAGCCAGTTCAACCAGATGTTCCCGAGCCGGAACTCCTTCTACACCTACAGCGGCCTGAAGGCGGCGCTCAGCGCCTACCCCGGGTTCGCGAACACCGGCAGCGACACGGTCAAGCGACAGGAAGCCGCGGCGTTCCTCGCCAACGTCAGCCATGAGACCGGCGGTCTCGTCCACATCGTGGAGCAGAACACCGCCAACTACCCGCACTACTGCGACGCGAACCAGCCCTACGGCTGCCCCGCCGGACAGGCCGCCTACTACGGGCGCGGACCGATCCAGTTGAGCTGGAACTTCAACTACAAGGCGGCGGGCGACGCCCTCGGCATCGACCTGCTCCGCAACCCCAACCTGGTGCAGACCGACGCGGCCGTGGCGTGGAAGACGGCCCTCTGGTACTGGAACACCCAGACGGGACCGGGCACGATGACCCCGCACAACGCCATGGTCAACGGCCGTGGCTTCGGTGAGACCATCCGCTCCATCAACGGCAGCATCGAGTGCAACGGGGGCAACCCCGGGCAGGTGCAGAGCCGCATCAACAACTACCAGAGGTTCACCCAGATCCTGGGCACCACCCCCGGATCCAACCTGAGCTGCTGAGCGCGGAACAGGGGCACGTGAAAGGGCCGGTGCGGCGGAGTTCCCGCCCGCACCGGCCCCTTCGCACGCGATGACGCCCCGGACGTCGTCCGTACGGGCCGCTCAGTCGGCCCGTCGGCCGGCCGCGGCGGGCACGTCCGCCACGGCGGCGCTCGCGGGAGCGCTGACGGCCGGCCCCGGCAGGGAGCCGGCCGCCGCACCGCCGCGCACCGCCTCCCCGCGCGCCAGCTCGGCGTTGAACTGCGCGCCCGCCAGCAACGAGAGATTGGTGACCCAGAGCCAGACCAGGAAGACGATGACCCCGGCGAGCGAACCGTAGAGCCGGTTGTACGTGCCCGCGTGCGCCGTGTAGACGGCGAACCCGGCCGACGTCAGCAGCCAGAGCACCACCGCGAGGATCCCGCCGGGCAGCGCCCGCCGCAGCCTGCGCGTCCCGGGCGGACCGGTACGGAACACCATCAGCACCAGCACCGCGGCGATCGCCAGCAACAGCGGCCACTTCAGCGCGTTCCACACCCACAGCACCGCCGTGCCCATCCCCAGCGCCCGCCCCACCGCCGCGGCGGCCTCGCCGGTCAGCACGAGCGTGATGGCGCTGGTCACCAGAAGCGCCAGCAGCGCGCAGGCGGTGAGCGCGATCCGCGGCGCGGTACGCCACGGCGGCCGGTGGTCGACGGCGCCGTGCATGGCGTGCAACCCCCGGCGGAACACCCCGAGATAGCTGGAGGACGACCAGAGCGCGCCGACCGTGCCGAACGCCGCCAGCAGCCAGGCCGCGGAGCGCTGCCGCGCCATCTCCTCCAGCGAAGTGTGCACCAGGCCCCGGGACTGCCCCGGCACGATGGCAGCCACCTGGTTCGCCAGCTTCCCGCTGGCGTCGGGCCCGGCCAGCCCGATGGAGCAGACGGTGACCAGCAGCGCCGGAAAGATCGCCAGAACGGCGTAGTAGGTGAGCGCGGCGGCCCGGTCCGTGGCGTCGTCCCGCCACAGCGCGAGAGGCGTGCGCTTCAGCGCGCCGGCCAGCCGGCTGCCCCGATTGGCGCCCGGCCGTGCGGGATCCGGCCGTGCGGGATCCGGCCGTGCGGGATCCGGGCCGTCGCCGGACGGCGACGATTCCCCGTGGCCGGGTTCCTCGGCGGACAACTCTGCCTCCTGCGTGCTCGAACATGGCGCCCGGCCGGCGACCGGCCGCAGGTCACAGCCTGCCTCATCACGCCGGCGGGACCCGACCCGGACCGTCACCGCGCACCCGCCCACTGATCCTGTGCCCTGTTCCCCGCCGGGCAGGGCCATGGAACCGTACCCGCGCGTCGACCCGTACCGGAGCACCGCTCGCGCGGGCGTCGGCCAGTACCTCGGCGGTGACACGCTCCACCACCCCGGACGGGTCGGCGCCGGGCGACAGCCGTACGTCGATGGTCGCGAGCAGCCGGCGGGGCCGCCCCGAGAGCCGGACCCGCGCGCGGTCCACCCCCGGCAGCCGCTCCGTCCGCTCCGCCATCGCCCGGGCCAGCGCCCCGGCACGCAGCCCGAGCCCCGGGCGCGGCAGCGCGAGCACCCCCGGCTGCCGGGTCCGCGCCTGGGCCAGCAGCCACCACACCAGCGCCAGCAGGACCAGGGAGAGCCCGGCGATCACGGACGGGGTCCACCAGCCCTGCTCACGGGCCCTGCCCAGCGCGCCACGGCCGGCGAACACGGCGCCGGGGTCCGCGGCGGGCAGGCCGCGCGGCAGCAGCTCCCGTACGGCGGTGTTCCCGGCCAGCGCCCAGCCGCCGGCGCAGACCAGCGCGGCGCCCAGGGCGGTCAGCAGAGCGCGGTTCGTGACGTTACGCGGCCGGGGCATCGGCGTTCTCCTTCCCGCGCTCGCTCGGTGCGGTGGGCGCGGTGTCTGACGGCTCGCCGGCCGCCGCTTCGGTCACCGGGAGCCGGGCCGTCCCGGAGCCCGGCGCGCGCCAGTGCGCGTCGGGGGAGACCCGCACCCTGATCCGGGGCGGCCTCGCCGGACCGAGCCGGTCCACCACCTCCGCCACCGCGCGCGCCACGCCCTTCCGGGCCTCGTCGAGATCGCCGAAACCGACCGTCGCGCGCACCGCCGTGGCTCCGCGTCCCACCCGCACCCGGACCCGGGAGACGCCCGGCACCTCGGCCGCGCCGTGGTGCACCAGCGCACCGACCGCCGACCGGTCGAGCGCCGCCCGGGTCCCGTCGGCCGCGTCCGTCATCGCGAGCCGTCCGCGCAGCCCGGGGGTGAGCCCGGCCAGCAGCAGCCACAGCCCCGCGACGACCGCCACCACGCCGCCCACGGTCACCGCCGTACCACCGGCGGCCTGCTCGGACACCCACTCCAGCAGCCGCGTCCGCGCACCGGCCGCCGTGCCGCCGAGCGCCACCGCGACCAGGTCGGCGAGCAGCAGCCCGCAGAGCGCCGCGCCGCCCGCGGCGAGCACCGCCGCGGGCACCCGCCGCTCCGACCAGGGGCGACGGGACCGGCGCCGGGGCGCGCCCGCCTCGCCCGCCGCCGCGTCCGCCTCCGTACGAGGGCCGGGCACGCCCGTTCCCCGCGACGGGTCGAGCCGGCTGATCCGTACCTCCGCAGGGCCGATCTTCAGACCCGTGAGTTCCGCGGTGCGCGCGGAGACCTCCTCCTGGAGCCGCGCCCCGGCCGTCTCCAGCCGGACCGGATAGGCCAGCGCGACATCGAGCCGCAGCCGCCAGGACCCGCCGCCCTTCGCCTCGGCGGAGACTCGCAGCACCTCGCCGCCGGGCCCCAGCGCCTGGGCCGCGGCCCGGCCGGCGATCCGCCGGACCACCCGGTCGGCGACCCGGGTCGTGCCCCGCTCAGCGGGCTCCGCCGCCGCGGTCACCAGCGCTTCCGTTCACCCGGCCGGAACAGTTCCCGGAGCCGGTCCTCGTCGGCGAGCCGGCCCACGACAAAGCCGACCGCGCCGAGCGCGGCCACCAGCAGGAAGGCCCCGAACCCGCCGAACCAGCCCGCGAAGCCCAGCGCCATCCCCGCGGCCAGCCCCACCACGGCTGTGTTCATCATTCACCTCGTACTCGACAGGCAGTAGGTCACAGGCACTCGGCCACGGACACGGCGTCGCGCGCCCGCACGACCTACTCGACGCGCCCCTCGGTGACACCCGTGTCGTTCTCGTCCTCGGGCAGATGCACGTCGTTGATCGTGACATTGACCTCGACGACCTCAAGACCCGTGATCCGCTCGACCGCGGCGATCACGTTCTCCCGTACGTCACGGGCCACATCGGTGATGGCGACGCCGTACTCCACGACCAGATCCAGATCGATCGCGGTCTGCCGCTCGCCCACCTCGACCTTCACCCCGCGCCCGACGTTGGGGCGACCGCCGGGCACCCGGTCGCGCACGGCACCGATCGTGCGGGAGAGGCCGCCGCCCATGTCGTACACACCGGGGATCTCCCGCGCCGCCATGCCGGAGATCTTCACGACCACGACATCCGCGATGGAGGTCCTGCCGCGCGTGGCGGCCGGCTCGTTCGCGCCCACGGCCCCGGCGCCCACGGTGGTCGAACCCGCGGCGTCGCCGCCCTGCCCGGTCACGGACTTCTTGGTGGTGACGGGTGCTTCCTGGGTCGCTGTCACGGGACAGCCTCCTGACTTCTCGTCCGGTCGCCCGGCTCCCGGGGACTCTCGACTCGTTGGACTCCGTGCCGGGGAGATCGTCACGCGGATTCCGCGACTTTCCCTGTCTTGTTCCTCGCGCGTGACGATGAGCCGTGCCGTGTGTCCAACCGGGCGTACGGGGGCGTCGAAAGGAGTCGGTGAGTGCCCGGCAACGGGAATGAGCTGTCAGCGCGCGCGCCGGACCAGGTCCTGGAACAGGGGCGGTCCGACGACGGCCTGCTGGCCGTCCGCGCGGGCGAAGGCGACGAAGAGGCGTTCGAGACGCTGGTGCGCCGGCACAGCCCGGTCATGCTCCAGCTCGCGACACGTCTGCTCGGCAGCCGCACCGAGGCCGAGGACGCCGTTCAGGACGCGTTCGTGAGCGCCTGGCGCAAACTGCCGGAGTTCCGCGGCGCATCGGCCTTCAGAACCTGGATGTACCGGATCGTCACCAACCGGTGCCTCAACCAACTGCGCGCGCGCCGTCCGGCCACCGACCTCGACTCGGTACCCGAACCGGCCGCGCCCGAACACCGGTCCTCGCCCGCGCGGGTCGCCGAATCCCATGCGGCCACCCGCGCCCTGGCCGTGGCGATGGCGGGCCTCTCACCCGAGCAGCGCGCCTGCTGGGTGCTGCGGGAACTGCACGGCATGAGCTACGAGGACATCGCGGAGACGGTCGGAATCAGCCTTCAGGCGGTCCGCGGCCGGGTCTTCCGAGCACGCCGCTACCTGACGGAGGCGATGAGCGCATGGCGCTGAACGCGCATCCCGGCCGCCACGGGGAGACAGAAGGGACACCGGACGACGCGGTGACGCCCGAGGAGGAACCCCTGCCGTGCGGCCGGGAACTGATCGACGTCTGGGAGGCGTGGGACGCCGGGGAGCCGGCGGCCGACCCGCACCTCGCGCACTGCCCGCACTGCACGGCGGCCCTGGCCGATCTGACCTCGCTGGACGACGCCGTACGCCGGGCCCGCCAGGAGGAGGCCGACGACGGGACGCCACCGGCCGAACTGACCGGCCGCATCATGGACATCGTCCGCCTGGAGCTGCGCCCCGGCCGGACGCTGCCGCTGGGCGCCCCCGAGGAGGACGACTGGATCGTGGAGGCCGCGGCGGCCCGCGCCTTCCGCGCCGCCGCCGAGACCCTGCCGGGGGTACGGGCCGGAAGCTGCCGGATCAGCCCGCTGGAGCCGCGCGCCACCGGGAGCGGCACGGGCGGGCCCGCGGACCGTGGTCCTGTGCAGGTCCGGCTGGAGGTCGCGGCCGGCCTGGGACGGCCGTTGCACGAGCTGGCGGAGGCGGTCCGCACAAGGGTGGCCGACGCGGCCAGGGACGCCATCGGGATCGAGGTGGCGCGCATCGACGTCCTGGTCGTCGACCTCCTCGACGAGGACCATCACACCGGCGAGGACCACCACACCGACGACGAGCAGGAAGGGGGAGACCGATGACCGAGCGGAAGATCCAGGAAGAGCTGGCCCTCGTGGCCGCCGACGTCGCGCGGCGGGTCCCGGGAGTGGCGTTCCTGCGCCCGGGATTCGTCGAGCTGCTGCGCGCCTCCGCCGCCTCCCGCGCCGGACGCCCGGTCACCCGGCCGGCCCCGAACTCCACGGGGGTACGGGTCCGCCAGGAGGGCGAGGGCGCCGAGGGGTGGCACCTCGACCTTCAGCTCGTCGCGCGCACGGGGCACCGCACCGTCGACGTCACCCGCGCCGTACGGGCGGCCGTGTGCGCGGCGGCCTCGGAGGTGCTGCCGGACCCGGGCCGTCCGGTACGGGTCACGGTGACCGTCGTCGGCATCGTCTGACGACGGGGAGAACCGTATGGGCTCCCTCTCGTTGTCCTGTTCGGGGCGACGAGAGGGAGGTCTCATGCCAGGCGGAATCCCGGTGACGGCCGGAGGGCCACGGGCGGGCGGCCCGCACCGCACCCGGCGCCGTTTCCTGCGCGCGCTGTTCACCCTCGGCATGGTCGCGGGGACCTCGGCGGCGCTCGCCCCCGTCGTCAGGGCGGGCCGGGGTACGGCGCCGCACGTACCGGCACCGCCGGACGGCGCCGGGGCCGGGGCCGCCGGGGCGGCCCTGGAGGAGAGATACCGGGGCCGGCACATCCGGGTCGGTCCCGGGGCCGCCGGCACGGCCACCGCGATCGCCACGGGAACGGCCGTTGGCGCCGTACCCGTGCCCGACATCCGGATCGACGGACGGCCGCTCCAGGTGATGCGCAGGGCGGACGGCAGCTATCTCAGCGTGGTCAACCACTACGAGTCCTTCGCGACCCCGCTCGAAGCGGCCCGCGCGGCGGTCGACGACCTCGGCGGAGCCCAACTGTCGCTCGCCGGGCCGGTCCACGGACCGGATCCTCACATCTGACGGCGGGAGCCCCTCACCGGTGTACACCAGAAAGAACCAGCGCGCTCTCACCGGCGCCGAGAAGAAGCGCTTCGTCGGCGCCGTACTCGAACTCAAACGGCGCGGCGAGTACGAGGAGTTCGTCCGCGTCCACACCCAGTACTACGTCTCCGACGCGGAGGGCGGGGTACGCGCCGGGCACATGGCGCCCTCGTTCCTGCCCTGGCACCGGCGCTTCCTGCTGGACTTCGAGCGGGCCCTCCAGCGGGTCGACCCGAACGTGAGCGTCCCGTACTGGGACTGGACGGCCGACCGGACCCCCGCCGCCGCGCTGTGGGGCGAGGACTTCCTCGGCGGCACCGGCCGCTCGGGCGACCAGCAGGTCACGACCGGGCCCTTCGCGTACCGGAACGGCAACTGGACGATTCCGGGCAAGGTGACGGACGGGAAGTACCTCACCCGCGCTCTGGGCCGCCCCTCGGACCCGATCGCCCTGCCGACCAAGGACGAGCTGGCCTGGGCGATGAACGAGACGGTGTACGACGCGCCGCCCTGGGACTCGACCGTCGCGGCCGGCTTCCGCAACCGTCTTGAGGGGTGGACGTCCGGCGGCGCCGAGCGCTGGCGCAACCACAACCGTGTCCACCGCTGGATCGGCGGGCACATGCTCGGCGCGGACTCCCCGAACGACCCGGTGTTCTGGCTCCACCACGCCTTCGTCGACCTGCTCTGGGACCGCTGGCAGCGCAAGCACCCCACGGCGACCTATCTGCCCAGGTCCAAGCTGGGCGCGGGGGATCCGCAGCGGGGCCGGGCGCTGAGCCTGGAGGAACCCATGCCGCCCTGGAACGTCACGCCGTCCACGCTCCTGGACCACCGGAGCGTGTACCGCTACGACACCTGACCGCGTGCCACGTGCGCGGTGTACGGCCCGGTTACGTGCGACGGCCCCCCGCGTGTGTGCACGCGGGGGGCCGTCCCTCACTCAGGGGCGCGTGGCCCGGGACCACGCGCCGTCAGGCCGGCCTCAGCCGCCGTAGCCGGCGCGGTGGTGCTCGCCCGAGAGGTTGGCGCACTGGTTGCCGAACGCCGGGTTGAGCAGACCGACCACGTCGATGGTGTTGCCGCACAGATTGACCGGGAGGTGCACGGGCACCTGGACCACGTTGCCGGACAGGACACCGGGCGAGCCGATGGCCGCCGCCTCGGCGCCGGCGTCGGCAGCGGCCATACCGGCGCCACCGGCCAGGACGGCACCCGTGCCGACGAGAACAGCGGTTGCCTTCGCGATACGCGACATCAAGTTTCTCCTTGAACGTTTCGAGCACAGCCGCACGATGCGCGGCCTTCACGCACTTCAACGCCCGGACTCACGCTGGGTAACGGACCAGCCGCCATTCGATTTCGCTCCTCCGGATCATCACCTGGTCAGCGCAGTGGTCCGTACGGAAAATGCCGCCGCCCCGCGCCACCCGTTCCCGGTGGCCGGCCATCTCGACGATCCGGCCCCGCTCCTCCGGGAGTGGCCAGGGCCGATCGGTGAGATGGTTGCTCCATGGCCGATCGGGGCGCACCTCCGGCTGCCGTACCGCTGCCGGACGACTGGCCGGCCCGCCCGGACCGGAGCCTGGCCCTCAACCGCATGGGCAGCTTCGACTGGGACCTCGACAGCGGGCTGCTCCACCTCGACCCGGCCGCCCTCGCCGTGCTCGACCTGCTCCCCGGGGAGTACGGCGGCGACCCCGCGGCCCTCATGAGCCGGATCCCGCACGCGGACGCCGCCCGGCTGAAGGCCCTCGCCGCCCGGGCCCTCAAGGCCGGCACCGCCCGGCACAGCGCCTACTTCCGGGTCAGGCCGCGCAACGGAGCCCCACGCTGGGCCCATGCCCAGGCCTACCTCGGCCACGACGCCGGCGGACGGCCCCGCAGGCTCATCGGCGTCGTACGGAACGCCGAACGCGAGCTGGCCCAGGCCGCCGCCCGGAGCGATCTGACCGAGGCGCGGCGCAGACTGACCGGGGTGGTGACCCGGACCACCGCCCTGCTGGCCCGCGCGTCCAGCGTCGAGGACGTCCTCGACGTGCTGCGCGACCCGGAGGCGCTGGGCCATCTCACCGCGGTGAGCGTGATGCTCGGCGTGGTCGAGGGCGGCCGGATCCGGCTGGTCGCCGAGGGGCGCGCGGGATCGTACGTACCGGAACTGCGCTACACCAGGGTCGACGACGCCTTCCCGATGAGCGAGGTGGTACGGACCCGGCGGCCCCGCTTCATCGCCTCACGCGAGGAGTTCAGGGCCTCCTACCCGCTGCTCTGGCCGTACATCGAATCGCTCTCGGTCGCCTCCGGCGCCTATCTCCCGCTGATCGCCCAGGCCGCCCCGATCGGGGTGCTCGGACTGCTCTCCCCGCTGCCCGGCGCCTTCAGCGACGAGGAGCGCACCCTGCTGCTCGCCCTGGGCAGCTCCATCGCGCAGAGCCTGCAGCGCGCCATGCTGTACGAGCAGAGGCACGACCTCGCCGAGGGGCTTCAGCAGGCGATGCTGCCCCGGCGCATCCCCGACATCCCCGGAGCGCTGACCGCCGTACGGTACCGCTCGGCGCGGCTGGGCCGGAGCGTCGGCGGGGACTGGTACGACGTACTGCCGCTGCCCGGCGGCCGGGTGGGGCTGACCATCGGTGACGTCCAGGGCCATGACACGGACGCGGCCGTGGTGATGGGCCAGTTGCGGATGGCGCTGTGGGCGTACACCGCCGAGGGGCACCCGCCGGCGACCGCGCTGGCCCGCGCCTCGGCGCTGCTGCGCGAACTGGGCACCGAACGCTTCGCGACCTGCACGTACGTGGAGGTGGACCTGGCCGGAGGGGGACTGCGGATCGTGCGCGCCGGGCATCTCGACCCGCTGCTGCGGCACGCCGACGGACGCTGCGAGTGGATCGGGACGGCCGGCGGGCTGCCGCTCGGCCTCTCCGCGGAGTTCGCCGGACACGGCGGCGTCGGCTATCCGGTGACCACGGGGGTGCTCGGCCCCGGCGAGACCCTGCTCCTGTGCACCGACGGCCTGGTGGAACGGCCCGGCGTCGATCTGGGCGACAGCCTCGAAGCGCTCCGGGAGGCCGTACGGACCGGCCCCGCGGAGCTGCCCGCACTGGCCGACCTGCTCTTCGGCACGGTGGGGGAGCCCGGGGGCGGCGACGACATGGCGCTGCTGCTCCTGCGCCGGGACGCCCCGGGACCCGGCGGCGCCCCAGGGACGCCGCAAGCCTCGTAGCGCCCGCAGGCCCCGTAGGCCCCGCAGGGCCTCGCGGCGCCTCACGGCTCGACGTGCCGGGCGTGGCGTGACCTGACTGGCCCGCGTGCCGTTGACCGTTCGACCTCGTCACCGCGTGTTCTCCGCACCGTTCCCGCGCGCCCCTGGTTCATTGGCGTGTGCACGGCAATCCTGGGTGTGTCCAGGTCTGTCGCCCCCGTGACGGACAGCGCTCACCCAGGTGTACTCACCGTCATCCAGGAGAAGTTGTGGGCCCACGCATCGCCGGGCGGACCGCCGTGCTGTTCGCGGCCGTGACCGCCCTGACCGCCTTGACCGTCGGGGCGGGCGCCCCGTCCGCCGCCGACTCCACCCCCGACCCGCGCCCCCGTACCGCCGCGGAGATCCTGCGGCCCGTCGCACCGCCGCCCGCGAGCGCCGCCACCGGAGCCGCCGGATCCGCGACCGCGGTGCGCTCCGTGGCCGACGGCGACGGCATCGAGACGGCCCACGCCGCCAGGACCGTCGCCCCCGGGGTCCGGCTGACCTCGTACGACCGGCTCGAATCCGACAAGTGGCTGCGGGTCGACACCCTCTCCGTCGACCTCGGCGGCGGCGCGCGGGCCGACTACCTCACCTCGGGGAAGGTCTCCGACCGCCGTACGGTCTCCGAACTCGCCGCCCGGCACGACCCAGGGCCCGGCCGCCGCACCGTCGCCGCGATCAACGCGGACTTCTTCGACATCAACGAGACGGGCGCGCCCCAGGGGCCCGGCATCGCGGACGGCGCGGTCGTCCACTCCCCGGCGCCCGGCGCCCACCAGGCGGTCGGCATCGGACCCGGCGGCGCGGGACGCGTCCTGCGGCTCTACTTCGACGGCACCGTCACCCTCCCCTCCGGGCCCCGCGCGCTGGAGGCGTACAACGCGGCCAACGTGCCCGCGGGCGGCATCGGCGCCTACACGGCGGGCTGGGGCGAGGCCGACCGGGCGCTCACCGTCGACCGCGCGACCCCGGTCGCCGAGGCCGCCGTACGGGACGGGCGCGTCGTCTCCGTCACCGGCCGACCCGGCACCGGGCCCATCGCCACCGGCACGACCGTCCTGGTCGGCCGGGAAGCGGGCGCCGAGGCGCTGGCCGCGCTGCGCCCGGGCGACCCGGTCACCCTGGAGTACCGGCCGCGCACCGACGACGGCGGTCCCGTGCCGCGCACCGCCGTCGGAGGCCGTGAACTCCTCGTCACCGACGGCAGGGCGGTGAGCCACGAGGGCGAGGGCAACAACACCGCGGCGCCCCGCACCGCCGTCGGCTTCTCCCGCGACGGCGCCACCATGCACGTGATCACCGTCGACGGCCGGCAGGCCGACAGCGGCGGCGTCACCCTCACCGAACTGGGCCTGATGATGGCGCGGGCCGGTGCGTACAGCGCGCTCAACCTCGACGGCGGCGGCTCCTCCACCCTGGTCGCCCGCGCACCCGGCAGCGACGCGCTGCGGGTGGAGAACAGCCCCTCCGACGGCAGCGAGCGCACCGTCCCCAACGGCCTCGCCCTCACCGCCCCCGACGGCAGCGGGAAGCTGACCGGCTTCTGGGTCGAGACCCGCACGCCCCCCGGCGTCGCCCCCACCGTCGACCCCGTCAAGGGCGGCCACCCCGAGCGGGTCTTCCCCGGGCTGACCCGCCGTCTGACGGCCGCCGGGTACGACGAGACCTACGGACCCGCGGCCGGTGCCCCGCACTGGCGGGCCCTGCGGCCCGCCGTGGGCCGGGTCGACCGCGACGGCGTCTTCACCGCGCGGTCCGGCGGCACCACGTCCGTACGGGCCGAACACGGCCGCGCGCACGGCTCCACGGAGCTGACGGTGCTCGGCCCCCTCGCCCGGATCCTGCCGACCACCGTGCGCGTCGGCCTCGCGGACGCCACGGCCGCCGGCACCTTCGGCATCGTCGGACTCGACGCGCACGGCGCCGGCGCCCCCGTCGAACCCCGCGACGTGACCCTCCGGTACGACCGCGCGCTCTTCTCCGTCACCGACGACGGCCGGGGCTCCTTCACCGTCGCCGCGCTGAAGGACGGCGTCGCCGGACGGATCACCGCCACCGTCGGCGGCGTCACCACCGCGCTCGCCGTCGGCGTCGGACTGGAGGAACAGCATGTCTCCGGCCTCGACGACGCCGCGTCCTGGACCTTCAGCCAGGCGCGGGCGGACGGCTCGGTCGCGGCCACCCCGGACGGCCGCACCGGCACCGGGCTCACCCTCGCGTACGACTTCACCCGCTCCACCGCGACCCGCGCGGCCTACGCCACCCCGCCGCTGCGGATCGTGGTGCCCGGGCAGCCGCAGTCCTTCAAGCTCTGGATCAAGGGCGACGGCAAGGGCGCCTGGCCCACCCTGCACCTCAAGGACGCGGCGGGCTCCGACCAGTTGCTGCGCGGCCCGTACGTCACCTGGACCGGCTGGCGGCAGGTGACCTTCGACGTACCGGCCGGGGCCGCGACCCCGCTCGCCGTGCACCGCTTCTACCTCGCGGAGACCGCCGCCACCCGGCAGTACACCGGGGAGATCGTCATCGACGAGCTGACGGCGCAGGTGCCGCCCGCCGTCGAACTGCCCGTACAGCCCCGCGTGGCCGACCCGCTGATCGGCACGGTCGCCGAAACGGCCGGGCGGGACTGGCGGTTCGCGGTGATGTCCGACGCGCAGTTCGTCGCCCGCGACCCCGACAGCGCGATCGTGGCCCAGGCCCGTCGTACCCTGCGCGAGATCAAGGCGGCCGAGCCGGACTTCCTCGTCGTCAACGGCGATCTGGTGGACGAGGGTTCACCCGCCGATCTCGACTTCGCCCGGACGGTCCTGACCGAGGAACTGGGCGACGCCCTGCCCTGGTACTACGTGCCCGGCAACCACGAGGTGATGGGCGGCTCCATCAAGGAGTTCGTGGCGCGGTTCGGCCCCGCCCAGCGGGTCTTCGACCACCGGGGCACCCGCTTCCTCACCCTCGACACCTCCGGTCTGACCCTGCGCGGCGGCGGCCTCGCCCAGATCAGGACGGTACGGGAGCAACTCGACGCGGCGGCGAGGGACGACAGCATCGGCTCGGTGATGGTGATCGAGCACGTTCCGCCGCGCGATCCGACCGTCCAGCAGGCCAGCCGGCTCGGCGACCGCAAGGAGGCGGCCCTCCTCGAACAGTGGCTCGCGGAGTTCCGCCGTACGACCGGCAAGGGCGCCGGGTTCATCGGCGGCCACGTCGGGGTCTTCGACGCCTCGCGGGTGGACGGCGTGCCGTATCTGATCAACGGCAACTCCGGCAAGGCGCCCGCCGCCCCGCCCGGCGAGGGCGGCTTCACCGGCTGGTCGCTCGTCGGGGTGGACCGGGTCTCCAAGGGCGCGTGGACCGCCGCCCGCCAGCGGCCGTGGAGGGGCGGCCCCGACTGGGTCTCCGTGGCGACCCGCGCGCACACCGACGCGCTGACCCTCGACGCCCCGGCCACCCTGACGCCCGGCAGCGGCGCGACGGTGACGGCGACGGTCACCCAGGGCGCCCGGGCCGTCCCCGTCGGCTTTCCGCTCAGCGCCGACTGGACCGGCTCCCTCAACCTCCGCATCGGCGACCGCGACGGCGCCCGGCCACGCCACGCGGCGGTCCTCGACCCGGCCACCGGTACCCTCACGGCGCTGCGGCCGGGGACGGTCACGCTCGCGGTGACCGTGGGCGGGGTGACCACCCGGGCGGAGATCCGGATCGCGGCTGCCGACGGGGGCGCGGCGACTTTGGGATGACCGCGGGCGCGGCGCCGGGAACTTTCGTACCGGAGACCGCGCCCGATGGCCAATAGCCGCCCCGACGTGCTCTTTCTAGCCTGGGCGGGTGAAGACGTTTCTCGGATTCCTCTGCTTTGTTCTGCTGTCCCAAGGGGTGGGCGGTCTGTTGTACGAACTGACCGACGGGTGGTTCCAGCCCTGGTCCGTCGTCTCCAGGATGAGCTTTTTCGACGGCTACGAGATCTATGTGAGCGTCGTCCTGATGGTCGCCGGCGGGGCCCTGGGCGCGGCGTCCGCGGCGGTCACGAGGAAGGGCGGTGGGTGAGGCCCTCGTCCACGGCGGTCGAACGCCCGAGATAGGTGACGGGACCGGGGTCCGGCACCGCGAGCACCTGGAAGCCGAGCCGGTCGTAGAAGGCGCGGGCCGGGGTGTTGGCGGTGGACATCGACAGATGGACGGCTTCGACGCCCTGGTGGCGCAGGGCGCCGAGAAAGGCGTGCATGAGAGCCCGGCCGTGCCCCCGGCGCTGGGCCTCGGGCAGCAGATCGATGTGCAGATGCGCGGGATACCCGGCCAGTTCGGGCACGACCATCCGCTCCGGCCGGTGCAGCAGGGCGATCATCTCCTCGCTCGGGGTACGGGCGGGCCCCGTCGGCACCGGATACCGGCCGGTCAGCGGCGGCAGCCACACCTCACGGAACGCGGTGACGAAGGAGGCGGTGTCGGCGGTGCCGAGCACGTAACCGACCGCCCGGCCCGTCCCGTCGTCGACCACGAAGGTCAGCTCCGGCTCCAGTACGGCGTAGGGCGCGGCGAAGATGCTCGGCAGCAGGTCGTGGTCCGGGTACCGCTGCCGGGAGTCCCGGCCCTGGTGACCGGTGCGTACGCAGATGTCGTACAGCGCGGGCAGGTCCTCGGGACGGTAGGGGCGCACGGCGGGAGCGAGGGAAGACATGGCGGCATGCTGCCCGCAGCAGGAGCGCTCCGACAAGAGGAAACCGCCGCTGGGCGATTCCGGGTTCTCTCCGGGGCGGACCGGGTGCATATCGGGCAACTTCCTGCCTGGTGAGGCCGTCCTGCCCCACACAACCCGAACAAGGAGAAAGCATGCCCCGAACACGAGGCTTACGCCGCGCCCTTGCCGCCCTGGTCGCCGCGGGCGCACTCGGTGCCGCCACCGTGACCGTCCCCGCCGCCACGCCCGCGGGCGCCGCCGTCCGGACGGAACGCGCCGACGGCGCGCGGGTGATCGAGGAACGGTCCGCGGGGGAGCGGCTCGTCGATCTGACCGTCCGGTCCCCGGCCCTGGCCGGGGACGGCGCCGTACGACTGCTCACCCCGGACGGCTGGGAGGAGCGCCGCCCCGGTGACCGGTGGCCCGTGCTGTACCTGCTGGCGGGCGGCGACGGGGACCATCTGACCTGGACCGAGCAGTACGGGATCCAGGACCTGCCCGAACTGCGCGACACCCTGGTCGTGATGCCCGCCATGCCCCTGTTCGGTTTCTACAGCGACTGGTGGCAGCCCGCCGAGGACGGGCCGCGCGCGTGGAGACCTTCCACCTGCGCGAGGTACGCCCGCTGCTGGAGCGCCACTACGGCGCCGGGACGCGCCGGGCGGCGGCCGGCGAGTCCCAGGGCGGGTTCGGGGCGCTCACCTACGCCGCCAGGAACCCCGGGATGTTCCGCGGCGTCGCGAGCTACAGCGGCTTCGTGCACCCGCCGGCGCACCCCCAGGCGGTCCGGGCCGCGATGACCTGTCTGGGGATGGACTGGCGTCCCCTCTGGGGCGACCCGGTGGCCCAGCGGGACGTCTGGGAAGCCCATGACCCGTACCATCTCGCCCCGCGGCTGCGCCGGATCCCGGTCCACCTCTCCAGCGGGGACGGCCGGGCCGGCGCGCTCGACCCCGAGGACGTGGAACCCGACCCCGAGATCCCCGGCCTGGAGGATCCGGCGCGCCCCTTCCCCGAGGACGTCATCTCGCCGACCGAGGCCCTGATGAACGAGGAGAGCCGCGCGGTGGCGGATCGCCTGCGCCATCAGGGCACGCCGCTGACCACGCACTTCTACCGGGGCACGCACGATCCCGCCTACTGGGAGCGCGAGTTGCGCCGGTCCCTGCCGATGCTGCTGCGGTCCCTGGGGCTGCCGCGGGACTGACGGGCGGGCCGGGCGCGGGCCCCCGGCCGGTGGTTCAGCCGCCGAAGGCGGGGAGGTGGTCCCTGGCCCAGGCGCGGTAGGGCAGGGCCGGGCGCCCGAGCAGGGTCCGCACCGTCGGCTCCACCCGCGCCTTGGCGCCCGAAGCCTGGCGGACGGCGCCCTCCAGGAGCGCGTCGGCCACCGGGCGCGGCCACCGGGCGAGCAGGCCCTCGTACGCCTGGTCCCGTGTCAGCTCCACCAGCCGCAGCGGACGCCGCAGCAGCCCGGAGAGTACGGCGACCTGCTCGGCCGCGCTGATCGCCGCCGGGCCGGTGAGGGGGTGGGCGCGTCCCGGGAGCACGGCGCCGGTGAGGGCCAGCGCGGCGACCTCGGCGATGTCCCGCGGATCGACGGTGGCGTTGGGCGAGGCACCGTGGAAGGCGCGCACCACCCCCTCGTCGCGGACCGAACGCGCCCAGCCCAGGGTGTTGGACATGAACGCCCGGGGCCGCAGGAAGGTCCAGGCGACGCCCGAGGCACGGAGCAGGTCCTCGGCGTTCCGCTGCCGGCGGGTGATCAGGTCATCGGCGTCGGGCTCGGCCACCGCCCGCGCCGACAGCTTCACCACATGGGCGACGCCGGCCCGCCGGGCCGCGGTGACGAAGTGCTCGTCGTGGGCGGGCGCGAGCGGGTCCGACGTGACGAGGAACGCCGCCCGTACACCGGACAGCGCGGCGGCCAGCGAGCCGGGATCCGCGAAGTCGCCGCCCACGACCTCGGTGCCCGGCCCGGCGAGCGCGGCGATACGGCGGGGGTCCCGGGAGAGCAGCCGTACCGGCTCGGTGGTGGTGAGGCGTTCCGCCACGAGCCGTCCGACGGTGCCGGTGACCCCGGTCAGCAGGATCACCGGCCGGCCACCCCGCACCCCGCGTCGGCGACACGCCCGGCGCCATACGCCCTGCGGACCGTGAGCCGCCGTCCGCCGGGCGCCGTGCCGGGGGCCGCGACGCCCCGCGGACGACCGCCGCCACCGGCCGGAACCCGGTACGCACACCACGAGAACGCCATGGGGACCATCCCTCCCGCGTCCGGCCCCCGGTGATGCCCACGCGGATCCACCACCCCCTGAACGGGCGACCCCGCCGACGCCTTCCCTACGTTCCGTAGTCGCGCGTGGAATCCTGACGGCTCCTCGGTTCCCTCGCCGATCCGTCCCCCGACCGGTGGCCCGCCGGTGCCGCCACCCGTTTCCCCCAGGTTGCGGGGCAGTGGCCCAGCCCTGAATGTGGGCCCATGTGGGCCCCAGTTCACAGCGAACACGAATGAAGGAGAGAGAGCGTCGTGGCGACTCTGTGCAAACCCGCGGTCTCGGTCCCCGAACATGTGATCACCATGGAGGACACACTCGCTCTCGCGCGCTCGCTCCACGCGGACCATCCGCAACTGCCGCTCGCGCTGCGGCTGATCGAGAACACCGGGGTCGCCAAGCGCCATATCGTCCAGCCCATCGAGGAAACACTGCGCCACCCCGGTTTCGAGGACCGCAACATGCTGTACGAGGCCGAGGCCAAGCGGCGCGTGCCCGAGGTGGTCCGCCGCGCCCTCGACCACGCCGAGCTGCGCCCCGCCGACATCGACATGATCGTCTACGTCTCGTGCACCGGCTTCATGATGCCGTCGCTGACCGCCTGGCTGATCAACACCATGGACTTCCCCGGCCACACCCGGCAGCTCCCGATCGCCCAGCTCGGCTGCGCGGCGGGCGGCGCCGCCATCAACCGGGCGCACGACTTCTGCCGGGCCTACCCCGGCAGCAATGTGCTGATCGTCGCGTGCGAGTTCTGCTCGCTCTGCTACCAGCCGACGGACCTCGGGGTCGGCTCGCTGCTCTCCAACGGCCTGTTCGGCGACGCGGTCGCCGCCGCCGTCGTACGGGGCGAGGGCGGCACCGGCATCAGGATGGAGCGCAACGGCTCCCACCTCGTGCCCGACACCACCGACTGGATCGCCTACAGCGTCCGCGCCACCGGATTCCACTTCCTGCTGGACAAGCGCGTGCCCACCACCATGGAACCGCTGGCCCCCGCGCTCCGTACGATGGCCGAGCAGCACGGCTGGGACGCCACCGGACTCGACTTCTACATCATCCACGCGGGCGGGCCCCGCATCCTGGACGACCTCAGCCGCTTCCTCGAAGTGGAACCGGAGGCGTTCCGGTTCAGCCGGGGCACCCTCACCGAGTACGGCAACATCGCCAGCGCCGTCGTCCTCGACGCCGTACGCCGCCTCTTCGACGAGGGCGTCGTCGCCGACGGGGCACGCGGCATCGTCGCCGGGTTCGGCCCCGGGATCACCGCCGAGATGGCGCTGGGGAGGTGGACGCGGGCCGGCTCGTCCGCCGGGCTGGACGCGACCCGGCACGACCTGCTGGAGACGGCGGGCCGGGGCGCCGCGCCCTGGCCGGCGCCCGAATCCGTGCGGTGACGACGCCCGACAGGTGCTCGTCGAACCATGGAGGCGGGCCCGTCGCACCCCGGCGGGCCCGCCCCGCCCGTACCGTCCCCCACCGTCCTGGAGCACCGCACCGTCCTGGAGCACCGCATGACCCATGTGATGCCGTCCGAGGGGCTGATCGTCCCGCCGGGCGGAGGTACCACCATCCTCACCGCGGCGCAGCAGGTGACCTTCAAGGTCACGGGAGCACACTCACAGGTGTCCTCCAGCTTCGAGGTCGTCGTCCCGCCCGGGTTCGACGTCGGCGCCCACCGGCACACCCACAGCGAGGAACTGTTCTACGTCCTCGACGGCGAACTGGACGTCCTGGCCTTCGAACCACGGGTGCTCAGCGAGGACTGGCGCCACTGGGAGTCCGCCTCCGGGCTGAGGTCGGTACGCGCCACCCCGGGCACCGTCATCGTCGTCCCGCCCGGCTGCCCCCACGCCTTCGCCAATCGGAGCGGCGCGCCCGCCAAGGTGTTCTTCCAGGCGTCCCCGCCCTCCGACCACGAACGGTACTTCGAGGAACTCCTCGACCTCCTCAAGGAGGGCGGCACACCCGATCCCGCGACCATCGCCGATCTGCGCGAGCGGTACGACATCGAGCAGCTCACCCCGCTGCGCCACGACGCCTGACCCGGTGGAGCCCGCACCGGCCACCCGGCGCCCGGCCGAGGACCCGCCCCGCGCCGGCCGGAGCCGGCGCAGGACCCGGCGCGCGGTCCTCGGGGTGGTGCTCGTCATCGCCGCGCTGACGGTCGGCTGGCCGCTGATCGGCGGCGTCCTGGGCGACCGCGAGCGGGTCCCGGCGGGGACCGCCCTGGTGCTGGGCCCCGACGACGAGGTCGCCGTGCTCCGGGTGACGGGGCACGGCTGGGCGCTCAGCAAGTCGTCCAGCGACCCGGACATGTCGTACGGGCTCTCCCGCGACGGCGTCGACCTGGCGGCCCGCTACGTCCCCCTCACCGGGACGGGGGACCCCGGCGCGCTGTGGGGCGGACTGCGCAAGGTCCAGTCCGTCGCCGACAGTGGCAGCCGGCTGGGCGCCGGGAGCCGGATCAGCGGCGCACGGGGAGCTATCGGGCGGTCGGGGAGTCTGACGGGCGGGGGCCGGGCGGGATCGGCCACCGTCTGGCTGCCGCCCGGCCGGGGCTACGCCGTCGAGATCGTCGTGCTGGCGCGGCCTGGGGCCATGCCCGGCGCGGTGGCCGACGCCACGGCCATGGCCCGCGGTCTCACCTTTCCCCAGGGGACGCCATGACCGCGCCCGTCACCTCGCCCCCGGCGGCCTCCCGGCTGCGGTCCCTGATCACCTCCGTACGCGGATCCTGGAGACACCGGCCGGCCAACTGGGCCTTCGGCCTCCTGTGCCTGCTCGGCCTCCTGCTGCTCCTCCACGGATTCGCCCCGGTCGTCCGGGTCTTCCCCGGCTCCGCGCTGCTGGCCCTCGTCCTGCTGGCGCTCACCGTGAGCGTCGGAACGGCCCTCCTCGGGCGGATCCGCCCGTTCCGGCCGCCGCCGGCCGGCTGGGCCTGGAGCGGCGTCCTCTGGGGCGCCACCGCGGCGGCCGGCTGCGCCGTCGTCGCCAACACCGGGCTCCAGGGTGTCTGGTACAAGTCGGCCGGGATCGACTTCGGCTCGCAGTGGGGCGCCGCGCTCACCGCGCCGCTCAACGAGGAGCTCCTCAAACTCTCCGGCGTCGCCCTGATCGCCCTCGCGGCCCCTGCGCTGGTACGGGGCCCGCTGGACGGGTTCTTCCTCGGCGCCTTCACCGGGCTCGGCTTCCAGGTCATGGAGAACTGGACGTACGCCATGAACGCCATCCTGCTCGGCGGGGGAGTGCGGGGGAGCGCCGACGTCAGCCAGTCCTTCGTCACCCGGGTCGTGGTGACGGGACTCGGCTCGCACTGGGCGATGAGCGCCGTCGCCGGGACCGGCGTCGGTATCCTGCTCGCCCACGGCGATCGCCCCGTACGCCGCAGGATCGCCCCGGCGGCGGCCTGCGTACTCACCGCGATGTTCATGCACTGGCTGTTCGACGCGCCGCTGCTGGACTCCGTGGCCGGGCTCGCCGCCAAGGTGGCGGTCAACCTCTTCATCGCCCTCACCCTCTTCCTCGTCCTGCGCCACCGGGCCCGGCGCCGGGCCCGCGCCTTCCTGCTCTCCCCGGGGACCCCGCTCTCGGCCGACCTGCTCACCCGGGGCTCCCGGCGCCGTGCCCTGCGCGGACTCCCGCCCGCGCGACGCCCCGCCGCCGAGCGGCGCGCCGCGGCCCATCTGGAGGTCGTCGAGGAACAGGCGGTGCTGTGGCGCCCTTAGAAGCGCGTAGCGAGGTCAGCTTCGTGACCATGTCGCCACCGCCCCGTACGGAGCCGAACTCCGCACGGAACGGGGCCGGTTGCCCGGGTCCGCGACGCGGGTGATCAGACTGTGGTCACGCCCGCGGGCAGACGCGTATCACGGCTAGTGTGTGCGGACCGTACGCGTCCACGCACCGAGCGATTTCAGGAAGGACCCTCTCCATGGCGGCAGAGACCGCGGACCGTCCCCACCACGCCCGGCAGAGCTCCCGCGGCCTGCCGGCCGGCGACGGACCCTCGTACTCCTTCGAGTTCTTCCCGCCGAAGACCGCGGCGGGCGAACGCACGCTGTGGAACGCGATCCGCCGGATCGAGGCGCTCGCGCCGTCCTTCGTGTCCGTGACCTACGGAGCCGGCGGCTCGTCGCGCGACCGGACCGTCGAGGTCACCAAGCGCATCGCCGCCGAGACGACACTGCGCCCGGTCGCCCACCTCACCGCCGTCGGCCACTCGGTGGCCGAGCTGCGCCACATCGTCGGCCAGTACGCGGACGCCGGGATCCGCGACGTACTCGCCCTGCGCGGCGACCCGCCCGGCGATCCGCGCGGCGCCTGGGTGCCCCACCCGGAGGGCTTCGCGCACGCCGATGAACTCGTCACCCTGATCAGGGAGCTGGGGGACTTCACGGTGGGCGTGGCCGCCTTCCCCGAGCGCCATCCGCGCTCCGCCGACTGGGAGAGCGACATCCGCCACTTCGTCGCCAAGTGCCGGGCGGGCGCCGACTACGCCATCACCCAGATGTTCTTCCACGTCGAGGACTATCTGCGGCTGCGCGACCGGGTCGTGGCGGCCGGCTGCACGACGCCGATCATCCCGGAGATCATGCCCGCCACGGACGTACGGCAGATCCGCCGCTTCGCGGAGCTCAGCGACGCGCGCTTCCCCGACGAACTGGCCGGACGGCTCGAAGCGGCCAAGGACCAGCCGGAGGAGGGCCACCGTATCGGCGTCGAGTACGCCACGGTGATGGCCGAGCGGCTGCTCGCCGAGGGCGCCCCCGGCCTGCACTACATCACCCTCAACCGCTCGACGGCCACGGCCGAGATCCACCAGAACCTCGGGGTGGGCGTACCGCGCGACCGCGCCCTGGCCGCCGCGCCCCACTGACGCGAAAGGACGGGGGACGGGCGGGGATCTCTCCCCGCCCGTCCCCCGTCCCCGTACAGAGGGCGGTGGAGTCCGGTCAGCTCACCGGGGCGGCCGGGGTCTTCTCGACGCCCTCCCCGCCCTGCCTGCCGGCCTCGGCCTCCTCGGCGAGCCGCTCCATCCCGCTGGTCGTCTTGAGCGGCTTCTCCTTGATGAAGACCACCGCGACCAGCGCGAGCGCGGCGAACGGCGCGGCGACGAGGAAGAGTTCCGCCGTCGCGACGCCGTAGGCGTGCTCCACGATCTCCCGCATGGGCGCGGGCAGCTTCGTCATGTCCGGTACGGCGCTCTCACCCGAGCCGCCGGCCGCGGCCTGGCCGCTCCCGCCCAGGCTCTTGGTCATCTCGGACGCCACCCGGTTGGCCAGGACGGCGCCCAGCACGCTCGTACCGATCGTGCCGCCCATGCTGCGGAAGAACGACAGGACGGACGTGGCCGCGCCCAGCTCCGAGGCCGGCACATCGTTCTGCGCCACCAGGACCAGGTTCTGCATCAGCAGGCCGACGCCGACGCCCAGGACGGCCATGTAGAGGCTGAGCAGTCCGAAGCCCGTGTCGGCGTCGATGGTGGCCAGCATCCCCAGACCGGCCGTCATGATCGCGGCGCCCGCGATCAGATAGACCTTCCACTTGCCGGTGGCGCTGATGACCTGTCCGGCGACGGTGGACGACACCAGCAGTCCGAGGATCATCGGCAGACCCATCAGACCGGCGACGGTCGGGGTCTTGCCCAGGGATATCTGGAAGTACTGGGAGAGGAAGACCGTGCCGCCGAACATGGCGACGCCGACCAGCAGGCTGGCGACCGTGGTCAGGGTGACGGTGCGGTTGCGGAAGATGTCCAGCGGGATGACCGGCTCGGGGACCCGGGCCTCCACGAAGACCGCGGCCACCAGCAGCAGCACACCCGTACCGGTGAGGGCGAAGGTCTGCCAGGACATCCAGTCGAAGTTGTTGCCCGCCAGGGAGGTCCAGATGAGCAGCGCGCTGACGCCCGCGACG
The DNA here is from genome assembly GCF_044457965.1 of Streptomyces sp. NPDC050509. Lineage (NCBI taxonomy): Bacteria > Bacillati > Actinomycetota > Actinomycetes > Kitasatosporales > Streptomycetaceae > Streptomyces > Streptomyces sp. NPDC050509. The sequence goes on along the minus strand of NZ_JBITHL010000001.1, from coordinate 13,414 downwards.
ATCAGGAACGCGCCCAGGTAGTCGATCTTCACCTCGCGGCGGACGGTGGGCAGCTTCAGTGTGCGCTGCAGTATCAGGATCGCGGCCAGCGCGAACGGCACCCCGATGAAGAAACACCAGCGCCAGCCGAGCCACGAGGTGTCCACCATGACACCGCCGACCAACGGCCCGGCGACCGTACCGACGGCGAAGACCGCGCCGAAGATGCCCGCGTACTTGCCGAGGCGGCGCGGCGGGATGACCGCGGCCATCACGATCTGGGCGAGGGCGGTCAGACCGCCCGCGCCGATGCCCTGGACGACCCGGCTGAAGATGAGCAGGCCGACGCCCTGCGAGAAGCCGGCCAGCAGCGAGCCGACGACGAACAGCGCGAGCGAGAGCTGGAGCAGCAGCTTCTTGTTGTAGAGGTCGGAGAGCTTGCCCCACAGGGGCACGGTCGCCGTCATGGCGAGCAGCTCGGAGGTGACCACCCACGTGTAGGAGGACTGGCTGCCGTGCAGGTCGGCGATGATCCGGGGCAGGGCGTTCGCCACCACCGTGCCGGCCAGGATCGCGACGAACATCCCGGCCATCAGACCGGACATGGCCTGGAGTATCTGACGGTTGGTCATGGAGGTCGGCGCCTGCTCCGGCGCCTCTGTAGCACTCACGGTGTCCTTCTTCGTGTTCATTCGGTTCGAGGCATGTGCGTCTGGAGATCAGCCGGCGGCCGGCGGCTCGGTCAGCCCGTCGGCGAGATGGCCGAAGACGCGCCGGAAGGTGTCGGGAAAGGAGTCCGAGTCGCCCTGGGCGCACCAGTATTCGATGGCGACCCGTACGGCCGTGGTGGCGACCGCGGCGAGCAGCCGGGGGTAGAGGCCGAGGTGCGAGGTGTCCGGGCCCTTGCCGCAGGATTCGGGCGGGGCCGGTGTCTTCCCGGTGCCGGGTGCCTCGGGGGTGTCCGGCTCCGGAGCGGGCGGTGAGCCGAGCCGTTCGGCGATCGTCCGCGCCAGTTGGTACTCCTCGGCGACATGGGCGCCCATGCCGCGCAGCAGCAGATGGGGCGAGCGGTGCAGCACCGTGCTCCGCAGGGCCCAGATCTCCTGGCTCTCCTCCACCTGGGTCAGTTCGGTGGCCAGCGCCTCGCGCACCACTTCTATGGCGGTCAGCCCGGCGGGCGCGTCGCGCACCGCGCGCCGTACCCGTTCTCCCACGGTGCGGTCGATCATGACGAACGCGTCGTCATGACTGTCGAAGTAGTTGAAGAACGTACGCGGGGAGACCCCGGCGGCTTCGCTGATCGCCTCCACGGTGACGTTCTCCGCCCCGTGTACGGCCGCGAGCCGCACGGCGGCCTCCGACAACGCCGTCCGGGTGGCCTGCTTCTTGCGCTCACGGAGACCGGGCGCCGCACCTTCACTCTGCACATCGTGCAGGGTATGCAAAAATGCACGGTCCGCAAAATTATTATCCGCTTCGTGACGCCGTAGCATGATCCGTATGGAGCAGCGCGCGTGGGACAGGGCAGGGCGGGTCGTCTCCGCCGTCGGACTCGGTACGTGGCAACTCGGCGCGGACTGGGGCGAGGTGGCCGAATCGGACGCCTTCGCCGTCCTGGACGCGGCCGTCGAGTCGGGTGTCACGTTCTTCGACACGGCGGACGTGTACGGCGACGGGCGCAGTGAGCGGCTCATCGGCCGCTACCTGAAGGACCGCCCCGACGCCGGGGTGTTCGTCGCGACCAAGATGGGGCGGCGCGCCGAGCAGCGTCCCGAGAACTACACCCTGGCGAACTTCCGCGCCTGGAACGACCGTTCGCGCGCGAACCTCGGGGTCGACACGCTGGACTACGTACAGCTCCACTGCCCGCCCACGCCCGTGTACGCGTCCGACGAGGTCTTCGACGCGCTCGACACCCTGGTCGGGGAGGGGCGGATCGCGGCGTACGGCGTGAGTGTCGAGACCTGCGCCGAGGCGCTCACCGCCCTCGCGCGTCCCGGTGTCGCGGGTGTGCAGATCATCCTCAACCCGTTCAGGACCAAGCCGCTGGAGGAGGTCGTGCCGGCCGCCCGCGCGGCGGGTGCCGCGATCATCGCGCGGGTGCCGCTCGCCTCGGGGCTGCTCTCCGGCCGGTACACGAAGGACACGGTCTTCGCCGCCGACGACCACCGTGCGTACAACCGGCACGGCGAGGCGTTCGACCAGGGCGAGACGTTCTCGGGCGTCGACTACGGGACGGGGCTGGCCGCCGCGGTCGAGTTCGCCGGGCTGGCGCCCGAGGGCGTGACGCCCGCGCAGACCGCGCTGCGCTGGATCGCCCAGCAGCCCGGGGTCACCAGCGTGATCCCCGGCGCCCGCTCCGTCGAGCAGGTCCGCGCCAACGCGGCGGCCGGTGCGCAGGAGCCCCTGCCGCCCGCCACCCTGGACGCGGTACGGGAGCTGTACGACCGCCGTCTGCGCGCCTCGGTCCACGGACGCTGGTAGGGGCGAAAGGGTGATTGTGGGCCGAACGCGGTCCGATCGCGCGGCGCGGACGCAAGAGTTGGTCGTTTCTGTGGCTGTATCGCGTCGCGCCCTGTAGCGTCTTGATCAAGCTGTCGTGGTTCCGAAGTACCGCTCGCCCGTGACGTGCCGTCACGGGCGTTTGTGCTGTTCAGCGTCTCTAAGGACCAAGGCGATCACCTCCGGTTCCCGTACCGTGCGGGAACCATGCGTCCCTTGAATTGGAGACTCATCATGGCCAGTGGAACAGTGAAGTGGTTCAACTCGGAAAAGGGTTTCGGCTTCATCGCCCAGGACGGCGGCGGTCCGGACGTGTTCGCGCACTACTCGAACATCGCGACCTCCGGCTTCCGTGAGCTGCAGGAGGGCCAGAAGGTCACCTTCGACGTCACGCAGGGCCAGAAGGGCCCGCAGGCGGAGAACATCCTTCCCTCCTGAACCGGGGAACAGGGCGCCGGCCCGGTGGACTCACCTCCACCGGGCCGGCGCCCGCCGCGTTGTACGGGGCCGCAGTCGGCTGTGCCCCCACCGGGACCGGGTCAGGCGGCGGCCTCCCGCGTGTGCGGCGCCGTGGTGTCCCCGCCCCCGGGCAGGGCGAGGTTCCAGGCGGTGATCACCGGGCGGTCGTGCTCGGTGCCCAGCCGCGAGACGGTACCGGTCGCGAGCCGGAACAGCGCGCCGGCCGCGGGCGCCAGCCCGAGGTAGCGCGCGGTCAGCACACGCAGGAAGTGCCCGTGCGCGACGAGCGCGACATCCGCCCCGTCCGCCGAGTCCAGCGCCGCCAGCGCCTCGGTGAGGACGCGGTCGGCGCGGTGCCCCACCTCGCCGGGGCCCTCGCCGGGCTGATCGGCGGGGCCGGGGACGACACCGTCGGTCCACAGGTCCCAGTCGGGGCGCGTGCGGTGGATCTCGACGGTCGCGATGCCCTCGTACCCTCCGTAGTTCCACTCCCGCAGATCCGGTTCCACCCGGTACGGGGCGAGACCGGCCAGCTCGGCGGTGCGCCGCGCGCGGGCCATGGGGCTGACGAACGTGACGCCGATCCGGCGCTCGCGCAGCAGCGGCGCCAGCGAACGGGCCTCGTCCTCGCCGTGCCCGGTCATCGGCAGATCGGTGTAGCTGGTGTGCTGACCGGACAGGGACCAGGCGGTCTCCCCGTGCCGTACCAGGATCAACTCGCCCATGGCTGACGCCCACCTTCCTGTTCGCCGCGCTCGCGCCGTGGTGGCCGCGCGGATCCGAAGGGAAGAACCCGGCGGGCCGTGATCGCATTCCGTCGGGCCCAGTGTCTCGTGTTCCCGCCCCGGTGACCCGGCGGGAATGCCGCCGGTGGTCGTCGCGTTACACCGGTGTGCCGCTTGACGGACATGACATCCAGTTCCGTGTCCGGCGTGAGCGTCCAGGACCACCGAGGAAGGAATCCCGCATGAAGCCTCGTATCCACCCCGTCTCCCGTCCGGTCGTCTTCCGGGATCGCGCCGGGGGAGTGGCCTTCCTGACGCGCTCCACCGCGGAGTCGGAGCGGCGTGTCGAGTGGGAGGACGGGAACACGTACCCCGTCATCGACGTGGAGATCTCCTCCGCGAGCCATCCCTTCTACACCGGCACCGGCCGTGTGGTGGACACCGCGGGCCGGGTGGAGCGCTTCGAGCGCCGCTATGGCAAGGACGGCGCCGCCCGGCGCGGCTGACCGTATCCGCCCGTATCCACTCGATATCCACCCGGTATCCGCCCGTATCCGCTCGGGAGGAGCCCGACGCGCAGGACCGTCGGCCAAGAGCCGGGCGGGAGGCCCGAACAGGGTCTCCCGCCCGGCTCTTCGTGTGTCAGACGGCGGCGCCGCGCGAGGTGACGGCCCGCACGAGAGGGGCCAGTTCGGGGTTCTTCGCCGCCTCGTCCAGGGCCTCGCGCAGCGCGGTGTCGTTGGTGGGGCGTGCCTCGGCGAGCAGCCGCAGTCCCGCCTCGCTCACATTGGTGTAGATGCCGCGCCGGTCGGTCGGGCAGAGGTAGCGCGTGAGCAGCCCCCGGTCCTCCAGCCGGGTGACCAGCCGGGTGGTCGCGCTCTGGCTGAGGACGACGGCCTCGGCGACCTGCTTCATCTGGAGATGACCGCCCTCGCCGTCGTGCTGGCGGCTGAGGACGTCCAGCAGGGAGTACTCCCGGACGCTGAGATCGTGCCCCGTCTGGAGCGCCCGCTCGATGTGCGCCTCGATCCTGCCGTGCAGCAGGGAGAGCGCGCACCAGCCCTGGGCGAGCCCGGTGAGCGCGGTGTCCGTGGCGGTCATGGCTTCCTCCTGCGTACGGGTCGAGGACTCCAGGATAGGACACCTCTGCAATAGAGCGCGTTTGCAAGTAGTCGGCGTCTGCAAGTATTGTCAACGCTTGTAAGAAGCTCACGCAATCGTTCGGGCCGTCGTCCGGAAAGGTGACATCCATGCCACTCGCGCTCCTCGCGCTGGCCGTCGGCGCATTCGGGATCGGGACCACCGAGTTCGTGATCATGGGGCTGCTCCCCGAGGTGGCCGACGCCTACGGCGTGCCGATCCCCACCGCCGGGTTCCTGGTCAGCGGCTACGCGCTCGGGGTGGTCGTGGGCGCGCCGCTGATGACCGTCCTCGGCACCCGGATCCCCCGCAAGCGGATGCTGATGCTGCTGATGGGGCTCTTCGTCGCGGGCAACACGCTCTCCGCGCTCGCCCCCACCTTCGGGGTGATGCTCACGGGCCGGGTCGTCGCCTCACTCGCCCACGGGGCGTTCTTCGGGATCGGCTCCGTCGTCGCCGCGAACATGGTCGCTCCGAGCAGGAAGGCCGGCGCCATCGCGATGATGTTCACGGGGCTGACCGTCGCCAATGTCGTCGGCGTACCCCTCGGCACCTTCATCGGCCAGCACGCGGGCTGGCGGGTCACCTTCCTCGCCGTCGCGGGGCTCGGGGTGCTGGGACTCGCGGGCATCGCCCGGTTCGTACCGGAGCAGCCCAGGGCCGAGGGGGTACGGCTGCGCCACGAACTCGCCGCCTTCCGTAACGTACAGGTGCTCCTCGCCATGGCGATGACCGTGCTGGGCTTCGGCGGGGTCTTCGCCGCGATCACCTACATCACCCCGATGATGACCCGGGCCGCCGGATTCGCGGACACGTCCGTCACCTGGCTGCTGGCGCTCTTCGGCCTCGGCATGGTCGGCGGCAACCTGATCGGCGGCCGGCTGGCCGACCGCCGGCTGATGCCGCTGCTCCAGGTCTCCCTCGGCGCGCTCTCCGTCGTCCTGGCGCTGTTCACCCTCACGGCCCACAACAAGGTCACGGCCGCCGTGACGCTCGTGCTGATCGGGGCCCTCGGCTTCGCGACCGTACCCCCGCTCCAGAAGCGCGTCCTCGACCAGGCGTCCGCCGCCCCGACCCTGGCGTCCGCCGTCAACATCGGCGCGTTCAACCTGGGCAACGCGCTGGCCGCGTGGCTCGGGGGACTCGTCATCGCCGCCGGACACGGCTACACCGCCCCGAACTGGGTGGGCGCCGCGCTGGCCGCCTCCGCGCTCGTCCTCGCCGTCGTCTCGGCGGCGCTGGAGCGCCGTACGCCGGCTGCCGACCGCTCGCAGCGCGAGACGGTGACGTCGTCGGTACGTTGAGAGCCGGTGTGTCCGTTCCCTCCCCTTTCTCCGCCTCTCCGGAGAACCACACCCGACAGGCCGGTCCGGCGGACCGGACCGGAAGAAAAGGAAACACCATGACCTCCGTCCCCCACGTCGTCCTCAACAACGGCGTCAAGATCCCGCAGCTCGGCTTCGGTGTCTTCCAGGTCGACGACGCACAGACCACCGACGCGGTCCTCGCCGCACTGGAAACGGGCTACCGCTCCGTCGACACGGCCGCCGTCTACGGCAACGAGCCCGGTGTCGGCCGCGCGCTCGCCTCCTCGGGGGTGCCGCGCGACGAGCTGTTCGTCACCACCAAGCTCTGGAACGACGACCAGGGGTACGACGCGGCCCTCACCGCCTTCGACACGAGTCTGGCCAAGCTCGGCCTCGACCGGGTGGACCTGTACCTCATCCACTGGCCCACCCCCGAGCGCGACCGCTACGTCGACACCTGGCGCGCGCTGGAGAAGCTGCTGGTGGACGGCAGGACCCGCGCCATCGGCGTGTCCAACTTCCAGCCCGCCCACCTCCAGCGGCTGCTGGACGAGACGGGGATCGTTCCCGCCGTGAACCAGATCGAACTGCACCCCGGCCTGCAGCAGGCCGTACTGCGCGACTTCCACGCCCAGCACGACATCGCGACCGAGGCCTGGAGCCCGCTGGCGCAGGGCGCGCTGCTCAAGGACGCGACGATCACGGAGATCGCCCGGCGTCTGGGCAGGACACCCGCCCAGGTGGTGCTGCGCTGGCACCTCCAGATCGGGAACATCGTGATCCCCAAGTCCGCCACCCCCGCGCGGATCCGGGAGAACTTCGACGTCCTCGGCTTCGAACTGTCCGCCGACGACCTCGACGCGCTGACCGCGCTCGACCGCGGCATGCGCACGGGCCCGGACCCCGACACCCTCAACTGACCCGGACGCGGGGCCGGTTCCGCGGGCGTACGCACCCGAGGAACCGGCCCCGCCGCGCGCCGGGCGGCGGTGTCAGGCGCCGTCCTCCGGATTCCAGTCCAGCAGGCGCACCTTCGCCACCGTCCGCACATGGCGGCGCATCGCGGCGGCGGCCGCCTTGCCCCGCCGGCCCTCGATCGCCTCAAGGATCGCGCGGTGCTGCGCCAGCGACCGCGCGGGGCGGCCGGGCTGGCGCAGGGACTCATGGCGGCTCTCCGTGATCTGCTCGGAGATGGAACGCATGAACTCCGCGAGCAGGGTGCTGTGCGCGGCGGCCGTCACCGCGGCGTGGAAGAGACGGTCGCCCTCGGCGCCGTGGCCGCCCGCCGCGATCTCCGCCTCCATGTGCCCCAGCGCGTCGTGCAGCGCGGCCAGATCCGGCGAGGTGTGCCGCTCGGCGGCGAGTTCGGCGAGCTTGGTCTCCAGGGCCTCGCGGGCCTCCAGCACGTCGGGGAGCCGGCGCCTGCGCTCCACCAGCCGCTCGACCGGCTCCGGGTCGAGACTGTCCTTGCGCAGATACGTGCCGCCGCCGTGCCGCACCTCGACCAGCCCCTGGACCTCCAGGACCACGATCGCCTGCTTGACGGAGGCGCGGCTGACGCCGAGCCGCTGCGCCAGTTCGCGTTCGGGCGGCAGTCGGTCGCCCGAGCCGAGCCGCCCCTCGGTGACATAGCTGCGCAGCCGGTCGAGGACCTGCTCGTACAGGCGTGGCCGGGCCATCGGCCGCAGGGCCCCTCGTTCGTCGGACATCCGCCACGCCCCTCCCGGTCCCCTGGCGCGCCAGCCTAACACTGGGCGGTCAAGTGGCTGAGCCAATTCCTGTCCGATCCCTTGACGCCCGTCCCGGTCGACGGCCAATGTGGTCCAGCCACTTGGCCAGTGGTCCAATCAGCCGCTCGACCCCCTTGGCCTGCCCGCCAGTCGGTCGTCGACCCCTTCCCCTCCGTATCGAGGGACCCAGGGACGGGAGCCCGCGCCATGTCCGCCGAACTGATCTCGATTCTTGTGCTGGTGGTGGTCTTCGTGATCGCCACCACCCGGTCCATCAACATGGGAGCGCTCGCCTTCGCCGCCGCGTTCGGCGTCGGGGAACTCGTCGCCGGTCTCGACGCGAAGGGCATCTTCGCCGGCTTCCCCGGCGATCTCTTCGTCGTGCTCGTCGGCGTCACGTACCTCTTCGCGATCGCCCGCGCCAACGGCACCACGGACTGGCTCGTCCATGCCGCGATCCGGCTGGTACGCGGGAGGATCGCCCTGATCCCGTGGGTGATGTTCGCGATCACCGCCCTGCTGACCGCGATCGGAGCCGTCTCCCCGGCGGCCGTCGCGATCGTCGCGCCGATCGCGCTGAGCTTCGCCGCGCGCTACGGCATCAGCCCCCTGCTCATGGGCGCCATGGTCGTGCACGGGGCCCAGGGCGGCGGATTCTCGCCGATCAGCATCTACGGAACGATCGTCAACGGCATCGTCGAGCGCGAGAAGCTCCCGGGCAGCCCGCTCACCCTCTTCCTCGCCTCGCTCGCGGCCAATCTCGTCATCGCCGGGATCGTCTTCGTCTGCTGCGGCGGGCTCGCGCTGCGCGGTACCCAGCCCGAGCCGGACTCGGGCGGCGCGCAGGACAAGGAAGGCACGGACGGCAAGGAGCGTGCGGGAGAGGCGGGTTCACGGCTCACCCCCGCCCGTACGGCCACGCTCGCGGCCCTGGTGGCGCTCGTCGTCGCCGTCCTCGCCTTCGATCTCGACGCCGGACTCTGCGCCATCACCCTCGCCGTCCTCCTCAGCGCCTGCTGGCCCGACACCAGCCGCAAGGCCGTCGGGGAGATCGCCTGGCCGACCGTGCTGCTGATCTGCGGCGTCCTCACGTACGTCGGTGTCATGGAGGAGATGGGCACGATCGACTACGCGGGCAACGCCGTCGGCGGTATCGGCATACCGCTCCTCGCCGCCGTACTGCTCTGCTACATCGGCGCGATCGTCTCCGCGTTCGCCTCCTCCGTCGGCATCATGGGCGCGCTCATCCCGCTCGCCGTGCCCTTCCTCGCCCAGGGCGAGATCGGCGCGATCGGCATGATCACGGCGCTCGCCATCTCGGCGACCGTCGTCGACGTCAGCCCCTTCTCCACCAACGGCGCCCTGGTGCTGGCCGCCGCGCCCGATGTCGACCGTGAGCGTTTCTTCCGGCAGCTCATGGTCTACGGAGGGATCGTGGTGGCGGTGGTACCCGCCGCTGTCTGGCTGCTGCTGGTGGTGCCAGGCTTCGGATGACCGGTCAGACCCGTCCACAGCAAGGAGAACGACGCGTGTCCCCTCTCTTCCCGGCCCTGGCCGCCCGCTCGCAGCGCCCCGCGCTCCGGTTCGGCGACCGCACCCTCACCCATGCCGAACTGGCCGACGCGGCCGGCTCCCTGGCCCGCCGGCTCACCGGCGAGCGGCGGGTCGCGGTCTGGGCCACCCCCACCCTCGGCACGGCGGTGGGGGTGGTGGCGGCGCTGCTGGCCGGGGTTACGGTCGTCCCCGTCAACCCCAGGAGCGGCGAGAAGGAACTCGCCCACATCGTCGCGGACAGCGCCCCCACCCTCGTCCTTGCTGAGCCCGGCGTCGCGCTGCCGCCCGCGCTCGCCGCACTGGCCCGCGTCGACGCCACCGCGGACGCGCCGCAGGACGGGAGGGGGGACGCGACCGGGACCCTCCCCGAACCCTCGCCGGAGGCCCCCGCGCTGATCGTCTACACCTCGGGCACCACCGGGCCGCCCAAGGGCGCCGTCCTGCCCCGCCGCGCCCTCACCGCCACCCTCGACGCGCTGGAGGACGCCTGGCAGTGGACCGCCGACGACGTACTGGTCCACGCGCTGCCCCTGTTCCACGTCCACGGACTGATCCTCGGCATCCTCGGCCCGCTGCGCCGGGGCGGCTCCGTGACCCACCTCGGACGGTTCGACACCGCGGGCGTCACCCGGGAGCTCTCCTCGGGCGCCACCATGCTGTTCGGCGTGCCCACGATGTACCACCGCATCGCCGAGGCGCTCGCCGACGACCCCGCGCTCGCCGAGGCGCTGGCCGGCGCGCGGCTGCTGGTGTCGGGCTCGGCGGCGCTGCCCGTCCACGACCACCGGCGGATCGCCGCGGCGACCGGCCGCCGGGTCGTCGAGCGGTACGGCATGACGGAGACCCTGATGAACACCAGCGTCCGCGCGGACGGCGAACCGCGCGCCGGTACGGTCGGCGTCCCGCTGCGCGGCGTCGAACTGCGGCTGGTCGACGAGGCGGGCGCCGCCATCGCGGCGTACGACGGCGAGAGCGTCGGCGAGATCCAGGTCCGCGGCCCGAACCTCTTCACGGAGTACCTGAACCGCCCCGGCGCGACCGAAGCGGCCTTCACCGACGGCTGGTTCCGCACCGGCGACATGGCGATCAGGGACCCCGACGGCTATGTCCGCATCGTCGGCCGCAAGGCCACCGACCTGATCAAGAGCGGCGGTTACAAGATCGGCGCGGGCGAGATCGAGAACGTCCTGCTGGAGCATCCCGGGGTACGGGAGGCCGCCGTCACCGGCGAGCCCGACCCGGACCTCGGCGAGCGGATCGTCGCCTGGATCGTGCCCGCGCGCCCCGAAACCCCGCCGACGGAGAAGGAGTTGGCCGACCATGTCGCCGGGCAGCTCGCCGCGCACAAGCGCCCGCGCACCGTGCGCTACCTGGAGGCGCTGCCGCGCAACGACATGGGGAAGATCATGAAGCGGGCGCTCCATGGCTGAGCCGCGCGGCGCGCGGGCGGCGATCGCGGCGGTCGTCGGCGCGGACGCCGGATCGTTCACCGAACTTCCCCCGCCCGAGGGCGCGTTCCCGCCGGACGGGCCGCTCGGCTGGGAGGGGTACGACGCCGCGCGGGCCCGCGCGGCGGAGCGTACCGGCGAGCGGGAGTCCGTCGTCTGCGGCACCGGCCGGATCGGCGCCACCGAAGCGGTCGTCATCTCCTTCGAGTTCGGCTTCCTCGGCGGATCCCTCGGCGAGCGCACCGGCGACCGGCTGGAGGCCGCGTACCGCCACGCGCGCGAGCGGCGGCTGCCGGTCGTCTCACTGATCGCGACCGGCGGCAGCCGGATGCAGGAGGGCATGCGCGCGCTGCTCCAACTCCAGCGCGTGGCACGCCACTGTGCGCTCACCCGGGCCGCCGGGCTCGCCCAGCTCGCGGTGGTGCGCGACCCGACGACCGGCGGCGGCTGGGCCACCCTGGGCGCGGGCGCCGATGTCGTCCTCGCGCTGCCCGGCGCCCAGATCGGCTTCGCGGGGTCACGGGTGCGCCCGGCGGACGCCGATCCGTACGCGTACACCGCCGAGGCCCAGCTCGCCGCCGGCCAGATCGACGCGGTGGTGGACGAGGACGGACTGGGCGCGGCGGTCGGACGCTGGCTGGCGCTGCTCACCGGAGGCGCGACGGAGACGGCCGGTGGGTGGGCCGACGGCGCGGCGCCGCCGCCCGCCGCGCTCGGTGACGCCCCTTCCGCCGCCACCGGATGGGACGCGGTCCTGGCGGCCAGGTCGCCCGAACGGCCGCGCGCCGCCGCCTACTTGGACGCCTACTTCGACCACAGGGAGGAGATCCGCGGCGACCGCTGCGGCGGTACGGACCCCGGAATGCTCTGCGGTTTCGGCCGCCGGGAGGGGCGGACGGTCGCCTACGCCGCGCAGTGCGGCACCGCCACGCTCCCGGCCGGATACCGTACGGCCGCCCGGCTGATCCGGCTCGCGGAACGGCTGGGCGTCCCCGTCCTGACCCTGGTGGACACCCCGGGCGCGGCCAACGACGCGCGGGCGGAGCGCGCGGGGGCGGGCGCCGCCATCGCGGACCTCTTCGCGGCCGTGGCCACCGCCCGGGTCCCCGTCACCACCCTGCTGATCGGCGAGGGCGGCTCGGGCGGCGCGCTCGCCCTGTCGGCCCCGGACAACACCTGGGCCACACCGGACAGTTACTTCTCCGTCATCGCACCCGAACTCGCCACCGCCATCCTCAAACGGGATCCCGGGCACACTCGCGCGACGGCGGACCAACTCCGGCTGAGGCCCCAGGATCTGGTGTCCCTGGGAGTGGTTCGCGGCATCGTTCCGGGACGGAACGGGCCGGACCGGGCGGACAGCCGGGCCCCGGGGGCCGGGTGAGAGGGCCGATTCTCATGGGCCTCTCACCAGCCTTTCAGACAATATGCCTAAGCTGAGGGTCGTGACTTATTCGACGCCGCCCGGCTGGCATCCCGATCCGGGGCACACAGGTGACGGTCCGCGCCAGGAACGATGGTGGGACGGGTCCGCGTGGACCGACGAACTCCGCGCCACGCCCACCGGCCAGTGGGACCCACCGGCCGCACCGCCCTACCCCCTGGCACCTCCACCGGTACCGCGCAACAACGGGCGGCGGATCGCACTCGGGGCGACCGCCGCGGTCGTGGCACTGGCCATCGCGGGCGGCTTCTACGTGCTCGGACGCGACGGCGGAACCGACGACGCCGCGGGCAGGGCAGGCTCCGGCTCCGCGCCGTCCACCGCACCCTCCCTGCCGGGGCAGGGCTCCCCGGCCCCCGACGGTCCTGGCGGGTCGGGCGGATCGGGCGGATCGGGCGGCGGCGAGAGCGGCGCGCCCGGGCAGCCGCAGACCGAGGACGGCTACGCCACCGACGGCGCCAGCGGCATCAGCATCCCCGTACCGGACGGCTGGACCGGCGAGTCAGGACCGGTCGGCGCCGGGGTGACCACCGGGAAGTACGACTGCCCCGGGGACACCTCGCAGTCCTGCGTACGGGGCGGTGTGTTCTCCGTTCCCGCGGTCGCGCTGAAGATCACCGCCACCACGGCCAAGGCGGCGGCCGAGCAGGACATCGACACCAACGCCAAGGAGTCGTACGGCGGTACGACCTACGGCAAGATCTCCTCGCACGAGCAGCTCAGGTCGGAGGCGGTCACCGTCGCCGGGCAGAAGGGCTATGTGGTGCGGTGGAAGGTGGTCACGAGCAAGGGCGACGACGGCTACGTGCAGTCGCTGGCCTTCCCCTCCCCGTCCTCGCCGGACCTGCTGGTCGTGGTCCGCTCCGGCTTCGACGTCCATGACAAGGCGCCCGGGCTGTCCGTCATGGACGAGATCACCCAGGGGATCAAGAAGGCCGCGGGGACCGGCGCCGGCGGAACCGGCCGGGGGGTCTGACCGCACTTCACCCCTCGTACGGAGCGGTGGGGGGGGGCGCCGCGCCCGGCCCCCCCCCCCCCCCCGGCCGCCGGGCCCGGGCCCCGCCCGGCCCCCCCGCCCGCCCCCCGCCCGAAGGGGTTGTGTCCGGGGGGGGGGGGGTGGCCGGCG